>DASVPO010000007.1:0-146606 GCA_036382855.1 Pyrinomonadaceae bacterium | reverse complement strand
GGACGCGCTGGAAAGAGTCGGCGGCGGATATGTCCACGCCGATTTAGTGCTGGTCAATCTCGTCGGGAAGTCTGTGGATGAGGCGTTGCAAATCGGCCGCAAAGTCCGCACACACGCTCGCTACGACGGCCACACGCCGCTCGTCGTGATGCCTGAAAAGTATGGGAAAGACCTGGCAGGCACGGACGTTAATATCGAAGGCAACGACTGGATACATTATCTCGGAGAGGAAACCGACCAGCTACAGAACCTACTCGCCCGCCTGCTTCAGACAGTTTAGATTGCCGGATTGAACCAGACCCCCAACACCGCCAAGCTGGAACAGTACTCCAACAAGCCCGTCGGCGCTACCATGGGAGTCTGTATCAGCACGTACTACAGCCCCACGCCCGCAGGTTGGCAAGATACAGGTAACTACTACTTCGCTGGCTACGGAGTTTGCGGCTCGTCATTTTCCAGTAGCAGCCCGAATATGCGCACCATTCAGCGTGTGCAGTAGCAACGCTTCAATCAGCCTTCCATCGCCGTCGGCAGATGCTTAAACTCGGTGGGGCACGCGCACATGAGGCCGTGCCCCCATTGACGTTACTGTTGAAAGACGTTGCGCGGTCGCCGGAAGAAGGCGCGCGGTCGTTGAAAGGGGGCGCGCGGGCGGTTGTTTGGGCGGCGGCGTGAGTTGTTAGCGTTGCGCGCGGGGCGAAGGCGGCCGCGCGTAGGCTTAAACTGCGTGCGCAGGGATGTGTAGGATGAACGCGGGAGGGTTTGGCTCAGTCGCCGTCTTTGTGTGCGGCGGCGTGCTCGGTCTGGGTGGGGGCGGTCTCTGTTTCGCGTGGGGCGGGGAGGGGTTGGCCCGCCATCTCCGCGAAGAGTTGCTCGTAGCGGTCAACGACGTGCTCCCAGTCGTAGAGTTTGCGCACGCGGGCCTGTGCGCGCTGGCGGTAGCCGTTAACGAGTGCGCCGTCGCGCAGGACGCGTTGCAGTTTGTGTGCGAGGTCATCGGCGTCGCTGTAGGGGATGCCCGCGTCGCCGACGGCTTCGACGTTTTCGGGAGCGTTCAGGGTGAGCACGCAGTTGCCGTAACCCATCGCTTCGAGAAGCGCGGGGTGCGTGCCGCCGACTTCCGTCGCGTGTATATAACAAAAAGCGTTCTGTTGCAGGGCGCGGTAGTCTTTGCCGAAGACGAAGCCCGTGAAGACGATGCGTTTATCCTCGGCGGCGCTTTCGCGTAGCTCACGTATGTACTCGTGAGCGTAGGGCGCATCGCCCACAATCAAAAGTTTGTAGGACGTTCGCACCTTCTTGAAACCTTCGATGACGAGGCGTGCGTTGTTCTCAGGCTCAAGGCGGGAGACGTAGAGCACGTAGCGCTGCGACTCAACTCCCCAACGACTGACAGCCTCCCTGTCAGGACGACGCTCGACCTCAGCGCCGTATGCAATCATCGTTGACTCTGCATGATAACGCGCGCTGTAGTAGTCCTGTATGACGCGCGCGTCCGTCACAATCCGCGTCGGCAGGATAGTCGCCAAGCGCTCGGCCAGAAGGTAGTAGCGACGACCGAGCCAGTTCCATTTCTTGCGTTTGTGCTCAAGGCCGTCAACGTTGAGAGCGACGGGCGTGCCCGTCAGGCGTAGGATGGGAGCGAAGGGAGCGTTGGCTGCGTTGCAGATGAGCGCGGCATCGTAACGCGCGGGCACGGCCCAAATCGCAGACAGGAAACTATGAACTACCGTGTCAAAGTACTTATGACGGATCGTCGGCAACACCTTGAGACGTACGCCGTGATACTCAAGCTGACGCGGGCTGACGTAATGCGAGCGGCAGTAAACGGTCACATCATGTCCGCGCTTGACTAAGCGCGTCGAAAGATGTTCGGTGAACGTCTCGAAACCGCCGTAGCTCGCCGGTATCCCGCGTGTACCCAAAATCGCTATCCGCATTTACACAACGCGAAAGATAAAGCCGGAGACGGAAAGAGAAGAGCGCGCCCCTTTCAGAGCAGCAACCCTCTCGTCCCTCATCTCCCAGACCTTCTCATCGCTTTGCCCCTTTCTTTAAACGCCTGCTCATAAACCGCCAGCGTCAGTCGCGCCGTCCTCTTCCAGTCAAACAGTCTGGCACGCTCCAGACCCTTCCGGCGAAGCGACGCACGCAAGGCAGCGTCGTCAATCACTCGCCCGATGGCCGCCGCCAGCGCCCCAACGTCAAACGGGTCAACCAGAATCCCCGCCTCGCCAACGACCTCCGGCAAACTCGTCCTCTCGCCCGCAATCACCGGCACACCGCACGCCATCGCTTCCAGCGGCGGCAGACCGAAGCCTTCAAAGTATGAAGGATAAACGAAGCAGAGCGCTCCTGTGTACAGTGCAGGCAAATCCCGCTCGGATACATAACCCGTGAAAGTCACAAAATTATGTAGCTCGTAGCTCTCGACGGCGCGCAGAGTCTCATGGTACAGCCACGCGCGCTTTCCGACGAGGACAAGCCGCGGCAAGCCTTCAGCCGCACGCGTGCGGCGCAACTCCGCATAAGCCGCGAGCAGGCGTACGAGGTTCTTGCGCGGCTGAATCGAGCCGACAGCCAGAACGTAATCGCCACGGATGCCGTATGCCTCGCGCACGCGCTCCAATTCGCGCTCATCAGCGACAGGAGAGAAGTGTGCGGCAGCGGCCAATGGTGTGACGCTCGTGCGCTCCAGAGGGATGCCGTAGGTTTTAACGATGTCGCGGCGAGAATAGTCTGAAGATGTGATGACGTGAGCGGCCGCGCGTGCGGTGCGACGCACCGTGAGGCGCAGTTGCAGACGGCTGCGACGCTTGAAAGTCTCCGGCAAGTGCTCGAATGAGAGGTCATGTATAGTTGCGACGACCGGGCAGGGCGGCAAAGGCGGCGCTGTGTACTGTACGTGCAGCACGTCAACAGGACGCCGCCGCAGTTCGGCAACTAATGTCAGCGGGATACGAACGAGCGGCGTGTGCGGCTGCGTCAAACGGACGGAGACGTGCGGCCAGCGTCCCCTGTAACGTTCTATCGCCTCACGCTTCGTCACGTACAGCGTATAGCGATTGCGCGTGTCAACCTCGGCCAGCGCTTCAATCAGGTTGGCGATGTAACTTTCATTGCCGGCAAGACCGCTGCCGACGGCGTGAGCGTCAATCGCGATGTGGAAGGGTGCTACTGAAGGACGCGTTTGATTATCAGGGGCGTCGGATGAACCGGCAGCGTTCAAGCTTTCTTCATCCTTCATCCCTCCGCCCTCAACTCTTCCGGCAGGACACCGCGAAAGCTCCTGCGATGAACAGGACAGCAGCCGTGTGCGCGCAGTGCCGCAAGGTGCTCGCGTGTGCCGTAGCCGACGTGCTTTGAGAAGTTGTAGTGCGGGTAAAGATCGTGAAGCTCGTGCATCAAATGGTCGCGGTAAGTCTTGGCGATGACGCTGGCGGCGGCGATGGAGGCCGAAATAGAATCGCCGCGGATGATGGCACGCTGCGGCAACTCGCACGCCTTCAACTGCAACGCGTCAATCAAAACAAAATCGGCGCACGGCTCAAGCTTCACTAAAGCATCGAGCATCGCGCGCCTTGTTGCTTCCAGTATGTTGATGCGGTCAATCTCGTCAGGCCCGACAAGCCCTACGCTGTAAGCCAAGGCAGACTGTCGCAGTTCTTCCGCGATACGCTCGCGCGCCTTCGCCGTCAGCTTCTTCGAATCGTCCAGGCCCGCAGGCAGCGGCGCTTCGGGGTTCAGGATGACGGCCGCAGCAACAACCGGCCCGGCCAGAGCGCCCCGGCCCACTTCATCTACACCGGCTATCAGTTTATAGCCAAGCGAGCGCGCTTCATCCTCAAACGCAGTCCCTATGAGAGAGACGCGACGACGGCGAGCAGTTGATGGATGAGGGCCGCCGGATGAATCACGAGCAACGTTCTCATTAGCCGCCGCTTCATCCTCGTGCGCTACGATGGTTTGCAGCGCAGCCTCCTCATCCTTCATCGCTCGCAGAGCCCCTATCCCTTCTTCGCTGCCGCGGCCTGCTGCGCCTGCGACGGGCGCGTATCCTTCTCGCGTATGCGTGCTGCCTTGCCGCGCAACTCGCGCAGGTAATACAACTTCGCACGACGCACGCGCCCACGCTTGACGACATCAATGTGGTCTATAATCGTCGCGTGCAGCGGGAAGATTCTCTCGACGCCGACGCCGAAGCTGGTCTTGCGCACCGTAATCGTCTCGCGCACACCACCGTGCTTGCGCGCAATCACAACGCCTTCAAACGCCTGCAAGCGTTCCTTCGTCTCCGATTCCTTAATACGCACATGGACGCGCACGGTATCGCCCGGCTGAAAATCCGGGATGCCGTCGCGCTTCTGCTTGTTCTCAATAATATCTAAGCGGTTCATCTCTTAAACTCCGTTTTATTCTTTTAGTAAGTCCGGCCTGTTGCGCTCGGTCTTCTTCAATGCCTGCTCGCGACGCCAGCGCTCGATTTGCGCGTGATGGCCGCCGAGTAAAATCTCCGGCACGCGCATCCCGCGAAACTCCGGCGGGCGCGTGTAGTGCGGATAATCAAGGAGTCCTTCGCTGAAGGATTCGTTGACGGCCGATGTCTCACTCCCCAACGCACCCGGTATCAGCCTGACGACTGCATCAACCACAACGACCGCCGCCGGTTCGCCGCCGGACAGAACGTAGTCTCCGATGGAAATCTCATCTGTCACCAGCGCCTCTGCCACGCGCTCGTCAACGCCCTCATAACGCCCGCAAATCAGAACGACGTGCTCGGCCTGAGCCAACTCTGCTACGAGCGCCTGCGTGAGCCTACGCCCCTGCGGCGAGAGCAGCACGACGCGCACGCCTTCCGCATAAGACCCTTGCTCGCTTGCGCCCGTTAAGTTTTCAACGGCGGCGAAAATCGGCTCCGGCTTTAAGACCATCCCGTCGCCGCCGCCAAACGGGCGGTCGTCAACGATGTGATGCTTATCGCTGGTCCACGCGCGAAGGTCATGCGCGTCTATCTTCACCAACCCGGCCGCACGCGCGCGCCGGATAATTCCATAATCAAAGACCTCGCGAAAGAAGTCAGGGAAGATAGTGATAATGTCAAAGCGCATAGAACAGATGTTAACGTGAGAGACGTTAGATGTCAGGTTCTTCCAACATCCGGCATCACAACATCTACCATGAGCCTCACTCGTTCTCAACCGTGTAGGTGACAGTCACACGGCCACCCGCCGGGACAGTCACCTTAAACTGCACGTTGTTAGCACCGAGGCGTTCGCTCGGCGTAGAGCTTTCGACAATCTTCCACTGATTATCGTCGTAGCGTTCGATGCCCTCACGCACAAACGCTTCGGCCGCCCGCGCCCCGCGATTCATTATCACGACCTCGATTCTCGTCATCAGCTTGTCGCGGCTGTTGTTCTCGCTGTTGAGATAATTAACAACACGTCGCTCAAGCACGCGGCGCGTTCCGAAGAGCGTCGCGGAGCGGCCCTGATTGACTGTGAACTCGCCGTTCTGCGGCGTAAAGCCGATGCGGTCCTGCCCTACGACCTGAGCGATTGTGCCCGTGCGTTGATAGATGGTGACGAGTCCGGCGGCCATCGGCGCGTTCGCAGTGTTTCGTGCAACGAGCCTCACTTCAAGGCCGCGCGGCAGCAGGATAAAGCCGCCGCTTCCCATCGTCTGAGCTTCGTAGGAATTCTCAAAGACGTTGCGCTGCACGACCGCCAGGCGTGCGCGCTGGAAGATGGGGAAACGGTTGATGGTCGCGTTGGCGTTGAGACTAAGATTGCTACCGAGCGTGAAGCGATTAAACGCGCTCAGGCTGCTCACGTCAGCAAATGATGAACCGCCCGCTTCATTATCAGCGCCGTCTATGCTCATCGTATTTGCGGAGAGATTAACCGCCTGCGACCGCGCCACGTACGAATCAGGATAGCCGCTTCTATCATCTGCGATGAGCGAAATGTCGCCCGCAACGAGGTCAACTGTTCCGGCCGCGATGTCAACGCCCGTCGTGTTATAAAGCGAAACCCACGAATCGAGTATTGCCGCCGTCGGTGCTTCGCCCGCAAGCGTCGGCTCAAGCACGAGCGCGTAATCGCTGCGCCATGAAATGTTCGGTGCGAGATAATCCACCTGCACGCGCTTGCGCCCGCGCGGCCCACGATTCTGAATCAACAGATGCAGCACGGGAGACTTCTCGTTATTGACTTGCACGCCGTCGTAAGTCACATCCTGACGCAGGACTTCCGCATCTTCGGCCAGCACACGCACCGTACGTATGTTTGCCTTCGGCATCAGGCTGCGCCACTCCAAGGTGTTGAGTCCCGGCTGAAGCTCAATCGTGCGCTCTTCTAAAAATTCACCGATGCCTGCGTTGTAAATCGTCAGGTGAGAGAGGTCGTTGCTACTGGACTGCGCGTGCGCCGCTGTCTGATAAGCCATGCAGCACAGGACAAACGCGAGAAGCAAGCCCCTGCCGCTTCTCACATTATAACTATCCCTTCTGGCGCAAACGAAAATCATCAACGACTACTCTCAACAAACTCTTTCTAAAATTCCAGCAAACCTTCCGGCGCGTCAACGCGAATCAACTTCTGCTCGATATTAATTTCAACGCAAATCTCTTCGGCCAGCGGAATCAAATGCTCGCGACCCGTCTGTGCATTGTCAACGGCCAGCACCTCCACGCCGCCGCCCGTGCGCAACACCCCGCGCACCCTTCCAATCTCTTCGCCCTCGATGGTTTCCACGCGGCAGCCCTCCAGCTCCCAATCGTAAAACTCATCTTCGGGCAGTTCGACCCGCTCGGCTTCGGTCACAGCGAATTCGCATCCAATGAGCGCGCTCGCCTCTTCGATGGAATCGTAACCGGCAAACTTGAGGATGATGCGCCCGGATTGAAACCAGTGGTCTTCGAGAGCAAGCTGCGTGCGGCTGCCGGAAGCTGAGATTGCAATCAATCTTTCCAAGCCCTCGAAGCGCTCCGGGAAATCCGTCAACAACTCTGCGACCAACTCACCGCGCAAGCCGCGCGTCCTCACGCCACGCGCCACAGCCACTAACTCTTCACCGTCGGCGGCAGCACTTGTAGAATCCTCTGCGCCTGTCTCTTCATCTGCCGTCATTCTACGATTTCGAGAATGAAGCGACGGTTTGCCTTAAGGCTCGCCGCGTGTAGCAGCGTGCGCAGAGCGCGCACCGTCCGGCCCTGTCGCCCGATGAGCTTGCCCATGTCAGACTCCGCAACGCGCACTTCGATGATGACCGTCGTCGGGTTGCGCTCAATCTCGCGCACGTCCACCGCCTCGCGCTCGTCCACCAGCGCCTTGACTATCATTTCGACGGTTTCTTTCATCACAGTCAGGAGTCTTCTAAGGGGTCAGGAGTTTGGAGTCTCCTCGGAGCGTCTAAAGCCGTAGTTAGACTTCAGACACCGGAGACTTCCGCTTCCTGAGCGGCCGCCTGTTTAGCGTTGGCCTTAATCAGGCGACTGACGGTTTCGGTCGGCTGCGCACCCTTCGAGAGCCAGTACTGGACGCGTTCAGCGTTGAGCTTAATCTCCGCGGGCTGCTGCGTCGGATTATAAGTGCCAAGGTTTTCGAGATACGAGCCGTCGCGCTTCGACAGCTTCTCCTTCACCACAATGCGGTAGGAAGGTCTCTTCTTCGCGCCCATGCGCATCAATCTAATGGCTAACAACTTTCTTTCCTCCAGTTAATGAGTGATGAGTGATGAGTAATGAGTGATGAGTAAAAGCTTTTAGTCTTTTCACTCATCACTCATTACTCACTACTCATCACTGCTCTTCATCGTTTCTTCCAGCGTTTCTTCTTGCCTGTTCGTTTGCGTGACGGCCCGGCGGGCAGAGCAGGTAGGCCGCCCTCGTCGTCGCCGCCATTATTGCCCATCATGCTGCTCATGTCTGGCATGCCCATCATTCCGGCCATGCGGCGCATCATCTTGCCTTTCAAGCCGCCGCCACCGCCACCTCCGCCTGCGCCGCCAAACAGACCCGTGCCGGAGATTTGCCGCATCATCTGCCGCATCTCCGTGTACTGCTTAATCAAGGCGTTGACTTCCGCCACGGTCGCACCTGAACCTCTTGCGATACGCCGACGACGATTCGCATTCAGGATGCGATGGTCGTTGCGTTCCTGCGCGGTCATCGAATCTATGATGGCTTCCGTGCGTTTGAGTTCTTTCTCCATCTGCTTTGTCTGCTCTTCAGACAAGTCAGGCATTCCCATGCCGCCCAAGAGTTGGTCAGGCAAGAGCTTCATAATCTTGGAGAAAGAGCCGAGGCGTTTGACCTGCCGGAGCTGGCCGCGAAAATCGTCTAAGGTAAACTGATTTTTCTGTAGCTTCTTAAGCTGCTCTTCGGCTTCCGACTGGTCAACCTTCGACTGTACTTCTTCAATCAGCGACAGCACATCGCCCATGCCGAGGATGCGCTGCGCGATGCGGTCTGGATAGAAAGGCTCAAGCGCGTCGTATTTTTCACCGACGCCGACGAACTTGACGGGCTGGCCTATCACCTGCTTGATAGAGAGGGCCGCGCCGCCGCGCGCATCGCCGTCCATCTTCGTCAGGATAACGCCCGTTATGCCGACCTGAGCATGAAACTCTTCAGCCGAACGAACGGCGTCCTGCCCTGTCATCGCATCTGCGACGAACAGGGTTTCGACCGGGTGCGTCTCAGCCTTGATGCGCACGAGTTCGTTCATCAACTCGTCGTCAATGTGCAGACGCCCGGCCGTGTCAATCAGGAGTGTGTCGTAGCCTGTCTGTTGCGCGTGCTTGTGAGCTTCGCGCACGAGCGTTAAGGGATCGTTCGTCTCAGGCAGTTCGAAGATGGCCTGGCCCGTCGCCTTCGCGATGACCTTCAACTGCTCGCGCGCCGCCGGACGATAAACGTCAACCGAAAGCAGGAGCGGCTTGCGTTCCTGATTCAGCGAGAGCCAGCGCGCGATCTTGCCCGTCGAGGTCGTCTTGCCGGAGCCTTGCAGGCCGACTATCATCACGACGTTCGGAATCGTCTTCGTGAAGACGAGCCTTGATGATTGTCCGCCGAGCAGTTCGACCAGTTCGTCGAAAACGATTTTGACGACCTGCTCCGATGGCTTCAGTTCCTGCCAGACCTGTTGCCCTTCGGCCTTCTCCTTGACCGACGCGATGAAATCTTTCGCGACCTTGTAGTTAACGTCGGCTTCGAGCAGCGCGAGCCGTATTTCGCGCAGCGCCGCATCAACGTGCGCCGGTGTGAGCACGCCTTCGCCGCGCAGATTCTTCAGCGTGCGCTTCAGCTTGTCGGATAAAGATTCGAACATACACTTATAGACAGAAACCGCCCCACAGACGGAAACGAAGATGATACTTGTGGCCGTAAAGAGTGTCAAGGCAAGGAATAAGAAGGCAAAAGGTAGAAGTAAAAAGGTAAAAGGAAGGCCGCAAATCAGGTTAACCGGCAAACCTCAATCACCTTTTATAAAACTCATGCCAGTTATAAAACTCACGCCAGCCAGTCTTCCCTTTTGCCTTTTACCTTTTTACTTTTGCCTTGTTTCCCCGCTTGTGCTAAATTCTGCGCCGTACATACGCACTGGTTGAGCGGGCCGGGTCGTCTTGTGTGGGAGCAGCGACCGGGCAGCCCGCGAGTCCCTTCAGTCTTTATACCCGACAGCTTTATCTGAAACCGCACGGCGATTCGTTGTTTACTGTGTTGCCAAAGCTCGCTCCGATTTCCTCGCTTTGATTGTAGGAAAGTGAATAAAGAAAAGCCCACAGCAGAATCCGGCATTGTCAATCTGGCCGATGCGCGAGTGCGTCTCCGTTCGCGCGCGGGGCGTGCGAACATGTCGCGCGAATCGTTGGAATCAGAACTCGAAGCCGTTCGCCTGCTGCTCGATCAGGGATTGACTTCCGAGGCCAGAAGCCGCCTGACACCCTTGATGGCGGCCGCGCGCGTTGATGCTTCGCTGCTGGCGCAAACGCGTTGTGCGCTCTCGTCGGCGCTGGAAATGGAGGGGCAGTATCGCGACGCGCTCGAAGCCGTGCAGATGTACGAAGCCCCGGAGGCGCGCGTCAAGCTGGATACGGACACGCTCACGCGCCTGCGCGTTCAAATCGGCCTCGCCTACAACTACACAGGCGACCACCCGAAAGCCATCGCACTCTTAAACGCGGCCCTGCGCGAGACGACAGATGCAGCGGGTGTTGCGCCCACGCAAACCGGCGCTATCTATGCGGCGCTGGCCCGCGTCTATCGCAACATCAACGAATACACCATCGCCCGCGACCATTCGCACAAAGCCTTAGAACATTACCGCACCACGGGCGATTGGCGCGGCCTCGCAGAAGCCTACTTCGGCTTAGGTGTCGCAGACGTACACGAGGGTCACTACGACATCTCGCTCGAAAATTTCGAGCAGGCGCTCAAGCTCATCGGCGAGCGTCCAGCGCCCTACCTGCAAGGCCGTATTTACGCCAACATGGCCGGGGCCTGCTGGTTTCTCAAGCGCCCGCAGGAAGGCATACGCCATCTCGAAAAGGCCATCAGCTACTACGAGCGCACCGAACATAAGGCCAACGCCGCGCTCGGCTACAACAATCTGGGCATCAACCTGATGCTCGTCGGCGAATGGAATCGCGCGCAGGATGCCCTGGAGCGCGCGTTGGCTCTCGCTTCGGAGATTGATAAGCGGGGCGCGAAAATCCCGACCATCCTTGATTCGCTCGGCGAGTTGCGAACGCTTCGCGGCGACCTTGCCGAAGCACAGGAACTTCTCGAACGCGCCGTTGCCCTCGCCACGGAGAACGGCAACAAGTGGTATGAGGGGCAGGCGTTGCGCACGCTCGGTCGTTGTCATCTTCAGATGAACGACGGCGCTCGCGCCCTTGAGCTTGGACAGCGAACCCTGACGCTCGCAGAGCAGATTGGCGACCGCCACGCCGTTATAGAGTCGCATCTCCTGCTGGCCGAAGCCAATCTGGCCTGCGGCAAACTCGCTGAATGCGCCGCCGAGCTACAGAGGGTCACAAACGAGGTCACGGATTCTGCTACCGACATGGGTTTTGCGGGTGAAGCGCAGCGCCTCTCCGGCATGCTCTCGGTTGCGCAGCAGGACGCGGCGCTGGCCGCCCAGCATTTCGCACGCAGCGTCTCTATCTTCGACCTTCTAGGCGACCGCTACCGCAGCGCCCGCGCCCATTATCAATTGGGGCGCACTTACGCACACACACAGCCCGAACGTGCCGCAGAACACCTTGGCCGCGCCGTCCACACGTTCCGCGAAGTCGGCGCGCAGCTGGACCTCCAACGTGCAGAAGAAGCACTCAATGCGCTTGACCGCAACGCGCCTGAGCAGCAGAACGAACGCTCCGCGCTCACACAACTGCTCACCCTCCGTCTGGCCGAAGCAGTCGCTTCACGCGAACTGCTCCTGCGCGAGTTGGCAGCCATCATTCATCAGGAGACGAACGCGCGCCGCGTGCTGATTGCCGAAACGACCGACGACAATCGCCCGAAGGTCGTCGTCGCCCACGGCTGCACAAATGATGAAAGCGCACGTCTCGCGACGAATCTCTGCCTCGCGAAAACGGACGCCGAGAGAGAGCGGCTGGCCCTTAAGGAGGATGCCTCCGTTTTCCTGCTGCACGCGCCGAACGCGCAACCCGCAACACTTTTCATCTCCCCGCTCACGGCACAGCTTCCCGGAAACATCTCGCTTGAGCCGCTGCTTCGCGTAGCCGAACTCGGCATGGATGTCTGCGCTCTGCGTGCGCGCACGCGCGCCGGCCGCACCACGACCGACCAGGACCAGCTTGCGGGAGCAAGCATGATGCCCGGCTTCATTCATTCGAGCCCGGCGATGACGCGTCTCGTCGAAGAGGTGCACAAAATCCGCTCGTCGGATGTGACGGTGCTCGTCACGGGCGAATCAGGTACAGGCAAGGAACTCGTCGCACGCGCCATTCATGCCATCTCGTCGCGCCGCTCGAAAGTCTTCGTGCCCTTCAACTGCACGGCCGTTCCCAAAGAACTCTCCGAAGGCTATCTCTTCGGTTATCGTCGCGGCGCATTTACGGGTGCTGTACATGATTCGACCGGCGTTATCCGTTCGGCAGCGGGCGGCACGCTCTTCCTTGACGAGATTGGCGACCTTCCGCTCGACGTGCAGCCGAAGCTCCTGCGCTTTCTGCAAGAGGGCGAGATTCAACCCCTCGGTGAACAGCGACCCATCAAGGTTGATGTCCGCATCATCGCCGCCACCAACACAGACCTCGAAGAGATGGTCGCTCAGGGACGTTTCCGCGAAGACCTCTACTATCGCCTCAACGTCATACGCCTGCGCGTGCCCCCCTTGCGCGAACGCCGCTCAGAGATTCCGACCATCGTTAACTACTACATCAACCACTACTCTGCGAAGTTCGGACGCCGCGACATAGAGATTACGCCGCAGGCCGTTGACCTGCTGATGGTCTGCGAATGGCCGGGCAACGTGCGCCAGCTCTGCAACGAAATCCAGCGTATCGTCGCCCGCGCTGAAGACGGCACGGTGCTCTCGCCAGACCATCTCTCACCCGAGCTTAAACGCGCTGCCGCCACCATCTCAGCCCCCGACGCCATTACGCCCATCAGCACCGTCGCCTCCGCTCCCGGTCAACACGTCACGCTGGCCGACGCGATGGCCGAACTCGAACGCCGCATGATTGCCGAAGCCCTGCGCAAGCACGGCGGCAATATCTCCCGCGCCGCACGCGAACTCGGACTCACACGCCGCGGCCTCTACCTCAAACTCGAACGCCACGCCCTGAGCGTCAGCGCGTAAGCTGACAATCAAGACCACAGACTGCACACGCTCGTCGTCTAAATAAATTCATCCTGCTTGTATTTTTAGCTCTCTTCGCCTGACTGTTTCTCCGGCATGGGCCTCCTCGGGGCCACCAGAGGGGTCTGGTGGAAATGGAGCACTATGTCTTTGTCCGTCAAGGGGGTTTGAAGGGATTGCCCTGCATAGGGAGTGTGGGGTCTCCTTATCCAGATAGCCCCCTTCGGCGGGCTACCTGCTTTACAAAGTCAAACAATCCGCAGCCCAGAGCGGTAAGGAAAAAGGGAGTCGTCCGTGGCTTCCCTTTTTCTTTTCCTCTGTCGGTAGAATCGCTCTAAGGCAGAAAGCCTGCGCTCTGCCGGAAGGGCGCGGAAGCAAAAATTTGTTGACGGAGCTCTGGAAAGACGCGGCGCGAGCGCGCAGGGATTGCGGCAGTCGTAGCCACTGTTAATTGACTCGCGACTTCACATGTGATGAAACGCGGGAGTGAGTATTGACGGAGCATGGTCGCCCGCGTAAAGCACGCGCTCTAAAAATAAGCCTGAGGGCGGTGCTGTCCATGCGGCGGGCTCGTTGGAATAATTTTCAAGGAGGGCGGCGAAGCCTTCAACTGTCAGATTACGGCGGCCAACCTCGACGAGCGCGCCCGTCAGTCGTCTGACCATCTTCCATAGAAAGTGGCTCGCGCCGATGCGAAAGAGGATGAGGCTGCCGTGCGTTTGCACTTCTGCTGCGGCGACGTGCACGAGCGTGGAGCTTTGAGTCTCCGCACTCTCGCAGAAAGAGCGGAAGTCGTGACGACCGACGAGCAACTTGCAGGCTTCATGCATCCGCGCAGCGTCAAGCGAATCGCGCACCCACCAGACGAAGGGCTTAGCGAAGGCCGTGCGCCGCGTTGAGATTTGATAAAGGTAGTAACGCGAAAGAGCGTCGTGGCGCGCGTGAAAGCGCGGCGCGGCTGTCTCTAGTTTGAGGATATTTATATCGTGAGGCAGCAGGCGGTTGATGCCTGTCTGAAGCTGGCGTGCAAGCGCCGCCTTGAGAGGAGTCTTCAACTTCATGTGTGCGACCTGCCGGAGCGCATGCACGCCCGCGTCCGTGCGGCCTGAGCCGCCGATTTCAACCTGCGTTACGAGAAACGTCTCCGCAGCCTTCGTCAACTCGCCCTGCACTGTGCGCTGGTGCGGCTGCTTCTGCCAGCCGCCGTAGCGCGTTCCCTCATACTCTATTTCCAGTCGCCACGTCTGCATCAGTCTTGCTCGTTCGTCCGTATAAGAGATTTGAAAGTAGAACTTTCACAGGCTCGCACCTTATCATGTGCGTGCACACTTTGCGACAGAAGAGATGGTCAAAAGAACAGCGATGCAACTAACACACAGGCAGGCGCAGGAGGTCATGCTGGCTGCGCAGGGTTTACTACGACGGCCCGCGCGGAAGGCGACGAAGGCGGACGTGCTCGCTACGATACGACGGATGGCGGCCTTGCAGATAGACACGATTCATGTCGTCGCGAGAAGCCCATACCTGGTCTTGTGGAGCAGGCTCGGCGACTACGAGCCGCGCTGGCTCGAAGAATTGCTGGCCGGAGGAAAAATCTTTGAATACTGGGCCCACGTCGCCTGCTTTCTTCCCATCGAAGACTACCCGCTCTACCGTCATCGAATGCTCAATGCGGATTCGATGGGCTGGCAGTATTCGGATACGTGGATGAAGGCGCATCGCAAGCAGGTTGACGGCATACTGAGCTTGATACGCGAGCGCGGCCCTGTTCGCTCAAGCGATTTTACGCGCGCGGACGGGAAGCAGGGTGGCTGGTGGGAGTGGAAGCCGGAGAAGCGCACACTTGAGATGCTTTTCACGGCGGGCGAGTTGATGATTGCGCGCCGCCACAACTTTCAACGCATCTACGACCTGCGCGAGCGCGTGCTGCCATCGTGGAGCGATGAGCAACTACCTTCGCAGGAGGAAGTCAACCGGCAACTCGTCTTGAAGGCAGTGCGCTCTCTGGGCATCACGACCGCCGCCTGGGTCAACGACTACTTCCGCACTCCCAGGCAGCCGACGCGCAAACTCACGGAGAAGCTGGCCGACGAAGGAGCGCTGCTCTCAATCGAGGTTGAAGGCTGGGAAGAGACGGCTTATGCGCACCCATCTCATCGTCATCTCATCAGGGAAGCGGCCGCTGGCCGTCTGCGCGCGGAGTTAACAACCGTGCTCTCGCCCTTTGACCCTTTAGTCTGGGACAGGACGCGTGCGCTCGCTATGTTCGGCTTCGACTACCGTCTGGAATGCTACACGCCCGCCCCGAAACGACGCTACGGCTACTTCACGCTTCCCCTGCTGCATCGCGGCCAACTCATAGGGCGGCTCGACCCGAAGGCCCATCGCAAGGAGGGCGTCTTTGAAATCAAGTCTCTGTATCTGGAAGAGGGCGTGAGCGCGACCGATGAGATGCTAAGTGATGTGGCAAATGCTTTGAGGGAATGTGCCGCGTGGCACAGGACGCCGGAGGTAGTCGTACGTCAGTCAGTTCCGAAGACGATAGCCGCGAAACTGCAAAGGGCCTTGCGTGCGGCGTAAGCATGGCTGTTAGTTTGAGAACAACAACGACGACAACGAGGTTATAGCCCGACCAGTTCGGGGCACAGTTATCGTCTCCTTTTCATTCCTGCTTCCAGGGTTCTCCCCACTTGCCTTTGAAGACGAAGCTGTCCTGCGCGCGGCGTGTGCGTGGGGCGAGTTCTTTTTCGCGAAGGTCTTCGGGCAGCGTGTCCGCGTCGCCCTGATAGCCGACGGCGATGGCCGCGACCGGCTCATAGCCTTCCGGGAGTTTATACTCCGCGCGTGCCTTCTCAATCTCGAACCCCGCCATCTGGTGCACCACGAGTCCGAGCGCTGTCGCTTGCAGTGTCAGGCTGGCGACAGCCTGCCCTACATCGTGGAAGGCATGACGGTTGGGCTTGTTGTTGCGCTCGAAATTGAGCCTCGCGATTGAGAGCATTAAGAGCGGAGCATGCTGCGCCCAACGACGATTCGATTCGACCAGACAATTGAGCAGTCGCGCAAACTCTTCCGCGTCGTCCTTCGGAGCGACGACAAAACTCCATGGCTGCTCGTTAAAGCAGGATGCTGCCCAACGCGCTGCTTCCAGCAGGCTGCGAATTTTTTCCGGCTCAATTGCTCGCGCGGCAAACGCTCGCGGACTCCAACGCTTTGCAATCAACTCCTCTATCTCATACTGATTCTCGGCAGGCTTCGACATCATCCGGCAACCTCTCAATGCTTAAAATTTGTACGCCCTTTGAAGATGAGCGTACGCCATCAAGCATGAAAGTGCCAGCCGTGTTGTCCTGCGTGAGCGAGTCGTTCGATTATGTTCTATTGCGCAGAGATAGTGCCGTCGCTTGCGACATTGACGGCAGTTGGGCCGAAGTCTTCCTTGGAGAGTTGGCGGACGACGTTGATGACCGTGCCGTTTCTGTCGGGGCGCGGACCGTTCTGGCCTTCCTGCATTAAGGGATGAATTCGCCCGCTGATAAATTCACCATTAGGCGCGATGCTCGCTTCAAGGATGAGCGAGAGCGCGGTCGGGCCTGCGAACGGAAATCTGTAGAACGCAAAATTGCCGAGCGAATAAGCTATCAGGCGATTCTTGTAGATTTCCATTCCGCGAACGACGTGTGGGCCATGGCCGAGCACAAGGTCTGCTCCCGCGTCAACGACAGCGCGTGTGAATGCGCGAAGATGGCCGCGCGCTCCGCCAAGATATGTCTCAGGGCCGTAAGGCACATGCTGCGCGGAAGAGCCTTCCGCTCCGCCGTGAAACGAGACGATAACGATGTCCGCCTTGCGCGCCGCGTCCGCGACGACGCGACGCGACGTTTCGATGTCGCGCAAATCCAGCGAGATTGGATTGGTCGCAAAAGCGACGATGGCAATCTTGCGTCCCTTAACGTCGAGGTATGGAATGTCGGCGGGGTCTGCGCCGGAATGAATGAGACCGAGGTCGTCCAGAGCCTTGCGCGTAGTGGCGCGTCCCGGCGCTCCGTAGTCCGAAGAGTGATTGTTTGCCAGACTAACCACGTCGAAGCCAGCATCCTTGAGATACTTGCCGTAGCGCGTCGGCATCCCGAACGTGTAGCAGAATTTCGAGTTTGGGCCACACTTCGTCTGTGTGCCGCCGTCAATCAACACCCCTTCAAGGTTAGCGAAAGCGATGTCGGCTGAAGAGATGAGCGGCGTCAGCCCGGAGATTATCTCCGCGCCGTCATTCGGAGGCAGGCCGCGCCCCTGACTCGTGGAGCCGAGCATGGTGTCGCCGACGGCTGAAACGGTGATGGCCCCGCCCGGCGTAGGAGTCGGGGAAGTTTGAACTACTGTTGCTGCGGTTGAAGATGAGAGTTGATCGGCTTGGGCTGTCTTGCGTGAACATGCTGCACTACCGGCAAGGGCGAAAACTGTGAGCAGGAATAACGAGACGAGCAGCCCTTTTCTAAAGAGCATACGGGGGAACACCTCCAGCCGTAGATTCTACAGGAGAAGCAGCCAGAAGCCAAAAGCCGCAATCGCCGCCCCTTCAAGATGAGAGGGCGGCGGTTGCGGCTTACAGTTGTTTGGCAAATTGTTTCCTAGCCGACACGCATCATTAAGAGTCTGCCTCACCGGCATACTTGTCCGTGCTCGCGTTTGAGATGAAGGCTGCGTCATCGGTCGTTAAGGCTTCTTCGACGAGGCGGCGCTGTTCGAGTTCGTGAATCGTGTAAGAGCCTGTGGCGGGGCTGGCGGAAGCAGAGCGCCCGACGTAGAAGGGACGCTCGCAATTCTTGAGCATGTTCATCAGTCGCGGTTCGACGAAGGTCCAGCCACCCATGTTCTTCGGCTCTTCCTGCGTCCAGACGAGTTGCGTCGCGTTCGGGTAGCTGCTCAAAATCTCGCGCAGGCGCTTTTCCGGGAACGGGTAAAACTGTTCGAGACGGAGGATAGCCACACGTTCGTCGCCCGATTTCTTACGCGCGACGTTGAGGTCGTAGAAGACCTTCCCGCTACAGAGGACGATGCGGCGGACGCTCTCACGCTTTGAAACGTCCGCGTCGTCAATGACGGGCAGAAAGCCTCCCGTTGTCAACTGGTCCAAACTGGAAGCGGCAGCGGGCAGGCGCAGGAGGCTCTTCGGCGTCATCACGATGAGCGGGCGCGCAGTCTCCTGCAAGACCTGACGGCGCAGTAGATGAAAATATTGCGCAGGAGTGGTCGGGTAACAGACCTGTAGATTGTTCTCGGCGCAGAGTTGTAGATAGCGCTCAAGGCGTGCGCTGGAATGTTCAGGCCCCTGTCCTTCGTAGCCGTGAGGCAAGAGCATCGCGAGGCGCGAACGCTGTTTCCACTTGTCCTCGGAGGCCGCGATATACTGGTCAATGATAACCTGCGCGCCGTTGCCGAAGTCGCCAAACTGTGCCTCCCACATGATGAGCGAATCGAGCGCGAGCACAGAATAGCCGTACTCGAAGCCGAGCACGCCCTGCTCCGAAAGAGAACTGTCGAAGACTTCAAAGATGGCGTGAGGGTTCTGCTGGCTGCGCAACTCGGAGAGCGGCGACCAGGGCTGGCCCGTTTGCGTGTCATACATAACGGCGTGGCGCTGGCTGAACGTGCCGCGGCCGGAATCCTGCCCGCTTAAACGAACGCGCCTGCCTTCGATGACGAGCGAGCCGAAGGCCACTGCTTCGGCAAAGGCCCAATCCATGGGAGCTTGTCCTTCGCCCATCCGTGCGCGGCGCGCGAGTTGGCCCACCATCTTCGGGTTGATGTTGAAGCCTTCGGGCACGACCGCAATCTGGCGTGCGATTGTTTCGATGACTTCCTGCTCGACCGCAGTTTCGATAATTGCAGAGCCGTCTTCCTCCTGCATGGGAGGCGCAAGCTCAACCGTCGGCGGCTTGCTGGCGACGACCTCTTTGGCACGCGCCAGCGCGCTTTCAAAGCTCTGCACGCTCTCATCAATCAACGCTTTAACGCCCGCCTCGTCAATCAAGCCCTCGCGAATCAAGCGCCGCGCGTAAACTTCGCGCACGCCGGGATGAGCCTTCACGCGCGCATACATCAAAGGCTGCGTGTAGCTCGGCTCGTCGCCTTCGTTGTGGCCCAGCTTGCGGAAGCCGACGACATCGAGCACCACGTCCTTGTTAAACTCCTGCCGGTATTCGAGCGCGATTTGCAGCACGCGATAGGCTGCTTCGGGGTCGTCGCCATTAATGTGGAAGATGGGCAGTTGCGTCATCCGCGCCACATCGGTCGAATAGATGGTGGAGCGTCCCTTTTCGGGCGAGGTCGTAAAGCCGATTTGATTGTTGATGATGATGTGAATCGTGCCGCCCGTTCGATAACCTTTGAGTTCCGCGAGATTCAGGGTTTCCATGACGATGCCCTGCCCTGCGAAGGCAGCATCGCCGTGCAGCAGCACGGGCAGAACGAGGTCAATCGCCTCCTCGCGCGTCGCGTCGAGCGCGTCCTGCTTGGCGCGCACCATTCCTTCAACGACTGCATCAACGAATTCAAGATGGCTCGGATTAGGAGAAAGAGTGATACGCACTTTGCGTCCGTCGGCGGTCACGCGCTCGCCTTTTGCGCCCTGATGATATTTAACGTCGCCTTCGTCGGCCGGGAAGTTCGGATGCACAGAGCCCTCGAAGGAAGTGAAGATGCGTTCTGAGAAATCACCGATAACGTTGGCGAGCACGTTGAGGCGTCCGCGATGGGCCATGCCAAGCGTGATGTCGTCAACGCCGCGAATGGCCGCGCCTTCAATCAGTTGGTCAAGGAGCGGAATAATCGTCTCGCAGCCCTCGATGGAGAATCTTTTCTGTCCGAGGTACTTCGTGTGTAGAAAGCGCTCGAATTGTTCGGCGTCAATTAATTTTTTGAGCAGTTGCTTTTTGACTTCAGGCGCAAGCGGGCTTGGCTCTACGAAATGCACACGGATGGCTTCGCGCAGCCAGGTCTTCTGCTCTTTGCTCTGTATGTGGCGATACTCGATGCCGACCTTGCCGCAGTAAGCACGGCGCAGGATTTCCAAGATTTCGCGCAGGGTCGCGCTCTGCTTGCCTGCCAGCCCGCCTGTGATGAAGACGCGGTCCAGATCCCAGATGGTGAGGCCGTATGTCTCTATGTCGAGCTCAGGATGTTGATGGAGCGGCATGGCGTGCAGCGGGTCAATGTCTGCGACGAGATGCCCGCGCACGCGATAGGCGTTGATTAACTCAAGCACGCGCGCCTGCTTGATGGTCAGTGCGCGCGTCTGGTCGCCACCGAGAAGCGCAGGGTTGCGGTCAATGGACCAACGCATAGGCGGATACGCGATGCCCAGGTCGCTGAAAATTTGCTCGTAAAATTCGTGCTGTCCGAGCAGCAGTTCGTGTACGCGTGCGAGGAAAGCGCCGGATTCAGCGCCCTGTATGATGCGGTGGTCGTAGGTGCTGCTGATGTTGATGGCCTTGCTGATGCCGATGGCCGAGAGCGCTTCGGGAGCCATCGCGTGATACTCGGCCGGAAACTCAATCGCGCCGGTCGCGATGATGACACTCTGACCCGCCATCAATCGCGGCGTCGAAGCGACTGTGCCGATTGTTCCGGGATTAGTCAAAGAGATGGTTGTGCCCTGAAAATCCGGGATTTGCAGCTTGCCTTCGCGTGCGCGCTTGACCACGTCGTCGTAGGCGACGAGAAACTCGGAGAAGTTCATCGCGTTGGCGTTTTTAACGTTTGGCACAAGCAGCGTGCGTGTGCCGTCTTTTTTCGTGAGGTCAATGGCGACGCCGAGGTTGACGCTCTCGCGGCGCAGTCGCATGGGGACGCCGCCCTGCTCGCTGAAGCCGTCGTTAAGCTGCGGATAGGCTTCGAGAGCGCGAACGATGGCCCATGCGATGAGATGTGTATAGGAAGCCTTGCCGCGTCCGCTTTGTTGGAGATACTTGTTGATGATAATGCGATTTTCATCCAACAGCTTGACAGGGATGCGCCGCTGCGAGGTGGCGGTCGGCACGGTGAGGCTCAACTCCATGTTCTCGACTATCTTGAGCGCCGCGCCGCGAATCGGTTGCGCTTCTGCTGATGCCGCGGCGCTGTCGGCCGCAGTTGGCTGTGCTGCGGGCTCGCGTTGCGGAGCGGGCGCGGCTGCTGCTGTTGTCGTCGTAGCCTGTGTGGACGTGTTGGTCGTCGCCGTCGTCGCGCCATCGCCGTTAGCAGAAGTGCGGCTTTCGGTGGTTTCGGGTGCGGGCGTGGATGAAGAGGCGGAGGTGGCTGTTGTCGCGCCGCCGTTGCCGAGTAACTCTGTAAAATAAGCGCGCCATGCTTCGTCAACGAGCACGGGGTTGCTGCGGTAACGGCTCAACAGTCCCTCTACATAAGTTGCGTTGGCTCCGAAGTTTTCGGCAATCACTTCTGACAAATCGGCGGTCTGTTGCTTATCGTTCAAGGCTCTTATACCTCAGATAAAAATTGTCTGTGCGCGCAGGGCGTCGGGCAAAACGGGCGGGCGCGCTTCGTTAATGTTAAAGTTGAAAGCGATAGCCTATCACCTTCCGCGCTTCATTGCACACGGCATGGCTAATGCAGCGTCGCGCGCACAATATTTCTTAGACAAGACGAGCTATTATGCCTTACCCTGCGGCATAATGTCATAGCCGGTTGGGTGCGTTGAAAGCCTGCAAGAATAGAAGTCGGCCTGTGATAAAAGGAAGTCTGCGTGTTTGGTTCTGTGGCCGGAGGGCAGTCGAGATGATGTTCAAACTAACGACAAAGACAGACGCGCGCCGCGAGAGCAAAGGCTTCGGTCGTTTACTCCTGAACGGCGCGTGCTGCCTGCTGTTTCTACTGTTCTGTTGCAGCACGGCGTTGTTGGCCCAGACGGCGCGCGTGACGAGCGAGCGTGTGGAAATCAACGGCGGTAAGCTTTACTACGAGATGGCCGGACGCGGGCGCAACATCGTGCTGATTCATGGCGGGCTGGCCGACAGTCGTATGTGGGACGACCAGTTTCATGCGTTTGCAAAACACTACAGGGTCTTGCGCTACGACCTGCGCGGCTTCGGCCGTTCAGACTTTTCGATGGGGCCGCTCTCTCACGTCGAAGACCTTGCGGCGCTGCTCAGGCACTTGCGTATCAAGAAGGCGACGCTCGTAGGGCTTTCGCTCGGCGGAATGATAGCGACCGATCTGGCGCTCGAATATCCGCAGATGGTCGAACGCTTGGTGCTCGTCGGCTCCGGCCTCAGAGGTTATCAGGGTGTCAAAAACGAGCAGGCCATAGCCATCTACGAGGTCGCGGAAACCGAAGGCAGAGATAAAGCCATCGCGCTCTGGTTGGAGCATCCTTTCTTTGTGACCGGCAAACAGAACGCGGCCTATCAACAAAAGATGAGAGACATGCTGACGGATAGCTTCAGGACGTGGGGGCCGACGCCCGCTCCCATCATCTGGAATTGGCCCACCGCACCCGTCATTGAACGATTGCAAACAATTAAAGTTCCGACGCTCGTCGTCGTCGGTGATAAGGACTTCATCAACATCACCAACATCGCGGACATACTCGCGACGAAAATCCCCACTGCTAAGAAAGCCGTGATGAAGGGCGTCAGCCATCATCCCAACATGGAAAAGCCGGCAGAGTTTAATCAACTAATTCTCGGCTTCCTGCGCCGCAAGTGAACAAGTAAGCCTGTATCAGGCAATGAGACTAAACAAGATGAGAAGAAAGCTCGACAACAACGCTAACAGAGACTCGCGCCGCGAGTTTACGAAAACCGTAGCGGCCACGCTCGTCTGCGCGCCGCTCGCAGCAGCAAGCGTTTCAAACGCGCAGACGCCGACGACCACAAAGCAAGCGCCCGCGCCGCCAAACCCGCAGCCCTCGACCGCGACTGCCAAAGCTTCGCCCGTTGCCGAAGCTTACGCCGAAGTTGCGCGTGCGCGTTTCGGCCAGCAGGTAACGCCCGAACAGTTTGAGCAGATTAAGAAAGACCTGGAAGGTAACGCGCGCGTCGCAGACCGCCTGCGCGCCGTCAAGCTGAAGAACGCAGACGAGCCCGATTTCGTTTTCAGCGCAGACCAATAACAAGATGGGTTAAAAGGGGAAATGGGGAAGAGGGTAAAGGGAAATCGCTTGAGTTAAATTCATAGCCTTTCTACTTGAGTAAATTACGAACTTAGTTTTTCTCGTCCCTGCTTTTCTCTTTCAACATTTCCCCTTTTACCCTCTTAACCTTTTAACCCTTTAACCTTGTTCTTATGTTAACTGAAGACACTTTCTTTTCTTCCATCACGGAATTAGCAGCGCAGTTGAAGGCGCGGCGCATCTCGCCCGTAGAGTTGACGGAAGGTTATCTGGCGCGGCTGGAAAAGTTTGGCCCACGTCTCGGCGCGGTGGCGAGTTTGATGCGCGAATCCGCGCTGAGGGAAGCGCGTGTGGCGGAGCGAGAGATTCGCGCGGGTCGTTATCGCGGGCCGCTCCATGGAATTCCGTACGGCGCGAAAGACCTTCTGGCGACGCGCGGTGCACGAACGACCTGGGGCGCTGCTCCGTACAAAGAACAGCAGTTTGATTACGATGCGACGGTCATACGCAAGCTGCGCGAGGCCGGTGCGATTCTCGTCGCGAAGCTGGCGATGGTCGAGTTGGCGGGCGGCATGGGTTACAACGAAGCGAGCGCATCGCTGACGGGCGCATGTCGCACGCCCTGGAACACTGACTTCTGGAGCGGCGGCTCATCATCAGGGCCGGGAGCGGCTGTCGCGGCAGGACTCGTCGCCTTCAGTATCGGCTCGGAGACTTCCGGCTCGATTATCACGCCAGCAGCCTTCTGCGGTGTGTCGGGCCTGCGGCCCACTTACGGGCGCGTCTCGCGCCACGGCGCAATGGCGCTCTCATGGACGCTCGATAAGCTTGGGCCAATGTGTCGCACGGCTGAGGATTGCGACTTCGTGCTAAAAGCTATCGGAGGCAGCGACCCGCTTGACCCGACCTCGAAGGACGGCAGCCTTCTTAGTGTGCAGCAATCTTTCCGCACAGGAATCAGGAAGCGCCCGCGCATCGCCGTGATGAAGGATTCTTACGAGAAGGCGCAACCGGCCGTGCGCGAGAATTTCCTGCGTGCGCTCGACGTGCTGCGCAAGTTCGTTGACGTGGAGATGGATGTCAAGCTGCCTGATTTTCCGTATAGCGCGGCGGTCGGGACGATTGTTGATGCGGAGGGCGCGAGCGCTTTCCGTGAGTTAATCGAATCGGGTCGTGTCAAAGAGTTGGCCTCGCCGACGGGCCGCGTCGGCGGCTACGCTGCATCGCTCGTGACGGCCGTTGACTATCTGCACGCGATGCGCCTGCGCGTGCCTATGCGTCGTGCGTGGAGCGAGATGTTCTCCAGGTATGCACTGCTCGTTGCGCCCTCGCGCGCGACCGTCTCCTATCCCGTCAACAAGACTTTCGATCAGGCATATCCCGACATCAACGCCTCTTCGCCCATCGGCGCAAGCAATCTGGTCGGCGTCCCGGCCATCTCCATCCCAAACGGCTTTGGCGACAACAACCTGCCGACCGGCATCCAACTCATAGGCCCGGCATGGAGCGAACCCGTCATCATCTCCATCGCCACGCGCTACCAACGAACAACCGACTGGCACAAGCGGCGACCAAACCTCACCTAGCTGAAAAAAAATTAATTTAACAGCTTCAAGCAGCGCTGCTGTCCACATTTGTTGACAGCAATGCTGCGCGCCTGTCGCTTGCAGTAGACAGTTGCTTTCGCACGCACGTCAGTCAGCGTGGATTTTTTGAGCCTGAAATGGGATGCGGCTTGCCTGGCTTCAAAGCTGCATGGTCGTTGCTGTGTGTGGTTCTTGAGTGTGACGGTCGAAAGCATTGACGCTCTTGTTTAAGCTCAGGATATTTTCTCGTCACGGTTTGTTATTTGAAATAAGGCTTTCCCGGCAGCGCAGTTTTAATTGCTGACTTTAGCGAACTTCTTTCAAACACTTCGCAGTGGTCTTATCAACTCACGACCGTTTTCTAAGGAGAAACCAACCATGGCATTAGTGCCTCTCCCCTATCGTTTAGCCGGCTACGGAGCTTACAACTTATGCTTCGACAAATTTCTCGGCAGGAAGCGAAGCAACATGGCCGACCCGGATTTCTTCGCCACGCTCTACAACAACGGCTTTCGCAAAATCAACTTCGTGAAAGTCATCTGCTTCAGGTGGGCCAAAAACGAGAGCCTCCCCGCTGACCGCGCTATTCCGCTTTACAATACGTCGCGGCAGATTAACCCTGCGTTTCTGGATAATCTGGTGACGCTCGTTGAGCGCGCAAATCAATCTCGTTTCTGGGTGCAGGTGTGCATCTTTCACCAGCAAGCCATTTCCATGCCCAACGGCGCGCCCGGTGGAAATCCCGAAGTGCCGGAAAATCTACCGCCGGAATTAATGCCCAACGTGCAGGACGCCCTGTGCACCCGCTTGAAAAAGTTTTTCAATCCACGCCCGGCGAATCCGGCCCAACTGGCCCTGCAAAAAGATTTGGTCATCACCATCGTCAACCGGCTCAAGAACTACACCAATGTGCTCTACGAGATTGGTAACGAGCTACGCATGGATGGCAACGGCTGCACGGTCAATGACAACTGCCTGCTCTCAGAGTGGATGAATATCATGGGCAGGCAGATTCTCAACATACTCGGCCAGACCAACAGCATCGGCACAAGCACTGGAGCTTATCAAGACCCGCCGCTGGTGGCGAAGAATAACGAAGTGCCGGTCTTCAAGGGTTGCGGGCTGAAGCGTTTCTCGCCCGGCTACTTCGATTTTCATCACGGCCAGTGGTACAGCCCCGACGATATCGAAGACGGCATTGCCTATGCCAAGCTGCGAGCAGACGCCTACAAGGAGAGGCCCACTCCCTTAATCATCAACGACGACGGAGCGCCGGAGGAGTTGAGAAGAACCCAGATGGAAACGTGGGCCACAACAGCCTTCAGCAAGGGACTCCACTATTCCACCAAGCAGACTTACCCGAATGGCGGCGTAGACGAGAATGGCAAGGTGCTCGACTTCAATCTGGACGCTTTGACGAAGCTAAACAATGCCGCACGCATCTGACGCCCTGTGCGAGCGCTGGAACTTAACAGATTTCCGGCGCGGGCTCTGTTTCGTTTGCAAACGATGAAACAGAGCCCGCGCCAGATTTTAGTCTCAGTTATTGTTCAGTCACAGACTCGATGCGTTGTTTTTCGACGCGGAGCGGGTTTGCGAGTGAAAGATTGAGTTCGATGGGCACTGCGCGTTTGAAGTTGAAGAGAAACTTTTTGAAGCGTCCGAAGACGTAAACGCGGCCCGTCACCGGCCACGTCTCTTTCGAGTTGCCCCACTCGTCCAGCGCGCCCAACAGAACGCGCGGTGTGCTGATGAAGATGCGCACAGGCTGCGGCAGCCTGACCGCTTTTTTATTCGGCAGCTCGAAGGAGTGTTGATAATCGTCAATCGTAACGGGCGTACCGTTGACGACCATCTCTTCGAAGACTAAAAAATCAACGCGCCCTCCCTGCTTGACGGCCGCAACCGTTATCGGCACTTCGAGCGTTAGCCCAAGCGGCGTGACGCGCGCCACGCGCGGCTCCCCGAATTGAATCAAAGCGTCCGATTCTTCCGCTGCGCCGTCCGCCTTCTTAGCTTCTTTGTCATCCTGCTCGCGCTTGATTTCCACCTTCGCGCGCTCAATCTTGTAGCCGCGAATCTCCTTCGGATAAGCACGCGCCGCGGGCTGCTGCTGCTGTGCAACCGTCGCTGCGGCCATTAAAAACAGGACGAGCAAGCCCGCCAAAGCTCTCCTCAAATCTCTTCTCAGCTTGCCTCTCATCGTTTGTCTTCTCACAGCTTAACGCCTCTGACTTGGCGGCGCACACACGTCTTTTGATGCACGCCGGCCGCAGAAAGTGACGCGCCTGCGCATCCCGTTTTGCTCTTAGACGCGCCATGCGGCCCGAGCGTTAACCTCCGGCGTTCTTTGATTCAAGGAGTCGCGACAAATCTAGCACCAACGCAAGCTCGCCGTCGCTCAATTCGGCCGCCCCGCTGACGCCCTCCCACCGCAGCCCGTGCGCCCCCAGACGCCGCACCAGAACTTCCGCGCATCCTTCTCTAAACCCATCAACCAAGACGGCCACACGCGCATCGCTCGCTCCCTCGCCAGCATCCTTCCCATCTTTTTTCATCGCCGTAGACACGACAACGACCGCGCAACTCTCCGCGCCCGTTTCCACTTCAGGTTGGCCCAGCAGTTTGCGCAAACGCACGAGTCGCAGACTCAAGCGGTCTCGCTCAAACACTTCGCTGCCGTCCGTCTCCCGCCTGACATCTTCCGTCCCGACCTCAAACGCGTCGCTGATGTGGCGAGCGTCAACGCAATAACTGAAGCCACCCGAAGAGACAACACGCGCAGGCATCAGCATCAACGCCACAGGAACTATCATCTCAAACGTCGTGCCCCGGTTGGCCTCGCTCCAGACGCGCATCTCGCCGCCCACCTGCTCTATCGCTCTCTCGACGACATCAAGCCCCACCCCGCGCCCGGACATCTCCGAGACAGCAGCCGCAGTGGAAAAGCCCGGACGAAAAATCAACCGCAAAGCCTGATGCCGGCTCATGCTCTGCCCATCTTCGATAATTCCCTGCCTGACAGCGGCGCGTGCGACGCGTTCAATCTCAATCCCGCGACCGTCGTCCGTTATCTTCAGGATAACGCGGTCGTTCTCAGCCGTCGCTTCAAGGCGCACCAACCCTTGTCGTCGTTTGCCCGCACGGTCGCGCTCTCCGGGAGGCTCTATGCCGTGGTCAACTGCATTACGCACCAGATGCAGGAGCGGGTCGGAGATTGCCTCAACTAAGGACTTATCGAGCCTCACGTCACCGCCGTGTATCTCGAAAGCGACATCCTTTCCCGTAGCACGCGCGACCTGCGCGCCCGCACGCGCGGCACGTTCAAGCGTGCGGGCCAAAGACACCCTGCGCAAGCCTATCAACTGTTCTTCCAGCCTGATGAAACGCTCGTGGATATTCGCGATGCGCGCTTCCGCATGATTGCGGCGCTCGTCCTCGACATTGAGGTGTTCGAGCGTGAGCGCGAAGGCGGCGATGGTTTCCGCCATCAGTTCGTGTGTGTTTGAGATAAGCTCGTCAAGTTGGCCCAACTCGACGCGTACCTGCGTCGGCAGAGAAGCAATCGCTGCGGCTTGAGTGTCGCTACGGACAGCTCCGTCAGCTTCTTCGTCAGCTTTTTCGTTACGGCTCTCTGTTGCAGCCTCAAGTTCTTCGACGGAGGCAGAGCCAAATGCGTTGGCGAGCGCGTTCAACTCTTCCCTTCCGGCATCGGAGGCATAAAGCAGCCGCAGGCTGAGAGCGCCGGGCGCGGCTTCTTCCAAGCCCGGAAGCGTCGAGACGAGTTCGCCTCGCTGGCCCAACTGAGCGCTCAACTCACGAAAACTCTGGTCGAAGCTCTCCAAATCAAGCGTGAGATGAATAATGAACAAGCGCTGCCCTTCGTTTACGGTTTCATACACGCGCTGTGTTTCGTCTGCGCCAAGCGTGCGCGCGATTTCTTCCGGGAGCAGCGCTATTGTTGCGGCAGGATGAGAGGGATGCTGGCGTTCGTCGGCGTCGCCGTCGCTGCTTTGTGTGAGCGAGCGCAAGCTTTGGAGTAGTTGCAGAGGAAGAGTTGGCGCGTCGCCGCGTGCGGCTGCGTTCAAAGTTTGCGAAAGTGCGTGGGCCGCATCGTCAAAGGCATCAAGCACAGCGTAGTCAAGCGGCAGGCGGCCTGCGCGAACGCGTTCGAGCAGCGTCTCAAACTCGTGTGCGGTCTGGCTGACGACGGTTAACCCGGCAGAGGCGGCCGTTCCCTTGAGCGTGTGCACGTGGCGAAAGATGCGCCCGGTCAATTCGCGGCGCGCGCGCGGGGTCGCGCCCGTTTCGCGCAAAGCCTCTATGTCTCTGAAAAGCGCTTCGATTAAATCCTCGGCGTCGGCCAGAAACTCGCGCAGCAAGTTGTCCATGTGCGAATGGTAAATGGTTGAGCGTAAATCGTAAATAGCAGGCAACAGGCTTGGGCGGCACGCGGCACAAAGCTGCAAGGTCTGCTGTTAGTGCTTGATGCCTAACGGTCACGTGCTTGCTGCTAGGCGGAGGCTTCTTTCTGTTCGTCGTCCGTGTGCGGCTCGTCGTCGCTCGGGTGCTCTTCTGCGTCTTCGTTGGTGGTGTGCTGCTGCGGGTGTTGTTCGTCCAGATCGCGCTTGATGGCGTCGAGGATGCCGTTGATGAACTGCGTGGCCTCGTAGGTTGAGAAGCGGCGCGCGATTTCGAGGGCTTCGTTGATGGCGACGGTGCGTGGGGTCGGCTCGTGTATGAACTCGTAGACGGCGAGACGCAGGATGTTGCGGTCAACGATTGCCATCCGCGAGATACGCCAGTGTTCTGCGCGCGAGCGGATACGCTCGTCGAGTTCCTGCAAGTGCGCGAGCGTGCCTGCGGCCAGTCGCGTCGCGAAATCACGGGCGGGCGGCTCGACATCCGTGTCGCCCAGTTCAGTCCAGTACGTCCGCACGAGTTCGTCCACGCGCGTCGCAGAGACATCAGCCGCAAAGAGCATTTGCAAGGCGCACTCCCGCGCCTTACGCCTTGAACCCATAATACTTCAATGAAAAGTAATGAGTGATGAGTGATGAGTGATGAGTGGAAATCAACTGCTTTTCACTCATCACTCATTACTCATCACTCATCACTGCTTTATAAAGATTAACCAACTCGACGGCCGACATAGCGGCCTCAAAACCCTTGTTTCCAGCCTTCACTCCGGCGCGGTCAATGGCCTGTTCGAGCGTGTCGGCCGTGACGATGCCGTAAACGACAGGCAGCCCTGTCTCCATCCCGGCCTGCGCGATGCCCTTCGTCACTTCCGCCGCGATATACTCGAAATGCGGCGTCTGCCCGCGAATAATCGTCCCCAAACAAATGACCGCATCAAACTTTCCTGAGCCTGCGACCTTGCGCGCCAACAGCGGAATCTCAAACGAGCCGGGAACTTTATACAACTCCACCGCCTGTTCCTGTGCGCCCAAGCGCTCCAACGCATCGAGAGCGCCTTCGACGAGCCGCGCTGTCAGAAAATCGTTCCAGCGACTCGCGATAAGCGCGAAGCGAAAGCCCTCCGCGTTGAGGCGTCCCTGATGCACTTCCGGCTGCAAGGTCTTCCTGCAAACTCCAATCAACTAGCGAAATGAAAGCAGGGGCAGTATAGGTGAACGGAGGGACGGGTGACAAGTAAGAAGGACGAAAGGATGCGGCCTTTCACGCGCGGCGCAGCAAGCGAGAGCAGAAATCAAGAGCGCTCAAACTTCATGCGTGCGACTGCTCGCGCTCCATTAGTTCGAGAAAACTTTTGAAATGATGCTCGGCGTCGTGCGGGCCGGGCGCTGCCTCCGGGTGATACTGGACGGAGAAGATTGGAAGACGACGATGACGCATGCCTTCCACACAGTTGTCGTTGAGATTGATGTGCGTGACTTCGACTTCGGCCGGGAGGCTTTCAGCCTGAACGGCGAAGCCGTGGTTGTGCGACGTGATCTCGACAGAGTTTGTCTGCAAGTCTTTGACGGGCTGATTGCCGCCGCGATGGCCGAAGCGTAGTTTGTAAGTTTTAGCTCCGAAGGCGCGGCCAAGGAGTTGATGACCAAAGCAGATGCCGAAAACAGGGACGCCGCTTTCCAACACGCCGCTGATTTCTTCGACGACCTTTGTCATAGAAGCAGGGTCGCCGGGGCCGTTGGAGAGAAAGATGCCGTCGGGCTTGAGCGCCAGAACTTCCGCAGCGGGTGTACCGGCGGGCACAACCGTTACGCGGCAATGCAGGCGCGCGAGCGAGCGCAGGCTGTTCTGCTTGACGCCGAAGTCGTAGCAGACGACGTGGAAACGCTCTTCGCCCTCGGCTGCTATCTCGTACGCGCTTTGACAGGTAACGATGCTCGCAAGCTCTCTGTTCTCCATCGCGGGCGAAAGACGCGCTTTCTCAACGAGACTCTTTTCATCGAGGTCAAACGTGGAGAGGCAGGCGCGCATCGCGCCGCGCTCGCGTATGTGGCGGACGAGGGCGCGCGTGTCTATGCCGTCAATGGCGACAATCTTCCAGCGTTTGAGGTAAGCATCGAGCGATTCTTCGGCACGCCAGTTGGAAATCGTGCGGCTCGCCTCGCGCACCACGAAGCCTTCGACCCAGGGGCGTGCGGATTCCTCATCAGCATGCGTCACGCCGTAATTACCAATCAGCGGATACGTCATGCATACAATCTGCCCCGCGTAGGACGGGTCGGTCAGCACTTCCTGATAGCCGGACATAGAAGTATTGAAGACCATCTCGCCGCAGACTTCGCCCTCTGCGCCCCAAGAGCGACCACGGAACAAGCGCCCGTCTTCCAGCGCCAGCAAAGCGGATTTTCCTTCGATGAATACCATAATAAAAACAGTGATGAGTGATGAGTGATGAGTAATGAGTGATGAGTTAAAATAAAGCAGGACGAGCGCTGGTTGTTTTTCTCTTACTCATTACTCATCACTCATTACTTCTTTACTTATTACTTCCTTACTCATTACTGATTACCTGCCTTGCCTTTAAGAATTGCTGTGCTTCGTTGAGCCAGCGTTTTTCGGTGCGATACTTGTAAGCGGGCGCGGTCCTGACGGCCTCTATGCAGGCTTGCATGGAGGCTGCGGCCTCGCGTTGATGGCCGAGTCCTGCGTGCGCGCGACCCATCAGATAAAGCCCTTCGGGGTCTAACTGGCGATGTTCGAGAAAGCGTTCGAGCGCATCGCGCGCGTCTTCAAACTGTCCTGCTGCAAGATAGGTCGCGCCCGTCTCGCGCCAGATTTCGTGCTGCGCGTGTGTCTGGTTGCGGCTGACGACCTGCTCGAAATGGCTGATGGCTTCGGCCAGTTGGCCCTGCGCGCGGCTGATGCGGCCCAGTTGATAATGAGCGTCCAGCTCTTCGGGGTCTATCTCGACGGCGCGTTGGAAACGATGGCGTGCGGCATCAAGCTCGCCGCGTTGTTGGTGAATAAGGCCGAGGTTGTAATGGGCCGAAGCGTCTGCCGGATTGAGTGTCGCGGCTTCCAGATTCTGTTTGAACGCCGCACGCGCGCGTTGCGCGCCCGTTAGCTCACTGATGTAGCCGCGCAGCAGAAAAAAGAGCAGCAGCATGAAGGGCGAAGCGATGAGCGCGCTGATGCCGCTGAAGAATGGCATCAGCACCGGCCCGACGATGAACATGAAAGCTCCGCTCAGCAGCACGATGGCGAAAGAGCGAAGCACAGAGAGACGGAACACCTGCCGCACAGCCGGAATCACCCACACCGCAAACAGCATCAGCGCGATTAAGAGAAAGAGGTTCGAGGCGTGCAACTGCGGGCTGAGAAAGCTGGCCTGCGCTTCGGGCGTGAGCTTCAGGGATTCCTGCAACTCGCTCGCGCGCTTCAAAGATTCCTGCACAACTGCGTCCTGAAAGCCGCTCGTGTGCGCCAGAAGAGCGAGCGGCAGTGCGAGCAGGTTGGCCGTCGCCCATGCGTAAAAGACGCATGAGGCCAGAGACGCGTATTCCTGTTGCAGCACGAGGCCGATGCTTCCGCGACGGTCGAAGAGATTGGCGATTAGCGCGACGACGGGAACGAAGACGAGTGCGATGAACAGCAGCGGCGTAATGGAACGCCAGAGCAGGCCGAAGATTGAACCCACGCCGCGCAGGACATAGAAAGAGTCTGCAATCAATTGCTGCGTGACGACGAGGAAGGCGGCCTGCGCCAGCAGGGCTATCAGGATGGCCGGCGCGAGCGGCACACGGTCACGAACCTCTCGCATCCCGCGCCCCGGCGCGTAGAACATCAATAGCAGTGGCCGTAACCATTCCATCTTGCTTGCGGGCTTTCGGATTTCCCTAAAACTCTTTCGCCTGAGAACACGCGTCGAGAGAGAGAGCAGCCGCTATCTTTCCTCGTTTGCGCTCTCTGCATCGTCGTCCTGCGGCGGCGGACGATTGCCGGGCGGCACGAAGTTATAAACGGTTTCGTGGGAGATAAACTGCGCGCTCCCCAGAGGCCAGTAGCGCAGGAGCGCCTTGCCGTAGATATATTTTTCGGGGACGAGTCCCCAGAAACGAGAATCCGACGAATGGTCGCGATTGTCGCCCATCACGAAATAGTAGTGCTCTTTGACCTGCACAGCAGCCTGGCTCGAATGCGAGAGATTAAGCTGCGGGTCAAGATACGGCTCCTGCAACTCGACGTTGTTAATCAGAATCCTTCCTTCGCGCACCTCGACCGTCTCGCCCGGCAAACCGATGATGCGCTTGATGTAGCTTTTGGAAGGGTCGTTTGGATACCAGAAGACGATGATGTCGCCGCGCGTGAGCTTCGGCATGCCGTAGTAGATTAACTTGTTGACGAAGATGCGCTCGCCGTCGTGCAGGCGCGGCAGCATCGAAGTGCCCTCGACCTTGACGGGCTGAACGACGAAGACGACGGCCAGCGCGGCAAACATCAGCGCGAAGATAAGGTCGCGCAGGAGCAGCCGCGATTCGGCCCAGAAGTTGCTGCGCGCGATTCGCTGCGGCCGCTGCACCTCAATATCCTTATCGTCTTCAGCGCTGATACTGCCAAACAGCGGCGCGCGTCTCTTCTTGATTCCAAACATAAACACTCAACGAAACGATGGACTGTGAACAAGTCAGCGTGAACTAAAAGAGCAACCAGCGGTTAACTATAAAGAGCAACCTTTGTCGTCCTTCCATTTCACTTCGAGGTTAGCCGCGCCCCGCGCGCTTTGTCAACAACGTATGGATGCAAAAGAAACGATGAACGCAGCAGCGATGAACGCGGAATGAAGGGCAATCTGTTTTACAGTTCATCGTTCATCGTTCCTACTTCATCGTTTCCTTGACAGCCTCACGCGCCCGTCTCTATCATCCGAGAGAGATGTAGCCGACCGCCTTGTTTATCAAGCCTATTTTCAACTACATCGGACGGAGGCCGGAAGCGTGATTAAACTAGACATCGTCAACCGTGTGGCGGATCGTACGGGCGTGCCAAAGATGAAGGCCGAGCAGGCTGTGGATGCCCTTTTCCATTCGATGAAGGAAGCGCTGATGCGCGGGGAGCGCATAGAGCTGCGCGGCTTCGGCGTCTTCGTCGTCAAGCCGCGCAAGCGAGGTGTCGGCCGCAATCCGCGCACAGGCGAAGAGGTCGCGATTCCTTCCGGCAAAACCATCCGCTTCAAGCCCGGCAAAGAGCTACAGGCCCACGACGGCGGCGCAGCGGACAGCAGCAGCAGCGCCACAAACGACGCCAGCACGACACCTTTGCCCGACGCAGAATACTAACGGCAATGACAAGCGATGAGTGACGAGTGACAAGTTAAAAGAAATTCTTTGTTGCTCGCAGCTTGCTTCCTGTTCTTGCTCGTCACTCGTTACTCATCACTGTTTTTATGTCTGAATCCGTTCAAGCAATTCCGCCCTTCGTTGATGCGCCAGCGCCTTACGTGCAGCGGCGGCGTCAGGCCGCGCGTCCGACGGCGCGCGAGTGGGTGCGACACACGGCGCTTTTTCTACTGACGGCGATAACCTCCACCATCGCCGGCATCATGCTCATCAGTACGGAAGTCGCGGAGCCCGTGCTCGCCGCACCCTCGACCCTGCTCGACTACATTCTCTACGTCCCAGAATATTATCTGCTGACGCTCGCGGCATACATTCAAAACAGCTTCGCGCATCCCTCTCTGCTCGCTCAGGGAGCAACGTTTGCAGGCTCGCTGCTCTTGATTCTCGCCGCACACGAAGCAGGACATTACATTGCCTGCCGCCGTTACGGCGTTGATGCGACGCTGCCCTTTTTCATCCCCGCGCCGCCGCTCTTTCTGGCCGGAACGTTCGGCGCGTTTATCAAAATCAAATCTCCGATTCCGTCGCGCCGCGCTCTCTTCGATATAGGCGTCGCTGGGCCGCTCGCAGGGTTTATCGTCGCGCTCCCGGTTGCCTTCGCAGGCATACTGTCGCTTCAGCCCGCACGGCTGACCGGCGGAGACATCATCACCTTCAACGACCCGCTCCTCTTCCGCCTGATAGCCTACGCTTTCAACATCAAACTGGCGGAAACGGTCGTCAATCCCTTTCACATGGCGGCGTGGATTGGACTACTGGTGACGAGCCTGAACCTGATGCCTGTGGGCCAACTGGACGGCGGTCATGCGACCTTCTCCATCTTCGGCGCACGCCTGCACAAGTTGCTTGGCCGTGCGTCTTTCATCGTCATGGCATCGCTGGCCGTGCTCGGCTGGTTCTGGCACGGCAGCCCGAGCGGGTTTCTCTACGCGGTACTTCTGGCCGTGATGCTGCGCGTCAAGCATCCGCAGGCCGAAGATACTACGCCGCTCGATACGCCGCGCCTGCTCGTCGCCGCGCTGACGCTCCTTGTCTTCGCACTCTGCTTCCTTCCCTTCCCGATTACAATCAGTTAGAGCGTCAATAAAACTACGGCAATCATTAACTGCGGCCGAGCCCGCGGCCGGTTTCTCAAACTCTTAAAACACGAAGACCGCCGGAGAGCGACGACCTTCATCGTCATGCTCTCCGGCGGTCGAATAGTGACCTATCAAACCCTTTTTTGAATTAGTGCCTGGGACGCGGTGCGCGCGGTGGCGGCTTCGGCGCGTCATCTTCATCGAAGGGCACTTCGGGAACGACGGGGACAGCGGGAGCGGGCGGAACGCTGGAAGAGTCAAGCTCGTAATAGCGCAATTCTGCCGTGCGCCTGCTGGAGTGCGGGCAGCCGCCGCTATAGTGTTCGGTTATTGTGCCGTGCGTCGTCAGGGATTGCGGCGGAATAGTGTAATGACGCCTGTAGCGCGGTGTGAAGCGGGCCAGCGGGTCGAAGCCGCCGAGCGCCACGGCAGCCGTCAAGCCGATTAAAAAGCAGAGCAGGCCAACTATCAGGTGCAGTACGAATCTTCTGGTCGTCATAATTTGTTTCCTCTTACTTGGGTAAAGATGCAGGCTAGGGCCATACGGTTGACCGTCGGCCGCTTGTCAATTTTTTTACGCAGCCTCTCCCGCAGGCAGCAGTCCCTTGATTTCTCTCACCATGCGCTTGACTTCCTGCTCGTCTCCCATCGCCATCATAAAAAACTTGTAGCCCTGATGAAAACAGAGAAGGCCGTTTCCGAACAACCAGATGCCGTCGAGAAACGGATTGCCGCCCAGGAGCCAACTAATAGGCGCTCCGACAATCGGCCCCGGTTGCAGAATCTGCGCCCACATCGCCGCGCCCGCCGCGCAACTGAATGCTCCAAGGAGAGGCGCTCCGACGTATTTGACGATTTTGCGTTCAAACTCGACGCGGCTGCGCGCTGCTTCCTCAAGTTCTCCGCTCTTGACGAGCCGCTCCTGCTCCTTCAGATAACCGTCAAACTTCTCGGACGCCTTCCGTAAGCCATAAATGGGGAGCGCCGAATGTGTAAACCAGTGTGGGTGCGCGCCTATGAGAACGGCGTCGAGGCCGGGAAACGATGCGCCGCAGCGCACGCCCGTGACGAGAGAAAATGTGACGAGCGCTGCCTTGCCCGGATTCTTCTTGACCCAGTTGCCTGCTTTGAGCAGGCCGGAGGTGGCAGCCGTGGAGGCGCGCGTCAGTCTCACGCCCGCTCCTGCAAACTGCGAGGCGCGTTCATAATAACCCTTCGCGCCCTCGAAAACTTCGCCCGCCTTCTCTCCGGCGCTTCCTGCGGCGCTACGGAAAGCCTCAGAGGCTTCGCGTGCGCGACGCGCGGCCTCTTCGGCAGCACGGCGTGCGCGCTCCTTCACTTCAAATTCCTCGCTCAAACGCTCTGCTTCGGCGCGTGCGCGTTCAGCACCGCTGTTAATCGTCTCTGCGCCAAGACGGGCAGCCTCCTGCGCCACGCGCGCTCCGTCCTCAACGCGTTCCTTAATGCCATACTTCTCGTCTAGTTCGCGCGCCTTGCGACGCGCCGCGCGCTGCCATTCGTCAAGCTTATCTTTGTAGTCCGCCATTAGCTCTCCCCAAAACAGCCGTCAGGAATCAGAATCCAGAATAACCGGCTCGAAACCGCTGCTTTTTTGTCTCTCTTTTCTTCTGAAATTCTTTTCTTCCGACTTCTGATTGCTGCCCCTCAAACTTATACGTCTCTTGTGCTCTCAGTGTTCTGCTCGGATGGAAGGCTGCGGCCGACGCGGTTGCGGCCCAGTCGCTTAGCCTCGTACATCGCAGCATCGGCGTTTGAAACCAACTCTCGCCCCGTCGCGGCGCAGAGCGGAAATTCCGCGACGCCGAAGCTCGCCGTGATGTGCCCGACAACGGGAATGTCCGTCTCTGCGATGGCGCGGCGCAGTCGCTCGGCCGTCTCGCAGCCGCCTTCAAACTCTGTTTCCGGCAGAATAACTGCAAACTCTTCGCCGCCCATGCGGGCCGCCATATCAATGCCGCGCGTTTCGGCTTGCAAAGTTTTTGCCAGATGGCGTATCACTTCGTCGCCTACGTCGTGGCCGTAGGTGTCGTTAACGGCCTTGAAGTTGTCTATGTCGAGCAGGAGCAGGCAGAAGGGGCGACTGTAACGGAGCGTGCGCGTCACTTCTCTATCCAGTTGACGCTCGAAGCGGCGGCGATTCGCAAGGCCGGTCAGGTGGTCTGTAAACGCCTGTTCTTCGCAGGTGTTGAGATATTCCTTAAAATCCAGCAGCGTGCGCACACGCGCCAGCATCAGGTCAATGTCCGTCGGGTCTGTGATGTAGCCGAGCGCGCCGACCTCAGAACCGTAGCGCACGCCTTCCGCATCGGAGCGGGCAGCCGTCTGGATAATGACCGGGATAAACTTGGTTTGCGGATTGGCGCGGACTCTGCGCGCCAACTCGTAGCCGTCGAGTTTCGGCATCATCACGTCTGTGATAATCAAATCCGGCTGGTAGGAGTTGATGGCGGCCAGCCCTGCCTCGCCGTCGTTGGCGGTGCGAACCTCATAGCCAGCCATTTGCAGGGCAATCGTGAGGAGCGTGCGTTTGTCAGGCTCGTCGTCAACTACGAGGACGTTGAATTTCTCTGCCATAAATATCCGTTGAAGATAGCTCTTGCGTGCGTTCCTTGTTCGTGTTAGAGTGACGCCTCTTCGGTTGTTGTGCTAATTCGTTTGAAAGCTTACCTGCCTTGCCGAATCCGTACAAGAACTGAAGTGCTGTGCCTCGCGCCAAACTACTACTGGTTAGGCATATCCCTTATCCAATTTCCGAAAAGTTATCTTAGCGCATTTCAATTTTGTCTTGGCTGCCGAGAACCCGGTCCGGGAACTAAACATCCGAACGTTAAGCTCTAAAGCCTTTAATCAAACCCCCGTGAGACTTAAAGGAACAATCCATTATGCCACCTAAACGCGCCTGCGACTTTTCCTCCGAAGACCGCGCCGAGATTATTCGCCAGACCGATTGGAGCAACGGCCTCGACGAAGCCTTAATCAACAGGCTCGCCGCCAGCTCCGTCTGTCTCGACTACCGCCGCCGCCGCTTCGTCTATCGCGCCGATGACGCGGCCGATGCGCTCTACGTAATAGCACGCGGGCGCGTCAAGCTCTGCCGCATCGAGACGGTCACGAACCGCGAAGCCGTAATAGACATCCTTTCAGAAGGCGCGCTCTTTGGCGAATCCGCGCTCTACGAAGACGCGGGCTTGCGCAAGAACTGCGCCGTTGCCTACGAAAACTCGCGACTGCTGCGCATACCTGTGGGGGAATTTCAAAGGGGGATGGCCGAAAACCACGCCCTTTATGATTACACCTTCCGTCTCATCGGTCAACGCCGCGCCCATGCCGAGCGCCGCGTGACGGATTTTGCGCTCGACGCGATTGCCGCTCGGTTGGACAAGCTGCTGGTCGAATATTCAGACCGCTACGGCGTCGAAGATAGCGCGGGCGTGCTGATTGACATTCCTCTGCCGCACCGCGAAATCGCCTCCATCGTCGGCTCAACCAGAGAGAGCGTGACCGTGCGCTTGAACGCCATGCGGCGCGAGGGTATCATTGATTTCGTCAACCGCAAGATATTAATCAAGCGCCCCGAATCGCTGGAAGCAGCTTAAAAGATTAAGAGGTAAAGAGGTTAAAAGGGGAAGAGGGAAAAGGAGAGCGATAGCAACCCACGCGACAGCTTTTCCTTTTAACCCTTTCCCCTTTTAACCTTTTCCCCAGTTGTTCTTATGAAGTGTCCGAACTGCGGCAAAGCCGTCGAATGGAAAGATAATCCCGCCCGTCCCTTCTGCTCCGAGCGTTGCAAGCTGATAGACTTTGGCCGCTGGGCCAACGAAGAATATCGCGTGCCGGTTTCCCAAACTACGCTCGATGAAACTGACGAAGCAACGGCTAACGCTCCCGCCTCAGACGACGCCGACAATCGAAGATAAAACTTAAAAGACTTCGCGCGGCTCGCCCTTGATTGCCACTTTTACCTTTGAGCTTCAGGCTTTTCCCTTATAATGTCGGGGCTGTTTTTGCGTTCATGCGGAGTTGTCCGAAAATGGTTTGCGTTGTTCCGGGAGTTTCCAGTTATCGTCGGCGTTTATTAATGGCAAGCTGCGCGCTTGTTTGCGTGCTACAGTTTGCAGCCTGTAGCGATGAGCCGTCGCACAGAACGAAAACTCCTTCGGGGTCGTCTCCGCCGCAGACGCAGTTTCCGATGCCGCCCGCCACCGCTCAGAATGGAGACGCAAGCGGCGCGTCTTACGGATTCACGCTCATGGATAATCGCCGCGCGCGTCTTTCAGACTACGCAGGCTACGTCGTCGTGCTCGATTTTTACGCAACGTGGTGTCCGCCCTGTCGTGAAGAGACGCCGCATCTGGTTGAGCTGCACAAGCGCTACAACGGAGACGGCCTGCGCATCATAGGGCTTAACGTCGGCGGCGATGAAGACCGCGACAAAGTGCCCGGCTTCATCAGCGAGTTTCAGATCCCTTACGCGCTCGGTTTTCCAGACCGCGAGATGGCGAGCTTTTATCTCTCGGACAACGATAAGATTCCGCAGGCTTTCGTCTTCGACCGCAAGGGCAATCTCGTCAAACGCTTCGTCAGCTACGACGCCGCGATGACGGCCGAACTCGAACGCGTGATTAAGGCCCAACTCATCCCTTAATCGAAGGGAGCATTTATGATTCGCGAAAAGCTGGTTGAGAAGGGCGTTGGCGCGAGCAGCGGTTTTCGCTGGCGCGGCCATGAGGTGTCGCGCATAGAGGGTCTATCGGATGCTGTCTTCGGGTTTGCGATTACGCTGCTGGTCGTTTCGCTCGAAGTGCCGAAGACGTTTGCGGAGCTAATGGGAATGATGAACGGCCTCGTCGCTTTCGCCATCAGCTTCACGATGCTCTTCATCGTCTGGTTTGCACACTACCGTTTCTTCCGTCGCTACGGCCTGCAAGACACCTTAACCATCTGGCTCAACGCCCTGCTGCTCTTCGTCGTTCTCTTCTACGTCTACCCGCTCAAGTTTCTGTTCACGTGGCTGGTCAACATGTTTACGGGCGGGCGCGGGATGGTTCAACTAACGGACGGCACGTTTGTCAGGATGGTCGAAAATGAGGAGACTGCAAAGCTGATGATTATTTTCAGCATCGGCTATGTGGCGGTCTTCTCGATTTTTGTACTGCTCTACTACCACGCCTACCGCAAACGCACAGAGCTTAACTTAAACGAGCTTGAGCGCTTTGATACGCGAGGTGAGATTCAGGAGAGCGCCATCAACGTCGTCATCGGTCTTATCTCTATTGCGCTGGCATCGAGCGGCGGGCGCGGGTTCGTTGCGCTTTCGGGATGGGTCTATATGCTGCTCGGCCCTGCGATGGGTATCAACGGTTTTATCATGGGCGCGCGTCGTCAGAAGATGGAAAAGCGTCTCGAAGCGGAAGCCGCCTGACACGCTCACGTGCCTTCGACCAGAGCTTGCGGCCGGAAGGCAGCATTTTTAAAAAACAAGCTATGAACAACACGTTCCTTCATCCTTGCTGCCTGCCGCTTCCCACACTCTTTTCTTATGCCTCGTGACATTCCCGTCGGTAATGGCTCGCTGCTCGTCGCGTTCGACGAGTTGTACCAGATTCGCGATATTTACTTTCCGTTCGTCGGCAAGGAGAACCACTCCGAGGGCCACCCGTTCCGCTTCGGCGTGTGGGTTGACGGCGTGCTCTCTTGGATAAGCGAGGCCGTCTGGAAACGCGACCTGCGTTATATGCAGCAGACTCTGGTAACGGAAGTGCGCCTCGTCAACGAAGCGCTCGAAGTTGAAATCATCTCAAACGATACGGTTGATTTTCAGGAGAACATTTTCGTTCGTCGTCTGCGCGTGCATAACCGTGCGAGCGCGCCGCGACAGTTTCGCCTCTTCTTCCATCACGACTTTTATATCTCCGAATCCGAAGTCGGCGACACGGCCTACTTCGACCCCGATACAGCCGCGCTCATACACTACAAGGGCCAACGCTACTTCCTCATCGGCACGGACGCGCCCACAGGCGTCGAGACTTTCGCCACGGGCCGCAAAGCCTTCAAGGGCCACGAAGGAACGTGGCGCGATGCCGAAGACGGCACACTCTCCGAGAGCGCCATCACCGAAGGCTCTGTGGATTCCACAATCGGGCGCATCCTCGATATTGAAGCGAACGCAACCGCCGAGATGTTCTACTGGATTGCGGCCGGAACTTCCTACAGCGCCGTCGCGGCGACGCAAAAGCTTGTGCTCGACGCTCACCCGCGCACGCTCATCGAACGCACCGCGAGCTACTGGCGCGCCTGGGCCAACAAGAACGAGACAGACTTCGGCAATCTTCCGGCGGCTGTCGTTCGTCTCTACCAGCGCTCGCTCCTGATAGTCCGCACGCAGATTGATAACAATGGTGCGATTCTCGCCGCCAACGATTCCGACGTGACCTTGCGCGCCACAGACCACTACAGCTATCTCTGGCCGCGCGACGGTGCGCTCGTCGCTTACGCGCTCGATCTGGCGGGCTACGACAATCTGACGCGCGCCTTCTTCGAGTTGTGCGGGCGCATCATCTCTCCCGAAGGATATTTTTTACAGAAGTATAACCCGGACGGCTCTGTCGCTTCCGGCTGGCATGCCTCATGGGATCCGCGCACGCGCCAGCGTTTGATTCCGATTCAGGAAGACGAGACTTCGCTCGTGCTCTGGGCGCTCTGGAATCACTACGAAGAGTTTCGCGACATAGAGTTTGCCAAGCAACTCTACGGCTCGCTGATTACGCGCGCCGCAGATTTTCTAGTTCGCTTCCGCGACCAGCACACGCTTCTGCCGCTTCCCTCATGGAATCTATGGGAAGACCGCAAGGCCATACATACTTTCACCTGCGCGACGGTCGTCGGCGGTCTTCGCGCCGCCGCAAACTTCGCTCGCCTCTTCGGTGAAACACGCGCGGCCACAGAATATAACGTGGCTGCCGATGAAGTTTGTGCAGCGATGCGCGCGCATCTCTACCGCCCTGAGTTGCGGCGCTTCGCGCGCTCAATCTCGCCGCGCGCGGACGGAGGCTTCGATGTTGACCCGACGATTGACGCCTCGCTCTTCGGCCTCTTCTACTTCGGCGCGTTTGCGCCCGACGATGCGACGGTGATTGAAACGATGCAGGCCGTCGAGGAACGACTGTGGGCCAAGACGGACATCGGCGGCGTCGCGCGTTATGAGCACGATAGCTACATGCGTGTGACAAACGATATGGAGCGCGTGCCCGGCAATCCGTGGTTTATCTGCACGCTCTGGCTGGCGGATTACCGTATTGCGGCGGCGCGCACTTTAGAGGATTTGGAGCGCGCAGTAGAGATTCTGGAATGGGTTGTGGCGCGTGCTCTGCCGTCGGGCGTTCTGGCCGAACAGGTTGACCCACTAACGGGCGCGCCAGTCTCCGTCTCGCCTCTGACGTGGTCACATTCGACAGTTGTAGCCACCGTTATCAGCTACCTGCGCAAGCTCGAAGCGCTGCTCAAATGCGAAACTTGCGGCCGCCCGCTCTTTCGCTACGACCGCCGCCCACGCAAAGTTTATAGTTAATAAATCCTGCCAGTTAATCCTTGCTTCGTTTGCTCATTGACATAATGAAGCAATGAATCAATGATTAAACGAGACTGAATCATCGAGACCGGGGGTTTTTGAGTTGTGAGAAGAGCTAAGATTCTGGCGACGGTTGGGCCTGCTTCGCGCGAGCCTGTGATGTTGGAGGCTTTGCTGGCGGCGGGCGTGAGCGGCATCCGCATCAACATGTCGCACGGCACGCAGGATGAGAAGACGGAAGATATACGACGCGCGCGCGCTGCCTCCGAAACTATGAAGCGCCCGCTCGCCGTGCTGGTGGATTTGTCCGGGCCGAAGTTGAGAACCGGCGTGCTCAAAAACGGGCAGCCCGTACAGCTTGAAGCCAACGCGCTCTTTACCATCACGACGCGCTCCGTGGCGGGCGATGCGCGAGAGGTTTCGACAAACTATGCGAGCATGGCGCGCGACGTTCGACCCGGCGCACGCTTGCTCCTGGACGACGGCGCAATCGAGCTTTACGTCGAACGCACGACCGAGACGGATGTCGTCTGTCGTGTCGTCAACGGCGGAACATTAGGCGAGCGCAAGGGCATCAATCTGCCGGGCGTCGTTTTGCCGATTCCGTCGCTGACGGATAAAGACCGTCGCGATTTGCAGTGGGCCGTTAAGCAGGGCGCAGATTATATCGCGCTCTCGTTTGTGCGCCGCGCCGAAGATTGCAGCGAAGCGAAACAACTCATCAAAAACGCAGGAGGCCGCCAGCCGCTCATCGCCAAAATCGAGAAGGCGGAAGCCATTGACCACTTAGACGAAATCATTGCCACGGCCGACGGGGTGATGGTCGCGCGCGGCGACCTCGGCGTTGAAACCAGCGTCGAGCTTGTCCCCGTTTATCAAAAGCAGATTATCGAAAAGGCGAATCTGGCGGGCAAGCTCGTCATCACCGCCACGCAAATGCTGCAATCAATGATTACGAACCCGCGCCCGACGCGCGCCGAAGCTTCCGATGTTGCAAACGCCGTCTGGGACGGTTCAGACTGCGTGATGCTTTCAAACGAGACGGCGATGGGCCAGAACCCCGTGGCGGCCGTGGCGACGATGGCGCGTATTATCGAATCGGCTGAGACTGGAAGACGTGCGGAAGCGGGCGGCATCGAAAGATGGATTGGCAAACAGTCCGGCAGAATCAGCCGCGCGCTCTGCGAGGCCGCCGCGTTTGCGGCTGAAGAAGTAAGCGCGAAGACGGTCGCCGTGCTGACGGAATCTGGACTGATGGCGCGCAGGCTCTCTGCCCTGCGGCCCACTCAACGCATCATCGCGCTGACTCCATCAAAGGACGTGCGCAACGAACTGGCGCTCATCTGGGGCATCGAATCATTGATTCACACGGCATGTGAGTCAACTGAAGAGATGCTGCGCGCAGGCGAGCGCACGCTGGTCGAAGCAGGATGCGTGCAACAGGGCGAGTTGATTGTGTTGATGGCTGGCAGGCTGTCTGGCCTGGGGTTGTCCAGTTCCGTCTCGCTTTACACGATTGGCGGAGAGAAGCCGCCGCAACAGGCTTGAGTCCGTTCTGGCCCATCTCCGCCGGGGAGTTGTTTGAGCTAACGCGCCCCGTTGCCTTCGTTCTCTCCGCGCTCGCTTCCGCCTGGGTATTGTCGAGCGCACGCCGCCACGGTTTTACGATTTACGCGGCCGTCGCCTGGACTCTCTCCACACTCTTTTACCCGCTCATCATTCTGCCCATCTACCTCATCGTCCGCGCGGCGCGACGGAGGGCGATGCGCGCGGACACCTCAGACACAGAACAAACCGAAGAGACGCCCGCTTCCTCCATTCAACTAAACGCGGAGCAATCTTCAGACGAGCCGCAACCCGTAGAGACGACGCGGCCCGCGCTGCGACTGCGGCGCACGCTGCCGCTCGTCTATCTGCTCGCTGTGCTTTCCCTCGGCGCGTTTCTCTATCACCGCGACTATCAGAGCCTTGACGCGCATCTTGCTCGCGCCAACCACGCGCGGCTGCTGGGCCAACGCGAGAAAACAATCAGGGAGTATCGCGCGGCTTTGAAGCTGGAAGAGAACGCGCACACGCGCAACCTGCTCGGCATCGAACTCCTCACCGCCGGTCAACTCGAAGAAGCGCTCGCAGAATTTCGTGCCGCACAGAGCGGCGGCGAGCCTGACGACGAGCTACCCTACCGCATCGCCGTCACACTCGACGCACTCAAACGCCCGGAGGAGGCCGTCCCCGAATATCTAAAATTCCTCAACACGAAGCGCTGCACCTCAAGCTATCAGGACGCGCAATGCGTCGCGTCGCGTGTACGCGTTGAGAAGTAAGCGCTTCGTTATGAAGACTGCATTTTGAGATTAAGGATGACGGATAGGCTTTTAGAGTAGACGCGTCTCAGCGTGGATTTTCGGCAGCATAGTAGCCAGCGCGATTGCGCACTCGTAGTTGCTGCATCTCAAAGGGCGCATTGGCAGGCAGCGTCAAGCTGACTTTAAGCGGACGCCACTTTTTGTTTCCCGGCGGAATCGAAGGCTTGAATCCGATTGTGTATTGATGACGGAGCTCGGTCGCAAGGGTTTCAAACGCCTCGGCCAGTTCCATCTCATTCTGCGGTGAGAAAACCCTGCCGCCGGAATCTTTCGCAAGTTCGTCTAGCTTGTCGCGAGTATCTTCCTGAAGGGCGATGCCGGGGTTAAAGTCGTTTGGAATTTTCAACGTATAGATGAGCAGGTCAGACTGCCTGACGAGTTTGCGCAATTCGCTGAACTTATATTTTGAAACGTTATCGAGGCCGTCTGTAATGAGAATGAGAACGCGCTTTCTATGTTGGCCGTTCATTGTCTTCGCGGCGCTCAGATAGCAGGCATCAAAGAGGGCTGTGTTGCCCTTTGAACGCACAGTGCTGAGAGTGTCCAGAATGGTGCGTGGGTTGCGCGTCCAGTCTACGAGCAGTTGCGGCTGCGTGTTAAAGCCGATGAGGAAATACTCGTTTGAGCCATTGCTGAGACTGAGAAAACGTGCGACACCTTTTATCAACGGCTTGAGCATTGTCGCCGGATTTGCAAGGTTTGAGCCGGGCACGGCCATCGAAGCCGAAGCATCAAAGACGAGCCCGACGCTTAAGGGTTCATCCCTGTTTGTAAAGAACGTTGTCTCGTGCGGAGCTTTATCTTCGTAGAGGATGAAGTTGCTCTTGCTTAAGCCTCCGACGTAAGCGCCCTTCTTATTCGTTACCGTTACGGTCAGGATAATTGAGTCGTCGCCGTCGGGGCGCGAAGGCGTGGCTTGCGTAGCTGTCTGTGTTTGTTGAGCGAGGCTGGCGTGTCCGTTGAGCGCAATCAAGCAGCCGTAGAGAAACGCACAAAGCGCTGCTCGAACGGCTATGCGGTTAAGAGCACTCATGGCAACGAACTCCTTACGAGCGGCACAGCAGAAACTTGCGGGCTCTTTAGGGCTGGCTCGCCTTCGCGTAAAAGTTTTTACGGCTGCGGACGTTCAGTTTCTGCATCTCGCGCGGCGCATTCAGTGGCGGCGTGACTCTGACCTTGAGACTGTGACGCTTCTTGTCGTTGGCAGTCGGAATAAATCCGATTGAATATTGATTGCGAAGCTCGACGGCCATCGTATCGAAGGCAGTATGACTCTGCTTTGCGTCTTCAGGGAAGAAGGCCGCGCCGCCCGTCGCGCTTGCCAGTTCTTCAAGAATACCTCTTCCCTCCATGCCGAGACTGGAACCCGGATCGTTACCGCCCAGAATGCCGACGCTATAGAGCAGCACGTCCGATTCTTCCAACGCACGTTTTAATTCAAGGAAACTATACCTGGAGGTGTTGTCCTGCCCATCGCTGATGAGAATCAGGACGCGCTTACGGTGCTGCCCGCGCCCGACCTTTCCAACAGAGAGATAACAGGCATCGTAGAGCGCTGTGGCCCCTTTGGAAATGGGGGCCTTAATACGCTTGAGAAGGCTTTCCGTATCCGTTGTCCAATCCTGAAGCAGCTGTGGTTGCGTCCCGAAGCTCATCAGGAAATACTCGTTTGCATTGTTGCTCTGCTGAAAAAATCTTGAGAGCACATCCCGAATCAGCTTCAAACTCTCTTTACTCACAGAGGCGGACATATCAACGAGGATGCCAACCGAGAGAGGCGCGTCGCTGGCGCTGAAAGCGTGAATCTGTTGTTCCTGCTTGCCGTCAGAGATGGTGAAGTTTGTTTGCGTCAATCCTTTCACGTAGTTGCGCTGGCGGTCTGTGACCGTCACCGTCATTACTACTGCACCGGCGTCGCGACGCGCAAGGGAAGTTTGCGTTAATGTCTCTTGTGTTTGCTGGGCCAGGCTCGCAGAAGCGTTGAGCGTGATAAGGATGAGAGCGAGAGACGGAAGACCTGCTGATTGAAGAATCAGACGGGGAAGACGCTTCATAGAACCATGCTCCTTTAGAGTTTGAGAGCCGGGCCGCACGGGATTTGAGCGACGTAAAGCGTGCGATCTCCTGAGAGAGCTAGTCTGCGCGCAGCATTTCGCCGACAGACTTTTTGTTTTCGGAGTTGCTCTGAGTATCGCTCATCGCCTGCTGCGGGTCGCGCCAGTTGTCGAGGATGCCAACCTGATGCACACACTGAAGCGTGCAGGTCGGAGCACACCACTTCTCCGTGTTGTACTCGCGCTCGAAATCTTTCATCGTATATTCTTCGAGCGGAATGCCGGGATAGCCACGCTGCTGCGAACACCAGTGGACGAGGCCGTCTTCGCAGATGTAGAGGTAGCGCGCTCCGGCGCGGCAGCGCCAGTTGTAAGGCTTGCCTTCGGCGATTGAATCCTGAAACCAGTTGAGCCGCGCGTGGTCGCGGTTTCCCAGTTTCTTGACCTCTTGAAAAATCTCTTTCTCACGCTCGGAGAGAGGCTTCAAGGTTCCGTCGTTGTCGTGTATGACGCCGACGGTGCTGGAGAAGCCAAGCTCTACGGCGCGACGCGCGATAATGAGCGCGTCTTCCGGCGTCTTGATGCCGCCGCCGATGACGGAGTTGATGTTGACGTGAAACTCTGCGTGCTCGGCCAGATGCTGCAACTTCCTGTCCAGATTCTTCAGGCTCTTCTTGGAGACTTCATCCGGCTCGACGTTATCAATACTGATTTGCAGGGCATCGAGCCCTGCATCGTTTAAACGACGGATGCGTTCGGGCGTGAAGTAGTAGCCGTTGGAGATGAGGCCCGCAATCATCCTGTGCGCGCGTATGTGATGGATGATTTCGTCTAAGTGCGGGTGCATCAGCGGCTCGCCGCCGGAGATGGTGATAATCGAAGTGCCGAGCGCGGCCAGCTTGTCGAGCCTGCGCTTCATCACGTCGAGCGCAACGGGCTCGGAGACCTTATCGTATTCGTTGCAGTAGCCGCAGGCCAGATTGCAGCGGCGCATAGGGATGATGTGCGCCAGAACGGGATGCTTCGTCGAAACGAGCGCGCGTGAAATAAAGCTCGCCTGGCGTAATTTCCACTTAAGAAATTTGCTTTTTTTCATCGCATCCTAACGAACCGGCGGCCCGCAGCCTTAGTTAACGTAAATCCTTACTCGTTCTCGCGCGGGCGTCCAAACTGAAGGGAGAGACACTGAAAGATATGCGAGACGCGTGCCGGAAATCAAGTTCGCCCACGGCCTCGTCGCTTTTATGCGAGGCTGAAATAGCGATGGGCTCCGGCATCAATCCGAAGCCCATCGCTTCAAACCTCAAGGGCGCGCAGAGCCCTTAGCCCTTGACGATCTTCACGCTCGAATCAAGCTTGAGGCTAAACGCTTCGGGCGAGATGCCCGCGTTCTTCTCCATGTTGGTCAAGCGAATGGTCGTCGAATCGTCGTTCTTCTCGACCACTTTGCTCTGGACCGGCATGCCGCTGCCGTCAACCCAAACTTCGGCGTACTTGTAGCCGCTATTGCCTTTCGGCACGAGTTTGATGTGAGAAGTATTAACGCCGCCCCACAACGTTTCCTCGTTGAGATACTGCAACGAGAACTGCGTCTGCAAATCTCTGCGCGACATGTTCAGAAACGCCAGAGCGCTATTGGCCTTGCCGCCACGCGCCGCTGCTGCGCGACCGACGTAAGCCATATTCAGGCGCGGACGGAAGAGCGTGTACTGCCCGTCAAAAACGGAGAGCGTCTCTCTTTGCGGATACTGCCAGTCAACACGCACGTTCGCGTTGCGGCCAACAGCAGGCACATAGATCACCGTGCCGACGTACTTGTCCTCGTCGCGAATCTGCGCGTTGTACTTAACCATGTCAACCTTAGCGCGCAGCGACCTCATATTCTGATGGTTGCGCTCCATGCGGTTGATGACTGAACTGATGAACCCAGCGCCCTGCGCATTAACGTCCGTCGGGGAACTGACGGTCAATATCGCAATCAACATTGCGATGCCAAGACCAAGGGGAGCTAATCTCTTCATACAAACTCCTTCAAAAAGTTGCGACTCCTGCCCGGAGACACAAAATCCGTGCGATTATAGTGAATGATTACCGTATGTCAACCTCGTAAGCGATGATTCTGCCCTGCGCGTCGAGCCTTTTGCGTACGTTTGTCACTTGAACATCGGGGCGATTCGTGACGCTACGGACGCGTCGTTCAATCTCGCGTGTCTCCAATTCCGCGCCCGAATTCTCCGGCAGAACGAGCAGAGACGAAGAGGCAACCGAGTTCTGATGCGCCGCGCGCGAGGGGGGTTCGCCGTTGTCAAACCAGCTTTTCGGCGTCAGAAAAATAAATGCCAGAATAAGCGCGCAAAGCACGTCGTATTGCCACGTACTGCGCCCGTAAGTCCAGAAGAAAAGCTTTTTAACGGCACGAAAAACCATGCATTTCAGGCTTTGGTTGAATCCTTTTGCGATGCGTCGCAGGCCCTCATTTCAGCAAGACACATACCACAAAGCGAGGGCGCGAGCGGCTTGATTATGGTGCGGTCGCGTGCGTTGCCGGCGCAGTATTTATCCGACAACTGTCAATTAGTTTACGCGAAACGAGTGGATTCTCACAACGAGTTTTACATCTGCACCGTTCCGGGCGGCTCGACAATCTGCCCGTCGCGCATCTGCACGATGCGGCGACACATCTGCGCCGCCTCCGGGTTGTGAGTGATCATAATGATGGTTTGATTGAAACGAAAGTTGAGCTCCTGAAACATGTTGAGCACGATGGCGGAGTTTTCGGAGTCGAGATTTCCTGTCGGCTCGTCGGCCAAGATGAGGGCGGGGCGTGTGACAACGGCGCGGGCAAGGGCGACGCGCTGCTGTTCGCCGCCTGAGAGTTCGAGCGGCTTGTGATGCATTTTGTCTTCGAGGCGCAGCAGGCGCAAGACTTCACGACGGCGTTCGGGGTCGTCCGCGCCGTTGCTGTGGATGCGCTCTGCGAGACGCAGATTGCCTTCGGCCGTCAGCGTCGGAAAGAGATTAAAGCGCTGGAAAACGAAACCTATCTTGCGGCGGCGAATGTCCGTGCGCTTGGCGTCGGATGCAGCCGTCAGGTCTTCATCTTCAATAATGATGCGCCCGCTCGTCGGCGTCAGTAATCCGCCCAGCAGATGCAGCATCGTTGATTTGCCGCACCCCGATGGGCCCATAATCGCCAGAAACTCGCCCTCCTGCACCTCCAGCGAGACGCCGCGCAACGCAGGCACATCCACGCGCCCGATGCGATAAACCTTTTCCAGATTCTCTGCTTTTAAGATAGTTTTCATTTTCAAGCGACGAGCGACGAGCGCTAAGCTGTTTTCAATCTTTTACTCATCACTCATTACTCATTACTGATTACCCTTCACTCGTAGGAGAGCGCGTTGACTGCGTCCAGATTGGCCGCGCGAATCGCAGGGTAGAGCGCACCGAGCGCGCCGCCGACGAGGCCAATCAGAGCGGCGACGACGGCCCAGCGCCAGCCGTACTCGAAGACGAGTCCGTAGGCGCGATGAATCAGGTATCCGCCCAGCATCGCGACCGCGAAGCCGACGATGAGGCCGAGCGCGCTAATGAGCAGCGCCTCTTTTTCTATTACCCCGATAATGTAGCCGCGCGATGCGCCCATTGCCTTCAGGATGCCTATCTCGCGCGTGCGCTCTGTGATGGTCGTGTACATCGCGAGCATGACGACGAGCGCGCTCACCAGTGCTGCGAGCGCGACCAGCACACGCAGGAAAGTGTTTAGATAAGGAATGCTCTTTTCGATGCTGGTGAAGACCTCGCGCGTAAACTGAATCTTGTTATCAGGCAGGGCCTCCCTGATGCGCTCGGCAACCGTCTGCTCGCTCGCACCCTCCTTACACTTGACCAGAATGTACTGGCACTTGCCCGGAGATTCAAGCGCCTCCTGCATCGCGCTCAAAGACATCTTGACGCGTGCGCCGGATTCGGGCGCATAGATGCCCGCGACGCGATACGGCTTATCGCCGAAGAGTTTCAAAATGCTTCCGACCGCAAGCCCGCTGTTGCGCGCCTTAGTTTCGTCAACGACAACTTCGTCGGCCGCCTCAGGCGCATGGCCCTCAACGATCCGCATCTCGTTCATCTCGGCAAACGGCGTCCAGTCAACACCCTCTATCTGCTCGAAGCCGAAGCCGCGATTGCTCTGCGAGACATAACGAATAACGGGCACGGTCGCCGCCACGCCTTCAACTCCCCGCAACATCTCCGCATACTTCGTGCTCAAATTCGCCGTCGAACTCGTCAACGAATCCATCGCGCCGGGACGCGTAAAGATAATCTCCGCGCGGACATTCTGCGAGCGGCGCTGCAAATCGTTCGACATGCCGCGCGACAGCCCCGTAAACAGCATCACCAGCGCTACACCGAGCGCCACCCCGGCCACACTCACAAGAGAGCGAACCGGGCGCTGCCTGATATTTGCTGCGATGAGATTATCCATCTTAAAGCAGTGACGAGTGATAAGTGACGAGTGACGAGCAAGAGATGAGTGGCAAGCTACGAATCCTGAGCCTTCGTCTTTCGCTTGTCACTCTTCACTCATCACTTGTCACTGTTCTTAACGTCTAGGTCAACTTCGGGCAGTTGCCACTTGTTCTCAAGAACGAAGACGGCCGGGTCGTAGGGTCTGTCAATGACGACCGCCTCCGGCGATTGATATGTGACGCTGAGTTTGTAGAGGTCTTGCGGGCGTGTGATGTCTATGCGCGAAGGCATCGCCATGCTGCCCGTTTCACCGAAGCCTTTCGGCTCCGTGTAGACGACATCCGTCATCAGCGACCCATCTTTGTCGTAGGTTTGCAGCCGCGCCAGCCTGATTCCGCCGACGCGGTCGAACCAGAAACGGCGCAGCAGCCGCGCACCCGATTCGCCGCCCGGCGCTAATTCATCGAGCAGGTAATAGCCGCGGACGATGCGCGCTCCCTTTCGCGCGCGCGGGCGCGTGTCTGCCTCTTCTTCGTAAGCTTCGCTGCGCGCGTAGACGAGCCCTGATTCGTCGCGCGGCTGGATGGGTCGAATCAGGAGCGCATCCGTGAAATGCTGCGGACGCAGATTAGAGAGCACGCTGACCGTGCGCTTCTCGTTCATCCCCTTGCTCTTTTTATCCGGCTTGCCCGGCGCATCGCCGTTAACGGGCAACTGCTTGTACTGCGCGCTGTTCGTCCCGCGCACAAAACGACGGAACTTCTCGTCGCCCTGCAACACGGCGACGCGGAAGTGCTCGCCGTCCGAAGTCATTTCAGCGATGTTCGTCCCGACAAACGGCGCTTGAATCTTCAGGTAAATCTGTCCGGGCCGCTGTAGATAGACGGTCCCGTCGGCTGTGCGATACTTTTCCGCCAGCCCGCTTTCGGCAAACGATGTGTCTTGAAACTGTATGTCAATCTTGCCGCGCAAGCTGCGCACCGCTGCCAGACGATTGACTTCGGCAATCAGTTGCGGCGTGCTGGCATTGGCAAGCGGCGTCAGAAGCGGCGGCACTTTGACCTGCTGCTTGACGCCGAACAGGGCCGCACAACCACTCGTCAAAAACAGGCTGCCCAACAGCAGCAACAGCCACGCAGCACGGCCCACCGACGGTTTTCTCTGCACAAGCGAAAAATTTTGCATCAACAGAACGTGACAACCACGCGATTGTCTCATATGAATCGGACGATAATCGGTAAAAATAAAGTATTGCAAGCTAACAAACCGTGTCAATCATTGTCAACGCCGTCGTCAACACACGCCCCGCAGCCAACTCGCCGCAACAGCCCGCGCAGCCTAATTCTCCGGCAGCACACCTTTGGAAGCAGACAGGCGCGCGGCGCTCTCGCTGTCGCGTTTGGCGTTGACGCGCTCCAGATAAGCGCCCAACCCTTTCAGGCCGAAGCTGGCTTCGACGCGGCCGACGCGCTCGTCGTCTGCCGCAGTAAATGTTCCATCCATCACGCTCGACGCTTGAAGTTCAGTTATCACTGCTTCGCTGCGCGCGTTGCGGATGCCGAGTCTTGCCAGCAAATGGCAGACCGCTCGATAGACGAACCAGTAGCCGATGACATTCGGCCCCGGCACGGGCGCAAGCAAAAGCGTCACAGGCGAAACGGCCGCGTTAACCACCAGCCAGAACGTGTGCCTGCGGCTGCGGCTCGACAAATAACACTTCCAACGCTCGCGCACCTCCTCCTCGTTTAATGACGACGGATGCACAAGCTCTATCAGCTTCGCGCTGCGCAAAGACCTGAGCAGAGGCTCGTCCGGCGCTGTGCGCTGCTGCAACCACTCCCATGCTCGCCGCATGCGCAGGCCCACCCCGCTCTCCGATTCATTCAGCACCGCCTGCAAGCTCTTGTACTTCCGTTCGGCCCAGCCGCGCACACCACCGCGCTCCGGCGCTGCCGCCTCAGCCTCGTCCGTAACTTCCGGCCCCTCTGAATAAAAAAGACACTCCTCGTCTTCAAGAGGCAGTAGATAAACTTTCACTCAGCCCCCGCTTTCAATACTTCTCGCCGCGCCGCAACGAGTTCGCGCAACACCTGGCCCACGACCTCCGCGGCAACGCCCTCCAAAAGAAAATCGCGCTCCAAGACTCCTTCCCAGAATTCATCCAGCCCGCGCACGCCAGCCCGCTCAAACGCCAGCGTTTGCACAAGCAGGTCAATCACATCGGCCGCCTTCACCAGCCGCGCTTCCAAACTCAAGCGCTCCTCATACTCTTCGTGAAGCTCTCTATAACGAGCGGCCGCAGCCTCTTGCGTCCCGCCGACAATATCATCAAATGCCGCACGCTCCGCACGCTTCCTCGCCTCCGCGCCGAAATAATCGCTGGCCGTGCGCGGCAAATCCCCTACGCGCGCCTCGGCCCAATCATGCAGCAGCGCAACACGCAACAAGCGCTCCATCTTAACCTCAACGCCGCGCGACTGTAACTCGTCGGCCAGCAGCATCGCCGCCACCGCCACGCCATAGGAATGAGCCGCGACGGATTCAGCGCCCTGCGCAATCCCGCGCAGCATCCAGCCCGTGCGCTCCAATCCCTTCAAGCGTTGCAGTTCGATCAGCGTCTTCAACATATAAAAAGCGGGGAAGAGTTTTAGGTGTTGGTTAAAACAGAAGATGCAGAAATGCAGCGCCGGCGTTGCTGCATCTTCTCCGTCACCAACCTTAAACGGCTTCTCCCGTCTTGAACATTTTACCCGGATTCAGAATCCCCAGAGGGTCAAGCGCACGCTTAATACGCTTCATCATCTCGATGGTCGGCGCATTAACGGCCATGTCAAGATAGGGCGCTTTAACGTAGCCTATGCCGTGCTCGCCGCTGATTGTGCCGCCGAGCGCGACGGCCACTGCGAACGTCTCGCGCACGCATGCACGCGCACGCCTAACAGCCTCCCTGTCATCACGGTCGCACATAAAATTGACGTGAATATTTCCGTCGCCCGCATGACCGAAGTTGACGACGAAGGTGTTGTAGCGTTTGCCAATCTCTTCGACAAGCTCTACCAGTTCCGGCACGCGCGAGCGCGGCACAACCACGTCTTCGTTAAACTTCAGCGTCCCGAATCTTTTAATCGCTGGCGAAAGCGCGCGCCGCACGTCCCACAGCTTGTCTTCGGCCTCGCGCGTCTCTGCGCGTATTAAATCGAAGCCGCCCGCATCTTTGAGCACGTCTTCGACGAGACGCGACGTGCGTTCGACTTCAGGGGTTGAGCCGTCAACGGAAACGATAAGCAGCGCGCCCGCGTCTTTCGCCAGCCCGAACGCATACTGCGATTCGACGGCCGCGATGGCGTTGCGGTCGAGCACTTCGATGGCGACCGGCACGACCCTCGCTCGCGAGAAACGAGCGACCGCAGCGCAGGCTTCTTTCATCGTTCGGAAGGTAGCGCGAACGGTGCGCGTCGCTTCCGGCAGCGGGATGAGCTTCAGCGTGGCTTCCGTGATAATGCCGAGCATCCCTTCGGAGCCGCACATCAGTCCCGTCAAATCAAAGCCGACGACGTTCTTACTTGTGCGCCCACCTGTCTTAACAATCTCGCCCGTCGGCGTCACGACTTCAAGGCCCAGCACATAATGCTTCGTCACGCCATACTTCGCAGAGCGCATCCCGCCGGCGTTCTCCGCGATGTTGCCGCCGATGAATGAATCCTTATAAGAAGCAGGGTCGGGCGGATAAAAAAGTCCCTGCGCCTCGACCGCTTGTTGCAGCGCGTAGGTCGTCACGCCCGGTTCTGTGACTACATAAAGGTCGTCCGCGTTAACCTCCCTGATGTGGTTCATGCGGTCTGTGCCGATGACGACTCCGCCCTCGACGGGCACAGCGCCGCCCGTATAACCGACGCCGCCGCCGCGCGCCGTCACAGGAAAGCGCGCCTCATTAGCCAGCCGCAGGATAGCCGCCACCTCATCCGCATCTCGCGGCAGCAGAACTGCCTCCGGCGGAAACTTCTCCTTCACAGCATCCTGCCCATACGGCTCAACCTTCAGCGCATCAACGATGACGTGCTCCGCGCCAACAATCTCACGAAGACGCCGCAGCACACTCTCGCTCGAAGCCGAAGTGAGCGTACGCGCCCTGCTCAATCCCATGTCACTCGAACAATTCATCTTTGGCAGTTGTTTCCAGCAGTCTTTACTTTAACGCGCCGCCCCCGGAAAGGTAAAAGGCAAAAGGTGAAAGTTAAAAGTGTGGGACAGCCGATTTAATAAAAACTGATGTGCGGCCTTCCTTTTACCTTTTTACTTTTACCTTTTGCCTTTATCATGCCGCCCATGCGCATTTATGATGTGAGCGTGGCGATTAACGGGCAGACGCCGACGTATCCAGGCGACCCCGGCATCGAGATTTCGGCGTGGGCGGGAATCAAAAAAGGCGATGCCGCAAACGTCACGCTGCTCCGCATGGGCGCACACACGGCCACGCATGTTGACGCGCCCGCACACTTCATCGAGGGCGCATCCCGCGTCGAAATGATGCCGCTCGATGTGCTCGTCGGAGAAGCGCTTGTGCTGGAGATGCCGGAAGACGTGCGCGTTATAAACGTCAGCCATCTATCTAAGGACAAGCTGCGCGGCGCAACGCGCTTGCTCTTCAAGACGCGCAACAGTAGTTTCTGGGCCAACCCTCAAGCGGGCTTTCGTAACGACTATACGTACCTTGCGCCCGACGCCGCACGACTGCTCGTTGAAAATGGCGTGCGGCTTGTCGGCATAGACTACCTTTCGGTCGAAGCCTTCAAGCCAGAGCGCTTCGAGACACACGATGTTTTGCTCGCAAGCGGCGTTGTCATCATCGAAGGACTCGATTTGCGGGAAATCGCGGCCGGCCCATACGAGTTGATTTGTCTGCCCTTAAAAATAACGGGCGGCGCGGGCGACGGCGCTCCGGCACGCGCCATCCTACGCACGCTGGATTAACTTCAAATGAGACGTAAAGAGTTTGCAGAAGCGCGCAGGCGCATGGCACAGCTTTCAATCCCGGCTCTGATAGAACAACTATCGAGCCCTCATTTACGCACGCGTTTTCTGGCCGAGATGTGCCTGCGCGATGCGACCAATACCTGACTCAGCTTTCAGCCTGCGGCTTCGCAGGACGAACGCGAGCGCAGCATTGCGGAATGGCGCGAATGGTGGCGCGCTCATCAAACCACCTGCAAAAAGCGATGGTCGGAACAGACAAAAACTCAGGCGGCAAACGGCGCGTGACCGAAGCCAGTCAGGCTGAACAACAAACAACGGGCTACCGCGAGCGCGTTTATGAAATTGTGCGGCGCATCCCTGCGGGCCGCGTGATGACCTACGGGCAGATTGCAGACATGCTTGGCGAAGGATACACGCCACGCACAGTCGGCTACGTGATGCACGCGGCCGACGAAGAGACCGTCCCGTGGCAGCGCGTCATCAATTCGCAGGGCGCTTGCTCGACGGGGCGCGTCATCCTCCCGCCGGACAAACAGCAACGCATGCTCGAAGCCGAAGGCATTGAGTTTAATGCACGCGGCCGCTGCGATTTGAGCCGCTATCGCTTTACGCCCGACGAGGATGAACATTCGCGCTCTCCAGAAGAAGACCAGCCCAGCCTCTTCGCTGACTGATTCCTCTTTCCTTAAAGGAAAAACTTCATGAACAACAATCCCCTTGAGCCGCGTGCTCCCTACGACATCAGCCCGCCGCGTTATTCCGTCGCGCATCACATGGTGACGACCGCCTTCGACTTGACGGGTTTTCGCGTCACCAGACAGTTAGGCGTAGTGCGCGGCATCGTCGTCCGCTCGCGCAACGTCTTCGTCAACATCGGCGCGGCCTTTCAGAGCCTCGTCGGCGGCAACATCACCGCTTGGACGCGCCTCTGCGAGCAGACACGCGCCGATGCCTTCGAGATTATGATTCAACACGCAACGGAACTCGGAGCTAACGCCATCATCGGCGCGCGCTACGACACGACGGAGATTACCAGCGGCGTGACGGAAGTGCTGGCCTACGGCACGGCCGTCATCGTTGAGCCTGTTGATGCAGGAGACACTTACCGCACATGAAGCAGGCTGCCCCTTTGACCGATGAGTTGAAAGAGCGCCTCCATGGCTCGTTTGCGCAAGTGCCTTTCGCACATCTCCTCGGCCTTGAACTCGGAGAACTTGAGCCCGGCGCAGCCACTATTTATCTCCCCTTGCGTGACGCGCTGAAGCGAAACGGAGGGCTGCTGCATGGCGGCGTCACGGCCTCGCTGATAGACAGCGCGGCGGCTTTTGCGGCCATGACGCTGCTCGAATCCGGCGAGGCGACGACCACCGTTGACCTCACCATACACTATTTGCGTCCCCTGATAGAGGGTCGTGCCGTGGCCCGCGCCCGTGTCCTTCGCGCCGGGCGACGGGTGCTGGTCATTTCCGTTGACGTTTTTGACGAAACGGAAGCTCTTGTAGCTACAGCACTTACCACTTATCTGCGGTTGACAAAAAATTTGCAAGCGACTTCCGGCAGATAATTCAAAAGTTGTAGACAAAAAAGTTAAACCATGCCAAAATGAGTTTGACTCGACTGCCAGCCGCACGGCAGTCATGGCTTCTTTTGGTTCTTCCCAGACGACCGCGCACAGGCCACCACCCGATTCGCATGTATTCCCTCTACCAAGCATTGCTTTCACAGCACCCGCGACAGCTTATTCCTGTTCGTTGTGCGGAGCAGACGATTTCGCAGCTTCACCGTTATTTCGAAGACGTGGTGCTGGAAAATAATTTGTCTGCGCTGGTGATCGAGAGTCTGCCGCTGATGGAAGAGCGTACGTTGCGCGATCTGGCGCGTGTGCGCGAAGTCGGGCGCGCGGCCAACCGTGCCTTCTTCTTCGTGGACGGCGAAGATGCGCTCAACGAACTCCCTCTGCGCGTTAAGGATCAGGACCGCGAGCCGGTGCTTTTGAAGCGCACGTCTTCGCAGAAGGTGGCCGAGCGTTTCGTCGTCATCGCAGACGCGCGCTTCTCCGCACTGATTGCGACGATGCCAAACGAGAATGAGACGGACGAAGCTGCGGGCGACGAAGTTATCTGGAGCTTCGAGCCTGACATCGTCTACTCGGCGCTTGAATATCTGATGGCTCGCGTCACAGCCGAAGGCCACTATCAGGCGACGGCCTTTGCGACAGCCGTCAAGACCTCCATGCCGAAGGCGACATCCCTGCAACTGACCGTCAGCGTCACGACCAAGCTCGCGCGGCTGCTTCAAGAACAGGCCGGTCGCGAAATCGCCATCAACCGCATCGCCACGGCCATCCGCAGTTCGCTCAAGCTGGACAGCATTTTGCAGACGACCGTTGACGAAGTAGGGCGTGCGCTCAACGTGCAGCATTGCGCTCTGCGCGTCGAAGGCGAGACGGGCCAGCCCGCTTTGACGCATTGCTACTTCCGCGACCGCGTCGGCAATGACAACGCGGAAGAGCTCGAATTGATGGGCGATCTGGACGCTTACACCTCTCGCCTTGCAGGCCGTTATAAGAACTACGTGCTCGACGGACGCGGCGAATCCGACATACATGAGTCGCAGCCGATACGTCCGCTGGCCGTTGTGCCGCTCATCTACCAGGAGCGCTTCAACGGCGTGTTGATGGTTCGCTCTGATGACTCGACGCGCGTCTGGCAGGAAAACGAAGTATTGTTGCTGCGCACCGTGTCTGATCAGGTGACAGTCGCCGTCAACCACGCGCGTCTCTTCGCGCAGTTGCAGCAGCAGGCTTTGACAGACGCGCTGACGGGCTGCGTCAATCGCCGCTCCTTCGAGATGCAGCTTGAGCGAGACATGCAACTGGCGATGCGCATGCGCCAATCGCTCTCTCTTATCCTGCTTGACCTAGACAACTTCAAAGCCGTCAACGACACCTACGGGCACGACGCCGGCGACATCGCGCTCAGGATGCTGGCCGACGGCTTGCGCGAGGAATTGCGCGGTGTGGACACGGCGGCCCGCTACGGCGGCGAAGAGTTTGCGATTATTCTTCCGCAGGCTGGCTTAGACGGCGCGAGCATCGTCGCCGAGCGGCTGCGTGCGCGCATAGAGAGCATGGAAGTGCCCTCCATCGGACACATCACGGCCTCCTTCGGCGTCGCCACGTTTCCGCTCCATGCCACCTCCCGCAGCACGCTGGTCGTAACGGCCGACCGCGCGCTTTATCAGGCGAAACATTCCGGGCGCAACTGCGTCTGCGTCGCCTCCGATACAAGCGGCGGCATGAACGAAGAAGCGATTAATCTAGAAGAGGGTGTTGAGGAAGACGTTAAAGAGGATGCTGCTAATGAGGATGTCCCGGTCGAGGCCGCGCAGGACTTCAGCGCGCAGACCGTCAACGCTCAACCCGTAGCGGTCATAGATGTCAGCGACCCTGAAGAAGAGCTGGACGTTCCGCTCTACCTGTGAACCTCTTAAACTGCAACTCTTCCATTCTTAAATAACTCCGCCTGAATCCCCACTCCTTCCTCCGCTTCAAGCCGCCGCACACTTTCGTCGAGTTTCCAACTCATCCTTTCCGGGCCTGAAGACTGCCTGCCTCTTTGCGTCGCGCGCAGAAATCGCGCATCATAGAAGCATCAGCGCTAATTTCGCAGATGCTTTCAGTGTGCGTGTGGCGTGTGCTTGCCGGTCTGTAGGGTTCGTTTATGGATGATCTGAAAAAATTTGCACGCTACTTCCGTCCCTACCGTAAATCGCTCGTGACGGGCATTCTCTGCATCGTCGCTTCCGTCATCTTCGCGCTCTTGATTCCGCTGGTTGTGGGCCGTGCGGTTGACGATCTGAGGTTGGAACTGACGTGGGCCAAGCTGACGCGCTACGCGCTCCTTGTGCTCGGCATCAGCCTCACCAGCGGCCTCTTCCTCTTCCTACAGCGGCGCATCCTGATTGGCATGTCGCGCCACATCGAATACGACCTGCGCCGCGATTTCTACGCGCATCTTGTTGACCAACCGCTCTCATTTTTTCAGGAGTATCGAACGGGCGATTTGATGGCGCGTGCGACCAACGACCTTGCGGCCGTGCGCCAACTCGCAGGGCCGATGATCATGTACACGCTGCAAACGGCCTTCATCGTCATCATCGTCTTGCCGTTGATGTTGAGAATCAGCGTGCGCCTCACCCTGCTGCTCTTCGTGACGATGCCTCTCGTTTCGTTAACGGTCAAATACTTCGGCCAGCAGGTGCACCTGCGTTTCGGAACGATTCAGGATTTTTTCGGGCAAATAACGGCGCGTGCGCAGGAGAGCTTCAACGGCGTGCGCGTCATTCGCGCCTACGCTCAGGAAGGCTCTGAGATTAAAGCTTTCGAGCATCTGAACCGGCAGTATGCAGAGCGCAACATGAGTCTCGTGCGCATCAGCGCCGTCATGCGTCCGCTCATGCAGTTTCTCATCGGCGCTGGCTTCGCGCTCATCATCTGGTACGGCGGAACTTTAGCCCTGCGCGGCGAAATCACCGTCGGTGAGTTTACCTCCTTCAATCTCTACCTGACGCGACTCATCTGGCCGCTCATCGCCATCGGCTACGTCGTCAATCTATACCAGCGCGGCACGGCGAGCCTCAAACGCATGAACGCCATCTTCGCCATCAAGCCTGAGATAACAGACGCGCCGCACGTCACGACGAAGCCGCCCATCACTGGACGCATAGAGTTTCGCGACCTGACCTTCCGTTATCGCCCGACCGATGAAGAGCCTGTCTTGAAGGATGTCAACCTCTTGATTGAGGCCGGGCAAACGGTCGCGTTTGTCGGGCGCACGGGCAGCGGCAAATCAACGCTCGCCAATCTCATCCCGCGATTGATGGAAGCGCCGCCGGGCAGTGTCTTAATAGACGACCTCCCGGTTGAGGATTACACGCTCGCGCAGTTGCGCGCTTCAATCGGCTACGTTCCGCAGGAGACATTTCTCTTCAGCGACACGCTCGCGGAAAACATAGCCTTCGGCGTCGAAAAGGCTGAAGCGGCGGAGGTCGAATGGGCTGCTGAAATCGCAGGACTGACTGAAGACATACGCAGCTTTCCCAACGGCTTTGAAACGCTCGTCGGAGAGCGCGGCATAACGCTTTCGGGCGGGCAGAAACAACGCACGGCGATTGCGCGTGCGGTCGCGCGACAGCCGAAGATACTGATTCTCGACGACGCGCTTTCGGCCGTTGATACCTACACGGAGGAGAAGATTCTGGCACAACTGCGTGGCGTGATGCGCGACCGCACGAGCATCATCATCTCGCATCGCATCTCGACCGTGCGCGACGCGGATTTAATCTGCGTGCTCGACGAGGGACGCATCATAGAGCGCGGCACGCACGACGAACTGATTGCGGCTCGCGGCGAGTATGCCGCGCTTTACGAGCGCCAGTTGTTAGAAGAAGAACTGGCGGCGAGCTAAAGGAGTAAGGTTCACCATGCAGCCGGACAATGCGCGTGAAGGCAATTCGCAGCAGCGTCATCTAACGCTGTGGATTCTGTGGGGAGCGTTTCTCGTGAACATCGCTCTCTTCGCCGTCTTGGCGGCTCTCGTCGGGCCGTCACCTGCGTCGCTGCCCTACAATCGCGTGCTCGTGATAGCACTGACGGCGCTTGGCACATTCACGGCGCTCGTCTCCATCTTCCTCCGGCAAAAAATGGTTGCGCGTGCTATCGAGCAACAGCGCCCGCAAGCCATTTCGAGCGCCTACATCCTCGCGTTTGCGCTCTGCGAGGCTGCGGCGCTATGCGGGCTGTTGCTGCGTTTCACGACCAGCGACCCCTATTATTATTTTCTGTTTCTCATAGCCCTCGTCGGCTTTATGCTCAACATGCCGCGCCGCGGCGATCTCTTAAACGCTGCCAACGGAAAAAGGATTTGAAGCTCCGGCGCGACGGACGATTTAACGATTTAAGGAAACATGGCGACAGCAGTCAAACAATTTCACGAAGAAGAAGCCATCGGCAAGACGTACGACTTCCGCGTAGCGCGCCGTCTCTTCGGCTACCTGCGTCCTTACGTGCGCTCGCTCGTTCCTGCGCTGCTTTTCACGCTGGTGCTCAACCTGCTCGGCATCCTGCAACCGAAGTTCACGCAGTGGGCCATTGATTGGTACATCATTCCGGGGCAATCGGACCCGAACAAGTTTAGCGGCTTGAAATGGCTGGCGCTGGCGCTTGTGCTCTTGCTGTTCTTCCGTTTCCTGCTCTCCTACTTTCAGGAAGTGCTGCTCAACACGGTGGGCCAACGCGTGATGTTCGACCTACGGCGCGAGCTTTACCACAAACTTCAACGGCAGGAGGTGGCCTACTACGACCGCAACCCCGTCGGCCGCATTATGACGCGGTTGACATCGGACGTTGACGCGCTCAACGAGCTTTTCACATCCGGCATCATTGACCTGCTCGGCGATCTGGTAATGATTTTCGCCATCGTCGGGATGATGCTCTGGATGGACTGGCGCTTGACGCTCATCACGCTCGTCACCGTTCCCCTGTTATTTGGAGCGACCAACTGGTTTCGCAAGCACGCGCGTCGCGGCTACGACCGCGTGCGGACGCGCATCGCTCGCATCAACGCCTTCTTGCAGGAGCATCTATCTGGCGCGCAGACCGTGCAGATTTTCAACGGCGAAGAGAAATCGCGTCGTCAGTTTCACGAAATCAATGACGACCACCGCAACGCCAATATCGAAACCATCTTCTACTACGCGGTCTTCTTCCCGCTCGTGGATTTTATCGGCGCGGTCGGCATCGCTCTAATTATCTGGTACGGCGGCTGGCGCGTGATGGGTGGTGCTTTGTCGCTCGGCGCGCTTGTCGCCTTCATTCAATATTCGCAGCAACTCTTCCAGCCCATACGCGATATTTCCGACAAGTACAACGTGCTGCAAGCCGCAGTCGTCGCCTCGCACCGCATCTTCAAGACGCTCGACTTGCCCATCCTCGTCACGTCGCCCGAAGAGCCAAAGAAGCAGGGGCGCGCCGCCGGGCGCATCGAATTTGAAAACGTGTGGTTTGCTTATAACGAAGACGAGTGGGTGCTGAAGGACGTTTCGTTTACGGTTGAGCCGGGCCAATCAATCGCGCTCGTGGGCCATACGGGTTCAGGCAAGACGACCATCACGAATCTACTAATGCGCTTCTACGACGTGCAGCGCGGGCGCATCCTCTTGGACGGCGTGGACGTGCGCGAGTGGGATTTGCAATCACTACGCGAGAATTTCGCAGTCGTGCTGCAAGACGTGTTTCTCTTCAGCGGCACAATCGAGAGCAACATTCGCCTGGGGCGCGAGGAGATAAAGACGGAGCGCGTCGAATGGGCGGCGCGTGAAGTCCGCGCAGAGCAGTTCATCAAGCGTTTGCCGGAGGGCTATCAAGCGATTGTCAGAGAACGCGGCGCGGGCCTCTCCGTCGGACAAAAGCAGTTAATCTCGTTTGCACGCGCGCTTGCGTTCGACCCCGCGCTTCTGATTCTGGACGAAGCGACCAGTTCGATTGACACCGAGACCGAACAACTCATACAGCAGGCCATCGGGCGTGTGATGATGAACCGCACGTCTCTCATCGTCGCGCACCGTCTCTCGACGATTCAACGCGCCGACCGCATCATCGTCATGCACCACGGCGAAATACGCGAGCTAGGCTCTCATCAACAACTACTCGCACAGCGCGGCCTCTACTGGCGTCTCTACAAACTGCAATACGCCGACGCCGCACGCGACGACGAACCGCTCACAGATGAACCTCTCAGCGGGCGGTTGCAATACGGCGACTAAGCAACACACAAAGCAAGAGGGATGATGAGAGCGTTGCTTCTCATCATCCCTCTTGCTTTGTGCCTTCGCATGTCTTATGAAGCGCGGCGTTTCATGGGGACGAGCGATTCGACGGACGAGAGGATTTGCAAATACATCTGCGTCTCGCGCGGGATGAGCGTGCGCCAGCCTGCGCCGCCGCGACGAATGTAGCCGCCGAGCCGCGCAGGGTTTGAGTTGTATCCGGCGGCGAGTAGTTCCGGCAGCGTGGCGAGTTTGGCGTTCAAGGCGTACATCACGTCCTCGTTTGAGGCGAGCAGTTTCCAGGTGTCGTCTATGTAGAGCAGCATCGCTTCGAGCGCGTTGCCGTGGTTGCGCATCCCGTTGACGAAATCGGGGTTGAGGCCGATGCCCGGATGCTCGCGTCGAATCATCTGGTAGGTTGACGGAATCATCTGCACCATGCCGCCTGCTCCGGCCGTGCTCACAGAGTAGCGATACGTGTCCAACTCGTTTAAGGCATAGAGCGCGAAAATCTCCTCGTAGAGCGCGCGGCGATTCTCGACACGAAAACGGATGTGGTCAACATGCTCTACGATGCACAGGCGCTCGGCCATGTCAATCAGTTCTGGCTTTATCACAACGCCCTTGTCGCGCAGTCGCTTCGCAGCCAGATCCAGCATCGTGCGCACGTAAGTCTCACCCGTCTTGACGACTTCAGGCGAGAGCAGGGCCGGATGCGCCGACGTGTAATAGGCCATCTCGCGAAAATAACCGTTGCGCTCAATAGGATATTCAACGACGAGCGGCACGAGTTGTCGCCCCGTACTGTCGGAAACGACGACGGCCGTATTGACGCCGTTGGCGCGCACGATGCGTACCTGCAACATGCTGCCTGCAGCGGACGGCAGCGCAGCCTCCGAACCCTTCTTGAGAAAGATAGACTTCGGCAGCGGCAACGTCAGAACATGCGAGCTATCGGGGTCAAAGACGGCCAGCGTCACCGTCTGCAATGAAGCGGACGACATCGCCGTCGGCACGGCGCGCGTTTTGAACAAACGCTCGGCCTCCGTGATGCGTGCGCGTATCCTGTTCATCGAGAGCGGCTGCGCGAGCGGCCTGACCGGCACACTGACGGGCAGCGATGCGGAAGGCGTCGGGAAGATCTGCGGCGCTGCGCTCGCAGGCGCGCTCTGCTGAGAGTTGGTCGTCGCGACCGGACGCTCGGCGGGCGTCGGCGTCGCGCTCTGCTGTGGTTGGCCGCCCGTGACGGTGCGCGGGCGCGTGCCTGCGGGCGTTGACCCAGGCGTTTGCGCTTGCGCGCTCAAGGACGTTAAAAACAGCAGGGAGAGAAGTAAAGACAGGCGAACCGGGCTTCTTTTCATAAGGGGTATCAGCTCCTCTAGCTTCTTACGGGAACGGGCAGACGCACCGTAAGATTCGCCCGCGCGCCTCCCGGTTGTCAACAATTTTTCGCGCGGGCCTCAACTCATCAGCCGGACTCTCCACAACATTACAAGCAAAATCACCCCAAAGCTTGAAGATGAGGTGAATGAAAGATTGAGTGTAGCTTTTGATGCAGCCGCCCTGATTCCTGTCTGCAAAATGTCCCTTTGTATCTACAGATACTTTAGCTAAACTTAACTGGAAGGCTTATCCATCCGACAGCAGGTTAAATCAAAAATGACGAATGAAGAACTCGAAAAGACGATGCAGTTTATTTTAGAGCAACAAGCTCAGTCTGCATCAACTCAACAGTTTATTCTAGAGCAGCAGGCTCAATATGCAGCGCAGCAGCAACAGGTTGAAGAGAGAGTCTCCCGTCTCGAAACCAGCATGGAAGAGATGACACGAACGCAAGCTCACGTCAATGAGGTTCTTGCCGCCATGCTGGATGCACACAGGCATACGGAGGAAAAGCTTGAGGCATTCATCGGCGTGCTGGAGAGGTATATCAGCGAAGATAGGAACGGTAAGTCAAATGGTAAAAATGCAAGCTAAGAAGAGCGGCGCGCCAGCCTGATAGCTAACGCGCCGCTCTTGTTTCTGATGGTTAAGTTGCTTACGGACCGCCCGTTAGTCAACAGCGAAGCTGACGTTGACGACCGCCGTGATGTCTTTGTCGAGCGATGACGTATCGTTCATGCCCGAATCGGAAACCTCGTTTGAATCGGCCGCGGTGATTTGCAGGACGCCCATTCTGGCCGAGCGCACGCTGCCGATAGAACTCCCCGTGCTTGAAGCAATCTGCTGTGCGCGCACCTTCGCATCCTTCGCTGCCTCGGCCAGCATCTCGATTTTCAAATCCGCGATCTTCGTATAGTAGTACTCCGGCGAGCCGGATTCGAGCAGAATTCCCTGATTAATCAACTCGGTCGCTTCGCGCGCCAGTCTTTCAATCTTGTCCACGTCGTTTGACCTGACGAGTAATTCCTGTCGTAAAGAGTAGCCCGAAATCCGCGCGCTCTCGTTGCCTTCGTCGTCCTTCTCATGCAAGGTCGTGGAAGAGATGGACGAAATCGTGATCTGGTCTTCCGAGACGCCCTTGGAAAGCACATACTGTTTGACGCGCGGGATGTTGTCCGATAGCGCTTTGTAAGCTTCCGAGAGTTGCGGGGCCTGATACGAGACGCCCGCACGCCAGATAACAAGGTCTGACTTAATACGTTTGCGAGCCGAGCCTGTCACCGTCACGGTCTGCTCGCTCTTTTTCGAATGCGTGTAGGCCCACGCCATCACGATTGAAGAGAGCACCAGCGCGACGGCCAACGCAAACCCGGCATTAAAAACATTTCCATTTTTTTCTGAACTCATCTAGTGGCACCTCCTATGCCGCCGATTAGACGCTCCAGCCCAGAAGCTTTGCATTGTACAGCGCCCAGTCGGCCACTGTGGGCAGCCACAGTGAACGAAAACGCGAAAGTAGGAACGCGGAACGATGAACTGTAAAGCAGCTTGTCTGTCGTTCATCGTTCCGCGTTCATCATTCCGACTTTCTTTTCAGAGGCTTGCGTTGAGTGCGCCGACGGCCGGAGCGGCAATGTCTTTCAGCCCGTCGGAGCGCCGCATCAGGCGAAAGCGCGCGGCGAGCATCTGGCCGACGCCTAGGCCGAGGCTTGCGTCGAGCGCGGACAATTCCTCTGCGACCGCACGCATAGAGACGCGCTCGAAAGCCTGCTGCAACTCTCCTGAAGCTGTCTCGACCGTTTCAATCAGGAGCACTTCGACGAGGCTTCCGCTGCGTGAACGGCGGCGCGCATGCTCGCGAAGGCGTGTGCGCGCATCGTCCTGAATCTTCCCCGTCGCGACGACGATCAGGTGCGGGGCTTCCGTCTCATTTTGCTTGCCGAGCGCATGGCGCGCGTGTGCGCCGGTCACGTCGCCATCCTTCAAGACGAAGAGAAACGGCTCATGGCAAACGCGCACCATCATGTATGCCTCGCCGTCTACGGAGATTGGCCCATTGATAATCTGTTCCTGAGGGACGCCCAGTTGCAAGAGCGACGAGCGCAGACGGCTGTTGAGCCAGGAGCCGTCTTCAAGCAGCGTCGCGGCAACGTCTGTCGGCACGACGAGTTCGTCTATCTTCTCGTCCGCTATATTCGCGCCACACTCGCTACAGATAGCATTGCTCGTCGTAATCACGGGAAGCGCATCCGGCGACGGCAGGCGAAACAGAGAGCGACCGCTCTGACGACAACTGATGACCACTTCACGCCGCAGCAGCCCAACTTCCGCCAGCCTTCTCATCAGCGCCTCGGTCTCCGTCTTACCCTTCAGGCTTGACAGCAAATCGGGCACGCTTCCGTCAGCATGCGCTTCCCTAATGCGCCGCAAGAGCTTGCGCGCGCCCGTTTCTTCCAACACCTCCGCGGCTCTAGACGCTTCACGCGTAGTTTGCGTCTCCACGCCAGCCTCAACATCAGTTTCACTGCCAGCACTGAAGCCCTCAAACCCTGGCATCTCGTCCGGCCCGCATTGCCGCCACTCGATTGTCTCCAACACGTAGCCATCAAGGCTTCCGCGCACCGCGTTCAAAGCTTCGCCCACGTTACGACAAAAAGCATCAAGCTCTTTGTGTGCGTCCGTCATCTCCGCCTCGTAAACGATTCCGGCGCGCGTGCCCCTTCGAGCGCCCTTCTCATCGTCAAAAATGAGAAAGAGAACAAACTCTTCAAAGCAGAAGAGGTCGCCGCGAACGTAAGCCGAGTCTTCTTCGGCTGATGATGATGCGGCAAGCGACTGCTCCAACTCGTCCACGCGTTCTGCGCCGAGCAGCGCCGTCTCGTAGCAGCGCAGTCGCGTCGAGCGAATTAGAGGCACAAGCCCGCGCTCTTCTTGCAGCCTTTCAAGCAAAGCAAGACGCAAACGCTGGTCAATTGTGCTCTCAGTAGTCCTGCTTTCGACAAACAACATAGTTTGCGTTCCTCCCCTAGCGCCGCGATGCTATCACGCTACAAGGAAAAAATGCCACGATTTACCGCAAATGGTCGTAGCAGAATGACCGATAGTGTTTTGTCATGGAACGTCTGTACTATCATGCTTCACACGGATTCCAACCGAACGACGCTCGCCTGACCCCTTTTAATCCGTCTCACATAAGCTCTTAGTGCCTTGTCACGAAACGGTCACATTGCCTCTTGTAATATGCGACTCTGCCCGATAGACTGGCTTTGTGGTTAGGTAGTGCCCCCTCAAGCCTGTAATTCCCTAAAGCAAGAAACAAACTGAAGAAGGAGACGATTAATCCCCGTCTATGATTTTTAAAAAACTGTTCCCCTGCGCGCTTGTGGCGTGCTTCGCACTCAGCTTGATGAGCACCAGCGCCAGCGCGCAAACCTCCCTTGAACGTCCGCGTCAGGTCACGACCGTCAGCAAGTTCAACGGCGACTCAACTCTCGTCAACGATTTCCAGATTATTTCGGAAGCATCGCCCGCAGCCATCAAGTCTGCGGAGCGCATGGCCTCCTCAAGCACGCTGCGCTTCAACCAGACCTTGATGAGCGCGATTGATTCGCGGCTCGGCTCGCGTTATGTCTGGGGCGCATCCGGCCCGCACGTCTTCGATTGTTCGGGCTTCGTCTGGAGCAGCTTCAACGAGATTGGCATTAACTTCACGCGCGTCAGCGCGCGTCACCTGTGGGCCACCTTCCAGCCCGCGCGCGAAGATGAAAAGTTTCAGTTCGGCACGCTCGTCTTCTTCAGCGGCCTGACGCACGTCGGCATCGTCGCTGATGCAAACGGTTTCTATCATGCCTCGCGCCGCCACGGCGTCGTCTATGCGCCCTTCAACAAATACTGGCTGAGCCGCATTGACGGCTTCCGCCGCGTGCCGCTCGCCTCGCTCGAAATGGCCGAATAGCTCTCGCACACGATTTCCGAAAAGATAAAGAGGCCGCCTGCGCTCTTGATGAAAAGCGCGGCGGCCTCAAAGTTTTCTCTGCGCGCGTCGTCAGCGATTATTGAGATGGCCGGAAACGAAGCCCGCGCGATGCTCGGGGTCGCGCGCCTCCCAGACGACTGCAATCTTATCAATAGCCACGTAGCACGTCATATCGTCGTCGTCCTTCAGGTACAGCACGCCGCCCTCGACCTTCAGCACCTCGCCGCGCAGGCTCGACGCCCCGCCGCAAAAAATATCAATCTTCCGCCCAATCATTCTCGACAGAAACTCATTCATCTTCTTAAACCTCCTAAAGGAAGTGATGAGTAATGAGTGATGAGTAGAAAACTTCTTTCTGTTACTCATTACTCATCACTCATTACTCATCACTGTTTTTGCTTCCACTCCCAGATTCTCTCGCTCCCGTTTTCGTCGTGGACAGTCTTCTTCTTGACCTCGCGGAAGGTAATCTGGATGAGCGGCAGAACGTTTTCGTCATCCTGCTGCCGCCGTTCAAACTGAATCAGGTCGTAATAGGAGCAGCGCGAGCGGTCAGGGTATTCGCGGCAGACTTCCGGGCGCGCATGATAGATTCCGCAGCTGCGCGTCTCAGGGTTAAGAAACTGGCACGCCTCTTCAAAGATAACATCCTTCTTACGCCGCAGTATGCGCTCGCCGCTCTCCTTGTGAATCTTCGTGTAGCGTCTCTCGGCCGTCTCCACGCTAACGCCGAAATATCTAGCCAGACGGTTAAGGTCGCGCTTCGTCACCTGCACACGCTCGTAGATTGAACAACAATAAGCCGGACACTTCGAGCAATCGAAATAAACGCGCGGCTGTTCGTCCGTTATCTTTTTCCCCATAGCTCTCCCCGGAAGTTAAGTGATGAGTAATGAGTGATGAGTAAAAAGAAAGAGTGTTTCACTCATCACTCATTACTCATCACTCATCACTTCTTTTCACCTTCTTTTCGATTTTTCGTATTCCGACTTTAGCAAGTCCATAAACTCGTCGCGTCGCTCGTAGAGGCGCTTCGGCTCGCGCGGCTCGTGTCTGGCGAGAGCATACGCGGTTATGAGCGGCAGCGCCACCGTTGAATCAACATAACAGACGACCGCATCCGGCAAGCGGTCAGGATCAACCTTACCCCACGAGACGGCCTCGCCCGGCGTCGCACCGCTCAAGCCCCCTGTGTCGGGCCGCGCATCCGTGACCTGCAAAAAGTAGTCGTGGCCGCGCTCGTCTATGCCGAGCACTTCCTGTATCTGCGGCTCTGTCTGGAGCATGAAATTTTTAGGACTGCCGCCGCCTAAGATAAAGACGGCTGATTTGCCGCCGTGCTTCTTTCCCTTATCGCCGCGCCCGTGAATCGCGCCGCGCTTGCCCGCCAGAACGATTGCCGCCGTCTCGTTGACATCGAGCGAAGGGTCAAACGACAGCTTGTTTCCCTGAAGGGCCTTGGCCGCGACGTTCATCCCGATGGAAGAATCGCCGGGGCTTGACGTGTAAATCGGCACGCCGTATTCGTAGGCCGCAGCCAGCAGCGACTTGTTTTCCAGCCCAAGCTTGCGCTCACGCTCGCGCACATAGCGCCCGCAGAGATAATGAAACTCCGCCGTTGACATAGGCTTTTGAAATTCGTCCGATTGAATAATCTGGCGGAAGAAGGAGTCTGTATCGAGCAGCACAGAGTAGTCGAAAAAGATGTCGTAGATGCGTACGACCTCTTCCTCGCGCAGGGCTATGTCCGAAACCTGCGCGTTGCCCTGATGGAGCGCAAGGCCGATGCCGAAGTGTGTATCGTGATAAAGGTTCGCGCCCGTCGAGATAATCCAGTCAATGAAGCCCGCTTGAATTAAAGGGATCAAGGCGGAGATACCGAGTCCGGCGGGCGTCAGCGCGCCCGTTAGCGAGACGCCGACCGTCACATCCGGCTCCAGCATCTTCTGCGTAAAAAGCTGGCACGCTTCGCGCAGCCGCGCTCCGTTGTAAGCGACAAACGCTTCATCAACAAGGTCAGCGAGCGTCATCTCACGCGTGATAGGCCGCGGGTCAATGCGCTTGCCGTGTAGAAATTTGCTTCTCTTTTTAGCCATTGATTTTTCCGACCGTTCCCCTTTCAACTTCAGCAAAACGCTCCAAACATGCGGGACACAAACAACGCTCGTAGCGCACGCGCAACTCCGCACGCACGTCCTCGTTTAACTTCACATCCTCGCACCAGCAACTCGAATCAAGCACGCCGCAATGAAACGTCGCGCCGCACGCTTCACACGTCTGGGCCGTCTGCGAAGGATGTATATGCTGAGACAGATTCCGCAAAATAATTCAAGAGCCTTTGGTGTCGAAAAGATTACCACAGAAGACTCAAGCCGAGCAGGTTTAAGTCCGGCGAGGAAGAATGAAAGCGTGACCACTCATCTTGAGCAGCCACGCTTTCATGAGTCATCCTTGCGTCCTTCATCCTTGCTCTTGCGCCTTGCTTTCTTCGGCGCGGCGCAGTCGCAGGCGATTGATGCGCCGGTCGTCAGCTTCAAGCACTTCTACGTCGAGGCCGCGCAGGGTCAGATGCGCGCCCGCGCGCGGCACGTAGCCGGATTCGCTGATGACAAGACCGGCGATGGTCGTAAAGTCGTCGTCTTCAATCTCCATATCGAAGAGGCGCTCGATTTTAGCGATTTCGGTTGAGCCCAAGACATCGTAATAGCCGTTGTCGCCTTCGACAATCTCGATTATCTCTTCGTGTTCAATATCCTCGTCTTCAATCTCGCCGACGATCTCTTCCAGTATGTCCTCAACCGTGACGAGGCCAGCGATGCCGCCATACTCGTCAATCACAATCGCCAGTTGAACGTGTGCCTTCTGCATCTCTTCCAGGAGGTCTGCGACCGCCTTCGTTTCGGGAACGAAATAGACCATGCGCAAGAGCGAAGCGATGGTCTCATCCTCACGACATTCGGGCCAGCATTGCAGAAGGTCGCGCACGTAAATCAAGCCCTCTATGTTATCAATCTGCTCACGATAGACTGGCAGGCGAGAGTATTTAGACTCAATCATTATGTCGCGCGCCTCGCGCACGGTCGCCGTAATCGGCAGCGCGACGATTTCCGTGCGCGGCGTCATCACCTCATTAACGCGCGTGTCGCCAAACTCTATAATCGAATGGATGCGTTCGGCTTCTTCGCCTTCCAGAATCCCCTCTTCTTCACCGACCTCAATCAACGCCTGTATATCATCGTTGCCATCTTCCTCTTCCTCGTCCAAACCTTTCTCCGGCACGGGCCGCTCGCGCCGCATGCGGTCGAAGAGCCTGTGCAAGGGGTCTGCGGCAAACGACAACAGTCTGTAAAAGGGGCGCACCAGCGGAAGCGAGAGCAGCAGTATGCCTTCGGGATTGCGCAGCGTAATCAGGCGCGGAATCAACTGCCGGAAGATGAACGCAAGCGTCAGCCCTGCCAGGAGAGCGACGAGCACAAGACGCGTCTGCGAAAATGTGACGGATGGTGTAAAGAGCCTGAGCGAAATTGAAGTGATGAGCACAGAGACGGCGACGAGCATAATCTGCACAGCCGCCGAGATGGTGAAACGGAAGCGCGGGCGATTCTCAAGTATCTCCTTGAGGAAGGCGGTCGAGCGCGCCGCCGGTTGTTCTTCTACCTCGCTAATCAGCAGGCGCAAACCGACATCGCTCAACTGGCCGAAGGCCATGTCAACCGTGGCAAGAAACGTCAGCGCGACGAGCAGCAGACAGGTGATCCCGATTTCGAGTTCCATAAGAGAGTCTAAAGTCTAAAGTCCGGCCTCTCGGAGAGTCAAAGCAAACTTTAAACTCTTCAGACGCCAGACTACAGACTTCACACCATTATATACCCAGACGACTACGCAGTCGCACTTCCAATCTATTCATCTCGCCATCGTCCCGTTCGTGGTCATAGCCGCACAGATGCAGCAAGCCATGAAGGATGAGCTGCGCAATCTCTTCCTCAAACTCAAGCCCATGCTCCCCTGCCTGCCGCGCCGCCTGCTCAACCGAAATCACAACGTCGCCCAGCCGCAAGCCCTCCACCTTCTCAAACTCATCCTGCGCCGCCGGAAACGACAGCACATCCGTCGTCCCCTCCTTCCCACGCCAACGCCCATTAAGCTCCCTCATCCGGCGGTCCGACACAAAAGCAACGGTCACGCCAGCACCACTCGCAGGCACAACCTCCAAGGCCCGCACCGCAAACGCTCGCCAACGCTCGCAATCAACCTTCACTTTGCGCTGGCGGTTGACAACCTCAATCATCATTAAACAGTAACGAGTGACGAGTGACGAGCAAGAAGAAAAAACGAGCAACCAGAGAAAAGTTATTATCTTTAACTTGTCACTCGTCAATCATCACTCGTCACTGCTTTATATATTACTCTTGCTCGAATGAGCCTCGTAAGCCTTGATAATCATCTGGACGAGACGATGGCGGACGACATCCTTCTCGGTGAAGTAGATAAACTCTATGCCCTCGACGTTTGCCAGCACGCGCTCTGCTTCGACGAGGCCGCTGCGCTTGCCGGTCGGCAAGTCAATCTGCGTCACGTCGCCCGTAATGACGGCCTTCGAGCCGAACCCGATGCGCGTCAGAAACATCTTCATCTGCTCGCCCGTCGTGTTCTGCGCTTCGTCCAAGATGATGAAGGCATCTGCAAGCGTGTTGTGGGTCAGGATAAAGTCGTCGGTCACGTAGAGCGAGTCGGGAGATGCAATGCTGAGACACTGCGTTTCCTGCACGCCGACGGCTTCGATGCTTTTGATGAAACGGACGGGGCGGCCTCCACCGCTCTCGTGATAAATATCGGCTTTCCGTTTGAGGCGAAACGGCTCAAGCCCTCCTGGCAGGCGTATATCCATGACGAAGGCGTCATTTCGGTATGGGACTTCTCTGCCATTGGCGAAACCGGGCTGGCGTCCCTCAGCTTTGCGCCTGCGACAGTAGGCCACACCTCCAAGCGAGCGCACCAGAAACACGACATCATCCGCAAGTTGTGGCGAGGTGGTGGTGTACTGGATGCGACAAGTCCGTCCTTCCTGAACAACAGGCCCGCCGTCCGTGTCTAACAATCCTTGCAGAACAGAGAGGCGAACTTCCGCGCTGTTGTAAAGATAAACTCCGGGAATGAATTTGGTCGCAGAGTATGTCCCGGCCAATTTCAATCCGCGTAGCGCCTGCGTCAAAGGATTACGAACAACATTTCCGCCGCGGCCCGCCGCCGGATTTGTGATGACGTAATCAATAGCGGATCTGCGCCGGAATGAAAGGCTCATCTCGCTGAGCGCGAGTTCTAAAGATGAAAGTAGCTCAACGTCGGAAGTGGCAAATGCAGGCGAAGTTTTATCTGTGATGCAGCCATCGCCGAGCAGTAATCCGAGTGCATAGGGGTCGAGCGGGGTTTCGCGAAACTCCCACTCGACCGGCGCAGATAGCAAAGGTAATTCATAACGATATTGATGAAAACAACGCAGATTGCCAATCATCTCCTGCGTTTGCAACACACGCAGAGGTTTGCTTCGTCGTTTGTCGGAAGCAGTACGAACGGCCCAGAGATGTTCGGCGCAGGCTAACGTGCTTGCTCCGTCGGTCATTGTCAGACGGTAAACTAATTTTTCGCCTTGCGGGAAAACACCGAGGATTACAGTCGGTTTTCCATCTGAGCCGATGACAAAATCGCCGACTTTCAAGCTGCCCATTTCGCGCCAGCCCGTCGGAGTTAGAACTTTGCTGTGCAAGGGCTGCGCTCTTCCGCGCATGAAAGCGAGCGGCGCGACTTCGATGATGCGTTTTTCCAGTAGCTTCGCCGCGCGTTCGTAGTCAATCAAATCGAAGAGGGCGTCGTAGAGCGGGCGCAGGTATGGGTCAACCTTGTCCTGCAAATCGCCGGGCAGGAAGCCGAGCTTTTCTCCCGCTTCGACTGCCGGGCGGGCGAGCACGATGCGGTTGACCTGCTTTTGCATGAGCGCCTGCACGGCCATCGCTACAGCCAGGTAAGTCTTTCCCGTTCCGGCGACGCCGACGCCGAAGACCACATCCTTGTTCTGTATGGCTTCGATGTAGCGGCGCTGGTTGGCGGATTTCGGTGCGACCTGCTTTTTGCCGGTCGGGTTAAAGCGCGCCTTTGTGAAATAGTCGCGCAAAGAATAGGCGCGGTCTTCAGCGATCTGGGCGAAGGCTTCGCGTAGTTCTTTGTCTGTGAAGGTCTTGCCTTCTGTAAAGAGCGCTGCGAAATCTTCGAGGATACGCTCGGCCGTCTCAACGTCTTTCGGGTCGCCGTCAACGGTCAACTCCTGCCCGCGTGCGTTGATGCGGACATCGAGGAGCGATTCCAGATATTTGATGTTCTGATCGTGGACGCCGAAGAGCGTCTCCAAGCCTCTGGGTGGTATTTCGATTTTCTTCAAAAGGTCTAGCAATCTCCTTCTGTTGGGCGAAGTTGTAGGGCCGCGCGGTCTGGCAGATGAGGCTCAGGGAAAGTTCTCTTCCATATGTTATGAATGGGACGCTACTACAGCGCGCGCGCGAGTGTCAACAGCAGAAGTTTGAACAAAACGTTAACGCAAACGAAGCCGTCTCGCCTTGACACATCCAAGCCCCACACCTATACTTTTTCGCTTGTGCTTGTAGCCCACTGTGAGCGGCCTTCTTTGTGTGGGACGCGGAAGCAAGCATCATTTAAGAACTGATTTTTACGGAGAACGGGATGCCTAATCATAAATCGTCAGAAAAGCGTGTGCGTCAGAGCGAGAAGCGACGGCTGGTCAACAAGAGCAACCGCGGAAGACTTAGGACTTCCATCAAAAGGCTGCGCGCAGCGATGTCTGCGGGCCAGGCAGACGAGTTGCAGACGCTGCTGCCCGCGACCATTTCCACAATTGATAAAGCCGTGCAGAAGGGTGTGCTGCATCGCAACGCGGCTGCGCGTTACAAATCGCGGCTGACGGCGCGCGTCAATCAGGCAAGCGCCAAGTAACCTCTCCCTTCATTGATTTCAAAAGGCGAGGCGGACTGAAAATAGTTTCAGTCCGCCTCGCCTTTTTGCATCACCTTTGCATCACCGTGAGGAGGCTAATCGTGAGTCAAATCAACAACCCCGTTCAGCCTTTCAAAAGCGCAGACGAGATAGAGGAAGTCGTCCGGCGTTTTGAATCTTGCGCGTTCCAGGCGGGCGAATTCAAGCACCGTGAACACCTCGTCGTCATTCTCTGGTATCTCTCAAAATTCTCCGAGATGGAAGCTGCCGCACGTATGCGAGAAGGGCTTTACAAATTTCTGGACCACTACAAGGTTGACCGCCGCAAATACCACGAGACAATCACGCTCTTCTGGGTCAGAAAGGTGCGCGCTCTTCTCGCTCAAAACGAGCGAGAGCTTCCCCTTGTGTTGATTGCGAACAAGATCATCGAAGACGGCGGCGATGTCAGGCTCATCTATGCTTACTACAGCGAGCCTCTCATCAATTCAACAGCCGCCAGAGAAGGCTGGGTTGAGCCGGATTTGCAGCCACTCGATTTCTAGACTGTTAAGAGTCGAAGCTTTCAGGCTGAAAGCTCGCAGACGAGTAGTTCGAGTTGGAGACGCGGAGTGGCTTGTGAAGTCTTGATGGCGAGGTCGGCGGCGGCGATGCGCTTGATGCTACGCGCAAGCGCTGCGGCTTCAGAGCGTCGCGCGGTAGCAAGAAACTCTTCGCGCTTGCTATAGGGCATCGCCACCAGCCGGAAGACCTCTTCCTTCGCAGCCCCGCGCGCCATCAATTCCTTGGCGAGCGCGAGCCGGTGGTAGTTGCCCGCGATGAGTCCGATGAGCATGACAGGCTCCGCGCCGTCGTCGAGCAAGCGCTGCAAGGTCTGCAAAGCACGCCTGCGATTGCGCGCGATGAGATGGTCTGTCAACTCGAAGTTTGAGAGCACGCGCGAACGCCCGACGAGCGTGTCTATCATCTCCATCGTGATTCGCCCGGAGGGGAGCGCCGCCGCTGCCAGTTTCTCCAACTCGCTAGAGAGCGTGCGCACATCCGAGCCGACGAGCGCGATCAACTGGTGCAGCGAACGGTCGTCCGTCTCAGCCTTTAATTCTCGCAGGCGCGACTTGGCCCACGTCGCTAATTCCGTGTCGCTGAGCGGCGCAAACTCCACACTCGTGCAGGCGTCAAGCAGTTGCTTGCTCAGCTTGCGCCGTTTGTCCAGTTCGTCTGCGATGAAGATAACGACGCTCGACGGCGCAGGGCGTGCAAGATAACGAGCGAGCGCTTCCTCGTCCGACTCGCGCAGGCGACTGAAATCCGCCACGCGCACGACTCTCCGCTCCGTCATCATCGGCAACTGCTCTGCGGCGGCAATCGCCTGCTGCACATCCACGCTCGCGAGGCTGAAGCTCGATTCGTTAAACTCGCGCAAAGGGGCTGCGCGCAGCACAGCGTCCGCAATGGTGCGCGCGGCCAAATCGCGCAAGTAGCTTTCCGCGCCGAAGAGCAGATAGAGCGGATCAATCCGCCCTGCCTTCAAAGCCTTGCGTAAATCCTCGCGCGCCTGTGTGCTCATTTTTCTTGATTGACGCCGAAGCCGTTGACGAGGACGGAGACGATTGACTCTGCGAAGCTGCGCGCCATGCGCATCACAGCCGGGTCTTCTTCGTTGAAGTAGGAGCGCGGGTCGTTGGCAAACTCAAACTCGCCGCGAAAGACGTAGTTCTGGTTATCGTAGAGGACGCGGTTTTCCGTCTGGTCGCGGACGGTGACGGCGGCCGTAATCGTCACTTCAAAAATACGCGAACGCCCGCGGTCGTCAAGCAGCACGCCTGAGAACGTAAAGCTCTTGATGACGCCGTCAATCACAGCATCAGCGCCCTCGCGTTCGCCCTGCACGCGAATCCCGCGCCCGCGCCTGACGATCTCGTTAATGACGGCTTCCGTAAAGCGCGATTCAATCTTGTAGCGCAGCGCGTTGTTCTGGAAAGCAGGCACGGCGACGGTGCGTATACGCGTCGGCAACTGGTTTTTCGTGACAGGCTTATAGCACTCTCTGAAGCCGGAGACGAAAATCAGCAACGTTGCGAGCGCCGTCAAGCTCAGGGTTTTCCGCATCAAGGTCATCTTAAAATTTTCTCCAACACACAATCTGCTTTCAGCTTTCGCGCGGGCGCGCAACGTACCAGAAGTCAAGTCCGTTTTCGAGTTGTTCCTGCCGCTCGTAAGTAAAGCCGATCTTTTCCAGCACGCGCTGCGACGCAATGTGTCGCGCGTCAACGCTGGCTGCGATTTCCGTTAAGGGGAAATTCTCAAAGACGTATTGCAGGCATGCGCCCGCAACTTCAGTCGCCAGCCCGCGTCCCCAACGGTCGCGTGCCAGAGTATAGCCGAATTCTATGGGCAGCCCACCATCAAGCTGATAGGCGAGGCCGCAACTGCCTATTAACCGGCCGGTCTCCTTTTCCGCCACGGCCCAGAAACAGAAGCCGTGACTTTCCTGATGGGCCATCATGCGACCGAGCCAGCCGCGCGTCTGTTCGATGTCAGCGTTCGGCTGGCCCGTGCCGATATAACGCATTACTTCCGGGTCACTCCAAATCCTGAAACCCTCTTCCGCGTCGTCCGGCGACCACGTACGCAAAACCAGTCGTTCTGTCTCAAGAATAATCGTCATCTTTGAGCAACACGCCCGGGCGCGGGGGTTTTTATCAGGGCGAGCTTTTTAATAGCATCTATCACGCGCACCGTCTCGACACACGCGCGCACATCATGGACGCGGATAATCTGCGCGCCGCCGAGGACGGCAGCGGCGACCGTCGCCATTGTGCCGTGTATGCGCTTATTAACAGGCGCTCCGCTAAGCAGGTGTCCGATGAAAGACTTACGCGATGTGCCGACGAGCAACGGGAAATCGCTAAACTCTCGCGCCAGTTCATCGAGTTTGGCGACCAACTCGATGTTCTGCTTCTGGCTCTTGCTAAAACCGATGCCGGGGTCAAGAACTATCTTGTCTCGCTTCACGCCGCGACGTTCGGCTTCGTTGATGCTCTTCCGCCAGCCTTTGGCAACTTCCGTCATAATGTTTTTGACGGGCTTTAGTTGATGCATCGTTTCAAACGTTCCGCGAGAGTGCATCAAAATCAACCCGGCCTGATGGTCTGCCGCCGCATCTGCGATTGCAGGGTCGAAACGAAGGCCGGAAATGTCGTTGACGATTTCGACTCCCAGATTAAGCGCAAAGCGTGCGACCGATGCTTTCGTGGTGTCAATCGAGTAAGGGACTTCGCTATTAAAGACCATCATCGCGCTCAGAAAATTCTCGGCACGACGAATCTCTACTTCTTCTGAAACTTGACTTGCTCCCGGCCGTGTGGATTCGCCGCCGATGTCTATGATGTCCACGCCGTTTTCAATCATCAATTCGGCTTGATCCCAGGCCCGCTTGCGCGTGAACTGCCGCCCGCCCGCGCTAAAACTATCCGGCGTCAGATTGATAATGCCCATGACGAGCGTGCGCTTGCCGAGAGGCAAGGTGTGGCGCGGCAATTTCCACTCACGTTCCATGAGGCAAAAGTAAAAAGGAAAAGGGCAAAAGTAAAGGAAGCATCCTCACTTTCGCCCTTCTAGCTTGCGCCTTTAACTTCAGGCTCAGGCCGTCGCCGGATTGCTGCCCGTGATGGGCGGCAGGATGGGCTTCAACGGCTTGACAGTCGGCTCTTTGAGTTGCGGACGCTCGTCGTCGTTTGAAGCTGGCGGTGTATCGTCGTCCAAGGGAAGTCCGGCGACGATGCGCCTGATTTGCACGCCGTCGAGCGATTCGCGTTCAAGCAAGGTTTCGGAGAGCTTGACCATCGTCTCGCGATTATCTTCGATAATCTGCTTGGCCCGGCCATACTGCTCCGAGATAATCTTCTTCACTTGCTCATCTATCTTAATCGCAGTGTCTTCCGAAAAATCACGGTGCTGCGCTATCTCGCGACCAAGGAAGATTTGCTCTTCCTTCTTGCCGAAGGTGAGTGGGCCAAGTTCAGACATGCCATACTCGCAGACCATCGCACGCGCCAGTTCGGTCGCGCGTTCGATGTCGTTGGATGCGCCGGTCGTGATATTGCCGAGGAAGACTTCTTCAGCGATACGCCCGCCCATCAGGATAGCAATCTGGCCCAGCAGATACTCCTTAGAGTAGTTGTGACGGTCGCCTTCAGGCAATTGCTGTGTGACGCCTAAGGCCATGCCGCGCGGAATAATCGTCACCTTATGCACGGGGTCTGCGTTCGGCACTTTGAGGCCGACGAGCGTATGGCCCGCTTCGTGATAGGCGGTGATGCGCTTCTCTTCGTTGGAGATGACCATGCTCTTGCGCTCAGCGCCCATCAGCACTTTGTCTTTCGCCAACTCAAAGTCGGGCATCGCGACCAGTTTCTTGTTATAACGCGCAGCGTTAAGCGCCGCCTCGTTGACGAGGTTCGCGAGATCTGCGCCCGTAAATCCGGGTGTGCCGCGCGCGATAACGGAGATGTCAACGTCTTCGCCCAGAGGAATCTTGCGTGTGTGAACTTTCAGAATGCCCTCGCGCCCGCGCACATCAGGACGGGAGACGACGACGCGGCGGTCGAAGCGTCCGGGCCTCAAGAGCGCAGGGTCCAGCACGTCGGGCCTGTTGGTCGAAGCAATCAGGATAACGCCGTCGTTCGATTCGAATCCGTCCATCTCGACGAGCAACTGATTAAGGGTTTGCTCGCGCTCGTCGTGTCCGCCGCCCAGGCCTGCTCCGCGATGACGGCCGACAGCGTCAATCTCGTCAATAAAGATGATGCACGGCGCGTTCTTCTTGCCCTGCTCGAAGAGGTCGCGGACGCGCGATGCGCCGACGCCGACGAACATTTCAACGAAGTCGGAACCACTGATGGAGAAGAAGGGCACGTTGGCCTCGCCCGCGATGGCGCGTGCGAGAAGGGTCTTGCCCGTTCCCGGCGGGCCCATCATCAGCACGCCTTTCGGAATACGCCCGCCAAGTTTCTGAAACTTCTGCGGCTCTTTGAGGAACTCTATAATCTCCTGCAACTCCTCTTTGGCCTCTTCGACGCCAGCCACATCCTTAAACGTGACGCGCTTCTGCTGGTTGTTCAAGAGCTTCGCTCTAGACTTGCCGAATGAGAGTGCCTTGTTGCCGCCAGACTGCATCTGCCGCAACATGAAAATCCAGATGCCGACGATGAACAGGATAGGAGCCCAGCTAAGGAGCGCGGCCCAGATCATGCTGTTGCTGCCGGGGTCTTCCTCGACCTTGTCAACTTTGGGTTTGCCGTCAACGTTTTCGGTGGCGCGCTTCATCAGTTCCGCCTTGCGAAACTCGTTTGCCAGCGGCGTGCGAAACTCGTTGCCGTTGCGGTCCGTGGCGACGGCCTCTTGCTGTTTAAAGGTAAGCTGCCGCAACTCGCGGCTGTCAATCTTGGATTCCAGTGCCGCCTGGTCAAGCTGCTGCGCGCTTTTGCCTTGCGGGTTAGCGAAAAAGCGATAGAGAAGAAGCGCTCCGACCAGTATGAACAACCAGAAAATTATTTGTCTTGCCGTAGAACTCAAAATGTTTCCCTGCCTCCGATGCCCATCATACCCTAATCCAGTGACAAGTGACGAGTGATGAATGACGAGCCGGAAATGGGCTTTTGTCCTGCGGCCCGTAACTTATCTTCATTAATTGTCGCTCTCGTCTTTCGCCACTGTTTTAAGATGCCCCAAGCCCAGTCTGCGTTGTGCTCCGGGTGAAGCCGGTTCGCATCCCCGAAATCGCCTGTTTCTTAGCCTTCTTTGGCGTCTGGCCGGGCAAACGTGCCTAGAAAAGGGAGTTCGCGATAGCGCTCCTGAAAGCCGAGGCCGTAGCCGAAGACGTAAGGCTCGTGCGTCTCGAAGGCACGATAGTCCGGCTCAAGCTGGACGCGGCGGCGGTCAGGCTTATCCAACAAGACACAGAGCTTGACGCTCGCTGCGCCGAGTGCGCCCAGTTGCTTGAGCAGATACTCCTGCGTGACGCCCGTATCGAGCACGCCTTCGACGAGAAGTACGTCGCGCCGCGTGAGGTCGGTTTGGGTGCTGAAGGAAATATCCTGTAGGCCGCCGAGCGACTGGTGGTCGTAGCGCAGGAAGACGGTGCGCGGCGAAAGGCTCAAGCTCCGCAGCAAATCGGCCAGAAAAACGAAGCCGTCTTCGAGAACACAGAGAATGGTCAGTTCGCGTTCCTTGTAAGCGGCGGCAATTTCGGCTGCGAGCGCCTGCACGCGCTCTGCAATCTCGGCTGCACTATGCACTTCTACAATCTGTTCGGCCATTGCTATCTTCAAGCGCCTCCATTAAAGGGAAGCCAACAAATCGAAAACCGCACGCGAAGAGTCGCGGCGGTGCTACTAAATTCGATTGTAGACAGCGGCGCAGCCTTTTTCAACTTAATAATCAGCCCTCTGTTTAACGTCAAACCAAAGCATGAGCCACAGAGAGACGGAAGCAAGGGGGAAAAGGGGAAATGGTTAAAAGGGTAAAGGGAAAGACAAGCGGCCTTCCTTTTACCCTCTTCACCTTTTCCCCTTTTCCCCTTCTTAGCCCAGTGCGGGTGGCAGATGAATTCGCAGCAACCAGCGTTTACGTGAGACGGTTACGCCGCCGGGCAACTCGATGATGCGGCCGCCGCGCTCACCATCAAGCAGGCTCTCTACGGCCCGCAGGTGCACCATCTCAAGCCGTCGCAGGTCGCCGCGCGCCTCCGCTATCCACTGCCTGAGGGCGCGACGACGCAAGGCTGGCAAGGCGGGCGCGAGAATACTAACGCGGAGCGGCGGCGGCTGTTCGTTGTCCGGCGTGTGAACGGTGGCTTCATCGAGCAGCAGCGCGGCGGCGGCGTTGAGAGCGGCGGCGTCTTCGCATAGTAGGTCGGCCGTGCGCGAGAGGGCTTCGACGGCGCGTGTATTTAACGTGCGCTGTAGGAGCGGAAGCAACTGCTTTCGCACACGCACGCGCGCGAAAGTCTCGTTATCGTTCATCTCGTCAACTCTGAACTCGATTCGCCGCTCGCTGCAATACTCTTCCGTGCGCAGGCGATTGGCCCAACTCAAGAGCGGACGGATCAGCAAGACGCGGCTTCCGGCTTCGAGCGTGCGGACAGGACGTATGCCGCAGAGTCCGTCAGCGCCGCTGCCGCGCAACAACCTGAGCAGCACTGTCTCTGCCTGGTCGTCCATCGTGTGCGCCGTCAGGACGGCGCTCGCTTCGCACGCCTGAGCGGTCGCAGAAAGAAATTCATAACGCGCGCGGCGCGCGGCCTGTTCAAGATTGCCGGCGACGGCCGCAGGCTGCTGCCCGAGCGCGACCGCGCCCTGCCGGATTCCGTAACCCAGATTGCGAGCGAGTTCTGCAACCCAAGCGGCATCCGCCTGTCCCGCGCGGCCGCGCAAACCGTGGTCCAAATGCGCGACGATTAACTCCACGGACAGGCGCTCTGTCTTGATTAACTCGTCGAGCGCGAGCAACAGTGCGGTCGAGTCTGCGCCGCCGGAGACGGCGACAATCACGCACGCGCCTTCCGCGGGCGCATCAAGCCTGCGCCATTCATTCAGCAAACGGTGTGCAAACGCGCTCGTCCTCGCACGCGCACGATTTTCCTCAGGCGTCGTCATTCGTGCATGATTGTCGTTTTGTCTGAGCGAGCGCGTCAACATCAAACGAGCGCTCGCCAGAGAGAGATGCTCTCAAGCCGCGCCCGTTTTTTTGCCACAAAATGAGCGGGCGTGGTGTTTATTCTACATGAAGCGTATTTCGCGCTGAGGTTGCGGTGGGTGAAGAACTAAACGCAGAAGACGCTGCAAGGACGCGTCTCAGGAAAGAGAAGCGCAGTCGAAACAAAAGAGAGAGAACTTTGTTGACCTCTGCCTTTCTGCTCTTCCTTCTGACAGGGTGTCATGCGGTGCGCCCTTGCGGCGTCTTCTGCGTTTAGTTTGATGATAAACATTATGGGAGCAAGTCCGCCCGGCATCTACATGCTAACCGGCCGACTTGCTCCTGCGACTGCGTGAGATTAGTTTCATCAAGGTGCACATCAACGAGAAACCTGCAACGCGCCGAATAAAATCATCGCCCTCCTCAAAGGCAATCCGAATTTCCACACGCCACGGCCAACGCTTTGTTGCGACTAACCGCCGTGCAGAATTTTCAGTCTCAGAAATATTTTGACCCGACTCCCGCACGCGGCGTATCGTATGCTCCGTAAGTAGCACGTAAATGGAGTTGGGTGAAGATGGCGGAAGAACAAACGTCAGGCAGCAGTCCGAAAATAGTTGAGACGCAGACAGCGCCAACGCAGACAGCGCCTGCCGTTCAAACACTAGGCAGCACGAAGGACGCTCTCGAACAGCCCGCCGACCGAATACTTCCCTCTTTTCTTAGCCCGGAAGATAGAACCAATCTGGAAAAGGAGTATGACCGCCATATACATTTCTACGAGTTTTATCTCGAATACGGCTTGAAGTCGGTCGCGGTTTACTACGCTGTGGTTGGCGGTATTCTCTCCATCTATTACGCGGCTGGCGGACAGATAAACAAAGCTGTCATCGGCGTTCTGCTTTTTCTCTCGCTGCTGATGAGCCTTGCGCTCGGCGTGACGTTTATCTGGGGAAGGATGAAGTGGCAGAAGATGGAAAAGCACATCAACGAACTCGCGGAGCAGCTTAAAATCATCAAGCATCCCGACGTTAATCTACTAAAACCGCCGGACATCAAACTGCTCACCTTCCTGCTGCTACTTTTCGGCGTCCTGTACTTTGTGACGGCCGCTGCGCTCGGCTGGCTCATCAGACAACTCTACTTCTAACGCCTGACCGTAAACATCGAGCCCTCTTCTTCTGATTTGCGCCCTTCGCGATCAACCGCGTAGGCATAGACTATGTAGCGCATCTCGTCTGTGCCCGCGGGCAGCAGGTCTGCGAAAGTCGGCAGGCTATACTTGCTCGTCGGCGCATACCAGTTGTTGCCGTCAAGCGTCGTCTTGAGCCACTTGCCCGTGGGTCCTTTGACGAAACTCCCGCCCTTCTTCGTCGCAGACCATTCCTCGTTTGTGCCGACGCGACGTATCGAGACGAAAACGTCTTTGACGTTTGAGCCTTCGACTGTTCCGGCGATGAAGGTCAGGCCGAGACCGTAGCGTATGACGTTGTTAACGGGCGTCGTGATGCGCACACGCGGTGCACCTTCGCTGCTCTCTTGAAGCGAGGAAGCGCGCGTCGCAGGCAGTGTCAACATCGTCAGCAGCAGGAGGGCCAGCACAAGCAGCTTGCCTGTCATTCTCATCATTGCGGAGTTCCTTTTCAGGTGGAAGATAAAAGCGTGCAGGCACAATATTCGAGGCTTGTTGGCTTGTCAATCCCTCTGCGAAGGCGATGTTCGTTTTCCAGTGTCCGGCCAATCCGGGTCGCTCGTTTCCGAAAACGGTAAACTCAAAACTGAAGACTGCGCTTATGCGACGATCATCGTTCCAGTCCCCTCATCCGTGAAGACTTCGGCCAGCAGCGCATTGCGCAGGCCACCATTGATGATGTGAGCGCTGCGCACACCGCGACGCAGCAAGCCCGTGATGCTTTGCAGCTTCGGAATCATGCCGCCCGTCGCTGCGCCGTCGCGCACCAGCGCCTCCGCTTCGTCGGCCGTGAGTTTTGAAAGCTTGCTCTCAGGCTCTTCCGCGCGCAGCCGTATGCCTTCAACGTCCGAAAGCAGTATCAGCTTCTCGGCCTGCAAACGCACGGCAATCTCCGCTGCAATCGTGTCTGCGTTGATGTTGAAGACTGTGCCTTCGGCGTCTGCGCCGAGCGAAGAGATGACAGGCAAGTATCCTTCGTCAAGCAGCACGGAGAGCAGCCGCGTGTTTATTTCAACGACATCTCCGACGTGTCCGAAATCAACGTGCTCGCGCTCGCCCGTCGCGCGGTTCAGGACCTCTCGCGGCGGACGCCGCTCGGCGTGTACGATATTGCCGTCAACGCCCGACAACCCCACAGCCTCCACACCCCTCTGGCGCAGCGCCGCCAGAATGTCCGTGTTAATCTTGCCCGCGAAGATCATCTTCGCCATCTCCAGCGTCGCATCGTCCGTCACGCGCCGCCCGTTGATAATCGTCTGCTCAACGCCCATCAAAGATGCAAGGTCCGACAACTGCTTGCCGCCGCCATGCACCACGCAGACGCGTATCCCGACCAGATGCAGGAGCGCCAGCTCTTCCGCCAGCGACGCTAGATTCTCCCGCTCCTCCGTCACCTTGCCTGAAAACTTGACGACGAACGTGCGGCCCTTGAAACGCTGTATGTAGGGCAGAGCTTCGCGCAGCAAATCAAGCCTCGCCTCGTTTGTCACCTCGTTCTGCATTCATTCTCCAGAGGCTAAAAGTTTTTCCAGAACGGCCTTCTGCGCGTGCAGCCGGTTCTCCGCTTCGTCAACGACGACCGAGGCCGCAGAGTCAATCACGCCGTCAGTAACGATGACGTTGCGACGCACGGGCAGGCAATGCATGAAGATGGCGTTTGCTGTACGACGCATCTTCTGCTCGTCAACGATCCATTTCGAGCGATGATGCGCACGCTCTGCAATGTCTCTCTGCGGCGCTCCGTAATGGTCACGACTGCCCCAGCTTTTCGCGTACACAACCTCAGCGCCCTCGAAAGCCTCCTCAATATTGCGCGTCACACGCAAGCTTCCGCCGCTTGCGCCCGCCTGCCGTTCGACTTCGTTCATCAGTTCATCATCCAACTCATAACCGCTCGGACGCGCGATGACCAACTCATGGCCCATCTGCGCAGCCGCCAGCGCGAAACTGTTCGGCACAGCCATCGGCAAAGGCTTCGGATGCCAGGCCCACGTGAGCACGACGCGTTTGCGTCCCGCTCCAAGTTTCTCTCGAATCGTCATCATATCCGCGAGCGCCTGACACGGATGATGCATCGCCGATTCGAGATTGATGACAGGCACATCGGCATAACGCGCGAAAGCATTGAGCACGGGGTCGAGCCTCTCACTTTCCCAATCCTTCAACGCCGCAAACGTGCGCACGCCAATCCCGACGCAATATCTCCCAAGCACACGCACAAACTCCGCGACGTGCTCCGTCTTATCCCCGTCCATCACGACGCCCTCGCGGTGTTCCAGCGTCCAACTCGTCCCGCCCGGCTCAAGCATGACGGCGTTGCCGCCCATCTCGAAGATGCCGACCTGCATCGAAGCACGCGTCCGCAAGCTCGGATTAAAAAAGACGAGCGCAACGGAGCGTCCCGCCAGCGGCTTCGACGACGCATCGCCACGCTTCCAACGCCGCGCTGCCTCAATCAAGCCCTCAAGCTCTCGTCGCGTCCAGTCCGCTGTTGTCAGAAAATCTTTCGGCATGGTTTAGAAAAGATGGGAAAAAGGGGAAAGGGTTAAAAGGGTAAAGGGAAAGACAAGCGGCCTTCCTTTTCCCTCTTCCCCGTTTCCCTTTTTACTCTTTTTCCATCGTCCTCTATCTCAAACTACCTCTTTCAATGCTTCAACGAAAATGTCAACCTCTTCACGCTGCAAACAGAGCGGCGGCAGCAGCCTGAGCACGTTCGCGTCGCTCGACGTGCCGGTGATAATGCGCCGCTTGAGTAGCGCTTGATGAACGGGTGCGGCCTTCTCCTCAAGCTCTATGCCGAGCAGCAAACCGAGGCCGCGCACACGCACAACTTTCGGAACATCCGCCAGACGCGCTCGCAGGTAATTCTCGACCTCCTTCACGTTCGACAGCATCCCATCCATCTCAATCGCTTCCAGCGTCGCATTGACCGCAGCCATCGCCAGCATCCCGCCGCCGAAGGTCGTGCCGAGGTCGTTCTCTTTAACGTGAGCGGCCACACGGTCGTTAACCAGACACGCGCCGACGGGCACGCCGCTCCCCAATGCCTTCGCCAGCGTGATGATGTCCGGCACACAACGGCCCGCGGCAGCGCTCCCTGCGAAAAACCATTTGCCCGTGCGTCCAACACCAGTCTGCACTTCGTCAAATATCAGCAGCATCCCGCGCTCTGTCGTTAACTCACGAAGCTGACGATAAAACAGAGGCTCGCTCATACGCACGCCCGCCATTGATTGAATCGGTTCAAGCAGGACGGCAGCCACCGTTTCGTCCGCCAACGCGCGCACGCTCTCCACATCGCCAAACTCCGCGAACAGATGGCCCGGCACGTTTGGCTTCCCCAACTCCCTGTATTTGCCGAGCGCCGTCGCGCTGATAGCATCGGCCGTGCGCCCGTGAAAGCCGCCCGCGAAGCTGATGATACGCTCGCGCCCCGTAGCCATTCTCGCCATCCGCATCGCGTTCTCGTTGGCTTCCGTTCCCGAATTGCAGAAGAAGGCTTTTGTGATGGATGCGGGCGCAAGGCCCACGAGTTTTTCTGCCGCACGCGCTCTCACATCGGAGTAGACCAGGTTGGAATAAAAGAGCAGCCGCTCGGCCTGCTCCTGAAGCGCGGCGACGACGTGAGGATGACAATGCCCTACGCCGGCCACGGCATGCCCGCCGTACAAATCCAGATAGCGCTGGCCGTCGCTCGCATAGAGCCACACGCCACGCCCGCTCTCAGCCGCGAGCGGCATCTTCTTATACGTCGCCAACTGAAAGCGGTCTTCGCTCTGCACTACTTCATCAAATGTCATTACGCCAGTAGTCGTCATCATCATTTATGGATTCGAGCCTGTCAGTAGGAGGCCGCTTCTTTCGTCCAGCCCGAACATCAGGTTCATGTTCTGCACGGCCTGTCCGGCTGCGCCCTTGACCAGATTGTCGAGGGCCGAGAAGACTACAAGTTGAGAGGCGCGCGCTGCCAACCCGATGTCACAAAAATTCGTCGTCTTCACCCAGTTAATGTCCGGCGAGCCTTCGACCATGCGCACGAAGAAGGAGTCGCCGTAAAACTCAGCGAAGACTTCGCGCGCTTCTTCCAGTGTCAACTCTCTTTTGGTCTCCGCGTAGATGGAAGCGAAGATGCCGCGCGCAACCGGCAGGCTGTGCGTCATAAACACCAACTCGCTGGACCAATCACCGACAGCGCGCAACTCCTGCTCGATTTCAGGGACGTGTTGATGCGTGAAAGGCTTGTAGGCGTAGAAAGAGTTCATGCGCTGAGGGTGGTGCGTGTTGGCGGCGGGCTTCGCGCCGGAGCCGGAAGAGCCTGTCTTGGCATCAACGATGACGCGACCGCTCAGCAGATTATGTGCGACCAGCGGCGCGAGGCCGAGCAGCGTCGCGGTCGCAAAGCAGCCGGGGTTGCTGATAAAACGTGCGCTCTTAATTGACTCACGATTCGTCTCCGTCAGGCCATAGACAAACTTTCCTTGCGTTTCCATCGCCGTGTGCTCGCGCCCGTAGTGCTCCCTGAAGACGACGCTATCGCGCAGACGAAAATCACCCGACAAATCAATCACCTTCACATGCTCCGGCAGGCGCGGCGCAATCTCAAGCGCCTGCCCGTGCGGCAGCGCCAGAAAGATGCAATCGAGTTGGCCCAGGCTTCCTAAATCTTCCGGCGCGAGCGTGAACCGCAAGTCGGTCAAGCCGTAAAGATTACGATGCACATCGCCAACTCGTTTGCCCGCGTGTTCATTGGCTGTGACAAGCTCAACCTCCGCCTGCGGGTGCAGCAGGAGCAGACGTAGAAGTTCCGCGCCGCCGTAGCCTGAGCCACCGAAGATGCCTATGCGTAGTTTCGAGTTCTGGGTGTCGAGTTTAGAGTTCATCTCGTCAACCTTGCCTTTCGCAATTCAACAAGCCGCTCAGGCAGCTTTAGCCTTTAGCTCGAAACTCGAAACCCTATCTCTTATAAGCTGGAAGAGCCGCGTGCCGTCTCTACGCGCATTGCCTGCGGGCACGCCGAATTCCTGCTCGATATAATCTTCACCCATCTGCGAATCCGTGACGGAGCCAGCTACCACGTCAACCGCGATTCCGCGCCGGCGAAACAACTCTATGCCGCCCCACGCGCCGACATAATCGGAAGCGCAGAAGATGACGGCGGCCGTCGCAGCGCGCAGTTGCGCATCGTCGAAGACGGAATCCACGGAGTAGCTGCCGAGAATGCCGTCGCCTAGTTCGACGACGATGAGGTCTGGCGCATGTTCGTTCAAACGCGTGATGAGAGCCTTCGCAACAGGCGAGAGGTCGCCCGCGCCGACCGTCGAAGGCAGTCCGCAATCGAGAAAGCTGGCGGTCGCAATCGCTCCGTGGTCGGCCATGTTGAGCGTGTCGCGCAGGCAAGCGACGCCCGATAGCTTTGCCGCAGCCACGCGTAAGCCTGCGCGCGTCGCCTGCTTGATAAGCTCCGTGGCCGCGTAAGTCTTGCCGCTGTTCATGCACGTCCCGGCAACGATGACGAGCGGCGCGCTCGTGGAAAGCGTCGTGCGCAATTCGAGCGCCGTGTCAGCGATATTCTGAATCCGCCCGCTTTCATCACACGCCATCCCTATCACTTCAACCCTTATCGCATCGCTCAGGCTCGAATGATGGCCCGTGCAATGACCAATGACGCCGCCCATGTTCAGCAAGTGCAGTTGGTCGCCCGCGTTTACCTTCAACGGCACATCGCCGACAAAGCCCTTCAACGCGCGCCTGCGGCCAAGAACGCCAATCAGCACGTCGCCCGGATTAATCTTCGCGAGACGACCCGAAGCCAACTCCAACTGATTATAGGTCGCGCTGTCGGTCAAGGCGCGCACAACGACCACGTCGCCCGAGCGCGGCTTATCACAAGCCTCAACGACCGCGATTGTCTTCGACAAACCGAGCAATGAAGCCGCCGAGCCGATTTTGTCTGCCTCGACGATGAGAACAGTCGTCGCGAAGATGTCGTCCACTTTCTTTGTCATCAACATGGCCCACCTCTCAAAGTAAGGGGTCAAAGGGGAAAAGGTTAAGAGGGGAAAGGAAAGCCGCTTGAATTGAAACTCAAGCCCTATTCCTTTTTCACTCTTACCCTTTTCCGCCAAATGCATTCAGTCGCAAACGCAGCGCGTTGAGCTTGATGAAGCCTTCTGCATCGCGCTGGTTGTAAATATTGTCTGCCTCGAAGGTCGCAAGGTTCTCGCTGTAGAGAGAGCGCGGAGAGCGTCGCCCCGTCACCATCGCGTTGCCTTTGTAGAGTTTCAGCCGCACGTCGCCCGTCACAGTGCTTTGCGTCTCGTCAATCAGCTTCCGCATCAACTCAAACTCCGGCGCAAACCAGAAACCGTAATAGACGCTCTCGGCAAATTTGACGCCGAGCGAATCGCGCAGGCGCAAGACCTCGCGGTCGAGTGTGATGGATTCAAGCGCGCGATGCGCCGCCTGCAAGATGGTCACACCCGGCGTCTCGTAAACGCCGCGCGACTTCATCCCGACAAAACGGTTCTCCACCAGATCAACACGACCGATGCCGTGCGCGCCGCCTTTCTGGTTCAACGATTCGAGCAGCGCTACCGCGCCCAGACGCTCGCCGTTAATCGAAACGGGATTACCCATCTCAAAACCTATCTCGACATACTCCGCTTCGTCGCTCGCCTCTTCCACTGATTTCGTCAACTGGAAAATATCCTGCGGCGGCTCTCGCCAGGGGTCTTCCAGAATCCCGCCCTCGTAGGAGACGTGCATCAGGTTGCGGTCGGTCGAATAGGGCTTGGCGTGTGTCGCCGTCACGGGAATGCTGTGCTCTTTGGCGTAAGCGATTAAATCCGTGCGCCCCTTAAACTCCCACTCGCGCCACGGCGCAACGACCTTGATGTCAGGCTCAAGTGCGTAGTAGGTCAACTCGAAACGCACCTGGTCGTTGCCCTTACCCGTCGCGCCGTGGGCCACTGCGTCCGCGCCTTCAAGCCGCGCAATCTCTATCTGCCGCTTCGCAATCACGGGCCGCGCCAGAGATGTGCCGAGCAGATAGACGCCCTCGTAAACCGCGTTGGCTTTAACGGCAGTCCAGACGTAATCGCTGACAAACTCCTGCCGTAAATCCTCCACGTAGAGCTTCGACGCACCCGTCTCTCTCGCCTTCGCTTCAAGTCCGTTCAACTCTTCGCCCTGCCCGACATCCGCGCAATAGCAGACCACCTCGCAGCCGTAACGCTCCTTCAGCCAACGCAGCATCACGCTCGTGTCCAACCCGCCCGAATAAGCCAGCACGATTTTGTTAATCTTCTTCTCTGTCATAACCAGTTATGAGTTTTCAGTTACGAGTTTTCAGTTTTCAGTTAAGACCAATTGCTTTTACTGAAAACTCGTAACTGAAAACCGTGCTATCCAAATATCTCCCAGATTTTTTTGACTGCCGCGCGCTGCGCTTTGTGCTCCCGGACGGCGATAAAGATTGTGTCCTCGCCAGCGATTGTGCCTGCCACTTCTGCCAGCGCCGCACGGTCAATCTCAACTGCGACGGCCGATGCCAACCCCGGCTCGCATCTTGCGACAATCAGGACATCGCCCGCTGTCTCCAAACTCAGAAGCCCGCGCGCCGCCGCACCGTTTTCCGCACGCGGCAACGAGTAGTAGCCGTGATGCTTCACAATTCCCAGTTCCAAGAGATCGCGCGAGACGCTCGATTGCGTCGCCGTCATCCCTGCGCGCTCCAGAAGCGCCGTCAATTCTTCCTGCGTCGCGATTCGACGTGCGCGAATCAAACTCAAAATTTTGTGCTGTCTAGTCTCTTTAAGCATCTTAACTTATGCAAATGATTTGCATATTGTTTGCATAGATGCATAAAATAGCAGCCAAGATGCATATTCGTCAAATAATTCCCTGTCCGGTTAACTAAAATTACCGACAACTGTTAACTAAAATTACCGACATTGTTATCAAGACTCTTTTTGCAATATTTACAGGCCACCCGTTTCTATTAATCGGGCAATTATCTTCTGATGTGATCATATTGCCTTTTCAGCGTATCAATCGCTTTTTAAGCTTATTGGTAAGCTATCTAAAGAGGATTTAGCCCCTCAAAGGGATTTATATTTTCCTATGACAATTTAATGCCCACGCCTAGTTCGATTACTAAGCGTGGGCACTTGCTTTTATCAATAGAGGCGCCTACTAAGACAATCAAAGCGACTTCATAGGCTATCAATCTTCCATTTATTCTGGCGGATACTCATCTATATGCTTTCTAATTTCTCTGGGTTTGTTGAAGTAATCCAGTTCCTCCCGTATCTGCTCGCTTTTTCTTTCATCCTCCTCCGTCCAGTCTTTCATCCATAAGAAGAAGCTATCTAGCGTAAAGCCTTTCCCGCGGACCGGTTCTTCAGTCGCGATCCCGATGACATTATCGTACTTGTGTGGGTTTACCCCTCGGGCGACGAAGCAGCGCAGCCCTAGTTCCTTCGCCCTCAAATCTCGCTCGTATCCATGAGGGCGTGTTAGGAATACGTAAACCACTCCAGAGGCAGAAGGTGCCATACGTGACCTTACCCTTTGATCTTCCGGGGTCCGCGGGTCAGAGCGCTGCATGAAGTCAGCGAATGCACCTCCTAGAAATCTTCGGTTGAATCTGTTCTCCCGCGCCATGGTTCGGGCGACTATCTCAAGATCACTGGGTGAACTGCCAACTTCCAAATGCTCGTTAAGGACATCGTGGCAGTATATTTCGACGAGCCTATCCCAGTTGTAACTATCTACATCTGCCTCCTTCTTGCGTAAGTACTCCGGTTTAGCCCTGAAAGTCTCCCATAGGCCATCGTCAAGAATTATCGTATCCGGTGCACCTAATTCCGGGTCAGTCGGAAACTGGCGATTGTTGTGTAAGTAGAGAGCCAACAAATCTTCCTCACCACCGCCGTTGAAGATAGTCTGCGTACCGCTCCTGTACATGTCTTCTTTGTCTTTACAGATATTTAATGAAGTCAGTGATGGTATCAAGTTCACTCATCACAACTTCAAGCGACCGCTCGTCAAAGACATGCACAAAGCCTTTGCCGAAGTCGCCGAATGATTTCCAGACCTTACCTTTCCCGCCTAACGCTACCGCGATTCGATGCAACCGACGCACTGCTAGGGTCGGTAGCGGCAGCCCAGACGTTCCGTCTTTCCTAATAACGTGCGATGCGGAGTTGAGCCAACGCTCCGCGCCATAAATCTGCTTCACAGAGTCCTCAATCGCGCGCTTAAACCACCGCGCTTGGTTAACCTCCTCATTGCCTTCTTCTGCAAAGATAACTTCTTTGACGCTGAAAATAATCACGTCCGGCTCACATACGACGAGTATGTCGCAAAGCTCCTTACCAGGCGTCTTCCCCTGAGGATTGGCATAACTCCACAAAGAGAGGAATGATTTCGTGCAGAGTTCGAAGACAAGCCTCTCGGTTTCGTTCAGTCCAGGGTTGTTAACTTGCTGTGCCAATTGAGCAACTCCTAGTTAAACGTCGTAGGCGGTTCAATAATTACCGCGCCTCGATGAACTTCGCTGTGCGGACTCCATGGATTTCACCGTTCAAGATTCTATATGCTCCGTTGATCATAAGACGGCCCGAACGATCAGTCCCGTGCATTCCGTAGTGGAAGTCACTTTTTTCTCCGAGCACTGTCCATAGAATATCGCAATCTGCTTCACGCAGAAATTTGAGAAACTTTTGTTTGTTAATCAGTAAGGCACCTGGCCCTTTATTCTTTACGGACGGGTCGAAAGCGACCAAATCTCCTCTAGGATCAAAGAAATGCCCGTCGCTCCCGTTCCATCTTAAAGCCATGCCGTCTACTATCCACTTTGTCGGAAGGTTGATCACATAACCCTCGTCCATCGAACAATCAAATCCTTTGTCCTCTCGCATATATTCTTCGTTCGTTAGAAGCACCTCTCGCGGGATGCGCTCACTATGACCGCGCGTCCAGCCATCGCGATGAAAATATGGTATGTTGTGGTACTCATAGGCAGGTGACCAGAAGAACTCGCCGAGAAAGACTTGGTGGAGCGCGTGTGATTCCGGCATCCACCGACCGAAGAAGTCTTGCTCCTTCGCCCATTCGAATACAACATCAATATCCTCTCTTTTTACGATGTAGCTATTCAAGATATACCAGAATTCCTTGCGTCTATTCTCGGACGGATCTTCGCCGATCGGCAGGAGCTGCTCCCACTGATAATATCCGTCGAGGGTGAGCCACCGAGACCCATCTATCGGGTTGACAGTTTCAATGAGAGATTCAACTTGGGGCACATCATCGCTTCTCCTAAGCCAATCATCGTCGGGCTCGCCGCCGCTCCAATCTTTGCCCCAGTCTTTATAGGCTAAGGGGAACCACCAGGTGTTTGTGCGCTGCTTCCACACCTCACGTCCAGTCGCCTTTAACAAACATGAGGGATCAATGTCGCGCTCGGATGGCTGCCACGGCCCTTCATATTTTTCTCCCTGCCCTGACCACTCGTTCGCCCTGTACTCGAAATTATCAGCCGCCCGCGCTAGGAACTCGTGGAAGGCAATCCACTGATATTTCTTACCGATGCGCTCCGGTTTGTGCGCCGTGCGGTAGTCATTCGTCCAGCGGTTAACATAGCGGTCGAAATGGCCGAAACGATCCGTCGTCCATCCAAGGTCGAAGACTCGTTGCAGTATCCAGCGCTGCGCTAAGGATAGGTCGAAGTGATAATCACTCCTGCACCTGAGAGGGTCTTCGAGGCAAGCTTTGACGTGCTCCTCAAACGTCGCAAGTTTTCGCTTCCCCAAGGTGGCGCGGAGACGCCCTTCTAGATACGCCAGCACCTCCCTGAAGAGATCTTCCGTCAACTGTTCGCCGAAAGTCTCACGTCTCCGTTGTTCATCCATGCGAAGGTAGCGGTCGAAGTTGTCGTGCACGTTGCCGAGTTCCTCGAACGCCTTTTTCTGTCTGTCTGTTAAAGAAGAGATGAACCGCTCGTATATCTCGCGGCGCGTGGGTTGTCCCGCCTCATCTAAACGTCGAGAAGTCCAATCGAAGTGCCCCCAGTTAGTTCCTATGACGTACCTAGCGAAATCTTCAGAACCCATCACTGAGTGGACAATTTCGGCTTGGGCCACTCCGTCGTCAGAACGACCAAGCCCCTTCGGGTTGTACTTCCCCTCTAATTCCTCTTTTGAGGGTATGTCATCCGGCCATTCACTGTTGTAAGGTGGCCTAACCTTGTCAACATCAATTTGCAGGTCGATGCCCAAGTATAAAGCACGCTCGATCACGCCGCGCGCGTAGTCGCGGAGCAAGATGTGTACTGGCGGTGAGCCGCCCTCGAAGATCGCCCGGTAGATGTCGGCAGCCAGTTCGCCAATGGCTTCATCATCAGTGCTTCGCATCGAGCAACCGTAAGCAACCGCGTAGAGGCGCTCGGTGACGTATGGATCATTGACTGCATGAAACTTTGCCAAGACATCCCTGAGCACTCTAATGCGAGGAGTTAAAAGTGAGACTAGGGCCTTAGTCGCCCGGTCACGGGTGAATCGGTTTGAGGTCGTCAGGAACCACGAGAGCGCCGTAGCGTAGAGTCGTATTGACTCGTCTCGGATATGACTCTTGTCTGTTGGAGACCAAGCCCAATCTATCAACCGATGTACGACGCTGTGCTCGTTGTTCGTGTACCGTTCATGTAAGTATATAGACCACCACGCGTCCCTGTCTGGGAGCGAAAAGCCTTCTAGATGCCTGTGCAAGAAGTCAGCGTTGTATGGGTGCTGCAGGTTGGAAGCAACTGTCAGCAAGGCGTCGAGGAACTCATGATGCAGTTCCTCCGAGTGTATGACATGCTCGTTTATATATCTTAACGTCGCGTCACCGATAGCTTTTGGGCGCCGCCAGATGAGGCTCTCGACGAAAGCCTCAAGTGCTGGCTGCCAAGCAGCACATCGCGGGGCGCAGTCGAATAGTTCTCTGCCGGTACGCTCAGGAAGTTGGATGCAGAGGGCTTCAACTATCCCACGATTCTGCCAGCAAGCGACTTCATCTTTAACCAGTGCGCCTAACTGGCGATCAGGCTCGAAAGCGATACACGGGTCTTCGGCGTCAAGGTGCTCATCAAGTAGTCGCTTCATGAGCAGGTGATCAGAGAGGCGTTGATACGAGAAATGCACGCTGTCGATCCACCCTCCTCGGTCAGAGTCGACTGGTGCCCGGTCCTCCGCAATGACGCCTTCAGCAAGAAGATGCCTGAAGAGAGACTTATCATAGCCTCTGCCCGGCAAGAGGTCGTTGACGATTTCTTGCGCCTCTTCACGTGACAACCACGTCTCGCCTTTCCGCGTCATGGCGTCAACAAGCCTGTTGACGGCTTTCTGCACTAGATCGGAGGCGCGGTCAAAATCGAGCAGCTTAGGCCCAGATAGTTTCCTGTTGACTGAATCGATGAAGAAATCGAAGATCGCCGTAACTCCCTGTAGCCCGGCCGGTAGCTCCGTATAGCCTGCGTTCTGTAACCCCTTGCAGAACAACTTGAGGAATAGTGGATTCTGGAATTCAGGATTGAGTAAGGGAACGCTAGGGGCTTTGATGCCGTAGAAATCAAAGAAAGTTGTGGTCGCTTGGTACTCGTGGTCAGCAAACCCGGGGTGCGTCTGCCTGATAATCTTCTCAGATGACAGGCCCTCCGGCATGACTGTGCTTTCATAAGAGGAGCGGACGCTGACGGCGAAACTGATCCAGGGATAGCGAGAGAGGGCCGTCAGGATACCGGCGAAGTGACGTCGCCATAGCGTCTTACCTTCACCCTCATTAAGGGCATCGATCATGATAAGGGCTTTCGCGTTAGCCGCCTGAGCAGAGGCCTCTAAAGCACCAAGAAATTCCGCCCTGCCGCAGGTCAAACCGAGCATCTTTATAATCTGCGACCACGGTTCCTCCTCAGAGAAGTTTTCGCCCAGTAGAAGCACAGTTGGCAGCCCCATCTCCACTCTGCGCTTTGCCACGTCACAGAAGAGGTGTGACTTTCCCGTCCCGGCGTCGCCGACGAGGAGGAGTGCCGGGACGTTGGCAAGACGACATTTAGTGCTTTTGCATAACTGGCCTAACTCCGCAGCTCGATTTGCTAGCTCCGACAACAGGTGTCGTTGATAACCGCTATCTGGCTGTCGCGGAGCAGGCTGTGTGGAACCGGAGTTCGCTTTAGCATCCGGCTTAGTTCGCCGCTTCTCATCTAAAAACTCAGCCGCCTCCCAAGCCTTTTCGTTGATCTGGAAGGCGAGCTTGGCAGAGGTCTCAAAGTCAATACGGTTAATACCTGAATCCTCAACGTGCTCCAGCAACGGGAATAGCTGGAGCGCATCTTTGCTCAAGCTGGCGAGCAAGCTGTCTAACCGCGTCCCGTCAGAGTCGAACCGTACCTTCGAGTATGCGCGCTTCAATTCCCCATATACTTCACTGACATGTGCGTAGAACGGTGTCGTCCGCCCCAAGCCTTCGAAGAGGTCAGCAATTGGTAGCCCGACGTGAATTTCTGGCGTATAGCGCGGCCCGGCGTTCGCAATACCTTCAGCAACGAAGTCGGCAAACCATTGTCTACTGAACAACTCCTTGTTAAACCAGAAGAAGTAACGCCCGCGATGATCTTCCTTACCGAGACGCTCCCAAAGTTCGTGCTCACCCCAATATTGGAACTCTACGACACCTCCTTCTTCACGTGCCCACTCTTTCCACTTTTCTATCCGAGCGTGCCACTGCTCCATCAAATCCTTCCGTCCTTCGATACGTGGATCTCGCCTGTCAATAGGCAGACAGACTGTGAATGTAGTTAGCCGCGGATGCTTCTTGAGCGCGGTCCTGATGGATTCGTCTAACTGAAGCCACTGCGCTTTCCCCACCTCGAAGAAGAATTTGGCCTGCCACCCCCACTCTTTGCCATCAGGCAAAATCCAGAAGCACTCTATTCCTGCGTCCGGAGCGCCTTTGCGGACAAATCTGGACCCCAGCGGTACGGATTCGGAAGCAGCTAGCTGGCAACAGAGTTCCTCGAAAGCAGTATTCTGTGAGTTCCCAAGTGACCTGAAGTTTCGCCAATCTATGCTCATGCCAATAACCTAATATTATCTTTAGTCTCTAGCGGCGCACTCTTCGCTGTGATTTTTGCCGGTGCCTGCTATCTCCGCAGCAACGCTTAAACTTCTTGCCGCTGCCGCAGGGGCAAGGTTGCTTACGCGGGAAATCGGCAAGTAACGGCGCAAGTGGAACAGGGCTAAGTCCGGCAGCCGGGCTCGCCTCCGGGTACTCCTTCTCAGTACCTTCTACTCTGGTGACCTGTGTCAATATACCCAAATCTCGCTGTAAGCTTTTGGCCTCAGCGCGTTCTTCCGCCGTCCAACCGCGGGCGTCATAATACATTGCGTCTTCAGACCCTTCGGCAGTTCTGCCTGACTCTGTAGCAATGCCAATTATGTCTTGCGCCTCCAGGAAGTTTAGCTTGGTCACCAAGCAACATGCTTCGAGCAGCCTCCACCTTACCTCTCTGTACTCTTCATAAGGCACGCCCGCTAAATGCGGCAGGAGCAAAAAGACGTAGTAAGGATCACCCGGCTTTGAGGGCAGCGTGACGCGCGTAAGGCGCATGGTCTTGGACGTGCTGCTGATCGCCTCTAGCAAGCTCCGCGCCAGAATGCGCCGCCGAGTGCGCGGCTCCCGCGCGAAGAAGCGGAAGATTTTCTCTTGGTTACTCAGATTGCTGTAACCCGGATGAGTGGTGAAATACTGAGTGCCTGCGAGTACGTGCGCGCTGAAAGTCTCAATCAACGCGTCCCAAGAGTAACTGACCTCGTTAGCCGCCAACTGGGAAAGGCGCTCGGGGCTGTGAGTAAACGCCTCCCACAGCCCCTCTTCGATGACTACCGTTGTGATGTGCGGAGGTATGACGAAATCATGCTCGCCTTCTTCGTTAAGGTACTTGAGATAGAATGCCAGCAGATCCTCTTCGCCAGCCGCGAAGCCAAGCCGCCCACTCAGGATGAATCGCTCTTTTTTAGTCAAGTACTCTACAAAGTCGGAGACCGTATCGAGTGTGCTCATCACAACGTCTAATGACGTGTCATCGAACACATGCACATAGCCGCGACCGGGGTCGAGTTGACCAATCATGAAAGGCCTGATGCCCCCTGAAGTGCCTGCGGTGTGTGCCGCGCCAACTATATCTGGGGCAATCATCAAGCTGCCACTACCGCCCAATTCTTCACGACACCGACGGGACGCCTCATGAGCAACAACGATACGGTGGAATTTGGCGTTTGCGGGATTCGGCAAGTCAATTGGGAACGGCTGGGTACAAGCCCGGTCCAAGAAGAGGCGATCGGGGAAAGCTTTGATCCAGCGCTCCGCCCCCCAGATCTGTTCAGCAGATTTCAAGACGGCCCGCTTAAACCATCGGCTCCAGTCGAGTTCGAGATTGCTGGTCGAAGGAAATGCGCACTCCTTATCGGAGAAAATTATGATGTGATCCTGGAATACAACGAGCAGGTCACAGACTTCTTTGCCATCCCCTCCTTTGGTGCCATGCCCTTGGTCACGATAGACACCAGAATAGCTCCATAGCGACAAAAACGAGTGGTCACAGAGCCGCTTCAGATACCGCTCAGCGGGCGTGACCCCATCAGCACGCTGTAACACAGGCGTGGTTCGGGTAGCTTTCATCTCTTCGGCTTTACTCATATGACTGTTAAATCAAGTTAATTTATTGGGCGGTTTACTTGCCGTCCATACGCTTGTAAGAAATTGGGTAACTTTCTCTCCCCTAATCACATGACATCAAAAGCCGTCCCGAGGAGTTATCTCGGGACGGCTTTTGTCTCCATTAAACCCAGATCCTACTGATGAAATTCAGATGGGTTTGAGCTTAGTCGCATCCGAGAAGTCGGGCTCTTGGTGGGGCGCTCCACTTAGCGGCTGATGAGTTTTATTCACCGCGCCTCCTATTAACCTAATGTTTTGCCGTTTATAAACCATCACATTTTCCGCTCGACAGATTAACCCTCTTCCTCAGAGGGTTTCGACCATAAACTCGAAGATTATTATAACTTCTTTCGCCCTCGTGACAAGATGCAGCAGCCTTCTGGTTCGCTAATCACTGAACTAGATGACAGCTATGAGCGCCTGTACCACACGAGCCCTCATATCAACAAATACTTATCCTACGAGCGCCCGTTGTACGGCGGCCTGCCGCTTGGCGGAGCTAGTCATCGACGTACGCCTTGACGCCAACTCTACTGCGGAAACCGCCCCAACCAGCGCAACCACCTGTGGCGGTAGCACCTTTTGGAGGTGAGACATGAGCGCATCCATACCCCAATCTGCCCACCGTTTGCCGAACTGCTTGTTTAGCTCTGCGACAACGCGGTCTATTTGACGCTCAAGGTTGTTCGGTATGAGCGCCGCGTCGTTTTCTTCCCCTCGACCTGTCTGTATGTAATACAGGGCGACCCCTCCAGCTAAGGCGAGCAGGAGAAGTATCCACCAGTCGTCGCTACCCCCCTTTTTTGCCATATGCTTTACTCCTAACGTATTTTCGTCTGCCTTCAATCTTGGGGCTAAATTGAAACGTAAATTAGCTCAATGTCGATTACCTCAACATTACGAGCACTCAGGCAGTGACAGGAGGTTGTTCGGCTGCTCGCCGTCATTCTCCGTCTTGATGTATTTGTTGCCGTTGTGTACGGCAACAATCACGTTAGCGCGTCTGCCGCTGACCATCGTGTAGAACGTGTGTTCACGCTTCTCAATATAGTCGATAGCCTGCTGCTGGGTTATTTTCCAGCGTGTGCTAGCGCCTACGTTGAAGCCCCCCACGTACCGAATGCGTTCGTGCGGGCTGTACCGATCCGTCTTGTTGATGCAGTCTATTCTAAGGTCCACTTGCTTACCCCTTTCCAGAAGAGCTTTGTGTTGGTCGCCTCAGCGGCAGTCGCCAAAACGGTCATGTAAGGCGGCTGCCGCTGAGATACGTCCCTATCTCGTTGACCCGCCTATGCAGTAGGCGCAGTTGTCATAGCCAGCGGAGTTGGCTGCCGACTGGGAGTTGTAAGGACGGTCATGGCCCGCCCTGATAATTTCGTCTATCTGGCAGTTCGTCTTCTCGTTGTCGAGGTCGTGAACTTCCATCTTATTCGTGTTAGCCAGATACCTCTCGCCATTCATATTCCCGCTGTACCGTCTTGCCATTGGACTCCTCCATCTTTGAAGAACTGAACATCCTAGCGGCCCCTGCGGATTTCTATTAGTATAGAACCCGACATGGAAAGCCTGTGGCCGCAGGGAAAGCCATTGGAAAGGCCATCCCTGCCACTAAAGCGATTAGGACAGCCAAAAATTTACGTAAATTTTTGTTGTTCTGAATCGCTTATCAGGTGGAGCCTGTCATCTTGCCTATGGACCTAAGCGACCCTCTTTTCTCTCGCGTGGACTTAGTCCTTCTTGTGAAGCGGCTTACGGCTTGCGCTGCAAAGTGGTTCTTGCAGGAGGGTTGTTCTGGAGAGGAATCTGTTCTGCCAGCCACGGGGAAATCCGCGAAGGAATTAGCCTTCGATACGGTCACGGAATTTATTAAGGGCAATGTGGAATGGCAGCCTACGTCCGAAGGGTCACCGGATAGCGAACTCTATCGGCTACTCAGGAAAGTCATGAGAAATGACTTTCTCGACCTTGTGAAGGAAGGTCGGGAGTACAAGCGGACGGAGGTGCTTGAGCCCTCTGAGGGCGGAGAAGGTGCGTGGGGCGAATACAGCAATAAACCCACGCTCGCCAATCTGCCCAGCCATGCTGACGAAGGGTTTTACAGCCTGAATGCGGCGATTGTAGCACGCCGCGTGTTACCACTCGTTAAAGGGGATTCCGAACTTGAGGAGTACGTAAATGCCGTTCTCAGCGGTGGTTGTACGAAGAGAGAGGACATCGCCGCTTGCTTAGGCATCACCGCGCAAGAGGTTAACAGCCGCCGTAGGAAGTTGCGAAGTAAACTAGCTTCTTGGAAGCGGTCAATGGACGCGGCTATGACAGCGACTCAAAAACAGCGATGAAAAACAAAAAGATTGACCATTTGGAAGTCCCGGGCGAGCAGGAGAAACTAATCGAGGCACTATTCGGGTCGGATGACGAGCCAGAAGATCAAGTATGTGCCGACGAAAGCCTAGCTGCCCTTGGTATTAACCCTTCAGACTTAATCTCCGAATTTGCAGGTCACCTTGAAAAGGAAGCGCGCAGGCTGGAGGGTGAAGGGCGGGCCGAGGCCTCGCGCGTACGCGCAGCCCTCCGAGACACGCGCGCGCGTATGAACCCTGTAAAGCACGTAAATAACGATCTTAATCTGCCCGCTAGCAAATCCCCTCGGGTGCAGTCAAAATCCCGCTACTGGACTAATTCATCTGTCTTGGCGCTAGCGGTGGGGCGCGAACCCGTCGAAACAATTGCTGAAGAAGCGAGAAAGGCGATCCTTGAATTTACGGAAGCAGGTGGCAGTGTGCCGCCGCTCGACCCCTTTGCGCTCGCCGAGTTTAGAAGAATCAGTGTTATCCCCCGAGAAGACGTACGTGACGCTCGAACGAAACACCTCGGTGGCGGAAGGTTCATGATCGAATTTAACCCAAATCGTCCTCGTGGACGCGTCAGGTATTCACTTTGTCACGAAATCACTCACACGTTATTTCCTGATTGCGGCGAGAAAGTAAGAAACAGGGCCACCCACGAAGAAATGGTGGAGGATGAGTGGCAGTTGGAGATGTTGTGCAACGTAGGTGCCGCTGAACTGTTGATGCCCTTCGGGACTTTGCCTGAATTTAACGAGCAAATGTTATCGATTGAGAAGTTGATGCAATTACGAAAGGATTATGACGTCTCGACCGAGGCGTTGCTCCTCCGCGTTGCTAGAGTCACTTCGAGTCAATGTTGTATTTTCAGCGCCTCTCGCATGAAGGCCGGATCTGATTATCAGATAGACTACGTGAGGCCTTCGAAAACCTGGCAAGTACCTATACCTACCGGATTCAAATTACCTAAAACGAGTATTGTGAGGCATTGCGCTGCCATCGGTTACACGGAGATTGGAATCGAACAATGGCTTACAACATTAGGGGACATTAAGGTGGAGTGTGTCGGTATTCCCTCATACCCTGACCAGATTTATCCGCGCGTCATGGGTATCATCATGCCCCCCTCCCCTTCTTACCACTCACCAAACAAGATCAATTACAGAAGGGGTGACGCTACGGACCCGCGAGACGAGGGTGATTACCGCATCATTGCACATATTGTTAACGACAAGACACCGATGTGGGGCGGAGTCTTTGCCCGGGCTGTTAAGAAGAAGTGGCCTCGGGCGCAAGCAGACTTCGAACGCTGGTCGGCGGAGGGGGAAAGACATTTATCACTCGGAAACGCCCGCCTAGCCGAGGTAGATGAAAGGCTTGCGGTATTCACAATGGTCGCTCAGCGCGGATATGGGGAATCAAACAAACCACGCATTAAATATTCGGCACTAAAATCATGCCTTGAATTATTAGCTGATGCTGCTGAAAGACGCGGGGCCAGCGTACACATGCCTCGCATCGGGAGCGGCCAAGCTGGCGGAAACTGGGAGATTATCTCAGAACTTATAGAGGACGCGTTGTGTGGGCGAGGGATAAAGGTCTATGTCTATACACTGCCAAACGCCCCCGTAAGGAAGGCTCCGCAGGGCAGATTGGCATTTTCTCAAGGTGAAGATCAGGGGGGCGGGCAGTTGAACTTGATCTAACGGGTAATCAGCTTTGCTCAAACAAGTCGTTCTTCTCTCCGGCCAGGTCGGTTCAGGAAAGTCAACGCTCTGCGACAATCTTGTTGCGAGGTTCGGCTTCCGTGCGCTTAAGACTAAGGAGGTAATCAGCCAACTGGCACCGGAGATAGAGCGTGAGCGGGGTGCCATGCAGGACTATGGGGAGTATTTAGACCGCCGGACTAAAGGCGGCTGGGTGCGCGATGCGCTGATTCAACTAGCCGAGGAGCATAAAGAGGATGAAATAGTAGTAGTAGACGCTGTCCGCATCCCGAACCAGATTGACAGCATCCGGCGCGCTTTCGGGCCGCGTGTTTTCCATATACACCTCACCGCCCCGCTCGATATTCTCGAAGCCCGATACAAGCAGCGACAGGTGGAAGGGTTTAAGGAGTTTGCCACTTACCGGGAGGTGATGGAGAACAAAACAGAAAGAAAAGTTCGCAAGCTAGCCGGAGTGGCGGACGTCGTTATAAACACCGGCCACAGCACCCGAGATGATGTGGTTACCAGGGCTGCATCTCACCTCGGGCTGTATGGTCGCGAGAATTCGCGTCTCGTCGACGTGCTCGTAGGAGGGCAGTACGGAAGTGAGGGTAAAGGGCATGTAGCATCTTACCTCGCCCGTGAGTATGACATATTGGTAAGGGTAGGGGGGCCCAACGCTGGCCACAAAGTATTCGAAGAGCCGAAACCGTTCACTTTTCATCAGCTACCATCCGGCACGCGTTCGAGTGAGGCCAGGCTAATCATTGGCCCCGGTGCCAACATCAGTATCGCCCGGTTGGCCGCTGAGATTGCGGCCTGCCAAATCGATAAAGACCGCCTCTCTATCGACCCTCGTGCAATGATTATAGAAAAGAGAGACATCAGCAACGAGAAGCGGAGGCTGGTAAATAACATCAGTTCAACAGGACAGGGTGTTGGCTACGCGACTTCGAGGAGGATCATTCATCGAGGCGAGAGCAGTGTGAGGATGGCAAAGGATATTGCTGAGTTCCGCCCGTTCATCCGTGACACTTACGAGGAGCTCGAAAAGGCGTTGTCCGAAGGGAAAAAGATTTTCTTAGAAGGTACACAAGGAACAGGGCTAAGCCTTTACCACGGCATCTACCCGTATGTTACCTCGAGAGATACGACCGTGGCTGGCTGCCTGGCTGAGGCGGGAATCTCACCGGGACGCGTCCGGAAAGTAATAATGGTCTGTCGCACGTACCCAATACGGGTTGCAGACCCCGATGCTGAAGGCAAGACGTCAGGATTTATGTCCCAGCCGCTTGACTGGGATGAGATTGCCAAGCGCGCGGGGCTGAATGTCGATCAACTCAGGGGGGCCGAGCGTACTTCTACGACAAATCGGAATCGCCGGGTGGCGGAATTTGACTGGCAGTTACTACGGAAAGCGGCCTTTTTGAACAGCCCTACTGACATTGCGCTTACTTTCGCTGACTATCTATCTAAGGATAATATGAAAGCCAAGCGTTTCGACCAGTTGAATGACGAAACTATTCGCTTCATTCAAGAGGTGGAGCGTGTGGCCCTAGCGCCTGTTACTCTTATATCTACAGGGTTTAATTCTAGAAGTATTATCGACCGGAGATCATGGTAAGCAAATTAGCAGGTATTACTCCTAAAGAGATGATCACCCGCTATCCTAAGCTTTACCACATGGCTGAAGCTGATACATGGGATAGCATTCGTAAAAACGGATTGCTAAGTACGAGTGCGTTACTGGATCTCTATGAGATTAAAGGTGCGCAGCGTTATGCGATAGAAAGTGAACACCGGCCGGAATCTATTCCAATCTCACACCCGGTTTACGGCACGGCAGTCATACGCGATCAGAAGCCTATGTCTGACAGCGGCTTACTAAGATGCCTGAGAGATGTGACGCCGCGCGAGTGGTATGAAACATTGAACAGGCGAGTATTCTTCTGGTTGACTAGGGAGAGGCTGTTGACTTTACTTAATGCCAAACCTTATCGGAATCAGGAGCATTGCGTACTTACTATTGATACAGCACTGATGCTTGAGCGTCACGTTGACGAAATTACCTTAGCCCCTCTCAACTCCGGGTGCACTAAGCCGTATCCTCACCCCCGAGGTTCTGACACTTTCCTCCCTTTACGAGATTACCCTTACGAATCTCGCCGAAAGAAGCACGATTACTGGGCAATTGTAGAACTGACAGTAGACTACAAGGTTCCTGATATTGAAGATTTAACAGTCAAGGTTGAACGTATGACTGGAGAGAAGGTTCTTGAAATTTTATTTGAACGGTAATGGCTTATTCACCACCCATAACGCATGAGGCACTTGACTACGCAAATGTGGCAACGACCAAGATATGCGTACAGCGGATTGCTATTAAGTGACACAAGTCCAGAGTATCAATTAAAAGGCGGATTAAATCAGATACGGAGGCTTAGGCTCTCTCCAAAATAAAAGAGCGCTGTCAGCATGCCCTTACTAAGGAGTCATTTGCTGGCCTCTTAAAAGGCTGTCCTACTCGTCAGCGTTGTGTTGGGCTGTCAATAGCAGCGAACTCTTTCTCCAGAGAAAGTAAATCGCCGGCAGTGTTTAATCTCGACTTAGAATGTGACGCAGCTAACGACTTATAACTGATTAAGTATCAGCCAGTGTACAGCGCCGACGTGCAGAGAATAAGAGACAATGGACGAAACTGATCGGTATCGTGAGTTGCTTCAGAAGTCACTGTTGACCGAGGGTTGGGAAGACGTATTTGACTACCATCGGTTAAGTGCTTGGGTCCAACAAAATCAGGAGCGGTTGAGGGCTAGCGCGCGGGCCACCCTCGGAGATATTGCGTCCGGCCACGAAGATCACTTCGCAGACACCGTCAAGACCTTCTCTCCGAGAAGCAAATATGACTTACCAATGACAGAGGCTATCTTCAGACCTATTTTTGAAGGGGTAGCCGAGTGCGCACGTGAAATTGGACTACAACCCCTCAGGGAGGTGGAACTCGTCACTTCGACCTCCATTAATCCTACCCCCTTCGCTCGACCCACCACGGGAACTCACCAATTATTCATCGGGCCTGGGATAATAGCATTCTGTAGCTACTGGGCAAAGGCATATACAGCCACTGCCCAAGCTATTGCCGCAGAGGCACCAAACAAGCAAATTATATCTCCTGAAGACCTAAAAGCACCTCTCGCAAAAGATCCTAGCGGCATTTTACTCGCGTCCCGCCTTTGCCTGTACTACGCCGCGACCGGCACCCTCTTAGGTTTCGGCGAGGTGAAGCAGCCACCAAACTATCTCCCCCTTCGAATGGAACTGCTAATGGCAATGGAAGTTTTCGCACTCTCTCACGAATATGCGCATTTTCTTGCAGATGAACGGGGACTCCAACTTGCCGACGAGTCCGAGGAGGTGTCAGCGGAAGGACTTGAACATTTCTGCGATGCTATGGGTTTGCAGCTTAGCCGCTTTTGGGGTTCGAAGAATGATAACTTGCTGGCGTTCTCTGGCGCGGGCGGTCTTGCTTTCTTCCGCGCGGTCGAAACCTGCGAGGCGTGCGTTGCCAAATTGGCCGATGTTGATTCACAAGTCCTCGCACATGTTCACTCACGCTCTCGCCAAGATATTGGGCAAGACTCACATCCGCCTTTAAGTGAGCGCGCTCTTAATCTGATCAAATGGGCAACTGAAAATACCGAAGCAGATCAAAAGGTATTGGTTGAATCTTGCCTTGGCCAATGGGACATAATCTGCACAACTATCCGAGACTATGTCTCTGACATACTGCATGAAGCTGCAATTGCTGCGAAATATGACTCGCTCACGGATGAGCCCTCCGCCACGAACCGCAGTTCGTAACCTTAGCAACAGCATCTGAATCAAGCAGCGAAGGCGAAATCTTATCTCCGTCTTTCAGAGGTTGGTTCTGTCGGTCATGATAGTCATGATACTACCTTAAGCCGACGCACTTGCCCCGCGTGGCTACTTCGTCATGCTTAACATCCTTGTGCGGGGGCACTACCCTGAGTAGTTTTGCCAAAGAAAAGTCACAACGATTGACGCGTCAATTGCGCTAATACATTACGTGCTTCAGCAGCGCTGATGCGATTACGGGCATTGAGAAGCTGCTCCATGTGACACTGCCGCAGTCTTTTGCCGCTTCCGCAGTAGCATGGCCAGTGGCCTTTTAATTCCCCTCTGCTCAAGTACTCCAAAAAGGTAGAAATAACTTCGGAGTCTGAAGTCCCTAACTCCTCAGAATAAGGCTTTATGATCTTATCAATCTCTGGCTTAAGGCTACTCCGTCTATTCTTCCTGCCCGCCCGCTTTGAAAATCTATTCATAGCCTTGAGGACGGGCGCATCTTTTACACCTTCAGGGATGATGGGATCGTCCCCTTCTTGGATGGCGCAGACGTCTGGGTCGTGCTCGCCGAGTTGCCACGCCGGACACACTCGCAGCTCCTGCTTACCAATCATTAGATCCCAGAAGGGGGTGGGCATAGTAGTTTCGTCTACTACGTGGGCAGGCAGTAGTATGTACTTACCAACCCGACTGTATCGCTTCAAAAATCTGTCGAGGTTCTTTGTGTCGGACGGCTCCAATGTATGCAGCCGGTAAACCATCATGAAGTGATTACTCTTCGGATCTCTTTGGGGGCTGTTTATATTAGAGCCGACGACCAATCTGTAATTAGCCGGGTGCTCTCTATCGATCCCTGTAATTATTGAAACACGAAGTTGTTCGTGCCTATCGATCATGCCGAGTTTGGAGCGCCACCCCCTGAATATGGACTGACCGGCCTCGGCGTTCTTGAAGCCCAGAGCCAGGTACGGCGGATAGCCCGGCGGGGTAATATAAAGGGCCGATTGCCACTCAGCCTTGTCCCACAAGGGTATGTTGATAAGGGAAAGTACCGGCCGGTCTCTGTGCTTGAGCTTATCGACTTCAAACAACCAGTCCGGAGCATCACCCTCACCCGGCTGTAGCGGCCTCAGCTCTTCCCGGCTTGTTTTGTCTTTCTGTTCTAAGCTTTGATCCCAGGCCGCATTCCGCTTGAGTGGAAATCTCTTACCTTTTACATCGGCTTCCCAGTCCGCGAGCTGTAACTTAGGGTTTTCGCCGAGAATGTTGCTCACCGAGATAGCCATCTCCGCAAAGGTAAAGGCTCTTCCCATGCCCAACTCGTTCCCGACCAGTTGTTTTAGGTAACTGTCCAAATCGTCTACGACCGTGAATCGAAATGCCACTTCGATAACTAAACGCTGTAGCCAAGCTTGGAATTCACCCCGGGCCTCAGTCATCTGCTTGGAAATGTCGGGCGAGTGTTTAATCGTCATCGCCTGGCTGAGCCCAGTCTCATCAACTTCGTACCCCGGCATGCCATCGACAAAATCGGACGGCGCAACGCTGATTTTGAATTGGGAGGCGTGAGCAAACGCCATCGTGCCGTCGAGGCTGGTTGCCATCAACGCCTCGAGTGCCGCGAGCACAGTTTCGGAAAGAAATATGGAGTCACGGTTGTTCGCCGTCTCAATCTCGACCTCGCAACCCAGCACGAAGGAGCGGAACGTGACCGTACGCCCCCAGAGCAGCTCCGGGCGTTTGGGGAGGTCATTGCCCTCGGGATGATTAACTAACTGCCAGAAGAAGTCGCGCGCAGAGTCTGCCGTTTCAGCCTCGGGTATAGCTCCTTCGGAACGTAGGTGAGCTTCGTGGCCGAGAGCGTAGAGTAACGAGAGCCACGAAACATCCAGCTCCAGGCCGTCGAGAATCTCGGGTAAGAAGCCCAGCCACTTCAGCTCCCAAAAGTCCGTTCTGAGGAGGAGGAGGGCCAAGGTCCGATCCCAAGCAGCGCGCTCGTTGCTGAATGCTTTACGCCGTCCCTCTGTCTGGAGAATCTGCAGCGCCACCGCGGAGGCCATCTCAATCCAAGCTAAGACACTAGGGATCCTCCCCAGTTGCAGTTCGAGCCAGACGAGTTTCCTGAGGCATGCCAGAGCCTGCGGCGTAAGATCAGCTTGTTCCCAATACTCGGCAAACGCTTGGTTGGCTGCCGCCAGGACGTTGGCCCTGGCCGCCCACAGCAAACCCGCCGCTTCGTATGCTGAGCCGCACGCGAACAGGGCTGATATGAGCTCCTCGCGATACTCGCGCATGGCCAGTTTCTGCTGGGCACGCCCGAGAATCCTGATGGCGTCGTAGGTCTTACCCCTCTCCAGTTTCTGATAGCCACGCTCAAGGAGCGCCTTGCCGGCCTCTCCTTCGCTGGCGCGGCGCTCCATCACCCTGAGAGTGGATTCGAACAGCTCGTCATAGCGTTCGTTATCAGGTAGGACATCGCCTAGTTCTCGGATAATCCTAGACACAGGCTCGGCGGGGTACGCTACTAAGCCTTCGGTGGCAACGATGATGTCTTGTAATTCTTGGAGGATGGAGTCCAGCAACTGCGCGTCATCAGCGGCATGCGGCAACTCCATCAACAATCTGTCTGTGCGTGCGAGGAGTGAATTGTTGAGGCGTGTGTTATCGGCAGCCAATCGATCCAGTTCTGACTTGAGCGTTTTGGTCCTGACATCTAACTTCGCGGTTGAAGCGTCGGTCTGCCCTCTATCTACGGTCGCGCGGACCAATGTCCACAGGTTCGTCAGCCGTTCCAGATCAGTCGCTTGGGAACTACCGACGACGAGCTGTTCGACCAGGTCATAGAGACGATTTAACTCCGTGAAATCATCATACCACCAGAAGATCGTCCAAGCCCGGTTATAAACGATTCGTAGGCGTTGCCGCGCATCGCCAACTCGCTCCGCAACTCGCTCGGCGCGAAGGAAGCGCCCTTCCACCTCCGTACGCGGCAGTTCTAGTCCTCGAGCGAGAAGGGCAGCCCGTAAGCAGTCTTTGGCGAGCTGATACTCCACGCCCGCGTACCGGTCCGGATCATTTATCTGCGCCTCGAGTTGCCTTAGATCCTCCTCACGCTTCAGGTCGTGGGGCCCGGTTACTCTGCGACTCTCTTCGTCGTACCCTGTGAGACCCAGTGCCTCAATGGCCAGTTGTACGCGGCGGTTACCAAACACGCACCTGACAATCCACGTACGGTCGAGAATACGGACTCCGACGCCATACTTCTTCCTCAGTTGATCTTCGACCTGCCCCCTCGCCTTGTCCGGCACGAACTGATTCGTTATGAAATAAATGATTTTATAGTCGCGTCCCGTGCCGGCAATACCCTTAACGTCCGACTGCACCTTTGAACGCCACGTTTTCTTCGCGCTGAACGCGAAAGCCCACCGCTCCTGACCGGCCTCCCTGCCCAGCCCCTCATACCATCGCAAGGAGATAGCATCAGAAACCGGATAAGTCTCAGCGTCAACTTTGCTATCGCCCCCGCCCGTCGGTCCGGTCTGTGGAAGGATGTTCGGACAGATCTCCTTCTCGGCCAAACGTCGGCAAAAGTGCTCAAACTCAGTCTCTTGCTTTCTGCTGGTGAGAGTGTCTAAGTGGTACTCAAAGACTTCGGGCGATAGGCGCGGCTCCCCGATCACTTTCGAGTCGGAGAACAGTTCGGGCCGTCTTGCCCGCATGAACTCCGAGGGGCGAAAGTTCTGAGGATCTATGGCTTGATTCAGGGGAGATTTATCATGCTTCTTAGCCATGGTCATTGCTAATGCCTAAAGCGCGTTACCAGACGCCTTGGAGAGATTGATGGGTCCAGTCTCCCCGATGCCGTCCAGTCCCTGCGTTAAAGAGCCCTCTCGATATACCACATGCTTGAGGGAAGTGCTGCACGTCAAATAAAGCTCCGATCTTTTCCCTTTAACAAGTCCTGCGAATCTCCACGCTCCGCGAAACCTACCCGAAACCACCTTTTGCTCCAATACCGGGCTCTATTATTCAGTCCTCTATAACTTACGGCTTACCGCCGGCTTTCCGTGAAGCGCGTCTTCTGATCCCTTCATGCTTGGGCGAGCATGGTAGTCTCATCGGGAGATCCAATTGATCATCTACCAAAGCGTCCATATAAACGCCGGCGACGCGTGCGTATTCGAGCAGTACCGGCAGAGGTGGGACTCGTCTGCCGCGCTCGAAATCGGAGACCTCCTCCCGCAGCAGGAAATCCGCTAATCCCATCCGCTGGATCAACTCGTTCTGCGAAAGCCCTAACCCATCGCGAATCTGCTTGAGCTTTTCGGCCAGGCGCTCAGGCCTCGGGATCGGCTGTCTGCCCATCAGGAATACCCTCCTGACGGCACAATTTCGCCTGCCCGTTTACATATAGTAGTAATTACTACTATATTGGTCTTGTGATTTGCTCCCGCCGGGACTACATGCTCGTGTGGCTCCCGGGCGGCGCTCATCATCTTTGCTGACGGGCCGCTTCGCGCATTGTCTGTGGAAGTGGATTGTCAAATACGGCGGACACCTAAAAATACCAAAGCCGTACTTATTGGTTTATACGCTCCATCCGCTTGAGCACGCAATCAGCCGCCGATCATTTGAGAAATAACAGGGACGTTGTATGAGATACTTTTTTCTTATCCTCACTATGCTTGCTAACTTGCTCCCCCCGGCGAGCAAGGCCATTACTGCGCAAGAAGCAGGTTCAGTAACGCGCCGCACTAGAACATCCATCGCGTCAAGATCAGTGAGCGCGGAGGGAAGAGTTGCCGCCGAGCGAGCACTCGCACGTTTGCGTGTATTACGCGATGGCTGGAACGACGTGAATCGCCAGTTCATAAAGCAGGATTTTGTAGCAGCGCAAAGACTTGCCGGGCGAGAGTACGAAGTGCAGTACCTTGAAGCAAAGGCGGCAGTTGGAGATGCCCTTCAGGTTCTTCCGAAAGGTGAGTTGCACACTGCTATCGAGCAAGCGATGGACATCTTTGACGATCTCGAGGCGATCACCAAGATCTTTAACAAGACCTCACCGCTCACGACGAATGTGCGCGTCGCGGACATCTTCCCCTACCTGAAGAAATACAACGTACCTTACGAGAGTGGGGTGTCTCGCGCGACCTCCAGCTTGACTCTACACCAAGACTTTGTGATGAGCTATATCCTCCCGCTCAGATATGCGAGGGTCAATCGGATAGAGGTTCTCCTAGGCGGTAAGGCTAAGCCAATTCCTCTCCCGCCTACGTACGAGCAGATGTTCCATGTACCTGCCATGAAGCCTCCCATTGACCGTTCAAGCATTAGCGCGGAATCACTTAAAGGAATAGTACGTCAAGCTATTGAGGCCAAGGTGCGGGGCAACCAAACCTTGATAAGAGGCCTGCTCGATGACCAATTCATGTTCTACGCACTTCAGGGGAGGCAGTGGGATAGAGAGAGGTTCCTTAGAAGCATCTCTCCTGATTCAATGGTCAAGGGATTCGAGATCGAGCGGGCGGAATTAAGCTTCAGGCAGGAAGCGCCGGTCATTACCACAGTAATCAGGTACGAGTCCCTCAGAGGAGAATCCAAGAGTTTTAATAATACGTTTACGTTTGTGAATCGTAATGGTAAGTGGCTGATCATTAGGTGGAGAGCATTCTAGTTAATGTATGAATTCCTTAAAAGAGTGCATCCTGCTTCTTCTCAGGACTTCAGCGTCGGCGGGAGAATAGCGTGGGCAATTCATTGCTATGATGCCGCGTGGGATGCTTGGGAGAAGGGAGACCTGGCCACAGCAATCATTACACTCCGAGAAGGGGTTTACGCATTTCCATTCCCCAAGTCGTTAGAGCTATTGGGGGAATGCCTGCTCCAAGAAGGCAATACCGTAGAAGCTACTATCTATTTGGCGGCAGCAGTCGGGATGAGTGAAGAAGTAGAATTCCGTTCCCTGTTTCTTCTTGGTAAGGCCCTTGCCACAGCTAACGATAACTACGTATCGAAGATCATGCTAGAGAAAGCGATTTCGATAAAGCCAGATGCTGAGGCACAAGAATTATTGCGCTTGGTTCTAAGCAGGTCTACACCTGAAGAACAGGTAGCATAAGCTCGCACGTTGTCTTAATGTAACCAGATCACAGTACCCACACCGGTTAGAGCCAGGCTGCATAGTATTCCCATCTAATGCAACAGCTAGTAGACTGTGACTCTCAACATCAGGACACAGTAGAAGCCTTCTGCAAATATAGATGAAGCGCCCGGATCGCATCGGCCATAACCTTTTCATCAGCCGGGGTCTTGTATATGTACGGAGGGATTCTCCGCACGGCGAAATACAGTGTCTCCGGCTCTAGACCTAAAGCGGCAGCAAATTGCTCTATGATGTGGTCCGAAGAAGGGCTACGATGATTGTGCTCGATGTCGTTGAGGTAGGGTGCCGAGATAGCCTGCCCATCCTCTTTCTTAATTAGGGCGGCGAGCTGCTTTTGATTTAAGCCCTTTTCTTTGCGTGCCTTTGAAATGATCTCTCCGAACGTCATCATAACTCCATTACAATTAAACCATCAGTAGCTTTCAATAATGATTCAGAGCTTATAGTACCCCTTGTAGCAGACTACGTAAATGGGTTTTTGCAGTACAAATCGACCCTGCTGTCTAAATTTATTTTCTAGCAATTATGGGTCGAAATAGTGCGGGAGAGAACCGACAAGCGACCATATATTTATCAACGCGCTCCCGTGACGATAAATTGCTATAGCCACAAGACAGAAACAACCACTGGAAGATCCGAAATATTATACGCAAAGATTTTCTATAACCGACTATATTTGCTGCTTTATATGCAATGTTATGGGTAGAAGTGTTCTTTATATAAGTGATGGACTCTAATAGACCATGAGGCACATTTAGTGAAGCTGCCTCATAATAGTTTAAGGGACGATAGCTTACCTGTATGAGACGAAACAAACAATATCAGAAATAGTAGTATTCCTAAACATTTAACTACCCCTTGATCTCTAGAGCAACGCTAAACCAAGTAGGTCGCTACCCGTATAAATACTATTCAGATCTAGATCAATATACAGGATTGAGTCCGAAGTCAGCCTACATTGCATCTTAGACAAAAAGATATGAAAGCTGCTTAAACCCGATTCAAAAGAGGAGATCAGGTGCCTCAATAGCAGGGGAATGGGTTGGACCATTAATCCTAATTTAGACATGTAACGGTCGTTTTTGTCCCGTTGCTCTCCCGTAGCTTTTTGAGCTCCTGAGGCCGTTTCTGTCCCGTGATTCTTGCGGCCCTCGCTACCAGCTTAACTTCCTGCTGCCCTCAATTTTCACTTGAAATCTTCCCAAATCTTGCTACGCTTGCGTCAAAATAGCTTATTAGCAAATGAGACGCTGCCCACTCACTAGTAAAGATTTAGGAGTTGAGAAACACGGGGGCTTGCGATCTAAGTTGTTAAAAGTTTCAAGTTCAATGAGTAGATATTTTTGACGTTGCAATAGGTCTTCTCGCTCTAAATAGGGGTGAAGCAAACTAACAAGGAACTCGAAAATGAACAATGACAGAAACAAGGAAAATAAAGAATTAGATTCAAACGAGGGGTCTATAAGCCATCCATCTCCCGTTTGGGATCGGCCTCAAAGTCGTTACGGCAATAACCGCTGGATAGCCTACAGTCCAAGACTTCAGCGCAATGTCATCCTATACAGTGATCTTGAATACGATCACTGGGTATTGGTAGAAGCAAACACCTCGATAAAAAGCTTCTGTGAACAGCCTCGTCGGATACGCGTTCAACTCCCATCGGGGCTTGTGACAACAGTATTCGACATGTGGGTTTTATGGGAAACCGACCGCCAAGAATACCGGGAGGTGAAGTATCTACGTGATCTATTGCGCGCAATCCCCGGTTCGAGAACACGTCGGCAGATCGAGGCACAGAAAAAATGGTGTGGGCTTTGTAAAGTCGACCATACAGTCATGACTGATGAAGTAATTCGAGCATGTCCCCTGTTACTTTCTAACTGGAAAATTATCCTGAGTCACTTAGCATGCACACAACAAATCAACTTAAGACCACACATAGATAATATTGGATCTTGGCTCCTGAATACCGGCGGGGGGACGTTAAAGGAAATAGAAGCCTCGTTTCCTCATGTTGATCGATCACTGGTCCGATCAGCCGTTTTCACGCTTTTACACAGCGGGAGACTAAGAGCACCTCTCGACGTAAAGCCTCTAGACACCTCGACATTGTTCGACGTTGCATTATGACTAAGATTCGTTTTGACAAGAATTTGTTGGAGCCGGAGGTTAAAGATACATCACTTTGGCCGACGGTTAATAAGTTTCTTTTGAGCGAAGAAGGTTTTACCAGATATGAAAGATTAGAAAACGCTATCCAAGGATACCTTCTGGATATACCGGTAAAAGAAATAACCAAGAAGTTCGGTATATGTAGAGATGAATTGAGCCGATTACTGAAAAGATGCTTAACCCGCCATCGTGACGGACGGATCTGGGGATGGCGCGCTCTCATTTCACATAGTCGACAGCAGCCGTATAGACGTAATGCGCCAGTTAAATCCTATCCTAGTAATAGAAAGGGCGGACGTTCGGGCGCCTTGACACAGCTCTTCGCTCGATTCCCTCATATCCAAGAGCTTATTCACACTTTGTTTCTTAAAAAAGAAAGCAATGACATCATTCATGAATCACGTATACCTCTGAGATCAATACACAAGCGATTTCTTGAGGCTTCTCGTGCTACCGGAGTCCCCGCTACGGATTACCCGTTTTCGGTAAAAAATCTCGGTCGTGTTGCGCTCTGGAAATATCTCCGCAAGCTTCAGGAGTCGGAGATTGCTTCGGCTGTTCGAGCCCGTCACGGAAAAGATGCCGCACGAATACTCGGTTCGGCTGATAAAGGCATTTCGGAACAACGAATCGTGCGCCCTTATCAAATTGTGGAATTCGATGGGCATCGAGTTGACTTGTTTTGTACCGTCTCAATCCCCTCTCCTTACGGTGGCTTCGTTCAGAGAGTAATCCAACGATTCTGGATACTTGTGATCATAGAGGCCATTTCCAGGGCCATACTCGGCTACTACATTAGCCTTAATCAGGAATACAACGCTAATGACGTCCTTTTATGCGTGCGGAATGCGATCGTTCCTTGGAAACGGAGAGGCTTAACAATTCCTGAACTCAAATACCCCGAACATGGCGGCATGCCATCTGAAGTGATTCCAGAACTCGAGTGGGCCTTGTGGGAAGAGTTCTCGTACGACAACGCCAAAGCCAATCTAGCTGGATTAGTGATAGATAAGATTACCAAGGTAGTCGGCTGTTCTCCTAACGCCGGGCCGGTAGAAACCCCTGAACGACGCCCGCTCATCGAAAGATTCAATCAAACATTCGAGGAAAATGGGTTTCATCGACTTCCATCCACGACTGGAAGCGGCCCTAAAGATCCTCGAAGAAGTGATCCCGAGAAAGCTGCTATCAAATTCGACATCAAGCTGGAAGAAATTGAAGAGATCGCCGAGGTTGTTATCTTACAGTATAACGGGACCCCGCATTCAGGAATCGGCTACCGAACACCTTTGGAATATCTTCAGCACTATGTTAACAACGAAAACATTTTGGTGAAGACCCTACCTGAAGAAAGACGTACCAATATGAATCTCTTGAATATCGAATTTACCCGTATTGTGAGGGGGAATATTAGTTCCGGAAGAAGGCCGTATGTCGAGTTTGAGGGTGCCCGCTACCAGAACGACGTCCTTGCGCGTACACCAGATCTCATCGGAAAACGATTGACACTCTCGATTGAGCCTGAGGATATCCGCTCAATCAAAGCTTATTTGCCGGATGGCTCTGAGCTTGGAATATTAACCGCACATGGTCACTGGGGCAGAACCCCACACACTCTAGAAATGAGGAAGGCAATTATGGCGCTCAGGCATAGGCGTTTACTCTGGTATACGACTGAACAAGATCCCATCCAAGTCTATTTAGACTATTTAGCCACAAAATCTTCTAAAAGTAAGGCGGCTACCCGCGAATTTGCAAAAGCCCAACGCACAGCTGATCGAGATAAAAATCAATCCGCTCAACCAGTTGAGCCGAAGATAGATGAGCATGATGAGAGCGAGCCGCAGGTGGCCCGAAAGACATTTACCTATTAGGGGGTTGTGAAAATTGGCTAAGAATGCTGCCGCCCCTTATATCCGGCCTAATGTTCCGGCAGGAAGTCATCCAATTGAGACGACCCGTTATCTTTTGCCCACGCCTTCGATTGACGACTTTTACAATGCTGTGCTTCAGTGGATTGAAAATCGCGCGCCAGGTGGCATTATCTATGGCAAACCCCGTCTAGGTAAAACACGAGCTATCAAGTACCTCACCAGGCTCCTTACCGAGAAATTCGGGTCCAATTTACTCACTATGGTTCTTTTATGCCGTGACTATAGAGTGCCTTCGGAGTCTACATTTTTTGAGGATTTACTTCGCACTTCAGGACACGCGCTTTACAGGAGTGGCAGAGCCGCGGCAAAGCGGGATCGTCTTATAGAATATCTTTGCGAGAAAGTAGAAATCAGCTCTCAGAATCGACTTGTGCTTTTCATCGACGAGGCACAGAAGCTGCTCGAACAGCATTATAAATGGTTGATCGACCTGCATAACGAATTAGATGCTCGCGATACAGCCCTGATTGTGCTGTTAGTAGGTCAGGATGAACTCATCCACCAATGCTCAGCATTCCAGCAAGCTAATAAGACTCAGATTATCGGGCGCTTCATGGTCCACCGACTTCAATTTCATGGCCTCCGAAGTGCAAGTCAGATCAAAAAATGCTTAAAGGCTTACGATTCAGATTCTGAGCATCCGGAAGATAGTGGCTGGTCCTTTACAAGGTACTTCTTTCCCGCCGCTTTCGACGCAGGGTTCCGGCTAGGATCATATGCCGACTCACTATGGGAAGCTTTCAGACTGACAAAGGACGAAGGCGGGCTACCTGGTAATCGTGAAATCCCGATGCAGTATTTCTGTCGTACGGTGGAATTTGTGCTGCGTAAATACGGCACACACGAAGAAGTAACAAAGGGAATATCCACAGCAATGTGGAAGGATGCAATAATCTCCTCCGGCTATATTGATGCCGAAAGATATAGATAAAACCATTTATATTGACGGCCAGTTCGAAAACACTCCCATTAATCCTTCCGCGTTCTGCTGGCGTCCGTACTGGCAATCCCGCTTCGAATCGCTTTGGTCCTTACTGCGCAAATTCGCTTATCTCAACGCAATCACACAGAGAGAGACTCGTGAGCTCTTTAGGCTTAATAAAATGCCTCGGCACTCACTGCAATGGATGTGGGGCTTGCGAGATGATCTTCGTTGCTCTATTGGATTAGATCCATTGAAGCTGTCCACCATATTTGGCATCGGCCATAGAGATCTCAAAGAAGCAACGGTATTGCAATATGTACATGAGCGTGAGGTGTCTGCTCTTACCTCTGAATTTTTACGTTTTTGCCCGACTTGTATATCTCAAGGATTCCATAGCCCGCTTCATCAACTCCTATTTCTAACTAAATGTCCGGCGCACGGAGACATTCTAGAGAATCGCTGTAGTGATTGTCTTCTGCTCATTTCTTATAAGCTCTTACCCATTTCAAGAAAAGATCTATCCAATTGCACTCATATGCTGTATGGGTTGAGTGAGCATCTCAGGTATAGAAGCGTCGAAGAGATTCGCAAAGAAGCGGCCGCTAGAGAGAAAGCTTTATTGACGGAGGCTGAGTTGCTTATGCAAAGAGTTGAGCTTCACGCGCCCGAACAGCCCATTACCCAGTATGTGCCGCCGGGAGCGCGCCGAAAGTACTTTATGCGGTATATAAGGAGGCTGCCGGCTTATTGGGCTGCCGTTTTTATGACCAACTCTTTTAAGGGGTCATTTAATATCTTGAGGTTTACAGGTAAGCATATTCAAATTCAGTCAGGAAGATGTGCCCGCACAAGCAAGGCAAGTGGCGGACATGAATCAGTTACTAGTTTATCTGTAATAGCGCGCAACGCTTTGAAGTTGGAGCTATTCAAAATTTACAAAGCCATACGAAGGCATTTGGTCCGCTGTTACCTTTTACATCATCGGCGTTGCCTCATTAAAGTCGGTAGAGAGTATTTGGAGGACCGTATAATATGGCAAGTAACTATCTGTCCCGTTGTAAATGCTCTGCTTCTTTGGCGTATGTTTTGGGAAGGTGTAGATGAGCCACAAGGGCTTTTTTGGCCAAAAAAGCCACACCCAGACTGGTCAACTAATCCGCGTATATATTGGTATCCGCCCACCAGTAATCTTCCAGCTTGTGTCCTACGACGAATCTTTGCCCTGGAGTGTATAGGAATCTTTCATGAATGCCTCCTATTGGCTGAAGCTCTTTATAGACGGAATGCATACTCACTCCAACTCAGCTATGTGGAAGGCCGACTGATACCGCATTGGTTAATTGAGGAGAGCGCAGGCGATAACTTTACAATTCACTGGTGGGTGCCGCGAGCTTTATCTTCGTTCTTCGGTCAAAGATCCTCATACTTCAAATCTTGCAAAGCAAAAACTGTAGCTATATCCTGGTGAAGACCTCTTACTAGGCCACACCCCTCACTGCCGCCATTTCAATTACTCATACATCTGGTAAGCTTGTCGGGACTTTTAGTTAACGTGTACCCTCTGTCGGCAAATTTAGATAATGCCAATAGAGAATTATATTACTTGTGAGACTACGCCTCGCTTAATATTATCAATAGGTTGCAGGCGACTGGTTGTCGGTACTTTTAGTTAACCGGACATTCCCCGACATGTTTGCACGACGCCGTACAATGAAACCGCTGAGCTGGCAAGAAAAACTGCTGCGTAATCTAATTTATCTTTTACCTTTTTACTTTTACCTTTTGCCTTCAAATTAGACGGGAGATGGGATGAGCGAGTCGAAAAATTTATGGGGCGGTCGCTTCAAGGGGCAGGCGGACGCGCGCTTTGCGGAGTTTAATCGCTCGTTTGGATTTGACCGGCGACTGCTTGAGGTTGATGTGCGGGCGAGCATCGCGCACGCGGACGCGTTGCGCAGGGCGGGCGTGCTCTCGGAAGATGAAGCGGCGCGGATAAAGCGTGGGCTTCAGTCCATCCTCACAAACGCTGCTAATCACGAGGGCTACTTCGATGAGTTGCCGTCCGAAGATGTTCATTCGTTTGTCGAAGCGCGTCTTGTGCAATTAATCGGAGAGGCAGGGCGTAAGCTGCATACGGGTCGCAGCCGCAACGATCAGGTCGCGACAGACTTGCGCCTCTGGCTGCGCGATGAGATTGACAGGCTGACTGAGCGCGTGCGCGATGCTCAGCGTGCGTTGCTCAATCTGGCAGAGGCACACACGGAGGCAGTGCTTCCTGGCTACACGCACCTGCAACGCGCGCAGCCAATCCTTCTGGCCCACTGGTGTCTGGCCTATTTCGAAATGCTCGCACGCGACTGCGAACGGCTCAGCGATGTGCGCAGGCGCGTCAATGTCTTGCCGCTCGGCTCGGCTGCGCTGGCCGGAACATCTTATCCGATTGACCGCGAATGGGTCGCTCGCGAGTTAGGCTTCGAGAATGTTTCGCGCAACAGCCTTGATGCTGTTAGTGACCGCGATTTCTGCGTCGAGTTTGCTTCGTGCGCCTCGCTCATCATGCTTCACCTCTCGCGGCTTGCGGAAGACATCATCATCTATGCGACCGCCGAATTCGGATTCTTTGAATTAAGCGACAAGGTGGCGACAGGCTCAAGCCTGATGCCGCAGAAGAAGAATCCTGATTCGATGGAACTGGTGCGCGGCAAAGCGGGCCGCGTCTTCGGCCACCTGAGCGGGTTGCTGGCGACGCTCAAAGGATTGCCGCTCGCTTATAACAAGGACATGCAGGAAGACAAGGAAGCAGTTTTTGATGCTGTTGACACGACGAGCGCAGCGCTGGAAGTGACGACGACGGTGCTCGGCAATCTTCGTGTGCGCGAGAAGGAGACGCGCGAGGCCGCATCGCGTGGTTATATGAATGCGACGGAGTTGGCGGATTATCTGGCGCGCAAGGGAATGCCGTTTCGCGAGGCACACGACGCCGTTGGCCGCATCGTCCTGCACGCCATCGCGCAAGGTGTAGAATTAGACGCGCTGCCGCTCGAAGTAATGCGCGCCTTCTCGTCGCTCATCGAAGATGATGTCTACGAAGCACTCTCGCTTGAGAAGACGCTGGCGACGAAAACACAAAAGGGCGGAACAGCGCCGGAGCGTGTCATGGAAGCGCTGCACAGCGCTCATAATGCGTTAAGGGAGAAGTAATTCTTCGGCATCAACGCTTCTGACATCGTTCGTCAAATGGCGATTTAACCGATTGCGTGTCGTACTACGAACTGATATTGGCCGAGACCGATAGTTAGAGGCAAAAAAGGAGGTTTATGAAAAACTTGCAATCGCTTAGGCTATGTGCGGCGGCAGTAGTGCTGGCTGTCTTCGCGGTGTCAGCCTTGTTGTCGCCGGTCGCGGGACAGGAGGACGAAGCGCGGGTATCCGAAAAGTTTTACGTGCGCACAGGACAGGAAGGAACAGTCCACGGCACGATCTTCTTTTCAGGTAAAGCGCAGAGGCGACAAAGGATTAATATGTCGCAGGACGGCGAATGTCAAAGAAGATTTGCGGGGGCGTTGGATGAAAGTCTTGTTGTCACAAAAGGCAAGATTACAAACGTTTTCGTTTACATGAAGGAAGGCAACGCGCTGAAGGATTATGTGTTTGAAACGCCGATGTCGCCTGTGGTGTTGGACCAGAAAGGCTGTCGTTTCGTGCCACATGTTTTAGGGGTTCAAGTGAGGCAGACATTAAAAATTCTCAATAGCGACCTGACGATACACAATGTTAATGGTAGTCAAGTAAAACTTAATGAGAGATGGAACATGTCTCAGGATGTGGGAGAGCCACCGATTGTCAAGGCTTTCGCCCGCCCGGAATTGTTCATCCCGATTAAGTGTAATTTGCATCCGTGGATGAAAGCTTACGTCAACGTGATGAAGCATCCGTTCTTTGCCGTCACAGGCAGAGACGGTTCTTACAGGATAGAAGGATTGCCGCCCGGGGAATACACTCTGATGGCGTGGCATGAAAAGCTTGGAGAGAAATCTGTGCGGGTGATTGTAGCGCCCTCTCAGACGCACACTCAGAATTTCACGTTCAAAGGCCCGGAGACGAATTAATTACTCTCCGAGGTAGGCTTCCTTGATGCGCGGGTCGGCGGCGAGTTGGCTCGACGCGCCTTCCATCACGATTTGCCCTGTCTCAAGCACGTAGGCGCGGTCGGAGTGTTTGAGGGCGGCGTGTGCGTTCTGTTCGACGAGCAGGATGGTTGTGCCTTTGCTGCGAATCTCTTCGATGGCTTCAAAGATTGTGTGAACGACGAGCGGCGCAAGGCCGAGCGAAGGCTCGTCCAGAAGAAGCAGTCGCGGGCGCGACATCAGGGCACGGCTCATCGCGAGCATCTGCTGTTCGCCGCCGGAAAGCGTTCCGGCCTTCTGCGATTCGCGCTCCTTGAGGCGCGGAAACATCTGGAAGGCGCGTTCCATATCTTCGGCAATCTCGGTCTTGTTCTTCTTCAGATATGCGCCCATCTGCAAATTCTCGCGCACAGAGAGATTGGCGAAGACGCCGCGACCTTCGGGCGACATGGAGATGCCGCGCGCGACGAGTTGGTGCGTGGGCTTGCCGCTAATCTCTTCGCCCTCGAAGAGGATTCTTCCTTCGCGTGGCTCAAGCAGGCCCGTGATGGTGCGAAGCGTCGTCGTCTTGCCAGCGCCGTTTGCGCCAATCAACGTCACCACTTCGCCCTTCTCGACATGCATGGAGATGCCTGTCAACGCTTCGATAGCGCCGTAGTTGACCGAGATGTTTTCGATGGTCAGCATAAACTCAGTTTTCAGTTTTGAGTTTCCAGTTTTCAGTCAGGCAGTTGGGTTTAGCTGACGACTGAAAACTGGAAACTGAATATTAATCTCCCAGGTAGGCTTCGATTACTTTCGGGTCGTTTCTAATCTGTTCGGGAAGGCCGAGGGCGATTGACTTGCCGTAGTCCACGACCTGTATGCGCTCGCAGACGCCCATGACGACCTTCATGTTGTGCTCGACGAGCAGGATGGTCAGGCCGAAGCGGTCGCGAATCTGGTGTATCAGGTTCATCAGGTCTTCCTGCTCGGAAGGGTTCATGCCGGCGGCAGGCTCGTCCAGAAGAAGAAGCTTAGGACGCGTGGCGAGCGCGCGGACGATTTCGAGGCGGCGCTGGTTGCCGTAAGGCAAACTCGTTCCGCCTTCGTTCTGGAAACGTTCGAGGCCGAAGATGCTCAAGAGTTCGCGACAGAATTCCCTGTGCTCGCGTTCGTCGCGCGTGAAGCGCGGGGTGCGGAAGACGGCATCGGCGAGCGTCTGGCGTGCGTGTATGTGGCAGGCCGTCATCACGTTTTCGAGGACGGACATGCCCGGAAAAAGGCGTATGTTCTGGAAGGTGCGCGAGATGCCGCGACGTGCTATCTGATGCGGGCGCAGGCCGTCAATGCGCTTGCCTTCAAAGTAGATTTCGCCGTCGGTCGGCTCGTAGACGCCTGTGAGCAGGTTGAAGATGGTGGTCTTGCCCGCGCCGTTTGGCCCTATGAGGCCGTAGATTTCGCCCTTGTTGACTTCCATGTCAAGAGCATTAACGGCGACGAGGCCGCCGAAGCGAATCGTACACTTCTCGCTGCGCAAACACGCGCCGCTTTTGTCCGTCACAGCTTGCGAGCGGGCAGTGCGCGCGGCCTCCGTGATGATGGACTCTTCCTTAGTCGCCCTGACGGCATCTTGTTCAGGCGTGCCGCTCATCTGTTCTCCTTGTCTTGTTTCTTATCAGCAACGGGGTCGTCGCGCTCCGCAATCTGAACGCCGCCCGCGCCGCCGACGGCCTCATCACCTTCGCTGCGCTTCTGCGGGCGCTTGAGCCAGTTGAAGCCAAACTCGCGCCCGCCGAGCATGCCCTGGGGTCTGGTTATCATAATCAGGATGAGTAGTGCGGCGTAAATCACGAGGCGGTAATCGTAGACGCCGCCGGGAATATTACGCAAGAGTTCGGGCAGAAACGTAATGACGAGCGCACCCAAAACAGAGCCCGTAATCGAACCCATGCCGCCGAGCACGATCATAATAATAATTTCGAAAGAGCGCGTGAAAGTGAAGTCGGCCGGATGCGGAAGCCGCCAGTGGCCGTAGAGCGCTCCGGCGACTCCGGCGAAGGCGGCGCTGATAACGAAGGCAGTCACTTTATAACGGGTCGTGTTAACGCCCATCGCGGTTGCCGCCAGTTCGTCTTCGCGAATCGAGACGAGCGCGCGGCCCGTGTCGGAGTTGACGATGTTGTAGATGACGACGATGGTGATGACGGCGAAGATGCCAATCCACATGAAATCCGTGTAGGCGGGAATAGTCGTGCGGCCCGGCCAAGGCTCGACCGCCCCGCGAAAGCCCGTTGCCGCGCCTATCTTGTTGACGTTGACAATCAGGATGCGAATAATTTCCGCGAAGCCGAGCGTGGCAATCGCCAGATAATCGCCGCGCAGGCGCAAGGTCGGGATGCCGACGATTAAACCCGCGAGGGCAGCAGCCAGCGCGCCGACCAGAATGACGAAGGTGAAGATGATAGCCGCCGCGACCTGCGCACCGAGGACGGCGGCCAACTGTTGTTCTATGCCCTGAGTGGCGTAGACGGTCAGGTAGGCGGAAGAGTATGCGCCGACGGCCATGAAGCCGACATGCCCGATGGAGAACTGTCCTGTGAAGCCGTTGATCAGATTGAGCGAGACGGCGAGGATGACATTGATGCCCGCCATCTTCCAGAGGTCAACCTGATAGAGCGGGATGCCGACGCCAAAGAGACCTTCCTTGCTCATCGCCGCGTTGATGGCCCAGAGAGCGAAGACGATGACGAGCGCGCCCAGGAGTCTTTTCACAAAGGTTGGCATAGGTTCTAACGATGAACTAGGAACGATGAACGATGAAGTATCAGACAAGCTCTTAAATACTTCATCGTTCATCGTTCCTAGTTCATACTTTCTCTTGTACGGTCGTGCCGAGCAGGCCCGACGGACGCAGTAGTAGAACGAGAATAAGGATGGCGAAGGCGACGGCGTCGCGATAGGTCGAAGCGATGCCGAAGTTTGCGCCGTAGCCGACGACCATCGTTTCCGCAACGCCGATGAGCAGTCCGCCGAGGACTGCGCCGGGAATGTTGCCGATGCCGCCGAGGACTGCGGCGACGAAAGCCTTGAGGCCGGTCGTGATGCCCATCAAGGGATCTATGGTCGGGCTGTACTGCGCCGTCAGCACACCGGCGGCTGCGGCCAGCGCCGAACCCAATGCGAACGTGAAGGTGATGATGGCGTTTGTATTGATGCCCATCAGCTTCGCGGAGTTGAGATTAAAGGAGACGGCGCGCATCGCCGTGCCGACCTTCGTGCGGAAGATAATCCACTGCAAGAGCACCATCAGCGCGATGGAGACGGCGAAAATCAGGATTTGCGATTTGGAGATCGCGGCGTTGCCGAAGAGATGATAAGCGCGGTCTTGCAGGAGTTGCGGAAAGCCGCGGCCCTGTCCGCCGAAGCGCGCGACGAACAGGTTCTCCATCAGCAAAGAGACGCCGATAGCCGTGATGAGCGTCGTCATGCGCGAGTATTTTCTGACGGGACGGTAGGCGAAGCGTTCAATCGCCATACCGACGAGGGCCGCAGTAATCATCGAGCCGACGAGGACGACGAGCAGGCCGCCCCACGACGGCCCGGCCAGACCCATCCCGTTTGCGATGAAGAAACCGGCGAACGCTCCGACCATGTAGATGTCGCCGTGCGCGAAGTTAATGAGGCGCAGGATGCCGTAGACCATCGTGTAGCCGAGCGCAATCAACGCATAGATGGCCCCGACGTTAAGACCGTTGATGAGTTGCTGAACGAAAGTGTCCATCTGGATTCATCCCGCCGTGAGCGTTTACCTGTTTGTGTTCATAGCGCCTGTGTTCGTGTTGCTGCGATTCGTGTTGCCGCCCGCAGTGTTGGCAGCGGGCGACGCATTGGTGTTCGCGCCGGTCGCATTGGTGTTAGCGGGCGGGTTGGTGTTTGAAGGCGACATACTGGCCGAGGGCGAAGCAGTCGGGGGAGGAGCAGATGCGCCGCCGGGCTGGATGGTCTCCTTATAAACTAACTGGCGATTGCGCAGTTCGAGGACGACAGCGGGCTTGATGGCGTTGCGTTCGGCGTTGAGGCTGATGACGCCCGTGACGCCCTTGAAATCTTTGGTCTGCGCGATGGCGTTGCGCAGCGCAGAACATTCCGTGCCTCCTGCACGCCCGATGGAATCTGCGAGCACCATCACGGCATCGTAGGCGAGAGCAGCGAGCGCGTCAGGCGCGACGCCGTTGTACTTGGCCTTGAAGTCTGCGACAAACTTTTGAATCGCGGGCGAGGGATCGTCCACCGAATAGTGGTTGGAGATATAGTTGCCGTTGAGAGCCTCGCCGCCAAGGTCCCAGAGTTGCGGAGAGTCCCAGCCGTCGCCGCCGAGGAGCGGGGCGTTGATGCCTAGTTGCTTGGCCTGCTTGGCGATGACGCCGACCTCCTGATAGTAGCCCGGAACGTAGATGACATCGGGGCTGGCCGAGCGTATCTGTGTTAACTGGCCGCTGAAATCGCGGTCGCGCTGTGCGTAAGCCTGTTCGGAGACGATTTGGCCGCCGAGTTTGATGAAGCTTTCCTGGAAGAAGCGGGTCAAGCCTTTGCTGTAGTCTGAGTTGGAATCGAAGAGGATGGCGGCGCGCTTGGCTTTCAGTGTGTTGGCGGCAAACTTCGCCATCACCTCGCCCTGAAACGGGTCGATGAAGCAGACGCGGAAGATGTAGTCGCCAATCTCCGTCACCTTCGGGTTGGTCGAGGAAGGCGTAATCATCGGAACTTTCGCGTCCTGCGCGTTGGGCGCGGCTGCGATTGAGTTTGAAGAGGCGACTTCACCGATGAGTGCGCGCACGCCGTCCTGATTGATAAGCTTCGCGACGACGGTCGCGGCCTTGCCCGGCTCTCCCTGATCATCCTCGTGGATGAGTTGAATCTGGCGACCACCGATGCCGCCGCGCGCGTTGATTTCGTCGGCGGCCATTTGCGCGCCGTTTTTGGTTGACTGCCCGAAGCTTGAGGTTTGCCCGGAGAGGTCGCCGTAAACGCCGATTTTGATGACGCCGCCGGGGTCTGTGCAGTTAGAGCCTCTGCGCGTGCAGCCGGTCATGGCGGCGATGATAGTGATAATCAATCCAAGAGCTAAGAAGGTGCGTCTCATATGTACCTCGCTGAAGCGTAGTCAAGATTCCGAAACGAAAGATGGGCGACCAGTCCGTCTGGATTAACACTGCGGGGAGACCGTACACGAACAGACTGCTCGCTGTCAGCCGACTCAACGCGCTTGCGCCTGCGCTCATAGTTTGCGGCGAGCGCTGGCCCACGCCACCCGATGTTCCTTGCTGTGGTAGAGCATAATAGCGGCGAGAAGCGCGTTCGTGCAAACTCCCGCCGCGAAATGGAGACGAGCAAGCGCGCATTATACTCATATCACGGCCCATGTCGAGATAATATCGCTCTGCGGCCCTCACAAAGGATTCAAGCCCGTCGCGGCCCGCCTCGGCAGTCACGGCCCTTCCTGCGCGCGGTACACTCCTTGCTCTCTGTCCGTCCGAGCACGTAATTGAGACGTGAAATCGTACACCGGGGTGACGCGGTGTCGTTCCGGCATCGCGTCATAATCAAGGTTGGTCGAAAGGAAGGATAGAAGATGAACGACTATAAAAAAGAGAGTGTAGGCGAGGAAGCCTCCGCACTCGGAGAGCGCGTGAAGGGCAACGTGAAGGAAGCTACGGGAGCGGTGACGGGCAATACGGGGCTGCGCAATGAAGGCTCGGCCGAAGCGGCGACCGGCGCTGCACGCCAGCGTTCCAATCGCATGTTGACCGGGTTGTTCCGCGACAGGGAGAGCGCCGAACGCGCTTACGGCTCGTTGCAGAGTCGCGGCTACACGAAGGACGACGTGAATCTGTTGATGTCCGACGAGACGCGCAAGCGCCATTTCTCCGACGATACAGTGAAGCAGACGGAACTGGGCGACAAGGCGCTGGAAGGCGCTGGCGTAGGCTCTGCCATCGGCGGCACGGTCGGCGCTGTGCTGGCAGCGATTGCAGCCATCGGCACAAGCGTCGCATTGCCGGGCCTCGGCCTCGTCGTCGCCGGGCCAATCGCGGCGGCGCTGGCTGGCGGCGGCGCTGGCGGACTGACCGGCGGACTCGTCGGCGCACTCATCGGCTCAGGCATTCCCGAAGAACGCGCGGTCGAGTATGAGAAGGGCGTCAAAGAGGGCGGCATCGTGATGGGTGTCAACCCGCGCTCGGACGAAGACGCGGACTACTTTGAGAACGAGTGGAAAAACAACAGAGGCGAGCACATCTACCGCTAACAGCTAACGCGTCAAGATGAAGCACGAAAGCGTGGCGACTCAAACCGGGTCTCCACGCTTTTCGTTTGCCCGGTTATATTGTCAAGGCGGGTGCTATATCGGATAGCGTTGCGGTTAATCGTAGGTTTGACGACGACCGGCTGCCTGCATCTTCAACATTGCTGCGGCCTGTGTCATACTCCGTGCTTTCAGTTCTATCTCCGTTTCAGTTTTGCGAATTAAAGGGAGGCGTTGCCGCTCTCAAGGCGGCGGCCCTCTCAGGCGGCAGCAGCAACAGGGAGAACAGCTATGGCGACATCAAGGAGCAGTAGTTTCGGGGAGATACCGCGCCGCGCTTTGGGGCGGACGGGCGTGGAAGTCTCTGCGCTGGCGCTCGGCGGCTACCACATAGGGATGGCGAAGAGCGTGCGCGAGGCCGCGCGCATCGTCCATGAAGCGATTGATGCGGGCTTGACCTTTATGGATAACGCCTGGGAGTATCACGACGGCAAGAGTGAAGAGTGGATGGGCCAAGCCCTTGAGGGACGACGCCAGCAGGTCTTCCTGATGACGAAAGTCTGCACGCACGGGCGCGATAAGAAGACCGCGCTGCGGCAGTTGAAAGAATCGCTGCGGCGTTTGAAGACAGACTACCTAGACCTCTGGCAAGTCCACGAAGTCGTACACGACAACGACCCTGAGCTTCACTTCGCGAAGGGCGGCGTCATCGAAGCCTTAGACGAAGCACGCGCCGCAGGTCTCGTCCGCTTCGTCGGCTTCACGGGCCACAAAGACCCCGCCATTCACCTGCGCATGCTCGCTTACGATTACCCGTTCGACACTGTGCAGTTGCCCTTAAACTGCTTCGACGCCACCTTCCGCAGCTTCGAGCAACAGGTCTTGCCGGAGCTTAACCGGCGAGGGTTAGCACCGCTCGGCATGAAGAGCATGGGAGGGTTGGGCGAGCCTGTCAGAAAGCGCGTCATCACTCCGGCGGAAGCCCTGCGCTATGCCATGAGTCTGCCCGTCGCATCAACCGTCAGCGGCATTGATTCCCTCAAAGTGCTGCGACAGAACCTGCGCATCGCCGCAGACTTCGTGCCGATGACTTCCAGAGAGATGCAAGCCCTGCGCACACGCTGCGCTCCCGAAGCAGCCGACGGACACTTTGAACTCTACAAGACCTCCAAGCGTTTCGACGGCCCGCCCGGACGCAAACAACACAAGTTTCCGCCGCTCGACGAACTGGCGGCGTAGGAAGTATGAACGCGGAACGATGAACGATGAACGCGTAACGCGGCAGCGATGCAGGACAGGCAAGCTGCTTCCACTTCATCGTTCATCGTTCCGCGTTCATCGTTATCTCTTACTCAGATGAGCAGATTTGTCGTCGGTGTTCTCGGCGCGGGACGTGCGAGCGCGCTTGATGAGGAGAATGCTCGCGAGCTTGGCGAGTTGCTGGCGCGCGAGCAGTGGGTTGTGTTGAGCGGCGGCCGCAGGGCCGGTGTGATGAAGGCTGTCAACGAGGGCGCGAAACGCGTCGCGGGAAGCCTGACCATCGGCATCCTTCCGACCGCAGACGCCGCCGCAGGCTCCGTCTCCGAACACCTCGACGTGGTCATCTTCACAGGCATGGGCAACGCTCGCAACAACATCAACGTGCTTTCCAGCCACGTCGTCGTCGCCTGCGGCGCAAGCGGCCCCGGCACTGTCTCCGAAATAGCACTCGCGCTGAAAGCACCCGTGCCACGCCGCGTCATTCTCCTGACCGATGACGAAGCAGCCGTTGCCTTCTTCCGCAAACTCGGCGGCGAGATGGTCACAGTCGCTAGCACACCCGTCGAAGTCGTCGAGCAGATTAAGCGCATCTTTCAAGGCACGCTCGCGCGAAAGTCGGAAGCCTGATGACGCTCGCGCGTTCAACCAACAAAAGGACTCGCCAATGAGCAACGCAGACACGAGAGCGAACGGCTTCGCGCCGCCCGCTGGCGACATGAGCGCCGACGAATTTCGTCGCTACGGCTACAAAATCGTTGACTGGATAAGCAGCTACTTCGAGCGCATAGAGGAGTTTCCAGTCCTCTCGCAGATAAAGCCGGGCGAGCTTACAGGCCAGCTTCCAGCAGCGCCGCCCTCGGCAGGCGAGAGTATGGAAGAGATTCTGGCAGACCTCGACCGTCTCATCGTTCCGGCGCTCACGCACTGGAGTCATCCCTCTTTCTTCGCCTACTTCTCAACATCCACGTCCGCGCCCGGCATTTTCGGTGAGATGCTGAGCGCCGCCTTCGACATGAAAGCCATGCTCTGGCGCACCTCGCCCGCCTCGACGGAACTCGAAGAAGTTGCGCTCTCATGGCTGCGGCAGTTGATGAATCTGCCGGAAGAGTTTGAGGGCATCATCTACGACACTGCCTCCGTCTCAAGCATGCACGCCATCGCCGCCGCCCGCGAAAAGTTAAACTTGCGCATCCGCGAAGACGGTATGAGTGGGCGCGCTGACCTGCCGCTCCTGCGCGTTTACGTCTCCGAACAGGCCCACTCGTCCATCGAAAAAGCCGTCATCACACTCGGGCTCGGACAGCGCTCGCTCTGCAAAGTCGCGACCGATGCAGAGTTCCGTATGGACGCGGAAGCGCTCAAAAGTTCAATCGCATCAGACATAACAGACGGCCATGTGCCGCTCTGCGTCGTCGCCACCGTCGGCACAACATCCACCAGCAGCATTGACCCCGTGCCATTGATTGCAGACCTCTGCCAGCAGCACGATATCTGGCTTCACGTTGACGCTGCCTACGCGGGTTCGGCCATGCTCGTCCCCGAATTGCAGCCATTGATGGAAGGCTGCCAGCGCGCCGATTCGCTCGTCACCAATCCGCACAAATGGCTCTTCACGCCCTTCGACCTCTCCGTCCTCTACTGCCGCCACATGGGACTCCTTCGCCGTGCCTTCTCGCTCGTGCCCGAATACCTGCGCACCAGCGAGAGCGAAACCGTCCGCAACGGCATGGACTACGGCATCCAACTCGGCCGCCGCTTCCGCGCCCTCAAGCTCTGGATGATCCTGCGCTACTTCGGCCACGACGGCCTCGCCTCCCGCATCCGTGAACACTGCCGCCTCGCACGCCTCTTCGCCTCCTGGGTTAAAGACTCGACTGACTGGCAACTGCTCGCCCCCGTCCCCTTCAGCCTCGTCTGCTTCCGCGCCTGCCCTCCCAGAGAAAACGAGACACCCGGAGCCCGCGCCACACGCCTCGACACACTCAACGAAACCCTGATGAACAACGTCAACGCAAACGGCGCAGCCTACCTCTCCCACACACGCCTCAACGACCTGTTCACACTCCGCCTCGCCATCGGCAACATACGCACCACCGAAGAACACATCCGCCGCGTCTGGCTACTTCTCAACGACCAACTCTCTCAACTTTCATCCACACCTATGACGTAACGCCGACTTTCAATCCCTTGCGCCTTTTGTCTTTCTTTCTTCGCGCCTTTGCGTGAAACTAGCCCCATGACCGAGAACGAACTCGCCAGAGAAATCGTCAACGCAGCTTACAAAATTCACACGACACTCGGTCCCGGACTGCTCGAATCCGTCTACGAAACTACGCTCGCTTACGAGTTGAACGGGCGCGGCATCAAAGCACACCGGCAACAAGCTCTGCCTGTTGTCTACGAGACGATTCGAATGGAAGTCGGTTTTCGGGCAGACTTAATCGTCGGTGATAAAGTCATCGTTGAGATTAAATCAATCGAGGCGCTTTCTCCGTTGCATCGAAAGCAGTTGCTCACATACTTGCGGCTGACTGGAAAGCGGCTTGGATTGCTGATTAATTTTAATGTGGAGCTTATTAAGGATGGGATTGTGAGGGTGGTCAATGGATTGTAAAGGCAGTTTCACGCAAAGGCGCGGAGAAAATAAAGACAGAGGGCGCGAAGGTGTTATGTGGGCTTCAATGTCGAAAGCGATAGTTTTCATTACCTGTTTGAGCGGCCTATTTGTTTTAAGCGCCCAACCTGCTAGCGGGCAGGTGCGGCGCGGGATGACGCCAACGGATGTGCTGCGTGTGGCGAATGTCGCTGATGCGCAAATCTCGCCGGATGGTGAATGGGTCGTCTATACGGTGGCGACGAGCGACCGCGATGCGACGCGCACCGTTCTCTGGTTAGCACGAATCGGAAGACAGACGCCCACGAGCACGCGCTTTTCGTCTGCGCCGCTACTCACGGGTGATTGGAGCGCATCGAGTCCGCGCTGGTCGCCGGATGGCAGGCGCGTCGCTTTTCTCTCCACGCGTGAAGGGCAAGCTGGCATCTACGTTGTCTCTTTAACGGAGCGACAGCCGCGTCTCGTCGCCTCCGTTCGCGGAGTCAATTTTCATATCGCCTACGCGGGCGAGAGTTTCTGTTGGTCGCCGGATTCGCGGCGCATTGCATTCATCTCGGCCGGCGAAGATGAGAGCGAGAGCGTTGCGACGGGTGGAGCGACGGGCGGAGCAACGCGCGACGACCCGCGTGTCATAGACCGCATTCAGTATAAGGGCCGCACGTCTTTTTCCGACCGTGCGCGGACGCACGTCTGGCTCGTTGATTTGGACGCGCCCGCGGAGAGAGCGCAGCCGCGCCAACTCACCTCCGGGCAGTTTTACGACCACGCGCTTTCCTGGAATCCGCAGGGCAGCGAGATTGCCTTTCTCTCAAACCATGAGCCCGACCCTGAAGCAAACAACAACTCGGACATCTTCGCCGTTGACACTCAGGGTCGCGTGCGCCAGTTGACGCAGACGCAAGGGTGCGAGTACGAGCCGCAGTGGTCGCCCGACGGCAAGTGGATAGCTTACACGGCGACGACCCGCGACATCACGACGATAGACAGCGTGGCGGAAGACACGCACGTCTGGGTGATTGACGCGGAGGGCGGAAGAGGACGCGAGTTAACGGCCGCGCAGGACCGCCGCGCGCGCTCGCCCCGCTGGTCGCCCGGTAGCCGCACTATCTTTTTCCTCGCCGGAGATCAGGGGCGAACACACGTTTATTCAATAGGCATCAGCGGTGAGCGAGAGCCGCGCATGGTCGTGCGCAATGCTCCGCCGGTTCGTTTCACGGACGCGCTCATGGTTGCGCCGCCGCGCCCTTTTCAAATCGGCGGCTTCAGCATCAGTACGGCACGAACTTCATCGGACGACGGCGTTGAAGGAACAGGTCGCGCGGCAACGATTGCCTTCACGCTGAGCGACGCCGTTAGCCCTGCGGAAGTCTGGATAACTTCTGCAAGCGGCCTTCCCGTCCGTCGCGTGAGCGCGCACAACGATTCGCTGATACGCTCAACCGCTCTCGTCGAGCCGGAAGAGATTCGTTTCAAGAGCTTTGATGGAACTACTGTGCAGGGCTGGCTGATGAAGCCCGTCGGCTTTCGCGAGGGCCAGCGCTACCCGCTCATCCTGAGCATTCACGGCGGGCCGCACGGCATGTACGGCTACGCTTTTAATGCCAGCTTTCAAGCCTATGCGGCGCGCGGCTACGCTGTGCTGTATCTTAACCCGCGCGGGTCGAGCGGCTACGGCCAGAGGTTTTCCGACGGCACTCTGCGCGAGTGGGGCGGCGGAGATTTTCGTGATTTGATGATGGGTCTGGACGAAGCCCTGCGCACGCGCGCTTGGATTGACGCCGACCGCTTGGGCGTGACGGGCGGCTCCTACGGCGGCTTTATGACCAACTGGATTATTACGCAGACGCCCAGATTCAAAGCGGCCGTTTCCGTTGCTTCAGTCAGCAACCTCGTTAGCTTCTACGCGACCTCGCTCTACCAGGATTTGATTCACGCGGAGTTTGGCGGCTTTCCGTGGGACGATTTCGATCTGCTCTGGCGCTGGTCGCCGCTGCGCTACGTGAAGGCCGCGCAGACGTCCACGCTCTTTCTACACGGCGAGCAGGATAACGACGTGCATATCACGCAGGCAGAGGAGATGTACATGGCCCTGCGCCGTCGCGGTATAGACGCTGTGCTGGTGCGCTACCCGCGCGAGGGCCACGGCTTTCGAGAGCCGCGCCATCGCCAAGATGCGTTGGAAAGAACTCTCGCGTGGTTTGACAAATACCTGAAGTAGGCGGTAAGCAAAGAAGCGTTTAATAAAACCCGAACGCAGTTTGACTGTTCAATGTCTGGTTGCAGAAGAGCGACTTCGTATGCTGACTCATATTGTTGTCTGGAAGTATAAAGCTGATATAGAGCAGGCCGTGCGCGAGGAGCATGTCGCGCGGCTCAGGCGATTGCCCGCGCTCATTCCTGAGATTGTGAGCTTCAACATAGGCTTCGACGTGTTGCGGTTGCCGCGCTCTTACGACACAGGGCTGGTCGTCGTCTTCCGCGACCGCGCAGCGCTTGAAGCCTATTCCGTTCATCCCGAACACGTCATCGCCGCAGACTTCGGACGCACAATCAGCGAGCATGTCGTGTCTGTTGATTTCGTTGACGAAGCTTGAGAATTAATTTGAGGCGGGGAAAAAGCCTTGCCCGAATACAACATCGCCCCACGCGGGCATGTGCCCTGTGGGGCGCGTCGTTCGTGCCGGAAAGCTCCGGCACATTTTGTGGAAACGGTGCGTACGTTCACCGACGGACTGTAGAGAGCCTCAGTGTTGGACTCTTCTCCCGCATGCAGTTTCAAGTGAAAGAGAAACTACGCGAGCACAGCCTTCCAAAACTGTCCAAGTGCCTGAAAGTTTACGCGCGGCCGGCCCCGCTGTCAAGCCCCAGTTTGACCGCAACGTAAGAAGACACCGCACCGCTTCGCGTCTGCAAATAATCCTTGCCGTGGGCCAGCCATCTCGGATAATCTGCCCGCGCCGGTTTTGGCTTCGTGAACCTGCCACCGGGCGGCCAGAGCTTTTCGCCCGCAAATAGTTGACTGCCCGAACTTAATTCCCTTTTAACGGATAGGAGAACTGATTCGATGAACCCCACTTCAGAAAAGCGTTTGGAGAAAGTGCACCCCGAATTGAGCAAGCGCATCCGCGACCTGATTGAAGCTTTCGCGCAGCGCGGCATACAGGTTGAAGTCGTGCAGGGCCTCAGGACCATCGGAGAACAGGATGCCCTCTACGCGCAAGGTCGCAGCAAACCGGGGCCGCGCGTCACAAACGCACGCGGCGGACAATCCAACCATAACTACGGCCTCGCTGTTGACCTCTGCCCGTTTGTCAACGGCAAGCCGGATTTCACGGCCAACTCTACCTTCGTCGCCATCGGCGCGGAAGCCGTCAAACGCGGACTTGAGTGGGGCGGCAACTGGAAGAAGTTTATTGATAAGCCGCACGTACAGCTTCCCGGAATGACCATCGCGGATTGCAGCCGTCTCTACAAAAAAGGCGGGCTCGACGCGGTCTGGAAAGAAGCCACCGAACGCCTCGACAAAGCGGTCGTCAAGACCAGAACGACGAGCACCAAGCAGCCGCCCCAACCTCGTGTCTTATCCCTAAAAGATAACGGCAGCGATGTCCGCTTCATACAGGAACGCTTAGCCGCGCTCGGACTCCTGCCTGAGAATGAAGTTGACGGCATCTTCGGCAAGAAGACGGCTGACGCCATCAAGGCTTTTCAAAAATCCAACAACCTGACGGTAGACGGCAAAGTCGGGCCGCGAACGCGCAGCGCCCTCTTCGCATGAAAACGGGAAAGTCTGAACTCTAAACTCCAAACTCTAATGTCCACAGTCAGGAGCTATCGTCTTGACTGTGGACATTCTGTCTCTGCATGTAGTTCCCCCTACTGGCTCATCCAACATCTTAAATTCCAGAACTGACAACTTCAGTACCTTGTGAAAAGCAGAATTCAGAAGCTCCGAAAGTCTTGAATCGGAAGAACAGAAAATCTGATTCTTGAAATCCGAGCTTCTGAATTCTGCCATTTTAAGCCACGGCTTCTTCCTCTCTATCGAGGAAGAGGTAGGGCCGCCATTCGGGGCGCGACGAGGCGTAGTGGCGGAGCATAGCCTTATCGAGTCCGTAGCGGAGCGCGCTCGGAGTTGCAAGCAGCGGCATACGCGCTTCGTCCGGCGTGCGGTCGCCCTTGCGTTGGTTGCAGAGCTTGCAGGCGGCGCAAAGGTTCTCCGGGTCTGAATGGCCGCCGCGCGAACGCGGGATGATGTGGTCCAGCGTCAGCTCAAACTGCGTGCCCTTCGTGCCGCAATACTGGCAGCGCATCTTGTCGCGCGCCATAATGCGTATGCGTTGCTTGCCCGCATCGCGCCGGCGCTTGCGTACGTCTATGTACTCGACAAGCCGTACAACGCTCGGCACTTCAAAGACGAAATGCTGTGAGCGCAACACGCGCGTCGCATCAATCTCGACGGCCTGCGCCGCCTGCTTCCACACCAGCCGCACGGCGCGCGGGACATCAATCGTGCCGAGCGGCTCGTATGAAGCGTTCAACAGCAAAACTTTTCTTGAGAGAACCATCTTCGCTTCCTCCTTTCCGATGGATTAAGCTGACGCTGCATTGCATCAGCGTTAATAAAAACTTCAAAGCACGCGATGAGATTTGAACTCACGTCTCTGGTTTTGCAGACCAGCGCCTGACCCCGCTCGGCTACGCGCGCGAAAGCAACGATGAAGTCGGAACGCGGCAGCGATGAAGTATTCGGAGCTTGCCTGTCATTCATCGTTCATCGTTCCTACTTCATCCTTCCATTTAATGGTGGCGGCAAGAATCGAACTTGCGACCGGGCGATTATCGATCGCCTGCTCTGCCAACTGAGCTACGCCACCCGAAAATTTTCGTCAAGTTAAAACGTTAATCGGAACGGAAGGACTCGAACCTTCAACATCCAGCATGTCACGCTGGCGCTCTACCTCGATTTGAGCTACGTTCCGCTCCCTACGTGTGAGTGTTTTGGCTGCGGAGCTTGGATTCGAACCAAGATTTCCGATTTCAGAGACCGGCGTCCTTCCTGGTTGGACGACTCCACAAAACGATTCGGGGCAGCAGGACTCGAACCCGCATCTCGCGCTAATCTGGCGCTAATACAGTTTATAAAACTGCTGCTTTACCGATTAAGCTATGCCCCGCGCGTAAACAAGATTGGCTGCGGCGTTTGGATTCAAACCAAAATCTCCGGCTTCAAAGGCCAGCGTCCTATCAGTTAGACGACACCGCAAGATGTTTGGTAGCGGGCGAAGGAGTTGCACCTTCCGTTTGTTCAGGCGTATGAAACCTGTGAGCCGCTCTTGCTCTATGCCCGCGAGAATTTTTTAACGAGGGATGGCTGGTAGTGGACTTGCACCACTCTCTTCGGTTTTTCAGACCGACGCTTGAGCTGTCTCAGCTAACGCAGCCGGATGTTATTTGCTTGGGCGCGAAAATCGCAGGAGCGGGAGTCGAACCCGCGCGCGTTGGTTTATGAATCCGACCGGGAAGACCGATTCCATCCTGCGCCGGAGAAAACTCTTCTGATGAGAGAGAAGAGAATTTTGGGTCGGGGCGTGAGGCATAGTTTATCCTCCGCGCTCCACGCGCCCGCGCAGTCGCGTCCTGCCGGGCTGAGCCACGCCCCGATAGTTGAATGTTGAAGGTGGTGGCGGGAATCGAACCCGCAACCGTTCGCTTACGAGGCGAGCGCTCTTGTATCCTATTGAGCTACACCACCATGAAAGCAGTGACAAGTGATGAGTGATAAGTGACGAGTCGGGGATGCGTAATCTTTGATGAGTAACAAACTGGTTGCCCTTATACTACTAACTCATCACTGCTTTTCCTCTTGCTTGTCACTCATCACTTGTCACTCGTCACTGCTTTATTGACTGTGGCGCTCGGATTCGAACCGAGACCAACCTGATTAACAATCAGGCGCTCTACCAGTTGAGCTACACCACAAAATTGATGTCGGTTCCACGCCCCCGATGACGCGAACGCGCATGAGCGTTTTCGTCATCCTGCGTCCGGCAGTTCGTCCAGAGGTGAGGAATTGCAGAATAAAAGGTTGGACTTCTGGTTGGTCTCTGGAAGGCGCGCTTTTTTCATGGCCGCCGACATCAAAACTGATGGTCGAGAAAGGATTCGAACCTTTGACATTCTGTTTGTAGGACAGACGCTCTGACCAGCCTGAGCTACTCGACCTTTTAACGACAAAAACTTTGGTGAGCCAGGCAGGACTCAAACCTGCGACCCTCTGCTTAGAAGGCAGATGCTCTTATTCAACTGAGCTACTGGCCCACTGCGAAGCAGGTGAAAAAAGTTTGGAACGGGCGGCCGGAATCGAACCGGCGTGTCAGGTTTGGAAGACCCGCGCTTTCGCCATTTAAGCTACACCCGCCGGAGAAGAAAATTTTGGCGAGCCAGGAAGGACTTAAACCTCCAGCCTCCTGTTTCGAAGACAGGCGCTCTTTTCGTGTTGAGCTACTGGCCCAAGTTGTTTATTCATCCAGCGGCTTGAGAGTGAAGCTCGCGGCGCGCGTGCGTGCGAAGGGTGAGAATGGATCAGCAGGGAGTCGAACCCTGACCTAACAGTTTGCAGGACTGTCGCTCTGCCAAATTAAGCTACTGACCCGGAAAACGGAAAAGAAGTTGGTCTGGGTAGGAGGATTTTAACCCCCGCCACGAGTGCCCAAGACTCGGATGCTAGCAAGCTACACCATACCCAGTTAAGAAAGTTTAAGGAGTGGGCCAGGAGAGACTCGAACTCTCACCTTCCGGCTTAAAAGGCCGACGCTCATCCGTTTGAGCTTCTGACCCGCGTTTATCGGAAATTGGAACGGGAGACGAGCTTCGAACTCGCAACCTCGAGCCTGGCGGACTCGCGCTCTAGCCATTTGAGCTACTCCCGCATTGTGATGGGCCAGGTGAGATTCGAACTCACGCTCCGTCGCTTAAGAGGCGACTGCCTTAGACCCGCTTGGCTACTGGCCCACTACGCTTTGAAATTGAACGGCCCCGACGGGACTCGAACCCGCGGTTCTCTCGATCGACAATCGAGTGCTCTCGCCGCTGAGCTACAGGGCCACGAAAGAATTTTTTGGCAGGGCGTGCGAGATTCGAACTCGCGCTCTCCTGATTGAGAATCAGGCGGCTTAGACCTGACTCGCCTAACGCCCCGCACATGTTTTTGGGTGGGCCGACGGGAGTTGAACCCGCACATGCTGCATTCACAGTGCAGCGCTCTGCCTGTTTGAGCTACGGCCCACGCATGAAGTTTGATTAATAGCCCGTAGGAGAATTGAACTCCTCTTTCCGGGTTGAAAACCCGGCGTCATCAAACCACTAGACCAACGGGCCATAAGTGAAATCCGATGCGCGTGGAAAGATTCGAACTTTCAACAAGCAGGTTTTAAGCCTGCCACCTCTACCGAGTTGGGTTACACGCGCCGATGAAGAAAGGAGCTTGATGCGCGCGGTGGGATTCGAACCCACAACAGATTCTTTTTGAGAGAACCACCTCTGCCATGTTGGGTCACGCGCGCTCTCGGGGTTTTACTGAATTGGTGCTGGAGGCGGGAGTCGAACCCGCTATGAGAAATATTCTCGCAGGCATCTCAGTCCTGTGCGTCTACCAGTTGCGCCACTCCAGCATTTGTCTATGCCGACGGAGAGATTCGAACTCTCAACCTCTTGTTTCTAAGACAAGCGTCTCTTGCCATTTGGACTACGTCGGCTTAAAAGAGAATGAACCCGGCAGGAATTGAACCTGCGACCTCAGGCTTCGCACGCCTGCGCTCTTAGTCCATCTGAGCTACGGATTCGAGTGAAAGAATTTATGCAAAAGGAGACGGCGCGATTCGAACGCGCACACCATTTTTCAGGCTCGGCACATTAGCAGCGTGCTGGTTTAACCGTTCACCCACGTCTCCACAGTTAAATCAAAGTTTGGCAAAGGAGAGAGCGAGACTTGAACTCGCATGCGTCTCCCGACGCTTGGCAGTTTTCGAGACTGCTGGCTTACCAGTTAGCCTATCTCTCCAGAAGTTAGAAAAAGATTCTGGCAGGAGTGGAAGGATTCGAACCCTCAACAAGCAGGTCTGGAATCTGCTGCTCTGCCAATTGAGCTACACTCCCCTAGTGATAACGAAATGCAGTAGGAGGGAGTCGAACCCACATGCCCTGAAGGGCGGCGACTTTACAGGCCGTTGCCGGACCAGTTCGGCTTCTACTGCTCAAAAATAGTTGTCACGTTAAGCTCATCAATGCGGCTTGCAGGTTTTAGTTGCGGATGAAAATTTTGTTATAGTAAAAAACGATGAGGGCTAGAGATGAAGCACCGCAAGACACACTTCGGCGCACACTTCTCCCATGGATGGCGCGGTCTTCGGGACTCTCGCAAAGACCAAGGGACCGGCCATCCGAGAAGGCATCGCTGCCCTCATCACTCACAAGATACTTCAGTTATCAAACAACAAAAAGAGCGGGCTTTTGAGCTTCTCAGGGAAGCTAGGCCCGCTCCAACAATTCTCTGGATTTTCAGGGATTTGGGAGCGGGAGCCGCTCCCGCTTTCTTACAAATTCAATTGACGCCTATCGGAAATCGCCAGTGTTTCCATAGCCGTGTGTTCGAGTCGGACGCTACCGTCAAACGATAAATCGGTCGGTATCGAACCCAGACAATAAACACACAAAGGCGTACCGGGCATCCCGGCCACGAGCGACCAATTAAGGCTCGGGCTCAGGCTCCGCTGCGCGCTCTGTTTTGTCAGGTTCTTTAACATCGAACTCTTTTAACCTCGCTTGCAACGCTCTCAACCGTTGAGAGGCGCAAGTCGCTATTTATAAACTCGAAGCTTGATTCTGTCAATAACTTTTTTAAGTCGGCAGACGAATCAACATCGCATACGCGCTCAACCGGCTCCGAGTTTCATCAAAATAACGTTCCTGCAATTTCACTTCATCGCTTATCAAATCGCTCATCCGTGAACGCTTCGCGCGCGAGCTTGAAGACGACGCGACTCACGCATCTTTTTTGCACGACCGTTTTTGTGAAGCGCTGCGAGGCTGCTCTTATGTCTTGAGCACAAGCTTGAAACAGGCGCTTCAGTTTCAACGCACGTTGATTGTCGTGCTGTTGCTGCGCTGGTTGCCGACGACGACGGTTAGTTCTACTGTTCCGGCATGCTGCAATTCAGGTATGAGCACGACGTTGATTTGATCAAGCCCCGTCCACCTGCCCATGCATCCTGCAAATTCTACGGGCAGCCTGAAGACGCGCCCGTCGGCCAGGCGTGCTTCAACTGTCAAGGCTTCGGCAAAGTTTTCGATTACCCTGTTGTCAAGGCGAACGTCGTTCGTTGTGTTTGCATTGAGAATGCCGCCGCCGCTAATTCCTGTTGCCATCATCTGCAAACGCGTGCGCTTGTCTGCGCCGAAATTCTGCGGCGTCGCAATATCAAACGGGCCTTGCGTGCCGGTCGCAGCGTTGACGACAGCGGTTGCGCCGTTTGTGTTAAAGACAGCGGGCGCGAGCGTGACGATGCTGGTAGTGCCGCGCGAAACGTAGCCTGCGTCCGAAGTCACGATTACTTCCGCAGCGCCGACCGAGAGGCCGTAGGGAACAAGAAAGTTGATTTGAGAAGGCGAAACGGCGAGCAGCTGCGCTGCCTTTCCGCCGATGGTCACGCTGACGCCGGAAAGCTCGTAAGGAAAGAGACCAACGGAAGAGCGCGAGCCGAAGCTCGTCTGCATGGCGAGCGGGCTCACAGCAGCGTCTCCCCAGATAGAGCCTAAGCTCAAGGGAGAGAGGGCCGGCGCAAAGCTTGCGCTGGAACGCGTGTCGGCTGAACCAATCACAGGCGTTAACACGATGCTCGCGTGATTACCTAAGGACGGACTACTTCCCGGCGGCAGCATCAGGTTCTTCACAGCATTCAGGTGCAAAGCAGCTATCTGTAGACGATTCTGCACGCTGGCGGGCGAAACCTGCTCCGCGTAGAGCGCCGCGGCCGCGCGCACGAAATAAAGCGCCGTGCGTAATCTTCTATCCATCTGCTCGGCTGCGCTGAAGCTTGCGGACTCTGCGACGAAGGTTGCATAAGCGTTCTCAATGCTGGACAGCAGCGAGGCTATCTGCGCGCCATCGCTGGTCTGTACGCTGGCGAGCGCGTCTGCCATCGCGGAGGCATTAGCAACGAGGCCGGGAGAAACCAGAGTCGGCGTTGGTGTCGGCGTGGGCGTGGGCGTTGGTGTTGGCGTCGGCGACGCAGCAAACGCCTGCACTTTCGCTTCGCTAATACTGTTTCCCTGCTGCTCCTGTGTCTTGAAGACAAGATAGTAGGGATAATTCTTCCTCGGGTTGTTGGCTGTGTAAACGGTCGTGCCGTTCTTCTTGTAGAGGACATCGCCGTTGACGGCAATCTCTATGCGGAGCACATCGCCTGCGACCAGCGTACCTTCCGACCTGTAGTTTCCAGACTCCCTGACCGAGTAGGCTGCCGGATAAGAGTGGAAGGCGAAATCAAGGTCTGTGTAATTGGTGGACGGCGATTCGTCGTCGTTATTTCCGAGGCCGACCGTGCAATAGTCGCCGTCGTGTTTCCACTCGAAGAAGCCCGGGCCGGAGAGCGTCTGCAACGTCTGTCCTTTGGCGAAGTAGCCGCCGCCGTTGTGCGCGATGCCGCTGCCAGCGACGACTCCGTTAACCAGATTAACCCATATCACATCCTGTAGAGATGAGATTGGCGTTGGTGTCGGCGTCGGGGTTGCGAACGGAGTCGGCGTAGGCGTCGGTGTCGGCGTCGGGTTTGGAGATGAGTTGCCTAAGGCTGCTTCGAGGATGTCGAAGTCGCAGCCGACATCTTTGCCGTCCGTAGCCGCATTATTGTAAGGACTACTTTCGGCGAGTCGGTAGTTGCCACCGGCGCGATTAACGAAGATAACGTCGTCGAGCTGAGGCGGGTAGTAGTTGCCCGCAGGATAATAGTTGCTGTTAGCACCGGCTATCACATCTTTTGTAACAACCGCGCCGGGGAAGTATGTGGCAAGTGTGGAGTTGCCGGGCGAACTGCCATTGCCCATGATGCCGTAGGCGTTGTGAGCGGCAAGGTTGTCCCTGAGAATAACGCCCGTCAGCGGACGGCCCGCTCCCTGCAACAATGTGCCTGAATGCAGCACCGTATTGTGTGCTACTTCGAGTCCTTCCACCCCGTCGCCCTGTATGAAATGGCCCGCCGCCGCGCCCGGCCAAGCCCACTTGTCGCCGTTGATGTCCTCGAACAGGTTGTTGATGATCTTAACTCGCTTCAATGAAGTGTGGTAATACTTCGTCTGAATAGCGGAAGCGGAATGACGAATAATGTTATTAGTAATCGTCACGTCCTCCACCGCACACCACGGCGCACTCCCGTTCTGATTCACTGGACTCAACACTACCGCAAACCCATCCTGCGCCTCCGCCCAACTGTGCTCG
>DASVPO010000006.1:0-585615 GCA_036382855.1 Pyrinomonadaceae bacterium | reverse complement strand
GTTGTTCTCGATGAGGAAGGGGCCGGGGCCGTTCCAGCCGAGGATGGCTTGTGCTTCCTGTCCGGCGACTTTGAAGCCTGAGATGAAGGAGTTGATGATGTCGGTGTGGGCGCTGTTGAGAGCGATGCCGCGTTTGAGGCTCTGAGTAGGGAAGGCGTGGATGTAGCAGCGGTCTAAGGTTAAGTGATGAGGGACTTCGGAGAGGGTGTCCTGGTTTGTGCCGTGGTCGCCAAGAATCACTAACTCATAAGCGATGGCGTCCGCAGTGACAGATGAGAATTCGACACCGATGAAGCGGAAGTGGTGTGCGGAAGGAGAGGTACGAAGGGCTGGGAAGCCTTTGCCGGGAGAGAGTAGTTTGGGGAGCAGAGCGGAGTGCGAGGGATTGATGCGTTGTCCTGCGGCGGGCAAGGCTGATAGTGCTGACGTGCGGATTGTGATGTATGCGTCGGCTGTAGTGCTGTCTGGTTTTCGCGGGAGCGTGAAAGGGCCTGTGAAGGAAGCGCCTGCGGTGAGAATAATCGTGTCACCGTATTGTGCTGCGTCGAGCGCCTTCTGGAAATCATCTCCGGCCTTGAGCGTAAAGGTTCTGGCGGGTCGTGTTGCCTCACGCTCCTGCACGGTCACGCGGCGTTGTCTCTGGGCCAACACCAGAGCCAGACATCCGAGCAGCAGCAGACAGCCGGACGCAACCAGCAGCACTCTCGTTTTACGTTCACCCCGGTTAAGCATAACCTCCGTCCAATACTTTCGTCTGCTTGATGACGGCCGCCTGCAACGTTAACTTAAAAATACCTGAACCAGTAGTAGATGAGCTTCGGATACTCCGCTGCCACTGCGCGCCAACCACGCGCCTGCAACCACCAGAGGGAAGGCGCGGGCGTCTGCTCGCCCACGGGTGCGATTCTGATTCCGAGTTCCACATTGCTTCCGCTAAACGCTCGCCGCCATGCCCACAGAGCACGCCGCGAATGGTAGGCCGAAGTTACAATCAGTAGCGAACGAACACCGCGCGCAACCGCGTAGTCTCTGACAGCTTTTGCTTCATCGTAGGTGCTTGAGACCATCTGCGGAACGAGTTCGATATTCTCAGCTGGCACGCCCGCACGCACGAGTTCAGAGATGGCGAGTTCGCTAAAAAAAGGATTGCGCTGCTCCGCGCTCGACCAACCGCCGACTTCGCCGTCGTTCGTCAGGATAATTTTCGGAGCGCCTCCCGCCGCGAAGAGTTGGGCCGCCGTGCGCGTGCGCTCGACGTAGGCAGAAGAACCGCTCAACACGACGATGGCTTGAGGCTGCTCGACGTTTACTTCGACCATCAATGCACGCGCGCTCACCCACGCAATCAACGGCCATGCAACTATCAAGAGCAACGCTCCACGCTTGAGATAACGAGCGCGACGCCCCTTCGGCAAACTCTTTGCGAGAGCCTGATTCTCACGGCCCGTCATTGTCTCGCCAAACTCGCGCATTGCAACTTCTGACCGCGCGTTACCAGCAGATGCCTCTATACGTCTCATCGGAGGTGCGCGCGCCAAACAGGCGCACGAGGTCAATCACAATTTGCCCGTCGCGCAAGCTCTCTTCAATCTGGCGAAACTCTTCGGCCTTATTTCCGATAATCAAAACGTCCGAACTGTCCAGAACATCCTTGATGCTGTCGCGCATGAGCTGCGAAATGTGTGGAATCTCGCGCTCGATATACTCCTTGTTTGCGCCGAACAGTCGCGCCAGCGACACGTCGCGGTCGTAGATGGAAAGCTGCATGCCTTTACCAATCAGCATCTCTATCAGCGAGACCATGGGCGATTCGCGCAAATCATCCGTGCCCGCCTTGAAGCTGAAGCCGAGCACGCCGATGCGCTTGCTTCCCGTCGCCAAGACCATCGCAAGCGCGCGTTCAATCTGCCTGCGATTGCTCTGAAGCACAGCGGAGAGCACAGGCGTCTCCACATCCAGTTCTTTCGCTTTGTAGCCGAGAGCGCGCAGGTCTTTGGGCAGGCACGAGCCTCCGAAAGCGAAGCCGGGTTTCAAGTAGTAGGGCGAAAGATTGAGCTTTGTATCCTGACAGAAAACGTCCATCACCTGATGGCTGTCAATCGCGAGCCCTTTGCAGATGTTTCCGATTTCGTTGGCAAACGAAACCTTGAGCGCGTGAAAACAGTTGCACGCATACTTAACCATCTCTGCGGCCTTAACGGGCACAACGTAGAGCGGCGCTTCAATGCCCGCATAAAGGCGGCGCACGCGCATCGCCGTTTCCTCTTCGTCAGCGCCGATTAAGGTGAACGGCGGCGCATAGAAATCTTTGAGCGATGTGCCCTCGCGCAAAAATTCCGGGTTGATGCAGATGCCGAAATCGCGGCCCGCTTTCTTGCCCGAATAGACTTCGAGAACGGGGATAACGGCGCTCTCGATTGTGCCCGGCAGCATCGTGCTGCGCACGACTATGGTGTGATAATCGGTCTTCGATTCAAGGGCCGCGCCGAGTTGCTGGCAGACGCGCTTAACGTAAGTCAGGTCGAGGCTCCCGTTAGTATTGCTCGGCGTGCCGACGCAGATGAGCGAGATCTCAGAATTGTTGACAGCATCAACCGCGTCCGTCGTCGCACGAAGACGCCCGGCTGCAACTACCTCGCCAATCAACTCGTTAATCCCGGCCTCGACTATCGGGCTTTTGCCTCCGTTGATGATTCCGACCTTCGTCGCGTTCGGGTCAACGCCGACCACCCTGTGCCCCTCTCTGGCAAAACAGGCGGCCGACACACAGCCTACATAACCCAGACCGAAAACACTTAAATCCATGCTCACAGACTCCTCTTCAATTCGACACGCCTCAAGCTTCGGATGAAAGGCCAGACTCTTTGCGGACTATGGCAGCGCTGCAAATATCCGCGAACGCGGCCGCCACCTTTCCCCAGCCAAACTCTTCTCTGACCAACTGCGCTGCGCTCTCGGAAAGCGTGCGCGCCAGCTTCTTGTCCGTCAACACGCGCACGACCGCCGCGGCAAAGGCTTGCGGCGTATCGGCGAGAAGCAGGTGCGACTCATTGCGCACGGGCAGGCCCTCTGCGCCGATGGTGGTCGAGACGATGGGCCGCTCCATCGCCATCGCCTCGTAGATTTTAAGCCGCGTGCCGCCGCCCACACGGATAGGCACAACGTAAGCAGCGGCCTGCTCCATGAAGGGGCGCACGTCTTCAACGCGTCCTGTGACGATGATAGATGAATCGCGCTTGCTCAACTCAAGCAGGCTCGCGTAGGGCTTACGCCCGACGACCGTCAGCGTCACGTCCGGCACGCTTCTTCTCACAATCGGCATAATCTCGCGCGTGAAAAACTGTATCGCATCCTCATTCGGCAGCCAGTCCATAGAGCCTGTGAAGACGAGATTGTGCGCTCTTTGTCCGTTAGCACCGGCGTCGTGGCCGTTACCGTGTGCACCGGGGCGAAAGTAATCCGTGTCAACGCCGGTCGGAACGTCCGCGACACACTCTACATCATAATCGCTGCGCATCGTCTCCGCGTCTTCGCGCGAAACGGCGACGACCATATCGAAGCGACGGCACGCGCGACGCTCGTAGGCAAAACTCTTGCGCCACTGCCCGTAGAGGTAAGCTTTCTTCAAAGGGTTTCGCTGCACTTCATAATGGCGCTTCCAGATCATAGCCTCTACGTTGTGCTGGAAGAGCACAGTGGCAAAAGGCAAGCGGTCTGGGACGTTAACGCTCGGTTGAAGAAAATCGCAGACGAGCACGTCAAACTCTCCTGCACGCGCGCGAGCCTCAATCTCGCGACGCATCCCCTTTGATTCGTACTTCTTCATAAAGTAAGGCAAAGGAGAGACCAGATTCGAGGCCAGTTCGGCATAAAACCCGGCGGAGAATTTGGCACGGACGCTGTGCGGGACGCGCACCAGTTCGTGTGTATATTCCGTGGCGAGCGCGGGCGCGTCCTTTGCGGCGCTTCCATCGTCGAGCGTCAGATACGTCACGTGATGCTCGCGCCTGAGCGCCTTCAGCATGTGATAGGTGCGGATCTTCCCGCCCTTATCAACGGGATGCAGCAGTTCTGTTTTGAGCCAGAGGATACGCAAGTGGTTTTCTGATTCGTGTGTTTTTGAAGCAAGCGGCCGCTCGTGTGCTGTCCGGCCGCTTTAATAATTTATGTCACGTCAATTGCCGCTCCGCTTGCGCGGCACGAGGCGGCAGCGAACAATCGAAGAGAAAAATTCGCGCGTCAAACGATTGTGCAGCCGTCGCAGTTTTCTGATGGGAACGGCCTCGAACGTCTCAAACTCGAAGTCGCTCTCGGCCACAAGTTGCTCGAAGCGGCTGATAGTCATTTGATTCAGTCCGCCGTCAACTTCACCGAAGCGTGTCGCACCGTCGTTTGACCAGTCTGCGCGCCAACGGAGCAGCGCCTTTTCGGTGAAGACCAGATGGGCCCACGGAAACACGGAGAACGAGTGGCCGCCGATGGGGTGATACCACGTCGGGCCAAACATGATGATGGCGCGTCCATTATCTTTAATCAGCCCGCGCATGATGCGTAGGATTCCGGCAGGGTCTTCGAAATGCTCGAAGGCATCGAGCGACAGCACAACGTCAACGCGCTCGTCCGTCTTCGTCGTGAAGACACAACGCTCTGCGACGTTTGCTTCCTCGGCCGCGCGCCGCGCATCCTGAAGAACGCTCTCTCTCAAATCTAATCCGATGACCTTCTCTGCACCGTGCTGTGCGATGTCAATGACTTCCCCGCCCCAGCCGCAGCCGAAGTCGAGCACGACTTTGCCAGCCAACTCATCCCATATCTCCGGCCCGAAGAGCACTTCGAGCTTGCTGCGGTTTTGATAGATTTCGGGCACGCCGCTGGCGCAGTAGTCGTTTTCGCCATTAGGGCTCAGTCTTCTTAACAGCCTGTACCCGATGTTGCCACCGATAATCCCCACAGTTTTCATCCCTCTAGATTTGCTTGCTTCGCTGCTACACGACCGAACGCTTATGCGACGCCGACCGTCTCTGCCAGACTCGGCTGCCGCTCTTCCGGCGCTGCTTCGCCATCCATAAACCGCCGCAGCCAGATTTCGACATTGACCAGAGACCACAAACGCTCCGTGTGATTCTCGCCTGCCTGATGACGGGCCACTAACTCGCGCACGTAGGCTGGCGCGAAGATGCCGCGCGAGGCGGCGCGCTCGCTTAAGACGTATTCGTCAACGACGTTTCGATACGGCCCGCGAAACCATGTGCCGACGGGAACGGGAAATCCCATTTTCTTACGCGAGAGAATGGGCGCAGGCAGCACATTCTTCATGCTTTGCCGCAGGATATACTTGGTCGTCCAGCCGCGCCGCAGTTTCAGATGGTCTGGCAGGCGTGCGGAAAACTCCACCAGCTTGTGGTCCAGAAACGGCACGCGGCTTTCAATCGAAGCGGCCATGCTCATCTGGTCCTGCTTCATCAGCAACTCTTGCAGGTAAGTTTTCGTGTCGGCATAGAGCATACGGTTGAGCAGCGAGCGCTTGTTGCCAGTCTCAAAGTAGCGCAGCATGTCGCCGTAGGGTTCGATAGCTCCACCTCCTGCGCGCTCGCGTGCTCCGGGTGCGAGCAGGTCGCCCTGCATGGCGCGTGTGAAGACCGCGAAATTGTCGAAGTAGAGGCTTTCAATATCGGGCGGAAGGCAGAGAAACGTGCGCCGCAGCTTGTGCCTCATCTTTGAATCGAGCGGGAGGCTTTCAATCCGGCGGCTGATGGCACGCCGCAAACGCTCGCCCGTCATTTTTTGATAAGCGGGCGCGAGCGCGAGATTGTAAATCGTCTTGTAGTAACGCTCGTAGCCGCCGAGCATCTCGTCGCTGCCCTCGCCCGTGAGCACTACTTTGACGTGCTGCGAGGCGAGGCGTGAAACGAAGTAGAGAGCGACGCTGCTAGGATGTGCGAGCGGCTCATCCTCATGCCAGATGAGTCGCGGCAGCGCGCCGAAAAAGTCTCCGGGTGTGACGACGACCTCGTGGTGGTCTGTCTTAAAGGCTTTGGCGACGAGCCGCGCATACTCAAGCTCGTTTGCCTCGCGCTCCTGGAAAGCGACCGAGAAAGTCTTGATAGGCTCGGAGACCATTCCGCTCATCGCGGCGGCAATGGCCGACGAATCAATGCCACCTGACAGAAACATGCCGAGCGGCACATCAGCCATCAACCGCATCTTCACTGACTGGTGGAAAAGCTCCGACCATTCGGCTATGTAATCCGCGTCGCTGCGACGGGGCGAGCGTGCTCCGTCGTCGTCCTCTCCCGCGTCAGCATCGAAGGGCAGATCCCAGTATTTTTCAATCGAGATGCGCCCGTCCTCTTTCCACAGGAGGGTGTGGCCGGGGAGCAGTCGTTTAACGTCTGCGAAGAGCGTCTCTTCGGCTGACGTTCCATGATTCGCAAGATAATCGGGCAGAGCGCGATAGTTAATCTCAGGCCGCACGGCGCGCACCTCAAGCAGCGCTTTAATCTCGGAGGCGAAGAAGAGCGAGCCGTCAGGGCGGTGAACGTAGTAGAGCGGTTTGACGCCTAGACGGTCGCGTGCGATGAACAACTCGCGCTTTCGCTGATTCCAGATGGCGAAGGCAAACATCCCGCGCAGGTGATTGACGCAAGCCCTGCCGTGCTCTTCGTAAAGATGGAGGATGGTTTCCGTGTCGCAGTGTGTGCGGTAGCGATGGCCGCGCTCTTCGAGCATCGGCCGGTGTTCGGCGTGGTTATAGATTTCGCCGTTATAGATGATGTGCAAGGATTCGTCTTCGTTGGTCATCGGTTGATGACCGGCGCTCACGTCAACGATTGACAGGCGGCGATGACCGAGGCCGATTGGCCCATCAACGAGCAGCCCGCTGTCATCCGGCCCGCGATGCGTAATCACATCGCGCATCCTCGCGAGGTCATCTCTATCCACGCGTCCTTCGGGCGCGCGATGTGAATATGCGATTCCGTTAATTCCGCACATGATATTTACAGCCGGTAGAATAAGGACGAGCGATAAACCGTCAGCGTTTGGTCGAGAACGACCAAGCGCAGGTTATTCGCCTGTCGAGGCTAAAATAAACTCCCCTCTCTGTTCATCCATTTGTGGCGCAAGCCTCTGCGTGCCGTTGACGACGAAGCTTTGCGCTCCGAGCGGCGCGATGAAGAAGTCTGCGCCCGCGTCCGTTTCAACAATCAACTCTTCGCCCGCGCGCCGCGCAGACACGTAGCCAGTGTGTGTTAAAGAGCGAACTATTTCTCGATTGGCGAGACGAAAAGTACGACCGTCAATGCCAATCAACTCTTCCGGCTCAACCCGGTCGCCACGAAAGCGCAGCCACGTCCAACTAAAATCGGAGGCGAAGGGCGGGGTTTCAATTGCAGTCGCATCGTCTGCACGGAGCAATAGATAGTCGCGCGTTGCGCCCTGCGTCAACTCGAAGGCACGCCCGCCGATTGCTTCAATCTCCCGCGCCGAAACCAGCGCCGCAGACGCCGCGCGCGGCAACAGCAGCGTGACGACTTCCTCTGCTTCGCCGCTGAAGTCAAACGTGCAGACGGGAGCAGGCATTGATGAGCCGTAGCAGTTTGAGATTAACTCTTCGTGTCTGCGCCAAGCGCCCGCGCATGCGAAAGCGTAGAGATTGAAACTGGCGGCGCTGTCGCTCTCTTCACGCACGAAAGAGCTCCCATCCTGCGTGTCAATTAAGGGAGCACATTGCGGAGCAAAATGAAAGTTAAGCTGGTAGTCGTGCGCGCCGGAGGTCTCTACACGGTCGAGGACGATCCAGTAGTCGCCTTTGAGGAATAGGACGCTGCGCAGGTGTTTGGCCGGCGCAGGCAGTCGTAAGTAACCGTCGTGCTCGCCCTCGAAGAAATCGAAACGCGGGCGACTGAGCCACTTCCGGCACGTTGCGCGCGCCATCTGCTGCCAGCGGAACGGGCCTTCCATGACAGACGATGATGCGCCGTCAATTGTGAGCGTGTTGTGCGCTGCGGTCGCGCGGAATTGATCGCGGAGCGCGGCCGAACCCGTATAAGTGTACGTGCCGGAATCAACGAGCGTGGTGCGGCCGTGCATGGAAGCGGCGATGATTGAGAGCGCATCGGCGTGCGCGTGTGCGCCGTTGAGAGTGCCGTGCGGCCCGCAGTCTAGGAGCAGGTAGTTGCTCTCGCTGGTCCAGCCATCACGCATGACGTAGTAGCCACCGTCTGCGAAAGCGTGCGAATCTCCGGCGGGCGAGGCAGCGCAGAGAGCGTCGAACGCACGCAAGCCTTCCGCGCCGGTGAGCCACAGCGTCTCTTCCGTCGCTTCGCTGGCGACGAACTTATAATCAGGACGCTTGAAGATAGCTGCGCCGGTGGCGAGCGTTGAGCGAAAGTCGTCGGGCGCACGTTCGTCGAGCCAGGCGAGGCGGCCGCCGTCGTCATCTCCGAATAGTGGCGTCGTCCCGTCTGGGCGAGTGAGATGCATCAGGTGGTCGAGCAAGGCCGCAAGCTTCTCTTCGAGGGCGGCTTCGCGCGGCGCGGCAGCGGCCCGGAGCAGGAGCAGAAAGTGTGTGTAGAAGTCTGTCGTGTAGCGATGGTAGTAGCTCGTCTGTTCGAAGTAGACGCCGTCGGGCCGGATGTGTCGCTCAAGTTGTTGGAGCAGGATGCTGCGGCCGATGTTGCGCCAACGTTCCGCACGGCGAAACTCAGGGAGCAGCGTGCCTAGATAAAACAGGCCCAGCGCTTCGCCCGTCAAATGAGTGTTCGGGCTGAAGTAGGTCGAGAGATAGGTTTCCAGATGGCGCGCATGAAGGTAGAGAAACTTCAGCGCGCGTAGAAAGAGAGCGGGCGAAAGATGCGGCGAATCTTTGAAGAAGTGGAGCGACCAGAGCCAGGAGATAGCGCGCAGCGCGACTTCAAGGCTGCTGGCCCAGTTGATTCCGAGCTTGGGCGGATTGCCGTCCATCCATGCATTGAGATGGCGCGCGAAAGTTTCGCCGTAACGCTCGTCGCCAGTGTGCCAGTAGGCACGGCCCAGCACTTGAAAATACTGCTGCCGGTTCAACTCCCACGTTATCTTCTTGTCGCCCGCCACCGCCGCATTCAGGTAATCAATCCGGCTCCAATGCACGAGCGGCGATTTTTTGCCGGACACGGGTTCGAGTTGCCAATCGAGCGGGTTGCCGAAGTCGAGTTCATGCAAGCCGAGCAGGCTGAAACGACCCGAGACGATGCGTTCTGCGCGTTCAATTAATAACTCTCTCGCTTGCCCGCCAAAGCGACTGCGCAAGACGGCGCGCGTTTCATCGGGCGAGCCGAAAGCCGGAAAGAAATTGGTAGACGCGCGTGAGCGAAAATGCGCGAGCAAAATTTCGGGCGAGAGCGGCGCGGGTTGGAAACGTGAGGCATCAAGCAACGCAAAGAAGGCGGCATCTTCCGGCACGCGCGACTGCGGAGACAATTTCGCACGCTCGGCAAGCAAAGCTGCGGCCTGCGTGCCGCGCACGCGTAGCTCCGTCAGGCTTCGTCCCTTCAATTTTCGCAGCAGCTTAATCATTCAAGTGCGTTTCAAAAACATGCTTCGCTATCTTCACGCTAACGGCATCGCGCTAGACATTCGTGGTGTCTCCTTCGACCTGTGACGAGAGAGTGGCTGGCAAACGTGCAACGTTTTTATCGGCCAGTCCAAAATAGAGCTTGAGCCATTCCTCGCGCACGGCTTCCCAACTATACTGACGACAGGCCGCAAGCGCGTTCGACGCAATCCGCGCGGCGAGTGCATCATCTTCCAGCAATCTAATCGCGCAGGCGGCCATGGCCTCGTGGTCGCCGCGCTCGACCATCAGTCCCGTCTCCTCGTGTGTGAGGATGAAGGGAATGCCGCCCGCGTTTGTCGTAACGACGGGCAGGCCCGCTGCATACGACTCGATGAGCGAACCCGGCATGTTATCAATGTTTGAGCTGTTCAAGTAGATGTCTGCGCGCTCGTAAAGCTCGTGCATGCGCGATTGCTCGACGCGCCCGACGAAGGTCGTGTTCTTAAGATTGAGTTCCTGCGCAAGCCGTTCGAGTTCTGCGCGCTGGCTTCCGTCGCCAGCCACTAAGAGAGTCGCATCGGGAAAACGCTGCTGGATGATACTGAACGCGCGCAGAGTGCACGCGACGTTGTAGAGCGGCTCAAAATTACGGTTTGAAAAGAAGTGTGGTTGCAGCGGCGAGCGGCGTCGAAAACGGTAACGCGCGGTGTCAACAAAGTTGTAGATCGAGCGCGCGTGAAGGCCGAAGCGCGCGAACACTCCGACCAGATAGGCGGAAGGCACGACCAGCACGTCTGCCAGTCGCATTGTCGGAATGGCCGTGCGCCTGTATCGTTTCAAGTGGCCTTCGGCATGGCCGCTTCTGTAGTTTAAGACTATCTTCTTGCCGTAAAGCTTCGAGATAAGAATGGCGGGCGTCGGCGCAAGCACGAAGGAGAAGTACGAAGCAGAGAAGATGTGAATCACATCGAAGGAGCGCACGCGCCATAACAGGAGTGCAACGTAGGCGAGCGATGTTAGAACCGTGCGCACATATTTAATCTTCTGCAACTTGCCAAACAAACCCGGCAGGCGCGGGTTAATCGGCAGAAATGAGACTTCCAGAGACGGCTCTTCACTAAAACGCGCGAGCAGGCGCGTGGCCTGCACGGCCTGACCGCCAAGTATGCCGAGCGAAGGCGCGACGATTAAAATACGGAGACGACGCTCGGAGGAAGAAGGCGATGCGTGCTTATTCTCTGCGCTTGTTCTCTGCGTCGCCGTACCGGGTCGCGCGGTCGCACCGCTGCTTTCAGTTGCCGCGTTCATAGCTTCGTTGCTGTTGTTTAGTTGGTCCATCATTCGCGCTTTAGTTTCACTCTTAAGGTAACGTCATGCGCTTTCGTGTCGCACGCCTGTCTCAAGGCCCAACTGCTTCGCGCCGTGCTTACGCGCGAGCAGCCGCTCGTATAAATTTTCGACCCTTTCGACCTGCGCGGCACAGGAAAATTTCTCTTTGACGACCTGCAATCCGCGCTCGCCCATTTGCCGCGCCCGCTCCGGGTCGCGCAGCAGCGAGATGATGCGTTCTGCCATCGCGCGTTCGTCGCCCGGCGAAACGATGTAGCCCGTCTCACCTTCTACGACGGCCTCACGCGCGCCGCCGATGTCCGTCGCCACTACGGGACGCGCCGCAGACATATACTCGATAATCGAATTTGAAAAACCCTCCGTGCCGTTTGAACTCAGGACGCATACATCGGAGACGGCCAGCAGTTCGGCCACATGCGCACAGCGCCCCGTGAAGAATGTGTGCGAAGCAAGCCCGAGCGATGCGGCCTGTGCGCGCAAGTCTTCTTTCAACTCGCCTTCGCCCGCGAGCACGAATGCTGCATCCGGCACGGCTTCGCGCACGAGTTGCGCGGCGCGCAGGAATGTCGCCTGATCTTTTTTCTGATGCCGCATGTTGGCGACGATGGAGACGAAGCGCCGGTGGTTATCAACAGGCAGCCCGACGAGCGCGAGCGCTTCTTCACGCCGCAGGTCGTGGCGCGGAGCAACGCGCGACGTATCCATGCCGTTATAAATGGTCAGGATTTTCTTTGCGGGCACACCGTCCGTGATTAACTCGCGTCGCACCGCCTCGGCGTTGGCGATGATGGCGTCGGCCAGATTGTAGGCGCGCCGCTCGACATAGCGCTGCGCGCTGCTTTTAGTGCCCTGTGTTTCGCGGCGCGAGGCGATGCGCACGGGCGTGCGCGCAAGCGCGGCGGCCGTCATGCCGAAGATGTTAGTGTAGAAGTCGTGTGTCTCGACGATGGAGATGGAATGTTCGCGCAGCAAGGAGGCGCAGCGCCTTAGTTGCGTGAGCATGTTGCGGTCATAAAAACTGGTGAGCGGAAATTCGGGAATGTCAGTGTAACCCAGTCGCTCCACCTCATTGCGCAGCACGCCCTCGCGGCTGAGGCAGGCGAGATGAATTTTATAGCGCCCCCTCTCGCTGAGCAGCCGCGTCAATTGCACTACTTGACGCTCGGTGCCGCCCTGCTCAAAGCTGCCTATGAAGAGAAGAACGTTCGGTTTCATTGTCATCAACAACTCATTAAATGCTAACTACCGACATCGCAGTCTGCTCAAAGTTCGTCGCTTGCTTAAGCCCTCAACGCGCAAGCGCTTTTCAATCAGGCCGCATGGTTGCCTTCCATCGCCGGCGCGCTTCTCTCGCTCGTCGCGCGCTTCTTTAATGTCGTGAGGTTGAGCCTTTCAACGTTGTCCGCTATAGGCTCGAAGACGCTGGCAGACTGTTCATGCCGGAGCCAGTTTTCGAGCACGAAGAGATACCACGTTTGCAACGACGCCTCGCCCTGTTCCGCTTCGCGTTCAAATTTGCGGAGCACGGCATCCGTCCTTATCCAGCCTTCAGAGGCGAGGATGGAATCATTGAACGTTTCAACTACGCGCGCGCGCCAGCGTCCTGCCATCCAACGCCCGGCCGGAACGCCGAAGCCGCGCTTGCGCCCGCGCGCCACGCGCTCTCCGATACGACGCCGCGCCAATTCGCGCAAAATTGCTTTCAAACGCCTGCCATGAAAGCGTAAATCCAACGGGAGCGAAGCAGCGTATTCCCACAACTGCTGGTCCAGAAACGGCGAACGCGCTTCGAGCGCATAGTGCATCGTCGCGCCGTCAACCTTCGGCAAATATTCCCCTACGAAGCGCGTGCGACGGTCATACTCCAAGAATTCCGCGAGCACATTGCGCGCAGACTCGCGCGACCAGAGGATGCTGCGCTGCGCGAGCGTCGCACCCGCCAGACGTTCGCCAAGCAAAGAGTCTCTTTCGTAGACGGGCAAACCGTCGCGCGCGTTCGTGACTGCGCCGAGTCCGCCGGTCGTGTAATCGAAGAAGGAGGCGGCGCGGCGCATCAGTCCGCGACGCGGCCACGCCCCGCGTGCCTTGAGCCAGAGGTTCGCAGCCGCAGAGGGCGTTCGTCTGGCGAGTTTTCCGGCAAGCCACAGGTAACGTTGTTCGGGATAGCCCAGGAACACGTCGTCGCCGCCGTCGCCCGTGAGCAGCACGGTGGCCGATGGCGCGACCGCACGCGACACCCTGAGCATCCCAAGCGCTGACGAACAGGCAAACGGCTCGGCGTATGCTTCAGCCAATTCCGTCACGTCCGGCGTCTCGTCGGCCGAGAGATTGAGCACGCGATGAGAGATGCCGAGCGTGCTGGCTGTTGCGCGTGCGTCTGCCGTCTCGTCGAGCGGGTCGTTTGGCGTGCCGATGGTGTAAGCCGTCACGTCGCCGCCCAGGCGCGCTATCGCCCAGCAGACGAGGCTCGAATCAACGCCGCCGCTCAGGAGCGCGCCGACCGGCACGTCCGCGAAGAGCCGCATTTCGACGGCGCGCAGAAACAATTTTTCAACTTCTCCGACGGCTTCCTCAAACGTTGGCCTACCTGCTTCGTCCGCAACTGGAGGCGACCAGTAAGTGCGCTCGCGGGCCGTCGCATCATGCGCAGACCATTCAACGATGGTCGCCGCCGGAACTTTCGTTGCGCCCTGATAAATCGTACGCCCGTCGGTGACAAAACCGAATTCGAGATACTCAACCATCGCTTGCGGGTCAAGCTCGCCGACGAAGCCTGCGGCCCTCAGGGCGCGCACGTTTGAAGCGAAGCCGAGGCTGCCGTCTGCGCGCGCTGCATAAACGAGCGGCTTGACGCCCAAGCGGTCGCGCACGAGGAAAAGTTTTTGCGCGCGTTCATCCCACAAGCCGAAGGCAAACATGCCGTGCAGGCGAGCGACGAGCGCATCAATGCCCCACTCCCTGTAGCCGTGTAGCAGGACTTCCGTGTCCGTCTGACTACGGAACGAGCAGCCGCGCGCTTCGAGTTCTGTGCGCAACTCGCGGAAGTTGTAGATAGCGCCGTTGAAGACGACGCCGAGCGTGCTATCTTCCGAGAGCATAGGCTGTCGCCCCGCCTCGCTTAAATCGAAAATCGCGAGGCGGCGATGACCGAACGCTGCGCGCGGCCAGCGCTCCAAGCCTTCGCCATCAGGCCCGCGCCGCGCAAGCGCGCGAATCATACGCGCAACACGGTCGTCACGCCCGCCGCGCGCATCCAGACTTGTCACAACTCCCGCGATTCCGCACATCTTCAAGACATCCCCGGCCGGAACAAAGGCCCGGCCCGTCACCTATCAACCGACAGCGACCGGCAACGCTTCATCGCCGACCATACGCGAGAGGCTGCTGCTTCCAGCCTCGTCAATGAAAGCTCTATTCCATAGTTCGAGCATAAAGAGCGCCCAGAGGCGCGCCGAATGATCACGACGCCCGCGCTCATGTTCGTCAAGCAACTGGTTGACGTAGCGCTTCTCTACAAAGCCGCGTTCCAGCGCTCTTCCCTCCGTAATGGTTTCGCGAATGCGCCCGCGCAACTGATCGTTAATCCATTGTTCAAGCGGAACGCCGAACCCCTGCTTGGGCCGTCGCAGTATTTCATCGGGCACAAGGCCGCTGATGGCGCGTTTGAAAATATACTTCCCTTCGCGCCCACGCATCTTGAGCGAGGCCGGAAGACGCGTCACAAACTCAATCAGCTTATGGTCCAGCAATGGCGCACGCGCTTCGAGCGAGACGGCCATGCTCATGCGGTCAACCTTGGTGAGAATATCGCCGGGCAGATACGTTTTGCTGTCCAGATAAAGCAGCGTGTCGAGCGGCTCAGCGCCCCGTCGCACGCGCCCTGCGTGGAGACGAAAACTCTCTGCGGCCACACCGTCGCCGCTTAACTGCCGGCCGAAGTCCGAAGTGTAGAGCGACAGTTTGTTGAGGTCTGTAAAGATGGAGACGCTATCGAGGTAGCGCTCAACGGGATCGAGCGAGACGTTGTTCAAATAGTTCCGTCCCCATGCGCCGTGCGGAAGCTTGCGGCTCACGGCCCGCATCAGGTTTTGACGAACGACGCGCGGCAAACGATTGAAGCCGCTGCGCTGCCGCTCAACGTCGTAGCGCGTGTAGCCTGCAAACAACTCGTCGCCGCCGTCGCCCGAAAGAGCAACCGTCACATGCTCGCGCGCAAGCTTTGAAACCATGTAAGTCGGCACGGCTGACGAATCGGCGAAGGGTTCGTCAAAATGCCAGACCAGTTCGTCCACTACGTGACAAATATCGGGCGTGACGACGAACTCGTGATGGTCTGTCGCGAAATGTTTGGCGGCGACGCGCGCGTATTTCAGTTCGTTGTAGCTGTCTTCGTGAAAGCCTATGGAAAAGGTTTTGACGGGCTGGCTCATCTGCCGCGCCATCAGGCCGACGACCGCGCTTGAATCAACACCGCCGGAGAGAAACGCGCCCAGAGGAACTTCCGCGATGAGGCGCACGCGCACGGCTTCTTCCAGCAGCGAACGCAACTCTTCAACGTACTCTTCTTCGCGGCGAGGGCTTGCAGGCTCGGCGTCGTTGAAAGGAAAATCCCAGTACTCTGTGAGCGCGAGGCGGCCTTCGTGCGTGAACGTCAGATGATGTCCCGGCGGCAGCTTGTTGATGCCGCGCAAGATGCACAAGGGGTCGGGCACATAACCAAACGTTAGATAAGCGTCGAGTGCTTCAGGGCTGATCTCACGCCCGACTTCCGGGTGTTCGAGCAGAGACTTCAACTCGGAGCCGAAGATGAGCGTGCCTTGCGGCGTGAGCGTATAGTAGAGCGGTTTTTTGCCGACGCGGTCGCGCGCCAGAAAGAGCGTTCGCTCGCGTGCGTCCCACAAAGCGAAGGCGAACATTCCGCGCAAGCGTTCAAGGCACGATGGGCCGTATTCCTCGTAGGCGTGCACGATAGTCTCCGTATCTGAGCGTGTGCGGAAACGGTGGCCGCGTGCTTCAAGCTCGCGTTGCAACTCGCGGTAGTTATAAATCTCGCCGTTGAAGACAATCGTCACCGCATCGTTGCAGCCAGAGAGCGGCTGGTGTCCGCCCTTGAGGTCAATGATTGAGAGGCGGCGCATCCCAAGCGCGACGCCGTCTTTGACCCACAAGCCCTGATCATCCGGCCCGCGATGCCTGATGATGCGGCACATACGGTCGAGCACGACGGCGGGTTCGCCGTCGCTCGGCCTTTGTGTCTCAATGAATCCGGCAATGCCGCACATATCTCAAATCCTATTCTTCAAACGACATCGTTCGCAGCCGCGCGTCGCCCGTGGGCGCGGCGTTGCAAATAGAGAAACGCGCTTGTCAGACGCTCGCGTTCGTCCGCCGCTAAGACTCCAAGCAGCAGTATGGCCGCAAGGTAAACGAGCATGAAGCCTGCGCCGCAGATGCAGAGCGCCAGAAACGACGGCACGCTCCCAACAATCAACGAACGCAGGAGCGCAGCCACGAGCGCAGCAGACGCGGCAGCGCACGCCAGTTTTCCCAAATCCTTGAACAATGGAATGTCACGCCTCGTCATCCCTAAAACTTTTCCGCACCTGACGGCAATCATTACGCGCTCAATCAGGTTTGTGACTACGACGAGCGAGATAACGCCGACCAGCCCGATGCGATGTGTCCAGAACCACAGGGCTAAAAATAGTCCGCCGAGAAGGACGGCGCGCACGCGTAGCAGAAAAAAGCGTTGTTCGGGATAAGCGCGAATCACAGGGTCGTAGGCAGTCGCGATAATACCGAGGGGAATCATCATTAGGTTAACCGCGAAGATGGGCCAACTCGCCAGATATTGTTCGCGGAACAGGACGACGATGAACTCGCGTCCCATGACAATCAGAAACGCGTAGAGCGCGAAATAAGCTGCGGCGAGCTTCCGTGTCATACGCGAAATGAGCACGATGATTTCGCGTCGTTCATTCCGCTGCTGCAATTCTGCCACACGCGGAATCATCACCGAGCCGACCGAATCGCTCAGTATGTAGATGAGCGGCAGGTTGAAACATCCGATGGCGTAGATGGCGAAGGCGGAGGCGTCGAAGCGGTTGGACACAAAATAGTTGTGCATGTCCATCTGCATCGAGTAGAGGAAACCGGCAGCGCCGAGCGGCAGCGCGTAGCTCAACTGCGCACGCATCAAAGGCCACTGAAAGCCTCGCCCGAATCCTTCAAAACGCCACGCCAGATAAAAGAGCAGCACAATCGTCTGCAACGCTCCCTGAATAATAGCGGCGTAGATGAGCGCCGGAACAGAAGCAAACATGACCGCAGCAAAGAGTAGAAGAAGCGTTCGCGCCAGTTGCATCGAGACGATGAAGAGGGTCGCCATCTTCGTCTCCTGATTCGCCACCGCGATGCTCTCTAAGAATGAGGACGTGACCCACAGCAGCAGCAGCAGCCCGAGCGCAGGAGCATAAGCCACCAACTCCCCTGAGCCGGGGAAGAGGCTCACGATGAGCGTCGGGCGCAGCACAAAGGCCAGACACGCCGCCCCGCCGACGAGCAGGTGAAAGAGCAGTATGTTGAAGACCACTGCGCCGCGCCGCCCCACCTCGCGCGGCAGAAAGTAGAAGGCGCTCATGTGAAAGCCGAGTGGGAGGACGTTCGTTGCCGTCGCGACGATGAGGAAGACCTGCTTATATTGCCCGAACGCGGCCTGGTCGAGCCGCCGCACCAGAAGCAGAGGCAGAGCGAAACTCAAGATGAACGCAGCCGTGCGCGCCGACATAATCCATGCCGCGCGCACCGTCAGCGAACTCTTTTTAGTCGTAGCTTCAGCCAATGCTTTTTAACGCACTTCCTTTCCCTTCACATCATAATAGCCCTAAGCTCTACGGCTTCAGGTCTCATTCCTTTATGTTTCTATGCTTACAGTTGACAATGGATGATGTGTCTGAGCGTTTCGGCCTCCTTGGTGGCGCTAAAATTTCGTGTCGGCGCGAAAGTAGAAACGGTCGCGCAGGTGATAGGCGCGCAGCAACGCGCGCGGCGCAAGACGCAGAAGCCGTAGCGCAAGCGCGGTCTTGCGGTTGGGCGACAGAGCGTTGGCTTTCGTCAGGCTCTTGATAGCTGCTTTGGTGTCGCCGCTAAAGAAGGCGCGCTTGCCTTCGTTGAAATTCAACTCCGCGCCGTAGCGTCGTTGTTGTTGTTGCAACGCATCGCGTTCGGCGTCCGTTAGGTCAAGCTTTCGCTCCGCCTTGTCGAGCACTTGCAGTATGTGCCTGCACATCCACACGGGGTCGGATGAAAGGCTCGCTCTATGGCGGCGGTAGCGCATGAGCGGCTGCCGTAGATAATTAATACGCCCGCCCGCTTTGAGGATGCGCAGCCACATGTCGAAGTCTTCGGAGCTTCGCAGCGACTCGTCAAACAGTCCGGCCCGCAGCATTATCTCGCGGCGCGCGACGATGCAACTGATGACGTTGCATCGCTGCGTCAGGATGGCTTCGACTGTCACTTCGCCCGATGAAGGATGAAGTTCCATATATGTGCGCCCGGCTTCAGGCGTGTCGCCGAAATAGAGAGCGTCGGAATAAAGCACATCAAGGGTCGGGTCGCGTTGAAGCTCTGCGAGCATCGCGTCGAGGAACTGCGGCTCCCAGAGGTCGTCGCCGTCGAGCAGCGCGATGAAGGGCGCACGCGCGGCGCGAATGCCTGAGTTTCGCGCGCCGCTCAGGCCGCGATTCTCCTGCCTGAGATAGACGATTTCCGGCAGATACGGTTCGAGCACACGCTCTAAATTTTCAGTGTCGGGTGAACCGTCGTTGACGACAATAATCTCGTAATCCTTGAAGGTCTGCGCACGCACGGAATCGAGCGCTTCAGCGATGTACTGGCTCACATTGTAAGCAGGCACGACAACACTCACGGCGGGCGCGTGTCCTTCCGTGTGCGTCAAATCTGTTGTCCGTGTTGCAGGCATCTACTGCTACCCTTCGCTACCCTTCAGCGTGCGAGTGTTCTTCAACCGGCGGCACGTCGGCCGAGAACGTCCCCAAAAAATTGAGACTTCTGACGGCCAACTCTTCCGGCCGGATATGTTTAAATTGACTGTGCAGCGGGAAGCCGTTTTTGAGCGCACGAAGAGACGGTTCATCGAGCGTTTCGGCGCGCTTGAGCAAGTGCACTCCGGCCCGCTCGAACAACTCCAGATATTCGCAGGCGCGCAGCCGGTTGTGATACATAAACTTGTTGCCCGCCAATTTCTCCCAATCGCTCTCGCTAAACTGTAGGAAGTTGATGGCCGTAATCGTCTCATCGTCGTGCGAGAAATGGTCGGAAGGGTCAATGATGTGCAGGAGCAGTCCGTCTTCCTTGAGGACGCGCCGCGCCTCCGCGAGAATCCGCTCAAGGACGGCCAGCGGAATATGCTCGAAGACCGCGTAAGAGACATGAGCATCAATCGTGTGAGCTTCAAGCGGCAGGCGGGACGCGTCAGCCTGCGGAAGATATTCGACGTTTATCAGCCGCAAAAGCTCTTTGAGGCTTCCCCTGAAGTTGACGAGTTGCGCAAGCCGCTCTCGAAATAGCGGACGCGACGCTTCAACACCAAACGCCTGCACTACTTCCGCCTCGTGCTCCCGGACATACTCGATTGACTCAAACACCAGCGCGCTCGACAAATAAGGATTAAGATCAACCGTCACGACCTGCGCTGCGCCGCACAACCAGAGCGCCGTCGGCAGATTAATGTTGCGGCCCGTCCCGACTTCAAGTATACGCAGGCCCTCGACTTCACGCCCCGCCGCACGAAGCCACTCGGCCGTACGTCTTCCCGCTTGATACCACTCGACAGGGTTGGTGCGGCCTTTGCGCAGACTGCCCATGCTGCGCTGCATCGCATAGTAAATCTCGTTGGAGAGCGGCAGCGCTGCAATCAACTTTTGGATTCGTGCTTTGCGTTGCCAGTTCATCCTGAAGTCTCAATCCCTTCATGCCGTGCGACGGCAGGCGAGCGCAGCAAGCCCAGCAGGAAACTGCTTCCCCATGCAACGTGCAGCACAGGAAAGATGAGAGAGATAACGGGCATCAATCTCAAATCGCGCGCTTTCGACGCAAGCTGCGTGGCACACACAAGCGACAGCAACGCGTAAGGAACGACGACGGCGAGCAGCGCCAGCCACGCGGGCCGCCACCAGAAACCCGCGAGCGCCGTCAAGAGGACGGATGCCACAAACGCTGGCGCAACCAGATGGCGCAATCGCAAGGAACGCGGGTGCAGCTTGACCATCTGCGCCTTCCAAGTACCGTAACGGAAATACTGGCGCGCCAATTCTTTGATTGTCGGCCGCGCAAAATAGAGTGAATGGCCGGAAGTGTCGAGCAGGATGCGCCCGCCGCGCGAGCGTATGCGGTAGTGAAAATCGTAATCTTCGTTGGCGAGCAACTGCTCGTTGAAGCCGCCTATCTCCGTCCACAAACTCTTGCGGAAAACTCCGAACGGAACAGTGTCAACAAACTCCGTCGCGGCCCTGTCGGGCATGCGATACTTCGCATCGCCGATGCCGAAAGGATGCGCGACCGCGAGCGCTATGGCACGCGCCGCAAGCGTCTCAGCGCCCGGCCGGATGCGCCAAGGCATGCCGACGACTTCCGCGCCCGCCAGTTGTTCGACACAGCGGCCCACGTAGTTTGAAGAAGGAACAGAATGAGCATCCATGCGCACGATGATTTCGCCGCGCGCCTCTTTGATTCCGAGATTGACGCCCGCCGGAATATTCCGCACAGGATTGTCTATCAACCGCACATGCAAATCAGGATGCGCCTCCTGAAACTCCGCGATCTTCTCGCGCGTGCGGTCTGTCGAGCGACCGTCTACGACGATGATTTCCGAGCGCGCAGGAGCATACTGGCCCGCCAGATTCTCCAGAACTTTCCCTATGTAGCGCTCTTCGTTGAAACACGGAATCACAACCGAGACCGACGGCAACCCGGCAGTCGCAGGCGTGTGCGTTGTCACGATTGCGCGTTCGTCCGTTAGTTGTTCGGTATCAGTGTTCACGGCTGTTTGCTCTTTAAACATGGCCTGCAAAAATGCTTCGGCAGCAGCAACCCGAGCGCGGGACGCTTAAGGCTTCAGGCCCTCATGGCCGGTCGGCTTTCCAGTTCGGGGAGGTCTAAAGAATCTCCGGCGCGACGGCTTGCGGCCGGGAGTCGCCGGGCCTTCCTTGAGGTCTCGATGAGTTGTGTGCCGGTCTGCGCTTCGTAGATGCGCCGCAGCGCGACCGCGTAGCCGACCAGATAGTAAACGTAGTACTGATAAGCCACGGAGCCGAAGAAACTACTTATCATATAAGCGACCAGACTCGCCTGCAATGCGATTGACATGTAATAGATGCGCGACTCTCGCCGCGTGTCCGATGTGGCCTTTGCCATCAATCGCAGACCCTTGAGAGGAAAGACCATAAACAGAACGTAGATGAGCGTCGCGGCCATTCCCATCTCCGCTGCGACCTGTGTGTAGGCGTTATGACTGACCGACTCGCGCTGCGCGACGATGGAAAAGTTGCCCATCCCGATGCCGAGCAGTGGATGGCGGAGCGCAACCAGAATCGAACGCAGCAGAAGGTCGCGCCTTGATGCGCTCGATGCGTCGCCGCCGGGCGCTGTGATTGAACCAAGCCGACTCGCGTATTCTCCCGGCGCAAACAGGAAGATGACGACAATCAACACGACGAGCAGACCAATCACGACGCCGCGATTTCGTCGGCCCAGTTTCCAAGTGAAGACGAGACACGCGCCTAGTAAACCCAGGAAACCACCGCGCGAAAATGTGGCGACGACGCCGCCAACCATCAGCAACATGCAGGCGGCGTAGAGCGGTTTAAGGACGATGCGGCGTGTGCTCAGAAATAGTCCGAAGGCGAGCGGAATCATCGTCACGAGATGAAGCGCCAGATCGTTTGGATTGCCGAACATCCCGCCAACCACGCCCAAAACTCTCTGGCCCGCGATTAAAAAACGTCCCGCACGATAATCGTTAATAGCGCCGATGCTCAGGAAGCAACCGACCGCGATTCCGAGCAGCATCAATCCCTTCAAGCGCCCTTCGGTTCTCACCACGTTCACAATCACGATGAACATCAGCACGGCTTTCCAGAAGGCGTGGTTAAATTCCTCCCATGCATCTGCGGGCGAGAGGGCAAACGGCATTGAAAGCAGCGCGGCCAGAAGCAGCAGCAGCGCCAGATGAACTTCTCGCGGGCGCGCCGTCAGATTACCTTCGAGGGCAATCTGTGAAGGAATAAAGATCAGCAATGTCGGGACGGCAAACCAGAACGCAAGAGATTGAGTACCGGCCAGCGAATCGAAAAGCTCCTGCGGACGAAAATAGAGGATAACGGTGAAGAGAAACAGACCTATGTAGGAGAGCATGTGCCCGCGCTTGAGGCCGCGTTTTGGTGTCAGACGGGAAGGCTCTACGCCGTTGGTCGTTTCCTTCGCTTTCTCAGGCGTCATCTTATCCGGCGTCGCCGTTTCGCGCTCCGGGCCAGTTTCAACAGCGAGCGTTCTCTTCTTCTCCGGCCAGCCCTCTTCCGTCGCGTGCTCACCCGACGGCAGCGCGCTGCGCCCCGGCGTCACCGGCTCATAATCGCTGAAGGTAAGCTTACTCGGCATTGCAGCACGCTCTCGATGGCTTAAACCCGTCAGGGCGCTCAGACAGTGAGCTACGTCAACTCGCGTCCGGCCCGCTCTCTACGCGAGCGGGATCCTGACGTTTGTTCATCACGTAAATATAGCAGGCGGAGCCGAGCAGTCGCGCCAATTTTCGGCGCTGTGCGACCGGCATCTGCGGAAACAGTCCATAGCCCGTATAAAAAAGTTCGGTCTCAACGACCTGCCGCACATCAAATCCGCTCTCGCGGAAAACTTTTAACCAGCGCCTACGGCTAAAATAATAGAACTCCGCCAGCGCACTCGGATACTCGCCGTGCGCCTCTGCGAAGATGGCGCGTCGCAACCTGCGCGCGAGGCTGCGCCGCTGGCTCGTGGAAGGCTGCGGCTCGCCGTTGTTTGCGTGGCCGTTGGTTTCCGCGTTCCGGCGCGGCAGGTTCAGGTGTGCTCTGGATATATCGCCATAGTGAGTCAGGCAGGTCCAGAAGCGCCATGCCGGAGTCGGGAGGATATGGATGGCGATGCCGTCGGGTTTGAGCACGCGTCGCATCTCTTCAAGGAGTTGCGGCAAGTGTGTGACGTGCTCTAACACGTTTGACGAGAAGATGAGGTCGAAGTTTTCTGCGGCCGCTGGTATATTAACGCCGTCGTAGTCCTGCACAGGAAACAGGTAAGGCTTCGGAAAGGGACGCTCCGCCAAATCAATTGACATCAACTCGTAGCCCCACGAAGCTACAACGCTCGCCTGAAACCCACTGCCCCCGCCGATTTCCAGAATTTTCATCTCAGGGCGAAACCAACCCCTAATGACTTCCAGCTCGGCCCCGCGCAGTTTTTCCAGCAAACTTTTCATCCCTTATGAAAATGAAGCGGCGCACGATACCTTACACGTGACACCGCTTTCTCCTGTCGTCCGGGTGGCTTTGCCTATAAAGTCAAAATCGGTGCTTGATATTGGATACCAAACCGAGCCGCCTTCCATATCTTGGGCTAGCCGCCGACTTTTTGGGCAAAGCTCGTCCGGGTGAGATATTAGGCGAAACTCACCGTCTTTGTCTAAACCGCCACACCCTCTTCGTCGCCAATCAAAACGAGGGTGCGCACACGCTCGCGCAAAGCCATCTCAAAGCGTCGTGCTTCTTCAATCTCCGAAAAAGAGAGGGCGCGTAGTTCCTGCTCTATGCGGCGGCGGTAATCCGAAACCAGCGAATCCGAGACCTGAAGCGTGGCGGCCACCTCCAACTGTGTCGAATGTTCGGGGCTCAGATAACAATGCCACAGAACGCCGAGCATACGGTTGTACTGCTTAACCTTGCCGCGCACCGTCTCATGCAAGCCACGCAAAAACTGGTCAACGTAGGTCGCGGCCTCTCGCTCTGACTCGCGGCGCAGCAAGCCCTGCTCAGGATTCTCGCATCCGTCTACCGGCTCAAACTGGTTGCCGTCGTCGTTGTCGTCGCCGCCGAGCGGCACAAGGTAAATGTCCATCACCGGCAGGCGCGACATCACGAGGCTACGAAGGGTGCGGACATCAACGGGCGAATCCGAAGCATCGAGAACAGAAATAATCAGGTCTTCCAAATCTGAGTTGCTGATGACGACCTGCGAATCGCCCGTGCAGCCGACCATGCGCGTATCGCGCTGGCGCACGGGAATCATTTGAATACGCTGCTCCAGCTCATGTGTCTCGCGTCTGACCTTACCCGTGGGCCACTCGCTTAAACCATAAACGCGGTCGGCAAGGCGGCGATGAGGCTCGTCGTCAAGCCCGGAGGAATCGAAGCGACGAAAGTTGGCGCTCGATTGAATCAGGGTGGAGATGCGGCGCGCGAGGCGATAGGATTCCGGGTGACGCTTGCGCAACTCGGCCGTCAAAAGGTTTGTTAACTCGATTTGCCCGATTTCGCATTCAATCTCGGAATCGGTCATCTCCGTGTCCAGATAATGCTGGAAGCGCCCCTTGCTCAGGAGTTGGACGAATAGTTCCTGCGTCAGGTCTGTATGAGCATTATGAGAGCCTTCTTCGACGAGCAGACCGGCGCTGCGCGAAGCGCGTACCAGCGGGTGATAGCAGACCAGCCGGTGCAGCTCGGCCCAGAGGCGGCTGACATCCGAATTGCGCAAACTCTCCACCCAGTGGCCGCTTCTAGGGGCGGGACGCTCGGGAGCGGAAGGGCGCTGCGACGAGCGCGGCTGTTCCTTAATGGCACTCATAACGGGGACTTTCGGTTGATGATCGCTGGTAGATTTCACAGTTGTAATATAGGAAGCGTAGTCATGCAAGGCTCAAGCGCGTTTTTAGCCTGACGCTTTGAAGAACGGAGGGTCATGCTCATCGCTTTTCGCGCTTACGCGCCGTGGCCCAGTGTCCGTACCGTTTCACTATGCTTCAGGGGCGTTTCGGCTTAATGAGTGGGGTTGGACGAGCGGTGCGCTTCAAACCAGGGTTGAAAGGAACGACGGGTCGTGGCAGTCATGGCTTTTGTGGGAACCGCACACGATTTGTATTGGTAACGACGATGCTATTACACCTCACATATGGGAAGAGACATCTATTACCCGCGGGCCTTTACCTTTTGACCTCGCCAGACGACGTGCGCTCGATGACAACCGCTAAGGGGAAATGGGCGCGGTCATCCGAGAAGGGGAAACCAAAGAGCGCTTGTGGCCCCTTGGTCTGACAAAAAAGATGTTACCAGCAAAGCTGAAAATGAGCAACATCTTTTTACACTTCTCCCAAAATATTGACCTGCCTCAATAAAAATGCATTTCGTTGGCCGGAAACTTGTGGAATTGGCCGTGGATTAGCGCTTTCTTCAAAATGACCAAGCGAAGCGCCCGTCACAGGGTTAACAGTTGCCGCCAGCAGTCTTCTTGCCCATCACCTTGCTGCCTATGCTTCGGCGCTTTCGTTAGTCGAACCCGGGGAAAAGAGGATTAAGCAGACAGGCAAGCTAAGCTTGAGGGGTATCAATGAAAATTTACAAGGCAACCACATTTTGTAAGCGACTGACCTGTCCTTCATCGGAAACGCTGCTCTCATATGGCGCGGCGGGCCTCGCATCCGAACTGAAGATACATGTGACAGCGCACATTGCAGGCTGCGATTTTTGCGGCGCAGAGCTGCAATTGCTGACCAGCCACCCGCCTGCAACCGTCAAACGCTACGAACAGGCGAAAATGCCTGCCCCGCTGCACTATCTGGCCGAATCGCTGCTCAAGGCCGGAAGCCTGCTCCGCATGGAAAGCTTCGCCGAAATTGCGGACGACAAAGAACGCCTGACGCTGATGCAGTAAGGTAAAAGTAAAAAGGTAAAAGGCAAAAGGGAAGATAAAGAGCCTTGTCTCTCATCTTCCCTTTTGCCTTATTCTTTCTCTAACTTTTGCCTTTTGCCTTTTTACTTTCGTCTTTATTCCGTTCCGTAAAGCTCGTTAATCACGTCGCCGTACTTTTCGTCAATGATGCGGCGTTTGACCTTGAGCGTCGGCGTGAGTTCGCCGCTGTCAATCGTGAATTCCTGCGGCAGCAGGGCGACGCGGCGCACGCGCTCGTAATCTGCAAGCTCGGCTGTCAATTGCGCAACGTCTCGCTGCACGAGCTTCACGGTCGCGGCATCACGACTCCACGCTTCGTCGGAATCCGGCACGCTCAGCCCGGCCTCGGTCATTGCGCTGCGCAGTTCTCCCCAATCGGGAACGATTAGGGCAGCAGGCTGCTTACGTCCTGCGCCGATGACGACGACCTGACTAACAAGCTGGCTCTGCTTAATCAAACTCTCGACGAGTTGCGGCGCGACGTATTTGCCGTTTGACAACTTGAAGAGGTCTTTCTTGCGGTCTGTGATGTAGAGATGGCCGCGCTCGTCCATTCGCCCGACATCGCCTGTGGCGAACCATCCGTCTTTGAGCACGGCCGCCGTCTCTTCAGGATGACCGTAGTAGCCGCGCATAATGTTTGGCCCACGCACCAGAATCTCTCCGTCTTCAGCCAGCTTGACATCAATACCGGGAAACGGCAGGCCGACCGAGCCAATCTTGTTATCGTCCGGGCGATTGGCGGAGACGATGCAGGTCTCCGTCATCCCGAAGCCCTGTAGGATGGCGATCTCTGCGGCCCAGAAAGCGTAGGAGAGGGTGGGCGAAAGGGGCGCGCCGCCCGAAACGAAGTAACGCAGGCGACCCCCCACTCCCTCGCGCCACTTCGAGAAGACCAGACGACTCGCCACAGCCTGCTGCGCCTGAAGCAACGGCCCGATTGCTTTTCGCTTATCCTTCAACTCCGCGTAGCGATGCCCAACATCGAGCGCCCAGACAAACAGCTTGCGCTTCCAGCCTTCGGCCGTCATCCCGCGCTTGACGATGCGGTGATAGACTTTTTCAAACAGCCTGGGCACGGCCGTCATAATCGTCGGGCGGACTTCGCGCAAATGGTCGCCTACCTGATCAAAGGAGGCTGCGTAATAAACAGAGACACCGACGTAGCAGAAGACGTAGAAGACTGTCCGCTCGAAGATGTGTGAGAGCGGGAGCACGGAGAGCGCAACGTCGGTGTTATAGATGGGAAGCGTGCTCGAAATCGAGAGGACGTTGGAGATGAAATTGCCATGCGTCAGCATGACGCCCTTCGGCTCGCCGGTCGTGCCTGAAGTGTAAATGATGGTGGCTAAATCATCATTGCGCCCAGCGCTGAGAAGAGCGTCGAAGGCGTTCGGGTCTTCGCGCAGGCGGGCCGCGCCGCTCTCTTCGAGTTCTTCGAGCGTCATCGCGCGCTCGACACCCCTGGACGCTTCCTTATCGAAGAAGATGAGCTTTTCCAGTTGAGTTAAATTCTCTATGGCGGCGCTGGCGTGCCTGAAGACCTTGCGGCCGGAAACGAAGAGGGCACGCGCGCCCGAATCCTGTAGGATGAAGGCGACCTGCTCGACGGCCTGTGTGGTGTAGATTGGAACGTTGACAGCGCCGAGGCTGAGGATGGCAAGGTCTGTGATGGACCAATCAGGGCGATTTTCGGAGAGCAGCGCGACGCGGTCGCCAGCCTTGATGCCAAGCTCCGCGAGGCCGAGCGCGATGTGTCGCACACGCCGTATAAACTCTTCGCCGGAAATGTTTATCCACTGGTCGCCAATCTTATGATTGAGCGCGTCTCGCTTCGCGTTTTTTTGAATTGAGTCGAGACAGAGCCGGGGAAGTGTTGTCTGTGCGCTTGGTGTTTCGCTTGGCGGTTGAGTCATCGGTTCCGATTGTGTGACCAGAAAACGCGCACGTTCTTCGGCCTGAGTTATAGAACTCGCGTGCTTTCTCTTGAAATTTTGACTGCTTAGATGCCGACAAGCTTACATCTTCTGCGGGCAAGATACAACGCGCGCCTTCCTCTGCCGCCTTAATCCTCTTTGCTATCAGTCTCGGCGAGCGCGCTGCCCGGCTTGAAGGCGAGCGTGCAGCGGGAAGTGCAGACGAGGCGGTCGCGCTCGTCCCTAATCTCTATGGACCAGACGGTCATTTGACGGCCGACATAGACGGGGCGCGCTTCGGCACGAACAATCCCGCGCGTCACGGAGCGCAGGTGATTGGCGTTGATTTCGACGCCGACCGGCGTAAAGCGGCGCAGGTCTGTGTTGAGCGCAGCGCCGATGGAAGCAGCCGTTTCAGCCAGCACCACCGAGACGCCTCCGTGAAGCAGGCCCGTGTACTGGTGCACGCGTTCCTCAACCGGCATCGAAAGCACAACGCGGTCGGCTTCAGCCGATTCGATGCTGATGTTGAGTGTGCTGAGGATGGTCTGCTCAGTCCGGCTGCGTAACATTCCAAGCAAGTTCGTCGTCACTGCTTAAACACCTTACCTTTCCCAATCACTTTTAGTTCCTCGACCGCACGCTCGCCGCCAATCAGCGATGTCGTGCAAATAACCATTCCCAAGCGACCATCACCATAACGGTGAGCGTAAACCAGAAACTTCTTGCCGACCTCAACCGGGACTGCGCATCCACTGAAACAGGTGAGCGCCGTAGTGTAGACGGTGATGAAAGGTTCATTCACTCCCTTCCAATACTTCTCAACCTTAAACTTCACCCCGGCGGAGCAGTCGCCCTTAACATCCTCACCAATCTCAACGACCTCTCCGATGAACACTGCGCTGGATTCTTTCAACTTCTTCTGCGGCTTCACACGTGGACACCGGCAGGCATGGACAACCGATGCCGCAAATATCAAGAGACTGAAAAGCAACGCGACCCGAAATAATCTCTTCATCTCGTTATCCTTTCATCACAAGCCAAACTAGAGGCGCGGCGGCAGGCTCGGCTGCGGCACTGTCGGGCGACGGCGACGGCGGCGATGGCCCGAACCGGGAAGCTCTACGCGCCCGTTGATGGTGGCGAGAGCGGCGAGCACTAAAAAGAGCAGCGCGTTTGAAGTCGTGTGCAGCGTGAAATCAAAGAAGCTATGGACGAGCACGGCGAAGCATCCGGCGAGAGCGCCTGTTGCAACACCGCTGCGGAATGTGTCCGCGCTCTCTCTCCGTTGGAGGCCCAGACGAAAGAGCGCGCCGACGAAGAAGAGGCCCAGAAGCAAGCCTATGATTCCGGCGTCGGTCAGCACTTGCAGGTAATCGTTGTGCGCCTGTTCGAGACGGAAGAGGCCGTTGCGCGTATCGTAGCGCGTGTAGGCAAGGTGAAAAGCGCCGAGGCCGACGCCCATCAACGGATGGTCCTGAATAATCTTGAGAGAGGTGGACCAGAAATGTGCGCGGCCGGTGGTCGGGTCGTCAGCGTTGACCGTGCCGACGAAGCGGCTCAGGGCAGGCTCGCCGCCAAGCAGGACGACGCCCGCAAAAAGTGCGATAACAACTCCTAAAGCAATCGCCGCACGCACGAGAGCGGTGCGCACACGCGTGCTTTTTTCCTCCGGCTCTCTCGCGTGCCTGCGCCCGAATCCCGTTATCAGTACGAGAAAGAAGATTAAGGCGACGAGGCTGATGATGCCGCCGCGCGAGTTGGTCATAATGAGAGCGATGCCCATCATCGCGGCGGCGAAGATGTAGAGCGGCCGCTTCTCGCGCTCGACCACGCCGGAGAAGAGCAGGCCCAAGGTGAGTGCTAAGGTCATCTCCATGTAGCCTGCGAAGTGATGGCGGTTGATGAACGGGCCGAAGGGCGCGGCCTGCGGTAGTTCTCTAATCCAGTAAACCTTGTTCGGGCTGGTGTAAGACTGTATGAGGCCGAAGATGGCGAGCGCAAAGCCGAAGATGATGATAACGCGCACGAGAAGGCGTAGCCGCTTCGGGCTGTCTATAAAGGAGAGGGCGGCGGCGAAGTAAACGAGGAGCGCAAGGATTTGGACGAGCGCGAGGCGCGTCGAGTAGGGGTCGAAAGAGATGCTTTGCACGGGCGACTGCGAGAGCGCAGCAAACGCGTCTGCTGTTCCGCTGCTGCTGCCGAAGGGCAGCAATTGAATCAGCCCGATGATGAAGAGTCCGGCCAGCGGCAACTGTAGAACGTTCAGGCTGAAGCGTAAACGCTGGCTGCGCCAGCCGTCCACCATCCAGAAGAAAATGATGAGGGCCGCGCCCGTTTGGAAGAGGGCGAGCGCCCAGTAGTGCACAGTGCCGTAGGCCAGCGCCGAAAGCACTAGGGCCGCGCAGAGCAAGATGATGACAAAGCGGCTCGCCAGCGTGTGCACAAGCAGGGCGGGCGCTCCGTTATTTGTTCTCGACGGGTTTTGTGTTGCCGCTTCCTCTGGGAGCGGCGACGTTGCCGAGGCGTTGGAGATTGAAGTCGTCATACCAGACAATGCCGTAAATGGGACAGACCGGGTCGCCAACGCAAGGGGCGCGACCAATGCGCACCTTGACAGCCTCGGTCTTTGGCGGAACCTTGAAGTCAATCGTCAATTGCTGCCAATCGCTGCGGCCGGTGGCGAGCGGCGCGGAAGCGCCCAGCACGCTGCGCTCGTCCGCCGCGTCCAGAATCTCAATCAGGGGCGTGCCCGCGCTCTTTAACTCTTCGGTGCGCACGAAGCAGGTGAAGCGATACTGCGCTCCGGGTTCGACGACGACCAACTGCGAGACGTTCTTGAAGTCGAGCATCGAAGGCGACTTGAAGAGAACGCGCAAACTACGCTGCCCGCCGTGGCGGTAGTTAGGGTCAACGGCGACCTGCGCCTGAGGCACGCTTATCACCTGCCAGCCGAACGCGCCCGCGCCGCTTGCGCCCACGTCGCTCTCGAAACCCGGATTTGTAAACTGCTCGGCGGCGAGAGCAGGCGCGACCTGCTCGGAAACGATGTCGCGTAAGATACCTTGCGCGGCGCGATAACGGCGAGCGGAGACGAGCGTGCTCATCAGAGTCTCGCCGTTTGCAGACTGCTCTCTCTTTTCCGCCGCGCTCAGGCTGGCCCATAAACCGAGCGCGTCATCAAAACGCTGCCTGTTTCCGAGGTAAGCTGCAAACTCCGCACGCGCCGCCGCCGAATTTCCGACAGCATTCCTGACAGCCTGCACGTCTTCACCGAAGACGTACCAAGCGACGTTGAAAATCTGCGGTCGAAGTTTCGGGTCGGCCTGCGCGGCGCGGCGCAATTCCTGAAAAGATTCGTCGCCGCGCCCGGCGCGAAGAAGCAGGTTGCCGAGCAGCCAGCGCGGGTACGCGTAAGCGGGCGCGAGTTCGACGGCGTGGCGCAGCGCCTTCTCTCCGCCCGCAGCGTCGCCCAATTGCTCGCGCGCACGCCCCAAGTCCATCCAGAAACGGTAATCGTTGGGCGAGAGCCGGACCGCCTCCTCGTAATGACGCACAGAATTCTGCAACGCCGCAGGCTCAAAGCTCGATTTCTCAAGCCCTGCATACGTCCAATGCGTCCAGGGGTCGTTCGGCGCTAAACGCAAAGCTGTCCGCGCCGTCTCCAGCCCGCCGTTTTCCAGCCGCGGCGCAAACTCCGCCATCGTATTGCCTATGTACCAGCGCGACGCGTACCAGGAGCCGACGAGCGCCAGCAACACAGGCACAACCAGCAACACACGCCGCAACGGCGCACGCACGTCAATGATTCTTAGCTGGTCCATCGAACACTTCGTTAGCTGCTTAAGCTTTCCGCTCTGCCTTTTACGAGCGACGGCAGAATTGAAAGTATCTTCGGAACAAGAAGCTTCAAGTCCGCCAGCCTGTTTGAAGGCGCACGCAAAATCAGGACGGCAATGTTGAATTTCGGCAAGTTCTGCTGGAAAGATAGATTACGGTCAACTGTGATAAAGACATCGAATTCTGTTTCGGCGAGGGCCAGCAACTCGCCGTTCTTTTTAGTGGCCCAGCCCATCTGCGGCACGGTCTTGACATCATGCCACGCCAGTTCTTTAGCAAACCGGCGGTCAATGCATTCGTCCAGAAGCAGCTTCACTTCTGTCCGCCGACCTTGATAATCTGCTCTCCGGCCTCCTCCAGAAAAGCTATCACCTGCTCACGGCTGACTGTGGGAAAGCCCTCCAGAAAATCGTCAATGGACTCTCCGCCCTTGAGGTAATCAATCAAGGTCTGAACGGGAACCCTCGTTCCGGCGAAGACGGGCGTTCCTCCCATCACATCGGCGGTTGATGTCATAACCTGCTCTTTCATAATTTCATGGTAGCCAATCGCCAACATCAAAAGCAAGGTTGCTATCCGTCAGGATAAAGCGACAAACGATGATAACGCGACAAACGATTTTGACTTTACTCCTCGCTGAGAGTTTCAATCTTGATGCGCATGCGTTTGAGCGCGACGTGATGTTCGCGACAATCGCGCAGGATTTCTTCGACGCGTTCTTCGGAGACGCGCATGCTGGAGATGAGCACTTCGTCAACGCGTTGCTCGCGGCAAATACTGCGGAGCGCGCCGTTGCCGCCGAAGACGCGCAGGCCGTGTATGACCTTCCCCTTCTTGTTCGGGTCATCGTCAACAAATCCGACGGGCGCATACTGTAGTTCGCGGTTGTTCAAGAGTTCTCTTAAGAGCAGTTCGCCCGCGTCGCCTGCGCCGTAAATCAGAACGCGGCAGCCTTCGCGCGCCTTCGCAGCGGGCAACAACTGGCGGAAGAGACGGAAGGCCATGCGGCTTCCGGCCAGCATCAGCAGAAGCAGCATCGCGTCGAGGATGAAGACGGTGCGCGAGAGGCTCTCAAAGCGAAACTTGAAGAGCAGCGCTAGCATGCTCAAGACCGAGCCGATGATGATAGCCTTTGCGATGTTGATGAGGTCGTCAACGCTCGTGTAGCGCCAGATGCCGCGATAGACGCCCATCACCAGCAGCGTCGCCATCTTCACGAAGACCAGAACCGGCAAGGTCTGCAAAAAGACGCGCCAGACTCCGCTCTCCGACATCGCGCCAAAACGCAGCACGTAGGCGCAGTAGTAAGCGAGAATGATGAGCACCACGTCGAGCAGCACTTCGAAGATGCGCCGTTTGTAGGAGAGGTCTATCAAAAACGCGAAGAGCGGTTTCTCGCGCGCCGCCCTGACTTCCTCTTCGTCGTAAACCTTGACGCCCGCCAGATAAACGCCGAGCAGTGTGAGTACGACCGTGAAACCGAGGATGACGGGGACGCTGATTTCCAGTTTAGCTTCGCGCACGAGCATCGCCAGAAGTCCCGAAAGCCCTGCGAAGCCGTAGAGCATCCAGACGGCTCTGCGCTCCGACATGCCGAGCGCAACCAGGCGGTGCGATGTGTGGTCGCGCCCGCCCTGCGAGGCAGAGCGGCCGGACAGCTTGCGCAGCACGGTGACGAATGTCGTGTCGAAAATCGGGATGAAGAGAATCAGTATGGGGACGGCCAGCACGGGCAGAAAACTGCGCGAGCGCCCGCCCATCGCGCTGCTCATCAGAGCCGTGCTCGCCAGAAAAAATCCTATGAACATCGAACCGCAATCGCCCATAAAGATAGACGCAGGGTTTGAGTTGTAGACGAGAAATCCGATGAGCGCGGCGGCGAAGACGGCGAGCATCAAGGCTTCGGTCATCTGCCCGTTAGTGACAAAGCTCAGGGCGAGGAAGGCGGAGGCGATGGCGGCGATTCCTGCGGCCAGCCCGTCCATGTTGTCGAGCAGGTTGACGGCGTTGGTAATCCCTATCAACCAGAAAATCGTGATGCACATGTTGACGGGCGCGCTCGCCGTCCATGGCAGGCTCAGGCCGTAGTAGATGACGAAGGCCGCGCCCATCACCTGACCGATTAGTTTCTGGTAAGGCTTGGCGTGAAAGAGGTCGTCAGCCAGCCCCACGAAAAAGAGGAAGGAGCTTGCGCCGACGACGACCCAGCCGTAAGGCGTTTCGTGCGGCACGAAGAGCAGGTAGACGGACATCACCATCGTGACAGAAAACCAGAGGGCCACGCCGCCGAGCATCGCCGTCGGCTTCTTATGCCAGCGGTCTGTCTTGGGCTTGGCGACCGCGCCCCAGCGCCGCGCCAGCGCACGCACAACAGGCGTCAGGACGAGCGCCAACACAAGCGCAGCCAGAACCGCAATCAGATGCAACGAGCTAACCTGCATGCTCACATTCAGAGAAACCGTCAGGAATTCCAGCGGGTTGATGAAAATAAAACCCTAGACGATTGAACACGACAAATCAAGCGCAGACGAGAGAGGCCATGATTGTCGCGTTGATTGACGAAGCCCGAACGCCTTTGTAAAGGTGCGGTTGCAGCCCGTTGGCTGTTAAGGCGCGGATGGCGTTTGTGCAGTAGTGGGCTGATTCTTCGTCTCGTTATCTTCAGCTTCAGGTTCGGGGGTTGGAACAGGCAGAGAGACGTTAACGGGAACAATCCACAGTTCGGCTGTCGGCGTCTGGCGGTAGCCGCCGAAAGAGACCGTTATGCGTCCGGCTTTGACGCCGTACTTCCTCACGAGTTGGCCCACAGCCTGCTCGACGTTTGCCTGCACCTTGCTGAAGGTCGCCTCTTCTCTATCGGCATAAAAGATAATGTGGCCGCGCGCCTTCTTTTCGATGTCGAGCGCTCTGGCGTAAGTCTTCAAAATCCACCACACGTCGGCGTCAGCTTCTTCCTGCTGCGTCTCTGCGCTCGCCGCCTCCTGCGCCTCTTCTTCCTGGGCGTTCGCCTCAGCCGTGTCCGTTGTTTGCTCTTCGACGGGCTGCTCGTCCGCGTTCACTTCACCGGCGGCTGTCTCGTCCGCAACCTCCGACATTAACTCGAAGTCTTCAACGTTGGCCCTCCACTCCTCAACCGGCACGGATATATATTGGTCTTCAAGCTTAAAAGCCTTGTCGAGTTCTCTGGTCGGGTCAATCGCCCCTGTGGGTTCGGGAGCAGTCGCGCCTTTCGGAACAATCCATAACTCTATCGTCAACTCTTCGCGGCAGCCGCCGTCAGCAATCGCCAGGCGATTTGGTTCCAGCCCGCGCGAATTAACAAGATAATGACCGATGTGCTCCCTGTAACGCGCAACTCTGGGCGGCAGGTCATACCGTCCGCTGTAAACGATAACACTGCCTTTGCTCGCCTTCTCATTCATCAAATGGATGGCGAAATTGTCGAGGCGCGCTCCCAGATCGCAATCGCGCAGGTCGCCGAACACGTCGAAACGTGCCGCAGCCTTCTCTTCATCAACACCTGTTTCCTCTGCCCCGCTGTTAAAAACGGATGCACGACACGGCACGTCAACACAGAGCGCAAGGCTGACAAAGATTGCTGTCAGTATCAAAACCCTGAAAGCCCTTGCGTTCTGCATGACGGTCACTCCTTAATTCGTCGTTAGATGTTGTTTATCCTTACGTTGCCTGCGAAGACTGCCCGCGCGCCGCTGGCTGGCTGAATGTTGATGTTGTCTGCACGCCGCTGTGATAATTGATGACGCTCTGCAAGATTCCGTCGAGCGTCATTCGCGGCTGGAAGCCGACGAGCGCAGCCACCTTCGAGATGTCTGGAACGCGGCGCGGCATATCTTCAAAGCCTTCTTCGTAGGCTTCGTCGTAAGGCACGAGCACGATTTCGGATTCCGATTGCGTCAACTCCTTAACGCGCTCGGCCAGTTGCAGGATGCTGACTTCCTCGCTTGAGCCGATGTTGAAGACCTGGCCCACGGCCGCCGGATGCTCCATTAAATTCATCAACGCGCCCACAACGTCGCCCACGTAGCCGAAGCAGCGCGACTGCTTGCCGTCGCCATAAACGGTGATGGGGCGGCCCGCCAGAGCTTGCTTGACGAAGGTTGGGATAACCATCCCGTACTGGCCCGTCTGCCTTGGGCCAACCGTATTGAAGAGACGCACGATGATGGTCGGCAGCTTTTTCTCGCGCCAGTAAGCCAGCGCCAGAAATTCGTCAATCGCTTTGGAGCAGGCGTAAGACCAGCGCCCTTTGGTCGTCGCGCCCATGACCAGATTACCGTCTTCGCGAAACGGGACTTCCGTGCTCAGGCCGTAAACTTCCGAAGTCGAAGCGACCAGCACCTTCTTCTTTTTCTTGTTGGCAAGCGCGAGCACGACCTCCGTGCCGCGCACGTTCGTCTCAATCGTGCGGACAGGGCTTTCGACAATCAACTTGACGCCGACGGCCGCCGCCAGATGAAAAATCACGTCACACTGGTCAACCAGTTCGGCCACGACGGGCTGATGATGAACGGAATCAATCGTGTAATGAAAACGCGGGTGGCTCTTGAGATGCCGTATGTTCTCGATGCTGCCGGTTGAGAGGTCGTCAACGATAAAGACTTCATCGCCGCGCTCCAAGTAAGCGTCCGAAAGATGCGACCCGATGAAGCCCGCACCGCCTGTAATCAAAACTCGCAAACCTTTTATGCTCCCTCTGCTTGATTAAATAGTAGACCAATCCGACTGTTTGACCGTTTGAAGTTTGAAATTTCAAATGTTCAAATTGCAAACTCTCAAATTCGTAATCGCCAAGCTCTCTTTTGTTAACCGCTCAGATTCTATGCTCTGACGAGACTACTCCTCTTTCCCCTTGCTTGTGAACCTCCGGCGAGCGTTCAGGCGATGCGGCCGTCGTCGCTTCAACGGCCAACTCCGCATAAAGTTTTTTCACGTCCGCCAGCAATCGCTCCTTTGAATATTGCTCTCCGACGAAACGCCTCCCGCGCTCGCCCAACTCGCGCCGCAACCCTTCATCGGTAATCAATCGAGCCAGCCCACGACAGAAAGCCTCCTCATCGTTTGGCGCAACCTTCACCCCGCGCTCGCACAAAACAGCAGCGCCATCTTTACTGTCGAGAGCATCGCTCTCATCAACAACCAGCGGCGCGGCCGCTTCTCCGAGCAGATCAACGACGCCGCCGACCGCCGTTGCAATCAAGGGGCGCGCGTTTGCCATCGCTTCGATGAGCGTCAGGGGCGTGCCCTCGTTCAAAGAGGTCAGCGCAACGATATCGAGCGCCGGGTAAAAATTCTCAGGGTCGTTGCGCGTTCCGAGGAATCGGACATCCTGTTCAACTCCGAGCGAGCGCGCCTCTGCTTCCAACACGGCGCGCAGGTGTCCGTCGCCAACGACAACGAAGAGAGCACGGCCGCCGCCAGCGTTCGTCAATCCTCTGGTCTCTTTATAACGCGCGACTGCGCGCAGAAACAGAGCATGATTCTTAACTTCGGTCAGGCGTCCGACGATGCCTACGAGCACATCTTTGTGGCCTGCGCCCAACTCCGTGCGCAGCAGTTCTCTTCGCCGTTCCCAATCCGCGTAGCGGCTAACATCAAGGCCCAGTGGAATGATGCGAAACTGCAAGCTCCGTCCAACCTTAAACTCCTCGTGTATCTCTTGATACTGCTGGCGGCTGATGACGACGATGCGGTCTGTCGCCAGTCGCGCCAGCGTGCGCTCGATGCTTAGGAAAAGGCGCGTCTTAAAGCGCCCGTAATAGCTGTGAAAGATGTGGCCGTGATAAGTGTGGACGAAGCGGCACGGGCGCGGTCGCCCGATGAGCGCGGCCGGAGTCAGCCAGCGATAGAGCATTCCGCTGACGCGCCCGACTGTCCCTGCCTTCGCCGTGTGGGTATGCACCACATGAGGACGCTCGCGCTTGAGCAAACGGTAAAGCTTCCAGACAGTGAGCGCGTCTCTGGGAGAAATCTCGCGGCTCATCTGCGGAATGATGTGCGGCACAACACCATTCTCGGCCGCAAAATAACTCATGTCATCTTCGCCCGGCGGAACTGTTCCGGCCACCAGCAGCGTCTCGTAGTCCGGCGGCTGCAACCCCTCTGTGAGCCACACGACATGACGCGCAGGGCCGCCGACGTTCAGACGGGCGATGATACGAACGATCTTCATAATTGCAGGCTTCGCGCGTCTTGAGATTTACGGTTGGGAGAGAAATGAAACGTAGAAAGTCTTATCCTTATCTGACTACAAATCGTAAACTTGACAGGCGCAAATTCCTAATCGTCCATCCGAAAAATCGTCTGGGCATCATTTTCGTATCTGATGTCATCCGGCTCTTCGGTGCATCCCTTTCCCCTGTACAATTTGTTCGGGCAGTTGATGGACAGCCCCGACGTGCTGCCGATGTTCCGATACGCGTGAACGATGCCCTTCGGAATCAGCACCGCCAGCGGGTTATCTTCGCCCGCGAAGAGAGTCATCATGTTTCTGTAGGTCTTAGACTCCGGGCGATAGTCCCAGAGACGCACCTTAAAATCTGAAGAGCCGATGAAGCACGTCAGGTCAGCCTGTTTCGTGTGCGCGTGCGGCCCGCGCGTGACGCCCGGCAGCGTCGTAGAGATATAGGCCATCTCCGGGTAAAACTCTTCGGCCAGTTCATCCTGACGGAAGAGTTCGGCCAGCCACCCTCTCTCGTCAATGTGTTTACGTATCGGACGCACCACGACATCGTGAATCACGCCGGGATTGAATGTCACAGGAAATATTTTCCGCTCCGATTGCATTTCCCACCCCTCATGCTTTGAGCGTTAACATATGAAGCACACAGCTTTTCAGCGCGCGGCGCTGGTTTCGGCATACTCCGGCTTGAGATTGTTTGCGCCTGTCTTCGCCACCAGATTCGACGCACGCAGCAGGCTCTCGAAGGTTCCGGCGTCAGTCCACCAGCCCTTTAGTTCGTCCCACGTCAACTCTCCGCGCTCTATGTAGTTATTACTAACGTCCGTTATCTCAAGCTCTGCGCGGGCGGAAGGCTTGAGCGTGTGTATGATGTCAAAGACGGTCGCATCGTACATGTAGATGCCCGTCACGGCATACTCGCTTTTCGGCACAGCAGGCTTCTCTTCAATCCGCACAATGCGACCGCCTTCCAGAAGCGGAACGCCGAAACGCTGCGGGTCGGGCACTCTCTTCAACAGAATTTTCGCGCCCCTTCCCTGACGACGGTAAGCATCTACATGATCGCAGATGTGGCCCTCGATAATATTATCTCCGAGCACGACGCAAACAGGGTCGCCGTCAGCGAAATCTTCCGCCAGCGAGAGCGCTTCGGCAATGCCGCCCTCGCCCTCCTGATAAGTATAGTTGAGATGTTTGAGGCCGAAGGTCTTGCCATTGCCGAGGAGCTTGAGAAAATCGCCAGCGGAGTTTCCGCCCGTCACGATCATTATCTCTCTGATGCCCGCGTTGACGAGCGTTCGGATTGGATAATAGATCATCGGCTGATTATAGACGGGCAGCAGATGCTTGTTCGTCACGGCCGTCAGCGGCCGCAAACGCATTCCCAGCCCGCCTGCCAGCACGACACCCTTCACTTAAATACTCCTCCGAAAATAGTTGCGAATAGCGGTTAACGAATGATGAGAGGGCGGCGACTTAAACATGACGCGCGCTCCTTTCATTCATCATCGCTTGTCGCTTTTAATGGCCCACGTCTCAATGTAAGTTCCGAGGCTGCCCATGTTGCTGATGGCCGTGACGGCGCGTGCGGCCAGTTGCTCGGCAGCGCCGACGAGGCCGCCGCGCGCCGGAACCATCGCGCGTCCACCGTAAACGCGCCAGTCCACGGGCCGCAGCCCATGCTTTGAGAGCAACGCACGCAGCGAGCGCGGCCCGAAACCGAAAAGGTGAAACGGCGAGAAGGTCGGCGCGGTGTTCACTACCCAGTCGCGCCGCCGGAGTTTCTGGTACAGGTTGCCGACGCGGAAGTAGAGACCTTCTTCGTTCGGCACGTCAACGAAGAGAGCGCCGCCCGTGCGCAGTATGCGCGCGATTTCGCGCACGGTTTCGTTCGGATTGTACAGATGCTCAAGCACCGCGCCCAGAATCACGACATCAAAAGAGGCTTCATCGAAGCCGCAGCGCTCGACAGGCTCGCGCATAATCTCCGCGCCCGAATAACGCGCGGCATATTCCGCGAAGCTGCTCGAAGGCTCTATGCCTGTGGCAGTCCAGCCAGCTTGCACGGCCTCGCGCAGCAATTCGCCGCGCCCCGTGCCGATGTCAAGCAGCCGCCCGCGCCCCTTCGTCAACTCTTCCGCACGACTGAGAATCCCTGCTGCCGAGACGCCCTTCATGTCAATGTCGTGGTTCTGAAAATAGTCGTCAGGCAGCACGCCGTAGTGCTGTTCTATGCCGCCCGCCGGAACGGGCATAGGGTGCGGGAAGATAAGACCGCAACGCCCGCAACGCCACACGTCGCACTCTACGCCGAGGCCCTCGCGGTGTGACGAGCCGCCGCGCCGCCCGATTTTTTTCGTCGGCGGCATCTCGCACACAGGGCAGTCCTGGCTGACCCAGTGATAGCCTTTAACGCTTTCCGTCTGCTCCATCTTGAGCATTATCCATCCGTCTCAATCAATAAAACGCTGGAACCACAATTCCAGCATGAGCAGCGTCCAGAGTTGATGCTCGTGGTTGCGCTCACGGCGCGTGTGCTGCTCGACGAGGCGCTTGACCGTCGCCCCATCGAAGAAGCCTCGCCTGAGCGCTTTCTCGGAAAGCAGGGTTTCGCGCAGGAAGCCCTGCATCTCGTTTCTGAACCAGTGGCCGATGGGCACGCCGAAGCCCATCTTGCGTCTTTCCAGATTTTCGGCGGGCAGCAATTGCTTGAGCACGCGCTTCAACAGATACTTGGTGGTCAGCCCGCGCAGCTTATATTTTTCCGGCAGGCTCGCCGCAAACTCTATCACATGATGGTCCAGAAACGGCGAGCGTGCTTCCAGGGAGACGGCCATGCTGGCGATGTCAACCTTGACCAGCAAATCGTTTGGCAAATAGGTCATCGTATCGGCAAGCAGTGTGGCGTCAACGATGCCCGCGCCGTTGGCACGCGCAAACCACGGCTTGAGAATATCGGCCGCGTCGAGACGTGCGGTTTCACGACGAAAGCTCTCCGAATAAAGCTCGCCCTGCGCTTCTCTATCAAAGACGCTGGTCCAGCGCAGGTAGCGCTCGATTTTTGGAAGAGCGGCCGCGCGCATAAAACGCTTGACGCGGCCGACGCGCGTGCGGTTGTTGGCCGGAGCGGGCAACATCTCTACGGCCCTGCCGATGACGGACTGCCGCAAAGCACCCGGCAATCTATGATACTTCTCCGCCAGTTGCATCGCCGCATAACGCTCATAACCAGCGAAACATTCGTCGCCGCCGTCGCCGTTTAAAGCCACGGTCACGTGTTTGCGCGTCTCACGCGCAACGTAGTAAGTCGGGATGGCGGACGAATCAGCGTAAGGCTCGCCGTAGTGTTCGACGAGCGTCGGCAAGACTTCCATCGCATCCGGGCGAACGATGAACTCGTGATGCTCCGCGCCGACGTGTTCCGCGACGCGACGCGCATGATGAAGCTCGCTGAAATCCTGTTCCTCAAAACCTATGGAGAAGGTCTTGACAGGCTCGCTCGATTGCTCACTCATCAGGGCAACGACCGCCGACGAATCAATGCCGCCGGAGAGAAACGCGCCCAGCGGGACTTCCGACATCAGGCGCACTCTCACAGCTTCGCGCAGGATTTCGACGGCACGCTCGCCAGCTTCCTCTTCGCTAATCTTCAGCTTGCGGGAGAAGTCGGGCTGCCAGTAGCGCTCGATTGTGACTTCGCCGTCGCGCGGGCGGTAGCGGAGCGTGTGGCCGGGCGCGAGCTTGCGTATGTCGCGGTAGGCCGTGAGCGGCGCGGGCACACACATGAAGGATAAGTAATAGTGGATGGCCTCGGTGTCTATCTCGCGGCTGATGTCGGGGTGAAGCAGGAGCGCGCTGAATTCCGACGCGAAGACTAATTGTTTCTCAAGGCGAGCGTAGACGAGCGGTTTCTTGCCAACACGGTCGCGCGCCAGAAGGAGTTCCTGTTTGCGTTCGTCCCAGATGGCGAAGGCGAACATGCCGCGCAGATACTTCGGACACTCTGCGCCGTAGCGGTCGTAGGCGTGAATGATGACTTCCGTATCGCAGTCCGTATAAAAACGGTGGCCGAGTTTCTCAAGCTCTGCGCGCAATTCGCGGTAGTTGTAGATTTCTCCGTTGAAGACAATCCAGGCCGTGCGGTCCTGATTATGAATCGGCTGCTGCCCGCCCTTGAGGTCAATGATGGCGAGGCGGCGCATCGCGAGGCCGACCGCTTCTTTGCGGTAGAAGCCATCTTCGTCCGGCCCGCGATGGCGAATCTTTTCGCACATACGCGAAAGCAGGCCCTCATCAAGAGGACGCTGTTCATGCCCGACGATGCCGACGATGCCACACATGCTTTTATGCGTTTGGAGAAGAACGACGAGCGAACACGGGATGCGCCTGCCGCGCCGCCACACGCTGCCGCTTGCGGTCTTCTCTTCTCTCTTTCATCAGGACGAACCCTACTGCCACAAACATAAAATAGAAGACGAGGATTTGCGCGCGTTGACGATAGGCCGTACCGACGTTGCCCTGAAAGACGGAGTAGGCGAGCGTCAGCATCGTCGTGAAAATCAGAATCGGTGAAATCTGTCGCAGCCGGAACTTAACCGAGTACCAGAAGCCGAGCACCAGCATCGGAAACGATGCCCACCAGATGAGCATCTCCGGCAGCGTTATCATCTGCCTGAGGCTTGCCAGTTGCCACGGGAAGGGCGCAAACATCAGGTAGAGAAAACCGATGGGAATGGCCGTAATAGCGCCGCCGGTCGTTGACACGTCCACGTCTTTTCCGAAGCCAGACTTGGCGGAAGTCGCAAGGTCTGAACGGCTGCGCTGGACGGCCTGCAAGTTTGCGTAGTTCTCAAACTGGCTGCCCGCATAACGCGTCACGCCCAGATAGGTGAGCGAGAGGCCGAGAAAGACGATGACGACGAACTGGCGCAGGAAGTTGCGCGCCGTCGCCTCGCGCATTCCGATGACGAAGGCTCCGGCGATGGCCGCTATCACCATGTAGAAGATATAGAAACGCAGGCTAAGCAAACAGAAGAGAGCCAGCGCCAGCAGCACTATGTACTTCGGGCTGAGCTTCTCTCCCAGCTTCAACGTCGCCAGCATCGCAAACGAGAGCAGGAAGACTATCGGCCCGTCCTTCAACCCCTGCGCAGACCACAGGACCAGCGAAGGAAAGAAGGCGACGAAGAGAGCGGTGAGCCGCGCCGTGCGTTGATTGTTGAAGATGTGCCGCGCGCAAAGGTAGATGAGCGGCGCGGTGGCAGCGCCGACAATCGAGTTGACAAATTGCACGGCGAGCATGTTTGGGCCCGTCAGGCGATAAATGCTGGCGACGTAGTAGAGCATTCCCCAGCCGCCGCCCCCGCTCGTGTTTGAGCCGACAAACATGTCAACGTGGACCATGTAGAATCTTTCGCCCTGCCAGACTTTCAGCAGCGCAGCCCCGTAGAAGTCGTAGGTGAAAGCATCGCCGCCGAAAAATTCCTGAAGCTGGAAAATGAAAATCAGCGCCCCGATCAGCATTCGCACCAGCAGCCCGCCGATGAAGATACGCAACAGGAATGGCCCATCCTCCTTAACACGGCTGATGCCGAAGCCCACGGCCGCCGCCAGCGTCCCGCATAAAACGACTGCGGGCACACCGTACACCGGCACGAGCACCGCTATCCCGGCACACATCGCGAGCGCTAAAAGAATAAGAAGGCTGTTCATATAACAGTTTTCAGTCTTCAGTTTTTAGTTTCCAGTTACAAGCCAAAAGCTGAAGACTGAAAACTAGAAATTGAAAACTAAAGGTCATCGGGCAAATCGGGCCGCGTCTTGTATTCGATGAGAAACTTGTCTTCCTCGCTCAACTCTTTTATGGGCTTCGCCGGAACGCCGCCGATAAGGTAGCTCTCTTCGGTCAGCCGATTCGTGATGACAGCGCCGATGCCGACAATGCAGCGCGACGGAATGGAGCCGCCGGGAGCGACGCGAATCTCCGAGCCGATATAAGTAAACGACCCGATTTCGATGGGCCGCGTGCGCTGCCGGTTGTGCGTCCAGAGGCTTGAGTTGCGCCCGCCTAAGATAGTGCGGCGTCCAATCTCAACGCGGTCTGTAAAGTCTATCTTGTGGCTCGTCGTCACCACGCTTCCCTCGCCGAGCAAAAAGCGCGGCTCGACCGCGTTAACCACATCCGGCTCAGGAATCGAGTTGATTTCGTTCAGACGAATAATCTCCGAGTAGCGACCGAGCCGCACTTCCTCGCCTCCGCGCAGGATGTTCAAATGGCCTATGCGAACGTGGTCGCCGATTGTCAATTTGCCGACTCCGATAATAACGTTCAAATGGCCGATGCTCACGTCGTCGTCAATCACACACTCGCCCGCATCGAGGATGCTCAACCCGATACGGACGCGCTTGCCGATACGGTAACGGAAAAAGAGGCGATAGCAGGGCCGCTTGAGAAACGACGGCAGCAGCGCTATGAGCGCCAGCACCGCCAGCCTGAATTTACTCGTTCGTCGCATTCACAATCATGGCTGCCGAAAAACTTGAGGCGTGCTCTTAACGGACAAGCTGGCGCGTCTCAAGTTCGGCGGTCGCCCGTGCTACTTGGTCCGTCGGCTTCTGCTCGCGCACCCATTCGAGGAGTTCGGGAATCCCGCGTTCGAGCGTGACGCGCGGCTCGTAGCCTAGAAGGGCACGCGCGCGGCTGATGTCTGCGACACAGTGGCGAATATCTCCCTCTCTATATTTGCCAACGATTTCAGGCTCAAGATTCTTGCCCAGGCCCTCCGAGAGCAGGCGCGTGACCTGCTTGATGGATGTCGGGCGGCCTGTGCCGACGTTGACGGCCATGTAGTCTGCCCCGTCGGTTTCGAGCGCCAGCAAGTTTGCCTGCACGATGTCGCTGACGTGCACGAAGTCGCGCGTCTGCTCTCCGTCTTCAAAAATCAGCGGTCGCTGGTCGTTCAAAAGACGCGCAGAGAAAATGGCGCAGACGCCCGTATAAGGATTCGAGAGCGCCTGTCGTGTGCCGTAGACGTTGAAGTAGCGCAGGGCGACGGTCGGTATCTCGTAGGCGCGGCCGACGACGAGACAAAACTGTTCCTGGTCCTGCTTGGTGATGGCGTAAACGGAGGTAGGAAAGAGCGGCTTCTCTTCGGAAGTCGGAGCGGGCGCAAGCACGGAAGCGCACTTCGGACATTCAACTTCCCAGCGCCGCGCCAGCAGTTGCGCGCCCGGCCGCAACTGCGGATTAATCGCGCCGCAACTCTGGCACGTATAAGCACCCTCGCCATAAATTGACATCGAAGAAGCGACGACCAGCTTGCGTATGTGCGTGCGACGTTCGACCAAGGCTTCCAACAGGACGGACGTGCCGAGGTCGTTAGCGCGCACGTATCGCTCAATCTGGTACATTGATTGGCCCACGCCGACCTCCGCCGCTTCGTGGTACACGGCGTCAACGCCTTCCAGCGCACGTTCGACCACCGCGCGGTCGCAGACATCGCCGTAGATAAACTCCGCCTCCGCGTGCAAATTCTGCGGGCGGCCCTCTTCATGCACCTGCGACACGAGCGCATCGAGCACGCGTACGCGATGCCCGCGCTCGATGAGCGCGTCAACCAGATGCGACCCAATGAAACCGGCCCCACCCGTCACTAAAATATTCAAACTTTCCATTCACTCACCATTAAGCGCCAAGGATGACGGATGAAAAAGAGGCTTACTCAAAAATCATTGAGCAGCCGCGTCTTCATTCCTTCAAGCTTCTACGTTCATCCCTGCTCTTGTCCTTTATGTTGTAGTGGCGTTCTAGATCTTCCGGCCACCGTCTCGCCGTGAGCACCCCTCTGGCCGACGACCGATTCCAGAATTTGATAGACGCGCGGAGCCTGCACGAGCGCCGAATACTGTGCTTCGACGGTCGCTCGCCCCGCATGGCCCAAGCGCCTGCGCAGTTCAGTTGAGCGCAGCAGCAGTTTCAGTTTTTCTATCCATTCATCTTCGTCGGCGGCGATGAAGCCGTTCTGGTCATCCTGTATGATGTCTATATTGACCCCGACGGGCGAACAGATGGTCGGGATGCCGAGCGCCATATACTGCAACGCCTTGAGGCCACACTTTCCTTTGCTCCAACGGTCGTCCGGCAGCGGCATGATTCCGATGTCCATCACGCTCAGGTCGGCCGTCTCCGTCGCAGCGCGCCAAGGCATCGCTTCCACCTCGACGCCTTCCAGTTCATACGTCGGCGTTCCGATAACACGAAGACGGAAACGCTCTTCCTTCGCAAGGCGTTGAAGGGCCGCGCGCAACGTGTCCAAGTGCTGCACGGTGCTGTAGCTTCCGCTCCAACCGATGACGGGCACATCAGGAGCAGCAAGCCTCTCATCAACCCTGTACTTCTCCGTATCAATCGTCGTCGGCACTATCGTCACATGCTCGTTGACCTCGCGCGCGTAGTCAGCGAGAAAGGGATTGCCCGCCATGACGTGCGACGCGAGGCGGCAGATGGTGCGCGTCTTGGCCGGAAATTTCAGGTAACTCAGATAGCCGTTCGACGGGCTGCGGTAGGGAACGAAGATGGCATCATCAAAATCGAAGATGAGCGGAACACGAGAGCGCGCAATCAGCCGCTCGAAGACGGGTGGGCCAAGCAGCGCCGCTTCACGGAAAACGTAAACGGCGTCGTACTCGTGCAAGCGACGCATGAGCGCTGCGCGGCGCTGAAACGCACGCCTGACGAGTTGCAGCTTGCGTCTCATGTTTCCTGCTTTGTAGATAACCGCGTGGAGTTCTTCGTCTTCAAACGAATGGTAGTCAATCGTGACGCCGCGCTCTCGGAGCAGCGGCTCCCACTGCTCTATCCTGTAGCGTTGGCCGGGAGAGGTGTCGTAGAGACTCGGAACAATGGCAAGCAGACGCATAATTTAAACAACAAACCCCCTCGTGTTTGGCCTCGACAAACCTTTGCGATGGAGACGGAAACAACTTTTGCGAACTCCGGCGGGCCAGGCCGGTAAGTTTAGTCAACGCGGATAATGGACCTTGATGATGGTTGAGCCAAAGCGCCAGTATAGGGGAGGCGGGCGCTATCGTCCAAGCGGCGCGCAAACGTCCGGCATCGCGCGGCCGCTTCCCGCGAGCCCGCGATTATTTGAAGATGCGTGGGAGAGTGCCGGACGCGCTATGGAAGCTAGCGCGTGAATCTTTCGAATGTCTCGCGAACGAGCGCCACGTTTAAGCCCTGAAACTGGTCTGCCGTCTCTACTCTTGCGGCCGTCGCGGGCGCGGGCTTGACGGCGTTAAGTCGCGGCGGCGGCGTTGAGGTCTGTCGTGTGCCCTTTGAAACGCGGGGCGCGACGTGAGGACTCCTCTGCGGGGCATCAGGTATTCTCTGCACCTGCACTTTTTTCCCTTTGAAGTCGCCGCTAATCAGAAAGATGAGCAGCACCCCCGCCGAGAACAGAACGAGCGCGAACACGAGCGAACTTACCTCCATCACGTCACCTCATTTTGAAGGATATTTTTGTGACTTCCCCGCTGGCCCCCTCCTGTTCTTCGAGACGCCTGTACACGTTGCGATACCGCGCACCGCCCACCTTGCCGAGTTCAAAATTCTCGTGAGCAACCTCCACACAACGCTCCGCGATCCCCTGTTCGCGTGTCAGTGCCAGCGCCTCTCCGGCAGCCCTCCCCAATCTCTCTTCGCTGAAAGATTCTATGACAACGCCGACCCGCTCATTCTTCAACAACTCATCCGTATCGCCGATGCCTGCGTTACACACGACCGGCAGCCCCGCGGCCAAATATTCCGGCACTTTCGTCGGCGAAGCCGCAATCTGCGAAAACGTTGGCTTACGGAACGACAGGCCCAGACCCGCGCTCATCAGATACGAAGGCACTTCTCCCGGCTTGACCGCGCCAACCCAGAACTCATCGCTGCTTAACCCGACGCGCATCAGCCGCGCCGTGGCTTCCTCGACCGCCGATTGCGTCATCACCCTCAGAAAAGCGTCGGCCCTCCGCTCGCGAATTTTCAGGAAGAAGCGCCCCATCTCTTCCAGCAAATAAAGCCCCGTGACCGAACCCGCGTAGACGACCTCGAAGCGCCCTGCGCTCTTGCGGCCCTCAATCGCCGCCCCCTCGTCAAACCGCGAAAAATCAACGCAGCACGGAATCACCTCAATCTGCGCGGCGCTCTTCAAGCCGTTCTCAACGAGCCAGTCGCGCATGCGCCGCGTCAGCACAACAATCTGGTCGGCCCTGCTAATCCCCGCTCTTTCAAGTCTCTTCACCGCGCGAAACGGTGCTGAACTCTCCGTCCAAACCCTTGCGTCCGCATATTCTTCGGCCATCAACCCGCGTATATCAAAGACCAGACGACACTTCACAATGCGCTGCGCCATCAGCGCCATCGCGAGCGGTATGTGCGCACGCGCGTGTAGAACACCGATGCCGTGCTGCCGCGCGAGCCGCGCCGCCATGCGCGCTCCCTGCGCAATATCGTAAGCAGTCGCCGGAACGCTCGGCCGCTTGTGATACGGCAGCGAGAACCATCTGATGCCATCACGCGCCAACTGCGCACGCGCACCTTCCAACTCATCCTGCGGCCAACGCTCTTTGAGCTGCGGCTCAAAGGTCAGCAGAAAGACTTCGATTCCACCCTTAACCAACTCACGCAGGTAAGGGAGCACCTGCGTCTGGACCAGCGGCTCTCGCAAACCGAAGTAGCAAATATAGAGCGTGCGCGCAAGGGATTGCTTCAACGTCAGAACCCCAACAGCGTCCCATTCATCTCTCATAGCCGGTGAACGGGCGTGCTGTCTTCAACTTAACTGCGACTGTCGCGGCTCAGGCTGGTAAAGCTGCTGCGTAAAAGCTGGCGCGTGCATCCCCAGAATGGACGATGGCAGACGCTCTCTGGATGTGTGACAAGAGCCTTCAGCAGCCAGCGCCCGGATTCTCTGACGCGCCCCGCCTGGCTGGCGAAATACGAGCGGCGCAAGCTACTCGTGGCCGCACACCACCGACGGCCCGCGCCCTTCAAACGGCTCTCGTAAATATCAGCAATCGCGTCAAACTCTTTGTCGAAGCCGTCAGCCTCGGCCACCGTCTTGCTCGTCCCGTGCAGGCGATAGGCTGCAACGGGAACGGGCAGATGCTCGCACCTGTGACCGGCAAGAAGCAGTCGTACATATAACTCGTGGTCGAAAACGTAGTTCCATTTTTCGTCAAAGCCCGACTGGACCAGTTCGCGTTTCCAGAACATGCCCGGCTGCGGTGCAAGATAGGCCCAAGAGAGAGCGTGCGCGGCAGACTTGGGAACTTCCGTCTGCAACAACTCCGTGCGATGCCCCTTTTCGCCGAACATCATCGTGTCGCCGCACAACCATTCGCAATCAGGGTTGTTCGTAAAGTGTTCGACGACGGCCGCGAAAGCTCCCGGCAGATAAAGATCGTCGCTGTTGAGATAGGCCACGATGTCGCCCGTCACACGCTCCAAGCCCTTGTTGATGGCGTGCACCTGCCCGCGATCTTTCTCGCTCACCCAGTAGGCCAGCCGGTCTTCGTAGCGGCGTATGACATCAACGCTCTCGTCCGTGCTGCCGCCGTCAATAATGATGTACTCAAGCGGCTCGTAGTTCTGATTGAGCACGGACAGGATTGTCTGCTCAAGAAACTTTCCCTGATTGAACGAAGGCGTGACGATGCTCAGTTTCATAAAAACGATGAACGATGAACGATGAACGATGAATAAAAGGCGGCGACTTTAAGTTCCGCGTTCATCGTTCCTACTTCATCGTTTGAGCCTTATACCACTCGATAGTGCGCTGCAAACCTTCTTCAAGCGAGGTCTGAGCGCGGAAGCCGAAGCGCTCGTAGGCGCGCGTGACATCCAGTTGGCGACGCGGCTGCCCGTCGGGCTTGCTCGCCTGCCAGCGAATCTCGCCCTTGAAGCCAGTCAGCCGTGCAATCATTTCCACCAGATCGCGAATCATTACCTCGCGCCCGTTCCCTAAGTTAACAGGGTCGCTCTCATCATAATCGCGCGCAGCGCGGATGATTCCGTCGGCACAATCTTCGACGTAGAGAAATTCGCGCGACACGCCGCCCGAACCCCACGCTTCGATGTAGGGCGCACCGCTGCGCTCGGCCTCGACACACTTGCGTATCAGTGCAGGGATGACGTGCGATGTCTCAAGGTCGAAATTATCGTTTGGGCCGTAGAGATTGGCGGGCAGCAGGAAGATTGTGTTGTAGCCGTACTGCTCGCGGTAGCTTTGCGCCTGCACGAGCATCATCTTTTTGGCGAGGCCGTAGGGCGCATTAGTCTCTTCCGGGTAGCCGTTCCAGATGTCGTCTTCCTTAAACGGCACGGGCGTAAACTTCGGGTACGCGCAGACCGTTCCAAGCGCGACAAACTTGCGAACGCCCTTCAGTCTGGACTGCTCGATAAGCTGCGTGCCCATCATCAGATTTTCATAAAAGAAGCGGCCCGGATTCTTCTGATTCGCACCGATGCCGCCGACGACTGCCGCCAGATGAATGACCATTTCGGGGCGTGCGTCGTCAAGCAGACGCACAATCGCCTCTGCCTTCGTCAAGTCATACTGCTCACTTCGCGGAACGGAGACTTCGACGCCCGCCATGTCGCGCAAACGCTGGACCAGATAACGACCCAAAAAACCAGCGCCGCCCGTGACAACGATTTTCTTGTAGGGAAATTCCCGCTCTGAACTCATGTTTCGATAAATACGACCGCTCTTAAAATTCTGCTATCCGGACCTTAAAGAGGCCAGACTCAAATTTCTAATTCCTGATTGGCTCTCACCAGTTCGCTCAAGTGGTCAATGGTGTCAATCGTAAACCATTTCTTCGGATAGACGCGAGAGGCGATGACCTGTTCCTGTTCTATCAACTGACTCCAGACGGAATAGAAGTCGCCTTCCTCGCTTGTCAGACGGTTGACCTTGTGCGGGTTGATAATCTGTATGCCGGAGCAGTAGATGTCCGACTCTTTGAAGCGGTTAAGCTCCGTGACGATGTTGTCGCGATGAAAGATGTAGTCGCCGTCGAGGCCGGGGATTGGCCTGACAGGCACAATCATGCAGGCTGGCTCGCCGTAGTAAAGATATTCTGATTCAAGTAGATCGAAATCGAGTTCGACGACGTTGTCGCAGGTCAACACGAACATCGGCTCGTCAAGACAACGCAGTAGCGTGTTGTAAATCCACCACGAGTTGCTGTGGCCTTCGGTGTTGAAGACGGAAGTGACGCCATGATAAATGACGTGCTCTGCGAGCATCGCGCCCTTGTAGCCGACGGTGATGTGTATGTTTGAGATGTGCTGGCGAATCTTGTCAATGCCCTGCGCAATGAGGGTCGAGCCGTTATAAGGGGCCATCGCCTTCGGCACGGTCTCTGTGAGCGGCATCATACGCGTACCACGGCCAGCGGCCATTATCAATGCGTGGTTGATTCTAGACATCTATTCCGCCGGACTATTGATAAGCTCTAACATCTCTGGTTCGGTCAGCCGTTCGGTGTTGGCGCTTGAGAGGCCGACCTCCAGAGGGCGCTCGACCTTCTCATTAAAGGAGATAACATAATGAGGAATGGCGTTATATTCAACTTCAGACGTGTATGGAAGCTCTATGTCGCCGATTAAAAACTCGTCGTCGCGCTCGCCGGGCCTCCCCTCCATACGCTCCCAACGGCCGCCCTTATGGTTAATCCAGACCGTTAAGAGGTCTTTAATCTGCGCCGCCTTCATCTTGCGCGAGAGAACCTTGCCCTGCACCGCTGTAATCTCTTCCATCGCCGTGCGCACGAGCCGTACGGCTTCGTCAACGGTGAAGAAGAACCTTCTCATCTCAGGGCCGGTGCTGCGTATGACGCCCGTATCGTCGTGCATCTTCTTCCAGATGGGCAGCACGGAGCCGGTTGACCACGCGACGTTGCCGTAGCGCACGCAGGCAAAGCGCGTCTCGCTCTTTTCGTTCAAAGAGCAGAACATACGCTCCATCAGCGCCTTCGACAACCCGTAAGTATTCCTGATGGGAGGCGCGGCTTTATCGGTTGAGATACCGATGACGGTCTCGACCTTCTTTTCCAGCGCCACGCGCGCCACATTCTGCGAGCCGAGCACGTTGACATCAACGCACTCCATCGGCTGCTTCTCCGCTAGGTCAACGAACTTTGTCGCCGCTGCATGAATGACAATCTGCGGCCTTGTTTCAACGAACACGTCGCGGACGGCTTCGATGTTCGTCACGTCCATCGGCAGCACCATGCAGTCCGTCTGCTGGTGCGCGTACATGTTCTGCTTATTGTTGCGACCCGTCAGAACAACCCTGTAGTCGTCTTTGAGAGCGAGGCCCAAGTTTCTGCCCAGGAATCCCGTCCCGCCTGTAATCACGACCGTCTTCTTCATCTAAAACCCCTTATCTATTCTCAAAACAGCGATGCCCAGAACCTTCATAAACTTTAACGAACTGGCGACGCGGAAATCCGTCGCCGCCGCGCGCACCAAACATTTCAAGGCTTCGCGATGCTGGCGCGCACCGTTGGCGACCGTCGCCGTATAAAGAAGCGAGCCTGTTTGCAGGCGCTTCAAGTGCTTTCGATAGATTGCGCGCAGGTGCGGGTCGCCGGAAATCTTCTCGTAGATGTACGTCAACCGCTGTCGCAGTTTGCCCAAATCAAGATGCTTGATGGTGCGCCCGCCGTGATGCACGACGCCGTTATTAATCTTCTCGATGCGGCCCGGTTTATAATCTGCGGTCACACGCAGCCAGAAATCCCAATCCTCCGAGCCGGTCAGGATAGGGTTGGTATCAAAACGGTAACGCTCGTAGATTTCCCTGTGAATAAAGACGCCGATGCAGCCGTAGAAGTTGCCGTCGGCGATGGCCCCTATGGGGTCGTCCAGAGCGGGAAACGTGAACTTATACAGCACATTGCCTTCCGGGTCTACCAGATGATAGAGATTATGAAAGAGCTTTGTGTCCGGGTGGTCGCGGAAAAAACTGGCGGCGTCCTGCAAGTTGTCTGGATACATGAAGTCGTCTGAATCGAGAAACGTGACGAAATCGCCCGTGGCGTTTTCCATCCCCGTGTTGCGCGATTTCGCACGCTCGTAATTCCGATCGTGCTTGATGAAACGGATACGACCGGCCTCTATGAGCGGACGCAGGACATCCTCCGTGTTGTCGGTCGAGCAATTATCAACCACCAGAACTTCAAAGCGTGTGTAAGTCTGCTTGAAAACCGTGTCGAGAGTTTTGAGAATCATGTCCGCTCTGTTGTAGGTTGGGATAACGACAGAGAAGGAAGGCCCTTGTTCTTCCAAAATAAATCCCCCGGCGATGAATAGGTCGGCTTTAACTATGTGATATTCGCAGCGGGGCTGTCAATCGCTCTCGCTTTTGTCTGGAGGAAGTTGGCGGCTTGCTCAAAGGCGTGCGTCTCTATTATCGTATGCGGTTCGGAAATGGCGCGAAGTCTTAACCGTTGCCCGACGCCATAGTTTTGAGCCACGGCGATTCGCGATTATTCGCTAAATTTTCAACGAGACCAGATTACCCTAATAGGAACATTACCCGTTTATGACCAAACGCGCACTCATCACAGGCATCACAGGGCAGGACGGCTCCTTCTTAACCGAGTTGCTGCTTGATAAGGGCTACGAAGTTTATGGCATCATACGTCGCTCGTCGTCGTTCAACACAGACCGCATTGACCATCTCTACCAAGACCCGCACGAGCCGGACACGCGCCTGCGCCTAGTCTATGGCGACCTCAACGATTCCAGTTCGCTCAACACCGTGCTTAGACAGACCGTGCCCGACGAGATTTATAACCTCGGCGCGCAATCGCACGTGCGCGTCAGCTTCGACGTGCCGGAATACACGGCGGAAGTGACCGGCCTTGGAACCGTCCGCATCCTCGAAGCCATACGCGAGACCGGCATCCGTCCGAAGTTTTATCAGGCTTCATCGTCAGAACTCTACGGCAAAGTCCTGGAGACGCCGCAGACCGAGCGCACGCCCTTCTACCCGCGCTCGCCTTACGGCTGTGCAAAGGCTTACGCCTACTACATCACCGTCAACTACCGAGAGTCTTACGACCTTTTTGCCTGCAACGGCATTCTCTTCAACCACGAGTCGCACCGCCGCGGCGAAACCTTCGTCTCGCGCAAAATCACGCGCGCCGCCACACGCATCAAGCTCGGCCTTCAGGACAAGCTCTATCTCGGCAATCTGGACGCGCGCCGCGATTGGGGCTACGCCGGAGACTACGTCGAAGCGATGTGGCTGATGATGCAGGCCGGAGAGCCTGACGATTACGTCATCGCAACGGGCGAGACTCATTCCGTCAGGGAATTCTTAGACGAAGCCTTCGGCCTCCTCGATATAGACTGGCAAGAGCACGTTGACATTGACCCGCGCTATTACCGCCCGACCGAAGTTGACCTGCTCCTTGGCGACGCCTCCAAGGCACGCGAGAAACTTGGCTGGGAGCCGAAAGTCAGCTTCAAAGAACTGGTGCGCCTGATGGTTGACCACGACCTCGAACTTGCTCGTCAAGAACAATCCGCCCACGCCGCGAAGGACACGCCCGCCACAGGCAAGGTGCGCTGGGGCGCTGTCTGATGAAAGACAGGGTTAAAAGGGGAAATGGGTAAAAGGTAAAAAGGAAGGCCGCTTGTCTTCCCTTTACCCTCTTCCCCTTTTCCCTTTTTTCCCTCTTACACGTTTCCCTTATCTTATTGTGCGGCCGAATACTATTTGACTTCGCAACATTTCACACCTATACTGCGCGCGCATTTTCAGAGAGGTGTTCCCCCGCGCCTTCCGCTGCCAAGTTATCCATCTAAAGAGTCGCGAGCGGGAAACTCATCAACGAGCGATTCCCGTTTAGAATGGTAAGACCTAGACCTCCGTATCTTTTTCTTGCCTGACATACTCCTGAAAAAAGCTGCTGTTTCGATTATCCGTTACCGGCGAATCTGAACCGAACGACGCTCGCCGGTCATCTTTCCAAAAAGGTTTTGTTCGCATCATCGAAGGCTGACGCCAGAAAGCCTCAAGGTGCGCGCTTGAAAGCAGTAGTTCCAAGTCAATACTAACAATCGAAGCGAAAGCGTTTTCGTCAGCCCGCAATTTGTCTGCGAAATCGTCATCGAGAGTTTTGTGCGAGTGCCTTGCCGCAAGACCGACCCCCTTTGCGCTTACGGTAAGCGCCGCTGGCAGGCATCGAACCCCCTTTTAGACTGTTCCCCCCTTTAGGCCGGAGGAGGGCCTAACTGAATGAAGTCAAGATTTAAAGAGAGAAAAGGATGGAGTCTCACCATCGTCGCAGTCGGCCTCGTGCTGCTTGCGCTCGCGGTCTTGATTCCCCCGCCGCTCCGAACGCAGGCAGCCAAACAGAACAACAGACAAATCGCTTCCGGCGGCCTTGTCTCTCGTCCCGGCCTCGAAAACTACGACATTCGTTACACGGACAAGTCGGACGCAGGCGCGGCCAAGCTTGAGAGCCTGCGCCAGCAAGCGGGCCAGAGAGCGAAAGACGACGCTTCGCGAGCGGGCCGCGAAATGAACGCGGCACGAGAAAGCCTTTCGTCGCGCGTGGGCCAACTCCGCGTAGAGCTTAATCGCGGCGGCAACGCTCCTGAAATCGTCGGCGTCGAGGCGGGCTGCAAGTGCGCGCTGACTGCTCCGACAAACGAAGCACGCGAGCCAGCCGTCCGCAGCTTTCTTGCGCAGAACAGCGAGTTGTACGGTTTGACGGAAAATCAGGTGGCCGAGCTTGTCACGGTCGCGGATTACACAAACCCTGCGGGAAATCTCTCATGGGTTGAGTTTGAACAACGCATCGGCGGCATCCCCGTCTTTCAGGGCTACGTGCGCGCGGCTCTCAGAAAGGACGGCGCGATTGCGCGCACTACAGGCAATCTAGCCGCCGGACTCGACTACTCTGCTTTACAGACGACGCCGAAGATGAGCGCCTCGAACGCAGCCGCCTCGGCCGCACGCGCTATCGGCGTTGATGTCAGCCCGCTCTCCTTGCGCGCATTGCGCACCACGACGCCCATCAACGATGGCCGCACCAGTATTCTCGCGCAAGGGCCTTTCACGGAAAATATCAAGACCGACCTCGTTTATTTCCCCACCGAGCCGGGCGTTGCCGTGCTGGCCTATTCCATGCTGCTCTGGGGTCAGGACGCGGACTACTACATTATCGTTGACGCAAACGACGGCCAGATGCTCTGGCGCAAGAACATCCGCAACGAGCAGACGCAGAGCGTCACCTACAACGTCTATAACGACGACAACCCGGCTCCGCTTTCTCCCTCAAACGCGCTGCCCGGCTCAGGCATTCAGGGCGCGGCCATCGCGCGCACCGACATCAGCGTCATCAACGAAATGCCTGTGGGCCAACCCTTCAGCAACGACCCATGGATTGCTGACGGCGCTGGCAACGTCACGACGACCGGCAACAACGTTGACGCCGGTTTAGACATTGACGGCACAAACGGCGTTGACGCTTCTGGCCGCGCAACAGGTGTCGGCCGCGTTCTCTCCTTCATCTTCAATCCGGCTCCCGGCATCCCTGCGCCCGGCGACGCGCCAACCAGCGCGGCCTATCGCAGCGGCGCGGTCACAAACCTCTTCTTCTGGTCCAATCGCTATCACGACCGCCTCTATCAACTCGGCTTCACGGAGCAAGCGCGAAACTTCCAGTTGAACAACTACGGGCGCGGCGGCACAGGCAATGACTACGTGCGCGCTGAAGCGCAGGATTCCAGCGGCACAAATAACGCCAACTTTTCGACATCGCCTGACGGCTCTTTGCCGCGCATGCAGATGTACATCTTCACAGGCCCGACGCCCGACCGCGACGGCGACCTCGACCACGACATAGTGATTCACGAACTGACGCACGGCACGTCAAACCGTCTGCACGCCAATGCTTCCGGCCTGACGACCACGCAATCCGGCGGCATGGGCGAAGGCTGGGGCGACTTTTACGCGCGCGCCCTGCTCTCCACGGCCGACGAAGATGTCAACGGCATCTATCCTGCCGGAGGCTACGCCACCAAGGAGATCGTGACCGGCGCGCAGGCCAACGATAACTACTATTACGGCGTTCGTCGTTTCCCCTACGCCGTCAAAACCAACGTCGGCGGCGCGGGCGCTACTCGCCCCGGCCAGCCGCACAACCCTTTGACCTACGCCGACATTGACCCTGCACAAATCAACGTCAACGACGGCGCTTACAATCGTGGGCCCATCGGCTCGGCCACCGCGACCGAAGTCCACAACATAGGCGAAGTCTGGTGCATGATGCTCCTTGAAGTGCGCGCTCGTCTCATCAGCCGCATGGGCCACGCGGCGGGCAATCAGCGCGCCCTGCAAATCGTCACCGACGGTATGAAGCTGGACCCTGCCAGCCCGACTTTGATTCAGGCGCGCGATTCCATCCTCGCCGCCGACTGCGCCAGCTTCAACGGCGAAGACGAGCAGGACATCTGGGCCGGTTTCGCCACGCGCGGCATGGGCTTCGGCGCAACGACGACCGGCACGGCGACCGTCACGCAATCCTTCGCAGTTCCAAATCTGACGCTCGGCACAGTCACCATCAACGATGCTGCCGGCAACAACAACGGCGCGGCAGACCCCGGCGAGACAATCCTCCTGACCGTTCCGCTCACCAACCCCTTCTGCGGCGCTAACGCTTCCGCCACGACCGCTTCCATCACCGGCGGCGGCAGCGCCAACTACGGCACTATCATTCATGGCGCAACCAGTTCGCAGGCCATCAGCTACACCGTTCCGGCCGCCACGGCCTGCGGCTCAGCAATTAATCTGCCCATCGTCGTCAACAGTAGTCTCGGACAGGTGACGAGAAACTACCTGCTGCGCGTCGGCACGCCTTCGGGCACAACCGCTCCGACTACAACGGGCAGCGGCAACATCAGTGTCCCGATTCCTGATGTGGCGACGGCCGAAGTTCCCATCAACATCACGGACGCGGGCGCTATCGCCGACGTTAACGTTCGTCTCCGTCTTAATCACACGTTCGACGGCGACCTGCTCATCAGTCTCATTCACCCGGACGGAACAAGCATCACGCTCTCCGATAATCGCGGCAGCAGCGGCGACAACTTCGGCAGCGGAAACAACGATTGCTCCGGCACACACACCGTCTTCGACGATGCTGCGGCCACCGCCATCGCTTCCGGCACAGCGCCATATGTAGGCTCGTTCAGGCCCGCGCTTCCGCTCAACGGCCTCAACGGCAAGGATGCGCTCGGCACATGGAAACTGCGCGTAGCCGACACGGCGGCGCAGGACACAGGGACAATCGGCTGCGTGCAAATCGAAATCACGCGCCAGGGCTTCGCCTGTTCGCCCGTCAACCAACTGCCGCCCGTTCGTCGTCCCGGCGATTTCGACGGTGACGGTCTGACAGACCTGCTCATCTTCCGTCCAAACGAAGGCAACTGGTACGTCCGCAACAGCTCCGACGGCTCGACCACCGTCCAGAACTGGGGACTCAGCACAGACAAGCTTGTCTACGGAGACTACGACGGCGATGGGCAGGGCGACTTCGCCATCTTCCGCGAATCCGAAGGCAACTGGTACATACGCAATAGCTCCGACAACACGGTCACGCTCATCGGCTGGGGACAGAACGGAGACCGTCCAGCGCCAGCAGACTACGACGGCGACGGCAAGACAGATGTGGCCGTCTATCGCCCGTCTGACGGCAACTGGTATATCAAGAAGAGCAGCGGCGGCAGCATCGCACAGGGTTGGGGCGACCCGACGGACACGCTCGTTCCCGCCGACTACGATGTTGACGGCAAGGCAGACATCGCAGTCTTCCGTCAGACCGAAGGCAACTGGTATATCCTCAAGAGCACGGGCGGCTCAACCGTCACCAACTGGGGACTCTTCGGCGACAAGGCTGTTCCCGGCGACTACGACGGCGACCGCAAGGCCGACGTGGCAGTCTTCCGTCCCAACGAGGGCAACTGGTACATCAAGAAGAGCACCGGCGGCTCAATCATCGTCAACTGGGGCAACTCAAACGATAGGCCCGTTCCTGCTGACTACGATGGAGACGGCCTCTTCGACATCGCCATCTGGCGTGAATCCGAGGCCAACTTCTACATCAGAAACAGCGCCACCAATACCGTCAGCATTATCAACCTCGGTACGACCGGCGACATCCCCGTCATCGGCGCGCTGATTCCCTGAGCGCGAAGACGACGGCAGCAGTAGACAACACCAACAGCAGACGCACCAACAGGAAAGCCTTCATCTTTCGTCCTCGGACGAAAGATGAAGGCTTTGCTCCTTCCATCTCAACCTTATTCTGCTTTCGCGCCTCAGCCTACAACTCTACCAAGCGCCCGCCCTCGTTGATTGATTTCTGTGCGGCTTCGAGCAGGCGGACGACGCGCAGGCCCGCCCGCCCGTCCGTCAAAGGCGGCCTCGCTTCCCTGATGGCGTCAAGAAATTCCTGACAAACGTAGCGCAGCGCTTCCGTCGAATCCAGCTTGGGAACCCACACGTCGCCGGTTCGGTAGCTGACGAGCGTCTTATAGGCCGTCTCACGGTCAACTTCATCCTTGCTCCGATTGGTCGTTACGCCTTTATCATAGACGCGTATCTTTTCGGTCGGCTCGATGTCGTCATAGACGACCATCCTGCGGCTGCCGGCGATGAGCGTGCGGCGAATCTTGACGGGTGAGAGCCAGTTGAAATGAAAGTGGGCGATGAACTCATCATCAAAACGGAGCATCACGTAGGCTATGTTTTCGATGCCGCGCTCGATGTGGCAACTGCCGGTCGCTGTGAGCGCAACGGGCTGGCGACCGATGATGTAATCCATGATGGAAAGGTCGTGCGGCGCTAAATCCCAGACGACGTTGATGTCGTTCTGAAAGAGTCCGAGGTTGATGCGCGTCGAATCGAAGTAGAGAAGGTCGCCCAGTTCGCCCGTCTCCACTATCTCCTTTATCTTGCGCACCGCGCCCGTATAGACGAACGTATGGTCAATCATCAACGTCAGGCGCGCGCTCTCGGCCAACTCAATCAACTCTTCCGCCTCGCGCACGCTCGCCGTGAAAGGCTTCTCTATCAGGACGTGCTTGCCTGCGAGCAAGGCTTCGCGCGCGAAGTTGTAATGCGTCGCGACGGGCGTGGCAATGACAACCGCTGATAGTGAATCATCTGCGAGCATCTGCCTGTAATCGCGCGTCACGTCGGCTGAAGGGTAGCGACGGCCCATCGCCTCCAAGCGCTTCGGGTCAAGGTCGCACATCCAGCGAAGATGCGCAGCCTCATTCTCCGCGAAGTTGCGCAGCAGGTTCGGCCCCCAGTAGCCGCAGCCGATGACGCCGATTGATGTTTCACTCATAAGTCGCCTATGGTTTCCGCCACTCTCTTAATCTGCTCGTCCGTTAGTTCGGGAAACATCGGCAGCGAGAGCACGCTCGCCGCCTGTCGCTCGGATTCAGGAAAGTCGCCGGGCTTGTGGCCCATCGAGGCATAGGCCGGTTGCAGATGAACGGGGACGGGATAATGAATGCCTGTCTGGACTCCGGCCTCGTTGAGTCTCTTTTGCAGCGCGTCACGCTCGTCTGTCTGCACGACGTAGAGATGATAGATGTGGCGCGCGTAGGGCATCTCGCGCGGAAGTTGAAGGCTCGTGCCGGAGAGCAGTTCGTTGTAGCGGGCGGCGTGTGCGCGGCGCAGGTCGTTCCACTTGTCAAGATGGCGAAGCTTTACATTAAGCACAGCGCCCTGTATGCCTTCGAGGCGAAAGTTGTAGCCGATGATTTCGTGACGGTACTTCTGCTCCGACCCGTGGTCTCTGAGCAGGCGTACGCGGCGGGCAATCTCCGCATCGTTTGTCACAACCGCGCCGCCCTCGCCATACGCGCCCAGATTTTTGCCGGGATAAAAGCTGAAGCACCCTGCTTGAGAGAGAGCGCCGACGAGGCGTCCCTTGTAGAGGCTGCCGTGCGCCTGCGCAGCATCCTCTATGACGAGCAGGTTATGGCGCGCGGCGATGTCGAAGATGGGGTCCAGGTCTGCCGCCTGCCCGTAGAGATGAACGGGGATGATGGCGCGCGTGCGCTTTGTGATGGCAGCTTCTATGCGGCTTGGGTCAATGTTGTAAGAGAGCGGGTCTGCGTCAACGAAGACGGGCGTTGCGCCTGCGGTTGAGACGCCTTCCGCGCTGGCAAAGAAAGTGTTGGCGGGAATGATAACTTCGTCGCCCGCTTCGAGGCCGCAAGCCATCACGGCCAACTGAATCGCAGCCGTCCCGCTATTAACGCCGACGCAGAACCTTGCGCCGACATATTCAGCGAAAGCAGCCTCGAAAGCCTCAACCTCACGGCCCAAGACAAACGCCGTCGTCTCCAGCACACGCGCAATCGCCTCGTCAATCTCCGCCTTGATTGATAGATACTGCGCTCGCAAATCAACGAAAGGAACAGTCATAAATAGAGTGATGAGTGATGAGTGATGAGTGATGAGTTGAAGAATGAGCTTTCCACTCATCACTCATTACTCATCACTCATCACTTCTTTTATTACCCTTGCCGGATTGCCCGCGACGATTGAGTCGGGTGGAACGCTTTTCGTGACGACAGCGCCCGCGCCGATGATTGAGCGCGCGCCGATTTCGAGGCCGCCGAGGATGGTCGCGCCCGTGCCGATGGAAGCGCCGCGGCGCACAACGGTGCGTTCGACCTGCCAGTCGGCTTCGGTTTGCAGTTGGCCCGTCGGGTTAGTGGCCCTCGGATATTTGTCGTTAATGAAGTTTACGTTGTGGCCGATGAAGACTTCATCTTCGATGTGGACGCCTTCGCAGATGAAAGTGTGGCTGGAGACCTTGCAGTTGCGGCCCACGCGCACGCCCTTTTGAATCTCGACGAACGAGCCGACTTTCGTGCCGTCGCCGATTTCGCAGCCGTAGAGATTAACGAAATTGTAGATTGCCACGTCGCTTCCGAGTTTGACATCCGGCGCGATGAGGCAGAATTCGCCCCTCATTCATTCAGTCCAGAGTACAGTATCCAGAGTTCAAGGTCTCAAGCTCCGTAAGTCTGTCTTTTAAAGTTCAGGACTTTAAGACTTCGAACTCTGGACTAAGCCGGGCGTGTCCGGCCCCGGCTCGTCGTCCGTGTAGTATTCCGAGTAATAACCGCCGTAATAATAGTCGTGCGATTCGAGCTTGACGTTGTTGAGCACGATGCCGAAGATGTGTGCGCCGACATCCGTCAACTGCTGCTTGGCGCGACGCACAACGGCGCGCGAACTGCGGCCTCCGTGCACGACCAGCATCACGCCGTCAACGACGGTCGAGAGAATCGCGGCATCCGTAAAAGAGATGGCGGGCGGCGAATCAATGACGACGTGTGTGAAGCGTTCAGCCAGAGTGGCGACGAGCTTGCGCATCTCGTCCGAGCCTAGAAGCTCGGCAGGATTCGGCGGCACAGGCCCGGAAGTCATCAGCTTTAAATTCGGCAGCTTCTCATAGGGCTGCATGACGGATTCAAGGTTTGAATCGCCTGACAGGTAGTTGGTAACGCCGCGCACGTTGGCGATGCCGAAATGAGCATGAACGCGCGGGCGGCGCAAATCGCAATCAACGAGCAGCACGTCCGCTCCCGTCTGCGCCAGCATGACGGCTGTGTTAACGGCCGTCGTCGTCTTGCCTTCTGAGGGCTGGCTCGAAGTGACGAGGATGGTGCGCGGCGGCTGGCCTGCGCTGGAGAGCAGAAGCGACGTGCGCAAGTGTCTGTAGGCTTCGGCCACGGGCGAGCGCGCGTCGTCAATCAGAGCGAGCGCCGTTATCTCGCCTCCATCGTAGGGAGCGGCTCCGGCCTTGCCGCGCAAGCGTCGCTCGCTGCGATTAGACGGAATCAGTGCCAACGCCGGAACGTGTATGTAGCGGTCAACGTCGTCAACAGACTTCAGCGTGTCGTCCAGATAATCTAACAGGAAGGCGAGACCAATGCCTGCGCCAAGCGAGAGAACCAACGCAATCAGGATATTGCGCACGCGTGGCGGCCCGACGAGTTCGCCGCGGCGGCCGTAGTTGGTGACGGTGATGTTGTTCGGAGCAGCGCTGGCCTTCTGGTTTTCCAGTTCGCGCTGGCGCTGCATCAGCGTCGCCAGCGATTGCTTGTCGGTCTCCAACTGCTGCTTCATCACGGTCATCTGCGACTCGGCTATGTTCTGCGCCGTCGTCGTGCCGCGCTGCTGGTTGTAGGAAGCGCGCAGCATACTCTCTCTTTTGGCCGCCGCCTCGTAGCGCGACCTCATGGATGAGAGCACTTCACGCGGAGCTTTCGCCAGCGCCTCTTTGAGCGGCTTGATCTGCTCCTCAATCTTTCTGACTTCCGGCCATTCCGGCGTGTAGATGACGAGCAACTCCGCACGCTTCTGCTCTAAGACATCAATCTTCTCGCGCAGAGACTCGATGCGCTTGTTATCCTGCACCAGCGGGTTCGAGTAGGGGTCAATTTCCTTGACGGCGGCCTCGTAGCTCGCCTGCAAATTCTTGCGTTCGTTTTCGGCTTCAAGCAGTTGGCTGCTGAGCGTGGCAAGCTTTGTTGCTTCGAGATTGGAAGATGGGCCTTCGGTCTGCGGCAGATTATTTTTAATCTGGTAGTCTAGGACATCGGCCTGCTTTTGCCTGACGGTCGTTTGCAGTTCGGCAATCTGTTTGGCGAGCGTATCAGCGTTTTTATCCGCGCCCATCGTCTCGCGCTGAATATTGTTGTAGACGAAGATGTCTGCCACCGTGTTGACAATCTTCTGCGCCAACTCCGGGTCTGTGTGCTTGTAGCGAAGCGTGACGAGGTTCGTGCCGACAACAGGGTCAACCGTCAGGTTCGCGCCGAGCGTTTCCTCGTAAGGCTCAAGCTTGGCAAGCTCTTCGGGCGTCAACTGCTGTCCCTTCACGTCGTCTTCCCTGACGAGGGGCAATTCTCCGGCGGGCGGCGGGGCTGTCACGGGCGCCGTCTTCTCTCGCGAGAAGAGCCTGCGCAAAGACGACATGATGTCGGTCTGCGACTGTCCCGCGAAAAAGCGCGGGTCGTTCTGGAGGTCTAAGGTCTTGATGACTTGGCGTGCGAGCGCAGGATTTTCGAGCAGGCGCAGTTGCGTTTGCCAGTAGACGGGGTCTGTGCCGTTGCCGCCCGTATTGATGACGATGGCCTTGTCGCTTTGCAGGACGTTGCCTTGCTTCGGCTCAATCTGAATCGTGGTCGCGGCCTCGTAAACCGAAGGCATGCGGTACATCTGAATCGTCACCAGAGAGGTCACGACCAGCACGAGCGCCAGAATCAACCACTTGCGCTTGAGCACGACAAAGAGATAGTCGCGCAAATTGGTTTCGGTTTGCGCCACACCGTAGGGCTTCGATTGGGCTATGTCGCCCAGCGGGCGGTCAAGCGCGCGGTCAACGGAGGGCAGCGGCAGCAAACGGTTATCTTGAGACATAATGAACTTCTAAACCTTATCTATTAAAGAGACCAACCCGGAAAACGGGCACAAACGACGAAACATAATAGCAGAGAGCGGCCGCACGGCAAACCATGTTGGCCGTCTGGCGGCGACGCGATTTAGCGACCCTCTGCTCAGAGTCTTCCGGCAATCAGAGCGGCCAGAGGCTTGCTCAGCGCGAAGAGGACGAGGCCGATGAGCAGGTAAGTCAGGCTTGAGTAGAAATAAATGCCTGCTGATTCTTGCCTGAGCAGGTTGAGCACCAGACTGAAAACTGCGCCCACCAACCCCACAACCGCGACGCAACAGCCCGCCACCCGAAGAGCAACGATAGCTACCTTCTCATAATGACTCATGCCGTTAATTCCCTCTGGCCTCTTAATCGGATTGACCCACCGCCGAACTATTCGCTAGCTCATCTTAACTTATGCTCGGCCGCGCGCGGCGACAGCAAACTCTTTGACAGCCTCTTGCCAGCGTGGAAGCGGCTCAAGCTTGAGCGCTGCGGAGAGCAGGCAGCGCAGGCGCGAGTTGCGCGGGCGCGGTGCGGGCCGCTCAAGGGAAGCAAACGCGACGCTCTCGATTTTCGTCGTCGGGTTTCCGGCAGCCGCAAGCGCGGCGCGCGTAAACTCTTCGTAGCTTGCTCCCTCGCCGCTGTTAACGATGTGATAGATGCCGGGCAAATCAAGCTGGGCCAACTCGCGTATCTGCGCCGCCAGATGAACGGCGTAGGTCGGCGTCCCGTAGGCGTCATGGATGGCCTGAAGAGATTGGCCCGCCCGCGCCATTTCAATCACACGGCTCAAATAGTTGCGCCCGCCTGCGCCGAAAATCCACCCCGAACGCACGATCAACGTGCGCGCACACGCCGCCTGCGCGAGTCGCTCGCCCTCAAGCTTGGCAGCGCCGTAAACGCTTAAGGGGCGCGGGTCGTCGTGTTGCGTGTAGAAGCCTTCTTTCTCGCCGTCGAAAACGTAATCGGTGGAGACGGTGATAAGCTGCGCATGGACGGCGCGTGCGGCTCCGGCCAAGGCTTGCGGCCCGCGCGCGTTGACCATAAAGGCGCGCTCATGATTACTCTCGCAGCCGTCAACATCCGTCCACGCGGCGCAGTTGATGACCGTTTCGGGGCGCTCACGCTCGAAGATGGCGCGGACGCTTGCGGCTTCCGTGATGTCAAGGCCGAGACGGTCGTGTGCGAAGACTTCATCGCCGCGAGAGACACAATGCTCGACCACGGCGCGCCCGAGCATTCCGCCCGCTCCCGTTACCAGAACTCTCAAAGTGCTCCGGCCTCCGTTCCGTAATGGCGCGCGTAGTATTCGCGGTAAGCGCCGGTTTGCGCGCGGCGAATCCAGTCGGCGTTCTCTTCGTACCACTTGATCGTCTTCGTGATGCCGCTTTCCCAAGTCTCCAGGGGCAGCCAGCCAAGCTCGCGTTCCGCTTTCGACGGGTCAATCGCATAACGACGGTCGTGGCCGGGACGGTCTTTGACGAAACGAATCAACGAGTGTGGCTTGCCGAGCATTGTCAGGATTGACTTGACGACATCCAGATTGCGCCGCTCGTTGCGCGCGCCGATGTTGTAGAGAGAGCCTGCCTTTCCCTTCAGGGTCGCGAGCAGGAGGGCGCGCGCGTGGTCTTCGACGTAAATCCAGTCGCGCACGTTCTGCCCGTCGCCGTAGACAGGAATCGGCTCGTCTCTCAGGGCGTTACTGATTAAGAGCGGGATGAGTTTTTCGGGAAACTGCCTTGGGCCATAGTTGTTGCCGCAGCGCGTGATGATTGTGTCGAGCTTAAACGTATGATGCGCGGCGTTGACCAGATGCTCTGCGGCAGCCTTGGTCGCGGAATAAGGGTTGGTCGGCGCAAGCGTTGATTCCTCCGAGAAAAAAGCCGTCTCGTCATCCTCCGCGAGGCTGCCCATAACTTCGTCTGTAGAAATTTGCACGAAGCGCCGCACCTTTCGCGCGCGTGTGGCATCGAGCAGGACTTGCGTGCCTGTGATGTTGGTGTGCAAAAAAGGGCTGGCATCCATGATGCTGCGGTCAACGTGTGTCTCGGCGGCGAAGTTGATGAGCGCGTCCGTGTCTTCTTCGAGCGCTCGCAGGACGGCTTCGCGGTCCGCGATGTCGCCGTGAACGAGACGGTAGCGGCTTTCGTCCAGGTTGGTCAGGTTGTCTGGATTCCCTGCGTAGGTGAGCGCGTCGAAGTTTGTGATGTGGCAGCCGGGAAGCTCTGCGAGCGCCAATCTGATGAAGGCCGAGCCGATGAAGCCCGCGCCGCCGGTGACGAAAAACTTTAGCATCGCTTGTCTTGAAAGGGTATCGAACGAGAGCGGCCGCCGAACAGGACTTGCGAGTATAGGTTTCGGTTTTGAGGGGTGTCAAGAATGCGCGTCGCTTGACGCTCCTTGAGGCTGACGGTTAGACTGCGCATTTCGTTAAGCTTAAACGGGAATTTCTATCTGTAGGCAATTATTAGTCGGCGCGCGAGGCCCGGCGTTCTCCGGGGCTTGATTGGCGCGACGCGTTTAAGGCCCGGCAAACTGATTTTGACTCCATGATTATTGACACTTCTGAGCGTGCTTTTCGATTCGCCGCCGTCACCCGCGCCAAGTCGCCTCGACCTCAAACACAAAACAGTTCAGCACGAGCAACATCGAACAGCACACGGAAGAGGTCGCAAAGGCCAGGGCGGGAAGCTTGTGAGTAAGGAATTAGAGAGGATGCAGACAGGCCAGCCACCCTCAATCGCCGTCATCGGCTGCGGCTACTGGGGCAAAAACCTCGTGCGCAACTTCGACCGACTCGGAGCGCTCCGCGTCTGCTGCGACTCGACTGCGCAGGGACGCACTATAGCAGCAGAGATAGCGCCGCATTCGAAGGTCGTCGCAAATCTTGAGGAAGCGCTTGAGGCAAACGTGGCGGGAGTTGTCATCAGCACGCCCGCCGAAACTCACTATGAGTTGACGCGCGCGGCTCTTCTAGCGGGCAAGGATGTCTTCGTCGAAAAGCCGTTGGCTTTAACTTATGAACAGGGCGCAGCGCTCGTCCGTCTGGCAGAAGAAAGCGGTCGCATTTTGATGGTCGGGCACGTGCTTGAGTATCACCCGGCCATCGTTCGCCTGCTTGAACTGGTGCGCACAGGGGCGCTCGGCAAAGTGCGTTATATCTCCTCGAACCGTCTTAATCTAGGCAAAGTCCGTCGCGAGGAGAATATCCTGTGGAGCTTTGCGCCGCACGACATAGCCATCATCCTGCGCCTGATGGACGCGATGCCCTTTCAGGTCTCGGCACACGGCGGCAGCTACGTCCAGCCGAACATCGCCGACGTGACGATTACGCACATGCTTTTCGATAACGGCGTGCGCGCTCACATCTACGTCTCTTGGCTGCATCCCTTCAAGGAACAGCGCCTCGTCGTCATCGGCTCGAAAAAGATGGCGAGCTTCGACGATGTGACGAAACAACTCGTGCTCTACGACCAACGGGTAGAGTTGCGCGAGGGCGAACCCGTGCCGATTAAGGGCGAGGGCGAGCATGTGGAGTTTGAGGCTGAAGAGCCGCTGCTTTTAGAGTGTCGCGCGTTTCTCGACGCCATCGAGACGCGACGCGCGCCAGCGACCGACGGCGCAAGCGGCCTGCGCGTGCTACAAGTCTTGCAGGCAGCACAGCGCTCGCTCGTGATGAACGGAGAGCCTCTGACGCTCCCGCTCGTAAATCTTAACGAAGGAACAGCAGTATTCAAATGACCGAGCGAAACTACTTTGTACACGAGAGCGCCTACGTTGACGAACCATGCGAAATCGGCGCGGGCACGAAAATCTGGCACTTCTCCCACGTTCAGCAGCGCGCAAAGATAGGCGAGCGCTGCATCCTCGGCCAGAACGTCAACGTCGCCAATGATGTCCGCATCGGCAACAACGTCAAGATACAGAACAACGTCTCCATCTATACGGGCGTTGAGTTGGAGGACGACGTTTTCTGCGGCCCGTCCTGCGTCTTTACGAACGTCATCAACCCGCGCTCGCAGATTGTCAGACACAGCCAGTATCAACGAACACTCGTGCGGCGTGGTGCAACGCTCGGCGCAAACTCGACAATCGTCTGCGGCGCAACCATCGGCCGCTACGCCTTCATCGGAGCGGGCGCGGTTGTCAGAGGCGATGTGCCCGACTATGCCTTGATGCTCGGCGTGCCCGCCCGGCGTAAAGGCTGGATGAGCCGCCACGGCCACCGCCTTGAGCAGCAGGACGCGGACGGCAATCTAGTCTGCCCCGAGAGCGGCTGGCGCTACAGAGAGACTGAGCCAAACGTCCTGCGCTGCCTCGATTGGCCGGAAGACAAAGCGCTCTGAAGCCTAAAGGCCAAAAGCGCTTGAGACTAAAATTTTTAATTCTGAAAGCGACTGACCATGATTGATGTTGAAAGAGAAACGCAGCCCGTTCCGCTGCTTGATTTGAAAGCCCAGTATGCAACTATCCGCGATGAGATACGCGCGGCCATTGACCGCGTTGCGGATTCGCAGCACTTCATCCTTGGCCCTGAAGTCGAAGCCCTCGAACGTGAGGTCGCAGCCTACTCGCAATGCGAGTTTGGCATCGGCGTCTCTTCGGGCACGGACGGGCTGCTCGTCGCGCTGATGGCGATTGACCTCAAGCCGGGCGATGAAGTCATCACTACGCCTTACACGTTTTTCGCGACCGCGAGCGCAGTCGCGCGTCTTCATGCCAAGCCAGTCTTCGTTGACATTGACCCGCTGACCTACAACATTGATCCAAGCCGCATTGAAGCCGCCATCACGGAGCGCACGCGCGCCATCATCCCCGTTCATCTCTACGGGCAGGTGGCCGACATGACGCCGGTTATGGAAGTGGCGCGCCGTCATAACCTGACGGTCATCGAAGATGCTGCGCAGGCCATCGGCTCGGAAGATGCGGGCCGCCGCGCGGGAAGCATCGGCGACATGGCCGTCTTCAGTTTCTTCCCCTCGAAGAATCTTGGCGGCTTCGGCGACGGCGGAATGGTGACGACCAACGACGCCGCGCTCGCCAAACAGGTCAAGCTGCTGCGCAACCACGGCTACGCGCCGAAGTATTACAACAAGGTCATCGGCGGCAATTTCCGCCTCGACGCGATTCAGGCCGCCGTCCTGAGAATCAAGCTGAAGTATCTGGACAACTGGACGGAGAAGCGACAGCAGAACGCGGCCACGTATCGCCGCCTCTTCAATGAAGCAGAGTTGAGCATCGAGCCGCAATTAGTCGGCTTAACAAGCGACGCGCAGGGCGGCGCGGAAGCAGTTAACCAGTTGAACGAATTGTCCGGCGTCGTGCTGCCCTTTGAAGCGGCTGACGTGCGCCACATCTATAACCAGTTTGTTATCCGCTGCGGCCAGCGCGACGCGCTTCTGGCCCATCTCAAGCAGCGTAAAATCGGGACTGAGATTTACTACCCCGTGCCGATGCACATGCAGGAATGCTTCGCTGAGTTGGGCCACGCGGCGGGCGACTTTCCGCAGAGCGAGCGCGCCGCGCGCGAGACATTAGCGCTCCCGATTTATCCTGAACTGACGGAGAGCATGATGGGAACAGTGGTCGAGGCAATCGCCGATTTTTATCGTGCGGGGAAGAATTAAAGGCTCGTGAAAGTTTTGACGGTGGTCGGAGCCCGGCCACAGTTTATTAAGGCAGCGCCGGTCAGTCGTGCGCTCGCGCGTGCAGGTCACACGGAGTTTCTGGTCCATACCGGCCAGCACTATGACCAACGCATGTCGCGCGTCTTTTTTGAAGAGATGCGACTCTCTGAACCGGCTGTCAATCTTGAGGTCGGGTCGGGCTCGCACGGCTGGCAGACGGGGCAGATGTTGATGGGCCTTGAGATGACGATGCAGCGAGAGCGCCCCAATTGCGTGCTCGTTTATGGCGACACCAACTCCACCATCGCCGCCGCCCTCGCAGCCTGCAAGCTGCACATCCCCATCGCGCACGTCGAAGCGGGCCTGCGCTCCTTTAACCGCACGATGCCGGAAGAGCACAACCGCGTTTTGACGGACCACTGCTCCGACCAGCTTTTTTGTCCGACGCACACCGCAGTCGAAAATCTCGCGCGTGAAGGAATCACAAGAGGCGTGCACTTAGTTGGCGACACGATGTACGACGCCGTTCTACAGTTTGCCGAAGTCGCGCGCGAGCGCTCCGCGATACTGGATCAACTCGGAGTGCAACCGAAAGAATATCTGCTCGCAACGCTCCATCGCCCCTACAATACGGACGTGCCAGAACATCTGCGCAGCATCCTCGCAGCTTTTGCCGGAACAGGCGAGACTGTCATCTTCCCCGTCCACCCGCGCACGCGGCAGAAAATCAGTGAGTCGGAAGAAGCATTAATCACGAAGGCAACGAACGTGAAGATGATAGAACCTGTCGGCTACCTTGACATGCTGCTGCTCGAACAACACGCGCGGCTGATTCTGACGGATTCCGGCGGGATGCAGAAGGAAGCTTTCTTTTTCGGTGTGCCGTGTGTGACGTTGAGGCCGGAAACCGAGTGGGTCGAGACGGTGGAAGCCGGATGGAACGTTATTGCGGGCGCGGAGCGCGAGCAAATCCTGCGCGCAGTCAAAGAACACGCGTGGCCGGAAGAAACGCCGCCGCAGTTCTTCGGTGACGGGCGGGCAGCAGAGAAGATTGTAGGGCATCTTGCAGATGCTTATTCAGTGGGGCAGGGCGCATGATGAGCGGCGAAGCGGTCAAGAGCCGCGAGGCACAGCAGCAGCAGGAGGATGAAGCACGCCGCGCGGCTGCGAGCGCGTCGCAGGCGCACGAAGTGTTGATTGAGCCTTCGCGCGGCTGGGCTGCGCTCAGGCTCAGAGAGCTATGGGAATACCGCGAACTGCTCTACTTCCTCGCGTGGCGCGACATCAAGATTCGTTACAAGCAGACGGCCCTTGGCCTCGCCTGGGCCATCCTGCAACCGTTTTTGACAATGCTCATCTTCGCAGTCTTCTTCGGGAAACTGGCGCGTATGCCTTCGGACAACGTGCCGTATCCCTTGTTTGCTTTCGCGGCCTTAGTGCCTTGGACGTTCTTTGCCAACGGGCTGACGCAATCGTCAAACAGCCTCGTCGGCAGCGCCAATCTCATCAAGAAGGTTTATTTTCCGCGCCTCGTCGTGCCCATCTCGGTTGTGCTCGGCGGGTTGCCGGATTTCGCGCTCTCGTTTCTGGTGCTGCTGGGGATGATGGCTTATTACGGCGTCGCTCCGCAGTTGGCGATTGTGCTGTGGCTGCCGCTCCTGCTTCTGCTGGCGCTGGTGACGGCGCTCGGCACGGGGCTGTGGCTTTCGGCGCTCAATGTGAAGTATCGCGACGTGCGTTACATCGTCGGGTTCCTGACGCAAATCTGGATGTTTGCGACGCCGGTTGTTTATCCGGCCAGCCTGCTCTCGGGGCGCTGGCGGCTCGTCTATAGTCTCAACCCGATGGTCGGCGTCGTTGAGGGATTCAGGTGGGCGCTCCTGCGAACTGAAACAGCGCCGGGGATGGCAATCGTTATCTCCGCGACGATGTCGCTGCTTATCTTAGTGACGGGCACATTCTATTTCCGGCGAATGGAAAAGACTTTCGCGGACATCGTTTAATAACTAAGGATGACTGACGTAGCAATCAGGGCTGAGAGCCTTGCAAAAGAGTATCGCATAGGTGGCTTGCAGGACAGCTACCGAACGCTGCGCGACGTGCTGGCGGGCGCGGCGCTTGGGCCTCTTCGTGCTTTTCAATCTCTGGTGCGGCGTAGTAGTGGTGCGGGCGCGAGGCGCGAAGAGAACGAGATTATCTGGGCGCTCAAGGACATCTCGTTTGAAGTTAAATCGGGCGAGATAGTGGGTCTCATCGGGCGCAACGGCGCAGGCAAATCCACGCTCTTAAAGATTCTCTCGCGCATTACGGAGCCGAGCCACGGGCGTGCGCGCATACACGGGCGAGTCGGCAGCCTGCTCGAAGTCGGCACGGGCTTCCACCCGGAATTGACGGGGCGCGAGAACACGTATCTCAACGGCGCTATCCTTGGGATGAAGAGGGCTGAGATTAAGCGTAAGTTTGACGAGATTGTTTCTTTCGCTGAAGTTGAAAGGTTTGTTGACACGCCCGTCAAGCACTACTCTTCAGGGATGTACCTGCGACTGGCGTTTGCCGTCGCCGCACACCTTGAGCCGGAGATTCTGCTCGTTGACGAAGTGCTGGCCGTAGGCGATGCGGCCTTTCAAAATAAGTGTCTCGGCAAGATGAGCGACATAGCTGGCGAAGGCCGGACGGTTCTCTTCGTCAGCCACAACATGCCAGCGATTAAGAATCTCTGCAACCGCGCGCTCCTGCTCGACCGCGGCCAGATAGAACGCGAGGGCGAGGCCGCCTCGGTCGTGCAGTATTACCTGCAAGGCGATTACCAGAGCAGCAAGAAAGTCTGGGCCGGAGCGGAGCGTCCCGGCAACGAGTCGTTTAAGCTGAACGCCGTCCGTATTCTCGACAGGGACGGAGCGGAAGCCGCTGCCATCAAGCTTTCCGAACCGCTCACGGTTGAGATTGATTACGAGGTTGTGCAGCCGGGAGCTTACGTCGCTTTCTCCCTTATTCTTTACGACGCCGACGGCTATTCCCTCTTCGGTTCTGTGAGCAACACGGAGAAGAATTATTACGGGCGACCGCTTGAGCGCGGACGCTACAGGAGTCGCTGCCGTATCAGCGGTGATCTGCTGAACGCGGGCAAGTTCAGTTTTTCGTTGGTGGGATTTTCGGCCAACTGGACTGACCATTTCAGAGTGGACCAGGTTGTCTCTTTTGAGATGACGGATGACGGCAGCCTTCGTGGAGACTACTACGGCATCTTCGGCGGCCCGCTGCGGCCAAGGTTTCCGTGGGAGACGTTGGCATTGTAAAGCGCGAATGATCTCCGTTTAATTTGACGAGTCAGGGTGTAGAAGATAAAGGTCGTGATGAACAAGAGCGTTTACGCCAGAGAGCCTTTGCGGATGAGGGACGGCATTCCCGTCTTCTCCGAGGCCAACGAATACACGGACAACTACGAGACCATCTCCCACGACCATCTGGCCTCGATGGCGAAGGACGGCACGAACCCTTTCATCGCCGAAAAAGTCTGGCAGGAGATGGAGCGCTCGACCGTCGAACTCATCCAAAAATATTCGAAGCCGGGAGACAAGGTGCTGGATGTCGGCGTCGGCTTAGGGCGCGTGCTCTCAAACTTTCCACAGTTGGACAGATACGGGATGGACATCAGCTTCGGTTATCTGAAGGAAGTGCAGAGCAAAGGCATAGAGGTCTGCTTCGCGCAGGTCGAAGAGATGCCCTACAAGCCTGAGACCTTCGACATGGTGCTCGCGACAGACATCCTTGAGCACGTGCTCGACCTGAACACTTGCTGCGCAAAGATTCTCTCGGTCTTAAAACGCGACGGCCTCTTGATTGCGCGCGTTCCCTACCGCGAGGATTTGAGCGGCTATCTCACGCCCGAAAATCCGTACAAGTATGTCCACGTCAGGAATTTTGACGAAGACTCTCTGCGCATCCTGTTCGAGCGAATTTTCGATTGCGAGTGGGTGGAGGCGACGATGGTGGCGCATCACGCTTATAGAGGCAACCGCCTGAAGTACAGGCTGCCGCGCGCAGACCAACTGATGCGCCGCGCGCTCTCGCGCATGGAGACTTCATTTCCGAGCGCCTACCAGAAATGGACGCCCAAGCTCGTGCTGCCGATGGAAATCAATATCGTGGTGAGAAAGAAGTGAAGGCGTAAGAAATTTGAAATGCTCCGATTTCAAATCTCAAATCTTCAAACTCAAATTTGAAATTCGAGGCTTGAAATTTCTGCATTTTAAGTTTGAGATTTGAAAACCGGGCCTGTCTGTTATTCGTCAATGGGTTGCAAGCTCAACATTCTGGTCATCTTCGTGATGAACAAGTATCCCATGAGGGCCACGCTCTGGGATCAGCTCTATTGCTTCCGTCACTACTCCGAGCACAACTGTTTCTATCTGAACCTCACTGTGCGCTCAGTTCCGTGGTATCTCAGGCACGTTAAGTTTGACCTCATCGTCTTCGGCACGATTTTTCTGGCGAACAGGATTAAGGCCGAATGGTTTGAGCCGCTCCTTGAAAAGGCACGCGCGCTCAAGAGCATGGAGGCTGCTCGCATAGCTTTTCCGCAGGACGAACACACGCACACGGATGTCCTGATAAACTTTCTCGAAGAGTTTGAAGTTAACACGGTCTTTTCCGTCGGGCCGCCTTCGGAGTGGCCCAAGCTTTACGACCGCGCGAGCCTTGAGCGCGTTAAGTTCTTTAACGTCCTGACCGGCTACCTCAACGACGCGACGGTCGGCCGCATCAACAAATTCGCAGCCGAAGGACGCGAGCGCGACATAGACATCGGCTACAGGACGTGGCTCGCCGGAGCATGGCTCGGCCGCCACGGACTGCTCAGACAAAAAATCGCAGACCTCTTTCTTGAGCACGCGCCCGCGCGCAATCTTAAGACTGACATCTCAACGCGCAGCGAAGACACAATCTGGGGCGACGACTGGTACAGGTTTCTGTTGCGCTGCAAATACACTATCAGTGTGGAGGGCGGCGCGAGCGTGCCCGACCGCGACGGCACGTTGAAAGAGAGAGTCGAGGCTTACCAGCGCCAGCACCCGCGCGCCTCTTTCGCGGAGATTGAGCAAGCCTGCTTTCCGGGCCTCGACGGGACGATTCGCTACGTCGCCCTTTCGCCGCGCCACCTCGAATGCTGCGCGACGAAGACCTGCCAGATTCTCGTTGAAGGAGAATACAACGGCATCCTTGAGCCGGGCCGCCACTACATCGAACTCAAAAGCGACTTCAGCAACATAGAGGACGTGCTCGACCAGATGCAGAGCGAAGACCTCAGGCGGGAGATGACCGGGCGTGCCTTTCAGGAGATAGTCGCTTCCGGGAAATACACTTATCAAAGCTTCGTTAATTTCGTGCTCGAAGAGTCTTTGAAAGACCGCGCGGTGGAACGTGCGGGCGCATCGCGCTCGTTGTTAAGCAGTCTTATTTACTACTGGATGCGGCTCTCGGAATTCGTCTCGTGGGTGCAGGTCGCGCTGCATTTACATTCTTTTATTCCGCGCCTGAAAGGCATCGCGCGCAGGGCGCTGGTGAGTGTCTTCTCCGAGCAAACTGTGGTATCAATGATGGGTCGCGTGAAGGCAGACAAGAGGGAAACTGACTAGGATTATGAGTTACGTCGAGCGCATCAAGTGGCGTTTGGGATATACGCTGGGGAATACGAAGAAGCAGACGACAGAGCTTTTCTGGTCTGTGACGGGGAAGTTTAACCGTCCCGGCCCCGCGCCCGTGATTAAGAAACTCGACGTTGACGATAAAACAATCGTTGATTCCTTCTGGGGCGAGCACACGGTAGACACGACCCTCTTCAAGAGCGCGCTGCAATCGAAAAAGCATCTCGAATGGCGTGCCAGCCTCTACCCGCTCTTCACGGAGTTTATGAACCTCTACGGCAACCACGACGGAGAGGTTCTGCTCGACTACGGATGCGGGCCGGGCAATGATCTGGTCGGTTATAGTATCTACACGAACGCGCGTAAAATCATCGGCATTGACATCTCCGCCAAAGCTCTGCGCATGGCCCAGCACCGTCTTTCGCTGCACAACGTTGACCCGGAACGCATAGAGCTTATTAACTCTGCCGATACGGCGACCACGATTCCGCTCGAAGACAAGAGCATTGATTACCTGCAATGCCTCGGCGTCCTGCATCACACGAGCCACCCGGAAGCCCTGCTCAACGAGTTTTACAGAATAATGAAGCCGGGAGCGGAAGCGCGCGTGATGGTTTACAATCGCGACAGCGTTTGGGTGCATCTCTATGCGGCTTACGAAAGACTCGTCGTTGAGAACGCGTTTCCCGGTAAGAACGTTTACGAGATTTTTCATCGCACGGTTGATGTTGAGGACGACGGCACAGGCAATTGTCCCATCGCCCGTTGCCACAACTGGGAGGAGTTTTCGCGCGTCTGCGAGGAGACGGGTTTTCACACCAGTTATCTTGGCGGCTATCATTCCGATGTCGAGTTGAATTCGATAAAGAAGTATCTGCCGCAGGCATTGAAGGATGAAAGGTTGGCTGAAGAGCATCGCCGCTTTCTCGCGAGTCTCGTGATGGACGAGCGCGGCTTTCCCATGTACGAAGGCAAGCACGCGGGCCTCGGCGGCGTCTATCGTCTCTTCAAGAAGTAGATTGTTATGTGTGGTATTGCGGGAGCGTTGAGCTTCCCTCTGACAGAAATCCCCAACCTCGGCGGGCGGCTGAGCGCAATGAACAAGCTGCTCGCGCATCGCGGGCCTGACGGCGAAGGCATGTGGCAGCATGCGCGCCGCGCCGCTGGCTTCGCGCATCGCCGCCTGAGCATCATTGACCTCTCGACCGGCGACCAGCCGATGACCGACGCGGCCGGAAACTGGATTACCTACAACGGCGAAATCTACAACTACATAGAACTGCGCGACGAACTCGGCGCTGAAAACTTCCAGACCACTTCCGATACGGAAGTTATCCTGAGCGCTTACCGCAAGTGGGGCGCGGACTGCGTTAATCACCTGCGCGGCATGTTCAGTTTTGCTATCTGGGACGAACGCAAACAGGAACTCTTCTGTGCACGCGACCGCTTCGGCATCAAGCCTTTGTATTACACGGCCGCCTCAGACATCTTCTACTTCGCTTCCGAAGTCAAAGCGCTCCTGCCCTTCGTCAGAGAGATTGAGACAGACCTCGAAGGCTTCAAGGATTATCTGGCGTTCCAGTTTTGCCTCGCCGGAAAGACGCTCTTCAAAAACGTCTCGGAGCTTCTGCCCGGCCACACCCTGCGCATCAAAAACGGCGCAATCGAAATCCGCCGCTACTGGGAAGTCTATTACGAGCTTGACTTCGACCACACGCCGAAATACTTCGAGGAACGGTTGCAGGCGCTTCTTCCCGAATCGGTCGGCTTTCACCTGCGCGCGGACGTGCCCGTCGGCACGTACTTGAGCGGCGGACTCGATTCAAGTAGCGTCGCCTCGCTCGCAAGTCTTCAGACCAACGGCGACTTCGCAGGCTTCACAGGCAAGTTCTCCTTTAGCGCAGACTACGACGAATCAAGTTACGCACGCGCGCTCGCGGAATGGCGCGGCTTCAGTCTCTACGAGATTGACATCACCGCCACGGACTTCATCGAAAACATTCGCCGTGTCATCTATCATCTTGACTATCCTGTGGCCGGGCCGGGTTCGTTTCCGCAGTACATGGTCTCGCAACTGGCTGCGCGTCATCGCAAGGTCGTGCTTGGCGGGCAGGGCGGCGATGAAATCTTCGGCGGCTACACGCGCTACCTCATCGCCTATTTCGAGCAATGCATCAAGGCCGCAATTGACGGCACAATCAATAACGGCAACTTCATAGTCACCTACGAATCCATCATCCCGAACCTGACGGCGCTGCACAATTATAAGCCACTGCTGCAAGAGTTCTGGCGCGAGGGTTTGTTCGAAGACATGGACAAGCGCTACTTCCGCCTCATTAATCGCGCGCCGCTGCTTCAGGAAGAGATTCAATGGAATCTACTTGGCGACTATTCGCCCTTTGAGACTTTCCAGTCAATCTTTCACGGCCAGAACGTCGGCAAGGAATCTTACTTCGACCGCATGACCCACTTCGACTTCAAGACCCTGTTGCCCGCGCTCTTGCAAGTAGAAGACCGCGTTAGCATGGCCCACGGCTTGGAATCGCGCGTGCCCTTTCTGGACCACCCGCTCGTCGAGTTTGCGGCGACGATGCCCGCCGACATCAAGTTCAAAGACGGGACGATGAAGCAGGTCTTAAAGAACGCGATGCGCCCCGTGCTGCCGGACATCATCGTTGACCGTAAAGATAAGATGGGCTTTCCCACGCCTTTGACCGAATGGCTCAAGGGAGAGGCACACGAATTTGTGCAGGATGTCTTCTCCGCACCCCACGCGCGCGAAAGAGAGTTGATTAATAACCGCCTCGTGCTCGACGGGCTGGAGCGTGAGCCTAAGTTTGGACGTAAGGCTTGGGGACTCCTGTGCCTCGAATTGTGGCAGCAGGAATTCCATGATAGAGAGAGCGAGTTCAAAAATACAGTAATGAGTGATGAGTAATGAGTGATGAGTTGAAAGCCAACTGCCTTCTACTCATTACGCATCACCCATCACTCATCACTTCTTTTAATTACTGAGGAGATTGCGAAGAAATGAAAGTTTTGATTACAGGCGGCGCGGGCTTTATCGGCTCGCATCTGGCAGACAGGTTGCTGGAACGCAAGGACGAAGTGCTCGTTATTGACAACTACGCGACCGCGCGCCGCGACAACCTGACGCCGCAGGACGGCCTCACGGTCGTTGAAGGGACTATCGCCGATACGGATCTGGTCAACCGTCTCTTTGAAGAATTCAAGCCGGAGGTCGTCGTGCACGCGGCCGCAGCCTACCGCGACCCTGACGATTGGGCCGAAGATGCGCGCACCAACGTGCTCGGCACGGCCAACGTCATGCTCGCCGCGCGGCGCACTCCATCGCTCAAGCGACTCATCTACTTCCAGACCGCGCTCGGCTACGGCCTCAAGCCCATCGAGCAACCCATCACGCTCAAACACCCTTTGAAGCCCGAAGGCTCAAGCTACGCCATCAGCAAGACGGCTGGCGAAAACTACGTCGAACTCGGCGGCCTTGACTTCCTTTCCTTCCGTCTGGCTAACGCCTATGGCCCACGCAATCTCAGTGGTCCATTGCCGACCTTCTATCACCGGCTGACGACCGGCAAGCCCTGCTTCGTCATGGACACGCGGCGCGATTTCGTCTTTATTGACGACCTCGTGGCAGTCGTACTCAAGGCCATTGACGGGCAAGGCGCGCCCGGCTATTACCACATCTCTTCCGGCTCCGACTTTTCGATTAAAGAACTCTTTGACGCGACCGTCAAAGCGCTCGGCATCAAGCTCGAACAGGAGGTTGAGGTGCGCCCGCGCAACCCAGACGACACCTACACGATCCTGCTCGACCCTTCGAAGACCAACCAGACCTTCGACTGGCAGGTCACGACTCCGCTCGAAGAAGGCGTGCGCGCAGCGATTGACTGGTATAAGGAGCACGGCATCACGCAGACCTACACGCATCTCAAGAATGTCGAAGCGAAGGACGCGAAAGCATAAAGGAAAACGATGAACGCGGAACGATGAACGATGAACTGTTAAAAGCTTGTCCGTCATTACGCGTTCATCGTTCTTGGTTCATCGTTTATTCACAGGAGTTCTAAGTTGGAAGAGTTTAAAGAACAGAAGATTTTAGTTGTCGGCGGCGCGGGCTTTGTCGGCAGCAATCTGGTGAAGAAGCTTCTGGAGGCAGGCCCGCGCTCCGTCGTCATCGTTGACAACCTGCTATCGGCTGAGCGTGCCAACGTTCCTGAAAACGAGGCGGTGACGTTTATCGAAGGCTCTATTACGGACGACCGCGTGCTCGAAAGTCTGACGAACGATTTCGATTACGTCTTTCATCTGGCGACCTATCACGGCAACCAGAGCTCTATGCACGACCCCCTGGCCGACCACGAGAACAACACGCTGACGACACTCAAGCTCTACGAGCGTATCAAAGGTTTCGACCGCATCAAGCGCGTCGTCTATTCATCGGCCGGATGCACCGTCGCCGAAAAGACATACGACGAAGCGCAGGCGACAGAGGAAGACGCGCCCGTCTCTCTCTACCTCGACAGCCCCTACCAGATCTCCAAAATCATCGGCGAGCTTTATTCGAATTACTACTTCATGCAGCATCGCCTGCCCGTCGTCAAAGCGCGTTTTCAGAACGTCTATGGGCCGGGAGAAATCTTAGGCGCTGGCCGCTGGCGCGGCACGCCCGCAACCGTCTGGCGCAACGTAACGCCGACCTTCATCTATCGCGGCCTGAAGCGGATGCCGTTGACCGTTGAGAATCAGGGAATCGCGACGCGCGATTTCATCTTCGTTGACGACATCGTGCGCGGGCTGATGCTCTGCGCGACGAAGGGCTTGCCCGGCGAGGTTTATAATCTGGCGAGCGGCGTTGAGACTTCAATCGGTGAACTCGCCGCGCTCGTCAATCAGGAGACAGAGAATCCGACGCCGGTTGAAAATCTGCCGCCGCGCTCCTGGGATCATTCCGGCAAGCGCTACGGCAGCACCGAGAAATCAAAACGAGAGCTTGGCTTTGCGCCCGGAGTCAATCTTCAGGACGGACTCAGGCGAACGATTGCTTGGACGCGCGAGCATCTCTCCTTTATAGACGCCTGCATCGAAAAGCATCGCGAGCATCTAGCGGCAGCAAATGCGGCGACGGCGAGCGTCCAGCCGCAACAGCAACAGATTCCTCAGGAGCGCCATAGCGCTTGAGCGGCGCTCTCTTCGTATTGAGGCGCTTAGAGAAGACGAGAGCGCCCAGAGTTTGATGAGTTTCAAAAAGCTAATTCCGCAGCCGGTCAAAAAGTCAGTCCGGTCATTGCTTAATAAAATTCCGTTGAAGGTCGAGGTCTCTCGCCCCCGCCCCGCGTGGCCGGGTGAGCAGCATCGCTTCAACTACCAGGAGCGCTACGTCAAGTTTGACATACGGCCCGGTGAGCGCGTGCTTGACATCGGCAGCGGCGGCGACCCTTTTCCCCACGCGACCTTTCTTGTTGACCGCTTCGTCGAGCCGACGCCGCATCGCTACGGCGAGATTGTGCAGAACGGCAAGCCATTAGTTTCGGCAGACATCCACGAGCTTCCCTTTCGTGACAAGACTTTCGATTTTGTCTACTGCGCACACATCCTGGAGCATGTTGACGACCCCATCAAGGCGTGTGCCGAGATTATGAGAATCGGCAAGCGCGGCTATCTTGAGACGCCTACCATCAGCGAAGACATACTCTTTGCGTGGGCCAAAGAAAGGCACAAGTGGCACGTCGTCAGCATTGGCCGCGCGCTCTGCTTCTTCGAGTATTCTGAGCGTCAGTTGCAGGGCATAGGCTCGACCGCCTGGGAGGATGTCATCATGGACAGGCGTTATCACCCGCTGCAACAGGCTTACTTTGAGAACCGAGACATCTTCGACGTGATGTTTCCGTGGGTCGAGAGCTTCACGGTCTATCTTTTTTATCTGGACGGACGCGTCCACAGCTTAAACGCGCAAGCCTGAAATCCTGTCTTCCAATGCTGAAACGAGCCATCGTCAGAATGCTGGGCCGCGAGCGCGCCAATCGCGTCTCCGCGCCCTTCTACGACTGGCAGGCTCGCCGCCATACCCAGCGCAATCTAGCGGCGCTGCCCGCGAAAGACTTGTGCATCAACCTTGGTTGTGGACCAGCGGCGATGGACGGATGGGTTAACGTTGACATCGCGCGCGGGCCGCGCATTGATGTGGTCTGGGACTTACGCAAGGGCCTGCCGTTTCAGGACGGAAGCTGTGCGGCCATCTTCAGCGAGCACGTCATAGAGCATCTCACGAAGGAAGACGCGTTGAAGATGCTTCGCGAGTGTCATCGCGTGCTGCAAAAGGGCGGCGTGCTACGGCTTTCAACGCCGGACGCCGAACGCTTCCTGCGCTCCTACGCGGGCGACCGCAAATTTCTATCTCATCCTGAATTTCCGCGCGAGATTGAAACACCGCTCGACCGCATCAACATGATGATGCGCGAAGACGGGCAGCATCTATGGGTTTATGATAGCCCGTCGCTGCTCTTGCTGCTCAGGCGCGCAGGCTTCGCGTCTTCAACCGAGCAGGCGTTCGGCGTCTCCCAACATCCGCGCATGCAGAACATAGACACGCCGAGCCGCGCCTTCGAGAGTTTTTACGTGGAGGCCGTTAAGTAGTCGAAACTTTTTCACCGGCTGCTTTCGAGAGGCTTGCTGCTTTGAGTTCTTAAATTTACAGAGAGGCTCATATCATTAACGGTTAACGGTCAAGCGCTTTTTTATGCTCTCCACGCCCGTCGCATTTTTTATCTTCAACCGGCCTGAGCCGACGCGTAAAGTCTTCGCGGAAATCGCGCGTGCGAAGCCGCGCCGCCTGCTCGTCGTGGCCGACGGCCCACGCGGGCGAGAAGAAGCGGAGAGATGCGCGGAGACGCGCGAGGTTGTCGCTCAAATCAACTGGGAGTGCGAAGTGCTGACCAACTTCGCGGAAACCAACATGGGCTGCAAGCGACGCGTCTCATCCGGCCTTACTTGGGTCTTTGAGCAATGCGAGGAAGCGATTATCCTTGAGGACGACTGTGTTCCGCACCCGACGTTTTTTCCGTTCTGCGAGGAACTGCTTGAGAGATATGCTGACGACGAACGCGTCCCTATGATTTGCGGCAGCAGCTTTCACGGTGGCGGCGGCCCGTCCATCTCGGAGAGCTACCGTTTTTCGCGCCTTGGTCATATCTGGGGCTGGGCCTCTTGGCGCAGGGCGTGGCAGCACTACGATGTTGCTCTCGGCAGTTGGCCCACGCTTCGCGAAACATCTTGGCTGCTCGATATTTTAGGCGACGCGGGCGCGGCTGCCTACTGGCGCGACGTTTTCGATAAAACACACGCGGGCGAGATTGACACATGGGATTACCAGTGGTTCTTCTCTTGGTGGGCGCAAAACGGGCTGGCGATTATCCCCGCCGTCAACCTGATTTCCAACATCGGCTTCGGAGACGACGCCACACACACGCGCACCGCAGCAAGCACTATGGCTCATCGCGCGGTCGCGGAAATGAGTTTTCCGCTGCGGCATCCAGAGGTTATGGCGCGCAACCGCGAGACAGACCTTTTCGCCTTCACGCAGATTTGTCCGTGGGCGCGGCCAAGGCCGAGCATCAGAGGTTGGCTGCGTCGTCATCTCCCCGTCAATTTGCAGGGCCTTGCGCGCAAGGCGACATGAAGAAGCGAGACGAACGACGAGGTTGAGAGTTAAGCTATTAGAACGATGGAGAAACAGATGGGCACAACTTCGGCCGCCAAGCCGGCACACAATAATCTCTCCGGCAACGGAGTCGGCTATTTTTTGCGCTACGTGAAAAACGGCGCGCTGCTGCGCGTGAGTAAAGTCTGGCGCAAAGTAGTCTCTCCGTTTAGGCGGCTGCCCGTTGTTGAGTTGGAATCAATCGTGGCGCAAGATGTGGAAATCGAGCCGCCGATTATGAAAGACATCTGCCTGCCGCCCTATCATAAGTTCGACGACCACGACGACTACACGCCTTTGATGAAGATAGTCAAATCGCTTCAGCCCGCTGTCGTTCTGGAACTCGGCACGGCACACGGCAACGCCACCGCCAACATCTGCCGTCAATCGCAGCGCACGAAGATTTACACGGTCAACGCGCCCGTCGAAGAGCAGACAGGCAATCTAACGACTTATGATTTGACGGTTGAAGAGATTGGCCGTGTCTATCGCGAACACGGATTCAATGAACGAGTCGTGCAGATTTTCGCGAACACTCTGCATCTCGATCTGTCGCAGTATTTCAAAGAGCCTGTGATAGACCTCGCCATCATTGACGCCTGCCACGATACGGACTACGTTATCAACGATTTTCATAAGGTCAGGCCCTACGTCAAACCCGGCGGGATGGTTCTGTTCCACGACACCTTTCAAAGCCCTGCTCCGTCTCACTTGGACGGTAGCTATAGGGCCTGCCTGAAGCTGCGGCGAGAGGGCTACGATATTCGACAGCTTAACAACACGTGGTGGGCCGTCTGGACGAACGGAGAGGCCGAGCGAAACGTGCGTCCCTGAATCCTGCGCCCGCGAGGAGAAATCCGACATGCGAAGACTTATTCTGACGACGCTCATGCTGTTGGCTGCTCTTGTTGTGCCTTGCGCTGCCGCGCCCGGACAGGCTGTTAGTGAACTGCCCTTCGTCATGGAAAGAGGCCACGTGCTCGTGCAGGTGAAGATTAAGGGTGAAACGCCGGTCGAGGTGATTCTGGCGACGGGCGCGGAACATTCAACGATGGATGCGGCGCTGCTGGAAAAATACAAACTGCCCGCTTACTACACCGGCGAAGGCGTCATTACGGGCGGCCCGACCGACCGCACCTATGCTTTTACCAACGTCCCGGACATTCGCGTGGGCGGCGTTAAAATGACCAGCCTGAGCATGCGGTTCGGGTCGCTGGCAGATGTCAGTCAAAGAGTCGGACGAGAAATCTTCGGTGTCTTCGGGGCGGATTTCTTCAAAGGGCGCGTCGTGCAGTTTGACTTCGCTCAGAAGGTCGTGCGCTTTCTTCCTAAATCGTCAACCGATGCGGTAAAGAAAGCCGACAAAACGAGTGCTGCTGCTGCGAGCAATCGCATCATCCTGCCGATGCGCTCTCCCTCCGAGCAGGTGACTCTGCCTCTGGTCGAAAACGTGACGCTCAACGGAAAGAAGATCAAGACGCTGCTCGATACTGGAACTGTGGCCGTTATCTCCATCTCTGCTTCGGCAGCGAAACAGATGGGCTTAAACGGCCCGCCGGAAAAAAGTCCGCCGCGTGCTGAAACGGTCGGTTCTGTGCGCCTTGACGAATACGAGTTGACGGACGTGCCCGCGCTGCTCTTCGCCAAGGGCGCTGGCTTCGAGGGAGCGATTGCCGGAGTCGGACTCTTAAAAGCTTTCGTCTTAACTTTCGACTTCAGCAAAAAGCTGGTCATCCTCGAACCCATCTCAAGCTAAACTCTTCCCTACTTTGACGCGCATGAGCCGTTCAGAGCTTCATTGCGATTCCTGTGGCGCTCCCTTCAGCGGATTCATCTGCGAGCACTGCGGCAAGCTTGCGGCGCATCTTGAGAGCGCCGCTGACGAAAACCGCGCGCTCGACGAGTTTCACAGGCAACTGCAAAAGTTGAAGCCCAAGGAACAGAGCCAGTGGCTCTTGGAGTCAGGCTTTCTGCCCGACCACAAGGACGTGTTAATAGAAGCGGGCATCTACTGCGTCCCCTTTCTGAAGAACTCGGCCATCTACGACGCCGCAGCCTCCCGCCTCGAAGCCATCATACTGAAACTTAAACTGCTGGCCGACGACCCCAAAGCGCAGCGCGCCATCGAAGATTTTCAGACACACATCAAGCAGTACAAGACAGACAAAAGAACGGAAGCCGTCTTAGGCATTGGCTGCCTCTTGACCATCCTCGCGCTCATCGTCGCAGGCGGCTGGTGGCTGATTCGCGCGGCCGGTGTGCTCATTGGCGTACCGCTCATCATCGTCGGAATCATCATCGTCATCTATCTACTGGTCAGAAAGTGATTGCCGGATGGCTCTCTTGCGCACACTCTTTCTCAACAGCCGGTCGGCTGCTGTGGTAATGTCTATGGCCGTTAAGTTCAACCGTTAGGAGCTTGATGAGTGTAATGATATTGTAAGGATGAAAACGAAGCATGAGAACTTACACTTACATTGTCGAAAGATGCCCTGACACAGACTTGTATGTGGGCTACGTGCCCGGCTTCCCCGGCGCTCACAGTCAGGGCGAGACGCTTGATGAGTTGCAGCGTAATATGCACGAAGTCATAGAAATGCTGCTCGAAGACGGCGAGCCGGAGCCGGAGACTGAATTCATCGGCATGCAGACCATCAAGGTCGCCTGAAAATGGGCAGGCATCCTGTTCTGAAACCCAGAGAGGTTGCATCTCTTTTGGAGAAGCTTGGCTTTACGGAGGCTCGCCAGCGCGGTTCACATAAACAGTATCGGCATCCTGACGGGCGAAAGACCACCGTTCCCTTTCATGGCAGCCGCGACATCTCGCCCGTTCTTTTGCGTCAGATAGCTAAAGACATCGGGCTGACAGTCGAAGAGATGTTGCGATACAGATAGCGGCGTTCGGCAGTTAATTCGAGCCTGCATATTTCAAACGCGGTAGTCCCCCGCTTTTTACTTATGCCTGAAGCAAACAGCACAGCAGACATTCTGACTGGCACGGTCAAAGGCCCTGGCGAGTTACCGCACGAGTATCTGTTTATCACGGCGGATAACGCGCGGGCGCGCATCGGTGAGTTTGTCTATTACGCGGCCCACGATGGCGAGGAGCAGCGGCACATCCTCGGCAATATCACGTCGCGCCGGCTCGTGCGCAACCTGCCGGATGCTTTTCTCTCCGACCCGCAGACGCCGCCCGCTGTCGTCTCAGCCCTCATCGGCCTCAGCGCAGACTGCGGCGAGCTTTACGAGATAACGGTCGAAACCATCGGCTACTTCAGCCGCGCGCTCGGAGATTTCGTTAACCCGCGTATTCCGCCCAATCCCGGCGACCCCGTTTTTCTGGCTTCGTCGGAAACTCTCTCCGGCGTTTTAAGCCCGCGCCGCACAGGCAACGTCGGCTCGGCTCACATCGGAAGCCTGCTGACGAGAAATGCAGGCGAAGTCCCCGTCGTGCTCTCAATCAAGGATGTTGTTTCCACGCACCTTGCCATTCTTGCCTCGACCGGCGCAGGCAAGTCTTATACGGCGGGCGTCCTCGTCGAAGAATTGATGCGGCCGTACAATCGCGCCTCCGTCTTGATTGTTGACCCACACGGCGAGTATGACACGCTGACGACGATTCAATCGGACGCAGCCTTCAAGGGCGAAGACAACTACCAGCCCGAAGTTAAAATCTTTACGCACGACCGCATCAAGGTGCGCGTCTCGACCTTGACGGAGGCAGACATCAAGTATCTGCTGCCGGAAGGCACGTCCGACAAGATGCTGCACTACCTGTCGCAGGCTTACCGAAAACTGACGGCGGGTGAGCGAGGCGAGCGCGGCCTCTGGGGCTATCAGGATTTACGCGACGCCGTGACATCGGAGAAGTATGGCGAGGAAGACGGGCGCGGCTCCGGCGGCAACGTCGGCTCTATTGATGCGCTGCTCTGGCGTCTCGACAACCGTTTTGACCGCCCCGATTCAATCTTCTCCGACACCGAACACATCCCGCTCGGAGAACTCTTCAAGCCCGGCCGCTGCACAGTCCTGCAACTCTCCGACATCGAACAGAACGAACAACAGGTCGTCGTCGCCACCCTCTTAAGACGCGTCAACAAAGCGCGCGTCGCCACAGTCCGCGAGGAGGCAGAGCCGACGAGCGACCACTATCTTCCCTACCCCGTCTTCACCCTGCTCGAAGAAGCGCACCGCTTCGCGCCCGCAGGGCAAACGGTCGTCTCCACCAACATCCTCAAGCAGATTCTCTCCGAGGGGCGTAAGTTTGGCGTCGGCATCGGTCTGATTACTCAAAGGCCCGGCAAACTCGATCAGGATGTGCTCTCGCAATGCATGACGCAAATCATCATGCGCATCGTCAATCCTATTGATCAGGACACGGTCGCCAAATCCGTCGAAGGCGCAGGCCGCCAACTCTTAGACGAGCTTCCGGCCCTGACCAAAGGACAGGCCATCATCTCCGGCGTCGGCGTCAACACGCCGGTCATGTGCCGCATCCGCCCGCGCATCACGCGCCACGGCGGCGAGACCTTCGACGCTCCCGCCGAATGGGCCAGATGGCACACAGGCGAAGAACGCGACAAACGAACGCAGGACACAGCCGTGCTGGTCAAGCCCGCGTCAACGAGGAAAGTCGAAAAGCTGCGCGGCATTCAGATTTGACATTCAACCATTCAAAATCAATCGTCTCGTGAAAAATGTTGATTGCTTTCGCGTCTCGATTGCGCGTTAGTAGATAAGGCGTTTTGAATATTCGCCTTTGCACAAATTTCCAGTACTGGAGCTTCCAAACAGATGTCACACGCATTGCCCGAACCTTCGCCCATCCTCTTTTTTGAGACCGTCAACGCTTATCAACGCTCGGCAGCAATCAAGGCCGCCATCGAGCTTGATGTCTTCACGCGCCTCGCCGAAGGGAAAACGAGCGCACAGGAGTTGGCCGGGAGTTGTGAAACAGACGAGCGCGGGATGCGTATCCTGTGCGACTATCTGACAGTCATAGGCTTTCTGACCAAAGAGAACAACCGCTATCAACCGACGCGGGATTCAGCCGTCTTTCTCAATCGCAACTCGCCCGCCTTTCTCGGCGGAGCAATAGAATTTCTGCTCTCGCCGATGCTGGTTGAAGGCTTCGATAACCTGACGGAGGCCGTGCGCAAGGGCGGCACTGCGCTCTCCGAGGATGGCTCAATCGCGCCGGAGCATCCTGTCTGGGTGCGCTTTGCGCGCGCGATGGCTCCGATGATGGCGATGCCCGCGCAGTTGATGGCGCAAATCATCGAAGGGCAGATGCCTGAGCGTAAGCTGAGGGTGCTCGACATCGCCGCCGGACACGGCATGTTCGGCATCACCGTCGCAAAGCAACTCCCAAACGCCGAGATTACCGCGCTCGATTGGCCCAACGTGCTTGAGGTCGCGAGCGAAAACGCCGAGCGGGCCGGAGTCGGCGAGCGCTACAATCTTCTTCCGGGCAGCGCCTTCGAGGTTGACTTCGGCGCGGGCTACGACCTGATATTGCTTACCAACTTCCTGCACCACTTCGACCCGCAGACCTGCGAGAGCTTACTCAAGCGAGTTCACGCCGCGCTGGCGGACAATGGTAAGGCCGTGACACTGGAATTTGTGCCAAACGAAGACCGCATCTCGCCTCCGGGTTCGGCCATGTTCAGCCTCGTCATGCTCGGCTCCACGCCGCACGGCGACGCCTACACCTTCTCGGAGCTTGAAGGCATGTTTGCGCGCTCCGGCTTCTCGCGCAGCCTGCTTCACCCGCTTCCGCCTGCATTTCCGCAGCAGCTCGTCATCTCGGAAAAGTAAGAGGCTGTACCGATAAGAGCGCAAGCGGGCAGTGCTAGTCGCTGCCCGCTTGTGCTTGAGCAGACAAGGGCCAGCAGACACGGGCAAGGGACAAGCCCTGCGCGCTACAGTTTATCGTCGTGCTTTGCCTTGCGCTCGCGCGCTCGTGCGCTCTGCGTTCTGATAATCATCCGGCCCGGTGTATAATCACAGACACCTGAAGAAGTCTCTCCCGTATCGGATTATTCAAGAGGCCATACAATGAAGTTTTTTGTCATGCTGTTCTTCATCTTCGCGGCTGCCACCGTCTCGCCGGCTCAGACCGCGATGACTGAGAGCAGACCGTCCGACCTGCAAATCGTTAAGATGAGTTGGAAATCCGACTCAAGGCTGGCGCAGGACGCTTACCGCGAAGCTGAAGACGCGGCCGCTGTGCAGCCACCCGAAAGGGCTGCGCGGCGCGTGCGTACAACGCGCGGCGAGCGGCTTTCCGGCTACGACAGCGCCGAGCGCGCCATCCGAGAGGTTGAAGACATGTGGCCTTCTACAGGCCCGCGCATCAATGGCTACCTCTACCAGATTACGGTTAGGAATACGGGGCAGAAAAAGATTAAGGCCGTCAACTGGCAATACATCTTCACGGATTCGCTCGACCAGACAATCGTCACGCGTCATAAGTTTCAGAGCAAGGAGAATATTTCTCCCGGCAAGGAGGCGAAGCTGACACGGTTTTCCGTCGTCGCCCCGACAAACGTTATCAACGCCAAAGCCGTCGAGAACAACGCGAAGGAATCTTACTTGGAGCAGGTGTTGATAACGCGAATCGAGTATGCGGACGGCTCTATCTGGGAGCCTGCCGGAAGGTAATAATGAATAGTTGAACAAGGCCGCGCGCCCTCTTCCCTCGCGCGGTTGCTTTTCCCAACGGCAATGCTAAGATAAGAATCTAGCTCCACCAATTAAGCTGACTGGCGACCGTTACGCCCGGAATCGTTCCCCTTTTCTTGGCCTGTTATTGAGCGCACGCGCATGTGCAGCAGCTAAGACGCGCGGCGCGCAAAAGGTTTGCTTGAGGATAGAAGATGGCTGTTGAGAACATACCGCAGCAGCAGGCACAACACGACACATCGCTGATTGTGAGCCTGCTCATCACAAGGCACGACGAAATCATCAATCTCTGGATTAAAGACCGGCTGGAATCGGGCGAGTTTCGCGACGAGTTGATTCCGAAAGCGGAGTTGCGCCGCCAGTCGCAGCAGATTATTGATTTGCTGGCACGTTCAATCAAGGATGCGGACGGCGCGGATTTCGAGTCTCCGGCCTTCGACGAGTTGCGCGTCTTCCTCAACGAGATTTCACGCAACCGCGCCGTTAAAGGCTACACGCCTCTGGAAAACGCTACCTACATTCTCTCGCTGCGCAATACTCTCCTGCCGCTTCTTGCCGAAGAACTCGAAGGCAAGTCTGACCAGCTATTGAGCGAGATGAACTATTTCACGCGCCTGCTTGATAAGCTCGGACTCGTGATGGTTGAAAACTACATACGCTCACGCGAAGAGATTATCCGCCAGCAGCGCGAAGACATGATGGAGCTTTCCACGCCGGTCATCAAAGTCTGGGACAAGATTCTGACGCTCCCCATCATCGGCACGCTCGATAGCCGCCGCGCGCAGTTAATGATGGAAGCGCTCCTGCAAAAGGTTGTCGAAACAGGCTCGACCATTGCCATCCTCGACATCACCGGCGTCAAGATGATGGACACGCTCGTCGCCAATCATTTGATCAAGACGGTGACGGCGGCCCGCTTGATGGGCGCGCGTTGTATCCTGACCGGCGTTTCGCCGGCGATTGCGCAGACCATGGTCCAGCTCGGCATAGACCTTTCGCAGATTACCACCCGCGCGCAGATGTCAGACGGCATCAAACTCGCTCTTGAGATGATTGGCCGCACAGTTATCCCTGCTAAAGCGCTCGCCCAACTAACGAACGGCACAGACCACACTTCCCCCGGCGCTTCCACGCTCGCCGCCCACGGCGCAAGCATCCTCAGCGATAACCAGCGGCGCGAGGAATGTTAGAGAAGTTTTCAGTTTTGAGTTGCCAGTTTGCAGAAAAGAAAGGTTGCTTTTATCTGAACACTGGCAACTCAAAACTGGAAACTGTTTAGAAAGAGGAGCAACGATTCTGATGACCGTAGCGCGCATCCCTATCCTGAAGGTTGGCCGTGTGCTGCTCGTCCCGATTCAGGTGGATATGGACGACCAGACCGTGATGCACTTGCAGGAGCGCATTCTCTCCGAGCTTGAGCGCACGGGCGCGCGCGGCGTCCTCATTGACATCTCTTTGCTGGAGATGGTGGATTCCTTTATCGGCCGTATGCTCTCCGACATCGCTGCGATGGCTCGCATCATGGACGCGCGCACGGTCGTCGTCGGGATGCAGCCCGCGGTCGCCATCACGCTCGTCGAGTTGGGTCTGGAATTGAAGGGCGTTGACACCGTTCTGAATGTGGACGAGGGCTTCCGTCTGCTGCGCAGGGAGTTTGATATTTCCGACGACGAAGACGAAGAGTTCAGGGAGAGTGCCTCTTTTGGAAAGCCGGTCGCTCGCTCTTGACGACGAGCATGACATCGCTGTGGCGCGCAACGAAGTCCGGCAGTTGGCCTCCGCTCTCGGCTTCCGCCTCATTGACCAGACACGCCTTGCCACCGTCACGTCCGAACTGGCACGCAACGTCGTCAAGTATGGCGAGGGCGGCCGCCTGATTGCGCAGCCCACAGCACAGGGCGACGGGCGCGACGGCCTGCGACTCATCTTTGAAGACACAGGCCCCGGCATCGCAGACATCGAAGCCGCCATGCGCGACGGCTTCTCCACAGGGCGCGGCCTCGGCAAAGGCTTGCCCGGCTCAAAGCGGCTCGTCCATGAATTTCAGATTGAATCCGAACCCGGACGCGGCACGCGCGTCACAGTCGTCAGATGGATTTCTTAAGCCACTTGGAAAGAGATGGGAAACCGTGTAAAGGGTGAAAAGGGGAAATGGGTGAAAAGGTTAAAGGGAAAGAGAGGCGGCTTTCCTTTTACACTCTTCCCCGTTTCCCTTTTTATCTTCCCAAACGTCTTCAAACAGTGTGAATGAGAGAGATCAACTCCATAGAGATTAAGGATGCGGCGCAGGTCGGAGCGGCGCGTCGTGTGGTCCACGGGTTTGCGGGCCGTCTCGGTTTTGATGAGAATCAACTGGCGGAGATAGACATCGTCGTGCAGGAAATCGGCACGAACGCCGTCTCTTATGCGGCCACCGGCGGCTGGCTTCATTTCACGACGACGCCCGGCGATGCGCCCGGCATAGAGCTTTTCTACTGGGACACCGGGCCGGGAATTTACAACCTCGATAGAGCCATTCGCGACGGCGTTTCGACGAGCGGCGGCCTCGGCGCTGGCCTCGGCGCGATTAAACGCCTGATGGACGAATTCGATGTTTACTCGACCGTCAGGACGACCGCACGCCTCTCTCTCTCCGCTCAGCGACGCACAACGCACGGCACGGCGCTGCTCGCACGCAAGTGGCTCGCAAGCAACACCGAAGCCGACGGAGAAGAGACGCCCGGAAGGCTTCAGTCAAAACGTCTCGGACTGTGGAGTCGGCCGCGTCCATCTGAAACGGTCAACGGCGACGCCTACTTTATACGCACGCGCGACCGCGCTACGCTCTACGCCGTCGTTGACGGACTCGGTCACGGCCACGGAGCGAAGGAAGCTTCCGACGTTGCTCTGAGCGTGCTCGACGATTGGCGCGGAGAGCCGCTGGACAGGGTCTTTCATGCGGCGCACGATGCCTTGCGTGCGACGCGCGGCGCTGTGATGAGCGCCGTCGTGATTGACGATAGAGCGCATAGTTTTCAGTTTGCGGGAGTCGGCAACGTCATGGTGCGCGTCTTCGAAGCGCCGGAGCGCATCACGCCCATTGCCACCAACGGCACGCTCGGCGCTCGCCTCGGGCAGGTTCGCGTCTGGACACACGCCTGGGCCGAAGGCGCAACCTGCGTGCTCGCCAGCGACGGCGTCAGCGCCGCATGGGAGATGGACGCCTATCCGGGACTGCTCAGCCGTAGCCCGCAACTGCTCGCAGGCATTCTCATGCGCGACTACGGACGAGAATCGGACGACGCGACGGTGATGGTGATAAGATAACTGGGGAGCCTGAAGCCGGAATAAACGGCTGCAATCAGCTTTTCTTTCGTTCGTTTGTTCTGCTGGCTCCTGACTGCTCCTGCTCTTTATGAACGACGTTACTACGACACGGCTGGGTGATATTTACGTGCGGCGCGAGGGCGACATCATCAAGGTGCGCGACCGCGTGCGACGCCTTGCGCGCGAGATGGGCTTTGATTCGACGACGCAGATTAAGATAACGACGGCCGTTTCCGAAGTGACGCGGAATATTTACGAGTATGCGAAGTCTGGTGCGATTTCGCTGGCGCTGGCCGAGAGAGGCTTGGACACGGGGTTGCAGTTGACGGCACGAGACGACGGCCCCGGCATCAGCGAAGCGACCCTGCGCGCCATCATGCGCGGCAGTTATCAATCAGACTCCGGCCTCGGCGTCGGCCTCTCGGGCACGCGTAAGCTGATGGACGAGTTTGACATTAAAACGATGCCGGGCGAGGGCACGCGCGTCAGCTTCATCAAGTGGATGCCGCGCGCGGCCACTGAAAACATCAAAGACCGCCTCGAAGAGTTGCGCGCTTTCTTCAATCAGGACGCGGGCGATTCGGCCATCGAAGAACTGCAACAACAGAACCGCGACTTCGTGCGTATTCTCTCCGAGCTTGAAGAGAAGCGCGAGGAGTTGGAAGAACTCAATCGCCAGCTCAACCAGAGCAACAGGGAGCTTAACGAAGCCAACGCCAAGCTTCGCGAGCTGGCGGAATTAAAGGAAGAGTTTCTGGCCCTGACCACACATGATTTGCGTTCACCCCTGACGGTCATCAGCGGCGTCATCAGCTTCTTCACCTCGGGCCGCCTCGGCGAGCTTTCGCCCGAACAGCAGAACATGGTCGCCATGATGGAGCGCAACACGCAGAGCTTGATTGAACTGGTCAACGACCTGCTCGACGCCTCGAAGCTCGAATCGGGCACGATGCGATTGGACGTGACTTCGATTGACCTGCGAGGGCTGCTTGATGAATTGCGCGAGACGATGGAGCCGCTAGCCAGAGAGAAAGAGATTCTCTTGCAGGAGGAGCTTGCGCCCGACTTGCCGCCCGTCGAAGCAGACCGCACCAAGCTCCGGCGCATTCTCGTCAACCTGCTCTCCAACGCTCTGAAGTTTACGCCAAAGGGAGGCCGCGTCGAAGTGCGCGCCGCGATGGAAGGCGAGCGCATTAAGTTGACGGTCGCAGATACGGGCGTCGGCATCGCGCCCGAAGATGTTAAGCGGCTGTTCGACAAGTATGAGCAGGCACGCAGCCGTGCCACACGCGGCGAAAAGGGCACGGGCCTCGGCCTCTACATCACGCGACAACTCGTAGAGCTACACGGCGGCGAGATTCAAGTCAAATCCGAACCCGGTCGCGGCTCGACCTTTTCCTTCACGCTCCCTCGGACGGTGACGAATGACAAGTGACGACGGAGAAGTTAGAATCCGACGTTGCTTGTCGTTTATCAGTTAATCATCCATTACTTATCACTCTACTTATGCACTATCACTTAATTGGAATCTGCGGAACGGCGATGGCGAGCCTCGCCGGAATGCTTCAGGCGCGCGGGGCTACTGTCACAGGCTCGGACGAGAATGTTTATCCCCCCATGTCAACGATGCTTGAAAGCCTCGGCATCCCTGTCGCGCAGGGTTATCGCGCCGAAAATCTGAACCCGACGCCGGATTGCGTCATCATCGGCAACGCCATTCCGCGCGGCAACCCTGAAGTCGAAGCGACCTTAAACCGCAAGCTGCTCTATCGCTCGCAGGCCGAAACGGTTAAGGAAGAGTTTATACGCGGCCGCCGCTCGCTCGTCGTCGCCGGAACTCACGGCAAGACGACGACGGCCAGCATCGCCGCGTGGGTGATGGAACAGGGCGGACTCAATCCGACGTTTCTCGTCGGCGGTGTGGTCCAGAACTTCGACGCCAGCTTTCGCGTCACGGACAGTCCCTACCTCGTCATAGAGGGCGACGAATACGACACAGCCTACTTCGACAAAGGCCCTAAGTTTATGCACTACCTGCCGGAGACGGCCATCGTCGGCAATATAGAGTTTGACCACGCAGACATCTATGCGGATCTTGCAGCCGTCAAGACGGCCTTCCGCCGACTAATGAATCTTGTGCCCGGCAACGGACGCTTGATAGCCGGGTGGGATAGCCAGCACGTCCGCGAAGTCGTCAGCGAAATGGGCCAGCGGCTCTACACGCAGCTTGAAACCTTCGGCACTTCAACGGACGCGCGCTGGCAGGCACGCGATATAGACTACTCTGGCGAGTTGGCCCGCTTTCGCGTCTTTCGCTACGGAAGCGAGTGGGGACAATTTCAGACGACGCTCATCGGCGACTTCAACATTCGCAACTGCCTTGCTGTCATCATCGCAGCAGATGCGTGGGGCGTTGAACGCAAGGCCATCGCTGATGCGCTCGTGAGTTTCAAGAGTGTGCGGCGGAGGATGCAGGTGCGAGGCGTTGAGCGCGGCGTGACGGTGATTGACGACTTCGCGCATCATCCGACGGCCGTGCGCGAAACGCTGCAAGCGCTCCGCACGAAATACAGGCAAGCGCGCCTCGTCGCAGTCTTCGAGCCTCGTTCATGGTCTTCGCGCCTCGCAGTCTTTCAGGAAGACTACGCGCACGCCTTTGAGACGGCCGACCACGTCGTTATCGCCAGCGTCTTCGACAGCACGAAAGCGACCGAGAAGGGGCGCGTGCTCGACACAGAACGACTCATCTCGGACATCAAAGCGCAGGGCAAGCCCGCTCTGAGCATCGAAGGCGCTGATGAAATCGTTCGCCATTTGACGCCCGAACTACGCGCAGGCGATGTCGTCGCCATCATGTCCAACGGCGGCTTCGGCGGCATCCACGACAAGCTCCTGCAAGCGCTCCGTTAAAAGCAGAAGTCGGCAGCCAGACGAACGGAAGTACAAACTAAAAGCTGTTTGCGGTCGCTCATTCCGGCTTCTAAGTTCTGACTGCTGACTTCCGCGTTCTCAGTTCCCACATACTTTCACGAGACATTCGTAACGCCGTTGAAGTCTGAGGCGAGTAGTAGAATAGCTTGCTTCGGATGAAGCAAGTGAAGTATGGCCCAGAGACTGAAAGATTTTTCGATATTCGAGCAGGCTCTCAGGCTCGCAGAATCCGCCCCCCACGAAGATTTAGGAAAGGTTTCTTATATCTCGCGCCGCGATTTTGACGAGCGCGAGACTTTCCGTTTTCGTGCGCAGGTTCCTGTGCTCGAATACGTCAGCCTCCTGATTGAGAACACGATTCTGCTGCGCACCAACCGTACGGGCCGCATCTACGTCGGCTTTGAAAAACTCTCGCGGATGGAACCCATCATTGACCGCTACCTGCGCATCGCGGACCTCTCGGAACGCGTCTACGTTTTCGGTGAGGCAGACTGGAAGCCGCCGCGCCATCCGAATATGAAACTGATTACCTTGCCGCCGGATAACAAACTGGCAAGCGAGTGGTTCGTCATCGCAGAATCTTCAACGTTGCACGTCGCGCTTGTGGCCGTTGATGAAGACGGCTTCGATGTGCCCGTGCTCGAAGAGCGAAACTTTCGTGCCTTCAAATCGAGCGCGCCGGCTCTCGTCGGCGGGCTGGCGGCAACCGCCGAAGAGCTAGTGGACTTATCTCTCAACCATTGATTCCGCGCGCCCTCTTCTCTTCCGGCGCTTCAACCAGCAACACATTCGAACGCGCTGCGGCCGCTGCCAGCATGCTCTCCTCCGCCTCCGGCGCGACTTCGATTTTCGCTGAAAGGACACGCCGCACGCTTTGCGGCAGAAGCAGCGGCGCAACGTCTGCCACGGCTTCAGCCAACTGTATGATGTCGCCGCCGCCGCGCCAGTGCTCGCGCACAACGTCGCGTTCGGTTCGATTGAGAAGTCGAAGCAGCGCGAGCGCTATCAAGTACGCATCGTCTATCTGCCCGACGAACGGAATCATGTCAGGGATGAAATCGAGCGGCATGACGGCATAGACAATCGCTCCCGCGAAGAGTGCCTTTTCCACGCGCGGCACGCGGCGGTCTGTCATCAGACGCCCGCACAGGCTAATCATGTTCGGCAGAAACAGCAGCAAGTTTTTCATCCGTCGCTTCGCTTCAATTCTACGCATTTCGTCTCCCGCTCTGGTTAGATAAAGAGTCTGCAAACAGTTTTCAGTTTCCGGCTACAGGTCGTTAGTCGAAAAGCTGTTTGCGGTAAAGTTAAATTTAGCACGCGGGCGCGTCATGTCGAAAGCTTGTCCTCCGTCGCAGAGTTGGTTAGACTCCGTCAGAAGTTCAAACATCACTCGCTTTTTAATTAACGGATTCCGACTCCTGTTCTTATGCCCATTCTCGAACGCTTACGCCAGCGCGCCGCCGCAGACCCGCAACACATAGTCCTTCCCGAAGGCGACGACCCGCGCACAGTCATTGCCGCTTCCATCTGCGCACGCGAGAAGATAGCGCGCATTACGTTGCTCGGCAGCGAGGAAAAGATTCGCGCGGCGGCAGGCGCGGCGGGTGCGCCGCTCGGCGGAGTGGAGGTGATAGACCACCGCCGGGCCGCGGATTTTGAGAAGCTTGCTGACTTCTATCACGAGTTGCGCCGCGCTAAAGGCTTGATGGCCGACGAGGCCAGAGAGGCCGTCAAAGACCCGCTTTACTACGGCAACCTGCTGGTGCGTATGAACCGCGCGGACGGCTCTGTTGCGGGCGCGACCAACACGACCTCTCACACAGTCCGCGCAGCGCTTCACTGCATAGGCGTGCGCGCGGGCTTCAAGCTCGTTTCCAGTTTCTTCGTTATGGTGCTTCCCCATCAGGATTACGGAGAACAGGGCGCGATGATTTATGCGGACTGCGGCGTTGTCATAGAGCCTAGCTCAACGGAACTGGCAGAGATAGCCATCGCTTCCGCCGAATCCTGCCGCGCTCTCCTTGAGGCCGAGCCGCGTGTCGCGATGCTCTCCTTCTCGACGAAAGGCAGCGCCAAGCATCAACTGATTGACAAGGTTGTCGAGGCGACGAAGACCGTGCGTGCGCGTGCGCCGGAGTTGGAGATTGACGGCGAGCTACAGGCTGATGCAGCGCTGCTTCCATCCGTGGCCCAATCGAAGGCTCCCGGCTCAAGCGTCGCGGGCCGCGCAAATGTTCTCATCTTCCCTGATTTACAGGCCGGTAATATCTCCTACAAGTTGACGGAAAGGCTGGCCGGAGCAACCGCCATCGGCCCTATCCTGCAAGGCTTGGACAAGCCCGCCAACGACCTCTCGCGCGGCTGCAAGGCGGAAGACATTGTTGACGCCGTAGCGATCACGGCCGTGCAGGCGCAGGCGCGCAAGCGTCTGAGCTAAAACGCCAACCTGAGCAACCCCTGAGCCTCTACAGGCTATCAAACACTCTGACTACCGCGAATGCTCGTCCGAAGTGTGAGGTTTACCTTTGTCAACAACACGTCGCATCTTCCTGTTTCTACTCGGCTGCGCTCTCAGCCTCGCAATCACGCTCAATATCAGCGCGCAGGCAGGCAGGCAACAGCCCGCGCCGCAGCCAACGCCGACGCCTTCGCAGGATGAGCAGATTAAGATCTTCACGGAGGAAGTGCGCCTGCCCATCGTCGCCTTCGATGATTACGGCCACTTCGACCCGACGCTCGAAATGGACGACCTGCTCGTGCTCGAAGACGGCGTGCCGCAGCAAATCAGAAGCATCCAACGCATCCCGGCAAACATCCTTCTGCTCTTAGACACCGGCAACGAGATTACGTTGGCGAAAAGCGTTGAGACGACGCGCGCGATCATCATGCGCCTGCTCGCCAACCTGCGCACAGAACAACGCGTAGCCATCATGCAGTTTAACGAACGCGTCGAGCTTTTGCAGGACTGGACTACCAACAGAGAGCAGATCACGCATGTCCTCAAGACCAAGCTTCATTCGGGCAAGCGCTCGCGTCTTTCCGAGGGCGTTTTTGCGGCGGCTGCAAAATTGAAGGACACGCCGATGGGGAGTCGCCACGTTGTTATCATCACGGACGGCGTGGAGTCTGCGGGAGGAAAGGTCAGCTACGCAGACGCCATCAAGCAGCTTGTCTCAACGCAGGCCACCGTTCACATCATCAGCTACACGACGCTCGTGAGACAGGCGATAGCCGAACGCTACAACAGCAGCATCCTCAAGGGCGGCACGGGCGTTCAGCGCGACGGCACACCTGGCGGGCAAGACCCGACGCTTCCGCCCGGCATGACGCGCAGCCCTTCTTTCTCCATCGCCACGATTGACACTGACAGGGAGATGCGGCGCTGGTACAAAAAATACGCCGACTCCGCGAAGCTGAGCGAAACGCGACTCGTCTCGCTCGCAGGCGAAACTGGCGGGCAGATTTTGCTGCCGACAACGAAGGAAGCGATGCTGGCCCACGGCGAGGAAGTCGCACGCGACATCGGCGCGCAGTACGTCGTCACATACAGGCCCAAGCGCCCGCTCTCGGAGTCGCGACCGGGAGAGTACCGCCGGATAGAGGTGGCAGCGCGCCGGACCGGCGTCACCTTGCGCGCACGCCGCGGCTACGTTGTCACACAAAGGTAGCTGTAAGTTTTAGACAACGATAGAGAGAACTATAAAAGCGATAGCCCGCTGACTCTAACCGGCGGGCTATCGCTTTTATCTTTAATGACAACGGCGGAGACGACAAACAGCGTCTCAGCGCATCTCGCTTTAACTTGGCAAAGCGGAGAGTCTGGATTCAAGTAAAGATGCGACAGGGTGTGAGACCGCCGCGTCGCGCTCCTGCTTCTTAATCAGCGAGCGGCGACGCAGTTCGTTCCAATCCTCTTGCGGGACGCGATGAAAAGCCGCGACGACCGTCGGGTCAAACTGTTTTCCGGCGAATCTCTCCAACTCTTCGGCGGCCTCTTCATACGACCTGCCTGCCCTGTAAACACGGTCGCTAATCATCGCATCGAAGGCGTCCGCGACCGCGAAGATGCGCGCGTTTAAATCAATCTCCTCGCCGCGCAAGCCTAGAGGATAGCCTGAGCCGTCCCACTTCTCATGGTGCTGGCCGACGACGAGCGCTGCGCCCCGCAGGAATTCTATCTCGCGCAGGATGGCCTGACCGTGCACAGGATGCTCGCGCATCCTGACCCATTCCTCGTCCGTCAGCTTCGCAGGCTTGCGCAGGATGGCGTCGGGCACACCGATTTTTCCTATGTCGTGCAACAAGGAACCGAATTCAAGAGAGCGCAGTTGTTCTTTGTCGAGTCCGAGTTCGCGCCCCAATCTGAGGCTAAAGGTAACGACGCGCTCCGAATGGCCGTGTGTTTCGGCGTCGCGAGTTTCAAGCGCCGCGGTCAGCGCCTTGAGCGTTGTGCGGTAAGCATCTTCAAGAGAGTCGAGCGCGTTGTTGAGTTCATGCGTGCGCTGCTCGACGAGTTCTTCCAGATGATTTTCATAACGACGCTTGGCGGCGCGCAGCTCGTAGTGTTCGAGTGCGCGGCGCACGGCCGCCTCGACCTGCCGCAGGTCAAACGGCTTCATAATGTAGTCGAACGCGCCGACCCTCAAGGCTTCAATCGCGCTCTCGATGGTCTGCATGCCGCTAATCATCACGACGACCGTCTCCGGCGAGATTTCAAAAACCTGCGGAATCATCTCAAGGCCGCTCATGCCGCTCATCGTGATGTCGCTGATGATGAGTTGGAAAGCCTCTGCGCGCAGAATCTCAAGCGCCTCTTCGGCCGAACTGGCCGACGTGCAATCGTAGTCGTGGCTGAGCAACTCGCACAGCACGTTTCTGATTTCCGCTTCGTCGTCAACTACTAAAAGACGCGCCCGCTCATCGTTTATTTTGGACATAAGGAGACTCCCCGACGTAATTTACAGGGCGACTGAAAGTAAGCCTTAGGAGAGCAGCACATTCGCGAACCTTCGGATTTAGTGAGGGAACAGGAAGCAGCGCTCCCCACAAAGCGCTGCTCGGAAGACCGTGGATATTTTACATAGATTCAGACGCCGTGGCAATCATTTCGTTTTGACGAACATGCGGCCGGTGTTGTTAAGAGCCGTTTGCGGACACGCGCATTTGACGCCGCAACGCGCGCCCCACTATGATGTTTCGACCGTGCGAGCGAGCCGGAGTGGCGGAATGGCAGACGCGACGGACTCAAAATCCGTTGTCCGCAAGGGCGTGTGGGTTCAAGTCCCTCCTCCGGTATTAATGCTTTGATGCTTTGAGGCTGCTCTCTCAAGCGAGCAGCTTTTTTAGTTTCTCTTGAGTTTCTCCTAGAGAGCGCGCACCTGATTTTCCAGATGGCGAACGAGAGACTTGGTTACATACTGAGACAGAGATGAAGCGCACACTTACTTTCACAAGCGAATGTGCCGACGGTGCGCTATGTACGATAGCGCGCATTTCTGTTATATTTGTTTTTGAAAGTTAGCCTTTCGCCATCAGGATTGAGTCTCCCCGCTTTATCCGCGTGACGCCTGTTGCCTACTCTCATCGCTTCCCCACTAAACCGTAGTTAACTTTTCATCTCAATAGTGAGGTCACAGGCCAATTTGAAGATACTACTTTATAATCCCGATAACGGTGTGACGCGAAACTTCATGCCGCACCTGTGGATGTTTCTGCTGCAAGCGCTGACGCCCGCGGGCCATGAAGTGCTGTTGATTGACGGCAACGCGCGCGCGATGAACGAGGAAGAGTTAGTCGAGTTTGTGCGCGCCGAGGGAATCGAGTTGGTCGGCATCGGCGCGATGACGCGCATGATTGCCAGAGCTTACCGCGTCGCTGATGCCTTACGCGCGGCCGGCATCAAGGTCGTGATGGGTGGGCCGCACGTGACGGAAGTGCCGGACGAAGCGCTGGGCCGTGGGCCTGATGGCGTTCGTCATGCAGATGCCGTGGCGCTCGGCGAAGCAGATGAGACGTGGCCTCTTATTGTTGCAGACGCAGCGCGCGGCGAGTTGAAGGAAGTCTACCAGCCAGAGCGCGACGCGAAGGGCAACGACCGCAAGCCGAGCCTCCAACCTTATCCTTCAATCCCCTGGGAGACGCTGGACCTACACCAGTTTAACCTTGTGCCAAAAGTCCTGCGCCCTATCTTGGGACGAATGGGCGGCGGTTGGGGTTCGTTCCATGTCGTGCCGATTGAGACTGGACGCGGTTGCCCTTACGGGTGCGAGTTTTGCACCGTCACAGGCTTCTTCGGCGATTCGATTCGCTTCCGTTCAAACGAAAGCGTTGTAGACGAACTGCTGCGTCTCAAAAATCGCGCACGCCGCGAGGGCGGGCAAATGGCCGTCTTTTTTATTGACGACAATCTGGCGATTAACGCCAAACGGTTGAAGTCGCTCCTGAAAGATATTATCGCCGCCGGGGCTGACCTTCCGTGGGTCGCACAGATTAGTGCGAACCTTTTGAAGGACGAAGAACTCGTTGACCTGATAGCAGAGTCGGGCGGCAAGTGGGTCTTCATCGGCATGGAGTCAATTGACCCTGCGAACATGGCCGATGTCAACAAAAATTTCAGTAAGCCGGGCGAGTACGGCGCGGTGCTTGAGCGGCTCGCCGCGCGCAACGTCTATGCCATCACGTCCTTCATCTTCGGCATGGACAACGACACGCCGGGCGTTGCCGAACGCACGCTGAAAGAGATTCAATCATGGCCGCCGGGCCTGCCCGTCTTCGGCCAACTGACGCCGTTTCCAGCAACGCCTCTGTACGAACGACTGGAAAAGGCCGGACGGCTCGCACGCCCGAAACACTGGCTTGATTTTGCGCCCTTCGAGATGGCGCACGCTCCGCTAAAGATGACGATTAAGGAGGCACGCGCCGAAGTTGACCGCGCTTGGGCCTCTTCCTACAGTCCTGAGCGTAATGAGGCGGCGCTGCGCTCCATCAGCGACGCGCACGTCAAATACCGTCTCATACATCTTATCTCGCGCTTCTTCTTCCGCGGCATCTACTTTCCACAGATGAGCAAGCGAGCGTGGATAAAGCTGATTGCGCAGAACCGGCAGGCGTTGGTCGGGCTGTTGAAAGAGGGCGCGGCTGAATGGCGCGGTGCGCGCAGGAAGAAGAAGTCGTCCGTCTTTGCCAGTTCGATGAATAGCTAACGGAGTCTTGGTCGCGGTCTAACACACGGCTTGTGTGCGAGTGGTTTGAAAGAGCCAAGGGGAAAAGTTGTTGTCTGAAGAATACACGTCGCGTTTTGTTCTCGAAAAGCCTCTGCCTGTCCTGTCTCGTCTTAACTGGTCGCATAGTTTTCTGGTGCTGAGCCTGCACGCCTGCGGGTTGCTCTGCTTCTGGTACTGGCCGCGCCCCATTGACCTGGCCCTGTTTGTCGGTCTTTACTTCTGCACAACCTTCGCCATCGGTATCGGCTACCACAGGCTCTTCACGCATCGCGGTTTTGTCTGCCACAAGTGGATGCGGCGCTCGCTCGCATGGACCGGCGCTGCGGCCTTGCAGGGAGGCCCTTCGCGTTGGACGGCAATCCATCGTCGTCATCATCAAATGACCGACAGGCAGGGCGACCCGCATACTCCGTTGATGGGCTTTTTGCACGCACACGTCGGCTGGGTGATGTGTCTGGACAAAGATGACGGCAGTGATTATCGAGAGATTGTGCCGGACGTTGCCGGTCAGGATTTCTGGATTCGCCTGCTGGATAAGGGACTATTATTCACGCTGCCATGGCTGCTGACGGGCCTCTTCTGCTATGCGGTCGGAGGCTGGCGCGGAGTGCTCTGGGGCACTGTGGCTAGAACCCTGCTGCTGTGGCATCTGACGTGGTGCATCAATAGCGTCTGCCACATCTGGGGACGACGCCCGAACCAGACACGCGACGAGAGCGGCAACGTCTGGTGGCTCGGACTGCTCACCTTGGGAGAAGGATGGCACAACAATCATCATGCACGCCCCAAAGCGGCGGTGCACGGGTGGCAATGGTATGAAGTGGATATATCCGGGTATGTCATCCGTTTGATGGCCCGGATTGGTCTGGTCTGGCGGGTCGTTAGAGAGCCACGCGCCTGACAATAAACTGCACGCTTAATCGTCAACGTCGCTCTCAGCTTGCAACTTATGGCCTTTCTAAGGCATCATAAGCATGGTTATTCCTTCTCTCTTGCATCAACGGTGATGCGCTACACGCTTTGTAGTTTTTCGCGATGGCGTTATTGGATAGTTCGAGAGTAGGCTGTTTTCAACTTTAGAAGCCGCTCCCTTGAAGAGCACATCCGAACCCGAAGCCTTCGCTGCCTACCGTTACACCGAAGCCACTTTAATTCGCAGCTTCTCTCTTTAACTCCTGTTTGCAAGGAGAAGGTACACATCTATGTCTATGAAACTTTACGTCGGAAATCTCTCGTTCAATACTTCGAGCGATGACCTACAGGAATTGTTCGCGCAGGCGGGCACAGTCGAGTCTTCGGCCGTCGTTGAAGACCGCGAAACGGGTCGCTCACGCGGCTTCGGCTTCGTCGAAATGTCAACACCCGAAGAAGGCCAGGCGGCCATTGAAAAATTCAACGGGATGGAAGTCGGCGGTCGCAGCCTGACCGTCAACGAAGCCAAGCCGCGCGAAGACCGCGGCGGGCGCGGTGGCGGCGGCGGTGGTCGTGGCGGCTACGGCGGCGGTGGCAATGGTGGCGGACGCGGCGGTTACGGCGGCGGACGTGGCGGCTCGCGCTACTAAAGCTTCTCCGCGTCAAGCTAAAGGCTCAAAGCTTTGAGCCACAGCGCCTCCGGCCAGAGTGTGTGGAAAACACTTCGCCGGAGGCGCTCAAAACATTTTCAGATGAAAGCGGCCGCTCTCGTCCATAGACGATTCGAGCGGCGCTCAGAAGGATTACAATGAACTTTTCTCAACTGGGACTCCAGCCTGCGCTCGTGCGCGCCTGCGAGTCTCTCGGATACAACGAACCGACACCAATTCAAGAGCAGGCGATTCCCGTCGTGCTCCGCGGAGCAGACCTGATCGGCTGCGCCGAAACGGGAACGGGCAAGACTGCCGCGTTTCTGCTTCCCATTATTCAACGCCTCGGAGAGCGCGAACGTCCGGGCGTGCGCGTGCTCATCCTCGCGCCGACGCGTGAGTTGGCCTCACAGATTGAAGCCAGCTATCGCTCGTTTGTGCCGAAGAAGACGGCGCGCTGCGTGACGCTGATTGGCGGCGCTGGCATGGCAAGCCAGACGGCGGAGCTCAGGCGCGGCGTGCAGTTTATCATCGCGACACCGGGCCGCCTGCTGGACCACGTGGAGCGCGGCGCGATTGATTTTTCTCAGATTGAAACGCTCGTGCTTGACGAAGCGGACAGGATGCTCGACATGGGCTTCTGGCCTGCGATTCAGCGCGTGCTCGCAAAGCTTCCCGCCAGGCGGCAGACGCTTCTCTTTTCAGCCACGATGTCTTCCGAGATTGAAAAGCTCGCGCGCTCGACGATGCGGCAGCCGGAGTTAATTGAAGTCAACCAGCGTGGGCAGGCCGCGGAGATGGTCGAACAGACTGCTTATCCCGTGGCGATGGAATCGAAGACGGCGCTTCTTCTGGACTTGCTTGAGCGCGAACGCTTCGAGCGCGTGCTCGTCTTTACGCGCACGCGGCGCGGGGCCGAACGCCTCTCGCACATTCTCGAAGCGCGTGCTCATAAAGTGAGCAGGATTCACGCAGACCGCACGCAGCCGCAACGCGAAGCTGCCCTGCGCGGCTTCAAGGACGGACGCACGCGCGTGCTTGTTGCGACAGACATCGCAGCGCGCGGCATTGACGTTGATTCCATCTCACACGTTATCAACTACGACGTACCGCACGCGCCCGAAGACTACGTGCATCGCATCGGCCGCACGGGCCGCGCCGGAAATCGTGGCCGCGCCATTACGCTCGTCACACCCGTCGAAGAATTAAACATGCGTGCCATCGAGCGACTAACCGGGCAAAAGGTCGAGCGCGTCTTGCTGCCGGGCTTCGGCGGCGTCCAGCAGGCGACTCTGAGCGCGCCGAAGCCGTTTGCTTCCACCAGATTCGGCGCAAGCGTTGGCCGTCGCTCTTTCCGTCCGCGACGCGGCAGATAATTTTTGCCGCAAACTCTTTAACAAGTGCTGCACTTACTGAAGTATTTGCAGCACTTGCTTTAACGAAAGTCGCACGCGCTTTAATGATAGCCGCACTTACTTTAACAAGTGCAGCACAGGCTTCAACGTTTACAGCATTTGCTTGAGCAAGTGCTGTATTTGCTTTAACGGATGCTGTATCTGCTGAAGCAAGTGCAGCACTTGCTTTAACGTTTGCTGCAAATGCTTCAGCGAATGTTGCACTTGTGTACGTCTGTGCTGTGTTCACTTAAAGCTGCGCCGCTTTTGTTCAAGAGTTTGCTTCTCGCGTTGCAACGCCAGCGAAAATCTCATCCTTCATTAGCTACTCCGTCAGGATTTAAGTTAACATTCCGAAGCGCAAGCTTAACTCTTGACTTTAGCGGCGGGAGTCGTGAAGAATTCGCGGCTGTCCTAAGACAATCAATCCAGACCGGCTGACATTCAGGTGGTGCAATCAATGCAGACAAACTTTTCCAGACGTGTGCTCACAATCCTTCTTCTCTTCTCTCTGAGCTGTGCTCCGTGGCTGGCCGCGCGTGCCGACGAAGGCATGTGGACCTTTAGCAATCCGCCGCTCAAGCAGTTGAAGGAGAAATATAATTTCGAGCCGACGAAAGAGTGGCTGGACCACGTGCGTCTCTCTTCGGTCAGGGTCGGCGGCGGCACGGGCGCGTTCGTTTCCGCAGACGGACTCGTGCTCACTAATCATCACATCATCCGTTCGTCGCTCGCCAAACTCTCCACGGCCGAGCGCAATCTCATCAGGACAGGCTTCTACGCGGCGACGCGCGCCGAAGAGTTGAAAGCGACAGACCTGACCGTCGAGGTGCTGGTGACGATGGAGGACGTGACCGAGCGCGTGCAGGCCGCAGGCCGCAGCGCCTCAGACAACCGTGATGCAGAGGCACGCCGCCGCGCTGAAATCGCGACCATTGAGAAGGATTCAAGGGAGAAGTCGCCCGCACTTCGTCCGACCGTTATCTCGCTCTACGAGGGCGGCCAATATCTACTCTACGCCTACAAGAAATATACGGACGTGCGCATGGTCTTTGCGCCCGAAGCGCAGGCCGCAGAGTTTGGCGGCGACTACGACAACTTCACTTTCCCGCGCTACGCGCTCGACGCCTCCTTCGTTCGCGTCTACGAAGACGACAAGCCTGCGCGCGTCGCGAATTACCTGCGCTGGAATTCAAAGGGAGCGACGGAAAACGAGTTGATCTTCGTCGTCGGCAATCCCGGCTCGACCGACCGATTGCGCACCATCTCCCAGATTGAATACCAGCGCGACATGCAGAACAAGATTCAACTGCGCTCATTCACGCGCCGCCGCGACGCGCTCGTGCGCTTCTCCGCGCTCGGCGACGAACAGGCACGCCGCGCCGCAGACACCATCTCCGGCTTCAACAACACGCTCAAGCGCCTGCAAGGACAACAGGAAGGCTTGCTCACGGACAAGCTGATGAAGCAGAAGCAGGCGGAAGAAAGAGAACTGCGCGAGCGCCTTGCGCAGCAGCCCGAATTGCAGAAGCAGTATGGAACGGCCTGGGACGAGATGGCGGAAGTCTTTAGGAAGCTCTCGCCGATGAGCAAGCGCCTCTTCTATTCGAGTCTCTCTGGCTCAACCCTCGGCGGCTTCGCCCTCGCGTTTGCGCAGTATGCAGCGGAGATTAAGAAGCCTTCGGCAGAACGTCTGCCCGCTTACCGCGACGCCAACCTAGACTCCTTAAAATCTCAACTGCTCGCGACCGCGCCCGTCTACATGGACTTGGAAGAGTTTGTGCTCGCCGAACGCTTGAAAGAGGTTCAGGAAGAACTAGGCGCGGACGACCCGTTCGTTAAGGCCGTCATTGGCACACGCTCTCCAACGGAAGTCGCCAGCGAGTTAATAAAGGGGACGAAGCTCAACGACCTTGCCTTCCGTCAGTCTCTCTTCGAGGGCGGCGCTGCCAAGATTGATGCCTCAAACGATGCGCTGATTGTCCTTGCGCGTAAGATTGACCCCATCGTGCGCGACCTTGACCGTTGGAACAGGGAAAACATCGAAGGCGCACGCACGGCCGCAGGCGAGAAGGTGGCGAAGGCGCGCTTCGCCGTCTACGGCCGCTCCATCGCGCCCGACGCCAACTTCACGCTGCGCTTCTCCTACGGCGTCGTCAAAGGCTACGAACTGGGCACAACGCTCGTGCCCTACAAGACGACTTACGCGGGCCTCTATGACCGCGGCGCAAGCTTCGATTACAAGCCGCCCTTCAACATCGCACCGCAGATGCTCGCGCACAAACAGAGCGTTGACCTGACCACGCCCTTCGATTTCGTTTACACGGCCGACACCATCGGCGGCAATTCCGGCAGCCCCGTCATCAACCGTCAGGGTGAAATCGTCGGCGTCAACTTCGACAGCAACATACACCGCTTCGTCTCGCGCTACGTCTACACGGAAGAGACTGGCCGCGCCATGGGCGTCCACACAGGCGGCATCATCGAAGCGCTCCGCAAGGTCTACAACGCCCCCGCGCTTGCCGACGAACTTGAAAAGAGATAACTGGAAACGATGAAGTAGGAACGATGAACGCGGCAGTGATGAACGACAAGCAAGCTCTTAACAGTTCATCGTTCCGCGTTCTTACTTCATCCTCTAACATAAAAGGGAGACTTTTTGCATGAGGCTGATAGCCTGTTCGCTGTTGCTCTTTGGATTGTCGGGTTTCGCTTCGTCGCCTTGCAGGGCACAAACGTCAAACGCTGCCTACGCTCCCGCCGTTAATACGACGGCGCAGCAAGCAACCGAAGAGGTAACGAAAGCAAACTGGCAGCAGCATCCGAAGATTAAAGCCGTGCGCGCCGTCGTTCAGAATGTGAAGACGGGCCTGAGCCGTAAGTCTTTCAAAGTCAGGACGCGCGAGTTTGAATACTGCGAGCCGTATGAGGACGGACTGCGCACGCTCGCCATTGATGCGAACGGGCGCGTGCGCTACTACGAAAAACAGGCTGGCTCGGATGATTCCGCCTTGAAGTGGGAGCACTACTACGACGAGTCCGGCCGCCTCCGCTTCGTCTTCATCACCGGCGGCGCTGCCAACGGCTCTACCTTAGAGCATCGAATCTATTTCGACGAAGTAGGCAGGCGGCTCTGGGAAGAACATAAATACACGAAAGGCCCAGGCTACACCTTCCCCGAAGTCTGGCCCGACAAAGAACTACAGCGCAACAACGTCAACGCAGCCTTCGCCGCCAAATCACCCTGCCCGGAAAAGAGAAGTAAAAAGGTAAAAGGCAAAAGGTAAAAGGTAGGCCGAAAACCACTTTTAATAAAACTGGCTTCCCCTTACTTTTACCTTTTGCCTTTTACCTTTTACCTTATTTCAACCTCAGGCTTCTCAGGATTTCTTCAAACGCGGGTTGATAAGCTTGCCACTCGTCTTCGGGAGCCATCGTGATGACGTAGAAGAGTTTGCCGTCGGAGGTGGCGGTCGTGTGTATAACGTCCACTTCGACGACGCCCGTGACGGTCGAAGGCCCCGCGACCATCGTCGCATAGCCGCGACGCCCGCCGAAGTTGATAGCCTGCGGCGCACGCACGATGCGGAAGTCAGGATTGACCGCAATCTGTTCCTGCACAAACTTCGCGTTGGCTTCCTCAAGATTGTCTGACTGCGGCGCGACCGCGCCGATAAACAGACCGTGCGTGACAAAGATGGTCTGCTCCCGCTGCCCGTATGCACCCTTGGGCGCGAAGATTAAATTCACCTGATCTGTCGTCAGCACGTCCCAGTTCTGCGGATAACGCAGAGCAAACGAGCCGTCGCGCGTTTGAAACTCGCCGAAGGATGAAGAGGGACGCTCTGGCCTTGTTCCGCCCTTGATGTCGTTTGGGTCGCGCGGGCCGACGCGTGCAGGCTCGCCAGCGTTTCCAGTCTGCGGAGCGGCGCTGCCCGTCAGTAAGGCTTTGACCTGCCTGAAGGCATCCGTATCGCGCGTCGGGTTCTGGGTCATCTTGAGTTGCGGGAGCAGTTCGTTAATGGCCGCGACGCGATTGCCGGGGTCTGGATGGTCTGATAGAAGCTGCGGCGTGCGCTGCCCGCCCTGCGCCGCGAGCGTCTTGAAGAAGTTTGCCATGTCGCGCGGGTCGTAGCCTGCGTTGACCATGATGTGCGCGCCTTCAAGGTCGGCCTGCGTCTCGGCCGTGCGGCCGAACTTGAGGAAGAGCATGTTAGCGCCAGCGCCGCCGATTGCATCCACTACCTGTCCCAGATTGGCGTCCGTGCCGCCGGCAATGCCGCGCAGGATGTCTAAGCCCGCCTGCGCCAGATAAGCCTTCGAGGCTTGATTCGTTCCATGACGGAGTGCGATGTGGGAAATCTCGTGCGCGATGACGCCCGCTATCTCGCCCTCGTTTTTCGCCGCCATGAGAGCGCCCGCATTGACGAAGATATAGCCACCCGGAAGCGCAAACGCGTTAATCTCCTTCGAGGCGACGACCGCAAACTGGTAAGGGAAATTAGGGCCGGGCGCTTTGGCCGCAAGCTTCGCGCCAAGTGAGCGCACGTAGTTAACGACCCGCTCGTCGCGCATCAGCGGAACCTGCTGTGAAATCTTCGCGGCCGATTGACGGCCCAGTTCTATGTCCTGCTCGACCTTGAAGAGATTAAAGCCGGGCCTGAAATGCGGAGCGGGCCGCGCGCCGCCCGTCGTATCCGTCTCGCCCGATTTATCTCCGAGCAAGCCGCGACACGAAAGCTGCCCAAACATTAAGGCGACGATTAACAGAACGAAAGCGCTACGACGGCCGCTAGACATCAACCAAAATCCTCCCGGCTCACAATCGGATACGTTTAAGAGCCTGCACCTCTGTCTTCGACAGCGCACACGCAAACCACAATCCCAGACACAAATTATTCAGGGGAACTTCAGGTCAGGATATTAGACTATTCGCACGCGCTTCGCTACTCGTTAGCGGAGAGCAACAAGCGGGCTGGCAGTTTAGTTTTGAGAAGTATGCTGGCGCTCGCTATCTGGCAGCGGTTCGTGCGCGATAGCCTGGGCGTGCCCGCACGGAAACGTCTTTGCGACTAACTTTGACGCGAATCTTATGATACTTGCCGTCGCGCGCCGCCTGCTGCGGATAGTAGCCGACGGAGTATTGCGTGCGCAGTTCCGCAGCAATCTTGGCGAAGGCATCGGGCAGGTAAAAGAGCGTGTCGGCGCGATAGAGAGCGCCGCCCGATTCGTTTGCCATGTCGTTAAGGTAAGCATCGCCTGTTTCGTACATCCTGTCGAGTTCGGCGGTGATGGTGTCCATAGTGGTCGGGCGGCGGTCAGGGTAGCGCGCGTCGCGGTTGTTGCGGTTGTCGCGCGAATCTTCGTTGGGCTTGTCTTCGGTGATGGTGATGCCGCCGGGCCAGCGTATGCCGCCGGGGTTTGTGCTGCTGCGGCCCGTCACGACCGGCACGGGCAGCGATTTGTCGTCTTCGGTGGGAAAGGTTTTGGGCGTCGTCGGAGTGCGGTTTGTATTGCCGCCTCCGCCGATGCCGCCGAGAATGCTTCCGAGGTTAACGGCCTGACCTGAGCGCTGCTGCTGCCGCACAGTGCGCTCGACATCCTCGCGCGTGTCGTAGCGAATCGGGTAGACGATGATGCCAGCTTCCTCAATCGCCTTCCGATTCTGCTCGTAGGTGGCGCGGTCGCTGTAGGAATCAACGCCGTCCGTGAAGATAACGATGGCCTTGCGGCCCTTGACGCTTTGAAGTTTGCCGATGGCAAGCTTGACAGCATCGTAGAGCTTCGTGCCCTGACCGGGGCGCGTGCCCTTGATGGCCCACTGCAAGACCGCACGGTCGTTGCTAAAATCGCAGAGGTCTCGAATCTGGTCGTCAAAGGAGATGACCTTAACGCGGTCGGCTGGCTGCAACTCTTCCGTGAACTGGATGGCGGCACGTTGTATCTGGCTGAGCTTGTCCTGTGTGCTGGCGCTTGTGTCGAGCATCAGAACGACGTGGAAGGGTGCGGTCACTGCGTCGAAGTATGCGACCGGCTGCTGCACGCCGTCTTCGTAGATGGTGAACTCGTCCTGCCTCAAATCAGCGACGTAGCGGTCGCCACGGTCGCTGACGATGACGGGAATCGTGACCAGATTCGTTTCGACCGTGACGGTTTCGGTTTCCTCCTGCGCGTCGGCGCTCGCGTTCGGTTCAGTCTTCTTCTGCTTTTGTGTCTCTGTGGTCTTGCCGCTTTTCTTGATGCCCGGCTTATCCGATTGCGCGCGGGCGGCGGGCGTTAAGAGCAGCGCGAAGATAAGGATGGAAAGCAGGCTGGCGAGAGTTTGGCGCATGATGAGCTTGACACTCCTTCGGGTAGAACTGCGGCTTGTAGGCTGACTGAACAATTCGCGCGGCGTCCATTACAGAGAACTCTTAGGGCGCACGGCTGAGTTGGTTATCTTAAGCTTGAATTGACCTTCAAGGCTTCGATGGCACTCCAAGTTAAAAGGGTTTGCCCGCGCGTAAAATAAATGCGAACTGTCGAACGATGAGCGATGAAGCGGGGAGCATTTGTCTTCCATTCCATTGCTCGCCGTTTATCCGTTGCTGCACGCTCGTTCTTCCCTTCGCAAAGCTTTATTGACATAATCGCCGACGCCGGGAAACTGCCGTCATCCTTAACACGTATTTAACGGAATCCGCCGCCGCACGCACGTTTGCCGTGCGGCCTGAGGCCGGAGAGCATAGAGATGAGAAGCTGGAAAAATCTGTTTAGTGATAAGCGCTGGCTATTGTTGTTCGGCATCGTCGCGTTTGCGCTCCTTGCGACGTGGTGCGAGAGCCGCATGCGTCGCGGCGAGCCGCAGCCGAACCTCGCACAACTGCGCGAGGAGAATCGAGACTCCGGCGGGCGCGAAGCTGGACGACAGAGACGCCCGCCTCCGCCGCCATTGCCCGAAGAGTTTACAGGCACGACCGATGCTGTCGAACAACTCAAGCCAGACCCCGCTCCGCCCAAGCCAGCCACGCTGCAACGCATACGCACGGGCCTGCACGACGACTTCGACCGCGTCGTCTTCGACTTCGATGGCGAACTGCCGCCCGGCTTCCGCGTCGAGTATGTTGACAAGCTGACGCGCAAGTGTGGCCCGGACGAGTTGAAGGTTTTGGGCGGCACGTGGCTCTTGGTGCGCATGACTCCGGCGCAGGCGCGTCTTGAGAACGGGCGCACGAGCGTCGAGAGCGTACAGATGGACGACGAGTTGAAAACCGTCAGGCTCGTACGGCAGGTCTGCGACGCCGAAGGGCAGTTGGAGTGGCTGATTGAGGTCGCAGACCGCAAGCCCTATCGCGCCGAACCGCGTCCAGACCCCGCGCGCCTCGTCATAGACATCAAGCATCAATGAGAGAAGGTGACGGCAAGATGTTGGAGACGGAAGAACTGCAATCGCTCGCACGTTCTCTGGCCGAAACGCCCGCACGCGTCCGAGAGTTGGTGAGCAGCTTGCCTGAGATGGACGCGCATTGGAAGCCTTCGGCACAGGAATTTTCAGCCCTTGAGCACGTCTGTCATCTCTCGGACCTTGAGCGCGAGGGCTACGCCGTCCGCATCGAAAAACTGACGCGCGAGACAGACCCCTTTCTGCCGGACTTCGACGGCGGACGTGCGGCGCGCGAGCGCGACTACAACAGCCAGTCGCTCTCAACCATGCTCGATACTTTCGCGCTGGCGCGCGAAAGCAACATGCGCCTCATCAGTCGTCTCTCTGCCCATGATTTACAGCGCAGTGGCACTCTGGAAAATGTTGGCCCAATCACACTGCAAACGCTGCTCCATAAAATGCGCGAACATGACGAAGACCATCTACAGGATTTGAGCCGCCTCAGCCAGCAATTGCTCGAACGGTGATTAACGATGACTTGCCGCCGCTCTCTTCGGTTAATGAAAAGGATGCTTGATTGATGACAGAGATTTACGTCAGTACGGATGTTGAGACGGATGGGCCAATTCCGGGGCCGCACTCCATGTTGAGCTTCGGATCGGCCGCCTACCTCGCGGACAAAACTCTCGTCAGCACGTTTTCCGCCAACCTCGCGACGCTGCCCGGCGCAACCGGCGACCCGCGTACGATGGCATGGTGGACGACGCAGCCTGCCGCCTGGGAAGCCTCAAGGCGGAATTTGCAGCAGCCGGAGGATGCCATCAGGGAGTATGTCAGGTGGCTGAAGGCTTTGCCGGGCGTTCCTGTTTTCGTGGGCTATCCGGCGGTCTTCGATTTCATGTTCATACAGTGGTATCTCATCAGGTTTGCGGGCGAGAGTCCGTTCTCGTTTGTCGGGCTGGACATCAAGACGTTCGCTTGGACGATGCTCAGGACCGATTTTCGTAAGACGTTGAAGACGACGATGCCCGCGCGCTGGTTTGACGATTTACCGCACACGCACGAAGCCTTAGACGACGCAAAAGAGCAGGGCGCTCTCTTCTGCAACATGCTGGCCGAGCATCGCAAGCGCAGTTGAAAATTCTTCAGGCGTCGAGCGCGTCGCGGACGGCCTTTAAGACCTCCTGCTCATCTGGAAACTCAAGGCCGTCTTTCCGGGCCACAAGGTTTTCCGCCACCCAGATGCTAAATTCGCCGCGCTCGCCCGAGACGAGCGCCACTTCTTTAATTCCGAGTTCCTGCTTGAGCAAGTCCGCCACACGGGCGGCGCGCGGCAGGTAGTTTCAAACCACGCAGTAGCGAATCGCGACATGTTTCATCTTTGTTAACAACGCTCCCTTTGAAGACAGATTATCACGCTTGTTGATGCAGCCGTCAGCTTCGACGGCTGCCCTGAGCTTCCATTTAAGTGCTTGAGTTCATTGCTTCTACTGACTTTCATAACTTTTTCAACGAAAATTCAGAGCCGGCTGACGACTTCTCTTCGTACTTCTCAATAATTCGGGGATGCGCCCCGTTGAAACTTTTTCCCCGGCTGAAGCGCCTACGCAGATGATAAACGTTCTGCCGACGCGTGGGCCGGGATGAGGAGAAACTTTTAATGAGATACTTGCTGAGATACATAACCATCATACTTGCGCTCGCCTTCATTATTATTCCCGGCGGCGCAACCTTCGGCCAGCATCAACACCCTGCCGGAGAGACGAAACCGGCGGCGCTCGTCTCCGGCCTTGGCGACGTTCATCATCCTATTTCTACCGCCAACGCAGAGGCACAGCGCTTCTTCAATCAGGGCTTGGCCTTTATCTATGCCTTTAACCACGATGAAGCCGTCCGCTCTTTCAAGCGTGCCGCCGAACTGGACCCGCAACTCGCAATGGCCCACTGGGGCGTCTCGCTCGCCTTGGGCTCGAACTACAACCTGCAAGCCGACGCCGCGCAGCAAAGGGCTGCTTACGAAGCCCTGCAAAAAGCGTTGGCGCTCGCGCCCCGCGCCTCCGAACACGAGCGCGCCTACATCGAAGCGCTCTCGAAAAGATACTCAAGCGATGCGCAGGCCGACCGTCAAAAGTTGGCCCTCGCCTACAAGAGCGCGATGAGCGAACTGGTCAAGCGTTACCCTGACGACCTCAATGCCGCGACGCTCTACGCCGAAAGCATGATGAACTTGCGCCCCTGGCAACTCTGGTCGTCGGACGGCAAACCCGCCGAAGGCACGGAAGAGATTATACGCGTGCTCGAAGGCGTGCTCCGTCGCAACCCCAATCATACGGGCGCGAACCACTACTACATACACGCTGTCGAGGCTTCGCCCAATCCTGAACGCGCGCTGCCTTCGGCCTCGCGCCTTGAGCGTCTTGCTCCTTCGGCCGGGCATCTCGTGCACATGCCTTCGCACATCTACGTCCGCACCGGCGACTACGTGGCCGCCGCGCAGTCAAACGCCGAAGCGATTGTCGTTGACCGCGACTACATCGCGAAGACCGGCGCACGCGGCGTCTATCCGATGATGTACTACAACCACAACATACACTTTCTGGCCTCGGCCCACGGCATGAACGGCCGCGCCAGTGATGCCATCAAGGCCGCCAGAGAACTCGAAGCCAACGTCAAGCCGCATCTGAAGGCGATGCCGATGCTCGAAATGTTTGCGCCCTACGTGAGCATCACGCTCGTGCGTTTCCGTCGTTGGGATGAGATTTTGAAAGAGCCGCAGCCAGCGCCGGAGTTGAAGATAACGACCGCGCTCTGGCACTTCGCGCGCGGCATGGCCCACGCCGGAAAGGGCCAGGCCGCAAACGCGGAAACGGAATTAAAAGCGCTCAGGGATGTCGCCGCGACTGTGGCCGCGGATGCCGGCATGGGCAACAGCACGGCGCGCGGCGTGCTGCAAGTCGCAGAGCAGATGCTCGCCGGAAAAATCGCGCTCGCGCGCGGAGACAAGCAGGCGGCCGTCGCAAGCTTACGCAAGGCGGTCGAAGCGGAAGATGCTCTGAACTACAACGAGCCTGCCGACTGGGACATACCGGCCCGCGAGTCTCTGGGCGGCGCGCTGCTCGCGAGCGGCGACAATGCGGAGGCCGAGAAGGTCTTCCGTGCCGAATTATCGAAACACCCGCGCAACGGCCGCGCGCTGTTCGGTCTCATCGAGAGCCTCAAGCGGCAGGGCAAGCAGACTTCCGCTCAGATGGTGCAAAGCGAATTCGACAAGGCGTGGGAGAAGGCCGACACGAAATTGAGCGTCGAAGATTTGTCCGAATCAAAGGAGACTGCGACTCTCAAGACGAGCCATCACGTGCAGCCTTTGCGACTGGTTGACGTGAAGCTTAAAACAGGCGTCAGGATGCAATACGCCGAGCAGGGCGACGCTAAAGGTTATCCAGTTATCCTGCTTCACGGTTATTCCGACTCCTGGTTTTCATACAGCCGCGTGCTGGCGGCACTCGGCGCAAACTACCACGTTTACGCTCTTACCCTGCGCGGCCACGGAGATTCCGAACGGCCCGCGAGCGGCTACAACTTGTCCGATTTAGCTTCGGACGTAGTGGCCTTTATGGATACGAACCAGTTGAAACGCGTGACGCTGGTTGGTCATTCGATGGGGAGTTTCGTCGCTCAACGCGTTGCGCTCACTGCGCCCGAACGCATTGACCGGCTCATCCTCGTCGGCTCTGCAACCACGCTGCGCAACAATGCTGTCCGCGAGTTACAGCAGTCAGTCAATGCGCTCAAAGACCCCGTGCCTGAGAAATTCATACGCGAATTCCAGACCAGCACAGTCTATCATCCTGTGCCGGAGGAATTCATGGAAAGGGTCATGGCGGAAAGCAGTAAGCTTCCGGCGCGCGTCTGGCGTGCGTTGATGGAGGGCATGCTGAAGAGCGATGTCAGTTCTGAGTTGAGCAAAATCAAAGCGCCGACGCTCGTTCTCTGGGGAGATAAGGAAACAATCTTCCCGCGAACCGAACAGGACGCTTTGACGACTACGCTTCCCAACGCGCGCCTTAAAGTCTATGCAGACACGGGCCACTCTCCACACTGGGAACGACCCGAACAGTTTGTCAGCGACGTTAAGGATTTCATTAACGGCGTCAAGCCGCAGCAGCAGTAGTAGTAATAGCAGTAGCGCTCACGCGTCAGCGATGAGCAGCACAAAGGCACACACGAGTTTCAAGCTTGTGTGCCTTTGTGCCGTTTGTTTCCTCTCTTTCAACTGCACGGGCACGGGCCAGCCATGCTCTAATTTCTCCCGGCCGCCGCAAGACTTGCGTTATCATTCCTCCACATGTATTCAATAAGAGGAGACTATTAAGATGGTTTGGAAACGAGGGTTGGCGTGCGCGTTTGCGCTCGTCGCGCTTTCGGGCGCGCGGCTGCTGTTTGCGTCAACCACTGTGAGAGCCGAAAGCGAAGGAGAAAGAACTGTCATGGCGCAGGAGGAGCGATTGCCCGCCGGGGTGACGTTTGTGATGGAGGCGGACGGAGTTCGCGAGTACAGGTTAGCGAACGGGATGAAGGTGTTGCTTGTCGAAAACCGCGTCGCGCCGGTGGCGACCGTGATGGTGCTCTACCGCGTCGGCTCGCGCAACGAGGCGGTCGGCTATACGGGCGCGACGCATCTCCTCGAACACATGATGTTCAAGGGCACGCCCACCTTCAACAGCGCGAAGAATACGCAGATTGCAGCCACCCTGCAAAAACTCGGCGCAGACTTTAACGCGACCACATGGTATGACCGCACAAACTATTTCGAGACTATTCCGTCGGACCAGATTGAACTGGCCCTGCGGCTCGAAGCAGACCGCATGCGCAACGCGTTTATCGCCGACGCAGACCGTCAATCCGAGATGACGGTGGTGCGCAACGAGCTTGAGCGCGGGCAAAACGAGCCTTCGGAAGTCCTTGACGAAGCCGTCTACGCGACGGCCTTTCGCGAGCATCCCTATCATCATCCGACAATCGGCTGGCGCGCGGATGTCGAAGGCGTGCCGACCTCTCGTCTCAAGGCTTTCTACGACACCTTCTATCATCCGAATAACGCGACCACGATTCTCGTCGGAGACTTCGAGCGCGCGGGTGCGCTCACGCTCATCAACAAGTACTTCGGCTCAATCGCTGCCTCGAAAGAGCCTATTCCGCAGGTCTACACGGAAGAACCTCCGCAGCAGGGCGAACGCCGTTTAGTGATCCGTCGCGCCGGCGAACTCGCGCTCGTGCAGATAGCCTTTCATACGCCGGGCGTGCTCGGGCAAATGAACGTGCTCTCACACGAAGACCTCGCCAAGCGTGCTGCTAATCCGCCGGAGCGCAACGACATTTACCCGCTCGTGCTACTCGCGACGGCGATGTCAAACGGTGTCACGAGTCGCCTTTATCAAGCGCTCGTCGAAAAAGATCTGGCGGTTGACGTGCGCGCCGTCGCTGACCAGCACCGTGACCCCGGCCTCTTTAATATCTACGCGACCGTCAGCCCCGGCGTTGAACCCAGAAAGGTTGAGGATGTCATCCTGAGCGAGTTTGCGCGCGTCGCGGAGCAGGGCTTAACGAACGCGGAGGTCGAGAAGGCACGCCAGCAGATTATCGCGCAGGTGGCCTTTAGCCGCGACGGGACAAGCGAGGTCGCCTCGCAGTTGTCTGAGGCCGAAGCGGTCGCTGACTGGCGCTTCTTCAGCCGCTATGAAGAGAACGTACGGAAGGTGACGCCAGCGGACGTGCAGCGCGTCGCGCGCACGTATTTCACGGAAGACAACCGCACCGTCGGCCACTTCATTCCGAAGCAGGCGGGCGGCGGCAGTAGTAGTAATAATGGAGACGGGGCGAAGCCGGACGCTCTTAAACACAGCGTCTCGCCGCGCCGCATGCAGTTTCATCACGAACCGAAGGCGAAGGATGACGCCGCGAGCGCTCATGGCGAATCGAGCGATGAGAAGGAACGTGCTGGCGGCTCCGTGACGCCGCAGGCCAAAGAGCAGCGTGCGGTTGCGCCGCGCGGCGATAAGTCTTCGGATGCCGTTGAGGCTCTGACGCCGGAGAGCGTGGGCCAATCAAATCTGGCCGCGCGTATTAATCGAACGGAGTTGCCGAACGGCGCGACCGTTCTCGTACTGGAAAATCCTGCGACGCCTACGTTCTCGCTGCGAGGTTCTTTCCGCGCCGGTTCATATTTTGAGCCTCGCGACAAGCCCGGCCTCGCGCAGATAACAGCCGCCATGCTTGAGCGCGGGACAAGGAAGAGAACGAAGCTGCAAATCGCGGGCGACCTTGAAGCGGTCGGCGCTGAAGTTGCTTTTTCGGCAGACCCTTTTGCCGTCAACGTCGTGGCCCGCGCGCTCTCGAAAGATTTGCCGCTCGTGATGCGAACCATCGGTGAAGAATTGCGCGAGCCTGCGTTTCCGGCAGACGAGCTTGAGAAGTTGAAACAGCAGACCATCGCCGCCATACAGGAACAGCAGTCGAGCACGGGCTTCCGCGCACGCGAACGACTGACGCAGTTAATCTTCGACCCGGCCAACCCCTTCTACCAGCATCCGGGCGACAAGCTGATGCAGAGCATCAAATCAATCACGGTGGAAGACGTGCGCCGCTTCTACACGGAGCGCTACGGCAGTCGCTCTCTGATTCTGGCTATCGCGGGTGACGTGAAGAGTGCGGAAGTGCGCAGACAGTTTGAGGAAGTCTTCGGCACATTTCAGGGGCCGCAGAGTATTGACATCAACGTCACAGACCCGCAGCCCACTACAGCCGGCAAGCGCGACGTAGTGCTTTTGAAAGACAAGGCCAACGTTGACATTCTGCTCGGCTCGGCCGCCCCTTTGCGTAGGGATTCGAAGGACTACTACGCGGCGCTCTTAGCCAACAGCGCGCTCGGCGAATCAACGCTCTCTTCGCGCTTGGGCTTGCAGGTCAGAGACCGCGAAGGCTTGACCTACGGCATCTTCTCGCGTTTCCGCGCGCCCTCTCTGGCCGCAGGCCCTTGGTACATAGGCGTCTCCGTCAATCCGAACAACGTTGACAAGGCGATTAACTCCGCTCTGAACGTCCTGCGCGATTACGTCAAAAACGGCATTCGCCCCGATGAACTCACGGACGAGAAATCCTCCGCCATAGGCTCTTTCAAAGTGGGCTTGGGGACTAACGCGGGGCTGGCCGCGGCCTTGTGGAACGGAGAGTTTTACAAGCTCGGCGCAGACTACATTGACCGTTACCCGCGGATTATTCAGGCCGTCTCGGTCGAGGAAGTCAATGCTGCGATTCGCAAGTATTTTCGTCCAGACCAACTGACCATCGTCATCGCGGGCGACATTGACGCAGCCAAGCCAAGCGCAGCCCCTGCGAAGTAGTAAAGCGCTAACAAACGTGCGGGCCGGCCTGGCAAGACCGTTCAAGGTCATGGGCCAAGACGGCCCGCACGGATGCAGACGAGAGATTAGCTGTTTGCCGTCGGCTGCATGATAACTACGCGGCAGCGGTTCGCAAAAGTCTTTCAAAGACCGTGAAAGAGCGTCTTGCGCTTCTCGTCCATCCTGTGACAAAATCCGCAGCAGCCAACGTTTCTCTCGATTGCTCTCCTGAACGGAGCGTTTCCAGTTGTTGTCTCGCCCGCGCAAGGTTTGGATAAGCACGAAGGGCATCGCGCGCATCTTTGCGGTCGCGTTGCTCACCTTTGTGCTGCTCTCCGGCCTGATTCCGGCGGGCGCTTTGACCGCAACGCACGCTTGCCGGATGGACTGCTGCGCCGCCAAGCCGCCACACGAAACAGGCGCGTGCAACGCAGTCCCTCCGAGCACACAACCAATCGAGACGACTAAGGACGCAGACACGGATGAGCATCCGTCTCATCACGAACGCATGGAGATGAACGTGACTGTCAGAGAGACCGTCACAGAGACAGACGCTTCATCTCATCATTGCCAGACGGCGAAACATTCTTCTGCACAGCGTCAAGCCCCGCATCGCGCGCAAACGCACAACGAGACGGCCAGCAGCGCCACAGCACGCGCCTTCGACAAACCGTGCTCGGCGGAGTGTGCAGCGGGCGTTTTAACTCTCACGCAAGGCAGACGCCCGCGCGAGTCGGCCGCACATTCAATCGCCGCCCGCCCGCGCCCGCCCACGCTCGCCGCCTGCCCCGGCTCTTTTAACATCCTCTTATCTTCCTCGACCGAACACGGTCGGCAATCCAGCCCGCGAGGCCCGCCCGCCCCGCTCGTCGAATTCTACGCTTAATCATCAGGCACCAGCTCGCGCCTGTGGCTTCACGCTCGCTCTCTATCCTGTTGGCGAAGCGAAGTCTACTTGTCTTTTCGCCGTCTGAATTTCTCAGCACGGCTTGAAGCGGGCCTGCCTTTATGAAAGACAACGGAATCGCGAGCAGCCGTTTCAACTGCGGCGGCGATAGCTCTTACGTCTTGGGGCGCGTGTGCGAATGCTTACCGTGCTCATAGCTCCAGCGCCTCGCCTTCGTTGTGCTTTCATATTTTTCGACGGGCATTTATTTCAAACGGAGAGCGCGAATCATGTTCTCTTTCATAGGGGAGCGTCGCGGGCGTCTTGCTCTTAGTTCGAAGGCCGTCTTGATTCTTCTGCTACTGGCCCTCGCCTGCTTCGACTGCTCCGTCTGCGCTCCGGCTCAGGCGCAACAGACGATTACGTCCGCCACCTTGAGCGGGCGCGTTGAAGACATAAACGGCGCGGCCATCGGCGGTGCTCAGCTCACCATCAAAAACCTTGAGAGCAATCAGCAGCTAACAACCGAGAGCGACGAAGCGGGCCGCTACCGCTTCTCTTATCTCGCGGTCGGCTCCTATCAACTGACAATCGAACATGAAGGATTCGCTTCAATCAGAGAGCAGTTGACCTTAACGGTCGGGCAAACGCTGGACGTGCCTTTCAGGATGACGGTGGCGGGCGTTGCCGCCAGTGTTCAGGTCACAAGCGCTGTGCCCGTTGTCGAGACTGCGCGCACGCAGGTTGCCGAAACCATCGTCCCGCGCGAGATTGACGAGCTACCGCTCAACGGCCGCAACTATCTGGATCTAGCGCTGCTTGTGCCCGCCGTCTCGCGCGCCAACACCGGCAGCCCTCAAAGGTTCGCGGAGACTTCAGCCGTGCAGGGCACAGGCATTTCCGTCGCGGGCCAGCGCAATCTCAACAACAGCTTTATCGTTGACGGCGTTTCCAGCAATGATGATGCGGCCGACCTCGCGGGCACGTTCTACAGTCAGGAAGTGATACGCGAATTTCAGGTCGTGACATCAGGCGGCATCGCGGAATTCGGGCGCGCATCCTCCGGCGTCGTCAACATCATTACGCAATCCGGCACTAACGATTGGCGCGGCCGTCTCTACGGCTTCTTCCGCAACCAGCGCCTCGATGCGCGCAACCCACTCGCGCCGCGCAGGGATTTGCTGACGCAAACGCAGTACGGCGCAAGCCTCGGCGGCCCACTCAAACGAGAGACCACTTTCCTCTTCATTAATTTCGAGCAGACGCGCCGTAACGACTCGAACGTTATCACCATCGCGCCCGCCAATGTCATCGTCATCAACAATCGTCTGAACGCGGTCGGCTATCGCGGGCCGCGCATCGGAACGGGCGTCGTCCCCGGCGCTTCCGATGCGACAAACTTTTTCGCGCGTCTGGACCACCGCATCAACAACACCAATCTCTCCGCCGCGCGCTACAGCCTCTACGACATCAACGCTCTCAACTCACGCACCGTCGGCGGCCTCAACACGGTCAGCCGTGGCACAAGCCTCTATAATCGCGACCAGACCATCGCGGCCAGCAACGTCACAACCCTTTCGTCGCGCACGGTCAACGAAGCGCGCCTTCAGTTCACACGCAGCCGCTTGAGCGCGCCCGTCAACGATTTGGTTGGCCCGGCCGTTAACATTTCCGGCGTCGCCAGCTTCGGCACAGCTACCTTCTCGCCCTTAGCGCGCGACATAGATCTCTTCGAGGCGGTCAACAACGTCTCAACCCTCCGCGGCACACACTCTCTTAAAGGCGGCGTGGATTTTCTACACAACCGTGTCAACATACTCTTCCCCGGCGCTGTGCAGGGCGTTTATACCTTCACCTCGCTTGCCAATTTTGAGAGCGGCGCGTACAGCAGTTTTCAGCAAGCCTTCGGCGCGCCCTCGCAGTTTCAGTCGAACCCGAACCTTGGTCTCTTCGTGCAGGACGAATGGAGGCCGCGCGCCAGCCTGACGGTTAATCTGGGCCTGCGCTACGACGCGCAATTCTTGCCCGACCCCATCCAGACAGACCTTAACAACTTCTCGCCGCGCGTGGGCCTCGCCTTCGCGCCGGGAACGCGCAGGAAGACCGTCATCCGTGCAGGCTTCGGTCTCTACTTCGACCGCCTCCCCTTGCGCGCGACATCAAACGCACTACAACGCGACGGCTCGAAGTACACCGTCATCCAGTTACAGCCGACGCAAGGAGGCGCACCCATCTTCCCCAACGTCCTCTCCGCGCAGCCATCGAACCTGCTGACGAAGCCAAACGTCACGCGCATTGACCCGCGCATCGAAAACAGCTACAGCTTGCAGGCCAACCTGCAAATCGAGCGCGAGTTGCCCCTCGATGCTTCCATCTCAATCGGCTACCTTCACGTGCGCGCTCTCCATCTACTGCTCTCGCGCAACGTCAACGTGCCGACGCTCACAGCACAGCAGGCACAGCAGCAGGGCATCCCCAACTTGGGTCGCCCCGACCCTGATTCCGGCAACATCAGCCGCTTCGAAAGCTCCGGCGATTCTTACTACGATGCGCTCATCCTCTCTTTCCGCAAGCGCGCAGGCTCATGGGCCGACGTTCGTCTCGCCTATACCTTCTCGAAGTCAATTGACAACGCGGGCAACTTCTTCTTCAGTACGCCGCAGAACAATTTCGACTTACGCGACGAGCGCGGCCCTTCCGACAACGACCAACGCCATCGCCTGACCATCAGCGGCTCCTTCACAGCGCCGCGCGCTCCCGCTCACACAGGCAGTCTGCGCCGCGCGCTTTCGGGCTTTCAACTCAGCTACATTTTCTCGTATGCTTCCGCCTTGCCTTTCAATATTCTGACCGGCAATGACCGCAACTTCGACACTAACTTTAACGACCGGCCCTTGGGCGTTGGCCGCAACAGCGGGCGCGCGTTCAGCTTCGCTTCGCTCGACCTGCGCTTGAGCCGTCGTTTTCGTTTCAGAGAGCGTTTTGAGATGGAAACAATCCTCGAAGCCTTCAACGCGCTCAACCGCTCGAACCTGCAACTGCCGAACAATACCTTCGGCACGGGTCAGACGCCGCTCGCAACCTTTGGCCGCGCGACAGCCGCCAGCGACCCGCGACAACTACAGCTTGGCCTGCGCTTCAGTTTCTAGAAGCACGATGAAGATGAGGAATCAACCGCGCGAAAGCTCAATGATGAGACAGGCTACCGGCATAGCGTGCATCTTGCTCGTGCTCCTGTTTGCGACATGCTCTCGTTCTTCGCCAACCGTGCAGCGGCAAGAGATAACGGTTGCGGCTGCCTCCGATTTGACTCCGGCTTTTGAGGAGATAGGCCGCAGTTTCGAGCAGGCGACCGGCATCAAGGTCGTCTATAGCTTCGGCTCGACGGGCAATCTGGCGCGGCAGATTGAGAACGGTGCTCCGATGGATGTCTTCGCCGCGGCCAACGTCGAATACGTTGACGGCCTTGAGCGAAAGGGGCTGATTATCCCCGGAACCAAAGCTCTCTACGCGCGCGGGCGCATCACCATCTGGCTGCGCGAAGAGAGCGGCTTGCCGGTTGCGAAGCTATCCGACCTCGTGCAGCCCGCCATCAAACGCATCGCCATCGCCAACCCTGAGCACGCGCCCTACGGCATTGCGGCGCGCGAGGCTTTGCAGTCAGCAGGCATCTGGGATGCCGTGAAGGAGAGGCTGGTGCTCGGTGAGAACGTGCGCATGACGTTGCAGTATGCAGAGACGGGCAACGTTGATGTGGCAATCGTCGCGCTCTCTTTGAGTATGCAGAGCAAGGGGCGCTGGATACTTATTCCTGAAGAACTGCACAAGCCGCTCAATCAGGCGCTCGCCGTCGTCAAAAGCACGAAGCACGAAGAGCAGGCACGCGCCTTCGCAGCCTTCATCAACGGCCCGCAAGGGCGACCCATCATGCGCAAGTACGGCTTTCTACTGCCGGGTGAAGCCCCATGAGAAACGCCGCCGACAAACTCGAAGGAATGTAAGGAAAGTTTTATGTCTAACGAACAGGCACACACACGCGCACGCCGGACGAACATGACAACGTGCGTCGTTATCATCTTCCTGATGCTTGCGACCGCAGGCTGCACGCGCCACGCGCATCAGGCGACGACGGATGCAGGCATGATGCAGCCCTTGCGCATCTCCGCCGAGAACGTTGACGCTGCCGAGCCGAGTCTCGCAGCGGGACGCGACGGCACAACCTACATCGTCTGGATAGAGCACGGCGCAAATAAGCAGGCGGACGTTTTCGTCGCGCGTCTTGACCGTGAAGGACGAATGGCAGGCTCGCCCGTCCGCGTTAATCCGAAGGCGGGCGAAGCGAAGGGCTGGCGCGGCGACCCGCCGACCATCGCCGTTGCACCAGACAAGACCGTCTACGTCGGCTGGACCGCACGCGCCGCCGAGAAAGGCCCCGCGACGACGCTCTACCTCTCCGCCTCGCGCGACGAGGGCCGCAGCTTCGACGCGCCCGTGAAAGTCAACGACGACGAAAAGCCAGCGAGCCACGGTATGCACTCGCTGGCCGTCTCTGCGGACAATCGTGTCTACGTCGCGTGGCTGGACGAACGCAACGTGCCGCCGCTGCCCGAACACCTGCCGGGCGCGAACCAGAAGACGATGGAGCACGCGGAGCCAAACAGCGAAGTCTTCTTCGCACACTCTGCGGACGGCGGGCGCACGTTTTCCGCCAACAAGCGTCTGGCCGGAGAAGCCTGCCCGTGCTGCAAGACGGCGCTCGTCGCAGGAGGCGGCAATGAGGTCTACGCAGGCTGGCGGCAAGTCCTGCCCGGAGATTTCCGTCACATAGCGGTCTCTTCATCCGTGGACGGCGGACAGACGTTCACAGCGCCAAAGGTCATCAGCGACGACAACTGGAAGATTACGGGTTGTCCTGTCTCCGGCCCTGCGCTCGCTGTCACCAGAGATGGCGCGCTGCGTGCGGTCTGGTACACGGCTGGCGAGGGCGGCAGCGCCGGGCTTTACTGGGCCGAGTCGCGCGACATGGCCCAGACCTTCAACGCGCGCAAGCTGCTCGCAGCAGGGCAGGTGCGCGGCAATCCCTCTCTGCTCTTGGACGAACAGAACAACCTGCTCGCCGTCTGGGAGAGCGACGAAGAGAAAGAGCCGCGCATCTTAAGCGCACGCCTCGCGGCCAACGCCGAACGGGCGACCGAGAGCACGACGCTGGCCGACCGTGCAGAGCTTCCGGCCATCGCGAAGGGCGGCGAGCAACTGTTCGTCGGCTACATCGTCAGCAACAAAGACCAGCGTAGCATCTGGATTACGCGCGCGAAGGCAGCCGGTTAAGTCAGAGCCTTCAAAAAAACTGGAATAACTGTAGTAGCAGTGATTCTCCCTGTCCGTGTGTGCATACATGAGCAGGGACAATCACTGCTACTACAGTTTATCTCTCAGCAAAAGTCTCCCCAAAAGCCCGTCAATAACGCGCAAGAGGTCGCCCGGACGCAGGTCAAGCGTTAAATGAAGAATCCGAACGACGAATCAAGCGCGTCTCCCCAGACACGGGCTGGCCCTCGCTTCCGCAGGAGAAATAAAGATGCGTCTCAAACATTCCGCAACGGCTTTCGCTTTCCTCGCTTTAGTTTTCAGCTTAACGACCGCCGAGGCGAGAGGAGGCGGCCAGCCCGAAGCGCTGGCTCGCTCAGCCGTTTCGGCTAACGCGGCTGAATCGGCGGCCGCGATTGCCGCGCTCAGAGCGATGGGCCCAACGGGGCTGCAAACGATGCTCGCCGTTCATGCCGATGAGATAAAGCGCCACACGGCGGCCGCCGCTACGACGAAGGATGATGTGGCATGGCAACGCCTGCGCGCGGCGCTCGATGCGGTCAGCCAGCAGTATGACAGCGCAGCATCGGGCCTCTACTGGTACACGGATTTCGCGCAGGCTCAGGCCGCATCTCGTCAGAGCGGCAAGCCTATTCTCTCCCTGCGTCTGCTCGGCAATCTCAACGAAGAATTCAGTTGTGCCAACAGTCGCTTCTTCCGCACGGTGCTGTACAGTAACCCGCAGATCTCAAGCGTGCTGCGCGAGCGCTTCATACTCCACTGGAAATCCGTGCGTCCAGTGCCGCGCGTCATCATTGACTACGGCGACGGGCGCAAACTAGAGCGTACGCTGACAGGCAACAGCATCCACTACATCCTCGATGCGGAAGGCCGTCCCATTGACGCGCTCCCCGGCCTCTACGGCCCGCGCGCTTTCCTACAGGAGTTGGAGCGGGCTGAAGCGGTCGCCAGACAGACCGCCGCGCAAAACGAAGGCCAGCGCGCGGCAACCCTGAGCCGCTATCATCAGTCGCGCATTGACGCCATCGTGCAGGCGTGGCGCGCGGACGTGCAGAAGACGGGCGGGAAGATTCCGGCGGAGATTGCGGGCGACGGCGAGCAGGCGGAAGGCGAGACGCCGACGGCGCGTGCGGCATCGAGGCGCGCGATGTCGAAGGCCGTCACCGAAGTCAGCATCATCAACTCGATTACCTACGAGCCGCAACTTCTTGAGGCGGCCACGGACAACGCGACGTGGAACAAAATCGCCGCGCTCCATCTTGCTGACGCCAAACTCGACCCGGCCAGCATCAGCCTGATACGCCGCCAGACCCTCTCGCAACTCGACGCGCAGAGCGCGACCACAGTGCAAACGGACGAGCAACTTTCCCGCCTCGTCAGCAACTTCGAGCGCTACATCGCGCTCGACACAGTGCGCAACGAATACCTGATGCACACGAAGCTACACGCGTGGCTGCTCTCCTCGCGCCTGCGCAACAACCTCGAAGGCTTCAACGAACGCGTCTACAAGGAACTCTTCCTCACGCCGCGCTCAGACCCATGGCTCGGACTCTTCTCGCCGGACACCTACACCGCGCTCGAAGGCGGCGGACTGAAAGGCAACTAGGAAGACAACTAGGAAGGCCACACGGCAAGGCATAAGAGATGAAGGATGAAGGAGAGGCTACTCATATTGAGTAGCCTCTCCTTCATCCTTCATCACTCGTCACGCATCTCTGCTGTTACTGCGGCAGGTAAGCTGAAGGGACGGGCACGTCGCCTGACTGGCCCAGGTTGTAGAGGATGGCGGTGTTGGTGCGGCTGCCGATGATGTACCAGTTGCCGTCCGATGGACGCCAGACGGCGATGTCTGTCTTGAGGTCGTTGTCGTAGTCTGCGGGAACGGGAATGTCTGTCGCGTTTCCCCAGTTGCGGACGATGGCGTTGCCGTCGGTGCTCCGCTTGATGTACCAGTTGCCGTCTGTGGGGCGGAAGACGGCGAAGTCTGTCCGACCGTCTGCGTCGTAGTCGCCGGGAACGGGCTTGTCTGTGCTCGTGCCCCAGTTGCGCACCATCGCGGAGCCGCTCAAGCTGAGCACGTACCAGTTGCCCTCTCCGGGGCGATAGACGGCGAGGTCTGCGCGCCCGTCGCGCGTGTAATCGCCGGGGACGGGCTTATCGGTGGCGAGTCCCCATCCGCGCACAAGCCCCGTGTTGGTCTTGCTCTGAAGGATGTACCACTGGCCTTCGGACTTGCGGAAGACGGCGACATCCGTTAAGCCGTCGGCGTCGTAGTCTGCGGGAACGGGCACGTCGTCCGCGACGCCGCCCCAGTTTTTGATAAGGGGCGTGCCTGTGCTCGATTGAATGATGTACCAGTTGCCTTCGGACGCGCGATAGATGGCGATGTCTGTCTTGAGGTCGCCGTCATAGTCGCCGGGAACGGGCTTGTCGCCGAGGCTGCCGCGTCCCCAGTCAAAGACTGTGTGCACGCTGCCGTCCGTGCTCCGGCGTATATTCCAGTTGCCGCTCGTAGGGTTCCAGACGGAGACATCTGCGGCGAGGTCGCGGTCGAAGTCTGCGCGCGAGTAGAGAAAGAAGCGGTAGATGAGGCTGCCGTTGGCGTCTGTGGCCCAGAGATTATTGTCGAAGCCTGCGACGAACTGGTACGCGTAAGAGCCCATCGTCGGCTGTATGATGAACTCGCTGAAGACGCCGCTCGTACTAATGCGCCCGACTTGGCTCGTGAAGGACGCGCCGAACCAGAGATGGCCGTCCGGGCCGGTAGCGATACCGAGCGGGCCGTAGATCGTCCCGGTGAATTCGGTGATGACTCCGGCGGTTGTGATGCGTCCAATCTTGGTGGTGTTGGACTCCGTAAACCATAGATTGCCGTCCGGCCCTACGGTGATAAAGACAGGACGACTGCTGGCCGTCGGCACGACAAACTCCGTAATCACGCCCGCAGTGGTGATGCGTGCAATCTTATTGCCGGCCGATTCTGTAAACCATAGATTGCCGTCCGGCCCGCTCACAATCCCGCGCGGAAAACTGTCCGTGGTCGGGATGTTGAATTCCGTCACGACGCCCGCCGTGGTAATGCGCCCGATTTTATTGCCAATCTCTTCCGTGAACCATAGATTGCCGTCAGGCCCGCTGGTGATATGGCTGGGACGGCTGCCTGCGGTCGGGACAGGAAACTCCGTGAAGACGCCCGCCGGAGTAATGCGTCCAATCTGCGTTGCGTCCACTTCCGTAAACCAGAGGTTGCCGTCAGGCCCACTCGTTATCCAGAACGGCCCGCTATCCGGCGTCGGGATGGTAAACTCCGTGATGACGCCCGCCATGTTAATGCGCCCGATGCGGTTCACCTCGTTCTCTGCAAACCATAGATTGCCGTCAGGCCCGCGCGTGATGCCGTAAGGGTAGCTGCCGGAGGTCGGAAGGCTATAATACGTCATGGTCACGGCCAGCGCGGGCTGGAGCGCCATCAAGCCCATGCACACCGCCAGCAGGCAGCACACAGCAACCCTCAGCAGGCGACTTTGCGAGCCTGACGCGACGTTTCGCAGACACAGCGTTTGATAGTTTCGTTGGTGGGCCATTTGAATGATGTTCCTTATTACGGCCGGCACTTCGGAAGCGCCAACTCATCCGGCGAGCAACGCCCATGCGCGGGCTGCTGAACGAAGTGAAAATCTTTGGCGGACGGATTCGACAACTGACGGGTCGGGAGAGAAGCCGTTCGTTCCTCTCTATCGAACAACGGAAGCACGGGCAGAGTAAGCCGCACCCTCCAAAGCTGTCAAGCAACGAGGCCGACGGAGCGCCCGACTCAATTCTTCATACCGGCTGACTCATCCCCTCATCGAATCAACCACGGCACGACGACATGAATCAATCCACTTCTTCCCCTGCCCCTACTTAACGCATGAACGAAGGTTTCTCCGGGCGTAGGTGTGGGAGTTGACATAGGAAGCCTCTCTTTCGGGGTGCGGGTGGTTGATGGGGCGGGCGTGCAGGGCGTTGTTTATGACGGGCGGGGCGGTGGTGTCAAGGCGGAGGCGGGGCGGGAAGTGGAGGCAAGGGGCTAAATTCTTGATGGATTACAGTTAGACGGCGAGATGGGCGCTGCTGCGCGGGGCGTGGGCGGGTTGGACGGTGGCGCGGGACGCGCCGCCCGTGGCGTGGGCAAGTCCGTCCGAGCCGCCAGCCGCTCCGTCCGACCCGTCGGCAAGTCTGCTCACGGCGTCGGCAAGGTTGCCCGTGGCGTGGGAGAGGCTTGCCGGTGGCGTCAGCCGCTCGTCCCGTGGCGCGGGCGAGTGGCTGGCGGCGTGGGACGGGTGTCTCGTGTCGTGGGATGGACTTGCCGGTGGCGTGGGCGACGTTGCCCACGGCGTGGGCGGAGTTGTCGGAGGGTCGGGCAAGGTTGCTGGTGGGTCGGGCGGAGTGGCTGACGCCGTGGGCGGAGTGGCCGACGCCACGGGCAAGGTTGTCCCACGGCGCGGGCAACCTTGCCCGTGGCGGCGGCTAAGCGTCCCGTGACGCGAGACGACCGTCCCGTGGTGTGGGACAAGTGTCTCGTGGCGTCGGACAGTCCGCCCGTGGCGTGAGATGCGCTGCCCGTGGTGTTGGCGGAGCGTCTCGTGATGTCGTCGCCGTCCCCGTGGCGTCGTCGGCGTCACGCGTGGCGCGGGCGTGTGGGATGGCGGCGCAGAAAAGTGTTGCCAGCAAGTCGTTGTTTTGGCAGAATTGGCGCGCACGCGTGTTCAGCTGGTTCTCACAACTGCCCGGAAGTTGAACGCGTGCGGCTGTACAGTGTGCGCGCTGCTCAAGGCCGCTCACAATTAGCGCACGCCTGCTGTCAGTCTGAAACTTTCCAGCCCAGAGGGTGTCGCAAACTTTCACGGGGCGCGAGGCTCGTCTTGCGCTTCCAGGTCTCCCACTATTTTCTTGAACAGGAGAATAAAAGTATGGCAATCCCTAAAGGTGAAGCAGAACTCGTTATCTGGATGAAAACCTTCGCGCAAGCCTTCGCCACGCATGGCCCCGCGCTAGGCTTTACTGCCGCCGAAGTGGCAGCCGTGCAGGCTGATGCGGCGATGCTCGATTACATCATCTCGGACATGATTCCGACCTCCAAGGCGGGCCTCGACGCGCGTTACTCTTACAAGGACTTGATGAAGAACGGACCGCTCGGCTCGCCCGGCGGCGCGCTGCCCACCACACCGACCACAGGGACACCGCCCGCACTTGTTGCGCCCGGTATCCTCCCGCGACTGCGCCAACTGATTGCACGCATCAAGGCCGCGCCCGCCTACACGGCAGACATCGGAGACGACCTCGGCATCACCGGCAAAGACGATGGCAACACCGTTGACCCGACGACCGCCAAGCCGACCTTCAAAGCCGTTGTGCTGCCGCTTCATCAGGTGCGACTTGATTTCGTCAAGGGCGGCTTCGATGGCGTCTGGATAGAATCCAAGCGCACGGGCGAGCCTAACTGGTCTTTCCTCGGCATAGACCTCAGCAGCCCATACCTCGACGCGCGCCAGCCCGCGCAGGCCGGCACGCCCGAAACGCGCGAGTACCGCATGCGCTACTACGACAACGATGCGCCCGTCGGCCAGTGGTCTGACACCGTGAGCGTCATCACAATTCCGTAAGACGGCAAGGCCGCAGGGATGAAGGACGAAAGCGTGGCTGCTCTGGATGAACATCCGAGCTTGCCTCCTTCATCCCTGCGACCTTCCGCAAGCTATTGAATTGCAGCGAGGAGCTGCGTTAGCATGTTTACTTCCTGCTCAACTGCAAAGGAGAACAAATCATGTCTGCGAACTTGAAGGGCCTTGCACAGTTGGTCTTCGCCTGTGCGCTCGTGCTGTCGCTGTCTGCCCTCGGCAGAGCGCAGGGCGGCAGAGAGAGAGTCTTAGAGCACGTCACCTATCCAGACCCACCCGTCGAAATAGTAGCCGTCAAAGTCAAAGGCGTGCTGGTCGCCCCGAATGCGAAGTTTTATGGCGATGCCGACTGGCTGAGTGGCCTGACGGTGACGGTCAAGAACGTCTTCGATAAACCCGTCGCTCGTCTGACCGTCCTGTTGGGCGTTCAATACGGCGAGAGAAACGGCATTCCCGTCAACGCCGGAGTCTATATCAGCTATGGAGCGCGCACCCTGCCTCCGGGCCAGTCTTATCCGCCCGGCTTCGTCAAACCGAAAACACTACAGCCGGGCGAAACCCTTGACTTCGTGCTCAGCGACAAAGACCGCGATGACCTGCGCGCTCAACTGGCACGCCACCACGCCGCCACCGACATCACGAGAATGAATATCAGGGTCTATCAAGTGCATTTTGAGGGCGACCCCGATAGCTATTGGCAGACTGGAAATATTCTCAAGCGCGACCCTGACAACCCCGACCACTGGATTCCAGTACCGCGTCTGCCTCCTTCAAGCAGAAACACAAGGAAGGCAAAACGGTCACAGGCACAGCACGCCATCAAACAACAAAGCTACGACCTGCCCCGGACTCCGAAATTCCGAAATGCACATACAAAGATAAGGACATCAGAGTAGAGAATTGCACCGCCACCGACAGTTATGGCAACAAGTGCGTTTGGCGAAACACAATACTTTCTGCCACAGAGACACCCAAGGATGTAATCGCACAATACTTTCCTAAGACGTGCTCTGGTCGTGTTAGTGGCGTTGACTTTTGTACGAAGACCGAAGAGCACGCAGATTCGATTGGTGACTCAAACTGCACCGTTGTGGCTTACTCACCGATTGTCATTGATGTCTCCGGCGATGGCTTTCGGCTGACGAATCTTGACAATGGCGTGCGCTTCGACCTCAACAGCAATAATGTGCGTGAACGCCTCTCGTGGACACTTGCCCGACTATGAAAGCGTGGCTGCTCAAGTTCGAGTAGCCACGCTTTCGTCTGTCGGCGGCGCGCAATGGATGTTTCGTTTTACAGGACGCGCAGGAAGGCAAAGAGGTCTGTCTTCTCCTGCGCGGAGAGGTTCAGTTCCAGTACGAGGTTGAAGAACTCTGCGGCGTCTTCGAGTGTTAGAAATTAGTGTCGCAGAGTTTGCGTCTAAAGTGCCGCGATGATGGCCTCGGCAAACTCCATTGTGCTTGACTGACCGCCTATGTCGCGCGTGCGCGTCTTGCCTTCCTCGAAGACCTTCAACATCGCGCGCTCTATTCTCTCCGCTGCCTCGCGCTCGCCTATGTGGCGCAGCATCAGCAGGCCCGATTGCAAAAGCGCGGTCGGGTTGGCGATGCCCTGTCCCGCTATGTCGGGCGCTGAGCCGTGTACGGCCTCGAAGACAGCGCCCTGCTCGCCTATGTTTGCGCCGGGCACTAACCCAAGCCCGCCGATTAAGCCCGCGCAGAGGTCTGAAACGATGTCGCCGTAGAGATTTTCGAGCAGCATGATGTCAAACTGTTCGGGGCGCATGACGAGTTGCATGCAGGCGTTGTCAACAATCTTATCGTCGGCTTCGATTTCGGAATAATCCTTGGCGACCGCGCGAAAGCAGTCAAGGAAGAGTCCGTCCGAGAGCTTCATAATGTTGGCCTTGTGGACGGCCGTTACCTTTTTGCGCCCCTCGCGTCGCGCGTAGTCGAAGGCGAAGCGCGACACACGCGTCGAGGCTTTCTCCGTGATGATCTTGATGCTTTCCACCACGCCGGGCACGACGACATGCTCGATGCCCGAATAGAGGTCTTCCGTATTTTCGCGCACCACCACGAGGTCTAGCTCAGGGTAGCGCGAAGGCACGTTCGGCAGAGCGCGCACGGGTCGCAGGTTGGCGTATAAATCGAGCGCTTTGCGCAGGCCCACGTTGACGCTGGTGAAGCCCTTGCCGACGGGCGTCGTAATCGGCCCCTTGAGCGCGACCTTGTTGCGCTTGATGGATTCGAGCAGGTCCGCGGGCAGCGTGTCGCCGAACTTTTCGAGCGCCTGCGCGCCTGCGTAGTGCGTCTCCCACGCGACTTCGACGCCCGTCGCTTCGATAATCCGCACGACCGCCGAAGAGACTTCCGGGCCAATGCCGTCGCCGGGGATGAGTGTGATAGTATGTTTTGCCATTAGCTCGTCAGCTTTCGAGTCTCAGCGCTCAGCCCTGAGACTTGAGCAGCAGCGAGTGAATCAAACTCAAAGGCTGACTGCCGAAAATCGGTACGGCTGATTGCTTTAGGATAGGCTGCATCATACCACAGTCAAGTTCCCTGTCATGCTAACTCAGGAAAGATTCGCGGAAGCGCCGGCGGACGCCATCGTTGTCGGCGGCGGCGTTATAGGGCTGGCGATTGCGCGTGCGCTCAGGCTGCGCGGGCTTGCGCGCGTCACGCTCCTTGAGCGCGGCCGTCTCGGTCTTGAAGCATCGCATGCTGCCGCCGGTATGCTCGCCCCGCAGGTAGAAGCAGATCACGCGGACGCCTTCCTCGAACTCTGTTGCCGCAGCCGCGACCTCTACCCGTCATTCGCCGCAGCCCTTTTGGAAGAAACAGGCATTGACATAGAGCTTGAGCAGACAGGCACGCTGCTTTTAGCCTTCAACGACGAAGACGAGCGGGCGGCGCGCAGTCGTTATGATTGGCAAACTCGCGCGGGGCTCTCCGTCGAGCATCTGAACGCCGTTGAAGCACGCGCCCTTGAGCCATCGCTCTCGCAAGGCGTGCGCTCAGCCCTGCGCTTTCCGCGCGACTGGCAGGTCGAAAACCGTCGGCTCGTCGCTGCTCTTTCGGCTGCGGCAGACCGTCTCGGAGTCAGTTTATTAATGGGCACGCACGTCGAATCCCTGTCAATTGAGCGCGGGCGCGTTCGCGGCGTAGAGACTTCGCGCGGCCAATTAAGCGCCCCTGTCGTCGTCATCGCGGGCGGCGCATGGAGTTCCTTGATAACAACGGCGGACAAACGCGTGCCGCCCGTTCGCATCGAACCCGTGCGCGGGCAGATACTCTGTTTTGAAGCGAACCCGCGCAGCCTCCGTCACGTTATTTATAGCCCGCGCGGCTACGTCGTGCCACGGCTCGACGGGCGCGTTCTGGCAGGCTCGACCGTCGAGCACGCAGGCTACGACAAGCGCGTGACGGGCCACGGCCTCGAAGCCATCATGGCGCAGGCGCTTGAGATTGCGCCCCTTGTCGGGGAGTTGCCGCTGCTGGACGTTTGGGCTGGTTTGCGTCCACGCGCCGAAGACGATTTGCCTGTGCTCGGCATGAGCGCCGAAATAGACGGCCTCGTCTACGCGACCGGCCATTATCGCAACGGGATTCTGCTCGCTCCCGTCACGGCAGAGTTAATCTGCGAACAGGTTGCCAGCGGCGTCGCGCCGGAGCATGACGCGCTGTTGAGCGCCTTTTCGCCAGACCGTTTTCAGACGGCTCTCGTCAATTAATCCGAAGGAAAAGATCTTGCTGAAACATCGCCTCGTTTTCATCCTTCTCTTTGCGGCCTCCCTCCAGACGTTTGCGCCGCAGGAGCTTCGCGCGCAGGCACGCAGGATTCCACCCGGCGGCGCGACCAACAGTTCGTCCACGAGCGCTCCCGCAGATGGACCAACAGCCGCCGAGCTTTACACAGAAGCTTCCGATTACGCAGACAAGAAGTTTAAGGAATTCACCGCACGGAAGACGCCCTTTGACCCGAAGCTGCTGGACCAAACGCTGCAAGAGCAGCGCCGCCTCGCCTCGCTCAACGCCACACAACTCAGCATGCGCTCCGGCCTCAACGGCGAAGATTTCTACTACCTCGGCATGCTCTATCACCTCTCCGATAATCAGGAACGCGCCATCGAAACCCTGAACCGCTTTCTCAAGGAGAAGGCCGCGAAGAGCGAACGCGCACAGACAGCGCGCTACATCATTGCGCTCGACACGGCCAAAGACAACCGTCTTGAAGAAGCCGAAGCGGCGCTTAAGGATTACACAGCCAACGAGCCGCGCCGGGCCAGCGAGCACGTCAACATCGAACACTCGCTCGCCAAAGCTTACCGCAAGAATAAGCAGTTTGACCGCGCTCTCGCTCACGCCGAAGAAGCATTCCGCTTAGCCAAGACGGTCGAGCCGACCGCGACCAACTCCAACCTCCGCGACTACTGGCTCTTCAACGCGGGCAACGCTCTCGTGGAGATTTATCAGGACACGAAGAAGCCTGTCACCGTGGCCGCAGCCGTCCTGGAAGAAGTGCGCCGTCTGGCGCTCGAAGGAAAATCCGCCCGGCTCTACAGCGACGCGACCACGCGCCTCGTCAACGTGCTCGTTGACGGAGGCCGCAAGAGCGATGCCGTCAAGTTGGTGGAAGATTCCATCGCGAATCTCAAGACACACGTTAAAGACCCAAGCGAGCAGCGCCCCGTGCTCGCGGAGTTGCAGCGCAAGCAGAAGCAGTTGAAGCTGCAAGGCGAGATTGCGCCTGAGATAACAATCGCCAAGTGGATTGACCAGACGCCCACAACACTCGCCAGCCTGCGCGGCCGCGTCGTACTGTTAGACTTCTGGGCCACATGGTGTCCGCCCTGCATCGCCGCCTTTCCGCGCCTGACCGAGTGGCACGAGAAGTATAAAGATAAAGGACTCATCATCATCGGCATCACGAAATACTACGGGCAGGCCGAAGGACAGTCTGTTGACGAGGAATACGAGTTTGGATTCCTGCAACGCTTCAAGCGTATGCATCGCCTGCCTTACGGCATCGCCGTCGCGGGCAACGACAACACACATCGCGACTACGGCATCGCGGGCATCCCGACCGCCGTCATCATTGACCGTCGCGGCATCGTCCGCCACATCGGAACAGGCGTCGGCGGCCCGAACGAACGATTAATGGCGGAGACGCTGGAAAAGTTGATGGAAGAACAATAAGGCGCAGCAGGAGGCAGAAAGCAGGAGTGGGAATTTGAAAGTAAAGAATTTCAGAATTTGAGAGTGAAGAATTTCGTAAGCAGCCGCTCGCGGCCCTTTGTTCCAGACTCCTGACTTCAGCCCTCCGTTTGCTATACTTGACAACGCATTTTTGCGTGTGAGGTTGTTTTCGGTTAGCGCGAGGCCGTCGCCGTTTGAGAGATTTATGGAAAGCCAGAATATTGCCATCGCTATTGCCCTCGCTTTTGCGGGTGGGGTCTTATCGTTTCTGTCGCCGTGCGTGCTGCCGCTCGTTCCCGGCTATATCTCGCTGATTTCGGGCGTCAGTATTGACCGCTTGAAAAACGATAACGACGATGCGCGCAGCGCAGCGCGCCGCGCCGTCATTTTCAATTCTATCGCCTTCAACATCGGCCTCTCGATGATTTTCCTCACGCTCGGCGCAGCCGCCGGACTCGTCGGCACGGCCATTACGACCAACAAGTGGGTACGCATCATCGGCGGCGCGGTCATCATCGCTTTCGGTCTTCAGTTAATAGGCATCCTCAAGGTCGGTGCGCTTTATAAAGACACGCGTTTTTTCTCGCAGCAGAAGCCGCGCGGAATGCTCGGCTCGTTTACATTAGGAATGGCGTTTGCCGCTGGTTGGACACCGTGCATCGGCCCAATCCTCGGCGGCATCATCGGGCTTGCAGCAACGAGCGGCGGCTGGCGCAGCGGCCTTCTGCTCTCAACGTTCTACGCGGCGGGCCTCGCCGTGCCGTTTCTCATCACGGGCTTTTTTATCAACCTGTTTCTGAGTTTCTACACGAAGTTTCGCCGTCATCTGCACAAGGTCGAAGTCGTGTCGGGCATCGTGCTCATACTGATTGGCACGGCGGTGATGACCAACTACACAACGCGACTGTCGAGCTTACTCTGGTGGCTGCCGAACGCTGAATCACTCATCAAGGTCAAGAACAACCCCACAAGCGTCGCCACCAATGAGCAGAAGAATTTCGCCGCAGCGCCGGATGTAGAATTGCAGACAGTTGATGGGCAGCCGTTCCGCTTATCCGAGTTGCGCGGGCAGATTGTCGTCCTCAACTTCTGGGCCACGTGGTGTTTGCCATGTCGCGCTGAGATTCCAGAATTCAACGCCATGCAGCGAGAGTTGCAGTCGCGCGGCCTGGCAATCGTCGGCGTCTCAACGCATGATTCCGCAGACGGCATCAAAGCGTTTCAGAACGACATCAAACAGGAATACAAAACACTGGTCGGCACGAGCGATACGGAAACAGCGCTGGAAGTCGGGCCGGGTCGCCCCGTGACTTTTATCATTGACCGTGAAGGACGCATCCGCAAGAAGATCAGCGGCTCGCGCGACCGCGCAGGTTTCGAGGCGGAGATTAAACCGCTGCTCGAAGAGGAGCCGGCCACCATCGCAGGCAAATAATTCAAAGGGAAGTGTTACAATCGCTCTGTCCGCATAAAATCATCTCCCTACATCCGAGCCATTTTGCAGGAGATTAGTTATGAAGAGATTTATCCTATTCGCCGCACTCACATTCGCGCTCTTGCCCGCAGCCAGCACACGCGCGCAGGGCAACCATGAATACGCGCCGCTGCAACAGCAGATGGTCAACTATAAAGATTGGACGCTTAACAACGTGGCCGACGGCAAGCCCGTCAACCTGCGTTCTTTCGTGCAGGGCAAAAAGCTCGTCCTCGTCGTTTACTTTGCTCCGTGGTGTCCGAACTGGCGCAACGAAGCTCCGCTGGCCGCCGAGCTTTATCAGAAGTACAAACAGAACGGCCTTGAGGTGATAGGCATCAGCGAGTATGCGGCGCTGGACGACACGCGCAAGTATTTCGGCGCGGCGGGCGCGCCCTACATGGTCGTCGCCGAATCGGAAGGACGCGAGTGGCGCGACAAGACAGCACACTACGGCTACCGCAAGACCACGGGCGACACGCGCAACTGGGGCTCGCCATGGAACATCTTCCTGGAGCCTGCGAAGTTTAAGAAAAATAGCGAAGTGCTGACGGAAATGGCCTGGATTGTCAACGGCGAGTTAATCGAAGCAGAGGTCGAAAAGTTTGTCCGCGAGCGTCTTGGGCTGGATGGCAAGACCGAGACTAAAAAGAAGGCTGCGCTCGATTTGAAAATCGAGACGGACCAGGACAAATTAGTGCGCGAGAGCCTGAGCGCCAACCCAAACTCAAAGGCCAAGACCAACACTACTACTACTCCCTGCAAGCAATAACGGAAGTCGGAATCAGGAAATCGGGAGCCGGAATTCGGAAGTAAAGAGATAAGAAGAGAGACGGGCCTCAGCCTTGTTATTCCGGCTTCTGCCTTCCGCATCCTGACTTCTGCTTTTAGTCATGCTCCTTCGCCTACTTTATCACGGCCATTGTTTTGACGGCGCAGCCTCGGCGGCCGTCTTCACGCGCTTTTACCAGAGCCGCGTTCATCCTCATTCCGAAATCAAATACACTGGACTACTGCACAGGCCCGGACAGCTTTTCGATGAAGAGATGTTTGACGGCGACGAGAACGCCATCGTTGATTTCAAATACTCCTCATCGCAGCGCCTCACATGGTGGTTCGACCATCACCAGTCCGCATTTCTCACCCCCGTAGACGAAGAGCACTTCCGTCTCGATAAATCGGGCCGCAAATTTCTGGACACGACGCGCAAATCCTGCACTGAATTTATCGCCGACGTTGCACGCGAGCGCTTCGATTTTGAGGACGAAATGCTCGCGCCGCTCGTCCACTGGGCACACGTTATTGACGGCGCGCTTTATGAATCTGCGGCACAGTGTGTGGAGTTGGCAGCGCCCGCCTTGCAGTTAATGCAGGTGATAGAAAGCGACCCCGACGATTCTTTTATCGAAGAGATAATTCGCGGCTTGACGATGCGCCCGCTCGACGAAGTGGCGCTTGGCCCAGATGTGCAGCGGCGCTTCCGTCCCATTCTTGAGTTGCACAGGAAAACGCTTGAGACAGTCCGCCGCAAAGCCGTTTACTCAAACGGCGTCGTGCAGTTTGACCTCGTTGACGATGGCCTCGAAGGCTTCAATAAGTTTATCCCTTACTACCTCTATCCCGAAACGACCTACTCTGTGGCGCTGACGCGCGGGCCGCATCGCACGAAGATCTCCGTCGGCTCGAACCCTTGGAGTCCGCGCCCGCGCACGCACAACATAGCCTCCATCTGCGAGCGCTACGGCGGCGGCGGTCATGCCGTCGTCGGCGCAGTCTCTTTCGCGCCCAATGAAGTAGAGCGCGGGCGCACGGCGATGCGCGAGATAGTTGCCGAATTGTCTGTTAATTAAAATCAGGAGCGAAGCTGGCGAAGAGCGCTGCCATTGTTATGCGCCGTGCTTTCTATCTACTCACGCGTGCAGCCTTCAGGACATCCGCCAGCAGCCAGATCTTGACGACCTCTCCGAGGCTTCCCATCAATAGATAACGACCATCGCCGCTGAAGGCGACCCTTTGAACCGTATCTTCATCGGGGTTGTTCGTGTGCGGTTGTGCGGCGACGAGCCGGCCCGTTGTAGTGTTCCAAATGAGCAGGAGGTTTGTGCCTGTCGTCGCCAGTAGCTTGCCGTCGGGCGAGAGCGCTCCGCGCACGCGTGCGTAATGTTTCTCATCGCCCTTCGCGCCGATTTCCGAGATGCGCTTGCCGGTCGCTATGTCCCAGGCTTCAGTCTTGTAGGTCTCGCCGCTAGTCGTCAACAGAGTGCGGCCGTCATCCGAGAGCGCGAGCCACCAGCAATAGAAGGGCAGCCGCAGCAGTTCGCGACCCGTCTGAGCGTCCCAGATGAATGTCTGCCTGCGTTCATGCTTGTTAACGTTGCTGCGTGTGGCGGCGAGCACGCGCGCGTCCGGCGTCAACTCTATCTGGCTCCAACGGTCGAAAAAATCCTCGTGCTCGCCAAAACGTCTAACAATGCTTCCCGTCTCAACATCTCCGATGACGACGCCCGACTTCTCCGCGGGAAGCTTGTCGCTATGAAGAAACGGGACGGCTATCAGGCGCAGGTCCGAAGAGATGTTCCGCATGCTCTGGCCCGCGCCGCCATAGACGGACAGGCTGCTGATGACAACGCCGTCGCGCTGCAAGTCAGTCTCCGCACGGCGAAGCTCTTTCCCGGTGTCGGCGTCGAAGAGCCTGAACTCCGTCTTGCTCGTGTAATGATTGCCGGGCAGGTAGCCTGTGATGGGACGCGCGAAGACGGCGACGCGCTTGCCGTCGGCAGAGATTGCATTGCCGAACGACTCAGGAAGACGAAAGGTTTGCAGTCGCCGCCCGGTCTGGACTTCGTACACTTCAGTCACACCAATCTCCGGCACGACCACGACGCGCCCGCCGTCGTGCGAAATCACAGGATGATTCGCATCAACGAGCGTCAACAAAGGCCGCGCACCGTTGCTGTCATTAACAGGCGACGGCTCTGCGCAAACGACCAAGAGCGTCATCGCTACCAACAGCAGCGGCGCACACAGCTTAAACAGCATGGCTTTCATGCTCGTCAAACAAAAGCAACGCGCATACCAGCTTTCGCCGTGTAGATGGATGAGGTTTCGCGCGGGCGTGCTTTTCCGTCAAGGCAGTATTTGCCTGACGAGTGTCGGATTTGGCGTGCGATTAGTTTTCTGAGAGACTTGGTTTGTTCGTTTAACTGATTCCCGGCTAACGATGCGCCATGAATTCTTCAATCTCTTCAACCTGCTTCGGCGCTTTGTCTGATAGCACGCGGTGGCCGTCGCTTGTGATGAGCACATCGTCTTCGATGCGGACGCCGATGCCCAGGTATTTTCCGGGAATATCTTTCGTCTCCGGCGCGATGTAGAGGCCCGGCTCGATGGTCATCACCATTCCCGGCTCGACGCGGCGCGATTCGTCGCTGACGTGATAACGGCCAACGTCGTGAACATCCATGCCTAGGAAATGGCCGAGGCGATGCATGTAGAACTGCTTGTACTTCTCTTCTTCAATCAACTTCGCCGTCTCGCCCTTCAGCAAGCCGAGGCGCACCATCCCTTCCGTTAAAATCTCAACGGAACGCTGGTGCAGTTCGTCTATGCTGACGCCGGGCCGCGACATCTCTATGCACGCCATCTGCGATTCCAGAACGAGTCCGTAAATCTCCCGCTGTGCATCTGTGAAGCGACCGTTGACGGGGAAAGTGCGCGTGATGTCGGAAGCGTAGCCTTGATATTCCGCGCCCGCGTCAATCAGTAGCAGGTCGCCGTCGCGAAGGCGTGCGTCGTTGTTAACGTAATGAAGGATGGTAGCGTTTACGCCGCCGCCGACGATGGACGTGTAAGCGGGAGCGGCCGCGCCGCTGCGCCGGAAGACATACTCAATCAGAGCCTCAATCTCATATTCCATCATGCCGGGGCGTGCGGCCTTCATCGCCTCGCGGTGTCCCTCGGCGGCGATGTCGGCCGCGCGCTGCATAATCTCTATCTCTTCGTCGCTCTTAATGAGCCGCATCTCGTGGAGGATAGAGCCTGTGTCAATGATGGCCTGCGGCGGGCTGATGCCGCGCCGTCCCATGGCGCGCATGCGCCTGATCTGGGTGATGATGGTTTCGTCCAAATCAGGGTTGCCGTTGCCGATGCGGTAATAAAGATTGGTGACGCCGTTCAGAACCTCGTTCAGCTTTTCGTTAAACTCCGTGACCGCAAACGCGGCACTTGCTCCGTACTTCGTTTGCGCACCTTCGACTCCGGCGCGTCGTCCGTCCCAGACTTCTCTTTCAGGGTCGCGCGGGCGGACAAAGAGCGTGTACGGGTGCTCCTTGTGTCCGGGCGCGATGACGGCGATGGCTTCGGGTTCTTCAAAGCCTGTCAGGTAGTAGAAGTCTGAATCCTGACGGAAGCGATAGTGTGTGTCGTTGGAGCGCGTCGTCTCGCGCGCGCTGCTGATGATGGCGACGGAATCCTCGCCCAGCCGCTTCATAAACTCCGCGAGTTGCGGTCTTAACATTGCTCTTTCTCCTCTTGAGTCCGGCGCAACAGACTGTTAGCGCGTTCTGGTTGCATTGTAACTGAGATGCGGCGCGACACGGAAATGCGAGGGGAGAAAAAGGGGAAGAGGTGAAAAGGGTAAAGGGGTAATGGAAGACAGGCGGCTTTCCTTTTCACCTTTTACCTTTTCACCTTTTTCCCCGTCATGCGTGTCTCTATGCATCGTGTGGCTAGTTTTAGAATTGGTTTTGGAGGATAATTCACGCGCGGAGGAAAAAGCTGATGAGCGTTCAAACTCTGGAGACGCGTGCGGCGACGACGGCAGAAGAAGTAGTGGCGCGTGAAATCATCTCGCGTGACCCGGCGACGGGCGAAGAGTTGGGCCGGACTGTGGCTTCGGGTGCGGCGGAGGTTGAGGCGGCGGTCGAGCGAGCGCGTGCGGCGCAAGGCGATTGGGCCGCGCGTTCTTTCCGTGAGCGCGCGGCGGTCCTGATGCGTGCGCGGCAGGTCGTGCTCGATGAGATGGAAGAGATAGCGCGGCTCATCTCAAGAGAGAGCGGCAAGCCCGTAGCCGAAGCGCTTTCGATGGAGCTTGCGCCGACGCTCGACCTGATGCAGTACTTCGCGCGGCAAACGGCGAAGCTGCTGCGCCCGCAGAAGATTGACATCGGACAGTATGGCCTGCTGGGCCGTTCCTCGAAAATCGTTTACAGGCCGATGGGTGTGATAGGGATTATCTCGCCGTGGAATTTCCCTTGGTCAACTCCGATGGGTGAAGTCGTAATGGCTTTGATGGCGGGCAACGCAGTAGTGTTCAAGCCGTCGGAGTTGACACCGCTCGTGGGCCTGAAGATTGGTGAAGTCTTTGAGCGTGCAATGCTGCCGGAAGGGTTGCTGGAAGTCGTCGCCGGAGATGGAAGGACGGGCGCGGCGCTTGTCGAAGCGGGCGTTGATAAGCTGATGTTCACGGGCAGCGTGGAGACGGGCAAGCGCGTTGCCGAAGCAGCGGCGCGAAAGCTTATCCCGGTCGTGCTTGAGTTGGGCGGCAAAGACCCGATGATTGTGCTTGAGGATGCTGACGTGGAGGTGGCTGCGAGCGCGGCCGTTTGGGGCGCGTTCTGTAATTCGGGGCAGGCTTGCGCGTCCGTCGAGCGCTGCTATGTGCAGGAGCGGATAGCGCCGCAGTTTATTGAAGCAGTCGTCAGGCAGACGCGTGCGCTCAAGCAGGCGGCGGGCACGGAGAGCGACACGGACATCGGCGCGATGTCGAGCGAGAGGCAGTTGAACATCGTCGCGGAGCACGTCGAGGATGCACTCAAACAGGGAGCGCGTGCGTTGACGGGCGGACGGCGCTCGCCATCTCTTGACGGGCCGTTTTACGAGCCGACCGTGCTCACGGATGTCACGCAAGATATGACCGTGATGCGCGAGGAGACGTTTGGCCCAGTGCTGCCCGTGATGACTTTCAGGACGGAAGAGGAAGCGATTCGGTTGGCTAACGATAGCCAGTTTGGTTTGACGGCGAGTGTCTGGACGAAGAATGTCGGACGCGGCCAGCGCGTCGCCTCTCGGATAGAAGCCGGGACGGTGATGGTCAACGAAGTGCTCTACACGCACGGGGTCGCGCAAACGCCCTGGGGCGGAATGAAGCAGAGCGGGCTTGGACGCACGCACGGGCGACTCGGCCTTCTTGAGATGGTCGTGCCGCAGCACATACACGTCAACCGCATCAGCTCCGTGCGCGACCTCTGGTGGTTCCGTTATTCGCCGCAGACGGTTGACCTTTTCCGCGGTTTCGCACGTCGCTTCAGTAGCGGCTCCGTCTTGCAAACCTCTCTCTTACTGCCGCAGATGTTGCGCCGTCTGTTTGAACGACGCCGCTAGTTAGCCGCGCTCTTTATCACTTGATTGAACGAGCCAGCGAAACTCGTCGAGGAACGTTCAAATGCTTCTGAGATAGATAGCGGAAGATTGCTCATCATCAACGCCTGCTGCGCTCTGTTGATGCTCGCTGCTGCCGCAACTACTGCGCCCGCGAAATCGCACGTCAAAGTCCGTTGTCGCGGTTTGGCGATCTGGCGGACATTTATTCTTTTTTTGTCACAAAGCAAAAATTGTGCTGTTTTCACAGTCTATTTGTGTTAGTTGTGTAAAAAAAAGCTGTCAATTAATTTGCAAAAGTAGTATAGTGCCCGTTCTCTTGGTTGGGCTCCACACCCTTCCTCATTATTAACAATAGTCAGTTCACAACCCTCGGAGATAAAGAATGAAAAAGTTTACGCTCGCCTTAGGTCTGTTTGCAGTCAGCATAGCGTTCCTTCTCGCTAACGTTCCCATGAAGGATGTCGGCGCACAGGGGCGTCGTCCCGAAGATCCCGGTTATCAAGCGGCGGTCAGAGCCGACGGCAGGGTCGTCGCCCCGGACGGCGTCGTTTTTGAATCTCATAAAGACTTCATCGCAGCGGGCAGAAAGTGCAACACGCGCCACGCCGACGATATCGAAATTGAGAAAATCGGCAGAGAGATCGCGGCCAACCGCTCGGCCAACGGCGGCGGTAACGGCGGTGGCGGCGGCTCATCCACCGACGGCGCACGTCTCTACGCGAACGGCTCCATCACCATCCCGGTTCACTTCCACGTCGTTTCCAGATCCGACGGCGTAGGCAACATCCCCGATTCGAGTCTCGACGCGCAGATCGCGGCAATGAACGAGCACTACGCCGGACAGGACACCCCTGTTTATCGGACTGCCGCCTCGAACATGTCTTTCCGTTTTGTGCGCTCAAGCGTGACGCGCACGGTCAATGACACGTGGTACGCCGCAGGCCCCGGCTCGGCCGCGCAGACGCAGATGAAGAACGCACTGCACACGGGCACCGCAGACGACCTCAACTTCTACACCAACAGCGGCGGCGGTTATCTAGGCTGGGCGACCTTCCCGAATGAATACCAGGGCGCGCCTTCGCAGGATGGCGTGGTCTGCTACTGGGCTTCGCTCCCCGGCTCCAACTACGTTCCCTATAACGAAGGCGACACGGGCACGCACGAAGTCGGCCACTGGCTCGGCCTCTACCACACGTTCCAGGGCGGTTGCAGCGGCAGCGGCGATGGCGTTGCCGACACACCAGCCGAGCGCTCCTCCTTCTTCGGCTGCCCCGGCAGCAAGGCCCCTGACACCTGCAAGTCGAGTGCGGGCTTGGACCCGGTAGAGAATTTCATGGACTACACGGACGACCCCTGCATGTACAAATTCAGCTTGGGTCAGTCGGATCGCGCCGACAGCATGTGGTCAACGTACCGCTCAGGCAAATAAGCCGTCACGGTTCAAATTCGTAGTAGTAAAATGGGAGGAGCACTTCTACGGGAGTGCTCCTTCTTAACTTTAGCCGGTGGGAGAAAATTTCGATGCGTATATCTTCGAAGCTTCTTGGCGTGACAGTGCTATCCGCTTGCGCTGCGGGCGGGGTGAGTTTCGCACAACAGCCGCAGCGAGGCCGCGTGATGCCGCCTTCAGAGTTGAGATGCGAGCGCAACGATCTGACCTTGTATGACGGCCGGGTGATCGCCTACCGTCGCCGTAAGGGGAGCACCTTCCTGCGCATCCGCACCAACTTCGACACCACCGAAGAAGTCATTATCCGCCATCCCGCGACCGCCGACCCTTCCAAGTTCTATCTCATAAACGGCGAGCCGTTCACGAAGAACGATTGGCGACGCATCGAGCGGAGAAGTAAAGTTTTACGCCCCGGCATGCGCGCAAACGTCTGGGTCTGCCGGGATAATCCCGCCATCCAACCAGTCGTTGACTGGCAGCCTGACGACACGGGCGCGTACCCACGCAGCCGTTAAAGCAGGCGTCGCCCACGGCCCCTTAGCCTTTTGACCTTTCGGCCTGTTACCCTTAAATTTTTCGCGGAGGTCAAAGGGGAAGTTGCTCAAACGCTGGATAGAGATCAAGGAACGCCATTTCGCCACGCGGGACACCAACCGCATCGTGCGCCCATTTGAATGGGGCACACAATTTATCAGAGAGCACGTCAATGGCGACGACCCGCGCCTGCTGCTCAGCCGCCACACAGCGGACGTGATGCAGCACAGCGAAGAGTTTTACGCGCTGCCGCAGATTACAGACTATCAATTAAATGGCGAGCATCTAACTTGGACGAGCGCCGTCACGACGCCGTCAATCGAAAACAACACAGTCCACGCGCGCTACTTCCCCGCCGCCAAAAACCGCAAAGATGGCAGACGCCCGGCAGTCCTGCTGCTGCCGCAGTGGAACGCGCAGCCGGAAAGCCACGTCGAGTTATGTCGTGTGCTCAACCGCTTCGGCATCTCCGCTTTGCGCCTGACGCTGCCTTATCACGAACAGCGCCGCCCGCCGGAGCTTGAACGCGCAGACCATCTCTTCAGTTCAAACATCGGGCGCACGATTCAATCCATGCGTCAGGGCGTGCTCGATGCGCGCGCAGCCATTACATGGTTGATGGAACATCAGCATCATGCGCCCGTCGGCATCATGGGCACGAGCATCGGTTCTTGTGTCGCCTTTCTGGCCTATGCTCACGACGAACGTGTGGCAGCGGGCGTCTTCAACCATGGCTCAGGCTACGTCGCCGATGTCGCATGGCGCGGCATCACGACGCAGCACGTCCGCGCAGGCTTCGGCGATGCCGTGACGTTAGACGAACTGCGCGAATACTTGCTGCCCATTAGCCCGATGGGCTTCATTCCACGCCTCAAAAATGTGCGACCGCGACCGATGCGCTTCATCGCCGCCCGCTACGACCTTTCATTTCCGCCAGACCTGACGCGCGAAGTCATCGCCGAATTTAGGCGGCACGACATACCCGTTGATGTCACATGGCTGCCCTGCGGCCACTACACCAGCGGCGAAAAGCCCTGGGTCTATCTAGTCGGCTGGAAGATCGCTTCCTTCTTCAGAAAGCACCTGTAGAGGCCGGGCGTTAAGCGAGAGAGTTGATTAAGGGGTTTCCAGTTAGCTCGAACAGACGACGGAAGCGAGCGTCGCCGCGCAGCGAATCGAGCTTCGGTTCGGTTCCGAACCAGACCAACCAAGGGTCGCGCTCTTCAAATACTTTTTCAAACAACTCGAAAGCAGCATCCGTCTCATCCAGAGCAACGTGGGCCAACGCGATGAAATAAGGCTTGATGTAGGTTTGAGCGGCGAGCGCTTTTAACTCGTCAAGCACACGCTGCGCTTCATCATGGCGATTCGCCGCGACGAGCGCAAAGCACAACTCGTATTTCGGTATCGCGGAATCCGGCATCAACTGCTCTGACCTTCGCAGGGCTGTAATTGCTTTTTCGATTTGTCCGAGGTGAATCAGATTATTGCCGAGTTGCAAGGGGCCTTGCGGAAAGTTCTGGTCCAGATCAATTATCTGCTGGGCTTTGGCGAGGGCCTCCGTGAAACGGCGTGTCTGGTAGATAGTCCATGCCGTTAAGGTCATGGCGCGCAAAGAGAGCGGGTCCAGTTCTTCTGCGCGGCGGACTTCGCGCGCGCCCTCCTCGAAGCGTCCTGTTCCGACCAGCAGGCTCGCATACCATTCATGCGCAAGCGAGTAGTTAGGATTAAGCTCAAGGGCGTGCTTGTAGAGCCGCTCGGATTCGTCCCAGTCCCACAGGCTTTCGTTAATCAGTCCGAGCGCGGCGTAGGCTTCCGAGAGCGAATCGTCAAGCTCAAGCGCGCGCAGGGCCGCTGCCTTCGCCTTCGGATAACATTCGGGCGGCGGCAGAATGCCGTAGATGTTGGCCCAGTTATAAAAGTCCGCGAGGCCGACGTAAGGCAGCGCGTAATCGGGGTCGAGCGCGATGGCCCGCTCAAATGAGCCGAGCGCTTTCGGGAGCGAATCGGGCGTGAACTGATTCCAGAAATAACGCCCGCGCATGTAGGCCGCAAACGCATCGGGGTTATCCGTGCCCCGTTTTTTCAGGCGCGCTTCTTCGTCCTGCGTTAGCTGTGGCAGGATAGCGCCGCTCACCTTTGCGGAGATAGAATCTTCGAGTTCGAGCGCGTCTGCGAACGTCTCGTCAAACTGGTTGGCCCAGACGCTCGTGTTGCTGGAAACGTCGAGCAGTTGAAGAGAGACGCGAACGCGTTCTCCTGCAATCTTGATACGCCCGTCGAGAACGAAATCAACAACCAACTCACGCCCTGCGCGCAGAGGGTCTGTCGTCTCATCGCCGTAGCGCAGGATGGCGCTCGTCGGGCGCACGGCCAGACTACGCACGCGGCTCAGGCGCGTTATCATCGCATCGGCCAAGCCGACGCTCAGGTAGCTCTCGCCCGTCTCCGTCTTCGCTCCCAAGTTGAGAATCTTGAGCGGCAGGACGGCGATTGATTTCGTTAGCACGGCAGCATCCTCGCCCGCGCGTGCGCGCCCCGGAATGGCTGGCGGAAAATAGAGTGGTGCGCTGACAGCCTGACCGTTTAAGTGGCGCGTGATGTCGGACTGCAAAGCCTCCACCGAACTGTAGCGCGCGGCCGGTTCTTTGCTGAGCGCCTTGAGCGTGATGTTATCCAGATTGCCGGAAAGCTCTCTTTGCAGGCCACCTAATGTCTGGTCGCGCATCTCTGCGAGATGAGAGATGGTGACGGCCTCGCGGCTGGCGTCCGCGATGGGTAGAGAGTAGTCTTCACGGCGCACGGCCGTGCTCGGACGCTCCGGCTCGTCTTCAATAATCGCCCGCGCCATCTCATGCGGCGCGCGACTGCGAAAACGGTACGGGCGATGCCCCGTCAACAACTCATAGAGAATCACGCCCAGAGAGTAAACGTCAGAGAGAAACGTGACGGCTTGACCCTGTATCTGTTCGGGGCTGGCGTATTCCATGGTCATCATCCGCAAGGCTGTTGCGGTCTGCGGCGTGGCCTCGGAGATTAGTTCGGGGTCTAGCAATTTGGCGATGCCGAAATCGAGCAGCTTGGGCGAGCCGTTGACGGCGACGAGAATGTTCGACGGCTTGAGGTCGCGATGAATGACCAGCTTACGATGTGCGTAGTGAACGGCATCGCAAATCAGTGTGAAGAGCTTGAGGCGTTCGCGGACGGTCAGGCGATAAGTATCGCAGTATTGATAAAGAGGCTGGCCTTCGATGTACTCCATGACGAAGTAGGGCCTATCGTCTGGAGTCGTGCCTCCGCCGAGCAGGTGTGCGATGTGTGGGTGTTCGAGTGCGGCGAGAATTTGCCGTTCGTTGCGAAAGCGCTTGAGGATGAAGTCCGTATCCATGCCGCGCTTGACGAGCTTGATGGCGACGCGCTGCCGGAATTCACCGTCGGCACGCACGGCCCTGTAAACTGTGCCCATGCCGCCGCGCCCGATTTCGCGCTCGATTTTGTAAGCCCCTATGCGCTGCCCGAGCATCGGGTCGCCTTCGTCTTCAGCGCCCTGCGCGCGCACTTCCAGTCCGCTCTGCTCATAGACTGGCGCTTCTAAAAAGCTGCCCGCCTCTTCATACTGCCTCAGCAGCGCCTCAACCTCGCGGCGCAATTCAGCATCATCCGCGCACACGCTTTCCACATACTGCGCACGCTCGTCCGGCGCAAGATCAAGCGCCCTCTGAAAAACTTTCTCGACTTGTTGCCAGCGTTCGCGCGACATGCAGACAATAATAAGCGATGAAAGGGAGCGAAGAATAGTGTCAGGCGTAGAATAATCCTTATCGCCGCGCTGCTTGCAGGGACGCCCTTGCATCTATTGAGCGGAGCAAGGCAAAGTAAGGACGCCAAAACTCAAGACGCTGAAACTTGAAAGGCACAGGGTATATCTCGAACGATGAAAAAGCTGCTGACCCTCGCGTTCACTCTTTTACTGCTCGGCGCTTGCGCCAAACAACCGAGCGAGAACACGGAAGTCTCCAACAACGCGCGTCCCGATGCGGGCGCGGCGACCAACACCGCAGCGCCCGACAAACCGCAGGCTGGCGATACGGTCGTCTACCAGTCAAACACCGGCCAGCGCTTTTACGAAGCGAAGCTCCTCAGCATTGAAGGAACGCGCGCGAAGCTACAAACTGAGACGGAGACAATCGAGAGCGACATGGCGGATGTCTATCCAATTCCGAAAGCGGGCAACAGGGTGACAGCCAGAGCGGGAGACATCGTTGCCGCGCGTTTTGGTCAAACGAAAGTCTGGCCCGGCGCTGAAGTCATCAAGGTGGGCGAGCGCGTCACAATCAAGTGGCTCTCGACGGGCAAGAGCGATGAAGTTGCGCCCGAAAATGTTTTGATGATTTCGACAGCGGCCGTAGCCAGAGTGAAAGCATCTTTCCCTTCGAGCGGTAAATAGCCGCTGCTTCGATTGGCGTTGAAACGCACCGGCTGATTGGCCGCTCAATTGAGCGAATCCATCAGCAACGCTTCCACGCGCGCCGCTATCTCTGCGGCTCTATCGAGCAGGTCGCGTGCGCGCGAACGGTGCTCGTCCACGAACTCTTCATCTTCTATCTCGGCCGTGTTGACCAGCACGTTATAACGTGCGGAGGCGACGGCGGCGAGTGCTAACTGCGCGCCCGTCGCGGCATCCGAGAGCGCGTTTGGATTACCAATCTCAGCGAGAGTTTCAAGCAATTCCAGGACCTGCACGGCCGCGCCTGCGACTTCCAACGGAACAATCGCCGCGCCCTTCAACGCCTCTTCGATGATATGCACACGCTTTGCCGATTCCTCTTCGTTGCCCTGCGGCAGAGCACGCGCGTCCATCACGCGCGCGAAGCTCGCTGCATCCTCGCGCGCCGCGCGCGTCAATCGCTCGCGCATCGGCGTCAACTCCGCCAACACGTCGCGCACTTCCCCTTCAACCTCTCTATACTTCTCGCGGCCCAACGTCAGGTTCGCTATCATCTCTCCGAGCGCAGCGCCCAGAGATGCTGCGTGCGCGGCGGCAGCGCCACCGCCCGGAGCAGGCTCGCCGCTCGCCACCTCCGCCACGAAATCCTTAATCGTTTCCCTCTCGCCCTTGCCTTTGATGGCGGCGGCGATGCGGTTTTCGAGTATCAGGCCGGGCGCGAAGTTTTCGATTTGCAGGAAGTATTCGCTGGCACGGTCAATGGCCGCCTGCGGCACAAGCCCGACAATCTCACTGCCCGCGACGCCGACGCCGTAGCGCTCTGCCTCGCGCTTGACCGCACTGAAAGCGTGATGCAGCGAAGTCTGCTCGAAGTCAACCAGATTCATAGAGACCTGCACCAGCCCGCGCGTCTTTAGTTCAAAGCCAAGCGCCTTCAGATAACGCAGTCCGCCGTCGCGCCCGCGCACGGCCCGCGCGATTTTTCGTGCAACCGTGATGTCGTTAGTCTGCAAGTTAACGTTGTAGGCGATGAGGAAGGGACGCGCGCCGACGACGACAGCGCCCGCGCTCTCGTGAACGACCGCCGGGCCAACATCCGGCCCGCGCCGGAGCTCAAGCTTGGCTATCTCCTCGCGCAACTCTTCAAAGCCACCGCGCCGCACGTCTTCCAGCTTCACACGCTCCGGCCTCAAGGCCGCGCGCTCGTAAAAATAGACAGGGATGTGAAGCTCACGCGCGATTCGCTCGCCCGCCTCGTGGGCCAACGCGACGCACTCTTCCATCGTCACGTTTCGCACAGGCACAAACGGCAGCACGTCCATTGCTCCGACGCGCGGATGCTGCCCCGCGTGCTGTCGTAAATCAATCAACTCCGAGGCCAGACGGCAGGCACGCAAAGCTGCTTCGACTACCACCTCCGCCTCCGCCACGAAAGTTATCACCGAGCGGTTGTGGTCAGCATCCACATGTAAATCGAGCACGACCGCGCCCTCTACGGACTCGACGGCCCGCGCCAGCCGCTCTATCGTCTCAGGCTTGCGGCCTTCGCTAAAGTTTGGTACACACTCAACCAGACGAGTCATAAACTCAGGAGTCAGGAGTCAGAATTCAGAACAAAGCCTGCTGTAGCTTACCACCGAACTCCAACTTTGTGCTTCCGACTTCTGGCTGCTGACTCCTGACTACTGTACTGAGTTATGTCTTCAGATAAATTCATACGCGAACGCAAAAAGGCTTGGCAGCGATTGGAAGATTTGCTGGCGCTGCTTGACCGTTCATCTTTGCGGCGGCTGCACAGGGAGGAAGTGCGCGAGCTTGGGCGCATCTACCGGCGGACGGCTTCCGACCTTGCGATTGCGCGTGCAGAGTCGCGCGACCCGCGCCTCGTCAACTATCTCAACAGTCTCGTCATTCGTGCACACGGACGCATCTACCGCGCCGACGCGCAGGGCGGACGCCGCATACGCGACTTCTTCACGCGCGGCTTTCCGCAAACCTTCCGCCGCACGTGGCGCTACACGGCCGTCGTCTTCGCCTTCTTTCTCATCTTCGGCGTCGTCGGCTTCATAGGGACCTGGCGCGACCCTGAGTTTTCGGAATTCGCGGGCGTCTCCGAAGGCTTTCGCATGATCGCCAGAGAGAAGATTCGCTGGTGGGAAGTTAATCTCAACGACGCTAACCAGATTGGCTCAAGCATCATCATGCAGAACAACATCCGCGTGATGATTCGCGACTTCGCCTACGGCGCACTCTTCGGCATCGGCACGCTCTACGGCATCAGCTACTTCGGCGCAAACACAGGCTCAATCCTCGCTCTCGTCTATCGCGCAGGCTACGGCAACGCGCTCGTCACCTTCATGGCCGCACACGGCGTCATAGAGCTTTCCTGCGCCTTCATCACCGGCGGCGCTGGCCTTCTCGTCGGCCTCGCACTGCTCGTTCCCGGCGATATGTCGCGCGCCGACGCGCTCAAGGTGCGCGGCATGGATGCCATCCGCCTCGTCGTCGGCTGCATCCCGCTGCTCGTCGTCGCCGCCATCATCGAAGGCTTCATCTCCCCCGTCACCACCATCAGCCCGCTGATAAAATTCAGCGTCGCCATCCTGACAGGCGTTGCCCTCTACGCTTACCTTTTACTGGTCGGACATGAAGAAGGGGTAAAAGGGGAAGAGGGGAAAGGGGTAAAGGAAAACCTGTAGTATCAATTCCTATTTCAGCGATCTTTTAATAGAGTTGATTTGGTTGGACAAATACCTGCTCAACATCAAGACGGATTCGAGGAGTCCGTCATAATTCGCTTGGCTCAAATATCCCACCTCAAAGGCTACTCGTAGCAGACTTCTAACTTCTCCGGCTGAGCCTTTAGCAATATTCAAGAACAGCAGATATTCTTTGCGTGATGACCTCTCAAAGCCCTCAGCGATATTAGTGGGTATTGAAACGGCCGCGCGTCTGAGTTGATCCCGCAAGCCAAAATCTTTCTTCAAGTCTCCATCACCAGTAACAAGGTATACTTGCTTTACCAATTCAATTCCTCTTTGCCAAACCATCAAATCTTCAAAGCTCTCAATTCTCTTCTTCTCCATTGATTCAACCTCGTCTTCCCTTCCCCTCTTCCCCTTTTACCCCTTTCCCCTTGTTTTCATAGCAACCCTCTTTCCTTTACTCTCAAATAAGTTTCTAACAGTGCGGGCGCAAGCGCGGCGGCTGTAACGTCGAGGGCGAGGCCGCCCTGTGCTTCGACGAGGCGGAGCGCTGTTTCGCGTTGGGTGATGATTTCTTCGGCGACGGATTGGGTGAAGAGTTCGCGCGCGTCCGTGGGTTCTTCGCGGACGACGCCTTTGAGGTCGCGGTCGCCGATGGTAACGACGAGCGGAAGATGTCGCGGGCGCAGGAGTTTCAGAGAGGTCAGCAGGTCGCGTGAGCCTTCCTCGTCAACGAGGTCTGTGAGTACGACGACGAGCGCGCGGCGCTTTGTGTTGGCGGCGATGTATTCAAAGGCGCGAGCGTAGGAAGGCTCTATCATCTCAGGCTCGATTGAGTGGAGCGCTTCGAGCACGGCGTCCAGATGTTCGCTGCCGCGCTTGGGCGGAAGATAAGCTTTTATCTGGCGACCGAAGACGACGAGGCCGGAATTGTCGCCGCCGCGCGCCGCAGCACTCATTAAAGAGAGCGCTGCATGAACGGCTAGGTCAAGCTTCGTCTCGCGCTCTATGCGCGCCGTCATCAAACGCCCGGCATCAATCGCAACCAAGATTGTCTGGTCGCGCTCAATCTGGTACTGGCGTGTGACGAGCTTGCCGCGTCGCGCCGTCGCCGTCCATGAGACATGGCGTAGTTCGTCGCCACGCACGTAGTCGCGCAGGGATTCAAACTCTCGTCCCTCGCCGCGCCAGGAGCTTCTGCGATGCGAGGAAACGAGCGAACGCGCGCCCAATGCTTTCAGCTCTGCTTCGCGCGCACGCCGCATGTTCGGATAGACCTTGACCGTCGTGCTTTCACCGACCGCAGTTTGCGCCCAGGTCAGGCCCCAGCGCGACAGGTAACGCACGGCGATTAAGCCGAAGGTGAAGCGCCCGCGTTTGGGCGGCGTCAGGCCGTAGACGAGCGCGGCGGAGGTCTGCGCTTCCACGCGTATGCGTGCCTCGCGCAAGCCCGCGAGTTGCATCTCCGGCGGATACTCATCCTTGATGTAAAGAGAGGTGGGACGCGTCGTGCGGTTTAATGCTTCGATGCGCACTTCCGTCTCAGCGCCGACAGCAAAGCGTCCACCGAAGACACGACTCAGTTGAACCTCCGCAGGCAAGCGGCTCGTCCGCGCATCAACGATTGCAGCCACAAGCAGCAGCGCGTCATAGCCGAACGCAACCCACAGCCACGCGGGCCGTCCCCATGCCAGCGACAACGGCACGAAGCCGACGGCTAATAGGACGTAGAAAAGTTTGGTGAAGACGAAACGCATCGAGGAATTTTAGATTTTTGATTTTTGATTTTTGATTGGATAGGGATAAACGCTTTTCATATTTACACTCTTACCTTTCCTATTAAAAATTCATTTAGTTGCTGAGCGGCGTGAAGCTACAATGATTGCGACGAGTTCGTTTGCCTCTTTTAAGAGGGGTTCTACACGCTTCTTCTCTACAAGACCGCTTTCAATTATCAGTTCCATCCAGAAGGCGCTTTCGTCAGCTTCTTCCTCGACGATTCCTAGCTTTGCAATAAACTCAGGCTTTGAACGCCCTCGACAGGCTGCGCGATAATTTGCTCCGACAGAAGTCCCGCAGCGCACAAGTTGACTTCCTATCGCCTTACCTTCAACACTTTTTGGAAGAGCGGCAACAAGCTTCATCACACGTAGAGAGAACTGTTTGTTTCGCTGTTTTAATTCAGCTTCGTCCATAGTTCCCTTTAAATTTTTGATTTGAAATGAATAGATTCTACGAATCCGGCTGCAAAATGCTGTAACAGCGTTCTTATCCTTATCCAATCAAAAATCGCAAATCTAAAATCTAAAATCGCTCTATCTGGGCACGTTGGCGCTCTGCAAGATGTCTGTGATGACGGCATCGGGTGTCGCGCCGTCGAGTTCCGCTTCGGCGCGTAAGCTGAGGCGATGACGCAGGACGGGGCGAGCGATGTCGCGCACGTCGTCGGGCGTGGAGAATTCGCGACCGCGCAGGGCCGAGAGCGCCTTGGCGCAGAGAAGCAGGGCGACGGATGCGCGCGGGCTTGCCCCGTAGAGCACGGAGGGGTGCGAGCGTGTGCGGCGCACGATGTCCACGATGTAGTGCTGCACGCCCGGCTCCATGCGCGCGTTGCGCACTTCGATGCGACAGCGCGAGATGGCGTCCGGCTCGGCCAGTGGTTGTATGTTGACCTGTTCGAGCCTTCGCGCGTTGAAGCCCGCTTCCCAGTTGGCGACGACCTGCTGCTCCGCCTGCTCGCTGGGGTAGCCCATCATAATTTTCAGGAGAAAGCGGTCGAGCTGCGCTTCCGGCAAGGGGTACGTGCCTTCATACTCAATCGGGTTTTCGGTGGCGAGCACGGTAAAGAGCGGCGAAAGCTTGTGCGGGTCGCCGTCAATCGTGACCTGCCTCTCTTCCATCGCTTCGAGGAGCGCGGCCTGCGTCTTCGGCGGCGTGCGGTTGATTTCGTCGGCCAGCAGAATGTCTGTGAAGATTGGCCCACGGCGCAGCGTGAAGTCGGAGGTAGCGACGTTGAAGACGTTCGTGCCTGTGATGTCGGAGGGCATCAGGTCGGGCGTAAACTGTATGCGGCCGAAGCCTGCGCCCGTGATGCGCGCGAGCGTCTTGACGGTCAAGGTCTTCGCCGTGCCGGGCACGCCCTCTATTAACGCGTGGCCTTCCGCCAGAAGCGCGACGAGAATTTGTTCGATGGCTTCGTCTTGACCGACGACGACCTTGCGCAGTTCGGCGAGGATGTGCTGGATGGTTGAAGATACGTATTCTAGTGGCATGAGTGAAAAAGGTGTTTAGTCGTCCCGGTGAAAATTCGCGGCTTTGATTGCTGAGCGTGAAAGTTAAAAAAGAGAAGCCGCGTTTTTTTGAAAAGCGCGACGATATTAAGTCAGGCTCAAGGCTGGCGGCAAACTTTTTCGTCACCGCAGCAGGCTGTGCCAGAGAAAATCGTAGAGCAGAATTTTCATCGCGAGCAGGATAACGGTCGCTAGAAAGATGCGGCGCAGCCACAGGTTGTTCAACTTGAGCGCGAGGCGTGCGCCGACGAATGCGCCCGCAAACATACTGAGGCCTAGCAACACGCCAAGCTTGTAGTCCACCAGACCGTTGCGCATAAAGACGAGCGTGGCGATAAAAGAGGAAGAGACGTTGACTATCTTCGTCGTCGCAACGGCCTCGACAAACGTCATGCGGAAGAGAGCGACGAAAACGACCGTCAGCATCGTCACATAACCGCCGCTGAAGAATCCGCCGTAGATGCCGAGCGCAAACGTCAATCCGTAGCCCGCGACTTCGCTGCCGCGCGTGGCCTTAGTTTCCGGCGGCGCGACGCCGACATCGCGCTTCAACAGAATAAAGGCCGCCACCGCAATCATCGAAATCGAGATGATGAGCGGGAGCTTCCGGCTGGAAACTACGAGCACCAAGAGCGCGCCGAGCACGGAGCCTGCGAGCGTCAGCAGTATAAGCGCGGGCAGGCGGCGACGGTCAATCATTCCCTTGCCTAGAAAAGGCAGGCTTCCGCCGACGGCCATAAACGTGAGGCCGAACATGTTTGTCGCAACGGCCACGCGCGGGTCAATCCCAAACTGAAACATAGCGGGCACGGCAATCAGCGAGTTGCTGCCCGTCACGACGCCGACCACACTCGTCGCGAAAAAGATGAGAACTAAAACCAGCAGCGAAATTATGGGAAGCGAAAAGGGGTAAAAGGGTGAGAGTGAAAGGGGATTAAAGGGTAAAAGGGTAAAGGGGTAAAAGGTGAAAACAGATTGCGCAGTTTGTCGTTGACCCTTTTCCCTTTTCACCTTTTCGCCTTTTATCCCTTCGCCTCTTTCCTTTATTGTCCGAGTTGTTCTTTGGCCTGTCGCATGTCGCGTGAGCGCATGCGCAGGCCGAGCAGGCGTTCTATTTCGCGCAGGCGCGAGATGAGCGAGAGAGATTTTTTCGCGTCAACGGGAGCGCCGTTAATTGCGTCCTCACATTCAAACATCAGCGTTTCGAGTTCGTGGCGGTCAACCTTCGAAGAGCGTGCAGCGACGCGTTCTGCAATCAGAGCGCGCGGGCTGTGCATGTCAACGCCCGCGTAGCGCGCCAGCACGCGACGAATACGCATGTAGATGTTTTCGATGGCTAAATCGTAGGCGCGCGCACGCTGTTGCAGCTCTGCCATGGAGGCCACGTATTCGAGGCTCGAACGACGGTCAACCTGCGGGACGGGCAGCGGGCGCGCGAATCGTCGCCCGCTAGTCCAGAAGACGGCCAGCACAATCAGTCCCAACTGGACCAGCATCGCTACCAGCGGCGTGCCCGAGAAATAAGAGAGCAATTCGTTGCGCGACGTGCCGCGCCCCTGATGATACTCGTCGAAGGCGATAAGGCCGTCCGTTTCGGTCAGCACATTTATGGCTAACTGTAAATTGTTTGCCTGATTGATGCCACGGTTCGCGACGATGAAGGGGTCGCTCAAGATAACGATGCGACCCAGCCCGTGTGGATAATCAACAAGCAGCGCGCCCCTGTTATCCGTCAGATGCACGACGGGAGCGAAAGAGCTTGCGCTCGCAGGTGGTTGCGGTGGCGGCGTCGCGTCTCTCCCTCTCGGGAGAGGTCTGGGCGGAGGCGGAGGCTCATAGTCTCCGTAGCTGTTGCTTTCGTCTTCGTCGTCAGCATTTCCGGCGGGCGCTTGAGCGGGCGAGGCGGACGGCGAAGGCTGGGCTCCGGGCGCACGCGTGGCCGCAACTCTCACGAGCGAGGCAAAGCGCGAGGGCAACACTTCATTTACTTTCTGTGTCAGGAGGGTCGGTTGCGCAGCACGGGCCGTGGTGACGCCCTTCGTCATCTCCTGAACGTTGTCGGAGTGAACGTCCGAGGATGGCAGCGGCGCGAGTTGCGTCGAGATGTGCCAGTCGCCGGACGGAGGCAGCAGTCTTATGTCGGGCCGGCGGTCAATGATGACGAGCCGCCCGCCGCGCCTGACCCACTCCATCAAATCTCTGGCAGCGTCTTCATCAAAGTCAATGCGCGTCTCTCCGATGACGACGAAGGTGCGCGGCTGAATCCCGCCGTCCGTAGTTTTCAGCAGCATGCCGGGCGCTTCGCGCCAACGCGTGACCTGCCTATTCGTCTCGCTCAGAAAATCATAGAGGGCGCGCGTGCCCGTCGCGCCGGAATTGTAGGTCGAGCGGTCGGGGCGATACTCGGAGTCGGGCGTGCGCTCGACGCTCACGTAACTCGCGGCGTTTAGAAACACGAGCAACAGGAGCACCAGCCCGACAGTGATAATAATCGCTAAGCGTCCGCGCATAATAATAGTGATGAGTGATGAGTAATGAGTGATGAGTTAAGAACTCTTTCTTTTCACTCATCACTCATTACTCATCACTCATCACTCGTTTCTGGCTATTCTTTGAAACCCGGAACGAAAGGCGTTCCAGTCGTTTTCGGTTGCGGGCACGAAACCGTACCAGTGGTTTTCGAAGCTCTGAGTGAGTTGCTGCATCTCGCGGTGCAGCGGCTCATGCTGGCGGACGGCGCGCAGGTAATCGCGATTGGTTTTATGCTGTGCGAGGCCGATGATTTTGCGGTCGCCGAGTTCGCAGAGCAGCGCTATGTAGCCCTTGCGGATCGCCGCGCGCAGATTGCCCGCACGCGCCAGCGCTTCGGCGTCATTCAGCAAATCAGCTGCGGTCTGGTCCGGCTCCAGACGCTCGCCGAGCACGATGCGCGCCTCCCGCTTCTCGCGCTTGCGGCTCGCGAAGTTGCGGCGAAGCGAGGGCGTAAACTTCCAGAAGAGGTAGGCTATGAGACCGAGCGCGACTGCGATGACGATAACCTGCGTGAAGCCGGAGACGGTTGAAGACGTGCCCGGCTCTAAGCGTCCGCCGCGCGGAAAGAGTTCGCTCAGCCATTGCTGAAAACGCTTCCAGAGATTAAGCAGTGCGCGCCAGAGCCTTGCCAGCGCGCCGCCTTCATCCTTCTCGCCTGCAAACTCAGGGCGCTGCAAAATAGCGTCTAGTCGTTTCTTTTCATCATCTCCCGACGCAGCGTTCGTCGCCGCGCCGCCCAACTCCGCGAGCCGTTCGTTGATGGCTTTCAAACGCTCTGTGATGTGTGCGAGTTCGGCTTCGCGCAGCGCGCCGTCTGCGAGGGATAGACGGTTGTAACGGGTCAGAGCTTCGGCGAGCCACTTGTTATCAACCTGAAGCGTCTGGCCGTTCCACTCTATGCTGCCAACCGTCAGCAAGCCCTCGCTCAACTGCTCGACGGCTGCGGCCATGCGCCGTTCGTAATCAGCACGGCTCTCAACCTTCTTCCATTGCGGCAACGCATCAAGCACGGCCACAGCCTCGTGCACCTGCTCCCGGTAGGTTTCGAGCGGTGTGGCACGGATAACGCCCGCGCACAACATGACGACGAGCACAGCGCATGCTGCACGGAGTACACGCCTGCAACGCTGCTGCGCTGCGGCGCGCGCGCATCCGTTTGCAAACGGTTGAAGCTGGCAGATGAGAGCGCTCAAGTGGATTATCTTTCCTCTACTTCAACTGAGGCCGAGCGTTGAGCCGGGCGAACGGTAATTGGGCACTTGCGTTGTAGTAGTCATCAAGGGCTGCGGCTGCGAGCCCGGCGCTGGCTGGTAGACGGCTGCGGCCTGCACGACCCACTGCGGCATCGCTCCCATCTCTCGCGCCGCAAGCAACTCAATATCGTAGCCTTCATGGCGCACGCGCTCGTCAACGTAAAGCAGCGAGAGTCCGAGCATCCAGACGGGCAGCAGTAGAATGCTGCTCAGTTGGACCATAACGTCGTAGCCGATGTCGTACCACATCGGCCACTTGTCCGAGTTCAAACTCCACACGTCAACGCCGTTGAGCGAACCATACCAGACGAGCGGGATAATCAGAATCATCAGCGCCGAGTAGGTGGCAAAGCCTGTGAAGAGAAACATAGCGAGCAAGCGTCGCACGTTGCCGCGCGCAAGTTGAAAGCTGCGCGTCAAAGCCTGCCCGATGCTTTTGCTCTCTATCAGCATGACCTGCGGCACGTAGGCTATGCGCCCCGCGAGCAGGAAGAAGAGCGCGAGCGCCAGCAGCGAGATCGTTATCAGCCCTATGATGCCGACCAAAGCTCCCAGCCAGATAGCAATCTGGACCATCGTAAAGGCTGCAAAGGCGACGGCCATGTAGGCGAAAGCCCATGCTATTAAAGCCACCACGGCGCAGACGATGATGAAGATGAAGATGATGATGCTCGCGCCGAGCAATCCCCAGAAGCGAGCGCGCACGTTGCGATAGGTCGTGCGCGCCGTGACGGGTTCGTTCCACAAGAGATGTGTGACGAGATTGCGTGCTGCTCCGCCCATCACGATCATCGTCAGGAGCATTCCGCCGATGGTCAGCGCAAGGCCCGCGGCGACAATTAAAATGTAGATGGCAAGCTTTGAATCGCTGGCCGTCAGTTGAAGGCCGCGCGAGCCGATTGTGGAGAGCATGGAGCCGATTGTGGAGACGATGACGGGCGGCGCGGCAATGCGTATCAGCGTCAGCAGATGACGACGGTAGAGGCGGACTGCGCGGTCAATCAGGTCGCCCGCGCCGAGCGGAGCCAGCGATAGTTGATTGAAGGACGAGGTAGACATATTGTTTGTCTTTAAAGCCCTGAAAGCTCAGCCCTCTTATTTTGTGCCGTATTGCTCCTCGGTTTGATTCTATCACAGGCGCGCGGGGCGCAAACGTCCTCCGCGAATCATCCATTTTTTCGTATGGCAAACCATTTTGATGGAGGAAGAACCGGCCGGAAGAGCTGCCGGTAAACGCTCGCGGCGGCACGGTTCTTCTCCACTATTCCCGTAACATCACTGATATGCAGGACATAGTTAACGGCCCTGCTTCTGGTCGTAGATCGCTTCCCGGCTTGGCACAACGATTGCCAATTTTCGTCTGGATAGTCAGCCTTCCTGCTTTACCATTGTAGAAAACAAGATTGTACTTTCAGACCATAGCGTTCTGCCGTTCGAGGAAGTTGGCTACAACAATCACACCTGCTTAACCATTTTTGAAAATTTCGGGCATCTCTTCAGAGGACGATGCCTGACCTATCCCACAGGAGACATACTGATGAAGCTCAGACTACTTATGCTCGTAGCTGTGCTGCTTGGGCTGTCGCTGACGGCTGTCGCCCAGACCAGCCGCGGCACGGTCAGCGGCACGGTGACCGACCCGACCGGCGCAGTTATCGCGGGCGCAAACGTCGTTCTGACCAACACGCAGACGGGCGTTGAGCGCACAACCACATCCAGCGATGAAGGGCAGTACCGCTTCGAGGCAGTTGACCTCGGCACGTATAACGTCAAGATTACGGCCAGCGGCTTCGGCGAAGTTACGAAGACTAACCTCTCCGTGACGGCCAACCAGACTGCTGAAGTCTCTGCGCAGATGGCCCCTGCGGGCCAGACGGTTGTCGTTGACGTAACGACCGAAGGCACGGCGTTGCTGCAAACGGAAGCGCCTGTGCGCGGCGGCAACATCGAGACCGCACAGATTCAGGAGTTGCCCTTTGCCGGACGCAACCCGGTCGCGCTGGCGCTCACCCTGCCCGGCGTTTCGACCAACCGCTTCGGCTTCGGCGTCGGCACGTTCTCCGTCAACGGTGCGCGCGGCCGCTCGAACAACTTTTTGATTGACGGCACGGAAAACAACGACATCTCCGTCGCGGGTCAGGGCTTCCAGATCACGAACCCCGATGCCGTGCAGGAAGTCTCCGTGCAGACCTCCAACTACGACGCAGAGTTTGGACGCGCAGGCGGCGCTGTCGTCAACACGATTACCAAGTCCGGCACTAACGAGTTTCACGGGACGCTCTCTTATCTGCTCGACTCGACGCGCGACGACGCAGTCACCAGCGCCGAGTCGCGGCGTGCGCCGGTCATCGCGCGCGGTCGCCCGCTGCCCGGCACTGAACAGTGGTTTGCCGGAACCTTCGGCGGCCCCATCGTGCACAACCGCACCTTCTTCTTCGGTGCGTTTCAGGAGCAGCGGCAGAACTCTGCCAGCTCGACCACCTTCACCATCCCGACGGCGGCCGGTCGCGCTCGCTTGCGCCAGCTCTTCCCCGTCGGCGCGAGCCCGAACCTTGATCTCTACTTCAACGTCATCGGTGATGCGGTCGCAACGACCAGCCCCATCAACATCGCCCTCGGCACGGTCAACGGCGTGAACCGCGGCAACATCGAATTCGGCACGTACACCAGAGTCTTCGGCGTGGCGAACAGAGACCGCCAGTTCCAGATCCGCGTTGACCACAAGATAGGCGACAACGATCAGTTCTCGTCGCGTTATCTGTTTGACGATCAGATCTTCCCGTTCGGCGGCAACGTCGGCTTCGAAGGCTTCGACGCGCCGAACAAAAACACCTACCAGAATTTCCTGCTGGCCGAGACACACATCTTCTCGCCCAATCTGACCAACGAAGCGCGCATCGCTTATAACCGTATCCTGATTGATTTCCCCGTGGATACCGAGAACCCGCTCGGCAACACTTTGCCGACCATCACGCTGACGACCGCTTCAGGTCTCGGCGTCGCATCGAACCTGCCGCAAGGTCGCGTCGCCAACAACTACGTCTTTCAGGACACGGTTTCGCTCATCCGTGGCGACCACAATTTCCGCTTCGGTCTGGACATCCTGAACCAGCGCTCGAAGCAACTCGCGCCGTTTCGCGGTCGCGGCGAATTGACCTTCGGTGCGAGCAACGCCGGAGGCCAGACCTTCACCTCTTTCGCCAACTTCGTTGACAACTTCGGCGGCTCCGGCAGCGCCCTGCGCGATTTCGGCAGCGCCTTCTATTACCCAGAGCTAATCCGTCAGGCTTACTTCTTCCAGGATCGCTGGAACGCGACGCAGAATCTGACGCTCACGCTCGGCATCCGTTATGAGAACTTCGGTGTGCCGTTCAACTCTCTGCGCACCCCGGCCTTCACAGGGCTCTTCAACGTAGACCCTGTGACCGGCGTTGGCCCATGGAGCGAGCCGAACTCGATTCCGCACGATAACAACAACTTCGCGCCGACCTTCGGCCTCGCCTACTCGCCCTCTTACACGAGCGGCTTCCTGGGCGACCTGCTTGGCGATAAGCAGACCGTCTTCCGTATGGGCTACCAGATTGGCTACGATTCCTTCTTCAACAACATCGCCTCTAACTCGGCTGCGACTTCGCCGAACCTGATTTCGACGAGCACCGTCTCGACGCCGAGCGCGGCCAACCCGCGCGGACTGGCGAACCTGACAGGCTCTTTCCCGACCACGGCGCGTGCGCTTACGCCGCTTGATTCGCAGACCTTGAGCGACCCGAATCTGGTCAATCCCTACTACCAGCGATGGTCAGCCGGATTCCAGCGTTCGTTGCCCTTCAACATCGTGCTCGACATGTCCTACGTCGGCTCGAAGGGCACGCATCTTTACAACAACGAAGACCGCAACCCTGTGATTCCGGCGAGCCAGGTGCGTGTGCCTGCTGGCTACAACGGGCCGCCGCTCGGCGCAGCCGGAAGCCGTCTCAACGCACGTCTGGACCCGCTTCAGGGCGCACGCTTGACCCGCGCCAACGGCGGCGACTCCATCTATCATTCAGGACAGCTACAGGTCACGCGCCGCTTCTCCGATAACTACTTCCTGAGCGGCTCATACACATGGTCGAAGCTGATTGACAACGCGAGCGAGGTCTTCGGTACGGCTGGCAACAACGCGCCGCAGAATCAGGCTCGTCCCGTCATTCTCTTCAGCGAGCGTCTGGATCGCGCGGTCTCTTTGTTTGACCGTCGTCATCGCGCCTCGATTGTTTACGGCTACCAGATTCCATTTTTCCGTGAGCAGCGTGGATTCGTCGGTCGTCTTCTCGGTGGCTTTGAAATCACGGGTATCACGACCTTCGAGAGCGGTGCGCCGCTCAACGTCTTCAACGGTACGGACGCAGACGGCATCGGCGGCAACTTCGACCGCCCGGACTTCAATCCGGCTGGCGAACCCGGCACGCGCGCAGTCCCCTTCATTACGACTGCCGCCCTTAATCCATGCGGCGTCGCGGTTGGGACGCTCGTTTACACGACCGGGCCGAGCGGAGCCGGGACGTGTATCAATCCGGCTAACGCGCAGTATATCGGCCTGCTGGGCAGCATCGGGCGCACGGGCAATCTCGGACGCAACACGCTGGTCACGCCGGGAACGAACAACTGGAACGTCAATATCCTGAAGCGTGTGAAGATTACGGAAAACACTCGGCTTGAATTCCGCACCGAGTTTTACAACATCTTCAACCACCCGCAGTATACGCAGGGCAGCGTCAGCCCCTTCTCGCCGGCAGGCGGTAGCATTCCGGCGACAGTCAACACTTCTCTACTGGGCGAGTTTCTCAATCCCAACACGCGTCTTTCCGACGGTGGCGGGCGCGTCATTCGCTACCAGTTGAAGTTTACCTTCTAAACATCAACCAACCTTGCGACCGCAGCCACAGCTTGCGGCCGCACAACAAACAGTAGAGCCGTTCAACGCTTCGTGCGCTGAACGGCTCTACTGTTTGCTTGCTGCACAACCCGCAAGCGCGCGACAGCCTGTGCCAGCCTTGATGTCGTGTTTTGTAAAAACCTTGCTCTGTCCTGCGGCCGCTAAGAAGCGCCTGCCTTGCCTGCGCCGCCGGTTCTCTGCGCCCGCTGCCCCGGATTACTACCGCCGCTCGTTCAATCAAATTTTCGGATATATCCAAATATGAGGAGAGATTCCGCGCCCGGTTAATTGTAAAAACGGGCGAAATAAGTAGATTTTCGTCAAATAAACTGGCAAAAACGAGTGGCGCAGTAGTTGCTAGTGATAGTTAGCTCACAACCCCCCCATTGGTTTTGAGATTACAGGCAATAGATGCCGATTGCTTACAAACGAATTTTTAAGGAGACGTAGAATGGCAAGACCTAAATTTACAATCACCGCAATCCTGATGGTGCTTGTGCTGAGCTTAAATGCTCTGGCGCAGACCAGTAAAGGATTTGTGGTGGGCACCATCCTTGACCCGAATGGCGCTGCTGTGGCTGGCGCTACGGTCAAAATTACCAATACGGAGACGGGTGTCATGCGTGAGACGGTCACGCAGACAGACGGCAGCTTCCGTCTGGACGCAGTTGACCCCGGCACATATCGTGCGGAAATCACCGCCACCGGCTTCAAAACCGCGACGCGCGACACGATTGTCGTCGCCGCCGCACAGAACACAGACCTTTCGACCGCGCTGGAAGTCGGCAACCCCTCGGAAACCGTCAACATTAGCTCCAGCGAACTTATCGAACTGCAAAGCACGGATGGTACGCGCGTCAACACCTTGAACACGCGCGAAATCACGGAGCTTCCAGTCGTCGGTCTCAACCCCGTCAACCTGGTCTTCACGCTTCCGGGCGTCGTTGACCCGGGCGGCCTCGCCGGCGGCTTCGTGCAGGGCACGGAGTTTTCCGTCAACGGTCTGCGCCCGCGCGCCAACAACCAGTTGATTGACGGTCTTGAGAACAACGACAACTCGATTACGGGTCAGTCGTACCAGCCGGGTGTTCGCGACGGCTACTCGGAAGTCACCGTTCTCGGCAGCAACTTCTCTGCTGAATACGGACGCGCTGGCGGCGCTGTCGTCAACGTTATCACCCGCTCTGGAACCAACGAGTTTCACGGCTCTGTTTACAACATCAACCAGAACTCGTTCCTTTCGTCGCTCACGCCCGGCCAGAAGGCCATCGAAGAGTTGACGGAAGTGCCGAAGTTCAACCAGAACACGTTCGGCTTCTCTGTTGGCGGCCCCATCAAGAAGAACAAGCTCTTCTTCTTCGGCACGTTCCAGAGAGACCTGTTCCGTGCCGGTGGCGTCTCCAGCACGGCCATCGTGCCGACCGCTGCGGGTGCTGCTGCGCTGCGCGCGCTCGTCCCCGCCGGTCAGAATCCGGCGCTTGACCAGTACCTTGCAATCGTCGGCACATTCCTCGCTCCCGAAGCCGACAGGCTCATCGGTATCGAGGCCGCTGGCACTCCGAACCGCACGCTGATTCCCTTTGGTATCGCCGCGCGCCAGAGCGCCCAGCCCGTTAACACAGACGACTACATCGTTCGTGTTGACTGGACGCCGTCTTCGCGCGACAGTCTCTCGTTCCGCTACCTGCGCAACGACCAGATTTTCAACAACCAGTTTCCGTCGGGCGTTGCCGGAAACCAGTTCCCCGGCTTCGAAGTTGATGTGCCCGGTCTGGCCGACAGCTTCTATGCGGCCTACACGCGCAACATCTCCGCGAACACGACCAACGAGTTTCGCTTTGGTCGCAACGCCTTCGACGTGGTCTTCGCCCCGCGCGATGAGTCGCTCTCGACTGGCGGCCCGCAGATCACCATCAACACCGGCAGCATTTCAACGGTCGGTTTGAACGCGGTCTTCCCGCAGGGACGTAACTTCAAGAACTACCAGTTCCAGGACACCATCACGCACACCATCGGCAACCACACGTTCCGCGTTGGTGCTGACATTCTCGCGCAGCGCGGCACGCAGCTTGTGCCCATCAATACGCGCGGTTCTTTGACCTACAACTCCGGCGGCGGCTTCACCGCTCTCGGCAACTTCGTCTTCGGCTTCTCCGGCCCCGCCGGTGTCGCCAGCAAGGTCTTCGGTGATGCGGCGGAAACCTCCGACGTGACCAACCAGGCCTACTTCATCAACGACCAGTGGAGAGTTCGCGACAACCTGAGCCTGAACCTCGGCCTGCGTTACGAGAACTTCGGCATCGTTTCCAACAATGCTCCGTTCCCGGCCTTCGGCGGTCTTTTTGCCGACCCGCTCGTGCGCGTCGAACAGCAGAGAGACAATAATAACTTCGGCCCGCGCTTCAGCTTCGCCTACACACCGCGCTTCTTCGAGAGCCTGTTTGGCGAGAATCGCACGGTCATTCGCGGCGGCTTCGCCGTCAACTACGACGTGTTCTTCAACAACATCCTGAGCAACACGGTCGCTACTTTCCCGAACTCGCTCGGTGCAACGACTGTTGCTCCCAACACGGGTCGCGGTCTTGCAAACTTCGGCGCTCAGTCTTTGCCGACCACGCCGACCATCAACCCGCTCGCAACCGTCAACACGGTTGACCCGAATCTGGTCAACCCGATGACCTACGTCTGGAACCTCGGTATCCAGCGCGAGCTGCCCGGTCGCAATATCCTTGACCTCGCGTACGTCGGTTCGCGCGGAACTCACCTGTTCATCAACGAGCAGGCGAACCCCGGCATCAACAACGTCCGCGTCAACCCGGCTCGTGGCGGCATCACCGTCCGTACCAACGGCGGCGACTCCAACTACCACTCGCTGCAAGCTCGCCTTGAGCGCGGCTTCAGCAACGGGTTCCTGTATCGTGCGGCCTACACCTTCTCGAAGGCGATTGACAACACGAACAGCGAAGTGTTCGCCACAACGGGCGGCACCAGCGTCGGCTCGCAGGCTTTCAACCGCCGCGCTGACCGCTCGGTCGCCAGCTACGATGTGCCGCATCGCTTCTCGTTTGTCGGCCTCTATGATTCTTCCAGCACCTTCAAAGAAGGCTGGACTGGCAGGATTCTCGGCGGCTTCACCTTCGCGACCATCTACCGCATTCAGTCTGGTAACGTCGAAACACCGTACGTCGGTGGCGTTGACCTCAACCGCGACCTGAACGCCTTCAATGACCGGCCGGTCATCAATAACCCGAATGCTCCCGAGGATACGGTTGCATTCGCTAACAACGTCTTCGGTGATGCTTCACCGACAGGATACACGGACGTTAACGGCAATCCCGTTAATCCGAACAACTTCCGTTACGTTGTTGACCGCACATTGACGAGCGGCTTCGCCGGACGCAATACCCTGCGCTCGCCGTTCGTTGACCGTCTCGACGTGACCCTCAGCCGCGCCTTCAAGATTCCGTTCACCCCCTGGGAGAGCGACCGTCTTGAATTCCGCTTTGAGATGTTCAACGTCCTGAATCGCCCGAGCTTCACCTACGACCTCTACTGGTCTGACGGCAACGTCCTGAACACGGACTTTGCTCAGCCGCGCGAGAACGAAGGCACGAACCGCTTTGGACGTATCCAGATCCGCTACAGCTTCTAAGGAAGCACTTAGTTCAAGCTGCAATCGCAGCCACGAACCTCAAAGGGCGGCCCCCGCAAAGGGCCGCCCTTTTTATGTCTGCTATTAACGGCTCGCTTGAAACGCCGCACGCCGTTAATCCTCCGGCGAATCTTTCTTCACAACCTCAAACTCAAACTGCAATTCCTTCCCGCGAAAAATATAGCTCAGATAAAACTCCCAGAATTTACGCGTGAAGCGGAAGCGCGGCCAGCGCTGGTCCAGATTGGTGATGAACTCAAAACCGAGAGCGCGCCACAGGTTTGCGAGGCTGACGTAGATGCGCAGGGGTTTTAGCTCGACATCCGTGTAGAAGGGAAAGAGGCGGCGGTCTTGCATGAAGCAGTTGAAGGAGTAGCTGTTGAAGTGGTTGCGGTGTGTCGGGTCTGTCGGCCAGTCGGGGTTGGAGTAGTGCGGCGTGACGAGTTTAATTCGTCCTCCGGGCTTCGTAATCCTGTGAAGCTCTGAGACGAAGGCCATCACGTCGGGGACGTGCTCGATGACGTGATGACTGATAATCTCGTCGAATTCGTTATCGGCGAAAGGATAGGGCACAACGCCAAGGTCGTGAATCACGTCGGCCTGCGTGCGCGGATTAAAGTCTATCCCGACTGCGCCCGGATACTTATTGTTCCCGCAGCCGACATCGAGAATCTTCCTGCCTTCGGATTTTGAGACGGAGTCCACTTTCACTGATAGATGCCCGGCGCTTTATGCCTGCCAGAGAAGAATCGGAAGCGTTGCGACCGTCTAACGTCCGGCCTCTAAAGTCTGTCTTTCAATTATACGGGCCAGCCCTGCGAAGTCTTCCGCGTAAACGGGAAGGCCAAGCTCACGTTCAACTTCGGCGAGCGTCATGCCGTCGAGCATTACGGTATCGCCGCTCTTGAGCATAGAGCCGGGGATAATCGCGAAGTCGCCGCGCACACACGCGCGCGCCGCGAGCAAATCTCCGCCTGTTAGAAGTCCTGCGACGGAAACATCGCCGCCGAAGTATTGATTCTCAACTGGCAGGACATGCAGGCGCGTGCCGAAGCGCGCGTTCAATCGTTCAAGCAGGCGATGGAGAATGGGGGCGAAGAGCGTGCCCGTCATCACCGTGCCGGAAAGACGCGCGGGTTTGATGGGCGGGCGGCGTTCGAGCCTGCGCAGGAGCGCCGCGAACTCATTATGAAAGCTGCGCACCATGCCGATGCCGTCTTCAATCTGCGGGTAATCACCGTAGTGGCTACGCGACGGCACGCTGCGTCCGGCGCGCAGGTAAATCTCGTCGCCGAGGAAAGCGAAGGTTATGCCGAGGCGCTTGCGCAGTTCATTTTGCAACTGCATGACTTCCTGAATCGTGCGCCGGCAAAACTCCGGCGTCACGGGCGTCAGACGCTCGTCCGTGTTATAGCGCGTCAGCCCCAGTGGAACAATCGCCACGCTCTTCACACGCGGGTAGAGCATTGCCAAATCATTAACCGTGCGACGCAAAACATCACCATCGTTAATTTCGGGGCAGAGCACGACCTGCGCGTGAATCTCGATTCCGGCATCAAGCATCCGTCGCATCTTTCCAGAAATGTCAGCACGCTTCTCATCAATCCCTAGCAGGCGAGCGCGCACCTCAAGGTCAGTCGCGTGCACGGAGACATACTGCGGCGTCAAACGCTGCTCGACGACGCGGCGCATCTCGTCTTCCGTAATCGAGGTCAGGGTCGTGTAGTTGCCGTAAAGGAAAGAGAGGCGTATGTCTTCGTCGCGGACAAAAAGCGAGGGACGCGCCTCTTCAGGATTACCCTTGCAGAAGCAGAACAAACACTCGTTTGCACACTGGCGCGGAACAATCGCCTCGAAACCGAGGCCGAAGTCTTCGCCTTCCGCGCGCTCTATGTCCAGTTCCCACTCTTCGCCGTTCTTCTTGCGAACTTCGATGATCAGATCTGTCTCGCCGCCCGTCTGAAAACGGAAGTCCAGATAGTCGCGGACCACGCGCCCGTTGACTTTGATGATGCGGTCGCCCGCCTCCAACTCCAACTCGGCGGCAAGGCTCGACGGCGTGACCTCTGTTATCTCAACACCGCGGCGGCGGATTTGTGTAATCGCCGGAGCGACAGCAAACTCGTACATCGAAAACTCAATTCAGAAGACGCGCGCCCGCGCGTAAGCGAGCGCCTCAAATCAAACGTTTACCACATAGAAGACGACGGCGATTTTCCGTGCGTCGAAAGCAATGGAACAATATAACAGAGCCAGCCCTTTTTGTTGAGCTTGCCCGGAGCCGTGGCCTCTGCAAAACTGGCCCGGCCGCCCCTTCGCCTAACAAGATTATTGACAACCCCGCTGGCGCGGGTTTAAGCTGATTGTGGCGGGCTTATTCGCTCCGCCAGCCCGCGAAGAACCTCCCCTTAAGAGGCAAGTGATAGCCTCTCATTAAGTTCAAAGCTTAAAGCTTTATGATATTGACGAGAGATAAACAGGCTCATTCGTCATGTCCGAATTGAGGCCGCAAACGGACACACATCGCTAATAGTTAACGTCACGATGCCTCTTTACGTGTCGAGAGCAGGGAAGCGCAAGGTCTGAGCAACGCATGAAGACGACTAATCAGAGCAAGACGGCAGAGACAATTTTCGCGCCCCCCAGCGAAACGTCCGCGCACGATGCCGGCGCAGTGGAGAAGGAGCATGCATCGCGGCAAACAATCCTGCTGGTCGAAGACGACCGCTCGATTCGTCGTTATCTGGAAGTCATACTACAAAAGGCGGGCTTCGTAGTGCTAACGGCAGGAGACGGCGCGGAAGCGATGAAGATTGCCCTGACCACACCCGTTAACGCCATCGTCACAGACGCCATTATGCCACACCTGAACGGCCACGAGTTGTGCCGCTTCATACGCCGTCAGGCAAAGCTCGCAAGCCTTCCCATCATCCTCTTGAGCGGTCTTGAAAATAAAGCTCCCGCAAACACCAAAGAAGACGGCGCGGACGTTTACATGTCGAAGCCCGTCGCTCCCACTGACCTGATTAATTGTCTAGAACGACTGCTCTAAGGAAGGTAAAAGTAAAAAGTAAAAAGGTAAAAGGGAAGACTAAGCGAGAGCCGCTTCTGAGTCTTCCCTTTTACCTTTTTACTTTTACCTTTTGCCTTTTACCTTACGCTTTGGCTGCGGATGTGCCGCTGATGATTTCATCGAGCGGGGTATATTCGAGTTCCTGAGCGGTGGCGACGGCCTCGTAGGTAAGCCGTCCGGCGTAGGTATTGACGCCCGCTTTAAGGCCGGGGTCGCTGTTGATGGCGTCAATGAAACCCTTGTTGGCGAGCTTCAGTGCGTAAGGCAGCGTGGCGTTCGTCAGAGCGAAGGTACTCGTGCGCGGAACTGCGCCGGGCATGTTAGCCACGCAGTAGTGCAGCACGCCTTCGACGTAGTACGTCGGCTCGGAGTGTGTCGTCGGGTGCGTGGTCTCTATGCAGCCGCCCTGGTCCACCGCCACATCAACGATGACTGCCCCGTTGGGCACATCCTTGAGCATACCGCGCGTCACAAGCTTCGGCGCGGCCGCACCCGGAACGAGCACCGCGCCGACAATCAGATCGGCCTGCGAGATGGCATCGTGAATCATGTAGGCGGAGCTTGCGAGCGTCGAGATTTTGGAGAGAAAGATGTCGTCCAACTCGCGCAGGCGGTCGAGGTTGTTATCAATGATGGTGACGTGTGCGCCCATGCCGACGGCAATCTTCGCAGCGTTTGTGCCCACGACGCCGCCGCCGATAATGACCACGCGCGCTGCGGGCACGCCCGGCACGCCGCCCAGCAGAATACCGCGTCCGCCCATCATCTTTTCCAGATAGGTCGCGCCGACCTGAATCGCCATGCGGCCTGCGACTTCTGACATCGGCGTCAAAAGCGGCAGTGTGCCGCGCCTGTCCGTGATGGTTTCGTAGGCAATGCCCGTCACCTTATTCTTGAGCAGCGCTTCGGTCTGCTTTGGGTCGGGCGCAAGATGCAGGTAGGTAAAGAGCAGTTGGCCCTCGCGCATACGCGGGTATTCGGGCGCAATCGGCTCTTTAACTTTGACAATCATCTCGCCCTGCTCCCAGACCTCATCGGGAGAATCGAGAATCGTCGCGCCCGCGCGCTCGTACAACTCGTTTTCAAAACCTGAGCCTGCGCCCGCGTCGCGCTCGACGACGACTTTATGGCGAGCGTCCGTCAGCGCACGCACGCCCGCAGGCGTGAGGCCGACTCTGTATTCGTTATCCTTTATCTCTTTCGGTAGTCCGACAATCACGTTGTTGTTCTCCAATCAGTCGGGAAGAGTTGAAAACCGAAATACTGCTCTCAAGAACTCAAGTCTGGAATTACTACTCGAAGTTTACTTCGTCAATCTGCGCGCGTTGCAGCTTGCCGCTGTAGTCAACGTAAACTGATTTCCATTCCGTGAAGATGTCTAGGACTTGCGTGCCTGCTTCGCGGTGGCCGTTGCCTGTGGCCTTCGTGCCGCCGAAGGGCAGATGCACTTCCGCGCCGATGGTTGACGAGTTGATGTAGAAGATGCCTGTGTACATCTCGTTCATCGCATGGAAGGCGCGATTAACATCGCGCGTGTAGATGGCAGCAGAGAGGCCGTAGCGGACATTGTTTGCGATTTCGACAGCCTGTTCGAGCGAACTGGTTGGGATAACGGCGGTCACAGGGCCAAAGATTTCTTCCTGCGCGATACGCATCTCAGGCTGCACGTCCGTGAAGACGGTCGGCTCGATAAAATAGCCGTGCTCATGCTGCCCGCGCGTTAAGCGTTTGCCGCCCGTTGCGAGCCTTGCTCCGTCTTCTCGCTCGCCGATTTCGATGTAGCCAAGAATCTTGTGCACGGCGTCGGCGTTAATAACTGGGCCCATGTCCGTCTGCGCATCAGCGCCGTTGCCGACGCGCAAACCGGCTGCGCGCTCAATCAATTTTTTACTGAACTGCTTATAGACTTTCCTGTGCACGACGAGACGCGAGGAGGCCGTGCAGCGTTGGCCCGATGTGCCAAACGCACCCCAGACAGCGCCTTCCACAGCAAGGTCTATGTCGGCGTCGTCCATGACGATGATGACATTTTTGCCGCCCATCTCAAGCGAACAGATCGCGTTGCGCTCGGCGCAGGCGGAAGCGACAATTCGACCAGTCTCGGTCGAACCCGTAAAGGAAATCAGACGAAGGCTCGGATTGTTTGTGATGGCCGCGCCAGCGGTTTCGCCGTAGCCCGTGACGAGATTGACGACGCCCGCGGGCACGCCCGCTTCCTCGCAGGCTTTGACTAGATTATAGGTCGAGAGCGGCGTGTCTTCGGCGGGCTTGATGACGACCGTGTTGCCGCAGACGAGCGCGGGTATCAACTTCCAGGAGGGAATCGCCATCGGAAAATTCCATGGCGTAATCAACCCGCACGAGCCGACAGGCTGGCGAACGCACATCGCAAACTTGTCAGGCATCTCGGCGGGCGTGGTAAAGCCGTGCAGGCGACGGCCCTCGCCTGCCGTGTAGTAGGTACAGTCAATCGCTTCCTGCACGTCGCCGCCTGTCTCTTTCAAAACCTTTCCCATCTCGCGCGTCATGTCTGCCGCAAACTCGTCTTTGTTGCGAATCAGAATTTCGCCGAGGCGGAAAAGGATTTCGGCGCGACGCGGCGCTGGCGTTCGTCGCCAGCGGTCGAACGCACCGCGTGCCGCATCAACCGCAGCGTCAACGTCTTCTTTCGTCGAGACTGGAAAGCGGCCCACTACGTCGCGCGTGTCGGCCGGATTAAGATTCTCGAAGAACTCGCCGGATTGGCTAGGCTGCCAGCGGCCTCCGATATAGTTGTAGTAAGTCTTAACGGTCGAACGAGCGGCGGACTTAGTGCTACTGCTGCTGCGGCCGCCATTCTTCCTGCCGTTTTTGCTGAGAGCTTTTTTTGATTGGGCCATAATAAAAGTTTCAGGCTCCGAGGCTTCAGGTTTCAAGTTTGCTTTGACAACCTGAAACTTGAAACCCGAAACCTGAAACGCCGTTTTACTGGTAAGTGAACTGCACGATGCGCTGAATAACGCGGTCTGTGTCTCTGCTGTAGCTGGCGATGTTGAGGACGATGGCATCGCCCGGCTTGAGATTGTCAACGACGCGCTGAAACTCCGCGAGCGTCGTGACTGGAACACGGTTGATGCGTTGTATGACTTCGCCTTCGCGAACGGCGCGGGCGCCTGCGTCGGCCGCAATCCCGTTCGGGTCAACTTCCTTGACGAGCAGGCCGCGCACGTTCTGTAGATTCTTCTCCTTCGCAACCTGCGGCGTTATCTCCATCAACATGAGGCCGAGGCGCGGGCGATTGGCCTGCGGCGTCTCCTTCTCTTTCGGCGGAGGCGTCGGTTCTTCCTCTGTCTGCGCGAGAGAGGCGGGACGCTCACCGATGGTAACGTTGGCCGTGCGGCGTTCGAGTTTGCCGCCCACGTCGCGCAGGTATGTAATCGTCACGCTTGAGCCGACGGCCGTGGCCGCGACTTTGCCGATTAAGTCCTGAGCGCTGGCGATAGGCTGGCCGTTGAATTCAACGATGATGTCGTTGGCCTGAATTCCTGCTTTGCCTGCCGGGCCTGCGGGGTCGCGAACGTCCGTGACGACAGCGCCCTTCGCTTCCGGCAACCCGTAGACGCGCGCAAACTCCGCCTTCACAGAATCGAGGAAGATGCCTAGGTATCCGCGCCGCACGCGTCCCTGCGAGACGATTTGCTGGTAGACAAACGCGGCCTCGTTTGAAGGCAGGGCGAAGCCTATGCCGTTGTAGTCGCCTGTGGAGGTGGCAATCTGCGAATTGATGCCGATGACTTCGCCGCGCATATTGACGAGCGGCCCGCCGGAGTTTCCACGGTTAATCGCCGCGTCTGTTTGCAGAAATTGCTGGAAGGACGTGAAGAGCGGCGTCTGTCGCTCCTTGGTCGAGATGATTCCGGCCGTCACCGTCTGGTCGAGGCCGAAGGGCGAGCCGATAGCCAGCACCCAGTCTCCGACCTGCGCCGTGTTTGAATCACCGAGTTTGACGACAGGCAAATCGCGCGTCGTCTCAACCTTGACGACGGCGAGGTCTGTCTCCTCGTCAACTCCCTTGACGACGCCGCGAAATTCTTCGCCCGTTTGCAGACGCACGGTGATGCGCGTTGCGCCCTCCACGACATGCTGGTTGGTCAGGATGTAGCCCTTCGGGTCAACTATAAAACCTGAGCCGACGCCGCGCGCCGGCCGTCGCGCCTGACGGCGAAACATATCGAGCAGCGGGTTGTTGGACGACGGATCATCTTTTTCGTCTTCGTCGCGCGCGGCCACTTCGGGCATGGCCGTCACGGTGTCAATATTAACGACCGCCGGTTCGACGCGTTTGGCGATTTCCGCAAACGATGCCGAGAGGGCTTCGGGCGTTCGTGCAATCTGTGCCTGCGTGTCGTTCTGCGCGACCGCGGGGCGGCCCGCCAGGATAGCGCCGATGGCGATGCCGGCCACCAGACAGGCGACGCCGAGCGCCACAATCCAGATGCGCAGCTTGCGCAGGATGGCTCGCTCGGTATTGGACATTTGGTCTTTGGGAAGCTCGTACATAAAACACCACTTTCAATCTTACATTCAGACTCTCGCGGCAAACGTTCCGGGCCAGACGCCGCCTGCGCTTGTGCTCTTTTGTGTTTAGTCGCCGGAGCACCAGAAAAGGTCCTTCAGTATAACGAAACGCAGCGCGCGCCGCAAAGAGCAGGCAGGAGAAACGATGAACTAGGAACGTGGCAACGACGAAGTGAAAGCAAATTTGCTTTACAGTCCATCGCTGCCGCGTTCCTGCTTCCTACTTGCTTTTAATTAGTGTACACTCTCGCAGCTTTTCCAGCTTTGACCATCACGGGCGTGCGCCGAATTCCTGCGCCAAACCGCACCTCGCGCAACACCCGCCGTTAATAATCTCGAAGACATGAAGGAGAATCCCCTTATGAAGACACGACGGATGCTGGCGCTCGCCTTGGCGCTCGCCTTAACCACACTTGCCACAGCCGCCTGCAATAAAGCAGGCTCATCCCCGACAGCCACCTACAAAGCCGCCTACGCCGCTGCGAAAAACAAAGACGTAGCCGGCTTTAAGAAAGTAATGGCGAAAGATACGCAGAAGAGCATGGAAGACATGGCGAAGGGCGTCAACAAGTCGTCCGACGACATGGTCAAGGATATGCTCAACGAAGTTAAGCTGCCCGCGTCCGACGAATCGAAAGACGAAAAGATTGACGGCGACAACGCGACGCTGCAAGTCAGGGACGAAAAGGGCGGATGGGAAACCATCAGATTCGTCAAGGAAGATGGTGAATGGAAGATGAAGTGAAAGATAGTCCAGGGTCCAAAGTCAAGAATATGCTTCCTGACTTTGGACCTTGGACTTTGGACTCTGTTATTACGGTCTGAGCAAGACTTTAAGGATGCCCTTCTGTGTCGCGCGCTCGATGGCGCTAACGCCGTCGGCAAGCGCATGTTGTTCGCTAATCAGGCTCAAGACATCCACCGCGTTATCCTTCAGTAGTTCAAGCGCAGGAGCGAAGCGCCCGCAGCGCGAGCCGACAATGCTAATCTCATTAACCACCACGCGCGCCGCATCAATACGGGTCGCGCCATGAAAAGTTGACTTCAAGACGAGTACGCCGCGCGGTCTGAGCAAGTCAAGGGCGAGCGCAAACCCCTGCTCGCCGCCCGACGCTTCAACTACCACATCAAACTCACGCGCACGATTAGCCGCCCTCTCAACTGTCTCCGTCTCTATGCCTCGCGCCGCCGCGATGCGCAGTTTCTCCTGATGCTTGCCGACGAGCACGACGGGAGCGTTCCTGAGCCTTAGAACCTGCGCGCACAGTAGTCCGAGTTTGCCGTCACCGATAACGGCCACGCGCGTCTCCTTTGAAACGCCCGCGCGCTCCGTAATTCCGCAGGCGGCTGCCAGCGGCTCCGTAAAGACTGCACGCTCGTCCTCAACCTCGTCGGGAACGCGCAGCAGATTAACAACCGGCAGTTGCAGATATTCGGCGTGTGCGCCGTCGCGCCCGACGATGCCGAGCACGGTTCGCTGCGGACAGTGGCGCGCATCACCCGCCGCGCACAGAGCGCAAACGCCGCAACCGGCGTTAATCTCTCCGACAACGCGCTGGCCCACAAGTTCCGGCGCACCCGGCGCGCTCTCCAACACCCCTACAAACTCGTGACCGAGTGTGCCAGTGAAGCCAGCATAGCCGCGCACGATCTCGACATCAGTATTACAGATGCCGCTCAACGTCACACGCACCACGGCCTCGCGCTCATCGCGCGGCCGCGCAACATCAGCCACCGCCACACCGCCATTCTCATAACGCAAGGCGAGCATAAGATATTGAAAAAAAGTGATGAGTAATGAGTGATGAGTGATGAGTTAAAGATGAGTTAAAGCAGCTTGCTTTCTTTTACTCATCACTTCTCTTAACTCATTACTCATCGCTGTTCTTAAAAACTTTTCATTTTCGCGTAAGCGTTTTCCGGCTTGAGTTCGATTGTTTGTTTTGGGCCGGCGACGTTGATGGGCAAGCGCCATTCCAGATTATGCGCGCCGGAGAGTATTGCGTGCACCCACCATTTGCCGGGCGTCACAAGAACGGTCGCCTGCCCGCGTTCGTCGAGCGTCGTCCTGACCCTTGATTTGCCGTTCATGCGCCGCTCAAGAAAATCATCCAGGCGCACGCCGGGCCGACGCTCCGACAGATACTCCCGCTGCACCGCCGAAATATCAATCGGAAACAACTCGACACGAATATCCAGCGCCGCCGCCTGCTCCTCCGGCGTTGGTTGCAGAATAATCAGTAGCGCCGTCTGCTCTGTCGCGTTTGAGGCATCAATCGTTTCGCCGTCCGAGCCGGGCAGCGTGCGGTAGACGGCCAGCCCCGCGAAGACGAGCGCGAGCACGAGCGCAAGCCGCAAGACGCCGACAACCAGATTGTAGGCCAGACTTTGCGTGTTCACACTAATAAACGAAGCTCTAAGATTAAGAGCGAATCACAATCTACCCGCACTGCGAAGCGCGCTCTCTAATTCCTCATCGCTCGGCACAGAGAGCACCTGTTCTCCGATTTTAATAGTCGGCTTACGCTCTTTGCCGTCGTTCTGCTCTGTCACCCAACGTGCGGCCTGCGCGTCCTGTTCTACGTCAACGTAATCGTAAGCAACGCCGAGCGCATCCAGCCTGCGCAAAGAGCGCTGCGTATCCCCGCACCAGTCTGCGCCGTAAACTTTGACCTTCTCCATTTTCCTTCCCCCTCTGCTCGTTCAGAATTTTCAACCATCATAACGAAGAGCAGCCGTTTTGTGTAATAGTAGAAGGCGCGACCCCGTGAACGACGCGAAGGATGACAGGCAAGCTACACGTAGTTAACCGCTCACTGTTGCGTGTTCGTCATTTCTGCTCTCGCGTCCGTCCTGGTTATGATTGCGCTATGGCCCAACTCACTACCGAACAATTGGACAAGTTCGAGCGCGACGGTTTTCTGGTGCTCGAAGAGTTTGTGACGCGCCAAATGTGTGTGGCCTTGCGCGAGCGCGCGAGGGAGTTAGTTGCGGAGTTTGACCCGCAGGGCATCGTCTCCATCTTTTCCACCAACGAGCAGACGCGCACCAGCGACGACTACTTTCTGGAATCGGGCGACCGCGTGCGTTTCTTCTTCGAGGAGCATGCCTTTCAGGCGGACGGCCGGCTGCGCCAGAGCAAGGAGCGCTCGATTAACAAAATAGGTCATGCCCTGCACGACCTTGACCCCCTCTTCAATAAATTCTCGCGCACGCCGGAGATAGCAGCGCTCGTCGCCGATTTGCAGTTCAAGCGACCGCTGCTCATTCAATCCATGTACATCTTCAAGCAGCCGGACATCGGCGGCGAAGTGACCTGCCATCAGGACAGTACATTTCTTTACACTGAACCGCCGAGCGTCGTCGGCCTCTGGTTTGCGCTCGAAGAGGCGACGCGCGAGAACGGCTGCCTCTGGGCGCTGCCCGGCCATCACAAACTCGGACTTAAATCGCGTTTCAAGCGTGCGCCCGGCGGCGGCACATGCTTCGAAGTCTTCGATAACAACCCCTGGCCGTTAGATGAGCTTGTCCCGCTCGAAGTGCCCGAAGGCGCTTTAATCCTTCTCGACGGCCAGTTGCCGCACATGAGCCGCATGAACACTTCGCCGCGCTCGCGTCAGGCTTACATACTTCACGTTATCGAAGGCGAAAGCCATTATAGCCTTGACAACTGGCTGCAACTCTCGCCCCTTCTTCCGCCTCGCGGCTTCGATTGATTTACGCTTCAATGCTGTCGCGACGGAACATCTTAATTGAGCCGGAAGTTTCCCTCTGGAAATTTCATGGAACTATCTACGGCTCTCAAGCGAATAAACTAAACAGAGCAAGCGGCCCGCGAGTCCATAACCCGTTACGTTCAATTCAAGAGGTTTCACCATATGAAAAAAGTATTCACGATTATCATTCTCATCTTGATGGCAGCCGTCTCCATTTGCGCGCAACAGACGCGGCCTGCGGTCGCCACCAGTACAACGAGGACAATGACTACGGCCGAACTAAGCCGCGAGGTTGAAGACTATCTCAACCAGCTAGTTGCTCAGGACAACTTTTCAGGGACGATAATACTGGCGAAAGACGGCGTGCCCTTTTTCCAGAAGGCTTACGGGCTGGCAAGCCGTGGCTACAACGTGCCGAATCGCCTCGACACCAAGTTTAATCTGGGCTCTATGAACAAGATGTTTACGAGCGTTGCCATCGCGCAGCTCGCGGAGCAGGGCAAGCTCGCCTACACGGACACCATCGCCAAGCTTCTGCCCGACTATCCAAACAAAGAAGTCGCCGCGAAGGTGACGGTTCATCATCTGCTGACACATACCTCCGGCCTCGGCAATTATTTCAACCGCAAGTTTATGGAGACTTCCAAAGACAGGTTTAGAACCATCAAGGATTTCTTCCCGTTGTTCACGGATGAGCCTTTGCAGTTTGAGCCGGGAGCGCGCTGGCAGTACAGCAACGCAGGGTTCATGGTGCTCGGCGCGATTGTCGAAAAAGTATCGGGCCAGAATTATTTCGACTACGTTAGAGAGCACATCTACCAGCCTGCCGGAATGGTTAATACGGATGCTTACGAAATGGACAGCGATACGCCGAACATGGCTACAGGCTATACGAGGATGGGCCCAAACGGCCCAATCCCCGACGGCGCGCGGCGAACCAATACCTTCCTGCATTCCTTCAAGGGCGGCCCCGCTGGCGGCGGCTTTTCGACCGTCGAAGATTTACATCGCTTTGCCGTCGCGCTCAACGGACACAAGCTGCTCAGCCGCAAATACACGGAGCTTATCACGACCGGCAAAGTTGATTTGCCGCGCAATGGCGGCGCTGCGAAATACGCCTACGGCTTTCAGGACGAAAAGGTCAACGGGCAACGCCGCTTCGGCCACAACGGCGGCTTTCCCGGCATCAACTCCGAGTTGCAGATATACCCTGACCTCGGCTACACGGTCGCAGTAATGTCAAACTACGACCCGCCGACGGCCTCGCGCGTTGCCGACCGCGTCGGAGACCTTCTGACAGGCGTTCCTATTCAGCAGCCCGTCAAGCTACAGCCCGAACTGCTCCAAAAATATGCTGGCCGCTATGAGTCAACCAATCAGGAACGCGTCCGCATGATTGATGTCATACTGAAGAACAACGACATCTGGCTGCTGGTCGGCGGCAGCCGTCACAAGTTTCTGCCGCTCTCGGAAACGGAGTTTTTCGATGAAGAGTACAAGGACGTGCGCGCCATCTTCAGCAAGGATGCGCGGGGGCAAGTGACATCTCTGCTCCTGAAAAATGCGGGGCCTGTTGATTTGACGGCGCGACGTGTGGCGCTGCCAGCGCCGAGCCTCAAAGGCAACACAGTTTTCCGTCTGAAGGGTTTCGACGACGCGCAAATCGTCTCGCTGGCAGGGAGTTTCAATAACTGGAATCCGTCGCAGACGCTTTTTGCCAGAGAAGGAAACGAATGGGTCAGCCGCATTGACCTCGCTCCGGGGAAACACACTTACAAGTTTATCGTTGACGGCGTGTGGATGACAGACCCCGGCAATCCGTTGACGGAAGACGACGGTAACGGAAACACAAACTCCGTGCTCACACTGAAGGTGCAATGAAGTCTGCTCTCTTGAGTAATTGATAGCAGGCGCGACACGCTGACGGGCGCAAGGGCGGCGCGACGGCCAGAGCTTGGTTGTCGCGCCGCTTCTTTTTCCAGTCAAACTGGCGCGCGAAGATGTTACAATCCGCGGCCGATGATGAAGTGTGCCGCCTGCGCCAGAGACATTCCCGACGGACGCCATTCCTGCCCGTCGTGCGGGACGGCGTTTGGCGATTCGGTGACGCCGACGCGTCCGCTGCCTGAAAATCCTTCCGCAGCAAATAAGCAGGAAGAGGGCGCAGCCCGTCATGCTTCAACTCGCCGCTCTACACCCTCCTCGCTCTCCTACGATTCGATAGACCACGCGCGCTTTACTCCGGGCACGACCATCGCCGGGCGCTATCGCATCGTCAGCCTGCTGGGTCGCGGCGGCATGGGCGAAGTCTATCGCGCCGACGACCTCAAGCTGGGCCAACCCGTCGCGCTCAAGTTTCTGCCCGAAGCGCTGCAAACAGACGGCGCAACGCTCGCACGTTTTCACCGCGAAGTTCGCATCGCAAGACAGGTCTCGCATCGCAACGTCTGCCGCGTTTACGACATAGGCGAAGTCTCCGGCCAACACTTTCTCTCCATGGAATTCATCAAGGGCGAAGAGTTGGCTTCGCTTCTCAGGCGCATCGGCCGCCTGCCTTCGGACAAGGCCGTGGAGATTGCGCGACAGTTGTGCGCGGGGCTGGCCGCGGCACACGACAACAATGTTCTGCACCGCGACCTGAAGCCCGCCAACGTGATGATTGATGCGGACGGCAACGTTCGCATCACGGATTTCGGCCTCGCCGGACTTGCCGAAGAGTTTCGTGAAGACGAACTCCGCGCTGGCACTCCAGCCTACATGGCTCCCGAACAACTCTCAGGCGAAGAGGTCACAATCAAAAGCGACATCTACTCGCTCGGCCTCGTCCTCTACGAAATCTTCACGGGCAAGCGCGCGTTTGCCGCCGAGAGCCTGGAAGAATTGATGCGCCTGCGCCGGAGCGCGACGACGCCCACAAATCCTTCCAACCTCGTCAAGGAGATTGACCCGATTGTCGAGCGCGTTATCCTGCGCTGTCTGGAAAGAGAGCCGCGCAACCGTCCGGCGTCGGCCTTGCAGGTGGCGGCGGCGCTGCCGGGCGGCGACCCCTTACAGGCGGCGCTGGCGGCGGGCGAAACGCCGTCTCCCGCGATGGTCGCGGCAGCCCCGGCCGCTGGCGTACTGCGTCCCCTCGTGGCGCTCAGCATGTTCGTCGCCTTTATCAGTATTCTCGCGTTGCTCTGCTACTTCTCGAAAGACGTTGCGCTCTATCGCATGGTTCCGCTGGAAAAGTCGCCGGAAGTTTTGCAGGAACGCGCACGCGAGATTACAAAGCAACTGGGCTATACGGAACAACCGCTTGACAGCGCTTATGGCATGGGCCGAGATTTTGCTTATCTACGCTACGTCGCTGAGCACGATTCATCTCTCTCTCGCTGGGACAAGTTGAGAAGCGGGCAACCCGCGCCGCTCTTTTTCTGGTACAGGCAAAGCCCGCGTTACCTGCAAGCTTTCGGCGGGCGCGACATCTCTTTGAACGAACCCTCGCAATCTGTGACGGGGATGACGAGCCTGAAACTCGACACGCGCGGTCGGCTGCTCTCTTTTGACGGCGTGCCGCCGCAAAGAGACGAAGCTCCGCCGGAAGCCGCACAGCCCGCGCCTGATTGGTCTGCGCTGTTTGCGGCGGCGGGATTCAACCCGGCGAGTTTTCAGCCAGCCGCCTCCACATGGATTCCGCCACACGCGTATGACACACGAGCGGCGTGGGACGGCGTCTATTCGGAGCAACCTCAACTCAAGGTACACATAGAAGCGGCCAGCTATCGTGGCCGACCCGTTTACTTTGAGATTATTAACAGTTGGGACCAGCCGCTGCGTCAGGTGGAACGCACCAGGGTGACGCGTGTGAGGATTTTTGAGATTGTGATTCTCTGCGTGTTCGTCGTCGTGATGGCAGGCGGAGTGCTGCTGGCGCGGCGAAGTCTGCGCCTCGGTTTGGGCGACCGCAGGGGCGCTTTCCGTGTGGGCTTTTTTCTGTTTGCCGCGCTGCTCTTGATGTGGCTCTTCGACGGGCATCATGAGCCGACGTTTGAGGAAATCTTCTCTTTCCTCGGCTACGTTCAGTGGGCGCTCTTCATGGCAGGATTCGTCTGGCTGCTCTATATCGCGCTTGAGCCATTTGTCAGGCGGCGCTGGCCGGAGCGCACCATTTCATGGAACCGTCTGCTGGCCGGAGAATTTCGTGACCCTTTAGTCGGGCGCGACATCCTGATTGGCGCTGTCTTTGGCGCTCTGCTGATATTGAACAACTACCTGGCGGCGTTGCTGCCAGGATGGCTCGGCCTGCCGCCAGCCATTCCCTTTATAGACACGGGAACTAAACTGCTTGGCCTACGCTATTTCGTGTCCGGCTTGACAGGCTTAATTTTCGCCTCCTTCTTTATTGGCTTTATCTTGCTGTTTGTTATGCTTTTGCTCTTAATCATCCTCCGCAAAAGCTGGCTGGCAGCGCTCGTGGCATGGCTCATCATGAGCGCCGTACTGGCTCTGGCGTTCAGCGAGAATGGTTCTGTCAGTATGATATTCGGGCCGACGGGAGCGGCGCTCTACGTCGTCCTGTTGTACCGCTACGGGCTGCTGGCCCTGCTCTCTTCCCTCTTCTTCTTTCACCTCTGGGTCTTCTTCCCCATCACCACGGAGTTTTCCGCCTGGTACGCCGGAGACTTCGTGCTGGCGCTCATCATGCTCGTCGGGCTGGCCGCCTACGGCTTCTACACTTCGCTTGGCGGCCAGAAAGTTTTTCGCGGGCAACTTCTACAGGACTGAAGACTGTGCCGTCAGGCTTGCCGCGCGCGTCGTGTTCTACTAAGCTTCAGGGAGCAAAGCTTATTGACTATCTTTGTAGGAATCGAGCAGGACTGAAAGCGTAGTTTCTTGAGCATCATCAAGACAGACAAATTCCGCGACGAGTGTGGCGTCTTCGGCATCTACAATCACCCGGAGGCCGCGCGTATGACCTATCTAGGTCTCTACGCGCTACAGCATCGCGGGCAGGAATCCTGCGGCATCGTCGCGGGCGACGGCGCGGAACTACGCAGCGAGCGAGCGATGGGCTTAGTCTCGGATGTCTTCGACCAGCCGCGACTCGACCGCCTGCCGGGCGCAAACGCCATCGGCCACGTTCGTTATTCGACGGCAGGCGAAGTCTCCATACGCGAAGCACAGCCCTTCCTCGTCGCCTGCCAGCACGGGCAAATCGCCGTCTGCCATAACGGCAATCTCCCCTTCGCCACCGAAGAGAGAAAGAAACTCGAACGCGAAGGAGCAATCTTTTCGTCAACATCGGACACGGAAGTTATCCTTCACGGCGTCGCGCGGTCGCGCGCACGCAACGTTATCGAAGCTATTCCCGAAGTCCTGCGTGAAACAGAGGGCGCGTTTTCGATGCTCTTTCTAACTCCGCAGGCGCTCATCGCGATTCGCGACCCGCGCGGCTTTCGCCCGCTCGCGCTCGGACGCCTGAAAGACGCATGGGTTGTCGCTTCCGAGACCTGCGCTTTCGATTTGATTGACGCACGCTACGAGCGCGACATCCTGCCCGGCGAGATGATTGTCATTGACTCGGACGGCCTGCACTCTTCGTTTCCCTTGACTGAGCGCTCCGTCTCGATGTGTATCTTCGAGCACGTCTATTTCGCGCGGCCCGACTCTCTCATCTACGGTCAATCCGTTAACGAATCGCGACACAAGATGGGCAAGCGCCTTGCCGTTGAGCATCCGGCTGAGGCGGACATCGTTGTGCCCGTGCCGGATTCGGGTGTGGCGGCGGCCATTGGCTACGCCGCGCAGAGCGGCATCAATTACCGGCAGGGCCTCGTCCGCAACCACTACGTCGGGCGCACCTTCATCGAGCCGAAGCAATCCATACGCTCGTTTGGCGTCCGCATCAAGCTCAACCCTGTGCGCGACCTGATTGAAGGACGCCGCGTCGTCCTGATTGACGATTCGATTGTGCGCGGAACGACTTCGAAAAAGATCGTGCGGATGGTCAGGGAAGCAGGGGCGCGCGAGGTGCATCTGCGTATCAGTTGCCCGCCGACCGTTAGCCCTTGCTACTACGGTGTGGACACGCCGAACAAGGCGGACCTTATCGCCGCGCAGATGTCTGTGGATGAGATACGCCGCTTCATCGAAGCAGACTCGCTCGGCTATCTCTCGCTCGAAGGAATGCTTCAGGCGACGGGCATCAGCGCTGACGCTTCCTGTGTGGCATGCTGGACGGGTCGCTACCCGACCGAGATTACGCGCGAGGCCGAAACGCAGTATTGCCGCGAGCGCGAGCCTGTGCCATCGGATAACGACGTGCGCGACGAGAGCGAGGCGACCGTCAGATGAGACCAGACGAGCGTGTGCCTCGCTTTGCGCAGCAGCGTCTAATGGCACAGGGCGGACGCGGGTGCTTGATTGGTCTGGCGCTCGCGCTCATCGTCGCAGTAGTCGGCGGCTATCTTCTCCTACGCTGGTGGCAAAAGAAGGACGCGCCGCAGCCGCCTCCATCGGGCGACGAACTGCAAGTGCACGTGCTCAACGTCGGGCAGGGCGATTCAATCCTGATTATCGCGCCCGGCGGAAAAAGCGTGCTGGTTGACGCGGGCACGCCCGGCAGCGGCAAGGTTGTGCTCGCCGCCCTTCAGCGTTACGGCGTCAAGCAGATTGATTTGATGGTCGCGACACACGCGCACGCGGACCACATCGGCGGCGCGGACGAAGTTTTGAAAGCAGTTAAAGTAACAACCGTGCTCGATAGCCGTGTGCCGAACACAACGAAGAATTACGAAGATTTTCTGCGGGCGATTAAACAGACGGGAGCGCAGTACGTCGGAGCCGCGCCGGGCCAGAAGTTTGACCTCGGCGGAGGCGCACAGCTTTCTGTGCTTGCGCCCATACCGCCTTTCTTCAGGCAGAGCGACATCCGTTCGGGCGGCAACGAACCAAACGCCAATTCTGTTGTGACGCGGCTTGACTACGGCGACTTTTCTCTGCTGCTCACAGGAGATGCCGAGGCCGAAACTGAAGAGCGAATCATTGCGAGCGGCGCGAGCGTCGCGGCGAAAGTTCTGAAAGTAGGCCATCACGGCTCGAAGTATGCGTCGTCGGAAAAGTTCCTGCGGCAGGGCGGCTTCGAGGCGGCCGTTATCTCCAACGGCACGGAAAATCGCTATGGTCATCCGAGCCAGGAAGTGCTTGACCGTCTACGCAAACTCGGCGTCAAGCTTTATCGCACAGACCTCGAAGGCGAGATTACAATCATCTCGCGCGGTCGCGGCTACGAGATTAAGACGGAGCGGCCCGCATCCGGCGACATGTGGGCCGGGCGCACCCCGCAGCGAGAAGAATCAACGCGCTCTGTAGGCGACGATGCGTCCGTGGATTCCGCGCCGCCACAGGGACGCTCAAGAAGAGCGGCTGGCGGCAGGTGATAAATCCCTGTCTTCGTTTAAGCCCGGTTCTAAAGTTCCAGATTATTTCTTGCTACCGATGCAAATTGTTTTGTCGTAGCATAAGATAACAATCCAAGTTGCTGAGGTATCTATGTCAATAGAAGAACAGGTGACAAATGAATTAAAGACTTTGAGTGAAGCACAGCTTAAAGAGGTTGCAGATTATCTGGCGTTTCTCAAATTTCGTGCCCGACATCAACCGACGACGATTGATGAAACTCACTTAGCTGCTCTCTACGCTGAATTCGCTGAGGAAGACCGCCGTCTGGCAGAAGAAGGGATAGCTGACTACGCTGAAGATTTAGCTGAAGAGGACGGCAGATGAGAGTCGAACGAGGCGAAATCTGGCTAGCCGACCTCAATCCGATACGTGGCTCTGAACAAGCTGGCACTCGCCCCGTTCTTATCTTCCAGAATAATCTCATCAGCAAATACACGACGACGGTCATCGCTATTCCTGTGACGACAAATTTACGTCGCGCCTCTTTGCCTTCCTGCGTTCAGCTCTCGAAAGGTGAAGGGGGACTGACAAGCGAATCTGTTGCCTTGTGTCATCAGTTGAGAGTGCTGGATAAGACCAGATTAGTAAAGAAACTCGGTGCTGTTGGCCCACGGACAATTTTGGCAGTTGAGAATTGCGTGATATTCACAGTAGGAATGTCTTAATAAGCTATGACTAAGCAAATCAATATCGCTCTGGATATTTGTGGTCCAGTGATCGCTGGTGGGGAAGCAAGCGATGCCTGAGGCTGATGAAAAGAGACGCACGAAGGCTGCGCCGATACGTGCGGTCGTTGACCGCATAGAGGATGGCGGGCAGGCAGTCTTGCTTGTCGGCGCTGATGAAGAGACGCAGATTGATTTCCCAGTCTCGCTCTTGCCTGATGGCGTGCGCGACGGCGACCATCTGAAAATCACTATCACGATGGACACAAGCTCACGCAGTAGTGCCGAAGAGAGAATCAAGAAGTTGCAGAAACAGTTGACCGAGGCAGGCGGCGTTGAAGAGAAGAAGGATTTCAAGTTGTGATGAATGATGCGTCTTGCCTGATCCGATTATTCTCATCTAAATTTTTCTAACCAAAGAGGCAATTTTAAGAAAGTGGCGCGAACTAAACAGGGATGCGGGTGCGCGGTGGCCGTGCTGGTCTTGATGCTCGGCGGGCTTGGTTTTGTCGGCTACAAGTTTGTCCTGCCTTGGTGGCGCAAGCAGCCGCCGCCCGCATCGGGCAAAGAGATGCAGGTGCATGTGCTGGACGTGGGCCAGGGCGATTCGATTTTAATCATCTCGCCGGAAGGCAAGGTGGTGCTGGTTGACGCTGGCGACCAGACGAAGGGCAAGGTCGTGCTCGAAGCCTTGAAGCGTTACAACGTACAGCAGATTGATTATCTCATTGCCACGCACGCGCACCCTGATCACATCGGCGGCATGGACGATGTGCTCAACAACGTGAAAGTCCTGACCGTGTTGCACAACGACGAAGCGCCGCCCGGAGTCGTGAAGGAGGAGACTACGGCGACGAACTCCAACGCCTCCAACAAGCAGGGACAGAATGCCAAGACCGCTCAAAAAGCGCCAGCCCCGAAGCAGCGTGGCAGGACGACTGAACTGCCGACCGTCAAGGCATACAACGAATTCAAAAACACAATCACGGAAAAGGGCGCGCAATTGAAGAAGGTTGAGCCTGACGAAAAGATTGACCTCGGCGGCGGCGCACTCCTGACCGTGCTTGCGCCGCAGCCGCCTCTGTTTACGCGAGAGCAGATAGCGAAGGGCGGCGGCAACGAGCTTAACGCCAACTCCATCGTGATGCGGCTCGACTACGGCGATTTTTCCATGCTGCTCGCAGGCGACGCTGAAGCTCAAACGGAAGACCGTCTGACGAGTAAGGACTTGAACCTTGCGGCGACCGTGTTGAAGGTCGCGCATCATGGCTCGAAGTATGCGACGACGGAAAACTTCCTGCGGCGCGTCAAGCCGGAAGCAGCCATCATCTCGACCAGCGAGGCTAACCGCTACGGCCATCCTGCGCCCACCGTGCTCCAACATCTGAAGGCAGCGGGCGTCAACAAACTCTACCGCACGGATTTGCAGGGCGACATTTCCATCACAACCACGGGCAGAATCAAAGACGGCAAGCTCTACGAGATTAAGGCGGCCAGAGAAAACAAGGGTGACCTCTGGGCCGGACGCGAAGCGCAAAAAGACGACTCGACGCGCTCAGGCTTCATCACCTACGGCGACTTCGGCCCGCCGCCCAGACAAAAAGCAGCAAAGAAGTGATGAGTGATGAGTAATGAGTGATGAGTTTTAAAACTCTTTCTTTCACTCATTACTCATCACTCATCACTCATCACTTTTCTTATGGACACTATCAGCTATCGAGATGCGGGCGTTGATATTGATGCGGCGAACGCGGCGAAGGAACGCATCAAGCTGCTTGCGCGGGCAACGTTCAACGAGCGTACGCTCTCGGAGATAGGCAGTTTTGGCGGGATGTTCGACGCCGCGTTTCCGCAGATGCGTACGCCCGTCCTCGTCGCTTCGGCCGACGGCGTCGGGACAAAACTCAAGGTCGCATTCCTGACCGGCGTTCACAACACCATCGGGCGCGACCTTGTTAACCACTGCGTTAACGACATTCTGGTGCAGGGCGCACGCCCGCTCTTTTTTCTGGACTACATCGCGACCGGGAAATTAGCGCCCGATGTTGTGGCGGCAATTGTTGAAGGCGTTGCGGCGGGTTGTCGTGAGAATAAGTGTGTGCTGTTGGGCGGCGAGACGGCTGAGATGCCGGGCTTCTACAGTGAAGGCGAATACGATGTTGCAGGTTTCATTGTCGGCATCGTTGACCGCGAAAAGGTGATTGACGGTAAACGCATCGCTGCCGGTGATGTGTTGCTCGCGCTGCCCTCGGTCGGGCTTCACACCAACGGCTACTCGCTGGCGCGCAAGCTCTTCTTCGATGTCGCTGGCTACGACCCTGAAACCAGAATCCCGCAACTCGACACGACCATCGGCGCGGCTCTTTTAGCGCCACACATGAGCTACCTTCCCGCTCTCGAAGGCTTGCTCGATTCCGGCCTCATCAAAGGATTGGCCCACATCACAGGCGGCGGACTCACGGAAAACATCCCACGCATTCTGCCCGCAGAAACGAGCGTCATCATCGCGCGCGATACCTGGCCCATCCTGCCCATCTTTTCCGTCATGCAGGAGATCGGCAGCGTCACGGACGCTGAAATGTACCGCACCTTCAATATGGGCGTCGGCATGGTCATCGTCTGCGCTCCACAGGATGCCGCAACAATCAAAGCGCATCTGTCCGAACGCGGCGAGACCTGCTACGAAATTGGGCGCGTCGAGACGGGCAACGGCGAAGTCAACATCGCTTAACTTTGTCTTTCAAATTTAAGTTTCGCGGCCTTTCAACTTCAAACCTCAAATTGGAAATTTGAACTCCGAATGAAGATTGGCATTCTAATTTCAGGCCGCGGCTCAAACATGCTGGCGCTGGCCGACGCCGTGCGCGAGGGGCGCGTTCCCGGCGCGGAGATTGTCGTTGTCGTTAGCGACAGGGCTGATGCGGCGGGCCTCTTGCGGGCGCGCGAGCGCGGGCTGGAAGCGCTTGCTATTGAACGTCGCGGCCGCACGCGCGCAGAGCATGATGCGGAGATGGTCGAGAGTTTGCGCACGCGCGGAGTCGAGTTGGTTTGTCTTGCTGGCTACATGCGGCTGTTGTCGTCGCAGTTCATAGAAGCCTTTCGCGGTCGCATCATCAACATTCATCCGAGCCTGTTGCCGTCGTTTCCCGGCCTTGACGCGCAGGAGCAAGCGCTTCAGTACGGCGTCAAATGGACGGGCTGCACGGTTCACTTCGTGGACGAGACGCTGGACGGCGGCCCTATCATCGCGCAGCGGGTCGTGCCCGTTGATGACCTCGATACGGTCGAAACGCTCTCGGCGCGGATTCTCGTCGGAGAGCATAAGCTGTACGCGGAAGCGCTCGCGCTCGTCGTGCGCGGGGATTATGAGTTGTCGGGGCGGCGCGTCGTGTTGAAGGCAGAGTAAGACTGCTTCGGGCCGTTAGACGTGCGCACGCACTGTGGCAAGAGGAGCTACCTCTCGCCACAGGATTCAAGCCTTTGAGCGTTCGCGGAGTTTATTTTCGTTTCTTTGTTCCGACGCGGACAGTGACCGAAGCGCCTCTGGCTTTAGCGCCCTTCGTTCCTGATTTGCCGGAACTCTTGCCGCCGGACCTGCTTTTCCTGCTCGCCCTTGACGGAGCGGTGGCTGTCGTGCCGCTTCCGCCTTTCGCAGACTTTGAGCGAACGCGTTTGCCCTTCCGTCCTTCAGACTCGACGTGGCCGCCCGTGGTCAGGTAGTCGTAACTGCGGCGCACGACGTTGCGAGCGACGCCCAGAGTATCGGCCAGCGTGCGCTCCGAAGGCAGCAATTCACCGGCTGCCAGCGCGCCAGTTTCAATCAGACTGGTGAGCTGTCCAGTGATCTGTTTGGTCATGGATTCGGGTTTGGCGCGATTGACGCGAACTTTGAGTTTCATGCCGATGGCCCTCCTTAATCGTGGCGGCAATTCTATGCGCGTCGCATTGGAGCGTCAAGAAAAAGATGAATGTAGGAAGAGATTGATTTAACGATTCATGTCGTCATTGATTCGTTAAATCAACGGCCGCTTGATGAACCGCGAAAGCGTTGCTTCCCTGCCTCCGGCCGCTCGACACGGCCGCCGACATGTGTTAGCCTTTCTGCCATTCTGGAACAAGCGGACAGTTGATGTTCGCTTGTTTTTCTTTTGGACGTAACTTTCCGGCGCACCGCATCAAGGATGCAAGCCCCCAACTCCGGCTGACTGTCTTTTATTGACTCCTAGAGCCGGAGGACGAGTCTTGGGAAAGAAAGGACTCGCGCGGCGCGTGGCCGGGAAGTTTGACAACAACCTCGGACAGGAGAACCGATAACATGAGATCTTTTTTTGGTGGAAGTGTGGCCCTAGCGGCCGCTCTTCTGGTAGTTTCCCTGGGCTTTTACGCCCGTCCCTTATCCGCCGGAACGCTTCTCGCTCAACAAGCATTAACCCAGCAAGAGCAGGAACCCAAATCGCAACAGCCGTCAACCGAACAGCAGGAGAAGGATAAGACTCTCTCGGCTGAAGACCATTCGGCCAACCGCAAGACTGCCGAAGCAAGCGCATCAACATCGCTGACAGCGCCGCTGGTTTACGTTGCAACCGCTTACAGCCGCAAGGGTCGCGGCGCGAGCGGAATGGGTGTGCGCGCCGGAACAATCGCCGCCGACCCGAAGGTTCTACCCTTCGGCACGCGCGTTCGTCTGGACGCAGGCCAGTATAGCGGCGAATACGTCGTCACGGATTCAGGCTCGGCCATCAAGGGCCGCAAGATAGACGTTTGGATTCCCTCTTACCGCGATGCCTGCCGCTTCGGTCGCCGCAATGTGAAATTGACGGTGCTCAGCTATGGAGGCAAACGCAAGCGACAGTCGTAAACGAACAACTGAATAGATGGTGAAGCACGGGGGAGGAAGTCTTACTTGACTTCCTCCCTCTTCTTTTTGCTCTTCAGCTTTGCCTTCTGCTGCCTGCCTTTGTAAGATGCGCGGAAGAGATTTAAACGGCAAACGATCTATTAATGATGATGTTCGGATTGAACGCGCTCGACACCTTTGCGCTCGTCGCATGGGCGGCTGTGCTGCTGTGGCTGATTGGCGCTCTGCTGACGGTGCGCGGATTGCAGCGGCAGCGGCCGCTTGAGAGTGCGCCGGACGGCGGATTTTTAACAACCACGGATGCGCCGCTCGTCTCCGTGCTCGTGCCCGCGCGTAATGAAGAGGGGCGCGTGTTGCCAGCCTGCATCGGCTCTATCCTGTCGCAGGACTACGGGCGCTTTGAAGTCGTAGCCGTCAACGACCGTTCGGTGGACGCGACAGGAGTTATCCTGCACGCGATAGCAAAGGCTGACAGCAGACTGCGCGTGATTGACGGAGCAGAGCCTCCGCCCGGCTGGCTCGGCAAGCCACATGCTTTAGAGCAAGCCTTTCAAGAGTCAGCAGGCGAGTGGGTTCTGGCGACGGACGCCGATATGATTTTTGCGCCCGCAGCGCTGCGCACGGCAATGGCCCACGCCATCCTGAACGATTACGACGCAGTGACCTTAATACCGCACATCGTCTGCCTGACATTCTGGGAGCGAGTCTTTACGCCCGTCTTCGGTTGGTACATGGTGATGGTTGCGCCCGTGCATCGCGTCAACGACCCGCGCAGGCGTGAGTCGCTCGGCATCGGCGGTTTCTTTCTGATACGGCGCGAATGGCTGCGCAAGGTCGGCGCGTATGAAACGCTGCGCGCAGAGGTGGCGGAAGATTTGCGGACGGCCGAACTGCTCAAGCTTGCGGGCGCACGCCTGCGCATCGAATACGCGCCGGATTTAATCAGCACGCGCATGCAGCCGACCTTCCGCGACATCTGGGAGGGTTTCACCAAGAATCTTTTCGCGGGCACAAAGTTTAATCTCTTCCAGTCGTTCGTCGGCGGCGCAGGCATACTGCTCGCTACGATCGTGCCGCTTCTTGCAGCAGTCGTCTGTGCGATTGCTCTGTGGGCGGGAGCGCACGCAGGGTTGATGAAAGTGTTCGTGCCGCTCGTGCTCGTGTGGGCGATACAGGTCGCCATCTTCGCCTTCATCAACCTGAGTTGGAAACTACCAATCGCTTACGCTTTCGCAGCGCCGCTCGGACACGCCCTCTTCGTCGCGATTCTCTTCAACTCCGCGTTTAAAATCGCGACCGGCAGCGGTGTGACATGGAAGGGACGCAAACTTTACGAGCGGGCAGGAGGCGTGCGCCCGCCACGCCAACAGTAGCATGTGGGAGGGACAAACTATTTCGGATGACTGAAAACAGAATGAATAATGATATTCCTGCGCCTGCGCCGCTGGTGGAAGTGAAGCGCGGCGGGATTACGGAGTCGCGTCATCGCGGGCACGTCATCGCAGTTGACGGAGATGGACGCATCATCGCCGGACTCGGTGCGCCGGAGACGCTGACTTATCTTCGTTCGTCGGCCAAGCCTTTTCAGGCCGTTCCGCTCATCACTTCGGGCGCAGCCGCTCGCTTTAATTTCAACGCGCGCGAGATTGCGCTGGCCTGCGCTTCACACAGCGGCGAACCCATCCACGTCGAGACGGCCGCGGGGATGCTGAGAAAGATGGGGCTTGACGAGACGGCGCTCAAGTGTGGGACGCACGAGCCGTTTAGCAACGAAGAGACGCGGCGCTTGCGCGAGCGCAATGAGAAACCGAACGTGCTGCAAAACAACTGCTCCGGCAAGCACGCAGGAATGCTCGCGCTGGCCCTGCATCTCAAAGCTTCAATCGAAACTTACGACGAGCCGGACAATCCGGCCCAACTGCAAATCGGGCGCACAGTCGAACAATTCTCAAGCGTTCCGCGTGAAGACCTCGCGGTCGGCGTTGACGGTTGCGGCGTGCCCGTCTTCGGTGTCACCGTGCGCGCGATGGCGTTGATGTATGCGCGGCTGGTCGCGCCGCCCGCCGTTTGGGATAAGGAGACGCGCGCAGCCTGCAAGCAGATTGTCGAAGCTATGACTTCGCATCCTGAGATGGTCGGCGGCACAACGGAGCGGCTCGATACGGAGATGATGCGTGCGACCGGCGGCGCTTTAATCTCGAAGGTCGGCGCGGAGGGTGTCTATACGGTCGGCGTGTTGCCGTCCGAGCGTTGGCCGCGCGGCCTCGGTCTTGCGCTCAAGATTGAAGACGGAGAAGACCGTCGCGCGCGTCCAACGGTCGTCATCGAAAGCCTACGGCAACTCGGCGTTCTGGCGGGCGCGGCCTACGACGCCGTTGGTGCTTACAGCAGCTTTCCCGTCCGTAATCATCGCGGCGACGAAGTCGGGGAAGTTCGCGCGTCGTTTGAATTAGAGATCGTCGGCAGTTAACGATTGACCTTTACGAAAAATTCTACAAGGGGAGGAAACTAACAATGTCTTCAACAGAGCGCGAGAGCGCAGGCACGAATCATCCTGACGCCGAGACGGATGCGACAACCAAGCCGGAAACACGTAGCGGCCAGATGGTCGAAGAAGAGGAAAAGAATCTGAGCCGCCATACGACGCGCGATTCAAGCCCTTCAATCGGAGAGCAAACGCGCACGACCGTTGCGAACGACGAGTCTTAATCAACGACTGAAGCTGAGAAACAATTCAGCGAAGTACATTTAACGGCAAACCTCGTCCAGAGATTTTTTATGTCCAGTCAAAGCACAAACCCTGCGGCCGGCGCGTCGCACCGCCCGCCGCCGCTTCGGAGCGATAAACGCGGGCGCGTTGATAACGAATCGCTGGCCGACGTTATTCAGTGGTTTCTAGACTACGACGAGCGGACGGCCATCATCAAGCACCCGCGTGTCGAAGAACTTTTTCAGTGGAAGCAGGCTGAGGATAGGCGTGCGAACGAGAATCTTTACACCTTCAATCGCGCCGAAGACCGCCTCGCCATCGGCATCGTTCAGGCCATCAACGAAAACTCGACCGAGCGCGAGTTGCACGATTGGATTAGCCAGCTCTTACAGACGCTCGACGAAGCGACGAAAGCCAACGAAGAGATCACTTCATCCTTCAAGCTCGAAACGGGCGGCGCGGCTTCGCCCGTCCGTGAGGCTGCGAAGATTCCGACCGAAAGCGGGCGCACAGTCTATCTCACATACTGCTGGCTGGAAGCGCTCTGCACGGCAGAGGCACGCGTGCTCGGCTGGCTCTACCAGGAGATGCACGGCAGGATTTTCCACCCAGACAATTTTCAGTAGCACACCGCTCGCATCAGGATTAGTCTATGAACGAAAGTTTACGCGCGCTCTTTCCGCTCACAGAGCACACCGTCTATCTGAATCACGCCGCCATCAGCCCGCTGCCTCTGCCGACCATTCGCGCAATCGAAGCACAGATAAAGGACGTGGCCGCAAATGGTGCGCTTCATTATCGCCGCTGGGTCGCCGTCAAAGAGAACGCACGAAAGCTGGCCGCAGCGATGATCGGCGCGCGTCCCGAACAGTTAGCCTTTATGCGTAACACGTCAGACGGACTCTCTACCGTCGCTGCCGGTTTGCGTTGGCGCGCGGGCGACAACATCGTTACCTTCCGGCGTGAGTTTCCCTCAAACGTCTATCCGTGGCTGCGCCTGCGCGAGGCACACGGCGTCGAAGTCCGCATGTGCGAAGAGCGCGACGGCCGCATCGAACTCAAAGAGCTTATCAACCTGATTGACGCGCGCACGCGCCTCGTCGCCATCAGCCACATACAGTATGGTTCAGGCTTTCGCGCAGACCTTGAGCGCATCGGACGCGCTGCCAGAATGGTTGATGCGTTATTCGTCGTGGATGCTATTCAATCAATGGGCGTCGTGCCGGTTGATGCGGAAAGCGAGTTGATAGACGTGGCGGCGGCGGCCTCTCATAAATGGCTGCTTGCGCCCGAAGGCGTCGGGCTGCTCTATCTGTCTGACCGTGCGCGAGAGAGAATTGAGCCGACGCTCGTCGGCTGGATGAGCGTCCCAGAGCCGGAAGCCTACTCCGACTTTGAGCAGCACTGGACGCACGGCGCTCTCCCATGGGAAACCGGCACAGGCCCGACCTCCCTCCTGCACGGCCTCGAAGCCAGCCTCAGGCTCCTACACGAGACCGGCCTTGAGCGCATCAACACCTACCTGAACGAACTGACAGACTACCTCTGTGCACGTCTACAGGGCAGCAACTACGAAGTCATCAGCTCGCGCCGCGCGGGTGAGAAGTCGCAAATCGTTTGCATACGCCATCGCGGCGAACTCACGCCCCTCTCGCTCTACTCTCATCTCAAACGGCAAAACATCATCACCGCCCCACGCGGCGACCGCCTGCGCATAGCCCCGCACCTCTACAACCTCCCCGCAGAGATTGACGCCCTCGTCAGCGCGCTTCCATAAGCATCTGTCTGGAAATACGACGCCCACCGCTTCCTTCACATCAACCGCGCCTGACTCCGAACAGCTACATCAACGCTTTTTGCGGTGATATTAAACAGGATTGACGCAGATTGTTGCTTTAACGTAATCCGCGTTGCTCTAAATAGCTGGCTGCTCGTCGCTTCAATACTGTAATTTCCGGCGGAGCGAATTATTTTCGTTCAACAGTACAACGCATTTGTAATATTTGCGGACAATAAATGCCCGGACAGCCTGCTTTTCAGGAAGCCGCTCGTCGTGCCCGGAAATTGCTTTGACACCCATAAACAAAGGGCTAAAACGCTGAATATAAAAATTGTTCTGCTGTTAAAGGTTAAATGGCACGGTCATTGCTCTATAGGGACGTGGTTAAAATAGTAGGGTACATAAGGGTAAATCGGGTCAGGCTCGGAGACGGCAGTGAGTGAAGGCTTTGGGGGAGGCGTTCTCTCACTTTGAAAAAGCAAGTGGTGACTCTTTCGGGGGAACGGGGTCACTGCAACGCTAAGCGGTCAATGAGCATAAGTTGCTGGGCTGCTGGTCGGCGTCCTGAACAGGCTTGGGGGAGCCTTACAGGAAGACCAGCAGCCCGCAAACTTTTTAGGGCTGCGGTTAAAGTCTTAATTCTCAAGCGGGTGACAAGGGGTTAAAAATAGCGGCTACTGATGTTTCAGTAGCCGCTATTTTTTTTGTCTGCTAACCAGTTGTGTTTAGCCGTCGCCTTTGCCTAGCAATCTTGAGGCATCGGTCTGGGGCGTCATCTCGTCAATGTTGAGACGCAGCATGCCTCCTGCGTCGGAGTATTTATCGGTGCTGGCCTGCTGTGCGCGACGGCGTATGAAGACGAGGCCGCCGACGAGGCCGCCGACGCCCAGACAGATGAGCGCCGAAAAGCCCGAGGCTTTAACGACGCCGATAATCAAGTTTGAAGTCGTCTCGTTGTACTCCCTCACGGCTCGCTCGAAGGCGCGCGGATTATCACCGAGCCACTGTACGACCTTCTCATAGGTAATGCCGTCAATCAGGCGTGCCGCCGCTTGCTCGTCCGGCGCATTGAAGACGAAGACCGAATAATTGCCCACGCGACGATAGGCGGTCGGAACAGGCTGGCCCGCGTCGCGCAGTTCCTTGAGCCGCGCGTTGATGCGCGCGTCATTGTCTACGGAGATTTGCGGCGTACTGAATTCGACTATCACCAGTTGCGCCGAATCGTAAGGGGCGATGACCGCTTCAGTGCCGCCCGAAAAATCAATTGCATCCAGTATGGGGCGGTTTCCCGCAGCCGCCTGCAAAGAGTTGTGGCTGACGACGTAAACGGCACGCTCGGAGGCTGCCTCCCAATCTGGAAGATGCTTGACGAGCGCCGGAAAATCGTTCTCTTCGCTGAACAGTGTGTCTGCGAAAGAACGCGCAAACTCGACGAGTTGTTCCTGCCCGTCGCGCGCCGCAGCAGTAGTCCTGCCTGCGACGCTCACGAGAGCTGCGCCCTTGAAGAAGACTATGCGCGCGGGCGTCGCGAATCCGACCGTCCCGACTCTATCGGTCTTTGCCAGCGTTTCTCCCTTACTTCTCATCTCGGCCGCATAGCGACTCAACAGCGCGTATGCGCCGGGATCTGAGCGTGTCCTGATGAGCGTCAGGATAAAAGTGCCGCCTTTTGTTGATGTGTATGTACGCGTGGCGGAAGAGTAGGCGTTGAAGTCTTCCGGCGATTCTTTTCCGAAGAGATTCAACTCGGAGACACGGACAGCGCCCGTCGCACGAAAATCTCCGAGCTTGTCCGGCATCATTTGAGATGCCTCTTCTGTTGGCAGCACCATGGGCGCGGCAACAGCAGGCAGACAGAGAAGCAACAGAAAAGCAGCGACGAGAACCTGTTTTACTGGAAAGCTGACTCGCAAAACTTCAAGACCTTTCAATAAGCCAATCAAAACCACAGACCTTTAGAACCCGGAAAGCTTTGGATGTTCCGCAGGGAGCCGTAGTTGCGCAAGACCGTCTCGGGTCAGGACGCTAGTTTATTGCCAGCGGCGCAGTTCACGCAAAAGCAGGTCGGCATGACGCCGTGGGTCTTGTATGTTGCGCAGGACGGTTGTTCCGCCGTATTCGCTGGCGTTGTCTATGACCAGATTACCGTAGCCGAGCAGTCTTTGCGGAATGTTGGCCGAGACCGTCACGTCCTGAATTTTACTCAGGGGAAGATTTCGCGTCGTGCGCGCGATCAGTCCTTCGTCAATCTCTATCTTGGAATCGGTCAGGGTGTAGCGAATCATGTTGCGTCGCAAGTGATAGTAGGCCGGAATCAGCAGCAGGCCGAGCGCGAGCGGCAGCCAGACCCACCAGGGGATGGAAATCCACGGAATGAGTGCGAAGAGTGCGGCCAGCAGAATCCCGCCGACGGCGGCCAGGACGTAACCGATTTTGATGAAGAGAAGGGTCGGACGCGTCGTAAAAATCGTGCGCTCGACATCGGTTGAAGCTTCACGACGCGCGGGTGTCGTTGCTGCTGGCGCGGCATCACGCGCCGGAGGACGAGCCACGCGCGTCACTTCAGGGTCAATGGCCGGCGTTCCGCAACCGCCGCAGAAACGCTGGTTGGCGGGAATGTACGTACCACAATTGACACAGTGCATCTTTTGCTACCTCATTCGGAGCTGCCAGCCAGACGCACAGACGCGAGCAAGTCTGCTGGGTCATAAGGAGTCGGGACGATGCGACGCGCGCCAAGCTCAAGCGCCTCGCGATGTGCGCTCTCATTGTCCGGCGAAAGAAGCAGGACGACGGGCAACGTTAGTCGTCCGCCATTCTGTTTACGCAGCCGACGCAGCATCTCCACGCCGTTAATGCCCGTCAACTCGTAATCCAGAAGCAGCAAATCAGGACGCTCTATGCGCAAGAGGTCGAGCGCCTGCTGTCCGTCGAAGGCTGCGCGCGCTTCGTAGCCGGCCGAGCGAATCAAAGAGTTAAGCTGGGCCATGCGTGCGGCATCCGAAACAGTCAGCAGCAGGCGACGCGGCATGACAACCCCCTGCGCGCGTCGCTCGCGCTCGCGGGCCGCAGCCTCGGAAGCAACGCGTGCGGCGTCAGCGGCGCTCATCGTCGCGCCGTTTCCTTTCGCCGCGATACTCTTTGCGACAGGCACGCTCGCAGCAGTCGTCTCCCTGATTCCCTGCGCGTTTGAACTACTGACGGCTGGCTGCGTAGTGACAACAGGCGTCGCTGCTGCCGCTGTTTTAACAGGCAACACTTCAGGCTTCGATGGTGGCGCTGCTTTTGATGTCGAGACAGATAATAGTGTGTCTGTCACTTCCTGCGCGCTGTAGGCAACGACGCGCCCTGCCGGTGATTTACCAAGACGTGCGAGGCTCACAGCCTGTTCGGCCTTCTCAATCAGGCTTTCGACATCAGCGCCGTCGTTAGGGAAGGAAGCGAGACCGACGACAAGCTCGCCGTCCGTGCGTTCAAACATGAATTCGCCGCGCAGCTTACCGAGCGCTTCAGTCGCCGCCTCCGAACGCATGCGCGGCAGATAGACGAGCAGCGTCGTCGGGCCATAAAAGGCTACTGCGTCAATACGTCGCAGATGTAGTTTCAGAAAACCGTGCGCTTCAGCCAGCAGACGGTCGCGAGCTTCCCTGTCAAACGTCTCATCGCCCTCTCGCGCCACAGCGTAGATGAGAGAGAGCGTGCCCTTCGCTCCGGCGCGTATGGCTTCGCGCACGGAGTCGAGCATCAGCATGAAGTTGTCTATCTCAAGCCGCTGGTCACCGACCACGGAGGCCGCACGCCGTCCTGCTTCGACGCGCCAGAAGAGAGCATCGAGCCGCGCCAGCATCTCCTTCGGCTCAACTCCCAACGCAAAATAGTCGTCAGCCCCTATGTGCAATGCCGAGTTGCGAGCGGCTTCCTCATTCTCGCGCCAGAGGAGAATGAGCGGCAGAGCATAGGTTGCGGGTTCGGCGCGCAGACGGCGTGCCAGCGCAAAAGAGTCCTGCTCTGAAGTGTCGCCGCCGGACGCAAGAATCATCAGGCAGACATCAGGGTTAAATAAGCTGATGGAACGCAGCGCGGCATTGTTGGTCGTCAGCAAAGTCTCGTAACCGGCGGTCGCTAAGGTTTGAGATAAAGCGGCGGCCGCCTCGGAGTCCGCGATAATCAGGGCGCGGCGGCGAGCGGCGACGGGTCGCGGGGAATCGGTTGAAGCGTTGTTCGACAAACGAAGTTCGGGCCTCCTCAAGCACACCGGCGCGGCTGGCGTCTATTCGACATTCATCATACAAAAAATAGCCTGCCGACTGAAATAGAAAAGTCCAGGCTCCAAAATCAGGAACTGTTTTGACTTTGGAGCCTGGACTTTAGACTTTGGACTAATTTTTACTGGCTGACGAGTTGCAGCCTGCCATCCGGCATGCGAACGGCGAAGACTTGCCGCTCGTAGGTGGTCAGCGGCAAGGGCTGCTGCTCTGCGGCGATGGCGACCGCCTCGGGTGCGGTCATCGGTTTGGCCTGGTGCGCCGTCTGCGGGTCACGCATCAGACGGTAGCGTCCAGTGATGCGGCGCACGTATTCCTGCGTCTCACGGTAAGGCGGAATCCTGCGGCCATACTTCATCACAGCCCCTTCGCCAGCATTATATCCGGCCAGCGCCAGCGCCACGTCGCCGTCGAAATGGTTCAGCAGGTAACGCATGTAGCGAGCGCCGCCCTCTATATTCTGGCGCGGGTCGAAGATGTCTTTGACGCCAAAACGCGCAGCCGTAAAGGGCATCAACTGCATCAGCCCGCGCGCTCCTTTATATGAGACGGCCGAGCGCTTAAAGGAAGACTCCTGATGCATTTGGGCATACAGCAACACTGGGTCAACTCCGTTGCGCGCGCCGGATTCGACAATCAGAGCGTCAATCTTAGGGTCGCCCGTCGTAAAGCCGTCGAGCGATTTGGCGGATGTCATCGCCAGAGAACGCGTATAAACGAGCGGAGCGGGTCGCGTCGCCACGTCTCTTCCCGTCTTAATCTCCTTTGACAGGGGACGCACGGTTGAAGCGGGCGGCAGCATGGCCGTCGTCTTCACGGTTTCGACGCGGACGCCGTTCGACGTATCGAAATTATCGAAGCGGTAGCCGCTTTGTGCCAGCGCCGGGGTCGCGCAAAAGAGCGCTAAGATGTAGATTAAGGGGAACTTTTTCATCTTACCTGTCCCTTGATTTGTGGTTAGAAAGCTGTTCTGCTCCGGCTGGATTGCGAACGTGAGCAACTGAGGCAAGAAGATTAGACTGGCCTGGAGCGCTTCAAAAGCGCCCGTTTACGGCGCTCCTGAAGATAGTAGCATGTTGTTTAAGGATTAACAACATTTTTAGAAAACTGCCAACACTTGTCCTCTTGACAACTTAAATTCCGGCAACTAGCCTTGCAGGGCAACTAACGAGGCCGGGTTTGCAACGATTATTGCGAGATGGAACGGCTTTTTTCGTGTGGATGAAGAAATAGGGCCTTAAAGGTCTTGACAGCGATTGTATGATACGGCCGTCTTGGATGGTCTCCGTGCGTCTCAAATTTAGAGCGTGCTCTCTTTGAGCGCGTCCAGTCATTAACTAATCACGACAAAGGAGCTTGAATAATGAATAGAGTCCTCACGGGGTTGTTGACCCTGATGCTGCTGATGGCCTTCTCTTTGACGGCGGCTGCGCAGAATGCAAATAGTTCTTCCACGACGCAAACTCAGGAGGCTGGCACTAAGAAGAAACGCGGCCCCATCTTCCGCGCCACCAAAGACCAGATCAAACAGGCGCAGGCGCTTCTCAAGCAGCGCGGCTACTACGCGGGCGAGCAGACGGGCCAACTCAACGATGACACGCGCGCAGGCTTGAGGAAGTATCAGGAAGCGGAGAGCATCAAGGTGACGGGCACGCTCAACAAATTGACGCTCGAAAAAATGGGCATCACGCTGACCGAGAAGCAGAAGGCCATGTAGCGACAATCTTCCTTTGACAAGGGGGGAAGTCGAAGGGTCAAGCGCCAGCGTCGGGTTTTTGTGGAAGAAAACCTGATGCTGGCGCTTGGTGTTTATGGTGTTCGTTGGTTGGTTTATCCCAGCAGTCGCTCGACAATCTGGTAGCTTGCTTCGAGCGCTTCGGCCAGTTTTTCGGGCTGGCTTCCGCCGCCTTCTGCCATGTCGGGTTTGCCGCCGCCACGCCCGCCAACAATGGGCGCGAGTTCTTTAATGACCTGCCCTGCCGGGACGCGCTTGGCTAAATCGGGCGAAGTGCGAACGATGAGCGAGACTTTGCCGTCGCCGCTGCGCCCCAGGACGACGATGCCGGAGTTGATACGCGCAAGCAGCGTATCGGAGAGTTGTCGCATTCCGGCGGCATCGAGGCCGCTGGCCTCACGCGCCAGCACTTTCACACCACCTGCCACTTCGCGTGCGTCGCTGCCGTTGCCGGAAGAAGTATTGATTGCGCCGGTCGCAATCTTCATGCGTAGCTCGTCTGCGTCGCGTCGCGCCTTCTTCAATTCTTCCTGAAGACGACCGACTGCTGCCGGAAGCTCCGTGCGCGAGGCGCGCAGGTCACCGGCGACCTGGTCAACGATGGCCTCCGTCTCCTGAAAACGCGTGAAGGCATCGGCTCCCGTGACGGCGCGGATACGGCGTGTGCCGGAGGCGATGGATTCGTCGCTGGTGATTTTGAAGAGGCCGATGTCGCCCGTTGCGCGGACGTGTGTGCCGCCGCAGAGTTCTTTGGAAAAACCGGGCACGGTCAGCACCCTCACCTGCTCTGCGTATTTTTCACCGAAGAGGGCCACCGCGCCGGAGCGCATCGCCTCGTCGAGGGAGAGAACATCCGTCTGGACGCGCTCGTTGCGAATGATTTGATAATTAACGAGACGTTCAAGCTCTGCTATCTCGTCGCGCGTCAGGGGTTGAAAATGGGAGAAGTCGAAGCGCAGGTAGTTGGGAGCAACGACAGAGCCAGCCTGCTTGACGTGTGAGCCGAGGACTTCGCGCAGGGCTGCGTGCAGCAGGTGCGTTGCCGTGTGGTTGCGGCGCGTGGCGTCGCGTTTCTCAACGTCAACCTGAGCCGTCAATTCATCATCGGTGCGCAAGCTTCCGCGTTCGATTGTGACGCGATGGACGACAAGGCCGCTCGTGGGCGAGACCGTGTCGTTGACGACGACGTGTGTCTGGCCGCTGATGAGCGCGCCTGTGTCTCCGACCTGCCCGCCTGATTCTGCGTAGAAGGGCGTGCGGTCGAGGATGACTTCGCCGTCTTCGCCTTCCTTTAACTCCTGCACCTCATCTTCGTTGACGATGAGCGCGAGGACGCGTGCGCCGTCAAGACGCGTGCCTTCGTAGCCTGTAAATTCCGTTCTGTTGACGCGCCCGGCGATCTGGCCGTAGATGGCCTTGGTTTTCGTTTCAGCCGCCGCTTGCTCGCGCACGCTCTTCTGCTGAATCTCTTTGAGCGCTGTGTCGAAGCGCTCGTTGAAGGCTTCCTCCGCGAGACGGAAGCCGCGCTCTTCCATGCTGACGCGGATCAGGTCACGCGGCGTGCCGAAGGTATCGTAGAGGCGCGCGAGTTCTTTGTAGTCGGGCATCGCGCCATCGTTGTTGACGGCAAAGAGCGCGTCCAGTTTCTGCAAGCCGACGGTTAAGGTAGAACTGAAGCGCGTCTCTTCGAGCTTGACCATGCGCTCTATGAATTCGCGCGAGGCTTCAAGCTCCGGGTAAGCTTCGCGCATTAGCTCGACGACGAAGTTTGTCACCTTGTAAAAGAAGAGGTCGTCAAACTGAAGCGCGTGGCGGCCCTGATAGATGGCGCGGCGCATGATTTTCCTGAGAACGTAGTTGCGCCCTTCGTTGCCGGGAAGGATGCCGTCTGCGATGGCGAAGGCCGTGGTGCGCGCGTGGTCTGCGATGACGCGCATACTGAAGCCCTCGTTAGAGTCGGGCTCATAATTACGGTCTGAGAGTTGGGCCGTGAAATCAATGATGGGGCGAATCAGGTCCGTATCGTAGTTTGATTTGACGCCTTGCAGGACGACCGCTAAGCGCTCTAATCCAGCGCCCGTATCAACCGACGGCTTGGGCAAAGGAGTTTGCACTATCTCGCCCTTACTGTTCTTCGTGCGTTCATATTGCATGAAGACCAGATTCCAGATTTCCATCGTCGTATCGCCGGGGCCGTTGACGAATTCCGCCGAGTTCTTCTTGGGGTCGTCGGGGTCTTCGCCCATGTAATAATGAATCTCGCTGCAAGGGCCGCAGGGGCCCGTGTCGCCCATCTGCCAGAAGTTGTCCTTCTCGCCGAAGCGCAGGATGCGCTCAGGACTTGCGCCGACTTCTTCCCACAACGCGGCGGCCTCGTCGTCCGTCGTGTAGACGGAAAACCACAAACGCTCTACCGGCAGCTTGAATTCTTTTGTGAGCAAGTCCCATGCAAACTGTATGGCCTCGCGCTTGAAGTAGTCTCCGAAGGAGAAATTGCCGAGCATCTCGAAGAAGGTATGATGGCGCGCGGTCTTGCCGACTTCGTCCAGATCGTTGTGCTTGCCGCCGGCGCGGACACACTTCTGCGAGGAGGCCGCACGCGAATAGTCGCGCGGCTCTGCGCCCGTGAAGACATCCTTAAACTGGTTCATCCCGGCGTTTGTAAAAAGCAGCGTCGGGTCATTGGCAGGCAGGAGCGGGCTGCTGCGCACGACGCGATGCCCTTTGCTCTCAAAGTAGTCTAAAAATTTCTGTCGAATCTCATTTCCGTTCATAATCTTTACGCACTCAGCTTTCAAACAGTCAGCCAGCAGCAAGCCGTTCGGTCAATCTTCACGACACGGAAGGCAAACTTTCCGGCGCTGACAGGAATTGAAAAGTGTAACACGCGCGATGTGGCTGCAAAAGTGCGCGCTCGCTCGGACGGGCTGAACACCTTGAGAAATAAGCTGTTAACGCACAGCTTCGACGCTTAATGCGGGCGAACTAAAACAGGAATCTCTGCGTGATTCAACGTAAATAGTGCGAGCACGCCTTTCAGTCTTCGTGTCGTTGAGCCTTAGTTTTAGCGTGTCATTGAGCCTTAGTTCAGAGCGAGTCAGAGTCAGCTTCCTCTTCATCAACATCCGTCTCCGACACCGCGCGCACCTTCCGAATCACCAACTCATACGAAAACCCCTGCCTCAGCAGATGGTCAAACAGACTCTTCGTCTCCGCACGCGTCGAGGGCCGCCCACGCAAGCGCACGCGCTTCTCAATCGCACGCTCAATCAACACGTCCTCCGGCGTCTCCTCAAACACAAGCTTCAATGCTTCGTCGGCCGTCTCCTTATCCACCTTCTTCAAGGCCAGCGCACGCTGTAGGCGTTGCCGCCCGACGGGCTTCTGCCGCACCTTGAAAGACGCATATCCGAAAGCATACCGCTCATCATCCAGATAACCGTATTCGCGCAGCTTCTCCAGTACGGCGTCAACAATCTCCTCGTTGGTCCACTGCTTTTCCAGCAGCCGCTCGCGCAGTTCACCGACGGAGCGCGGCTTCGCCGCCAGCAGCTTCACGGCACGCTGCATCGTTCGCTCCCGCGCCTTCTCCGGGTTCAACGGCCGACTCTCGCGCTCGTTTGTCTCTTCCACGCCAGCGCGCACGCGATTAGCTTTCCACCTGCGTTTCTGCATTTGCGATCAACTCTAACGCAACGCCGGAGCGGCTGGCAAACCACCCACCATTTTCAATTCCTCACACGACCACCTACAATCCAGACTCATGCAGGGCATACTGATTATAGACAAGCCCGCTGGCCTCACGTCGCACGACGTTGTGGCGCACGTGCGTCGTCAACTGAAGGAGAAGCGCGTGGGCCATACGGGGACGCTCGACCCGTTCGCGACGGGCGTGCTGGTCGTGCTCGTCGGGCGCGCGACGCGCCTCGCGCAGTTTTTGAGTGGCGCGGAGAAAGAGTATGAGGCGCTTATCCGTTTCGGCTACTCGACTGAGACGGGCGATGCGACGGGAGAGCCGAAAGAAGAAGAAGTCCAGAGTCTAAAGTCTAGAGTCCAGAGTCCGCGAGCTTGGACGGATGATGAGATTGAAGCTGCGCTTGAGGGTTTGCGCGGAGCGCGCATGCAAGTGCCTCCGATGTATTCGGCCAAGAAAGTGCAGGGCCGGAAGCTCTACGAGTTGGCCCGACGTGGCGAGGAGATAGAACGCAAGCCCGTGCCAATCACGATTCATCAACTCGAAGTCGTGCGCAGCACGGACGGCGCGCTGCTACGGCACAACGAGGACGGGACGTGCGACCTCTCTGTGCGCGTCGTCTGCTCGGCCGGAACATATATCCGTGTGCTGGCCGAAGAGATTGGCGAACGCCTCTCGACGGGCGCGCACCTGGCTGTTTTGCGCCGCACGCGTGCCGGGCAGTTTAGCATCGCAGAGGCAATCACCCTTGATGCGCTGCAAGAAAGAGCGCCCGGTGACATTCTTCTTCCGCCGGAGGCAGCGCTCTCGTTTATGCCTTTCGTGCATCTAACGGACGGCGAGGCCCGGCGAGCAATGCAGGGCGTGGCCTTGCGGCTGCCGGCGGCGGCCGACGAGGCGAAGTTTGAGGACGGCGCGTACGTCCGCCTGCAAGACGAGCGCGGGTCTCTGATAGCCGTCGGGGTTTACGAAGCGCAGACGCAAAGGTTGCGCCCGCGCGTTCTGTTAGTCTCCGAAAATAAGGATTGACTAACTGCCCGTCTGGCTGTGTTATACTGAGCAACAGCAACAAGACCGGGGTGGCCGATGAGCGGCAACGCTTCCCCGCTCAAGGAAGATTCTCCCTACCGCTCAATTGTCAACCTAGATCATTGATAAGCATTCAGCCGCCAGCCTCGAAGCGGCCGACTTTTTCTTTGGCCGCAAGGGCTGCAAGCTGAATGCGCTTGATTGGGAACCGACTTCGACGATACGCCGCACGCTTTGTCGCGCGCGTGACGCTGCGCATATCGAGGTCTTATTCCAGTAGGGGCACGGCTCCGCCGGGCGCGCATGAGACGTGCGTGCCCTTGCGGCCGGGCCAAACGAAGGGCGTGAATTTAACGCACGCCGTCCCCACGCGCGAAGCCGATGAGGTATTGAAAGGCTATGCAAGAGCAGGATGGCAATCATCAATTTAATATCAGCGAGCGGCTTGAAGACCTGCGCCGCGAACGCGAACTGCTGCGCTGGGAAGGCAGCTTCCGCGACTACTTCGAATTAGTCTCGCAGAATCCGCGCATCGCCCAGCTCTCGCATGCGCGCATCAACGACATGATTCACGCCGCGGGCGTCGAGAAGCTTAACGAAGGCAAGCGCGACGAAATCACACGCTACAACTTCTTCGCACAGGAACTCTTCGGTATCGAAGAGCCGATTGCGCGCATCGTCGAGTATTTCAAATCGGCGGCGCAGCGCCTCGAAGTCCGCAAGCGCATCCTGCTCTTGATGGGCCCGGTGGGCGGCGGCAAAAGCACAATCGTCACGATGCTCAAGCGCGGCCTCGAAGATTGGACGCGTGGTGAGTCGGGCGCGGTCTTCGCCATCAAGGATTGCCCGATGCACGAAGAGCCGCTGCATCTCATTCCGCACGAACTCCGCGCCGAAATCGAGAAACATTACGGCATCTACATCGAAGGCGACCTTTGCCCGCAGTGTCGCTACGCGCTCGAACATACCTATCAGGGCCGCCACGAGGACGTTCGCATCCAGCGCATCCTCTTCTCCGAAAAAGAACGCGTCGGCATCGGCACGTTTGCGCCCTCCGACCCGAAGAGTCAGGACATCACGGAGCTAACCGGCTCGATTGATCTTTCGACCATCGGTGAAGTCGGCGTCGAATCAGACCCGCGCGCCTACCGTTTCGACGGCGAGTTGAACATCGCCAACCGTGGCTTGATGGAGTTCGTGGAGATGCTGAAGGTTGACGAGAAGTTTCTCTACTCGTTGCTGACGCTCTCGCAGGAACAGAACATCAAGACCGGCCGCTTCGCCATGATTTACGCAGACGAGGTGATTCTCTCGCACACAAACGAGAACGAATACATCTCCTTTGCAGGCAACCGTAAGTCCGAAGCCCTGCAAGACCGCATCATCCTCGTGCGTGTGCCCTACAACCTGCGCGTCTCGCAGGAAGAGCGCATCTACGACAAGCTCTTGAATCAATCCGAAGTTCTGCGCAACGTACACATCGCGCCCAACACTTTGCGCGTCGCAGCTATGTTTGCCGTGATGACCCGCCTTGAAGAACCGAAGCGGCAGAACGTTGACATCGTTAAAAAGATGAAGCTCTACGACGGCGAGGATGTGGAGGGTTACAAGTCCAAGGACGTGCGCGAACTGAAAGACGAAACGGTGCGCGAAGGCATGGACGGAATCTCTCCTCGCTACATCATCAACCGTCTTTCCAGCGCGCTCGTGCGCGACGGCGTGACCTGCATCAACCCGATTGACGCCTTGCGCGCCATCAAGGACGGCTTCGAGCAGCACACGGGCATCAGCCCGGACCAGCGCGAGCGTTACCTAAATCTGATTTCGGCGGCGCGCAAGGAATACGACGAACTGGCGAAGATAGAAGTCCAGCGTGCCTTCGTCTATTCCTTCGAAGAGATGGCGCGGACGATGTGCAACAACTATCTGGACAACGTCGAAGCCTACTGCAACAAGGAACGCATCAAAGATCCCATCACCGAAGAGGAGATGGAGCCGGACGAGCAACTGATGCGCTCCATCGAAGAGCAAATCGGAATCTCCGAAAACGCCAAGAACACTTTCCGGCAGGAGATTCTGATTCGCATCTCTTCCTACGCGCGGAAGGGCCGCTCCTTTGAGTACAACTCGCACGAGCGTCTTAAAGAAGCCATCGAAAAGAAAATCTTCGCCGACCTGAAAGACGTTGTGAAGATTACTACTTCCTCGAAGACGCCCGACCCGGACCAGACGCGGCGCATCAACGACGTGGTTGACCGCCTCGTTAAAGACCACGGCTATTGCCCCGTCTGCGCCAACGAGCTTTTGACCTACGTCGGCACGCTGCTCTCGCGCTAACAGCGTGCGGCGCGCTTCGCGGCTCATTCTGAAGGAGACCAGACGTAACGCCCGCGCTTTTCTCACGAAAGGTGCGGGCGTTAGTCTCATCTTTGACGATTATGAAAAAACGCTACTGGATTGCGGGCGCATACGCTTTAGCCGGAACAGCGCTGGCCGCCAAGCTCTTGAGCCGTCCGCGCGATGTTGTGTGGGAGGAGCACAAGCAGGAGTTGCCACACTCGGAGCATTCGCGGTTCGAGGATGTTGATGGCGTGCGCGTGCACTATCAGGAAGCGGGTGCAGCAGACGCGCCGGCTGTCATTCTCATTCATGGTTTCTGCGCTTCGACGTTTGTGTGGAGCGATGTTTTGCTGCCCGTAGCGGCGGCAGGGTTTCGCGTCATCGTGCCGGATTTGATGGGTTACGGTTTTTCGGAAAAGCCGAGCGCGGGCGAGTATACGATTGAGGCGCAGGCGCGCCTCGTCGTGGGTCTGATGGATAAGCTCGGAATCGAGCGCGCAAGTTTCGTCGGAAGCTCATATGGCGGAGCGGTTGCTGCCGTTTGTGCGCTTGACTACGGCGAACGTGTCGAGCGCCTTGTGCTGGTGGATGCGGTCGTCAACGACGAAGTGAAGCGGCAGCCTTTGCTGCGGTTGGCTGCGTCGCCTTTGATGGGCGATGTTGTTTCGCCCGTGTTGCTCAGCACGTACAGGTTAACGCGCTGGCGTATGCGTAAGGTGTATGGGAAGGACGCTGCATGGTTGTTAGAGGATGACAGGATGCGTGCGCATCATCGTCCTTTGCGTGCATCGAGCGCGCACAGGGCCGTGCTGCTCACCTTGCGGCGTTGGAGCGCCGCGCGCATCGAACGCGAAGCGCATCGCATCCAACAACCGACGCTCCTCATCTGGGGCGAAGATGATGTTGATATTCCGCTCAGGCACGGGCAGCGCATGTATGAAAGGATTCCTAATGCGCGGCTCATCGTCTTTCGTCGCTGCGGGCATCTGCCGCAGGAGGAATACCCGCGCGAGTTTACGGAGCTGGTCACGGAATTCTGTGGTGCGCGTCAGCAAGAGGATTTGAAACTAAGCGCCGCAGCCACTTGAAGCGTCAAACTATCAACGACTGATGGCCTTCGTCAGTCATAGTTTGCGGCCGACCATTTACGAGAGAAGAGATGTCTATTCAACGCAACGACTGGTCTTTGCAGCGTAAAGGCATCATAGACCAGGACCGCCATAAAGAGCGCGTCAAAGAGGCGATTAAGAAGAACCTAGGCTCTATCGTCTCCAATGAAGCGATTATTTTGTCTGACGGCAAGCGCACCGTCAAAGTGCCTATCCGTGCGCTCGACGAGTATAAGTTTCGTTTCGATTATCGGAAGCGCAAGCACGTCGGGCAGGGCGACGGCAAGACGCGCGTCGGCGATGTCATAGGGCGCGAGAGCCAGCAGGGTCAGGGACAGGGCACGGGCCAAGGCGGGCAGGAAGGCGGCGGCGAGTATTACGAAGCGGAAGTCAACATAGACGAAATCGCCGCGCTCATCTTCGAAGACTTACAGCTTCCCTTTCTCGAAGAGAAAGCAAAGAAGGCCGTTCAATCCAAGACGACGCGCTTTAACGAGATTCGCCGCACAGGTGTGATGGCTAATCTGGACAAGCGCCGGATGATTCTCGAAAACATCAAACGCAACGCGCGCGAAGAGGGCCGCGCACGCTTCGGCGGCGTCAAAAAAGAGGACTTGCGTTTTAAGACGTGGGAAGAGAATCTTCGTTATGAGTCGAACGCCGTCGTCATCTCGATGATGGATGTCTCGGGTTCGATGGGCGAGTTTAAGAAGTACATCGCACGTTCGTTCTTCTTCTGGATGGTGCGTTTTTTGCGCACGAAGTATGACAACGTTGAGATTGTCTTCATCTCACACCACACGGAAGCGCGCGAGGTCAGCGAAGAACAGTTCTTCACGCAGGGCGAATCCGGCGGGACGGTCGTCTCCTCTGCCTATCAACTCGCGCTCGAAATCATCAACCAGCGCTATCGCCCCGCAGACTGGAACATCTATCCGTTTCACTTCTCGGACGGCGACAACTACTACTCGGATAATGAAGAGGCCGTGCGGCTTGCAGACCAGTTGATCTCAACCTGCAATCTCTTCGGCTACGGCGAGATTGGCGAGGAAGGCGCTTCGAGCTACCGCCGCTCCTCCGGCGCGCTGCTCTCCATCTTCAACGACCGTCTGAAAGGCAAGGAGCGATTTGTCGGCGTCCGCATTGACGAGAAGGAAGATGTCTATCCGGCCCTCAAGCAGTTTTTCGGTAAAAAGAACGAGCTCTGAAAAGAGGTGATGAAACTTATGAGCACAGCCAAGCTCGTCAACGAAGTTGAGCCGCTCGTCCTGCATTTTCAGCCCATCCTGAAAAAGCTGGGCGATGAAGCATTTTACGAGTTCTGCCGGGCCAACGACGAATGGCGCATCGAACGCACCGCCGAAGGAGATATCATCATCATGCCACCGACAGGAGGAAAGACGGGTATCCGAAATTCAGAGTTAATTGCACAACTCGTTGTGTGGAATAAAGCTGATAACAAAGGTAAAGTTTTTGATTCTTCAACCGTCTTCGCGCTACCTAACGGCGCGCAACGTTCGCCTGACCTCGCCTGGGTTAGTAATGAACGATGGCTCGCTCTGACAAAGGAGCAGCAGGAAAAGTTTCCGCCGCTCTGCCCCGATTTCGTTGCAGAGTTACGCTCTCCGACAGACCGATTAAAAACATTGCAAGCGAAGATGCAGGAATATATTGACAACGGCGCACGACTTGGTTGGCTCATTGACCCGGTTGAAAAACGTGTTCATGTTTATCGTCCTGACGCCGTAGAGATTCTGGATAATCCGCAGTCAGTTTCCGGCGAACAAATATTATCCGGCTTCACGCTCGACGTGCAGTCGCTATGGGATTGAATCAGGCGGCTGCCGTTTATTGATATGCACGACAAAGAGATTAAAGACCTCGAAAAAGCTCTCGAACAAATCTGGGAAGTCGCGCGAAAGTTTGGACTCGACCCCTTCCCGACGCGCTTCGAGATTGTGCCCGCGTCCGTGATGTACGAAATTGGAAGCTACGCTCTGCCGGGCCGTTATTCACACTGGACGTTCGGTAAGGCTTATCACCGTATGAAGACGATGTACGACTTCGGGCTGTCGAAGATTTACGAAGTCGTCATCAATACCAATCCGTCTTACGGTTTCCTGCTCGAAACAAACAGCCCCATCCAGAACAAGCTGGTGATGGCGCACGTTCTCGGCCACGTGGATTTTTTCAAGAACAACATCTATTTCTCGAAGACCAATCGGAGGATGGTCGAATCCGTCTCAACGCACTCTGGACGGATGACCGAATACGAATTTAAGTATGGGCGCAAGACGGTTGAAAAATTCCTGGATGCAGTGCTTGCCATCGAAGAGCATATTGACCCCAACTTTTTCATCAAACGTGAGACACAAAGCGCGAGCAACGAAGCGCCGCAACGACCGCGCGTGAAGCCCGAAGGACGCTACGACGACCTCTGGAAACTTGGCGAGAAGAAGGAAGAGGCCCAACCTAGTAATGAGGCGGCGCGGCCTGCGTCAAACGAGCGCCTGCCCGAGAAGGATGTCATCTACTACATCATGCGCAACGCTCCGCATCTCGAAGCGTGGCAGCGCGACGTGATGGCAATGATGCACGAAGAGATGGAATACTTCGTGCCGCAGATGCAGACCAAGACGATGAACGAGGGCTGGGCCAGTTTCTGGCATTCGCGTATCATGCGCGAGCTCGACCTCTCGGACAACGAGCATCTGGAATTCGCAGAGCTTCATTCGGGCGTCGTCTCGCCGCACAAGGGCCAACTCAATCCTTATTATCTCGGCTACAAGATTTTTGAAGACATAGAGCGGCGCTGGGATAATCCGAGCGCCGATGAGCGGGAGAAGCTCGGTCGTCAGGAGGGCGCTGGCCGCGAGAAGATTTTCGAGGTACGCGAACTCGATAATGATGTCTCCTTCCTGCGTAACTATCTGACCGAAGAGCTTTGCGAAGAGCTTGACCTTTTCGTCTTCGACTTAATAGAGGAAGAGGAATGGACGATTACGGAAAAGCGATGGGAGCGCGTCCGCGACCAACTGGTGGCGAACATGACCAACTTCGGCTTCCCCTACTTGGAAGTAGCGGACGGCGACTACAACGGCAATCGTGAACTCTACCTGCGCCACGCCTACGAAGGCGCAGAACTCGACAACCGCTATGCACGCAAGGCGCTCGAACACGTCTACACGCTCTGGGGCCGACCCGTTCATCTCGAAACGGTCGTTGACGACGAGCGCATGGTCATGCACTACGACGGGCAGGAGCACGACGAAGACTAAACTCGAAAGACAGGCTCTCTCAACATTCTTGTTTGTTCAGGCCCACCTCTCGTTTCTTAAGACAAGTTTCAAACTCTAATTTTGCTCTTAGCTCACACGAGGGTTTAACGGCATAAGGTCTATCTTCCGTATGCTAAACGCTGTGCTCTGACTTGGGGGTGGTGGTATTATGTTGTTGCTATTAACCACAACCGTAAGAAGGCGCGATTAGCTGTTGGCAGTCGAATGCCAGAGGTCTGCTAGGCGCGCGGCAAATGAGGGAGGGCACGGAATGGATTGGAGCATCTTTCGCGCGTACGACATCAGGGGAATTTATCCCACGGAACTTGACGAGGAAGCCTACTACAGAATCGCCAAAGCTTATACCTCTCTCTTCCGGCCGGAAACCATCGTCGTCGGCATGGATGCACGCCTTTCGTCGCCGCCTTTGAAGGAGAGTTTGACTAGAGGGTTTATGGATGCCGGAGTCAGCGTCGTGGACATCGGTGAAATCACAACCGATATGCTCTATTTCGCTGTCGGGGCTTACAACTATTCCGGCGGCGTCGTCGTTTCCGCCTCGCATAATCCTAAAGAGTATAACGGCATGAAGATGGTCAGGGAGAAGGCGACGGCCATCTCCTCCGACACGGGTCTCTTCGATATACGCGACGCGCTGAAGGCTGAAAAGGACATGGCCGTCTCTTCGGAGACGAAAGGCACGTATGAGAAAAGAGAGATACTGGATGAGTATATTAACCACGTCCTGAAGTTTGTTGACAAAGAAACGATTCGCAGCTTCTCCTTCGTCGGCAACGCCAATTTCGGTTATGTCAGCAAGCCTGTCAGGCGTCTGGTCGAAGTCCTGAAACTCAATTTGACGCCGCTCAATTTCGAGCCGGACGGCTCATTCCCGAAAGGCCCGCCAGACCCCATGCTCCCAAGCAACCGAACCGAAACGGAGAGCCTGACCAAGAATTCGGATGCGGAGTTTGCCGTCGCTTGGGATGCTGACGCTGACCGTGTGATGTTCTGCGACGAGAACGGCCAGTTCATTTCCGGCGCTTACGTGACAGCTTTGTTGGCCGACATTCTGCTTGAGAAAGAAGGCAAGGGCAATAAGGTAATCTTCGACCCGCGTGTGATTTGGCCGACGCTGGAAGTCGTTAAGCGCAAAGGTGGGCAGTCTATCATCTCCAAAGGCGGCCACGCTTTTATGAAGGACAGGATGCGCTCCGAGGATGCGATATTTGCCGGGGAGATGAGCGCTCATTATTACTTCCGCGACAATTTTTACGCAGACAATGGAATCATTCCTTTCCTGCTTGTCCTTGAGCATCTTTCCAGAGAAGGCAAGCCGCTCTCGGAAATCATGCGTCCTTACACCGAAGGACATTTCATGTCGGGCGAATTGAACTACCGCGTCAAGGATATTAACGAGGTGGTGAGCGCTGTTAAAAATAAGTACAGCGGTCAGGGAACGGAAGATTTTACAGACGGCTACTCCTTAGAGAGCGACGGCTGGCGTTTTAATATCCGGCCTTCCAACACAGAACCGCTGCTGCGCCTCAATATCGAAGCGCGCCAACAGCAGTTTATAGATAAAATCAGAACTGAGATTGAAACGATAATCAACGGTTGACGCGCTTGAGATGCTACTCGTCGCCGAAGATTTGTTGCAGGTGATGCTTCTTAGAGTTTGATGAAAGAAGCGCTCAGGGCGCGGCGGCGGACGGCGGATTCCATTCTTTCGGAATAAACTCGACGGCGACGACTTCACCATCAACACGCGTGCGCCCGCTGTGGGCCAGACGGTAGGTGACGAGCACAGGTGTGGCGGGCTGGCGCAGTCCGCAGGTCATCTGTCCTTTGACATCGGCCGTGTAGGTCACGAAGCGTATACGGTTGAGTGCGTCGCTGTGCAGCTTGAGCGTACGGTTGCCGACCTCTACGACGAGCAGCACGTTTCCCTCGTCACATTCCACACGCACGAGCATTCCGCAAATCTGTTCTCCGTTAAAACGCAACTGCTTTCGCTGCGGCCCAGGCTGCGGCGCATCGCAGGGCTGTATCTCTCGTTCGGGCTTCTCCGCCAGTTCTTCCAGCGCGGCAGCCGCCTTGAGTTTGCGCGCAAGCTCTTCACGCGCTCTGACGGTGTTGAGCAGCGCTTGTGCCTGAGCGCGCAGGCGCAAGCCGTTGGGCGCTTCTATGAGCGACGTGAGAAGCTGTCGTGCGGACTGAAAATCGTCCTGACGGAAGCAGACCTGTGCCAGCAGGAATGTCAACTCTAATCGTCCGGGCGCAAGCTTGATGGCATGCCTGAGCGTCGTGCCTGCCTCTTCAAGCCGGTCGTTCATAATCAGGTTGACGAGCGCGAGCAGGCGATAGGATTCGATAAAGCCCGGAGACAACTCAATCGCCTTCTTCAACTCCGCGCGTATCAGGCGCAGCCGTTCCGGCGTGTAGTAGCCTTCGATTGGACTCTCCGAACCCATGCCTTCGCGGCTCAGCGCGTCGGCGTAAGTGTAGTGGGCCAGATAGCTTTCAGGGTCTAAACGGACGGCGCGTTCTAATGATTCGATTGCTTCAGCGTAGCGATTTTGTCGTAGGCGCAACGTGCCGAAAGCAGTATGAGCTGATGCGAGATTTTCATTGAGCTTGAGAGCTTCGGCCAGATAGGCTTCCGCGTCTTCAAAGCGACTCGTGTGAAGCAGCAAATCGCCAAGAAAAAATCTGGCCTCAGCGGGCGCGAGCGGCGCAGCCTCTACGCCCACGTCAAACTCCAAACCCTGCGCGAAGCTAACGAACTGCTCAACATAACGGCCAAGCTCGACGTAGCGTTGCAACTCCGCTTCGAGAGTCGCAGGGTCGGTCTCGAAAGCCTGGCGAAAAGCCGCTTCGTCAGGTTGGCCCGAGGCCAGAAGGTTCAGGTAGCGAAGAAGCTGCTGGCGACGCTGGCCGTTGCGCCCGTTCAGCAGGTAATGCACGAGCGCCCACGATTGTGCGTAGAAAATTTCGCGCTTTCCCGGTTCGTGATAAAAGGGAGAATGGTCGTCAACAGCGAAGAGCGTCGAGAGTGGCAGGAGCGCTCGCTTGCGTAGGGCGCGAACGCGGCTGCGGATAGGCTTGCCGAGTCTCGCCGTGCGGTTGCCGTTCGTCAACTCAAACGTGCTGTAGAATTCTGCCAAGCCTTCGTTGAACCAGAGCGGCGCTCGCTCGAAACTATTCTTGACGAGCAGGTGCACATACTCGTGAAAGGCAAGCTCATCTGGATTGGCGGCGTGCTTTTCATCGGCCGAGAGCGTGATGTAGTTCATGTCCGCGCTCGATTGAAAATAGCCGGAGACGCTGTTGGGCGCGCCCTGATAGAGCGGCGCAAACGGCCTGTAGGCCAGATCGTCGCGGAAGATGATGACGGTCGTCGGGACAAACGATTCAAAGCGCCCGCCAGATTCAGGTAAGCGTTTGAAGACTTCGCGGAACTGTTCGAGACGAGTTGCGACCAGACGGATCTCACGCTCGTCTGCGTTTCCGACAAGCAGGAAATTTTTAGAGCGCACTCTGGTCCAACTGTCGCCGTCCGCAGTCTGCGCGCTGGCAAGAGACGGCGGCACAGCGAAGAGAAAGAGCAGGGCGGCTGCGACGACAAAAGCAGGGGATTTCACAGGCTCTCTTGTCTCCGTCTTGATTTGTTTAGAAGTCAGGAGCGTCGGGCGTTCGCGGAAAGTTCCGAGTCGCAGAGGATTATACAGCAAGCTGTAGGCAGACTGCGACGCGCAAACGCGCAAGTTGTTGAAAGCCAGGCTGCGCTGGTTCGTCTTCGAGCGCGGGCCGTTATTTATCTATCGCAGCCTTCACAGCAGGCCACATGGACTTGGCCCAGTATTCATAGCCAGCGTCCGACGGATGAAAGCCGTCGTCAGAGAAAAACTCCGGGTGCGAGGGAATGACGGCGTGCGTCTCCGTATAGGCATCAACGAGCGACACATCGTAGCGCTTGCAGATTTCCGTGATGTGCTTGTTGAAGAGATTAATCTGCGCGCGAAGCTGCTCGCGCATGCTCACGGGCGCGACCGGCGCAAACGAAATATCAGGTAGATTACTGACGACGATTGAGGCACTCGTTTCCGTCTTCAACCGCCTGACAATCTCCTCAAAGTTGCGTGCAAACTTTTCGACGGCGACGTAATGGCCCATGTCGTTGATGCCGATGGCGACTGTAATCAGTGTGGGGCTGGCGGCGATGGCAGGCTCAAGCTGTGTGCGCAGCAGATCTTCGCTCGTCGCGCCGCTGACGCAGAAGTTAACAAGCTTCGCTTTCGTTCGTTCCTGCTTGATGCGCTTGAGCAAACGAGCCGGATAGCCGCCGTCTCTGCCAGCCCCTACGCCGACGCCGGTCGAGTCTCCGACGGCCACGTATATGACAGGGGTGTCCTTCTTATCATTCGTCGTCATTGTCTTTTGATCGTCCCCGGTGTTGGAAGAGGTGCGCGGGCCGCATGCGACAAGAGCAAGGATGAGGACAAAAAGCAGAAGGCGGAAAGCTCCTCCCGCGCTCAGCTTAAACAGTTTCTCTTTCATTCCTCACCTTTACACCTTGCTCTTAACTACCTGACAGGCTCGCGCAGGATAACTTCGGCTGCGCGTGCGGCCGTGCGCGCGGCGGCAGGCTGCGCTGTTCTGAGTCCGGCGATTTGCAGGAGCGATTCACCTGTCCGCGAAAGCATGCGAACGAGGTCGCCCTCTTCTGCGCGCGTCTCGTGTACAAGCTCGGCCCACTCCGCGCCGTTGGCCCAACGCGCCGCCGCCGCTGCCGCCGAAAAGTTAATCTCCGGCCCCGGCTCAAGCCCCTGCTGCCATTCTTCGGTGGCAACTTTATAGGCGACTTCCTCAAACCGCGCAAGCGTACTGATGAGCGCATCGTCAAGCGGAAGCTCGCCGTAGTCGCGTTCGGCGTCAGCCGCGAGCGCCGCCATCAAGGCAGCCGCGCGCACGTCGTCAAGCGAAGCGAACAACCCGTTTTCCAGCGCCTCTCCGACCAGAAGCGGCCGGTCAACGTGTAAATCGGCGAGCCACGCACCGCGCTCCGTCACGCGCTCCGACGCAAAATCGAGATAACCGAAACGGTCAAGCACGCGCGCTCTACGCTCAAACGGTTGCCAGACCTCCGCGCGCAACGCTTCGATGCGCCGCTCCGAGCGCTCTACCGTCTCCGCATCCTCGATGACGGCCCACAGGGCTTCGGCGCAGATTGATTTTTCCTGCGCATTGAAATTGCCCGGAGCAAGACTGTCAATCAGGTCGTTGATGATATTCACGGCGTCGTCTTCTCCGGCGCGTGCATCTTTCAAGCGCGGCTCATTCAAGGCGAGTTCGCCGCCGCGCGCTCGCACCTCATCGAAGGCAGCTTCAATTTTATCTTCCGTCAGCGGATAGATTTCCGAGTAGACTCGCCCGACGCGCTCGAGCGCAAGATTCGCGCCGCGCCCGTCCTCGCGCATGCCAATCAGGTTGCCGCCGCGACGACGCATCACGAGAAGAAGCCTTCTCCCGTTGCGCCCGACTCCGACAATGCGGCCCGGCACAACTACTTCGTCCAACCAGCGATGAAAAACTTCGGCTCGTGTCTGCGGCAGAGTTTCGAGCAAGCGCTGTCGCGCACTCGCTAAACGTTCAAGCCCGCGCGCAACCGATGTCGGCAGATGGCATCCGGCCTCGTCCAGTTTCTCGCGTATGCGACGCTCGCTCGCTTCGCGCTCTCGCTCAAGGCGCGTGATGCGCCGCGCCGTCTCGCGGTAAGCAAAACTCCGCTCCGCAATCTCGCGCACGCCAGCGAAGCTGCGATAAGCGTCAAGCAGGTTGAGCAGCGTCGAATAGGTAGCACGAAACTGGCTTTGCAAAGCATCCGGCGGAGACTCCAGAAGCTGGCCGATGCGCTCCGGGTCTTGGTGCAGGCCGGGCGCGGCGACGATGAAGCCTACGCGGTCGCGCCCGCGCCTTCCTGCACGCCCCGTCATCTGCTGCAACTCGGAGGCGGAGAGAAGACGCCAGCCGCCGCTCGTGCGTGCGTCAACGTTTGTGATGACGACTGTGCGCGCCGGAAAATCAACGCCAGCGGCGACCGTCGCCGTCGCGAAGATGGCATCGAGCAAGCCTCTCGTCATCAGTCTTTCGATGACGAGCTTCCATGCCGGAATGTGTCCGGCGTGATGCGCTGCGACGCCGCCCTTGATGATTGTGTCCCAGTGGCGATGATTGCGCACCTCAGGGTGTTCGGCGACGAATTCGCGCAGGATGTCGCGGCGGGCATCGCGGCGTTCGGCGCGGTCGTCGCGACGCGCGAGCGCAGCCTCGCTTGCGGCCTCATCGCAGCGTCGTCTCGTCGGCAGAAAGACGATGGCGGGCAGCAGGTCGTAGGATTTGAGCGCCGCCAGCAGTTGCGCGGGCGGCATCTCCGGCATACTGAGTTTCAACGCGTGCGGCCCTTCCTTGTTCTCCAGAAAGGTCTGGCGGAGCGTTGTTCGCGCCGCTCCTGTTTTTCTCTCTCACCGAGGCGCGCAATCTCTGGATTAAGCCCCCCGGTTTCACTGAGCAGCGGCAGCAGTTGCCCGTCGGGCAGCAGAAAGGCTGCGCGCAGCGGGACGGGGCGAGCGCCCGGTCGCGAGACGACGCCGCAAGGCACACCGCGCACCTCCGAAATCCATGACGCAAACTCTTCCGCGTTGCCGATGGTCGCGGAGAGCAGCAGCAGTCGCACGCGCGGCGGCGAGAGGATAATGGCTTCCTCCCAGACGTGGCCGCGTTCTTCGTCTGCCAGATAATGAGCTTCGTCGAGGACAACGAGGTCTGCGCGAATGTTAGTTCCGCTGCGCAGAGAATCGAACAACTGGTTGCGGTAGATTTCGGTTGTCCCGACAATCAGCGGCGCGTCTCCGTTCTCTTTACGGTCGCCGGTCAGGATGCCGACGCGCTCCCGGCCAAACTCTTCAATGAACTCCTGATACTTGGAATTCGTTAGAGCCTTAAGCGGGCTGGTGTACCAAGCGCGGCGATTCGTGTCTAGAAGGCGACGTATTTCCTCGCGCGCTATCCAGGTCTTGCCGCTGCCGGTGGGCGCTGTCACCAGCACGTCTTCGTGTTCGAGCGCGGCGAGGGCTTCGAGTTGAAAAGGGTCTGGCTTGAAGGGCGCTGGATGGGGCGTGCCGATACCTTCGAGGAGGCGGCGCAGTTCGCGCGGTCTGGCTGCTAGGCGTGGCGGCGGCGAGGCGGGAGTTTGCGTCTCTTTAGTCGCAGACGAAAGTGCGCGCTCATTCTCTTTACGGCGGCCTTCCGCACGTCTCCTTTTGTTTTCGTCGGCATGTTTTCGTCGCTGCTTGTTAACATCTTTTCGCGGCATAGCGTCATTCTATAGAAGACGGATAACAGATGCCAGATGTTAGATACCGTATGAACAAATGTCTACGAAAGCCTGTGGCCGCTGAGGGGCAGTTGACATCTCGCATCTGCTGGAAAAAGCCCGGCAAACGGTGCTAACTTATTACGCGCCGGTCTCGCAACGCCGAAGGCGCGAGAAGCGTCTAAGCAAACTGGCGCATTGGGCCTCTGAGGGCCGCAGCGCGCCGGGGTGAAGAAAGTGGCAGAACTGTTTACAAACTTTGAAGTTAACCGTACGCCGCGCTGGCGACGACTGGCACGCCTAACGGCCTTCTCGCTCGTGCTGCATGTGGCCTTAATCGCCGGGGCAGTCTACATCCCGGCCATTCGCGAGGTGCTTAGCATTGCAGGTTTGGTCTCCGGCGCAGACTACGTTGACGAGGACTACGACCCGACCGTCATCGGCGACCGCGCCGAGTTGATTAACATTTCGCCCGACGGCAAGCTGCACTATCCGCCTGGCTATTTTAAGCGCCCGGAGCCGCCCGCACCGCAGGTTATCGCGGAGGCGAAACCGACGCCAACGCCCAAACCTAAACCTACTCCGACGCCTAAGCCCAGCCCTTCGCCTGAGCCTTCGGCTTCTCCGGCAGCAACGCCGCAGGACGGTGTGACGGCGGGCAACGATAAGCCGCTGACAGAAGAAGAGAAGAATGAAAAAGAGTTGGACGAGATAGCGCGTGCGGCCAACATTGCCCGGCCGCCGAGAATCAACTCGCGTCCCTTCAAAGACCTCCTTGCGAAATATAAGAAGCTGAAGGACGACGGCCAGCTTAACCTTGACGGCACGATTGAGATGGTCATCAACGCCGACCGCAGGCCGGACGGCACGTTGACAAACATTAAGCCGAGGCTTATTAAGGGCGACCCGAAGCTCGTCAATGCGGCGCTGGATTTTGTTGCGGCTCTAAGCGATAGCCGCGCGCTCGTTTTTCTCAAAGACACGAAGCATCTCACGATGCGTGTCAAAGCAAACGAGGCCAACGTTTCGGTGAGCGCTTCGACCGAAGTTGAATCAACGGCGCTGGCTTCGGTCATGTCATTCGGGTTCAACACTCTGGTGAGGAAGGCCAGCCAGGAGCAGCGAGACGAAGCAGTTTATTATCGCAGCACCAATGTTACATCAAGCGGTCGTCAGATTATCGTCAACTTTTCCATGTCGCGCGCAGACGCGACCGCAGCCCTCAAGAAAGGTCTTCCGGCAAGTTGAGATTTCAAGCCTCGTCGCCGTATGATAACGACGGCTTGATTTTCGCTTAACCGACATCAGATGCTCAGGTCTCGCGCCATTACAATCTCTTCTCTGCTCGCGGCTGCGATGGGCGTTTACGTCTGCCTGCTGGCGGCAGACGTGCAGGCGCTCGCGCTCAGGTCGTCGGCTGTCGTCGGCGCACACTCGCAGCTTAAGAAGAGCACAAACACGACGCTGCACGTTCAGCCAACGACAGCGCAGGTTGAGCGACCCCTTGAGCAAATTAACTCTCAAAGCATCCGGCTTTCCTCTCAGGACGAAAAAATCGTCGCCGCATCCCCCATGCCGCGCGCACTTTTTTGCGCACTGCTCTCGAAATATCTTTCCTTAAGCTGACACCCGGCGGGCTTCTGCGAGACGCTACCAAGCGACTCGCTTGCCACCCACTCTTTCGCTCAATTACAATCGCACGTTGCGCTCCAAGCGCATCGGAATGGGTGTCTGAACCCGTAGTGGTTCGCTTTCTCTTTAGGATTAAAAGCCATGATTGATAAGTTTTTGACCAAAGTTTTCGGTAGCAGCAACCAGCGTTATCTCAAGACCATTCAACCCGTCGTCGCGCGCGTCAACGACCTTGAGCCGGCCATTAAAAAACTCTCGGATGCGGAGCTTCGCGCACGCACCGCAGAGTTTAAGGAGCGCGTCGCACGCGCCGTCGCGGATGCGCGCGACAAGGAAGACCGCAAGCGCAAAGAGCAGGCCATTCTTGACGAATTGATGCCGGAAGCGTTTGCGACCGTTCGCGAAGCGAGTCTGCGCTCCACCGGCATGCGCCACTTCGACGTGCAGCTTATCGGCGGACTCGTACTACATCAGGGCAAGATTGCTGAGATGCGAACGGGTGAAGGTAAGACGCTCGTCGCCACGCTTCCCGCTTATCTCAACGCGCTGACGGGACGCGGCGTTCACGTCGTCACCGTCAACGATTATCTGGCCTCGCGCGACGCCGAATGGATGGGACAGATTCACCGCTTCCTCGGCCTCGAAGTCGGCTGCATACAGAACGACATGGACGACTTCGAGCGCCAGGCCGCCTACGCAGCAGACATCACCTACGGTACGAACAACGAGTTTGGCTTCGATTACCTGCGCGACAATATGAAGTTTGACCTTGCAACCTGCGTCCAGCGCGGCCACTACTTCGCCATCGTTGACGAGGTTGACTCCATCCTGATTGACGAAGCGCGAACGCCCCTCATCATCTCCGGCGCGTCCGACGAAGCGACAGACAAGTATTACAAGGCCGACGCCATCATCCCTCAACTCAGGAAGGGCGAGGAGATTGACGGCAAGAAGACGGGCGACTATCTAGTTGACGAGAAACAGCACACGGCCGTTCTCACCGAAGACGGCGTTGACAAGGCCGAACGCCTGCTCGGCGTTGGCAACCTCTACGACCCTTCAAACATGGAGATGCTGCATTGCGTCGAGCAGGCTTTGAAGGCACACACGCTCTACAAGCTCGACCATCAGTACGTCGTGCAGGAGGGCGAAGTCATCATCGTTGACGATTTCACAGGACGCTTGATGAAGGGACGCCGCTGGTCCGACGGGCTGCATCAGGCCGTCGAAGCCAAAGAGGGCGTCAAGATTGAGAAAGAGAATCAGACGCTCGCCACCATCACGCTGCAAAACTACTTCCGTCTTTACGAAAAACTTTCCGGCATGACCGGCACGGCCGAAACTGAAGCCGCAGAGTTTCATTCCACATACAAGCTGGATGTCGTCGTTATTCCGACCAACATGCCTATGGTGCGCGAGGATGCTTCGGACACCATCTACCGCACGTTGCCGGAAAAATGGGACGCCGTTGTCGAAGAGATTAAAGAGTGTCACGAGAAGGGCCAGCCCGTGCTGGTCGGCACAGTCTCCGTGGAAAACTCCGAACTGATTTCGCGTAAACTACAGAAAGAGGGTATTCCGCACAACGTCCTGAACGCCAAATACCACGAGCGCGAAGCGGAGATTGTCGCGCAGGCCGGACGCAAGGGCGCTGTCACCATCGCTACCAACATGGCCGGTCGCGGTACGGACATTCTTCTCGGCGGCAATCCCGAATTCCTCGCCCGCGAGGCACTCAAGCGGCAGGAGATTGACCCGGACGACGTGACGGACGAGCAGTGGGAAGAAGCGGTCGCCGAAGCCAAGCAGATTGTCGAAGCGGAACACAAGGAAGTGGTCGCGGCTGGCGGACTGCACATCATCGGCACGGAGCGCCACGAATCCCGCCGCATTGATAACCAGCTACGCGGTCGCGCCGGCCGTCAGGGCGACCCAGGCTCAAGCCGTTTCTTCCTCTCCTTGGAAGACGATTTGATGCGTATCTTCGCGGGCGACAAGGTGCGCGCGCTGATGGAACGCCTCGGCATGGAGAAGGGCGTCGCCATCGAGTCGAAGATGGTCTCCAAACGCATAGAGGGCGCGCAGAAGTCAGTCGAAGGCCGCAACTTCGAATCGCGCAAACACCTGCTTGAATACGACGACGTGATGAACAAGCAGCGCGAGACGATCTACGGGCTGCGCCGTCAACTTCTGGAAGAGCCGGACCAGCGCGAATATCTCCTTGGAGAAACCGGCGTCGCGCGCGACCTGCTTGCGGACTTAACGAAGCAATACTTAAACCCGGATGTCTCGCCCGACGATTGGGACATCGAGAACTACGCTGTGCAGTTAAACTCCATCTATGATTTTGATGTTGACGCCGAAGGCATCAATTTCGAGGAGTGGGGTTCGGAAGCCATCGAGAAGGCTGTCTGGGAGAAGCTGAAAAACAAGTATGCGGAGAAGGAACAGCAAATCGGCGTCGAAGCGATGCGTACTTATGAGCGCATCATCATGCTCAACATCATTGATGCGCAGTGGAAAGACCACCTGCTCTCGATTGACCACTTGAAGCAGGGCATAGGGCTTGTCGGCTACGGGCAGAAAGACCCGCTCGTCGAATACAAGAAGCAATCCTTCGATCTGTTTCAGGAGATGCTCGACCGCATTGACCAGCACACGATCCGTTCGCTCTTCAATCTACAGGTCGTTTCCGAACAAGCGCCCGAACAGTTGCAGCAGCGTCGTCCTCCGCGTCGTGCGACCAGCTTGACCTTCACAGGCCCGAATCAATCGGCAGCCGCCGCCGGCGAAGAAGCCGGAAAGGTAAAGACCATCACGCGCGACCAGCCCAAGGTTGGGCCCAACAAGCCTTGCCCTTGCGGCTCCGGCAAGAAATACAAGAAGTGCTGCGGCGCGTAAAAGCCGTTGGCTAATGCGAGGAGCGTGACATCTCATGCTCCTCGCATTAATGCTCCGGCCATCTCTTCGCATGGCATCAAGGCAGGTCAAACGTAGCTTTAACATTATTAAGCCTCTTCATTGACAACACCAAACATCACATCCACCAACCCGGTCGTTCAGGCCATCGTCTCCGGCTCTGCGCCGCAGCAGGCGCGGATGGCTGCGGCGCGTGGCTTGCTGCCTCTGCCGCAGGTGGACTTGCTGGAAGTCCTTGTGGCTTTGAGTGAGGTCGGTGAAGCGGAGATTGCCACGGCTGCGACGGCCACGCTCGAAGCGCAAGAGCCCGATTCACTGTTGAGCGTTGCCGCTTCGAACGAGACTCCGGCCTCCGTGCTCAATTATTTGGCTGCGCGTCAAACGGCTGGCCGCGCAGTCCACGAGGCCGTCACATTAAATCCCAATACGCCTGACGAAGGCATCGTGCGGCTGGCGACTGCGACCGCCGACGGCTCGCTGCTTGAGTTGATCTCTATCAACCAGCAGCGGCTCATACGCGCTCCTGCCATCATTGATGCCATCATCGGCAATCCTCAACGCACGCCGGAAGCCGAGCGGCGTGCGCGCGAAACGCGCCGCGAATTCTTCGAGAAGGAACGCGGCTCACAACAGATTGCTGAAGAACTTCGCGCACGCGGTCTGCCCGCCGCCGCCGAGTTTCTAGAAGCGTCCGAAACGCTCGCCGCAGACGAGACCTTCAGCGCCGAAGACGCATGGCTCATCGCCTCGCACATCGAAGTCGCGGATGACGACATAGACGATTCATGGCTGGGCCTCGAACGTTTCGAGGAATTTTTCGAGGAAACGGAAGCGCAGCGCGCGGCCAACGCCGAACGCATCATCAATGAGACTCAATCCGAAAATAAAGATTTGCCGCCGGAGCGCGTCGCGCTGATTCGCCGTATTATGTTGATGACGGTCAAGGATAGGGTCAAGCTCGGCATGAAGGGCGACCGCGAGGCGCGTGCGATTCTGATTCGAGATTCAAACAAGGTGGTCGCTTCCGCCGTCATACATAATCCGCGTATTACGGAAAACGAGGTCGAGGCCGTCGCGGCGATGCGAACCGTTTCGGATGAAGTGCTGCGCCTTATCTCTCTGAATCGCGCGTGGGCACGCTCCTATACGATTATTCACAACCTTTCGCGCAATCCGCGCACGCCCATCGCCACTGCCATCAACATCCTCCCGCGCATACGCACCAAAGACCTGCAACAGCTCACGCAGAACCGCAACGTCTCCGAAGCCGTCCGCAGACAGGCCTTCCGCCTGCTCTCCACACGCAGCGGAACATGAAATAAATTGACACGCATCCCGCGCCTTCGTAGAATTCGCGTTACTGATTTCCCTTTGACTGGTCTGATACGGAAACGAAGGCCCGGATTCGTTTTCAAGGCGCTCGCTTTTCTCTGCAAAATGTTGTTAGAGCCGAGACGAGCATTCATTTGACAAACACCGCGCGCAAGAACTTTCCGGCGCGCTCACACGGGAGAGGGAATGCGATGCCTAAACATTTAATCACATGGTTAATCTTCGGATTAATCGCGGGCGCAATTGCTAAACTTCTGACGCCGGGCCGCGACCCGGGCGGCTGTATCGTGACGATGTTAATCGGAATCGCGGGCGCGATTCTGGGAGGCTTTATCGCGCGCGCGCTCGGAATGGGCGGCGGTGAAGGCGAACCTTTGTTCGAGGGACGATTTTTCGCAGGACTCGCTTTCGCCGTTCTCGGCGCAATCATCCTGCTGGCGATTTATCATCTCCTCGTCGGCAGGAAACGCGCCTGACGCCCTGACAGCATAGTCGTCGCGCGGACAGAAACAAGAGAGGCCGCAGATGTTGCTCTTCATCAACGCAACGTCTGACGGCCTTTCGTGTTCTTATCGCACCCTGCCAGCGTTAAAAAATCTCCGAACTCTTGCGCAGCACGGACCACGCGACATCCGTCAGCGTGTGGCTCGCAGCGCCCCACCACAGTCCCGCCAGCAAAGCCCAGACAGCATGACGCCCGACACCGGCGCGCACGTTTCCCTCAATCGCGCCCCACGCTCGCGCAAACTCTTCGAAGCCCGGCACAACGCCGCCCGTCAGCATCGCGCGTAAATAGATTGCCGCCGTCACAATCAGCGAGAGCACTACTGCAAAATAGACGACGCGAATCAGCGTGCCGAAGATAATGCCGTGCGACCATCTTGAACGGTGACGAAACATCATCTTGTACGGCAGCCATAGAAAGCGGAAGACTCCCCAGCGCGTGTACTGGCGCGATTGAATATCAAGGTCAGGCCCAAACATCAGCCCGCCAAAGAGCATCGCGGCGGTCGCCAGCACGGCGAGCGCCACGCTGCCCGTCAAGCCCCACGCTGCCAGAAATGTCGGCGCAGCCAGAATAAACGTAATCGCGTCGTGAGTTTTTCCTGAAGGCATCCACCAACCCTTCCCTGTTTGCTCCAACCCATTTTACCACAACCCCAAATCAATCCTTTTTCTCATATATGCCCCACCAAATTCTACTTAATTGCCGGAGCAATTCTTGTAAGTTGCAGAATAACAGCGAACCGTTCCAACAAACACCAGAGAGGACGATTCACAAACGGGCTGGAATCGAGCGTCTGCGGCGCGCGCTCCGCAATATTACCTAATCAGGCGAGATGTTTCCTGCCGGAACATGCGGAAATCCACGAGTCTAAATTTTAGCCGGAGGTGGATAGTTGGCTACTGGCTGCGAATGATAGGCGATCAGTAGTTGGTCAAAATCGTTCCGGGCGCGAAGCCCATTTGAAGCAGGCGGTCGCGTGTCTGTCCTATCATTTCGCGTGAGCCGCAGATGAGAGCGACCGGGTTGGGAAGGTCTGGAACGATGTGGTCGAGCAGCGATTGGACGTAGCCGGTCGGGCCTGACCAGTCGTGCCCGTCAGGGCGCGAGATGACCTGTCGCAGTTCGACGCCCGCAGCTTCCCATCCTTCCGTTTCGTCCTGATAACAGAAATCGAAGGGCGTGCGTGCGCCGTAGAGGACGACGAGTTGGCCGTAATCCTGTTTATGTTTCAGCACGTGGCGGAGGGCCGAACGCAGCGGCGCAACGCCCGTCCCCATCGCCACAAAAACCAGATCCTTGCCTTTGTGCTCGCTCAGGGGAAAGCCTCGGCCGACGATCTGTAACAACTCAACGCGGTCGCCCTCCTTCATCTCGAAGAGAGCAGCCGCAGCACCACCGCCACGTTTGACCAGAAACTCCAACTCTTCATCTTCGGGCGCGCTGGCGAAAGCGAAGTATGACGATGCGGCTTCCTCGCCTCCTCCTGCGCGCAGCACGGCCACCTGCCCGGGCAGAAAAGCGACGCTGCCTTGCTCGCTGTCGCTGGCTTCTTCCGGCAGCATATCGAACGAGCGTATCTCTCGTCCCTCATCGCGGGTTCGTTTGATGACGAGAGTGCGCGCCTGTGGCTCTTGCATGAGTGTACCTTCGGGATAATCTAAATATTTTTTGAAACGACAACGGCCTCAGGCTTCTTCGTACAGGCGGTCAATCACGTCGCGATATTTTTCGTCTATGACGCGACGTTTGACTTTGAGCGTCGGCGTTAGCTCGCCGCCGTCAATGCTGAATTCGTTTTCGAGCAGGGCGATGCGCTTGACGCGTTCATACTGGGCCAGTTCGCTTGTGTGCTGTTCAATCTGGCGTTCGAAGAGATCTATGATGCGCGGGTGGCGGCACAGCTCGGCGGGCGTTTTTCCGTCAATCCCTTTGAGCGCAACGTATGAACGAATCTGTTCCCAATCGGGCACAATCAATGCGGCAGGGAATTTCCGGCGGTCTCCGATGAGCACAACCTGATTGACGAAGCGCGAGGCTTTGATGAGTTGTTCGACGTGCTGCGGCGCGATGTACTTGCCGCCCGATGTTTTGAACAACTCTTTCTTGCGGTCTGTGATGCGCAGAAATCCAGCTTCGTCAAACTTGCCGATGTCGCCTGTCTTAAACCAGCCGTCTTCGGTAAAGACTGCGCGCGTCGCCTCAGGCTTATTGTAGTAGCCCTGCATGACGTTTGGCCCACGCGTCTCAATCTCTCCGTCCGAAGCGATTCTGACTTCGACGTTTCTGATGGCGCGGCCGACTGTGCCGATGGCGTTTTCGTCCAGAGTGCAGCCGGAGATGACGGGCGAAGTTTCCGTCAGGCCGTAGCCTTGTATGATTTGCATCCCTGCGCCCGCGAAGATGTAGCCAATCTCTTCCGAGAGGGCCGCTCCGCCCGCGATGAAGAAGCGTATACGCCCCCCAAGACCCTCGCGCCATTTACTGAAGACGAGACGCGAAGCCAGTTGATACTTAAACGCGAGCAGTCGCGGAATCTTTTGCTTTGCGAGCGAGAGTTGCGCGTGTCTTTTGCCGACGCGCACGGCCCACGCCAGCAAGCCCGCTCTGGCTCGTCCGCCTTCAGCCGCCTTCTCTTTAATGCGCTGGTAAATCTTCTCAAAGAGGCGAGGCACGCCTATGAAAATCGTCGGGTGCACCTCGCGGAAATTCTCGCCGAGCTTTTCTATTGATTCGGCATAGAAGACGCGCATGCCATGATGGATATACATGTACATGGCTAGGCGTTCGAGCACATGAGAGAGCGGAAGCACGGAGAGCGCCGTGTCCGATTCGTAGTAGGTGAAGTGCTCGCCACAATCAATCAGGTTCGAGACGAGGTTTGAATGCGTTAGCATAACCCCTTTAGGCTCGCCCGTCGTGCCGGACGTATAGATGATGGTTGTGAGGTCGTCCGGCTTGACTGCACGCGCCAGCTTCTCGCTCAATTCCGGCTGCTCTGCGTTGAGCGAGCGGCCGCGCTCTTCGAGTTGGGCCAACGTCAGACCTTCACGCTCGTCAACATCGTGCTCATCAAAAAAGATAACGTGTTCGAGCGACGGGCAGCCGGCCAGAACAGGCTTGATTTGCTCAAACTTCTGGAAGCTTTGGATGAAGAGGGCGCGCGCGCCTGAGTCTTTCAGAATGTACGCGACCTGCGCGGGCGTCAGCGTCGAGTAGATTGGAACGTCTATCACGCCTGCGAATTGAGAGCCCGCATCAGCGAGCGTCCACTCAACGCAGTTATCCGAGAGCAGCGCCACGCGTTCGCCCTGCCGGATGCCAAGAGAGTGCAGGCCGAGCGCGATTGAGCGTGCGCGCGCAAGCATTTCCTCAGAAGAGATGCTGCGCCACGCGCCTTCTCTCTTGTAGTTGAGCGTGTCGGGCTTTGGATACTTACGCGCGGCGTGTTCAAACATCTCGACGAGCGTCGCAGGCTCATCCTCGTAGAGCGGAATGCGCGGCGGTCTTGAGATGTAAACCTGCTCGTCGGCGGGCGTTGTTTGCAACTTCATCTGGCGTTCACCCCGCCGAGAAAAATATCGAGCACCTGGTCTGCGAGCGGCAGGAGCTTATAGCGACGCTGCGAGAGAATCCAGTTGGTCGCCATCTCATCGAGCGCGCCGAAGAAGACCTTCGCGGCCACCTTCGCGTTCAACTCGCTGCGAAAGACGCCCGCCGCCTGTCCCTCCGCGATGACGCTATGAATCATGCCCAAGTACTCCGCGAACCCCGCGGCGGAAAACTCTTCCATAAACTTCGTAGAGCCGCGCAACTCAACCTGAAACACAATCGCCAACTCTCTATCCGCGCCCATTCGCTCCAGATGAAGCTGCGCAATACGACGCAGCTTTTCGCGCGGGTCTGTGATGTCTTCCAGTTGCTTGCGCCCTTCCGCGATGACCTCTTCCATCGTGCGGTCGAAGATGCAGTGCAGAATGTCCTCTTTGCCTTTGAAGTAGAGATAGACGGTTCCGTCGGCCACACCCGCTTCGCGTGCGATGTCTGCGACCTTCGAGTTGAAGTAGCCATTGCCTGCGAAGACGCGCGTCGCGGCGCGCAGGATAGCCTCGCGCTTATCAGCGACGGCCGGGCGAGCAGAAGAGAGGGAACGAACGGAACGCATAATTCGATTTGTGTGTTGGATTTTAGATTAACGTGCTCAAGTTGCCCTGAAGCCGGATTTTAGAAGAGCAAATCTTTCGTCCGTCTTGAATTCAAAATCCGATAGTTGCTTAGGCTAGTGGGCACTGCTGAATGAGCCTTCACTCAGTAGTGCCCACTAGCCTAAACCGAACGCCGCGCTTTTGTCCAATCAAAGGTGGGAAATTCAGCGCCGTTGAAGCGGAGGGGCACTCTCTTCCTCTTCTTCGTTGATGCGGCCCTCATCGTCATACTCTTCAGGCGGCAATCTTTCGCCGGGCGCGATTTGCAGCATGCCGTCGTGCAGCCGCAGTTCGCTTTGCGGGAAGGGAATCTCTATGCCGGCTTCTTTGAAGAGGCGACGGATACGGTAGTTGATGTCGCTCTTGATTTGCGGATGACGGCGCGGGCGCTCTGTCCAGACGAGCAGGCGGAAATTGAGCGACCAATCTCCGAAATCCATAAACTGCACGCTCGGCCTCGGTTCTGTCAGAACATAATTGACTCCCTCGGCAGCGCGCAAGAGCGTCTGCGTCACAAGGTCAACGTCTGAATCATACGAGACACCAATCGGTATCGAGATGCGGGAGCGCCGCTCGCCGTAGGACCAGTTAATTAAGTTCTGGTTGACCAGCTTTGAATTTGGCACGATGGCCGCGATGTGGTCGTTGGTCATCACGACAGTTGTGCGCAAGTTGATGCTCTGCACGCGGCCCTCCGTCAGTTTGCTGTCCGGGCCTGTGACGGTCACGAAATCTCCGACGCGCACAGGGCGCTCGAAAAGCAGTATGAAGCCGGAGGCTATGTCGCCCGCGATATACTGCAAGCCGAAGCCGATGCCGACCGAGAGCGCAGTGAAGACGACGGCGAGCGTTGTCAGGTCTGCATTGAAGGCTGTGCGGAAAGCGATGAGTGCGCCGATGACGACGATGAAGTAGTGAATCAGGCGCAGCAGCGTGTATTGCAGGCCGGGGTCAATGCGCTTGCGGCCTTCCATGCGTCGTTGGAGAAACGCGCGTAAAGAACGCGAGACGACCATCGCAATCAACAACACGGCGAGGCCAATCACCACACTCGTTAACGAAATCTCGAAATTGCCAATCGTAAACTTGTGATTGATGTACGACCATAGTTGCTTCAAGTAGGTCAGCCCATCCTGCAAGCCCAGCCAGAAACCTAGCACGAGCCGCGCACGAACGCCGCCCGCCATTAACGAATTGCTCAAGCACTCTGCCAACACTTTTCAGTACCTCTCCCGCCCGATGAAGCGTAGCTCAAAATCGAGCACGCAAAATTCCGGCGCTCTTAAAACAAAGAGGCCGCGCGCGCGTGCGCTCTGGGGGCACGGCGTACGGCTCTCGCTGGGGAACGCTCCCGATTAAATCTTCTGGCGGAGGGGACAGGACTCGAACCTGCAAGCGCTTTCGCGCGGCGGTTTTCAAGACCGCTGCATTACCAATTATGCTACCCCTCCGCTTTCAACACACTATACCGCACGCCTTCCGCCATGCTCAACTCACTAACGGTCAACCATTAACAGTAAACGAAAGGAAGAATCCTTCCGCCCGTTCGTTATTTATGATTGACTAGCTAATTATGCTTGTTCTAACTCGAAGTAGCCTCCGCCCATCAGCACGCATTGCCCGCTGATATGGACGCGCGTAATCTCGCCAGCGTGTTGTTCGATACCGATTTTGATGAAGCTGGGGCGATTCATCTCTATGCCCTGCTCGCTGGTAATCTCGACGCGCGGTGCGGGCGCGACCACACTATGACGCACGAGGTAGCAGCCGAGCGGCCCACTCGCAGCGCCCGTCGCAGGGTCTTCAACAATACCCAGAGCCGGGGCAAACATACGGCTGTGAACGTTTGAGCCGGGATTTTCGACCTCTTGCGTAAAGACAAAAACTTCGGGCGGAACAACGTCGCGAAAAGCGTTCTCCCAGACATCGAGGCGAACACGCACGCGTCGAATGGCGTCCAGATTTTTGAGCGGCACATAGAGAAAGGGCACGCCGCAGGAGACAACTTCGACGGGCAGCCCCGTCGCCTTAATGGCCTCGGCTTCGAGCGAAAGCATCTCAGCGATTTTTTCAACATCCTCTATGCGCGGGCCGAAAACGGGCAGCGGTTGCTGCATCTCTATGGAATCGGGCGCTCCGTCTTTAAAGCTCACGGCGACGGTAATCGTGCCGACGCCCTCTTCGAAGTTGACTTTCGTCACGGTTTCGGAAGGCGTAATCCTGCCTTGCTTTGCCAGCACGTAAGCCGTGCCGACGGTCGGATGGCCCGCCATCGGCAATTCCGACGCGGGCGTGAAGATACGCACGCGGAAATCGTCTTGCGCGTTGCGTGGGGGCGCGACAAAGGTCGTCTCCGAAAGGTTCAACTCTTTGGCTATCGCCTGCATCAGTTCTGTCGGCAGTTCGCCGGCGTCTGCGAAGACGGCGAGCGGGTTGCCGCCAAACGCACGATTGGTGAAAACATCAACCAGTTGATAATCAAGCCTTCGCATCCTTAGTTTTCCCTTCCGCCTGCTGAAAAATTCATCTTTTCAGTAAACGAATTCATGCTATATTTAGTTTGACGGCCCTGCTCCACCTACGGACGGCTGCTGTCAAGACTTTCATTGTGGCCGCAAGACCATGCTTCACAACGGACGCGCACGCCTGAGCCTGAACTCCAATTAATCCGCAAAACGCTTTAGTCCCTTCGGCGTCAGCTTATGTTATCCATAAAGCACGCGCCAAATCTAATTTGAGGAGCTAGAAAACCCCCATGCCTATGAACTACTGCCCAAGCTGCAGCAAGGAGTATGCGCCACACTCCGCTATGTGTCCGCCCTGCAACTACTGGTTCGCCACGCCCGCCCCTGCCGCCGGTGCTTATGCCGAGTCTGGTTTCAACAAAAGACAGATTGCCTCGTTTGCGGGCGCGGTCCTGCTCGTCGTCGGCCTCTTTACGCCAATCGTCGGAGTGCCCTTCTTCACAGTCAACTACTACAGCCTGACACAGTTTTCCAGTCTCGCAGGGCTGGGCTTCTTCCTGCTGCTGCTGTGCGGCGTCGGCTCAGTCGTGCTCGCAACGATGAAGCGCTACGGGCTATTAAAATGGCCGGGCCTTTCGTCGCTGCTCGTTCTCGCCTACACGTTCTATTACATCAGCTCCGGGATTTCTCAGGCCAAAGCCGAAATGGCGAAGATGGCAACGATGCCCGACGGGCAGGCAAACCCGTTCAAGGGAATGGGCGACGCCTTTTTGAGCATGATACAGATGCAATGGGGCTGGGGCGTGCTCGCCGCCGGAGCAGTCCTGCTCATCGTCGCAGGGCTGATGAAAGACGAATACTGACAGACTGCCAGAAACTCTAAGGTCAGACTTGTGGATGATGACTTCAGACTTCGCAACTCGTTTTAGTTTGTCCCGAGGCGCGTCTCTTCAACGATTAAATCAATGACATCTTCGTAGCGGCCTGAGCGTGCGTAGGCTGCGCGCTGGCGTGCTGCGCCTGTGCCGCCCGCGGTCGTCTTCCCGACGAGAGCTTGAATCTCATCCCACTCTCCGTGCTCCTCAAGCGCGGGACGCAGTGTAGAGAGAAACTTATTTGTCAGTTCAAGCGCGGGGCGCGCACGCTGTTCCTGAACGTCAATCAGGTCTGCGTCTAGACCGTAGCGGGAGGCGCGCCATTTGGCTGCGCGCAAAAGTTCGGGCCGCGCGTGCGCAATGCTTTCGCCGCGCATAGCCTCCGCGTAGCACGTGCGGGCCAGCGCGCGCGCAAGCCCCGCGACCATCACGGCCTCATCCACAGTCATGCAGACATCCGTCACGCGAAACTCCAGCGTCTCGAAGCGCACGCTGGGGCGCATGTCCCAGTAAATCTTCGTGCCGTCCGTAATGCTCTCGGTCGCAACCAGTGCTTCGATTAATTTGTCATACTCGGCGCGCGAGGCGAAGACTTGCGGCGTGCCCGCCATGGGCCAACGTCGCCAGAGCTGTGTGCGGAAGCTGGAGTAGCCTGTGTCAGCGCCGAGCCAGAAGGGCGAATTGCCTGTTAAGGCCAGCAGCACGGGCAGCCAGGGGCGAGCGCGGTTCATCACCTCGATTGCCGCCTCGCGGTCGCGTATTCCGACGTGGACGTGGCAACCGAAGATTAGTTGTTCGCGCGCGAGTTGTTGATAGTCCTGCTCTATGCCGACGTAGCGTGCCTTCGGCGTTAGTTGCTGGTCTTCCCAATGCGAGAAGGGATGCGTTCCGGCGGCGGCAATACGGTTGCCAGCATTCTCTGCGGCCGCTATGACTTCGCCGCGCAAGCGCACAATCTGCGCTCTCACGTCCGCAAGCGTCTTGCAAATGGGCGTGCCGATTTCTATCTGCGACAGGTATAGCTCCGGCGTCACCTGCTCACCGACCCGTTCCTGCGCTTCAGGCAGAATGTGCTCCTGGCGTGAGTGTAGCTCGCGCGTGCGCGCGTCAATGATTTGATACTCTTCCTCGACGCCGATGGTAAATTCTTCGTTAATTGTCATTAACCTTTAGCCCCTCCCTCTTGCTCGAACGCGCGGCGCTCCTGCGTGTCTTCAACTTCAAATTCCGCGCTCCTTAGTTGTACCACAAAAACAGAAGAGGCCCTTAAACAGCGCATCGCAGTTGATGAAAGCAAAGCTGACTGAAAAAAGCCTTCGCGGCCTCGAAATCTGCTGAAGACCGAGTGAGCACAGGGCGGCTGACGAGAGTTTCTGCCGGTTCTGGCTCGCCTTTTGCTTACAGCCAGTAGGAAGCTTATTTCGGGTACTAAAATCGTACGAGTAAGTAGTCTGAGACTGCAAATGTGTGGTTTGAGATAGCATTTGCATGCAACAAGGAACTAAGGACGAAGACGCAGCCCGCACGTTGTTGGCTGCTTCCTACTTCAAACAATTTCATAAGGTGGAGGAAAGATGTAATGGCAGATACAACAGGTTCGGCAGAAGGACGTTCGCGTCTGGTGACAGGAATGTTCAGAGACAGAGAGAGTGCGGAGCGCGCCTATGGGTCGCTTTCGAGCCGCGGCTATAGCAAAGATGATGTTAACTTGCTGATGTCGGACGAGACCCGCAAGAAACATTTTACGGATGACGGCAGAGAAACAGAGCTCGGCAACAAAGCACTCGAAGGCGCTGGCACAGGCGCGGCCATCGGCGGTACGGTCGGCGCAACGCTGGCGGCCATCGCAGCCATCGGCACGAGCGTGGCCCTGCCCGGCATCGGATTGATTGTCGCCGGGCCGCTGGCCGCAGCACTCGCCGGAGCAGGCGCAGGCGGCGCGACAGGCGGTATCATCGGTGCTCTCATCGGCGCTGGCATTCCTGAAGAGCGCGTCAAGCATTATGAGACCGGCCTCAAAGAAGGCGGCATCGTGATGGGTGTTAACGCGCGTTCGGACGAAGACGCGGAGTATTTTGAAAACGATTGGCGCAGCAATCGCGGCGAACACGTTTACAGATAAGACGGACGCCTTCACAGGAGGAAAAATTTGATGAGACGGACTTTAGCTTTGCTCTGCCTCTTTGCCCTAGCCGGCCTCGGCGCTGGCTGCGGCGCAGACAATGCGAACAGCGGAACGAATACTGGCAATAACAACGCCACCAGAAACGGTGTGGTTGAAACGAACTCGAATATGAGTCCGCGAACGAACGCCAATTCAGTTCCGTCCAACACAGCCGTTGTGACTAACAACAACGGTAACGACAACACAGCCGGTGTCAAACCGATGAACAGCAATACCGGCAACGGCAACACCAAAAACAGCAACAACAGCAACCACTAATCGCAAGAGGGTTCATCCTCTTACAGGCCGCGCGCGGAGTTGTCCACTGGATAACTTCGCGCGCGGTCTTTTTAAGTTGAGCCTTGAAGCTGCAATCGCAAAGTTGTCTTAAGGACGCCGGTCTTCGGGGATGAGCGATTTGTGTATGTGAATCGCAGCCATCGCACCTTCGGCGGCGGCGACGACGGCCAACTGTGAATGAGGTGTGATGTCGCCTGCCGCATAAACGCCGCGCACGCTCGTCTGCTGCTCTTCGTCAACAGAAATTAATCCACAGTCTTCGTCGAGTTTGCACCCGAGTTGTGTATGCAGGTCGGAGGCCGGCACTGTGCCCAGATTAAAAAAGAGCGCGTCGGCTTCGAGCGTCGTGCCGTCGTCAAAACAGATCCGCTTGAGCAGACACTTTTCCTTGTCGCCTTCGAGCGCCACGATAGTTCGATTCGTGATAGGAATACTGAAGCGCGCGAGTTGTGCGCGGTGCTCGTCCGTCATGTTGCCATCTTCGCCGCCTGTGATGAGCGTCAGTTGATCTGTCCACGTTAGTAGTCCGAGCGTAAAGCCGACCGTTTCACGCCCGCCGCCGAGAACAGCGACGCGCTTGCCCGTCACTTCATAGCCGTCGCAATCCGGGCAGTGATGAACGGTCGCACCATAGAAATCGCGGAAGCCGGGGCAATCGGGCAGCAGGTCGCGCAGTCCTGTGGCGAGAATGAGGCGACGCGCTTCAAAGCTTTGCGCAGACGATGATTCACCGCCCACCGTCACACGAAAATGTTCGTCAGCGATTTGCTCAACGCTCGTCACGCAGGCTTCCATAATCAACCCGCCGTGCTGCGTTACTTCGTCGCGCCCGCGCGCCAGGAGTTCGGAGGGCAGGATGCCGTGGTGGCCCAGAAAGCCGTGGACGCCGTGCGAGTAGAGATTGCGCGGGCTGTTGTGATGAAAGGTCAGGACGCGATGACGATAGCGCGCCAGAAAGAGAGCAGCCGAAAGTCCGGCCGGGCCTGCGCCGATAACTATGCAGTCGTAAGGTTTTTCTTCATTCACCCGGCGTCCCCTTGTGATGTTGATTTCAGAGCAAAGGCTAACGGAAAGATTAGGAGACAATGTCACGAAAGGTTTGTTAATTGACGTTTGCGATGAAGCAGGAAGAAACAGAGTTCAACTTAAAACTCGACTGATGTGTAGTCTGCATGAGACGCAAGCTTTAAGTCGTGAGCCTGCGGTAGATGCCCGGCATGCGTTCGGGGAGGCTGAGCACGTCGTCAATGATGGTGTAGCCGATTTCGCCGTAGAGGTCGCGGAGTTCGGTTTCGGATTCGCGGTCAATGGTGATGCAGAAGGGCGTGATGCCCTGCGTTTTGGCTTGACGGAGGGCTTCGCGGGTGTCTTCGCGTGCGTAGCGTGCGTCGCCGTAGTCGTGGTCGTAGGGGCGGCCGTCGGAGAGGACGATAAGGAGATGCGTGCGCGCTGGCTGGCGTGCAAGGCGTGCAGCGGCGTGGCGGATGGCAGCGCCGAGGCGCGTGTTGTTCTGGTAGGTGATGCCGCCTATGCGACGCTCTATCTCTTCCGTGTAGTGTTCGTCGAAATCCTTGACGACGTAAAACTTGACGTTGCGGCGGCCCTCCGATGTGAAGCCGTTAATGGAGTAGGCATCGCCGACTGCTTCGAGCGCTTCCGACATCAGCACTAATCCTTCCTTTTCAATCTCGATGATGCGGCGTCCGGGATGCGTGTAGGGTTGTAAAGGGTGACGGCCGATGGTGCGCGCCGTCGAAGACGACTGGTCGAGCAGGAAAGAGACTGCGACATCGCGCTGGCGTCGAAGGCGCTTCGTATAGATGCGCTCGGATTGATGGCCGTCGGCGCGACGGTCAATGACGTAATCAATGACGGCATTAAGATCATAATCTTCGCCGTCAAGCTCGTTTGCGACGCGCAGCAGATTCTCCGGCTTCATCAGTTGAAACTGGTGGCGGATTGACGAGATGACGCCCCTGTAGCGCTCGCGCGTGTCTTCGACAAACTCGCGCTGGCCTCTGCGCACGCGCTTTTCGATGACGCGACACCAGCCGACGCGATGATCTGTCAACTCCCTGTCCCATTCGTCGTAGTTAAAGGCGACCTCGCCCTGCTCCAATCCCTGTTCGGGAATCTCGCCCTGTGTCCACATCTCCGCGCCGTCCAACTCTTCGGGGTCGCCCTGCGATTCCATGTTAGTCCATGCGTTGAATAGTTCGCGTGCGTCGCGCTGTTGGTTGCGGCGTTCGGGGGGCTTCTGCGAGGGCTGCTGTTGCTGCGCGGCCGCGCCCTCGTCGTTTGTGTCCGACTGTTCGCTGTTGGCTTCCGTCTCGCTCTGCGTTTCGTCCTGCGTGATGGATTGAAAGAGGGAGTAGACGCGGCTGGTAGCCATCAGCGTATCCGCGACCGTGGACTCAGGGCTGGTCAGATAATCCGCGACGATACCTTCTAGCTCGGAGACAATCTGGCCGTAGAAGTTGCGCGCGTCTTCGAGCGCGCCGCCGCAGAGCGTGATTTGAAACAGCAACTCGAAGGGCACGAGCGTGACAGGCAGATCAATGATGCGCGGGCGCGAGTTGCGCAGGTGCGCGCGCGTCCAATCGAGGTCGCGCGCGAGGCCGCGATAGGTGTGGCGCAGGCGACGGTCAATGCGTCCGTTTTCGAGTGTGCCGAAGAGACGACGCGCGAGAGTCGCTTGCGGAAAGAGCGCGAGAACAGCCTTGTAGTCGGCGTTGGGTGGAAGCTTCTTCCGTTCCTGCTGTTGGCGTCGGGCTTCGTCTGCGGGCGAGAGGGCAGCTTCGCTTTTCTCAAGCTCATTGATGTAGCCGTCGAGCGCGAAGGCATCGCGTGCATCAACATTCTCCGGCGCATAAAGCTCGGCGAGGGAGGCGTAGGCTGCATGCAGGTCGGGCGCTTCACGCTCGTACGTGCCAAACTCTATCTGCCCTGCGGCGTGTGCGGCCAGCACCTTATAGAGACGGAAGTCAGATGCCTCATCATTAAACTCTGCGACGACCGCTGGCAGGTGAATCGTGCGCCCATCGCCTATGCGCGACTCGACTGGCACGGCGGCTAGAGGCTGAATCTCCACGGCGCGTCCCGTCAATCCTTCAACGTAGAGTCGCAGAAGATGCTGCACCCTCTCTAAGGGCAGACCGCCGGCTGCTTCGCTTCGTTGTAGAGCATCGTTGCTGCGTGAAGTTTCGAGCGCGTAGTAGCTGCGGCGTGCGCGCGCGTCAACGCTATTGCGCTCAACTTTGAGGCCGTCTCGTGCCCACTGTTCAAACTGTTCGATAGAGACTGTGCGCAGCGCTCGCAGGCTCGAACGCAGGCAGGCGAGCGCGGCTTCGCCGTCAACGCGCGCGACTTCGCTCGTCACCTTGATAATGCGCCTTGAGAGCGCGGCGGCGTGTGTGCGCTCGGTTTCATTGAGCAGCGTTTGAAAGAAGGCTGGGCTGGCGCGCAGCGTTGCGACCAGGCTGGCGTTGCCGTGCTCCGCGACTATCCACAGCAACTCAAGCCATTCGTCGAAGACTTCCGGCAAGCGCCGCAGGATGTGGCTGCCTGCCGCCAGCACGTGCAGAGCGGCGCTGCCGCCGCGCTCAAGAAACGCGCCTGCGCTTCTCAATAGTTGAAGCGCGTGCGCCGTCGTCTGTCCTGCTAAAGCATCTGGCAGCGCCAGCCAAACGTCTGCCGCGATTCCGCCCGCGCGAGCGGCAAACGCAGAGGCCAGCACGACCACTGCCTGAGCGACAACCGAACCCTCGTCTTCAAACTCACGGAAACTCTCTATGACGCGCGGTGTCGCCGCCAGAAAATCGGCGCTGTGCTTGGCCGAGCGACGCGCAATCTCTGCGGCCACTTCCAGTATGGAGCGCAGCAACGCCGTGTCCTTTATCTCTCGTGCGAGATGCGGTGCGCGCACGAACGTCTCGACTGCGACCGAACTGGAGAGCGTCATCTGCCGCGCGCAGATTTGCAGGATGAGCGGCCGCGCCTCCGGCGGCACTAACTTCAAATCTTCGACGCCTGCCGCGTAAAACGCAACGGCCGTTTCCACATCGCCCATCGCGAGGCGGCGTCCAAGCTCGCCCCACGCTTTCAACTCCGCCGCTTCCAGCACTCGCGCGGCATCCGGCGCTGCACGCAAAAATTCCATGCTCGCGCGCAAGGAAACGCCCGCAATCGCGGCGCTCGTTTCCAGTGCGGCATAAGCAATCTCGCCCGGCAGGCTCCCAAGCTCGCGCGCCAGCCCGCCCAGCGTGCGCCGCTCCGTCACGCTCTTGATTGACCGCAGCCGCTCACGAAAAGCCTGCTCCAACGGCTCGGCTCTCGCGCTCGCCGCTTCCTCCGTCGCTTCCCTCAAAGGTTTTTCCGGCTCGCTCATCACACGTTCCGCTCTTCCGCAGTCTATCGTCAGCTTAGAAAATTTACGCCGAAAGAGCAATCAACTGCGCTTCAGACGAGATTTGCCAGCCTTGCAAGATTCGCTTTGCAGAGACTCAACCAACAACATCCATAACTGCAATTCCAATTTCTGAGGATGCACATTTCCACATCAATCCTGCAAACGTACTCTGCAAACCTACATCAAACTGAGACTGCCATCATTGCCGACCTGTGCGCTGATGCTTGACAGAACAAACTCATTCTCATAGATTCTACGGGCTTTCATGGTCCAGAGGGCTTTGGCCCAATCCGCGTTTTCAAGCAGCCCGTGCTTTCCGTCTCTCAGTTGCCCGTTCACTGTTCCTGTTCAGTCACGCTCTGAAGGTTCTAATTTGATGATTCCCCCCAAATCTTCGCGCCGTCGCAGTGTTTCGTTAACTCTGCTCATTACTTTTACGCTCCTGCTGCCTGCGCTGCCCGCGAAGGCCGCCGACGCCTGCCGCGCGCCGAACTTCAAAGCGCCGCGCAGCTTCGGCGTCGGCGAATCTTCAAACGCACTCGCCGCAGGCGATTTTAACCGCGACGGAAAACCAGACCTCGCCATCACAAACCACTACAGCAGCACCGTCTCCATCCTGCTTGGCGACGGCGCGGCAGGCTTGAGCGCTCGCCACGATGTCGCCGTCGGACAGCAGCCCGTCTTCGTCGCCGTCGGAGACTTAAACGGCGACCGTCTAGATGACATCGTCACCGCCAACGAAGGCTCTAACGACCTGACCATCCTGCTCGGCGACGGCAGCGGACATTTCGCTGCACCGCTCCAATCAGGCACGGGCCTCGGCGCTGTCGCGCTCGCTATCTTTGATTTCAACGGCGACCTCCGCGCCGATCTCGTTACCGCCAACGGCGAGGCCAATACCCTTTCGCTGCTCGCAGGAGACGGCGCTGGCAGTTTCAACTGGACGGCCGACCTCGCAGCCGGAATCAACCCACGTTTCCTGCTCGCAGCAGACTTCAACCGCGACCAACGTCCAGACCTCGCAGTCGCCAATGCTGACTCCAACAACATCTCGCTTCTACGCAACACAGGCAGCGGCAACTTCAGCGCCGCCCTTCAGTTTACTGCCGGCTCATCTCCGCGCTGGCTCGCCGCATGTGATTTCAATCACGACGGCAAAGCAGACCTCGCAGTCGCCAACGCCGGTTCCGACAACGTCTCCATCCTGCGCGGCAACGGCGCTGGCGGCTTCAATGCTGCCGTCAACTATGACGTAGGCGATAGCCCGCGCGCCCTCGGCGTTCTCGATTTCAACCGCGACGGACATGCGGACATCATCGCCGTCAATCACGACTCAAACACGCTCTCCATCTTGCGCGGCAATAGTCGCGGCCTGTTTCTCACGGCCTCGACCCTCGACGCCGGAGCGCAACCGCAGTCAATTGCCTTCAGGGATTTCAACGCCGACACGCGCACCGACGTTGCCGTACTCAACACGGCCTCCGACAGCGCCGCCATCTTTCTCACACGCAGCGATGGCAGCCTCAGCGCCGCACCGCGTCTGCACGTTGACGGCAACCCGCGCGCCATCGTCGCAGGTGATTTCAACTCGGACGGACACCCTGACATCCTTGCCGCCAGCAATGCTCATCACGACGCGATTGCCGCCGCGCGCAGCAGCAGGATAGCGTCTCCTGACCACGACGACGGCAGCACCATCAACCTCTTTCTGGGCGACGGCGCAGGCGGCTTCACAGGGCTTCCACATTTTCCGGCCGGTGAACTGCTCTACGCGCTCGTCGCAGAAGATTTCAACTCGGATGGCCGTCTTGATTTCGCAGCCGCAGACAGCGGCCACAACGTCTTGCTCATTTACTTCGGAGATGGCGCGGGCGGCTTCACGGATGAGATGGAGTTGGATGTCGGCTCAGGGCCGCGCTCTCTGGCGTCTGGAGATTTTAACGGCGACGGCTTGCCGGATCTCGTCGCCGCCAACCGTTCTTCGAGCACCGTCTCCGTCCTGCTCGGCAATGGCAAAGGCTCTTTCGAGGAAGCACAAAACTACAGCACAGGCACACACCCGCACGGAGTTCTCGCTTACGATTTCGACTCGGACGGTCTTCAGGACATCGTTACCAGCAACAACGACGCCGACACCATCTCGCTCCTCAAGGGCGATGGTCAGGGCGATTTTGCGGCGGCCGCTGACTATGCAGCGGGCGTCAATCCGGCGGCCATCGTTGTCGGGGATTTCAACGGCGACGGGCAAGCTGATTTAGTCGTCGCCAACAGCAGCAACACAGCCAATACCATCTCGCTCCTCAATGGCGACGGCAAGGGAGTCTTCGATGCACCCATCGCCTTCGCAGCCGGAGCTTACCCTTCATCGTTAGTTGTTAAAGACTTCGACGGCGACGGCCTTCAAGACCTCGCCGTCACCAACGCCAACTCCGGCGCAGTCTCCATCCTGCGCGGCGATGGCGAGAGCGACTTCAGCGCGCCCGTCGGATTCGGCGTCGGTCTTAGTCCTTCGTCTGTCGTTGCAAATGATTTCAACTCGGACGGACGCCCGGACCTGGCGGTCGCAGATTTCGGCACGGACGGCATCTCGATTCTGCTTGATGCGCGTTGTGAAGCGACGACGATTGTGGGACGTGTGACGGACGCGCGCGGTCGCGGGCTAAGCGATGTCCTGATGCTCCTGAGCCATGACGGCCACACGACGAGCGTCCGCACGGATACGGAAGGCCGCTATTCGCTCGATGCATACGTTGGCGAAAGCTACCTGCTCAGCCCCTTTAAGAGCGGCTATCTCTTCCTGCCGCCCCTGCGACTCTTTCCGCATCTGCGCGAAGCACAGACGGCCAACTTCGTAGGTCTTTCGTTAAGACACTGAAACGGAGAGCGCGCGTGGTCGTCGTCCTTGTAATTCTTCAAGAGGCTCAAGCGCCGCACGCGCAGGAAGTCATCGCTTCGACCCTGTTCCGGCGGATGCTGTAGAGGGTGCTTCCGCCTCCTTCGTAGTAGTCACTGCGAACGACGACCTCCATCGTCCCGTCGCCGTCAACATCTCCCACAGCCGCGATTTTGTACTGGCTCGGCGGGCCTGTGTCCTCCTTGATGAACGGATAAAACTCGCCGTCAATAATAATATTCTGCACCCGTCCGCCGATGAGCTTGCGCAGGAAAACCAAGGAGTAATCTCCAGCCTTCGGGCGCATCGCCATCGGGCCTGTCGAAGAGACCAAGCCGTCTTTAAAGTATGAAGCGCTGACCAGCACTTCCTCTACGCGGTCGCCGTCTAAGTCAACGCGAAGCACCTGCGTGATGTTGATGCGTGGCCTGACGAAACGTTTTCTTCTCAGGATGTCTGCGACGGCCGCCCTGTAAGCCTGCTCGTTATTGCCCAGTAACCTAGGCGCTCTCGGCATCGCATTCCACTCGCCGCCGACCGCCAGCGCCACACCCTCCGCAGGCTTCGGCGTCAACTCAACTTCCATCGTCTCCGAGCAATACTCGGCCAGAGATTTCGGCTGCGCTCCAGTGCTTTCCCCGGCCCGCGCAGTTAAAGTATAAAAGCTATACTTCTCGCCGCCCTTCAACTTTGGCGCAACCGCCGCAGCATCCATCCACCTGCCATTGATTGTGCCGCCGATAAGGCAATTATCAACCAGCACAGGATGCACCTCTTCCGTCAAACTCTGACTGATACTACGAGAATCAACGGCAACGCTCAGCAGCAACGCCGTCGCCAGCATCAACAGCATCGTCGTCTTGAAGATAGACACAAGAATTGTCCCCTTTTCCGAAATGAAAGCCAGCCGCTCTAACGAGTGCTCAGGATAATTTGTGTGCGACGGCAGTGCTCTTGTCTTGCGTTTGCAGTAGATGTTAGATGACGGTCGTCACAATCTCTCGGATGCTGCGCTGTAAATCCCGGTCGTCTGTAATCGGGGAGCAGAGTGCGACTTCCGCAGCGGCGACCGCCGGAATACCGCGCGCAATCATCTGTGCTGCGTAAATCAGCAGGCGCGTCGAGACGCCTTCTTCGAGGCCGTGCCCGCGCAGGTTTCTGACCTTCTGACCGATGAGCACGAGGTCGCGCGCGACGCCAGCGTCTATGCCGCCCTCGCGCGCGACGATCTCTGTTTCCATCTCCGGCGGCGGGTAATCGAATTCGAGTGCGACGAAACGCTGGCGCGTTGATTGTTTGAGGTCTTTGAGGATTGACTGGTAGCCGGGATTGTAGGAGACGACGAGCATGAAATCCTGTGGCGCGTCTAAGACCGTGCCGCGTTTTTCTATGGGCAGGCGGCGGCGGTCGTCCGTCAGCGGGTGAATGATGACGATGGTGTCCTTGCGCGCTTCGACCACCTCGTCCAGATAACAGATAGCGCCATTGCGCACAGCCTTTGTGAGCGGCCCGTCGTGCCAGACGGTCTCTTCGCCTTCGAGTAGAAAACGCCCGACCAGATCGGTCGCGGACAAGTCCTCGTGGCAGGCGACGGTTATCAGCGGCCGCTCAAGCCGCCACGCCATGTGCTCCACGAAGCGCGTCTTGCCTGAGCCTGTTGGGCCTTTCAGCATCACCGGCAGGCGTGCGGCGTAGGCCGCCTCAAAGAGTTCAATCTCGCTCGCGACCGCCAGATAGTAAGGCTCTTTCGCAGCCCTGTATTCTTCGATTGCTAGTTCCATAATGACTTTAATGTTAGGTTTGAAACGCGCTCCGCCGTCTGTTTGATTCGGAAAAACTCTACAGCAACATCGGCTGCATCTTATCATTCTCGCGCCAAACGCGCAGCCATCAAGACACCTGCCCGGCGGCCTGCTAAATTGCCGGGCCTTCCGGCATCATTTATAATTAACGACGGAAAGGATTTTGATGATGCTCAAATACATTCGTGGCCGAACCACTTGATAACTCGACCGGGAAGCCTTCCGAAAACTTATCGAGCCATACAGGCGAAGGTGTGGTGATAGACATAGGGACTGGCGACGGTCGCTTTGTCTACCAGTCTGCGCGGGAGAACCAAGCGAAGTTTTACATCGGGATAGACCCAAGCACGAAGGCGCTGGAGAAGATTTCGGAGAAGATATACCGCAAACCGGCGAAGGGCGGACTGCCTAACGTCTTGTTCGTTCAAGCCGCAATCGAAAGTCTTCCCGAAGAACTCGACGGCGTTGCCGATGAGATTCACATACACTTCCCTTGGGGCAGTTTATTGCGCGCCGTGTTGAGCGCAGACAGCGGCGTGCTCTGCAATCTACGACGCATTTGCGCGCCCGGCTGCATGCTCGAAATTATCATTGGCCTTGACCCCGCGCGCGACCGTGCGGAGATAGAACGTCTTTCATTGCCCGCGCTCTCGCAGGAATACCTCGAAACGGTTTTGACCCCACAATATCGCGCCGCAGGTTTCGACGTACTGGAAAAAGGAGTGCTGCCTCAAGCCGACTGGTCGAAGCTGCAAACGTCCTGGGCGCGCAGGCTTCAAGGCAACACGGAGCGCGAGGTCGTCTATCTCATCGCGCGGGCCGTCGCTTGAGAAAATCTCTACGGCCTTGCGACCAGGCAGGCGCGGCTGTCAGAATGTCAAACCAGAGTTATGAAGATAGCAGTAGCAATGAGCGGCGGCGTTGATTCATCGGCGGCAGCCGCCATCTTAAAAGAACAGGGGCACGAGCTTGTCGGCTTCACGATGCAGTTGTGGAATCAGCGGCGCGGGATAAACGTTGACGAGAACGGAGAACCTTTGCCTTCGCGTTGTTGTTCGCTCGATGATGTCTACGACGCGCGCCGTGTGGCCGGAGAGCTTGGCTTCCCTTTTTACGTGCTCAATCTCGAACGCGATTTCGAGCGCGACGTTGTGCAGCCGTTTGTGACGAGCTACCTCAATGGCGAGACGCCGATTCCCTGCGTCGCCTGCAACAGCCGACTGAAGTTTGCTTCGCTCGACCGCTTGGCGGCAAGCCTCGATTGCGACAAGGTAGCGACGGGCCACTATGCGCGCGTCAGGTTTGACGCACAGGCGAATCGCTATCGTCTCTTTCGCGGACTAAACCCCTCCAAAGACCAATCCTACTTTCTCTGGGAACTAACGCAGGCACAACTCTCACGCGCTCTCTTCCCCTTAGGCGAGATGTCTAAGCCTGAGGTGCGCGAGGTGGCGCGCGCAAGCAAGTTGCTGGTGGCCGAGAAGGCGGAGTCGCAGGAGATTTGCTTCGTGCCTGACGGCAAGTATGCTGCGTTCATTGACCGCTATCTTGAGGCGGAGGATGAAAGGGAGCGTATTCCCGGCGCGGGCGAAATCGTCAACACGCGCGGCGAAGTGCTCGCGCAGCACAACGGCATTCATCGTTACACGGTCGGGCAGCGGCGCGGCATCGGTCTCTCAAGCGAGCGCCCGCTCTACGTCGTCTCGATTGACGCGGAAAGAAACCGCGTCGTCGTCGGTCATCAGGAAGAACTGCTCAGCGAAGAATTCACGGCCGCCGGTGTCAACTGGATTGCCCTTGATACTCCGGGCCATCAGGTGCGCGCCGAAGTGCGCGTCCGCTACCGTCATGAGCCAGCGAACGCTCTGATTACTCCGCTCGAAAACAATCGCGCCCATATTCGCTTTGACGAACCGCAGCGCGCCATCACGCCCGGACAGGCTACAGTCTTCTACCACGGCGACGAAGTTGTGGGCGGCGGCTGGATAGTTAAGTGAAACGATGAATTAGGAACGATGAACGATGAACTATTAAGAGCTTGTCTTTTATTCATCGTTCCGCGTTCCGGCTTCCGCGTTTCCGAAAACCTTTCCTCGCTTATTTGCGTATCACAAACGCTCTCGCGCATTAGTCGTTCAAGAGCCGTCTCATCGAATGTTTTAGTTAAGCTGGAAAATAATTATGGCAATGTCGCGCAGGCGTAAAATCGTTCTTATCATTGTGGGGCTGGTGCTGGCGCTCGTGGTGGCTGTCATCATCGGCATCATCATGCTGTTCTCAATGTTTCGGAAGAGCGAGCCGGTTGTTCGTGATAACAGCGTGCTGGTCTTGAAAGTGAAAGGCTCTTTGCCTGACTACGTGCCGGATGATGCGCTTAATCGTTTGTTTGGCGGCGGCGATTCGTCGTTGACAAACCTGCTGCTGCAAATCAAGAAGGCGAAGGTTGACAAACGCATCGGCGCAATCCTGCTCGACATCAACATGTCCGGCGCGGGTTGGGCCAAGGCCGAAGAGATACGCGACGCGATTGCTGATTTTCGCACCTCCGGCAAACCCATCTACGCCTACATGGAACTGGGGATGAACAAGGAGTATTACATCGCGCTCGCCTGCGAGAAGATTTTCGTTGCGCCGCCGGGCGACCTCTTCGTCAATGGCTTCGCGGCGGACGTGATGTTCTTCCGCGGCTCGCTCGATAAGCTCGGCATCTACCCGGACGTTTACCAGATAGGAAAATATAAGAACGCGCCCGACACCTTCACGCGCAAGGAGATGTCCGAAGGCCACCGCGAAGTCGTCAACGCAATCCTCGACGACCTCTTCAATCGCTTCGTTAACACGGTCGCGACAACGCGCAAGAAGTCGCCGGAAGAAGTGCGCGCCATCATTGACAACGCGCCCTACGGCGCACATGACGCGCAGAAGGTCGGACTGATTGACGCAGCACTCTACCGCGACGAAGTTGAGAAGGAATTAAAGGGACGGCTCGGCTACAAGGAGACAGACGAGTTGCGGCTGACGCGCGGCGAACAGTACAGCGAGATTGAGCCGGAATCTCTGGGCCTCAATAAAGGCGAGCGCATCGCCGTCATCTACGGCACAGGCTCCATCGGCTCCGGCAAGTCTGAGGACAGCCCCTTCGGCGGGCAATCCATCGGCTCGGATACGATGGTCAAGGCCATTGACGACGCGCGCAAGGACGACACCATCAAGGCCATAGTCTTACGCGTTGACAGTCCGGGCGGATCAAGCTACGCGTCTGACGTTATCTGGCGCGCAATCGAACTCGCGCGGCAGAAAAAACCAGTCGTCATTTCGATGGGCGATGTCGCTGCTTCCGGCGGCTACTACATAGCCTGCAACGCCAACAAAATCGTCGCACAGCCCTCGACCTACACAGGCTCCATCGGTATCTTCGCGGGCAAGCCCGTGATGAAAGAGTTTTACAACTGGCTCGGCATCACAAACGAGTATGTGCTGCGCGGCAAAAACGCGGGGCTGTTTCGCGAGACAGAAAAGTTTACGCCCGAAGAGCGCGATAAATTCTTCGGCATCATCAAGAGCACTTACTACGATGAGTTTGTGCCGAAGGTCGCCAAAGGGCGCGGGCGCGACCCCGAATACATTGATTCCATCGGGCAGGGCCGCGTCTGGACGGGCGCGCAGGCCAAAGAAAAAGGTCTTGTTGACGAATTCGGCGGGTTAGACAAGGCCGTCGAAATCGCCAAACAACTCGCGGGCATTCCCGCAGACAAGGGCGTCAGGCGCGTTATACTGCCTTATCCGCGCGGCTTCTTTGAAAGCCTCTTCGGCGGCGGCGACAGCGAGGAAGCCATCAAGCTCCGGCAACAACACGCAGCCTTCCAATCGCTTCCCGAAGACGTGCGCCGCACGCTTCAATACGCAACCATGCTCGACCGCATGAAACGCGGCGAAGCAATGGCGATGATGCCGTTTGATTTGAGAATCAAATAAATAGTTTCCCTTAAGCAGGTTTGAGTTTTCAGAAATGACCACTTGCTTTTACTGAAAACTCAAACCTGTAAACTAACTACTGATTACTGATTCTCTCCATCCCGTTCATATATGGCCTGAGCGCTTCGGGGATGACGACGGAGCCGTCCGGCTGCTGGTAATTCTCTAGGATCGCGACCCACGTGCGGCCGATGGCAAGGCCCGAGCCGTTGAGCGTGTGAACGTATTCGGGCTTTGCTCCGTCCGTGCGACGGAAGCGAATCTGCGCGCGGCGCGCCTGAAAGGTTTCGTAGTTAGAGCAGGAGGAAATCTCGCGGAAGGTGTTCTGGCTTGGAAGCCAGACCTCTATATCGTAGGTCTTCGCTGGTCCAAAGCCTATGTCGCCGGTCGAGAGCGTGACGACGCGGTAATGCAGCCCCAGTTTTTGCAGCACGGCTTCGGCGTTGCGCGTCAGCGCTTCCAGTTCATCATAAGAATTTTCGGGCAGCGCGAGTTTCACCAGTTCAACTTTCTCAAACTGGTGCTGCCGGATAATGCCGCGCGTGTCGCGCCCGTAAGAACCGGCCTCGGAACGGAAGCAGGGCGTGTAGGCCACCATGTGCAGCGGCAACTGCGCTGCATCCAGAATCTCTTCGCGGTGATAATTTGTGACGGGCACTTCAGCCGTCGGAATCAGGTAAAGCTCTCGCTCGTCCGTTAACTTAAAGAGGTCGCTCTGAAACTTCGGAAGCTGAGTTGTGCCGAAGAGCGCATCGCGGTTGACGATGAAAGGCGGCACAGTCTCCTTGTAGCCATGCTCCGTTGTGTGCAGGTCGAGCATGAAGTTGACGAGAGCGCGGCTCAGGCGCGCGCCAGCGCCGTTGAGGATGGAAAAGCGAGCGGCTGCAATCTTCGTCGCGCGTTCGAGGTCGAGTATGTTGAGCGCCGTTCCAAGGTCAACGTGGTCTTGCGGCTCGAAATCGAAGACGGGCGGTGCGCCCCAGCGGCGTACTTCGACGTTGGCCGTCTCGTCCGCTCCGACAGGCACGCTCTCATGCGTAATGTTCGGAATGGTCGAGAGTATCTCGCGCATACGCGCTTCCGCAGCGTCGCGCGCTCTGCTTAGCTCCGCGATGCGCTCTTTCAGTTGGCCCACTGCCTGACGACGCGCCTCCGCCTCTTCGCGTTTCCCCTCCTTCATCAGCGCGCCGATGTCGCGGCTCGAAGCGTTGCGTTCTGCGTTTAGCCGGTCGGATTCGGCAATCAGGCGACGGCGCTCTGTGTCAACAGTCGCAAAGTCTTCAAGCGCCGTGAGGGGAAAACGTCGCGCTTCGAGCGCTGCACGCACCATCTCTAAATTGTCGCGAACGAAATTCAAATCAAGCATGACACCGCTGTCCTTTTCAGATGGAGCATTTGCCGTGGCGCTTTCTCATGTGGTATGAAAGACGCTTTTCACAGGTGGCAAACGAAAAGCGTCAAGCTATCCGACGCCGTGCGCGCGTGTCAAGCGGCAGGTTCCGGCTGCTATCCGTTTTGCCGTCAAACTGAGATTTGAAATTCTTAAACTCCGGGTTCAAGGAATGCCACAGAAGATTCGCAAAGCTGTTTTTCCCGCCGCTGGCCTGGGCACACGATTTCTGCCCGCCACCAAGGCGACGCCGAAAGAGATGCTGTCGCTCGTTGATAAGCCTTTGATTCAGTATGTCGTGGAGGAAGCGGTCGCTTCCGGCATAGAGTCTGTGATTATCGTGACGGGGCGCGGCAAGAGTGCTATCGAAGACCACTTCGATATTTCGTTCGAGCTTGAGCAGCTACTGCGCGAACGCGGCAAGGAAGAAGAGCTGAAGGAAATGCGTGCTATCTCGGAGATGGTGAGTGTGAGCTACGTGCGACAGCGCGAAGCGCTCGGCCTCGGCCACGCTATCCTACAGTCGCGCGATCTTGTCGGCGATGAGCCTTTCGCCGTCATGCTCGGCGACGACATAGTGGATGCGGAAACACCTGCGCTCAGGCAGATGCTTGACGTTTATGAAAAGTATGACGCGCCCGTCGTCGGCACGATGCAGGTCGAGGGTGAGGCCATCTCGCGCTTCGGCGTTATTGACGCCGACGAAATCAGCGAAGGCGTCTATCGCATCAAGGATATGGTCGAGAAACCCCCTCTGGCCGAAGCCCCCTCCGACCTCGCCATCATCGGACGCTACATCCTGACGCCCGACATCTTTCCCGAAATCGAGCGCACGCGCCCCGGCTCAGGCGGCGAGATACAAATCACAGACGCCATGCGCCAACTACTGAAAAAGCGTCCATTCTATGCGGTGCGTTTTCAGGGAACACGATACGACGCCGGCGACAAGCTGGGCTTCCTCGTCGCAACAGTCGAATTTGCACTCAAGCGTCCAGACCTTGCGCCGGAGTTTGCACAATATTTACGCTCGTTGAAATTATAAAGCGGATGTCAGGCGTTAGCTGTTGGATGCCAGCATGTTTTTCATAATCCTGCGTTAGCGTCTGACATCGCGCATCTATTCCTGGAGGAGAAACTTTGAGCGATTCGGTCAAGCCTTTCTCAGGCAAGGCGGCGATTGTGACGGGTGCGACGCGCGGCATCGGTCGCGCAATCGCGTTGGAGTTGGCGCGCCACGGTGCTGATGTGGCTTTCAATTACGCGAAGAGCGCGGAGGCCGCAGAGACGCTGAAAGCTGAAATTGAAGCATTGGGCGTGCGTACGTTGGCTGCGCAGTGTGATGTTGCAAACACGGAAGCGGCCGCCGAGATGGTTAAGCAGACGAAAGATGCTTTCGGGCGCATAGACTTTCTCGTCAACAACGCGGGCATCACTCGCGATAATCTCATCCTGCGCATGAAGGAAGACGACTGGGATGATGTTGTTAATACGAACCTTAAAGGCGCTTGGAATTTCGCGAAGGCTGCGCTGCGCGTGATGATGAGGCAGGAGGAAGGCGGCTCAATCCTGAACATCTCTTCCATCAGCGGGCGCGTCGGGATGGCCGGGCAGTCAAACTACTCGGCCTCGAAGGCTGGCATGGTTGGCCTGACGAAGGCGCTGGCGAAAGAGGTGGCGAGCCGCAAAGTCACAGTCAACGCGCTCGCCCTCGGGTTGGTCTCTACAGAGATGTCTGGCGCGCTCAACGAAGAATACCGCGCGCAGTTGCTTAAACAGATTCCGCTCGGACGCTTTGCAGATGCTCTTGAAGTCGCGCGTATCGCCTGCTTTCTGCTCTCGGAAGATGCTCGTTATATTACGGGCCAGGTGTTACAGGTTGACGGCGGACTGGCGATGTAAAGGAATTTGAGATTTTAGATTTGCGATTTTAGATTGGATGAGGACTAAAGATTAAAACTTTTAAGTTATTGTCATTATCCAATCGCAAATCTAAAATCTAAAATCTCAAATTAAAAGAGGGAGGCCCCGTCAATCTTGTCTGACTGACGGGGCCTTAAAACTTTTTGGGGCAGGCTCGGAGATTCAGGGTGGCGTTGGCAATGAACTGAGAATCGTCACATACGTTCGATCCCGTGATTTATAGGCGGTGCGTGTGTTACGGGCGAGATTATTCCGCGTGGCTTCGTTAATAAAACTGTCCAAGCCTCTAAACCTACGCACCTTAAAACAGGTTTTGACCTGAAACAGAAAACCACTTTTCAACCATCTATAAATTCACCAAAGCAAGTCCACTCGGATCGTTGTGCCTTAGGATGTGTGAAATTATACCGAAGTTTTGTGAGTTGTCAAGCACAATTTTTACTAAATCACAATATTTTTGTGACAAATCGGAAGGTGTAGCGCTAAACGTTGCAATTATTGTGAGTTACGTCATAAAAATTAAAGCGCATTGTTCGTTAAAAAGGTGTCTTGGCTCGCCGTGATGAAGATGTAGGGGTGCATTTCGTCTCCATTTCGAGGAGATAACCAGTAATCTTGTCAAAATCTTTACGGCGCAGTCTCGCAAAATTCTTCCCCACTTTTTACATCCAGTTTACATCCGTCCAGAACAGATCGCTGCGCGCAAGCGTAGATAGAGTGACGATTACAGAGAATCTGATGGCGCGGTTTGTTTCCCCTGTCAGCGAAAAGGGTGTGCGGCCGTTGGTTTCGCGAACGTAGTTAAAAGCTTGCGCGCTCCGTCCATAGAGCGCTTGCTCTTACCTACTAACCACTCTCGTCTATCATCCATCATGGATTGTAGACCTTCAACCAAATCAAAAATCTTAAGGTGAAGAGAATGAAAATCCACATGATGTCGCGCTCTCTGAGCGTACTGGCGCTTATCTTGTTAACGGTCGGCCTGCAAGCTAACGCCCAACAGCCGTCCAAGAAATTTACCTTTACCACCAAGTCGAAGGAAGCACGAGAGGCAGCCGAACAGGTCGTGCGCTCGATTGAGACTTTTCAGTTTGGGCCAGCAGTGCTCGCCCTCGCGCAGAAGGCAGTTGCCGCCGACCCTGACTTCGCCTTCGGCCATTATCTGGTCGCAACCTTCACGCCGCCACCGCCACAGGGCAATCCGAAGCCAATCATGGAAAAGGCGCTTGAGCTTGCCAAGAATGCTTCGGAAGGCGAGCGCCGCTACATAGAGGCCGTCGCGCTCGTGCGTTCGCAGAAAGCAGCCGAGGCGCTTCCCATCTTCAAAGAGTTGAGTGAGAAGTATCCTGACGAGCGCATGGTGCAGATGATGCTGGGCCAGATTTATCTGAACACGGGCGACCCGGAGGCTGCACGCGCACGCTTCGAGCGCGCCATCCAACTCGACAGCACCACGCCGCGCGCCTACAACTTCATAGGCAACTACTACCTGCTCAAAGGCGACTACGCGAAAGCGCGCGAGACATATCAAACCGCGTGGGCCAAGCGTATCAAAGGCACAGCGCCCTTCGGCCCCGGCTACGGAATGGCCTTCACATACATCTACGAAGGCAAAATTCCTGAAGCGCTCAAAGCTTTGCAAAACTTCGAGCAGGAGTATTCGCAGTCAGCCGCCGCGGCAGAGTTTCCGCCCGTCTTCGTCTGGAATTCTATCGCACGTCTGCTCCTAGAGAACGGTCAGCCGGCGGAAGCCGTCAAGGCTTATGAGAAGGGCTACTCAACCATTCCCGGCAGCAAGCTTCCCGATGAGGAGAAGATGATCTGGCTCGGGCGGCTGCATCATGGCAAGGGACGTGCGCTCGCGAAAATGGGCAAGCATGAGGAAGCATGGAAAGAGGCCGAGCTAATTAAGAAGATGATAGACGAGGGCGGCGAACGCGGTAAACAGTTTATGCCGTCGTACCACTACATCGCAGGCTATCTCAAGCTTGAGGGCGGCGACCACGCCAAAGCGCTTGAGCATCTCAAGCAGGCCGACCAGACGGACCTCTTCCATAAACTGCTCCTCGCGCGCGCCTACGAGGGCACGGGCGACGCAGCATCTGCACAAAAGATTTACAAGGAGATAGTGGATTCCCGGCAAATCAGCCTCGAAAGAGCGCTGGCCTATCCTGAAGCCAAGAAAAAGTTGAAGGCTTAAGCAGTCTGCGCAACCTGCGTTGTCGAAGGCATGCGTCCTCAAGAGGGGGCGCATGCTTTTTATTATGACCCGGAATGAGCTTCCGATTATTAACGGACTCTGCGCTGCGCGCTTCTGTAGGGTAGAATGTTGGTTACTATGACTAACCTGAAAAGCTTACTTACGCTATCGTTGTTAATTCTGACTGCCTTCTCATCTGCTGCAACCGGCCAGACGAGAAGAGGCACAACCGCTTCGCGTCGCGCACGAAGAGCGGGCAGCGTCAGGCCGCAGCCGAAAGCAAGCGTGCCCTCTACGGCTACGCTCGCCACGACTACCGCGTCGGGCCTGACCTACATCATCACCCGGCACGGCACAGGGCCGCAGCTTAAGGCCGGAGACGTGGTGCAGGTGCATTACACAGGATTGCTGGCTAACGGAACCAAGTTTGATAGTTCGCTTGACCGCAATGAGCCGATAGCTTTTCCTCTGGGCGCGGGCCGCGTTATCAAGGGCTGGGATGAGGGAATCGCGCGGCTGCGTGTCGGCGACCAGGCCACGCTGATTATCCCGCCGCAACTAGGTTATGGCACGAGAGGCGCTGGCGGCGGTGCCATTCCGCCGGACGCCACGTTAATCTTCATCGTGGAGGTCGTAGGTGTTAAAGAGAGTTCAGGTGGTGTAGCGCCTGAGTAAAAGTGTCAAGCCTGCGCGTGCGCGTCCATGTCGTTCTGGTTTCTTCAAGTTGAATAAAAGTTTGCTTCGCCGGCGGGGCGCGTATTCCAGCGTTTATGAATCCAGAGCCACTGGTCCGGGTAGCGCTTGACGTACGTTTCTATCACGGACGTAAACTGCGCCGTTAACTGCCGCACGTCTTCGCGCTCGTCGCCTGTCTGAGTGATTGCGAGCGGCGGGTCAATGCGGAGCAGAAAACGCTGGCGCTCATCATCCCACGGCACGAAGATTGGCAGCACGGCTGCGTCCGTGCGGAGCGCGATGCTGGCGAGACCGCTGGTTGTCGAAGCAGGAATTCCGAAGAAGTCAACGAAAACTCCCTCGTGCGGTTGTGTGTTAAGGTCAACGAGGATGCCCAGCATCTCGCCCGCGTGAAGGGCGCGCAGCATCGCACGCGCAGCCGAACGCTTGTCAATCGAACGATTGCCGAAACGCGTGCGCGTCTTTTCAATCAACTGCTCGACCTTCGGATTGTCAATGCGGCGGACGAGAAAGCTCAGCGGATAACCGAAGGCCGAGAGCGCGAAACTCGACAACTCCCAAGCGCCAAGGTGTCCTGTGAAGAGGATAACGCCGCGCCCGCTCGCTCGTGCGGCTTCAAGATTTTCAAGTCCCTCACATTCGATAATCTGTCGCAGGCTTTCGGGCGTCGCTCTCGGAAAATGGCTGACCTCGCCAAGCAGTCGGCCCAGATTCAGAAAGCAGCCGCGTAGAATACGCGCGCGTTCCTGCTCCGGCATCTCTGGAAACGCGAGTTCGAGATTACGCAGGCCCGTGCGCTGAAGCCTGCCGCCGACTCTGTAAGCGAGTTGGCCCATCCCGCGCCCTGTAGCGACCGCGAGCGGGCGCGGTAGCCACCGCAAGCCCGTCAAAATCGTGCGCGCCGCCGCATACTCCAACGCTGTTCCTACTTTTCCACGTTTTCCCATTTTATGAACAAGCCGCGAGCAGTTTAGTGTAATGCGCCGCTCATTAACTGGCAAACCTGCGCCATAGTCTCTTAATCGGTTCCGTTTTGAAGCCCCGGCTTGATGCAAAGAAGACTCTTTGACGATTCAGGCTTCGATGAGAAGAACAAAGATGAAGGCCATGCTATCGGTGCGTCAGGATGGATGAGTTAGTAGCTGCGGGCTGCGTCTTCATAATAACTTGTAGAAGACGACCGTAGTAATGAATGAACCGGCGGCGCTCAGCGCGTAATGAGGGATAACTCCTGAGCGCGTGTAGCCGCACTTCTCGTAGAGTCTCTCGGCAGTACTGCCTTGCTCGGTATCAAGTACGAGAAGCGTGCGTCCCGTAGCGCGTGCGGATTCTTCGACAGCATACATCAGCGCACGCGCAATCCCGCGCTGGCGAAAGCTGGTATGAACAATAAGCTTCTGTACTTCCGCACGATGCAGGCCGTTCTGCTTGGTGACAAGCGAGAGCTGCACCGCGCCTGTCACGTCTTCCGCTTCACGCGAAACAAGCAGGACGCGATGACCTTGCGCTACTTCATTCAAGGTGTCGAGCCAGTATTCTTCCGCTGCCTCGTATGCCAGCGGTGGCAGAAAGCCGACGGATGAGCCGCTGTGAACTGTGTCTTGCAAGAGAGCTACGAGTTGAGGCAGGACTGTTTTCGCTTGTTCTTCGGATAATTGTTCAATCTTCATGGTCCAACTTCTAACGTTTCTCCTTCATAGCCTTAACAAAGACGGCCCTGATTCGTCGCTGAAGATAATTAGAGTGTTGTCGGTTAGAAACTTGACGCTTTCGATTTGTTCGCGCATATAGAGTGGAGGCAGATTATAATCCCCGTCCGGCCGAGGCGCGTTTGCCGCTGTTCTGCCGCAGGGCTATAATCGCCAAACTTTTTCCGATAGAAAGGTTATTTCCCGATGCTTAAAAAGACAACTCTGCAAGCTCTGGCGTTAGCTTTGATGCTGAGCTTATTGTGTGCGGATTCGATGGCGCAAAGACGCATCAACTTTCGCCCGGGCCGCAGTTCGGCAACCGTGCGCGGAAGGATTGGCGCGCGTGGCTACCAGGAATATATGTTGCGTGGGCGCTCCGGCCAGTTGATGTCAATCGAGATCACTTCTGGTAACGGTGCGGTGGTCGTCAATGCAGGAACAGCGAGCGGCAAGAGTTTCAGTTTGGACATGACCGGGGGAGATCATTTGCTCTCAATCGTTAACACAGGACGCGGCGCGACGAGCTATACCTTGACAGTCTCCATCAGATAAACCTGTTGGCGCGCTCTGTGAAAGGCGTGTCGCCGGGCAAGGGAATATTTGCGGCCGGCATCATCCGCTCCTCGCAGCCTTAGTCGTCAAGAGCGTCGCTTCAATTCTTTCTCCCGGCCCAGCGCCTTTGTCGTAGCACCTTAAGCTTCCAGGTTGCTGCGGAGCTTGGCGATGTCACGTTGCGGCGGAGCGCCGAAAAGTTTTTTGTAATCGCGGCTGAAGTACGAAGGGTCTTCATAGCCCACACGTAATCGTCTCATATGAGCCGGGCTCCGACTTTCCTTTCCCTGAGGGAGAAGCACCGCCGCCCACGAACCTCTGCGGCAGAGCGTTGAGCGCCATCACCGTACCCCTCTCGGAGTTCATGCTCCTCACGAAGATACCCGTCGTCATCTACTACGGCGACAACATCCCCGATAAACTGAGCACGAACCCGGGACAGGAGTAGTGGCGTGTCTTTCTAGAGATGGACAGAAGGTGGCGGGATGCGGTGAACAAGCGGGGCGGCAACGTCACCCTTGTGCATCTGCCGGAAATAGGAGTCCGCGGCAACACACACTTTCTAATGTCGGATCTGAACAATCTAGAGATCGCGGATCTTCTGTCTAAATTTCTTAAGGAGAAAGGTTTGGATTGAAAGAGCAGGTTCGTTATGTAAGCCGCCAGTTGAGTTGTTTATTAACTGTGATGCGTCTGGTTGTGCTAACGCGTGAGAGCTCGGTTTTCGCATGGTGATGACGGTGGAGTAAGTAGTTTGCACGAACAGTCGCCGCTGCGATTTCTGTCAGGCTCGGAGAATCTGGCAACAAATGTAACCGAATTGGCAAACTCCCGTAAGGATAAGCAGACCATACTTTTCCATTCCCCTAACTAAGGCTGCCCCTACGATTCGCACGAGCCAATCAAGCCGGTCTCACCTTGTCAGAGCGCGCGAAAATGGCGTGATGCAGGAGAAGTTGATAGAGGCCATTACCCAAGTTGCAGTTTTACTCGGTCCGGCTTAACGCGATGACCGCGATGAGCGCGGTCATGGAAGTCTTCCAGAAAAAATAATGCCCATTCAGTGAAGTTAGGGCACGAGGTGGACGTACGCTTCCGGCCGCCCGGCGACCATATTCCTGTCGTTAGCTGCCGGCTTAGACACAATCAGGGGAATACTGAAATGAACGACGATTTCGACGAGACCTCGGAGCCTGAGTTGACGGCCGACGAGGAGGCGCTGTTAGAGGAGATGCCGACGTTGATCGGCGTCGGGCAGGCGAGGCGAACATTTCTGGGGCAGACGCTCGCGGGCAGCCTCGGTGTCTTCGCGCTGATGCTGCTGGAGAAGGAGAGTGCGCTCGCCGCGCTGAGCGTTTCGCCCGATGCGGTCTTCGCACCGGCAACGGCACTGGAGAACCCCGTCAGGGTCGTCCTGAAAGTCAACGGCGCGACGAAAACACTCGAACTTGATTCGCGCATGGTTCTGCTCGATGCCCTGCGTGAACGACTCGAACTGACAGGGACGAAGAAGGGCTGCGACCAGGGACAGTGTGGCGCGTGCACCGTGCTCGTTGACGGGCGTCGCGTGCTCTCCTGCCTGACGCTGGCCGCGACCGCCGATGGTCGCGAGGTGACGACCGTCGAAGGACTGGCTAAGGGTGACGAGCTTCACCCAGTGCAGGCGGCCTTCATCAAGTACGACGGCTTCCAGTGCGGCTACTGCACGCCGGGCCAAATCTGCTCGGCCGTCGGCTTGCTCGAAGAGGCGCGACGCGGCGAGGTGAGTCACGTCACTCAGGACGTGAACGCGCCGGTCAAACAGCTCTCGGACGACGAAATACGCGAGCGCATGAGCGGCAACATCTGCCGTTGCGGCGCGTACCCGAAGATAGTCGCGGCCATACAGGAAGCCCATTCGGGCAAAGAGTCGGCGCGGACGTGGTGCTTTGTCGAAGAGGATGAGCTGGCGCGAATCAGAAAGGAGATGGGCGATGAGACCGTTTAAGTACGTGCGCGCAAGCGATGCCGTCGAGGCCGTGCGGGCGGTCGCGGCCAACCCGCAGGCGAAGTTCCTCGCTGGCGGGACCAACATCCTCGATCTGATGAAGGAGGACATCGAGCGCCCGAACGAGCTTGTTGATCTGACGCGCCTGAAGCTCGCCGAGATCAAGGCCGCGCGCGGCGGCGTCTCCATCGGCGCGCTTGCGAAGAATACGGATACCGCCAATCACCCACTCATACGCAAGAACTATCCGCTGCTGACGCAGGCCATCGTCGCGGGAGCCTCAGGCCAACTCCGCAACATGGCTACGAACGGCGGGAACCTGATGCAGCGCACGCGCTGCCAGTACTTCTACGACACCGCGATGCCGTGCAACAAGCGCGAGCCCGGCACGGGCTGCGGCGCGCTCGAAGGCTTGAACCGCATCCACGCCATCTTCGGCTGGAGCGAGAAGTGTGTAGCGACTTACCCGGGCGACATGGCGAACGCTCTTTACGCGCTCGAAGCAGTCGTGCGTGTGAGGGGCGCGGGCGGGCAAGAGCGCACGATCCCCATCAATGATTTTCACCGCCTTCCGGGCGACACGCCGGGGAAAGACAACAACCTCCAGCACGGCGAGTTGATCGTGGCGATTGACCTGCCGAAGTCGCCCTTCGCTAAGAACTCTTACTACCTGAAGGTCCGCGACCGCGCTTCGTATGCATTCGCGCTCGTCGCAGTCGCCGCAGCGCTTGAACTGGACCGGGGCACGATCAGGCAGGCGCGCGTTGTGCTCGGGGGCGTGGCCCATAAGCCATGGCGGAGCCCGGAGGCGGAGGCCGCGCTCATTGGCAGGCCCGCTACGGAAGAGAGCTTCCGGCGTGCAGCCGAGGCGGCGCTCGCGGGCGCGAAGCCGCTCGCGCATAACGCATATAAAGTCGAACTGGGTAAGCGGGCCGTCGTGCGCGCGTTGATGCGCGCAAGCAGGCTGGCCTGACGGGACGGAGGTAATGGGATGGCTAGATACATAGGAAAAGAGATGAGCCGCGTGGACGGCGTGGCGAAGGTGACGGGCAGGGCGAAGTACGCGGCCGAGTTCCGCGCGCCAAACCTCGCCTACGGCTTCATCGTGCTCGGCGCGGTGGCGAAGGGCCGTATCAGGAACATAGACACGCGGGAGGCGGAACGCGCGCCCGGCGTCGTACGCGTCTTCACACACTTGAACACGCCGAAGCTCGGACCGAAGGCTTCGACGGAGTACGCGCCGCCGCGGAACACGAGAGAGCAGGACAAGTCTTTCCGCGCGCTCCAGTCCGACAGAATCTACTTCAACGCGCAGCCCGTCGCTCTCGTCGTCGCCGAGACCTACGAGCAGGCACGCTACGCTGCCCGCCTCGTCAAAGTCTCCTACGACGCAGAGAAGCACGCGACCGACACGGAAGCCGTGCGCGAGAGCGCGCACGTGCCCTCGCAGGGGCCGCCCCCGAAGCCGCGCGGCAACCCGGAAGAGGCAATGCGGAACGCGCCGGTGAAGGTCGAGGCCGAGTACCGTATCCCCGTCGAGCACCACAACCCTATGGAGCCGCACGCGGCCGTCGCCGCATGGGAGGGCGACAAGCTCACGATCTTCGACAAGACGCAGGAGGTCTACGGTGTGCGCGCGCACCTCGCTTCGAGCTTCAATGTTCCCGAGGCGAACGTGCAGGTCATCTCACCATACGTCGGCGGCGCGTTTGGCTCGTCGCTCAGACCGAACTACTATCCGGCGCTCACCGCCATGGCCGCCCGCGAGCTTAAGCGCCCGGTCAAGGTCGTCTACACGCGGACGCAGATGTTCACGGGCCACGGCTACCGCCCCTACACGATTCAGAAAATCGCGCTCGGCGCGGAGCGAAGTGGGAAGCTCACGGCGATGATCCACACGGCCGTGCACAACAGCTCGACCTTCGAGGAGTTCAACGACAACACGACCGGCTTCACGCGACAGGTCTACGCCTGCCCGAATCTCTTCGCGCCGACGCTGATCGTCCCGACAGACCTCCCGACGCCGACGTGGATGCGCGCTCCCGGCGCGGTCAGCGGCATGTTCGCCCTCGAATGCGCGATGGACGAACTGGCCTACGCGCTCAAGATAGACCCGCTGGAACTACGGCTCATCAACTACGCCGAGCGAGACCCCGAGAGCGGCAAGCCGTTTTCGAGTAAGGCGCTGCGCGAATGCTACCGGCTCGGCGCGGAGAAGTTTGGCTGGAAGCAGCGCAAGATGGAGCCGCGCTCTATGCGCGACGGGCGTCTTCTTGTCGGCTGGGGGACGGCGACCGGCGTCTGGGGCGCGTTCCAGCGACCGGCCAGCACCAAAATCACGTATCGCACCGACGGCACAGCGCACGTCACCAGCGCGACCAGCGACATCGGCCCCGGCACCTACACGGTGATGACCATGATCGCAGCCGAGTACCTTGGGAATAGGCCCGAGCAGGTGAAGTTCGAATTGGGCGACACGAGTTTCCCGCGTGCGCCCGCGCAGGGCGGCTCGCAGACGACTTCGAGCGTTGGCTCTGCCGTGCACGGCGCGGCTCTTGCCGTCACCTCCAAGTTGCTGACGTTAGCTAACCAGGATGCTTCATCGCCGTTGAAGTCGGCGGCTGCCGCCGACGTAGAGATGCTCGACGGCAGGCTGCGACTCAAGAGCGACCCGTCGCGGTTCGTCAGCATCCCCGACGTGATGCGGCGGAACAACCTCTCCGAGGTCACGGAGACCTTCGAGTCGAGGCCGTCGCCGGAGCGCCAGAAGTACGCGACGATGGCGCACGGCGCGCAGTTCGTCGAGGTCAAAGTTGACCCAGACCTCGGCACGGTGCGCGTCACGCGCGCCATCGAGGTGACAGCCTGCGGCAAGATTATCAACCCGAAGGCTTCGCACAGTCAGGAGATCGGCGGCGTGGTGTGGGGCATCGGCATGGCGCTTACAGAGGCGACCGAAATTGACCACCGCTACGGGCGCATTATGAACCCGAACCTCCAGCACTACCACGTGCCCGTCAACGCCGACGTGCACGAGGTCGAGACGATGTTCGTCGAGGAGGACGACAAGGTTGTGAACCCGCTCGGCGTCAAGGGCATGGGCGAGCTTGGCATGGTTGGCATCCCGGCGGCTATCGCCAACGCAGTCTTTCACGCCACGGGCAGGCGCGTCCGCGAACTGCCCATCACACCCGACAAGCTGCTGTAGAAGGGGGCGTTGAAATATGAACGAAGTGAGAGCTTTAGTCGAAGCGTTCGACGCTGCGAACACGAGGGGCGAGCGGTGCGCGCTGGCGACCGTGGTGAGCGTCGAAGGGTCTTCGTACAGGCGGCCGGGCGCGCGCATGCTCGTCTGCGAAAGCGGGGCGAGCACCGGCACGATCAGCGCCGGCTGCCTCGAAGCTGACGTTGTTGAGCACGCGAAGTGCGTCATGCAGGCGGGCAAGGCTGTGCTCGTCGAGTACGACACTGCCTCGACTGGCGAGGAGATGGCTTGGGGCCTCGGGCTCGGCTGCAACGGCGTCGTGCGCGTGCTCGTCGAGCCGCTCGCCACCGGCTCACTCTACGTCGAGGCGTTGAGGCGGTCGTGCGAAGGACGGACGGACGCCGCCCCCGTACAGGTCGCGACCGTGTACGGGCACACGCCTTCCAGCCCGGCCGCATCGCGAATCGAAACAGGGGCGCGTCTCTTCATCTACGAGGGCGGGGAGGTCGGCCGCGAGAATCTGCCCTACGAATTGGCGTCGCTCATCGAGGGCGACGTGAGCGCGCCGTCACGGGCGGGGATGTCAGGCACCCGTCTTTACGAGGTGGACGGCACCACGGTGAAAGTATTCGTCGAAACGCTTCTGCCTCCCGTCCCCCTCGTCATCTTCGGGGCGGGGCACGACGCGCTGCCGGTCGTCGAACTCGCGCGCAGGCTTGGCTGGCAGACGGAGGTCGTTGACCCGCAGGCGCGCCCCGCCAGCCTCTCCCGCTTCGCCGCTGCCGATCACGTCACGCTCGCGCGCCCCGGAGACGTGGCAGCGCAGGTCAGCATTACACCGCGGACACTGACGCTGCTGATGTCGCACAACTATTCGCACGACCTCGAACTGCTCAAGTTCCTGTTGGCCTCGCCCGCGCGCTACATCGGGGTCATGGGGCCGCGTAAACGGACGGAGCGGATGCTGAGTGAACTGGCAGCAGGCGACGAAGCGTTCCGGCTCGGAGAAGAAGACAAGGAACGCCTCTACTCCCCTGCCGGCCTCGACATCGGGGCGAACTCGCCCGCCGAGATCGCCCTGTCAATCATTGCCGAGATGCGCGCGGTTTTAGACGGGCGGCGCGGCGGAATTCTGCGCGAGCGCCGGGGCTCCATCCACGGCAGCGCGAGTGACGGCGAGGGCGTCCCGCTGACGGATGAACTTGCCCGGCCCGTGGCCGCGGCGTGAGGTTCGAAGGCTAACGTGGTTAGTGGTCCACTTGTTATCGAAGGTGAGCATGAAAGAGTCGGCGCTGTTGTCTTAGCAGCGGGCTCGTCGTCACGCATGGGCGTCCCGAAGCAGACTCTACAGTTCCGCGGCCAGTCCATGCTGAGGCGCGCCGCCCTCGCCGCGCTGTATGCGGGTTGCCGCCCCGTCGTCGTGGTGACCGGCGCGCATGCCGAACAGTCCAGAGGCGAGTTGCGTGGGTTGAACGTGGTTGAGGTGGTGAACGCCCTCTGGGAAACCGGGATGGCCTCCTCCGTCCGCGCGGGCGTCGAGAGTCTCGTCGGCGCGGACCCGGAGGCGGAGGCGGCCGTCCTTTTGCTGTGCGACCAGCCGCACGTCAACGCCGAAGTCATCAATGGGCTCATCGCGGCGTACCGCACCACCAGCAGGCCCATCGTCGCTTCGGCGTACGGCGGGAGCTTCGGCGTGCCGGCCCTTTTCGGCAGGGCGCTCTTCGCCGAACTCACACGGCTCGAAGGAGCGGCAGGCGCAAAGGAGGTCATCAAGAGATACGCTTCAGAGGCACACTTCTTACCCTTCCAGGGCGGCGAGGTGGACGTGGATACCCCGGATGATTTCTCGCGCCTAATCGCAAAGGATGCCGAACAGGAACAGTCTTGACGCCGCTGCGGAAATATCATCCATCTCTAAAGCTACGAACAGAGCCCTGATTGCGTTGGTTCTGGTGTAATCGTGATGGCAAGGTAATAATGATCAGCATGCAGCAGTTCCCGCCCTAACTATTTCGCGGTCGCCACTTCGATCAGTCTATTATCATTCTATGCGTTCGATGGTACATCATTTATAAACTCAGCTATCGTTATGTGGTTGAGCTGATGCGAACCTAGAACCTCGAAGTAATCTTTCTCGACGTTTTTCGCCTTGCTGAATGAGCGCTCATTCAGTATGATGGTGGTTCTCGCCTTGGATGATTCCCGTTTGGAAAGGTTCCTTTAAAGTATGCTGCGAATTGAAAAGGCCGCTGTTCTCGGCGCGGGTACGATGGGCGCGCAGATTGCTGCGCACCTTGCGAACGCCGGTGTGCCCGTGCTGCTGCTCGACATTGTGCCGCGCGAATTGACGCCCGAAGAACAGGCCAGAGGTTTGACGCTGGAGTCCAGAGAGGTACGTAACAGAATTGCACGCGCCGGGCTGGAGGGAGCAAAGAAGGCTAGGCCCGCTGCCTTCTTCGTGCCTGAGAGGGCGTCGCTTGTCTCAACCGGCAACTTCGACGACGACATGGGCCAACTGAAGAATTGCGATCTTATTATTGAGGCAATCGTCGAGAATCTGGAGATTAAGCGCAAGCTCTACGAGCGTGTCGAAGAGCACAGGCGTGCGGGTTCGGTCGTCGCTTCAAACACGAGCGGCATTCCTATCAGCCAGTTAGCCGAAGGACGCTCGGAAGATTTCAGGGCACACTTTCTCGGCATACATTTTTTCAATCCGCCGCGTTACCTGCAACTCGTCGAATTGATTCGCACAGAGTGGACGAAGCCTGAGATCTCTTGCGCCGTCTACGGCTTTCTGGACCAGCGACTCGGCAAGGGCGTCGTCCCTGCGAAAGACCGTCCGAATTTTATCGCCAATCGCATCGGCACGTTTGGCGCGATGCACACCATCAAGACGATGCTTGAGGACGGGTATTCGATTGAGGAAGTTGACAAGATGACGGGCGTTGCGGTCGGGCGTCCGAAGTCTGCCACCTTCCGCACGTTTGATTTAGTCGGCCTCGATGTCTTCACACACGTTGTCAGCAATCTTTACGACGCGCTCACCGAAGATGAAGAACGCGAAACCTTCGTCGCTCCCGAATTCTTAAAGCAGATGATTGGGCGCGGTATCTTAGGTAACAAAACGAAGGGCGGCTTCTACAGGAAACAGAAAGGTGATGGCGAGAAGCAGGAGATCTGGACGCTCGACACGGCTTCGCTCGAATATCGTCCGTCGCAGAAAGTTAAACTGCCTGCGCTCGACATGGCGAAGAATATAGAGGCGACGCCGGAGCGAATCCGTGCGCTGGTCTGGGGCAAGGATCGTGTGGGCGCGTTTCTGTGGAAGACGATTTCGCGAACACTCCGCTATGCGGCCAATCGTATTCCAGAAATCGCGGACACGGTTGTCGAAGTTGACCGCGCGATGAAGTGGGGCTTCGGTTGGGAGTTGGGCGTCTTTGAAGTGTGGGATGCCATCGGTGTTGAGAAGTCTGTCGCGCGGATGAAGGAAGAGGGGCAGGCGATTCCCGCCAACGTCGAACGGATGCTCGATGCGGGCGCGACCTCCTTTTACAAAAACGAAAACGGCCAACAGTCCTACTTCGACTTCGCGACAAACAGTTATGTTCAACTGAATGAACAGCCGGGTGTCATCCTGCTCAAGTCTGTCAAAGACCGCACGGGTGTGATTAAGAAGAACGCGGGCGCGTCGCTTGTTGACATAGGCGACGGTGTGGCCTGCCTCGAATTCCACTCGAAGATGAACGCCATCGGCGGCGACACGTTGCAGATGCTCAAGGCTTCGCTGGCCGAAGTTGAAAAGAATTTTCTGGGGCTGGTGGTAGGCAATCAGGGCACGAATTTTTGCGTCGGCGCGAACATCATGTTGATGCTCCTTGAAGCTCAGGAGGAGAACTGGGAAGAGCTGGACATGATGGTGCGCGTCTTTCAAAACTCGACTATGAGCCTGCGTTATTCTGCGAAGCCTGTCGTCGTCGCGCCCTTCCAGATGGTCTTCGGCGGCGGCTGCGAGATGGTCCTGCACGCAGACCGCGTGCGTGCGGCGGCAGAGACTTATATAGGGCTGGTTGAGGTCGGCGTAGGAATTATTCCGGCGGGCGGCGGCACGAAAGAGTTGCTGGTGCGCGCTCTTGATTCGATTCCGAAGGGCACTGATGATGTTGACCCTTTTCCCTTCGTCAAGCGTGCGTTTGAGACTATCGCGCTCGCGAAGGTTGCGACATCGGCCGAAGAGGCGCGCAGCCTAGGCTTCCTCGGCGACGACGACACAATCTCCATGAACCGTGAACGCCTGATTGCAGACGCCAAGCAGGAGGTGCTCGCGCTGGCGAAGACAGGCTACACGAAGCCGCAGCCGCGCACGGATATTCTGGCGATGGGCCAACCGGCGCTCTCGACCCTGAAGCTTGGAATTCATCAGATGAAACGCGGCGGCTTCATCTCCGAGCATGATGCGTTGATTGGCGAGAAGCTGGCCCACATTCTGACCGGCGGCGATTTGAATCACCCGACGCGAGTTTCCGAGCAACACTTGCTTGACCTTGAGCGAGAGGCGTTTCTCTCGCTCGTCAGCCAGCGCAAGACGCAGGAGCGTCTCGCGCACATGCTGAAGACGGGCAAGCCTTTGCGGAATTAGTTTCAGGTTTCGAGTTGAAGGCGTGAGGCCGTGCGTGCGGCCTTACGGCCCTCAACCTGAAACGCTGATTTGATGTAAACTTGAGACCACTTAAACCTTCAAACTTGAGACCTGAAATATTATGAGAGAAGCAGTCATTGTCTCAGCCGTGCGAACGGCCGTCGGTAAAGCGCCGAAGGGCACGCTGAAGAACACGCGGCCCGACGAGATGGGCGCAGCAGTCATTAAGGAGGCAATCGCGCGCTGCGAGGGCCTTGAGGCTTCGGAGATAGAAGATGTGATTATGGGTTGCGCGATGCCGGAGGCAGAGCAGGGCATGAACACTGCACGCGCGGCGGCGATTCGCGCAGGGCTGCCCGTGAGCACATCTGCGATGACGATTAATCGCTTCTGTTCCTCCGGGCTGCAATCAATCGCGCTGGCGGCCGACCGCATACGCGTCGGAGGCGCGGATGTTGTCGTCGCAGGCGGACTCGAAACGATGTCCATGATTCCGATGGGCGGGCACATCATTCGTCCGAACCCTTATCTGGTCGAACACTACCCGGACTTTTATCTCAACATGGGATTGGCGACTGAAAATGTCGCGCGCAAGTATGAGATTTCGCGTGAGGAGCAGGACGAGTTTGCTTTGCGTTCGCACCAGCGTGCGGCCGCAGCGCTCGATGAGCGGAAGTTTCAGGACGAGACCGTGCCGCTCACAGTGACCATCGAAGAGTTAAACGAGAAGGGACGCAAAGAGCGGCGCGAGATTGTCTTTAAGGAAGACGAAGGCGTCAGGCGCGATAGCTCTCTGGAAGGCTTGACGAAGCTCAAGCCAGCCTTCCATGTGAAGGGCACGATTACGGCGGGCAATGCCTCGCAGATGTCTGACGGCGCGGCCGCTGCCATCGTGATGTCGGAGGAGCGTGCGCGTGAGTTGAACTTGAAACCGATGGCTCGCTTCGTAGCCTACGCGACCGCCGGATGCCCGCCGGAAGAGATGGGCATCGGGCCTGTGTTCGCGATTCCGAAAGTGCTGAAGCTGGCGGGCCTCACGCTCGACCAGATTGATGTCATCGAATTAAACGAAGCCTTCGCCGCACAATCTCTGGCCGTCATTAAAGAGCTTGGCCTTGACACTGAACGTGTCAACGTCAACGGCGGTGCAATCGCGCTCGGTCATCCACTTGGATGCACCGGCGCGAAACTAACCGCCACCATCCTGCGCGAACTCGAACGTCGCAAAGGGCGCTACGGCATGGTGACGATGTGCGTCGGCGGCGGGATGGGCGCGGCTGGTATTTTCGAGCGCATATAAGATCGTAGGGGTAGAGTGGTTCATCAGTCCGCTCTGCCCGTCTGCTATCAAACACGCGGGCAGGCGTTGTCTGCTCCTACAAAAGTGAAAGGATTATCCGTTATGTCAGCCGCAGTTGAAGAGAAGAGAGTTGTGGCGGGCGGGAGTTTTCTGATTGAGGAGACGACGCCCGGAGGGATTTTTACGCCGGAGGATTTCACCGAAGAGCACCGTATGATAGCGGAGACGACGCGCGAGTTTATTGACAACGAAGTGAGTCCGCACATTGATGCTCTGGAAAAGCACGACTGGAAGCTGGCGCGCGATTTGATTCACAAGGCTTCCGATCTGGGATTAATCAGCGCCAACATCCCTGAGGAGTACGGCGGTCTGGGCCTCGACCAGACGAGCAGTTGTCTCGTTGGCGAAGGACTCGGCCGTGCTGCCAGCTTCGCGACGACAATGGGCGCGCAGAGCGGCATCGGCCTCCTGCCCATCATCTACTTCGGCACGGAAGCGGCGAAGCAGAAGTACCTGCCGAAGATTGCGACGGGCGAAATCGTCACGGCCTACGCGCTGACCGAAGCTGGCTCAGGCTCAGACGCGCTTGCAGCGAAAGCCACTGCGCGCCTGAGCGAAGACGGCACACACTACATCCTCAACGGCGAGAAGATGTGGATTACCAACGGCGGCTTCGCGGACATTTTCGTCGTCTTCGCGAAGGTTGACGGCGACAAGTTCAGCGGCTTCATCGTCGAGCGGCAGGAGGGCTTAACGAGCGGCGCGGAAGAACACAAGATGGGCATCAAGGGTTCGAGCACGACGGCGCTCGTGCTGTCGGATGTCAAAACGCCTGTTGAAAATCTGCTTGGCGAAGTCGGCAAGGGTGCGAAGATTGCTTTTAATATTCTGAACATCGGCCGCTTCAAGCTGGGCGCGATGTGCGTCGGCGGAATGAAGCTCGGACTCACCGAGTCTGTGCGCTACGCAAACGAGCGTCAGCAGTTTGGCAAGTCAATCTCTTCGTTCGGCGCAATCAAGGCGAAGCTTGCTGAGCAGGCGATTCGCACATGGATTGGCGAGACGATGGTCTATCGCACGATGGGCATGATTGAGTCGGCCATCAGCGACACGAAAGACCCTGACGCGAAGCTGCGGGCGATTGAAGAGTATGCTGCGGAGTGTTCGATCATCAAGGTCGCTCTGTCGGAATACTGCAACTACGTCGTTGATGAGATGGTGCAGATCTACGGCGGCTACGGCTATTCGGCAGACTACCCGGCCGAGCGTGCCTACCGCGACTCGCGCATCAACCGCATCTTCGAGGGAACGAACGAAATCAACCGTATGCTCATTCCGGGCATGTTGATGAAGCGCGCGATGACGGGCAAGCTGGCGCTGCTGCCCGCCGCGCAAAGCTTGATGGACGAAGTGCTTTCGCCTTCGCTGGGCGGCTTTGACGAAGACGAAACGGTGCTCGCGGCCGAGTTGAAGTTGGCGCAGAACGCTAAGAAGGTCGCGTTGATGACGCTCGGAACGGGCGCGCAGAAGTATATGATGGCGCTCGCGGACCAGCAGGAAGTGCTGATGGGCATCGCGGACATTATCATTGATGCCTACGCGATGGAATCTGCAATCCTGCGCGCGCAGAAGTTGGCCGCCTCCGTTGGCGAAGAGGCAGCGGCCAGATACATAGACATGACGCGTGTCTTCTGCAACGATGCCGTCGAGAGAATCGAGGCCAACGCCAAGAACACTCTCGCCGCCATGACCGAAGGCGACGAACTACGCACGCTGCTGGCCGCGCTCCGTCGTTTTACGAAGCTCACGCCGCTCAACACGGTCGCCGCGCGCCAACGCATCGCAGACGAGATGATTAAGGCAAACAAGTATGTCTATTAATTTGCGATTTTAGATTTGCGATTTTAGATTGGATAAGGCGAAAGAAGCTTCAACAGATTTTCATAGTCAGATTCGTAGAACCTGTCCTTATCCAATCGCAAATCAAAAATCTAAAATCTAAAATTATGAAAATAGTTCCCATCTCTGTGCCGACGCCGTTTTACGTCGGGCCGGTTAATTGCTATCTCATCGCGGAAGACCCTGTGACGTTGATTGATACGGGGCCGAAGACGCGAGAAGCAATCGAGGCTCTGCGGGAGGGCTTGCGGCAGGCGCGCGTGCGTGTGGCCGACATACGTCGCATCGTGTTGACGCACGCGCACGAAGACCACTGCGGGCTGACGCGTTCCCTGAGGGATGAGGCGAAGAACGCGGAGGTCTTGGTTCACGGTTGGGAGACGGGACACAGGGCGGGCCGTCTTGAGTACGACGAGCACCGTCGTCTGCTTGTGCGCGCGGGGGTTTCGGATGAAGAGATAGGGGCGCTGCGGCGTATGTACGAGGGTGTGCGGGCCTACGCGGATTCGCTCGCCGATGGAGAGTACAGGGAGATGGTGGACGAGGAAGAGTTGGAGTTTGCGACGGGCTCTCTGCGGGTGGTACACACGCCGGGACACACGCCCGGCTCCTGTTCGTTCGTGCGTGAGGCAGACCGCACAATCATTGCGGGCGATTGCGTGTTGAAGCGCATCACACCGAACCCGATTCTCTCGCCCGACCCGGTTGATCCGTCGCGCCGTTTTCATTCGCTGGCGGAATACATGGTGAGCCTTGCGCGCATACGTAGTTTTGCGCCGACGCTCGTTTACGGCGGCCACGGTGATGCCGTGACTGACTTTGAAGAACTCTTCAACCGCTACCTGCGCGCCATACGCGAACGGCAGGCGGAGGTGATACGCATCATTCCGAAAGGCGGCGCGACCGCTTGGGACGTGGCGCGCGACCTTTTTCCCGGCACGGACGACGTGCACCGCTTTCTAGCCATCTCCGAAGCGGTCGCGCATCTTGATCTGGCACAATCGGAAGGCAAGCTGGCCGTGGAGCTAAGCGGCGAGCGTGAGGTTTACAGGAAAGCCTGAGCTTAACCGGGGAAGAGACTGAAGCATCCTCCCGTAATTTTTTTGGAACTGGGCGACGCTGGCGGCGTTGGAGTCTCCAAAATCTTTCCGGGAGGATTTTCTGTGATGATTCTGAAGCGTCTGAATCTGCTTTTCGTTTCTCTGCTGTTGCTGGCCGGGACTGCGAGCGTGCTGGCGCAGGAAACACCGCCCACACCGGCCACGCCCAGAACGCCGCGAACGCCCGTCGTCGTGACGACGCCGGATGCGCAGGGCAACTTCTCGTTTGTCTTCGAGGGCGGGAGCTTTCTGGGCGTACACACAGAGGAGATCAATCGCGAGAACATGAGTCGCTACGGGCTGACGCGCGAGCCGCGCGGCGTCGGCGTCGTGAAGGTGGTGGAGAACAGTCCTGCTGCGCGTGCTGGCCTGCGTGAACGCGATGTCATAGTGCGTTTCGACAGCGAGCCTGTGACGAGCGTGCGCAAGCTCAACCGTTTAATCGGTGAGGTCGCGCCGGAACACAACGCGCGCCTGACTATCGTTCGCGGCGGCGACGAAAAAGAGATGAACGTCACGCTCGGCAAGCGCAGCGACTTCAACACGGCCTTCAGTATGCCGAGTCAACGCTGGGAAGACCTGGACAAACTGCGCGACTTCAAGCCCGGCGATAACGACAACAATAATTTCAGCTTCGTCTTCGGCAACAATCGTCGCATCGGCGTGACGACGACGCAGTTGACAAAGCAGCTCGCGGATTACTTCGGCGTGAGCGGCGGCAAGGGCTTGCTTATCACGGCGGTCCGTGAGAATAGTCCGGCGGCCAAGGCGGGTTTACGCGCGGGCGATGTCATTACGGAAGCAGACGGGCAGACGCTCAGCACCGTCGCGGATTTGATGCGCGTGCTCAACCGTCAGGACGACGGCGAGATGACGCTCACGGTAACGCGCGACAAATCTCAACGCACCATCAGGCTCACGCCGGAGCGCGGCAGGGATTCCAACTCGCTGCTGCCCGGAGTTTACTTCCCGCCGCAAGCCATGCAAATCAAGCTGCCGAAGCTGGACAAGCTGAAGCTGCCGAAAGTTGTGATGCCGGTGACGCCGACAATCGTGCTGCCGCAGATTCGCGTCAACCTTCCGGCGAAGATCGTGACGACTCCCTCGACTCCGCTTTGATAGCGGGCAGCAAAAACCTTGTCAGAGACGATAACCGGCCTGCATGAGTAGATTTCAGGCGTGCGGCGTTGAATCCTGCGCCTGCATCAATGAATTTTACTCATGCACAGGTCAGTTTCCATCGCTCATCATTCATCTACAACGCCGCCTGAACGGATTTTCACCCTGCACAGGTCAATTTCCACACCGCACAGGTTGATTCCACCCGTGCATGAAGCAATTTTCACCGCGCACAAGCCAATTTTTACTGTGCATGAGCCAATTTTACGTATGCTTTTGTCAATTTATGCCTTGCCTGAGCAGATTTTCACCATGCTTTTGTCAATTTCACACTTGCATGAGCAGATTTTGTGTATGCTTTTGTGAATTTACACCGTGCATGAGTCAATGTTGAGCCTGCATGAGGGGATTTTGTGTATGCTTTTGTCAATTATCGGCGTGCTTTTGTGAATTTGAGCCGTGCTTTTGTCAATTTTATGCGTGCATGAGCGAGTTTTACCTGTGCATGGGAGGATTTTATGCGTGCTTTAGTCAGTTTTGAGCGTGCATGAGTCGTTTGCAGGCTTGCAGGAGTCGGTTTGAAAGAGAAAAGGAGAGAGACGAGGGCTGGTGCTCGTCTCTCTCCTTCTGTTTTTACTGATGACGGGCGCTATTGCGGCTCTAAGAGTCGCTTCTTGCCTTCGACGGCCTTGTCGTAGGCGTTGTTGGGCACGTCGCGGCCGATCTTGATGGCTGCGTCAAACTCTTTAATAGCTTCCTCCTTCTGTTCGAGGAAGGCGAGGATGCTGCCCATGGCCTGATGGGCGCGTGAGAGCAGTCCGGCGTCATACTCAGGCGATGCAATCCTCACTGCATGACGGTAATTGATGAGCGCGTCGTTCAAACGCTTGTCACGCACCTCTTCATCCGTCGCGTCGCGCGCCGAAAGGCTCGCCGTCTCGCCAAGCGCGAAGAAGATGCGCGGCTCGCCGGGAAACTCCTGCAAGAGCGCCTTGAGGCGCGTCTCCGCGTCGGCGTAGTTGCGCAGCCGCAGAAGGCCGTCAACCTCTATCAGCCTCTTTAAGAGCACGGCCTGCGGAGAGTTGTCGTCATCTTCGACGCCGGGACTGCCGGCCCGCGCCGCCTTCACAGCCTCGCGCCGCGCCTTCTGCGACGCTAGCCCGCGCGCACGCGCCTCCGCGTTCTCCGCAAGGCGACGACTCTCGCGCGCAGGGTCAAATGAAGCGATCATGTCCGCAAACGAACTGCTGATGTCGAAGCCTGATGTCTCCGTGCCGCGCAACTGCTCCGTGAAGTAGAAGGCGAGCACAGCCCCGCGCTCGTAAGCGTCGGCAAGCTGCGCAATCGCTTCCTCGTTAATCAGCGTGCGCTCCGTTTGTGATTCCTTGACGAGGGTTGCACGCTTCGTCGCATCCGTGGTCTGCGCTAACTGAGCCTGCGTTCGTCGCGTCAGCGCGTCGAGGCGCGCGAGTTCGTCCAGGCGAATGTCCGTCGCCGCCACAAGAGAGCGCGAGATGGTCAGATAAACATCCGGCGAGAGCGTCTTCCCGCTCGCCTTCGCGACATCCTCAATCAGTTTCTTGAGCGCATCGCGGCGCTCCGCGATCTCGCGGTTGTACCGCAGGACGAAAGGGTCTATAACAAACTGTAAGTAGGCCCTGCGTAGTTCTGAAGAGGCCGGGTTCGTGCCCATCGGCACGACTGCGTAATAGTCATCGCCTATCACGCGGAAGTTAATCGAACCCGGCACGGCCAGCAGGTCCGGCACGATGAAGAAACGGCGCTCGCGCTCCTTCAAAGTGTACTTTGGCTGCGCGTCCTTCTTCTTCTGGTCGTCGCCAGTGCTCCTGACGGGGATGCGTTCGAGGATTGTCGTCTGTGGTCGCGTGTGCAGGTAAGAGAGAGCATTGCGCACCATCAAGGCGGTAGCCTGCCGCAACTCGTCGCCCGCCGCCTGATACGAACGCAGGTATCCCGGCAGCCTCTCATCAATCCCCGACTTGCGGTAAAACTCGCGGACGAGCGGCGCGAAGTCTAACACTTCGAGCAAACCCGCCGGCAAATCGTCCGTGCGCGCGGGCGACTCGAAACTAGGCGCAGGCCCAAGCGCGTAAGCGAGCGAGACGTAGCGTGAAGCCTGCTCGGCGGCCGTCGGCGGCGTGCTCGTCTCCTGATGCAGTCGGTGGCCCTCGTAGAAGCGGCGCAGGCGCTCGCGCAGGTCTGCGTCCAGGTCAGCCTGCTCTCTTCTCAACTGCGCACGGAATGCACTTGGCTTTTCGCCCGGCAGCGTCGGGTCGAATCCGGCCGCGTCCAGCGCCGCCATCACCACTATCAAACGCACGTCCGGCTGAATCTTCACGCCGTACTCAGTCAAATCGAAGGAAGACTGCGTCCCCTGCGCAGGCTGCGCCCCTCGTTGCTGCGCCGGTCGCTCCTGCCCCTCCGCGACAACAGCACCCGCGCCGCACAACAGAACAACTGCGACGATAACTACAAAGCTTTTTCTCATAAGGATGAACTATGCAACGCTTTCCGTCAGCCACGCAGGGAGAAAACGAATCTACCTTTGCGCGAGAATCGAGCGCGAAGTGAACAGTAGAGATGCTTTCAATTGCGCCGGAGATGCCAGTAGAGGCAAGTATGAACGCGGAACGATGAACGCGGAACGCAGCAGCGTGAACGCGCAACGCAGCAGCCTTGAACTGACAAGCAGCAGCGTTCAACTGTTAACCAGCTTGCCTGTTGTTCATCGCTCATCATTCATCGTTCATCGTTCCGCGTTCATCGTTTATCATTTCCGCTCCGTCCCTGCTTTTCCGGCGTCTGCGCAGAAAGCGTAATGTTAATGGATAGGCGAGCAGCGAACAAACGACGGAGAGCACCATGCCGCCGATAGTAAAGGGCAGAAGAACGTCCCAGCTATGCCTGAAAAGCCGACTCCACCAGCCGCCCGTCAGCAATCGCGGGTGTTTTAAGAGCTCCATTCCTTCGGCGGGAAGCGACAGCGGCCTGCCCATCAGAAACGCGCCTGTCGCATACGAAACGATGATGATAGGCACGAGCGTCAGGAACGGATTGTTGATGAACGTCCCAGCATAGATGGCAATCTTGTTGAAGCGGAAGGCAAAGGCGAGCACGGTCGCCATAATCGTGTGCAGGCCGAGGAAGGGCGAGAACGCGATGAAGACGCCGATGGAAAAAGCGAGCGCCGTCCGCTCTGGCGGATCGTCAATCGCGAGCAGACGGCGTAGAGTAGCGCGAATCATAAGCGCAGTGATGAGTAATGAGTGATGAGTGATGAGTTAAGAGCCGTTGGCTTTGACTCATCACTCATTACTCATCACTCATCACTATTTGAAACTGCCGAGCGCGTCAGATTCGCTATCGTAGGTGTCGAAGACGGTCAGAAGTTTGGTGATGACCAGCAGGTCTTGCAGTTTGGCGGACAGTTGCAGCAGCTTGAGCTGGCCGCCGTCGCGGCTGACGGTCGTGTAGCTGGCGATTAACTCGCCAAGGCCCGTCGAATCCATGTAGCCGACCTTCTCAAGGTTGAGCAGAATCTTCTTTTTGCCTTCCCCCGCCAAGCGGCGGATGGCGCTGCGGAGCGCCGTGCTGCCTTCGCCAATCGTAATCTTGCCATCCATGTCGAGGATGGTCACATCTCCGGCCTGACGCTCTTGAATTTCAAGTTGAGCCATCGCGGATCTCTCCTTTGCTCGTTGATAGTTTTAAGATAGAGGCTCCGGGCCAGAGCCAGCGGCGCACCCGCTTACTTCCCAGATTTATAGGTATCAAGCGCCTCAGCTTCCGTCTCGTAAACGTCGAAGACGGTCAATAGCTTGGTAATCGCCAGCAAGTCCTGTAGCTTCTGTGTCAGATTGAGGAGCTTGAGTTGTCCTCCCTCTTTGTTGATGGCCGTAAAGCTCGCGACCAGTTCGCCGATGCCGCTCGAATCAATATAGCCGACGCCCGCGAGATTCAACAGAATCTTCTTTCTTCCCTTCGCCAGCAGGTCGCGAATGGCACTGCGCAGCGCGACGCTGCCTTCTCCGATAGTGACTTTGCCGTCCATGTCCAGAATCGTCACATCGCCCGCTTCACGTTCTCGAATGTTCAGTTCTGCCATTGCGAAAATCTCCCGTTATAAATTTGATTCCCGGTTTGCGATGAGACTAAAGCGCTTCCAGTAACCTTAGACTACTAAAACCCGTCAAAGCCTTCCCGCGTCTGAAATCTTAAGAATCGCAAACCAAAAGTCGTTTATCTCTTCTTCAACATCCGCACAAGCGTTCCGCCGCTCGGATGATGCGACCATTCAACATCGTCCATGAAGGTGCGCATAAAAAGGATGCCGCGTCCCGAAGTCTTCATTAAATTCAGCGGGTCGGTCGGGTCGGGCACGCTCTCAGGATTGAACCCGCTGCCTTCATCGCGCACCGTTATCTCAAGCGCGTTTGCCGAACTCTTAAACTGTATGACGACCAACTTCGCTTCGTCCTGCCGGTTGCCGTGCAGCACGGCGTTGGTGACGGCCTCGCGCACGGCCATGTCAATGCCGAAGGCCGCTTCCTGTTCGATGCCCGAACGGCTGATGAACTCTGCGGCGGCGGCGGCCGCCTCCTCGATGGCCTCGATGCGGCTCGGTAATGCGAGTTCAGTCGTCTCTTCGGTCACAAGGCGTGGTCTCTCCAGCCGCAGCCGTTCTGTCTAAGGCGAAGGCTACCAGCTATAGACTTACGTAAATCGAACCAGGGACAGGACGTGTAACACGCGCGCCGCCCGACTGTCAAGAAAGGGCCGAAAGCGCGTTTGCGGAATCCGTCAGCCGGACGCGTGAATCGGCCGCACGAACCAGCTTTAATTCCGCTCTCTTTTCTCAAGGCTGCCGAATTACGGCCTTCCGGCTTTCCGCTTTTCATGTAAGATTGCCGCATGAAGATATATCCCGCACGGCGCATCCGTGGACGCCTGCAGTTGCCGGGCGACAAATCCATCTCGCATCGCGCGGCGCTGCTCGCTGCCCTGGCCGACGGGCGCTCAAGGTTGACCAATTTTGCGACGGGCGCGGATTGCCGTTCGACGCTCAGTTGCCTGCGTCAACTGGGAGTCTCGATAGAGACGCAAGGGACGAGCGTTGAGGTGAGCGGCGTCGGGCCTGACGGGCTGCGCGCTTCCGCAACGGCGCTCGACTGCGGCAACAGCGGCTCGACGATGCGGCTGCTGGCGGGCCTGCTGGCCGGACAAGATTTCGTCTCGGAATTAACGGGTGATAGTTCTCTTCGCTCGCGCCCTATGAAGCGAATCATAGAGCCGCTCGAAATGATGGGCGCACGCGTCGTCTCAACAGACGGACGCGCTCCCCTGCGTATAGAGGGTCGCCGGCCGCTCGAAGCCGTCAGCTACGGAATGACGGTCGCCAGCGCGCAGGTCAAGTCGTGCATACTGATGGCGGGCCTCAACGCGCGTGGCCGCACAGAAGTCAGAGAAGACGCGAATGCCACGCGCGACCACACGGAGCGAATGCTGCGCTGGCTTGGCGTCCCGGTCGAAGTTTGCGACGAGCCGCGCGCTGAACTTACGAAGAGCACCGTCTCAATCAAAGGGCCTGCACGCCTGCACGCGCGCAACATCTCTATTCCGGGCGACATCTCTTCGGCAGCATTCTTCATAGCTGCTGCCGCCTTGCTTCCCGGCTCTGCTCTACAGCTTGAATCAATCGGCCTCAATCCGACGCGCGCGGAAATCTTATCAACGCTCCAATCGCTCGGCATCAGCATCAACATTGTCAACACGCGCGAGCAATCGAATGAACCCACAGGCGACATAGAGGTGAGCACGGGCGCAAGCTTTCGTTCAAACGCAAACGGCACGGGCGCGCATATCCTGCGCGGTGCAGCTATCGCGCGTTTGATTGACGAACTGCCTGTGCTGGCCGTAGTCGGCGCGCTGCTGCCTGACGGCATTGAGATTCGCGACGCACGCGAACTGCGCGTCAAAGAGTCCGACCGCATCCGTGCGACGGTCGAAAACCTGCGCGCGATGGGAGCAGAGGTCGAAGAGTTCGAAGACGGACTGCGCGTGCGCGGACGCGCTCGCCTGCGCGGCGCGCGAATACATACGCACGGCGACCACCGCATCGCGATGGCCTTCACCATCGCCGCGCTCTTGGCCGAAGGCGAATCGGAGTTGGACGACGCAGACTGCGTTTCCGTCTCGCTGCCGGAGTTTTTCGAACTCCTTGAATCGGTGATCGAGCGATGAGCGGCAAGCTGCAAACAATTGTTCTGACGGGCTTCATGGGCGCTGGGAAAACCACTGTTGCCGCATCGCTCGCACGGCAGTTAAACTGCCGCGTGTTTGACCTTGATGCGTTGATTTCAGAGCGCGAGGGGCGAAGCGTTGCGGAGTTGATTAGAGAAGAGGGCGAAGCGCGTTTTCGTGAGTTGGAGACAGCCACCTTGCGCGAATTGTTGGAGAGCAAAGAGGCTGGGGTCATCTCGCTCGGCGGCGGCGCGTGGGCGCTTGAGCGTAATCGCGTGCTCATCTCCGGACATGAGTGTATTACAATCTGGCTCGATGCTTCCTTTCAACTCTGCTGGCAGAGGATCACGAGAGCACTGCATCATGCGCGCCCCTTGGCCGCCAACCGCACGGAGACGCGCAGGCTCTACGACGCGCGCAGACCCTTTTATCAACTGGCTTCCCTGCGCGTTGACGTAAACGCTGACAGAAGCGCCGCCAGAGTTGCGGCCGAAATCATCGAAGCCTTGGAGAAGACGCAGCGCTCTGTGAAGAGTTGAAAATATTTCCGAAAGAGTTTTGGGGACAAGGACAAGAATCAAGCGATGAGTGAGAAACGGACGGACGCGAAAGCGTTGAAACTGGCGAAGCAGCTAAAGAACGCTGATAACTGGAAACACCTCGCGCGCTGGAACGGCGAAGGCTACTATCAACTGCAAACCGAAGACACCAGAGACGTGCCGGTGCGACTCTTCCTGACGCCGACGCTGCTCGCGGAAGCCGAAGACATCCTCTATCGTCAAATCGTCAACGCGACGCGCTTTCCCGGAGTCAAACTGGTCGTCATCACGCCCGACACACACTACGGCTACGGCGTGCCCGTAGGCTGCGTCCTCATCACCGATGTCGAGAGCGGCGCGGTCGCGATGGGTCCTGTCGGCTACGATATTGGTTGCGGGATGATGAGCGCTCGTTCGGAAGTCGCGGCTGAAGAGGCGACGCCGGAGAAGAAGCTGGCGTTTAATCGCGCTGTGATGCAGCGCGTGGCGATGGGTGCTGGCGGGAAGAGTCACAGGCTGGGGAGCGTGACGAAGGGTGAGTTTAATAATCTGGTGCGTGGCGGGGCAGAGTATTACGTTGAAAAGTATGGCGCGGCCTTTGACCGCAGCCGTGCTGAGCGGCATCGCATCCCTGTGGATGATGATTGGCAGATTCCTTGGGGCGGGAAGGGGAGGCCGGAGCGCGGGCTTGACCAGTTGGGCAGCCTCGGCGGCGGCAACCACTTCATAGAGTTGCAGCGCGAGGAAAGCCTGGGCACACTCTTTCTGCAAGTGCACACGGGCAGCCGCGGCTTCGGGCACGGCCTTGCGACCAACTATTTCGAGATGGCGCGAGCCGAAAGGCCCGACGCCATCACCGATATTGACCTCGGCTACTTCACGCCGGACTCACTTCACTACAAGGATTATCTGAACGCCGTTGCGGCGGGCGGCAACTACGCGATTCTCAACCGCCTGATTATCTTCGAGCAGGTCTCTCAAGCTTTCGCGGAAGTCTTCGGCGCTGAACTGGAATTAATCTACGAGATTAGCCACAACCTCGTGCAGCGCGAGTGGCATCCTGAATTCGGTGAGGTGTGGGTGCATCGCAAGGGAGCGACGCGTGCGTTTCCCGCAGGGCATCCGGCGCTCAAGGGAACGTTCTGGGAAGAGACTGGTCATCCCGTTTTGATTCCCGGCAGCAACAAGGATTTCAGTTACATACTGCGTCCACTCGCGGGCGCTGAGCGCAGTGGCTTTTCCGTTAACCACGGTGCGGGCCGTCGTCTGTCACGCGGCGCGGCGACGCGCGAGCTATCGCAACGACAGATGGACGACGAGTATAGGGAGGCTGGCATTCTCGTCAACATAGACGGGCGCGTGCCCTTAGACGAAGCAGCGCCCTGCTACAAATCCTCTGAAGAGGTGACGCGCGCCGTCACGGAAGCAGGCTTAGCCGAAGTCGTACACAAACTCTGGCCGCTCGCCTCGCTCAAGGGAACTGAAGAGAAAAGGTCGCGCAACAAGTCGCGCAACAAGAAGGGGAAGGGGCCGCGCAAGAAATCCAGCAACCACTTCTAGCTTGATGGTAGGTTTACTACTGCTTTTTGTCTGGCCGGAACTGTTAACAGAAACAACTACTGCTACTGCTTGCCACGCGCTGCGAGTTGGCGCGAGATGGTCTTAACCACCGCGCCGACATCGTCCGGCTTTCTTAGAAAAGCGTTCGCGCCCGCACGCCGCGCAGCCATCTCCACGTTGTTTGCAGAGAAGATGATAATCGGCGTCTGCTGACGGTGGGCCAGGGAGCGTGCGCGGCGCGTCAATTCGATTCCGCTTATTCCGGGCAAGTTGCTGTCCAGCAACAGAAGGTCGTAGGCTTCTGAGCTTTCAATCTTAGCGAGCGCCTGCGCGCCACCCTCGCAGACATCCACACGCCAGTTCTCCGCCGTGAGCGTATCCGTCATGGTGCGTCGCAGGAGGTGGTTGTCTTCAACGTAGAGGATTCTAACTGCCCGCGTCTGCTGTGCGGCCGCGCGCCGGGAGGTCTGACGCGGGCCGCGCGAGATGCTGCGATGACGAGGAACAACGGGCTTTCTTTCCGGCAGCAGATTTCTGTGCCGTGTGTTGAGCATGGCGATTAGAGTCTGATGATGCTCTATGCCGAGCAATGCTGCCGCACGCGTGACAGCGCCGTCCGATGCCTTTAAAGCGAGCGCAATCATGCGTTGCTCATAGCGCTGGACTTCGGCCTGCAACGAATAGCCGTCCCAGAATTCGGACAACGAAGCGCGAAACTCTTTAGCGTTCTCGGCAGCGGGAGCAAGCACTGGAGCAGGATGTGCGTTGATGACAGAAATCACACGGCGCGCGGCAGCACACAGGCGCGAGAGCAGTCCAAGATGCTGAGAACTGGCGAGAAGGTCTGCGGCGCGGTCGTAGATGGCCGCCAAATCGGAAGCAATGAAACGCTCGGCCAGTTCTTCGATGAGCGTCAGCGCTGCCTGCCCTGCGCCTTCGAGGTCGCCCGCCTGCTCTGCTCTTTCAATAGCGCTCTGGAGTGTGGAGTGTGCCTGCTCATAGCGACCGAGACGCGCGAGCGCCGTTCCATGAGTTGTTAGGGCTTCGGCCAGCAACGATTTCTCGTCGCCTTTTTCGAGAACCCGCACGGCCTCGCGCACGACTCTTTCGGCTTCCCCCACACGACCTTCGGCCAACAATACACGCGCCCGCGTCTCGTCCACGTAGGCTGCGTGCATAATATCTTCGAGGCTGACCGAGATGTATCTTGCGCGGTCCAGATGCTCGTGGGCCTCTGCGAATCTTTTGATGGTGAAGAACAAAAACCCTAAATTGTTTTCAACGAAGGAGAGGTAACGCTGGTGTCCTGCCTGCTCGAAGTGGAAGCTGGCGGCCGAATATTCAACCAAAGCACGGTCAGTGTAATCCTCGCGGCGTTCCGCACGGCCCAAGTTTTCCAGAACCGTCGCCAGTTCGTTATGAAATTTGCCCTTCAGCGCGTGATTATCTATGGCTTCAAAGAGAGTGGCGGACTCTGTAAAGATGCGCAGCGCGTCGCCCAGCCGGGTTGCGGAGCTTTCGACCAGACCGAGACGCAGCAGCGCAACGGCCTTCTGGTAGGCGTCCTTATCAGTTAGCAATCCGAGTGCGCTCTGCAAGGTCGCACGTGCTTCATCGGAAGCGCCTTCCCTCCAGTAGCAATAGGCCAGTTCGGTTAAAGCTTCCGCGACCTTCGTTCCCTCCTGCAACGACTCGAAAATCGTCAGGCTCTCGCTAATCAGATTCTTCGCCGTCTCTTGCGCGGTCGGAATCTGCCTCGTGCTGCCTATCCATCCCGTCAGCACTCCGACGCGCAAGAGCACTTCGGCGGCCGCGCGGCCGTCTAATCCTTCAATCCGGGGCCTTTCCTCGAAACGCGGCCACAACTCGCCCATTACATCCTGAGCGGCAACGTAATGACCCGCTTCTTCCAGCTTCTTCGCCAACTCGCAACGCGCCAGCGCCCGCTCGTTGAAATCGAGCGCCGGATTGCTAATTTGATGGAGTAATTGTGTCTCTAAGTCCATGTGAGGCTTCCCTTTCTCTATATTTGCAATAAAATTGGCAATTAGGAGCAAAAGGGCACATCTTAACCGCCCCTGAGTGTTAAGATGCGCCCACTTAACCCGAGCTGGGTGTTCTGGTCAGAACTGTATTTCATTGTCCACTGCGCCCATAACCATAACTTTTTAAGGAGCAAACTATGAAAAATTTACGCCGCCTCTGTGCGGTAGCATTGTTGACTTTCGCACTCACCGCTCCGGCTTTCGCCGACGGCCAATCACATACTGGCATCGTTGATCCGCCAACGCCACCCTTAACAACAGCGGGCCAATCACATACGGGGGCCGCGGAACGGTTGCCCTCCGAAGATGGTCAGATAAGCACTACGGAAGCAGGCCAGATACAGACAGCAAGCAGCACCGACAACCCGGTTGATCTGGTTACGCAGATTGCGATGAGCTTGTTGCAAGGTGTGCTGTCCGTGTTCTAAGCAGCCCGCCCCAACTTTATTAGACCAAGCTGCACACGAGTGATTTCTCGGGCGGCTTGGTCTTTGTGTGTGCGGAAACCCATGGAAAGCCGCATGGCGCGGCGAGAAGGCTCTCACAGCAGGGCAGAGTAACTTTTTGTCGCGCCAAATGCAATATGTTTTTACAGGCGGCTTGAAACGGAAGAAGTGTGGCTCGCCGCGAGTCTGTCAAGGCTCACGAGCAGAGGCAGTAGGCGACGAGCCGCACCGTGCTACAATGGCGGCGCAACCAGCCCCGGCAGCGCTCAATAGATAAAGCCCGGCGTGAGAAGCGAAGAGTGTCGCGCGCTATAACTCCGGCAACCATTATGAAGAGAGGCCGCATCGCACGTTTTAGTCAAAGAACACAATTCGTCCGGCAGGAGGCAAACGAATGTTAAGACGTTACGCTCTCGCGCTCTCCTTTCTCTTGCTCGCCCTTCCTTTTTCAACCAACACGTTTGCGCAATCAAACGACCGTGCGCGGCTCGCGGATGAGATTGATGCTCTTCGCGCACAACTCAAGATTAAGGAGCGTGATTTTCTAGCGCCGGCGCCTGAAGACCGTAGGGAGTTTGCGGAATTCCTGCGGCAGCCCGAGACGGGTTTGATTCGTTTGCTGCCGCGCGAAAAGTATCAGAAGCGGATAACGGTTGTCGGCGGCGGAGCTTACTATTCTTTCTCGCGCCGCACGCATAACTACGGCCAAGGTTCAGACCTGTCGCTTGAGCAGGATTATTTCAGCGTCGGCTTTGCCGGTGCGGATTTCGGATACCTACTGATGCTTGGCGACGTATCACTCGAAGCTGTGATACCTGAAACAGAGGGCGTGCAATTTCTGGCAGCATTAAGCTCGCCGTCCGTAGAGCCGGAGGCTCGCCAACAGCAACACCACGCACACGCAGGCATCAAGCATGGCGACTTTACTTATAAGAACCGCCTGCCCGTGCACGTCGGCAAGACATACGTCGTTCGCTCGGTCAGCTATAACGACGCTGATACGCTCGTCGCCTTCCGCGTCGTCCGCAGGGATGATGACGGCAGCGTGATTCTGCTCTGGAAGATGCTGAAACAATTTCCCACGCCGAAGCTGGACAGATGAAGAAGAGTTAACAATAAACGGGGCAGCAGTGAACGGATGAACGGATGAATGAAAGGCAAGCTTGCTTTTCATCCATCGTAAGCTCACGCACGCGTGCGTCTCTTTGCAGCGTTCACATCCGTCTCTACTTGCCGTTGTTCTTGAGCAGCTTTATCAGGGCTGCTTCTTCCAGTTCGTATTCGGGCTGAATGCGTTTGATGGAGCGTTCGACTTTACGGCGAAACTCTGTGAGGGTTTGACCTGCGAGATAGCTGTCGAGCACTGCCGGGTGAATGTAGCAGTTGCGGCAGACGGCCGGCGTGTTACCGAGGCGTTCGGCCACGCGCCTGACGGCCTGCACAAGATTGCGTTTCGCCTGCCGTTCGTCTTCCGCCTTTCCTTCCTCGGCCAGTTCAATTGCGGCGAGCAGCGTTCCGCCCCACGTGCGGAAGTCTTTGGCGGAGAATTCAGCGCCGGCGGCAGCCTTGATGTAGTCGTTGACATCACGCGGCTTGATGGGATGCGCGAGGCCGTCTTCACCGATGTAGTTGAAGAGCTTGGAGCCGCCTATCTTTTTGATGTCGCTCAACAGGGCGGCGAGTTCTTCGTCAACGACGATGCGGCGATGGCGTATGTGGTGCTTGCCGACGAAGGTGAAGATGAGGCGGCCGCCGGGCTTGATTTCAAGGTGGCGATTGCGCAGGGTTGTGATGCCGTAGGTGCGATAGCGCTTGACGCTGAGTTCCGAGCCGACGCGGAAGTAAAGTTCGTTGATGAGGCGGACGATGACTGCCAGCACGCGTTCGCGCGAGAGTTCACTTTGCGCTATGTCCTCGTTGGTCTTACGCCGCAGAGCAGGCAGGCTTTCACCGAAGCGCTCGACCTTCTCAAACTTCCTGCGCTGTTGTCGCGCCGCAAACTGCGTATGATAGAGATACTGCACGCGCTCGCCCGCGTCGAGGCCGATGGCTTGCAGGCTGCTGCGCGGCGAAGGGGAGATGCGAACGTGCGTCCACGCAGGAGGGATGACGAGCGACGCGATGCGCAAAAGGTCATCTTCCTTTGTGATGCGGCGGCCCACTGCATCTTCATACCAGAAGCCGCGCTTTTTTGTGCCGCAGCGTCGCCACCAGCGCGCACGCCGCCCGCGCTCAATAGTCTCTACAGCATTCGTCCCCGGCTTGCTCGTCGCCAATACACACGCTGGAATTGCCATCCGTACCTCTAACTCATTACCACAAACTTCCCTCTATGCTATAGCACTCGGCCGACGAACGCGAACGCTGTCAAGATGTTTTGAGGAGACTGACGTGCGCGGCTTTATCGTTCTCCATCCACCTGCCTCCAACGTCGCGCAGATACCTTGAGAGCGCATCCTCAAGCGTGGGCAGCAAAGAAGCGGCGCGTTCGCTCGCAAGCACACTGTAGGCAGGGCGTCGGGCAGCAAGATTAAGCTCTGCGCTCGCTCGCTCCTCGACACCGCTTGAATCAAGGCCCGCGAGTCTGGCAGCGCGGCGCGCAAGTCCGGCCCAGGTCACTGCACCGTCATTTGCCAGATGCCAGAGCCCACGCTCGTCGTCAATCAACAAATCCAGAGAGGCGTGAACGAGGTCGGGCACATATGTTGGCGAGACGACAGAATCATTTGCGGCGACGAATACTTGCCCGCTGCTCAAGGCGCGCAGAGCGGCCGTGACAAAGTTGTACTCATCCCATGGGCCGAAGAAAGCGCTGGTACGGATGACGAGTGCTGACGGAGAAAGTTGCAACACACGCGCTTCGGCTTCAGCTTTGCTCCGCCCGTAAACGTTGAGCGGAGCTACAGGGTCGCTCTCAACGTAGGCGGCAGCTTTACGGCCGTCGAACACGAGGTCGGATGAAAAAGTGAGTAACTTGATGGAGCGGCGAGCGCAATGCGCGGCGAGAGTTTGCGGCCCCTTTGTGTTTTCACGGAAACATAGTTCGCGTTCGCGCTCTGCATCGTCCACGCGAACAAACCCTGCGGCGTTGATAACAGCCCATGGTTCAAATTCATTAAGAGCAGCCTCAACTGAGGATGAATCTGCGATGTCCAACTGCTCGCGCGTGAGCAGACGGTAGGCCAGCCCGCGCTCATCGCAGAGCCGCGCGAAAGCGCGACCGAGCGTGCCCCTCGCGCCCGTGATGAGAATTGGCTCAGACTTTCCAGCGCTCATGCTGATTTCCGTTTCGCGCGTCTTGCGCACGCTCCTTTGCCCGCCGCGCCGCACGGGTGGATAACTCAAACGCGTCAGCCTGCGCCACCAGCCCGGCATGGAGAGCACAGGATGCTGGTGCTCACGCCCGGCCGCAAGGTCTTTCAACATTCGTGCGAGCGCGGTCGGACGCGGGCCGCCGGATGAGCGCACATCGAAGACGCCCGACTCGTAGTGATTGCCGACGCGCGTCAGCAAAGTATTCCAGTCGTATGCGCCGAGCAGAGACCAGGCGGTCACAGCGCGCATCTCGACTCCGTCTTCGTGCAGGCTGCGTGCGGCATCCCAGACCTCCTTCATCCAGCGCAGTTGTTCATCGCGCGTGCAGCCCAGATGCATCTCCGTCACAGCCAACGGTAAACGATAGCGCTCCCACGCTTCACGCAGCAGAACGCGCGGCCCCGCCGTCCCTTCTGCACAAACGCGCACAGCCTCCACGTCAGCATACGCGTCGCGCCCGTTGCCGCCGTGCGTACATGAGGGATAACGTTCCATACGCTCGTCAAGAAAGCGCTCGCTCGTCAAGTAATGGTTGATGCCTATGATGTCAGGCGGGCAAGGGTTTTCAGCAAACCAGTCAAGCTCTGCTTCCTCTATCCCCAGATGCATCAGGTAGCTCCACAGGGGATGCCCGCGCATGACGCGCCCGCAGAGCAAATCGAAGCTCAGCCATCGTCGTTCATTCTCAAACTCGGCTTGATAAGAGAGCTTTGGCGTACTGAAAGTCTTGCCGAGGTCTTCTGTCTGGATCAACTGTGCGGAAGGATTGACTTCACGAATAGCACGCATCGCAGCGACGATGGCGCGACACTCCGTTAGGAGGACGCGAAGGAAGGTGAGGCTGTCGCGTGCGTGCGGATACCAGTGGCCGTAGAGAGCGCTGAAGCGTGCGGTGGTCAAAGGCTCGTTAACCGGCGTATAGCTCTCGACCCACGGATAACGCTCGGCCACGGCGCGTGCATACCGGGCCAACTTTTCCGGGAAAGCCGGATCAACGAGGCTCGTATAGCGAGGGCCGCTGCCGTGATGCACAAGGCCGACGATAGGGCGGACTTTCAACTCGCGCAGTCGAGTCAATCGTTCGTCAGGCCATGTCCAGTCAATCTGCTGCAAACTGTGTGGCGCGGCGCGCTCCCAGAGCACGGGATAGCGCAGCGCGCTCACGCCAAGACCTGCGAAGAGGTTTAAGTCTTCAATGCGCGCGGCATGACCGCTGCGCTCAAGCTGGTCGGAGAAGCGCTCGCCGACGCGATTGACCGTAGATTCGACGCCCGCCCATAGTTCAAGCGGTTGCCGGCTCAAGTTTGTTGGACTCATACTTCGCTCCCCGCCAGCTTCTAGCGGCACGCGCGCCGCTGATTTTGGCAAACGTCGTGAGAGCCTGAGCTACGACCTGGTCCATGTTGTAATACTTGTAGGTCGCTAGCCGCCCGACGAAGTAAACATCTTCGGTTTCGTCGGCCAGCTTCTTGTACTTGGCATACAACTCCGCGTTCTCTGCGCGCGGCACAGGATAATAGGGGTCGCCCTCTGCGCGCGGAAACTCATAAACGATGCTCGTCTTCGTGTGTTCCTGCCCCGTCAGATACTTAAACTCAGTGATGCGCGTGTACAAATTATCGTTCGGATAATTGACGACGGGTGCGGGCTGGTAGACGGGCGCATTAATCGTCTCATGCTTAAACTCAAGCGAGCGGTAAGGAAGCTTGCCGTAGCGATAATCGAAGTATTCATCCACTGGGCCCGTGAAGACCATCTGCCGGTAGGGAATCGCGGCTTCGATTTCGCGGTAATCGCAGTTGAGCATGACTTTGATGTTCGGATGATCGAGCATGTTCTCGAACATACGCGTGTAGCCGTGCAAGGGCATCGCCTGATACGTGTCCGTGAAATAACGGTCGTCGCGATTTGTGCGCGTCGGAACTCTGGCGGTGACTGAAGCGTCCAGTTCCGAAGGGTCAAGCCCCCACTGCTTACGCGTATAGTTGCGGAAAAACTTTTCGTAAAGCTCGCGGCCCACGCGGTTGACGACGACATCCTCCGAAGTGCGAATCTGCTCGCGCTTCTCTGCGACAGAAGCGAAGAAATCTTCAACCTGAAACGATGTCAGGTTCAGGCCGTAGAGCTTGTTGATGGTGTCGAGGTTAATCGGAATCGGCAACAGTTGCCCGTCAACGCTCGCCATCACTCGATGCTGGTATGAACGCCATTCGGTAAACTGCGATAGATACTCGAAGACTTCTCGCGAGTTAGTATGAAAAATATGCGGGCCGTATTTGTGTACGAGAACACCTTCGTCGTTATAATGATCGTAGGCGTTGCCGCCGATGTGCGGCCGCTTGTCAACAATCAAAACCTTCTGGTCCAACTGGCTCGCCAGTCGCTCCGCAATCACGCTTCCGGCAAAGCCAGCGCCGACAATTAAACAATCAAACATAATTCATCCCCCGTTGCTCGTTCTTGTTATGTTAATACGGTTAAAGACCTGCGCCCGCTGCCCACGCATTCGCGTTTACTGTCCGCTCGGCTGAAGCAGTAGCAGCAGCAACGACGCGAGGAGCGGCCACAACCTCCTCAATCAAACGGCTCATACGCGCCCACGTCTCGTCCCATGAAGTTTGCGACAGAAAGGCATCAACCTGCCGCAAACGCGCAGGCGCGTCATCCTTCATAGCGGCCTCGACAGCCGCAACGAAATCCGCGACCGTGTCTGCGATGCGCACCATCTGCTGCTGCCCGTAAGGGCGAACGACATCACGAATCGAAGTGGAAACGACGGGGCAGCCCGCCGCCAGATATTCGGGCGTCTTGGTCGGGCTGATATAACGCGTTGACTCGTTGCGCGCAAAAAGAAGCAGCGCCACATCCCATCCGGCCAGATAAGCTGGCAGTTCCTTGTAAGACTTGCTGCCCAGATAATGAATGTTCGGGCGGCGCGGCAAATCGGCCGGGTCAATCTTGACGACCGGGCCAATCATCACCAGTTGCCAGTCAGGTCTGGCCGCTGCTAATCCATCAAGCAGTTCGATGTCGAGGCGTTCGTCTATGACGCCGAAGAAGCCCAGACGCGGGTGGGCCAATCCTGACTGGTCAAGCGGTTCATCCTTGATCTTGCGTGCCTGCGCGAAATGGGCCGCGTCAATGCTCGAAGGGAAAGCATAGACGCGCGGGTGCTGGTGTCGCTTGACTTCGTAGAGACTCTGCCCGCCTGTAAAAACAAGGTCTGCGCGTCTGAAGAGTTCGCGTTCGCGGTCTCTGAGCGCGGGCGGTGCATGCTTGAAGGCAGATAGTTCGTCCATGCAATCATAGACGACCGCAGCAGGCGTCAGATGACGCGTAAAGCCCATTGCCATCGGCGTGTAGTACCAGAGAACGTAGTTGCTGATGGCATGTTTATCAAAAAAGCTGTCAATCAATCCCTGAAGAACGGCGTCGCGTGTGACATCAACAATCTCTGCGCTCGGAAGATGCGGAACGACGACCACCACGCCCTCCGGGCGTTCGCTCACATCGAGCCGCGCCGGGCCGTCGTCAAAAATCGGTTCTTCAATAAAGAAGACGCGATGCCCCCGCGCACAACGACCCAGAAGATGCTGCGGACGCTGGTAAACAAAATCCCAACGCAGATGTGACAGACAAACCAGATCAAATTCGTCGGACGACAGAGCCGCACGCGCGCGTGCGTCGAGGCTCGACCGTTGACGTTCAAATGATAGGACGTTCGTTTCACTCTTCTTATTGTTCATCGTTTTTCTCTGTTTACTACTTATCAAAAATTTTCTCTTTCCCGTCTGCACACAAACGCTGTTGACTCAATCAACACTGCTGCCCTGCAAAGCGCACGCTTGAAGGCAGCCTTAGTGAGCCACGTAAGGCAACGACCTTGATAATTACGTTGAAACCACCTACAGCTTTTATCTGCGAGTGAAGCTCACAAGTAAAAATTTACTGGAAGATTCTCAGGCGTGGCCTCGGCTCTTCACAAGCGGTGCTATAACGCATTAGGGGGTCAGAATATAGTAGGCGACGGGGGGCTTAATGTCTGTACGCAAGCGTACCCTTTAGTGTATGTCGTGAAGAAACAGCCGGCCTCAAGCGCAATCCATCTAAGATTCCAGCCAACAGAACAACGAGCCAGCTATGATACTCAGGAATAAGATGATGAGGAGCACACGCGTCCAGTTTGTTCCGTACAATCTTTGATACCTGTCCTGACTCATGCGCCTATTTTCAACGAAGTGAAAGACGTGTGTCTGTACGCTAGGGAACGGAAAAAACAGACCGATGCCATCGTTTACACATCTGACCTTTTTGCATCGCGCCGCCGCCTTGCACATTAGTCAGCGTCGTTTTCCAGCCTTGAACAAGGCGATGCATGACAAGGCTTACAGCCCCGTGTGAACGCGATTTCATCCTCGTCCCGTCGTCGCTCTATCCACTTCGTACGCTCAAGACGCCGCGACTCATGCCGCGCAGATTCTCAACAGTGATTTGATAGAGAGTGTGCGTCCGCAAAGAGGCAGCGCACGAGGATGAGAGCAAAGACAGGCGAGCTTCCTTCGTCATGCTCCTTCGTCAAGCACGAGCGGTCCGAACTTTCGCCTGCGCCTTTAAGTTTCCTGAGCCTTCCTCTGCCGCTTCTTCTTTTCTTCTCCAACCACTTCGGCCGCGTGGCCGCTCGCGGCGTGCTCGTCCCTGAGCTTCTGCAAGAGCCAGAGCGGCTTGCCGCCCTCCGCGCGATTCTTCATTCTGAAAAGCAGCCACTTGCCACGGAGGCGCTCGCCGTGTAACTCAAATCTCAGAGAGCCTTTCTCCCATCCTTCGAGCGCGTCGCCCGCAAGCGACGTGAATGTGCCTATATCCCAGCGATAAACCTGTCCTGCGCCGTAACTGCCTTCGGCTATCTCGCCCTTGAACGTCAGATACGAAACAGGATGGTCCGGCACTTGAACCGCCAGCCGTTTAACTGACGGGTCGAGCGACGGCCCCTTAGGCACAGACCAACTTTTTAGTACACCATCAATCTCAAGACGAAAATCCCAATGCAGGATGCTTGCGTGATGCTCCTGAACGACGAAGCGAGGTTGGCCCGCGCCCTTGCTCATCATTCATCCCTCTTTGCCAGCCTGCTCTTCGCTTTCTTCGACGGGGCTGAGGTCTCCATTGGCCGGCCCTTGAAAGACTTTTCCGTAGGCATCAAAGCGCGAGCCGTGGCAGGGGCAATCCCACGTCTTCTCTTTGGAGTTCCAATCCACGATGCAGCCTAAGTGGACACAGACGGCGGAGCGTTCATGCAGCGTTCCATCTTCGTCACGATAGGCTGCTACCTTCGAGAGTCCGCGACGAATAATCGCGCCTTCGTTCGGCTTAATCTCTTCGGTCGAATCAACATCACCGGGCGTCACATAGTCCGTATATTGCACGGCCACGTTCAGATTCTCTTTGGCAAACTCACCGAGCGACTTGAGCGTCTTGCGCGAAGGGTCGTAAATCTCCGCCCACTCGTTCTCGCGTCCTTGAATCAGGTCTGTGAGGAGAATTCCTGCGAGTGTGCCGTGCGTCATGCCGTTGCCGGAATCGCCTGTGACGATAAAGACGTTGTCCGCGTCTAAGGGATTCCGGCCGATGAAGGCCAGCCCGTCAACAGGCTCCATCACCTGCCCTGACCAGCGGTATTCTATATTCCCGATCATGGGCCAACGCGTGCGCGTCCATCTTTCCAGATAAGCGTAGCGCTTGTTGGCATCGTCCGCCTGTCCCGTCTTGTGGTCTTCGCCGCCGACGATGAGGATGTCGTAGTCTGCGCCTTCTTCATCATCGTTGTCTGGGCTTTCAAGACGAACGTAGTGATAAGGGTCTGGCGTGTCCCAGTAGAGCGCCTTTGTGACTGAGCCGCGCGGGACGCGCGCGCCGATGACATACGTGATATATGGCGCTTGCTTGGTGTGGATAGCGAACTTGTCGTTGACGGGCGTGTTGGTCGCGACGACGACCGAACGAGCGGTAACGACATGGCCGTTCTCTGTTTCGACGCGTGCCTCTTCGCCTCCCTCGATTGTGGTCGCGTGTGTGCCCGTATAGATACGCCCGCCGTCGCGCTTGATGGCGCGTGCCAGCCCTGTCAGGTACTTCAAAGGATGAAACTGCGCCTGATTTGGGAAACGTAAACAGCGGCCGGTATCGAAATCCTCAATCGGCGCGCGCTCGACCATCTCAATCTCGACGAGGCCAGCGCGATGCGCCGCCTTCAACTCGTCTTCAAGCTCCTGCTTCGAATCGCTTGGCGGAACGAAGAGATAGCCGTCGAGGCGTTCGAATTCGCAATCAATCTTCTCTTCTTTGATGATGGCCTCGACGCGGTCAATGGCGGCCGTGTGGCTCTCTGCGGCGAGGCGCGCTCCCTTTTCGCCGTGCAGGCGTTCGAGTTCGTAGTAGCGGTCGTCGAGTGCGTTGACGAGGTGCGCTGTCGTCCGCTGGGTCATGCCGCCGCCGATTGGCCCATCATCGAGCACGACGACCGAGCGTCCTTCGCGTGCCAGCAGGTAAGCAGTCGTCATTCCACTAATGCCCGCTCCGATTATCACAACGTCGGCTTTCGTGTCTTCCGTAAGCGCAGTTTGTTCTGGCGTTTCAGCCGTCTCCATCCAGATTGAAACGGTCTGACCTGATTCGCTCTCCATCTTTTATGCTCCTTGCAGCTTCAACGGCGGACTTAAAAATTTGCACGCTGCGGCAAAGCTTCACCCGCCAGATTATCTTTAGGAAAACTCTTTCAAGGCTGTTTGTGCTATGAGCATATCCTAATACCTCGACGCCCGCCGAATCAATCTTTCAGGCAGCCTGCGGAAAGTCTCTCGCTTGAGTTAAGGAGACGAAAGGCGCAAAGGAAAGAAGTAAGGCTGGAAGAATAAGTCAGACTCTATTCTTCGCGCCTCTTCTTCGCGGCTTTGCGCCCCGACGTGAAAACTATTTGTTCCTGATAACTTTACTACTGCTCTTCGCCCGCCTTATCGCGCAGGTCTTCTTCGACTGTCTCTCTTTCGCCTTCGGCTGAGCCGGGTGTTCTGCCGGGATCGCCCGAAGATTGTGCGCCGCTTCCTGTTGACGAAGAAGCGCTACCGCTGCTGCTGCCCTGCCCGCCGGATTGATTATCTCGCCTGTTATCTTCCGCCATCATTTCCCCCTGATTGAAAGCGGCCGGTGGTCTGTCAGGGCCACTCGTCCTGACAGACCACCGGCCAAAGATTTCCGTAACTCGAACGCTGACGCTCAAGCCGACGCGCTGCGTCCTGAAGATTGGCCCTCTGTCGTCAGGACTTCGCCTGCTTCCATCACCTGCTTGAAGCGGCGCAGGTCTTCTTCTATCTGCTGCGAAGGCTCTTCACCGAAGAGCTTGGCGAAGGTCGAGCCGATGACGCCGCCCGGCGGGTCATACTTCAGAGAGACGCGAACAACTGTGCCGCGCCCGTCTGCCGTCTGCTCGAAGCGCACGCTGCCTGCGTTGTCAACATCTGCGCCCTCAAGCGAGCGCCAAGCGATGAGTTCGTTCTCCTTCTCGTTATAGACTTCGGCGTCCCATTCGACGGTCGTGCCCGCCGGGGCTTTCGCGACCCAGTGTGAGCGACCGCTTCCTTCGACGCTGACCGATTCGAGATGGTCCATAAAGCGCGGGAGATTCTCGAAGTTGCGCCAGAAACGGTAGACCTCCTCCGGCGACTTGTTGACCGTCACGCTCTGTTCGACCTTGACGCCGCGATGAGCCGGAACGCTGACGTTCGGGTTTTTCGTTGACTCATCAGCGGTGCTGATGCCGAGCGCTTCATACATCGAACAGTGGCCGGTCGTGCCGCGATAGACGAGGCAGCCGCCGACGAGTCCGAGGACAGCGCCGAGCCAGTTGCCCTGCGCGAGCCGCGTCACGCCGTAGACGGCCAGCGCGCCGCCGCCGATCGTTGATGCCCAGCGCTCAATCTCATTTACGTTAACATTGCCGCCAAAACCGGCCCCGCCCTGCTGCCCGCCCGTCACCTCGTTGCTACTGATGCCTGCATCCTGCATGGCTTCTGCGATTGATTCTGCCATAGCCTTATCTCCTCGCAATTTCTGCTACTACGATTTACGAACACTTTGACGAAAAATCTTGACGATAACGCTTCAAAACTGTTCGAAAACGTCTCGCCCGGATAAACTTCCGGCACTAACAATCAAACCTCAGGCCACAGCCGAGACGACGACCAGCACCCTTCTCAACGAATAACAAAGAGAGCTGACAAGTGAACTGGTTCAAACACGCGCCCACGCAACTAAGCCGTTTATTTAACGGGCTTTATTAACCCGCCTGCGTTCCGGCGCGTTCCTTTGTCTCAGCAGCGTAGCCGCGCGGGTGCGACTGCATCCAGTTCCAGGCGGATTCGACAATCGCACGTAAATCCTGCATTGACGGCTGCCAGCCAAGCTCGCGCCTTATTTTGTCGGAACTGGCGACGAGCACGGCAGGGTCGCCCGGTCTTCGCGCCGCCGTGCGCAGCGGGATGTCGCGGCCCGTCACGCCGCGCGCCGTCTCTACGACTTCGCGCACGGTGTAGCCCTTGCCTCCGCAGCCTAAGTTATAAATCCGGCTGCCCTCTTCAAGAACATCGAGCGCCATGATATGCGCCCGCGCAAGGTCAACGACGTGTATGTAGTCGCGCACGCATGTACCGTCGCGCGTGGGGTAATCGTCGCCGTAGATTTCAACCGCCTCACGCGTTCCCTCAGCAACCTGCAAGACGATTGGAATCAGGTGCGTCTCAGGATTGTGCGATTCGCCGCAGCGCGCGGTCGCACCGGCCGCGTTGAAGTAGCGCAGGCTGGCATAACGGAGCCCGTGAGCCGCGTCATACCACTTGAGCGCCTGCTCGAAGGCGAGTTTGGTTTCGCCGTAAGGATTGGTGGGCCGCGTCGGGTCTGTCTCTTCGATGGGCTGCTTTTCCGGCTCGCCGTAGACAGCCGCCGTCGAAGAGAAGACGATGCGCTTAACACCGGCCTCGCGCATCGCGTCCAGCAAGGCGAGTCCGGCCAGCACGTTATTGCGATAATACTTCGACGGATTCTCAACCGATTCACCGACGAGCGAATCAGCCGCCATGTGAATCACCGCTTCAACGCCTTCGCCAGCGAGCGTGCGGCCAAGCTTTTCAGTCTCCGTCAGGTCTGCCTCGACAAACTTCGCTCCGGGCGCAACAGCCCCACGATGCCCCTTGTACAGGCTGTCATAGACCACTACCTCGTGGCCGTCTTTAATCAACTCCTCAACAACAACACTGCCGATATAACCAGCCCCGCCCGTTACTAACACCTGCATGATATTTCATCCCCCGCGCACGAGACACCAAACACGCAGACGGCACGCGCCCGCACATGCCGCCAAGAAATTTTCCCTCAACGATAGAACTTGAAAGCGTGTCTAATCATATCACGAAGCGCGTTTGAGCCAGCACCGCAGCTTTTCATCAGTGAAGTTCAAGAGGGCGCGTGCTCGAAAGCATGAGAGTTGCATCGCAATTATCATTAGTTAATCCGTCTCTGGATTTAAGCGCGGAAGATTGCTAGAATCCTCGCGTTGCCCCCCAACCTTAAACAGCACTATCCGTCTCTCACGGATGCTGCTTATCAATGAACCCGGAATGGCTGCAACCTGCCTCCGGGTTTATCTGCCCTCGCAGGATGTCTCAAGGCGTCGCGCGCTTGAAGAAGTTTCGATGCTGGCAGGCAGAATCAGAGGCGGAGGCTTAATGCTCAAGGTAACAGATAACGGCCATGCTATTCTTCATACGACGGTGAGCAACACGAGCGACACAGCCGCGCGTGAGTTTGCTCCGCACGCGCATTGGAGCGAGATGAGCGACACGGAGCACTTCGTACAGTTCTACGAAGCCGACGCTTTTCTGCTCGATTCGCTGAGCGGCTACGTCGGCACGGCCCTGAACACGGGCGATGCCGCAATCGTCATAGCAACGCAGGCGCGCCGCGAAGGTCTTGAAGCAAGGTTGCAGCAAAAAGGCTTGGATGTGGCAGCAGCCGCGGCGTCGGGCAAGTATGTCTCGCTGGATGCGGCCGAGACGCTCTCGAAGTTTATGGTTGACGGGTTGCCGGAGCCGGGCCGTTTCACGGAGGCTGTCGGAAACCTGATTGTGAGCGCAACGGATGGTCGTACGCGCGTCCGCGCATTCGGTGAGATGGTCGCGTTGCTCTGGGCCGAAGGAAACTACGCAGCCGCTCTACGCCTCGAAGAACTCTGGAATAATCTACAGCACACGCATTCCTTCTCCCTCTTCTGCGCCTATCCGATGAATATCTTCGGCGGGGAAGAACACGTCGAGCAGATTGGCAACGTCTGCGCGGGCCATTCCCGCGTTATCCCCGCCGAGAGCTACACGGCGCTTGCCGAGGCAGACCAACGCCTCCGCGTCATCACGCTCTTACAACAGAAGGCCAGCCGTCTTGAGGCCGAGATTGCGGAACGCAGGGAAGTTGAAGAGCGGCTTCAGGCCGCGCTTATTCAGGAGAAGCTGGCGCGTGCCGAAGCCGAGAGCGCCAATCGCCTGAAGGACGAATTTCTAGCCACCGTCTCGCACGAACTGCGCACACCACTCAATGCCATCATCGGTTGGTCTGAGATGCTGCGCGGCGGCTCTCTGGACGAAGGAACGGCCGCTCGTGCCATAGAGACTATCGCACGCAACGCAGAGTCGCAGGCACAACTCGTCGAAGACATACTCGACGTGTCGCGCGTCATCACAGGCAAGCTGCGTCTTAACATAGGGCCTGTTGATGCAGCAGCCGTCATCAACGCGGCTATTGATTCCGTGCAGTTGGCTGCCGAAGCGAAAGGCATCCGTCTCGAAGTCGTCTTAGACCCTTCGGCTCGCCGCGTCTCCGGCGATGCCGGACGCCTGCAACAGGTCGTCTGGAATCTCATCTCAAACGCCATCAAGTTTACTCCGCGCGACGGATGCGTGCGCCTGCGCCTTGAACGCGCCGAAGATTCAAACGCGCAGATTAGCGTCAGCGATACGGGCTGCGGCATCAGTCCTGAATTTCTGCCCTTCATCTTCGACCGCTTCCGTCAGGCCGACGGCAGCAGCACACGCCGCCACGGCGGCCTCGGCCTGGGCCTCGCGATTGTGCGCCATCTGGTTGAGCTTCACGGCGGCACGGTCCACGCCGAGAGCGCTGGCGAAGGCAGCGGCTCAACCTTCACCATCAAGCTTCCGCTTGCGCCGGAACATGAGCGCACGAAAAATCGCAGCCGCGACACAGCAAGCCTGCGTTCTGATGAAGCCGCAGGCTTAAACGTCAATCCGCTTCCTTCGCTCGAAGGTGTGAGAGTGCTGCTGGTTGATGACGACGCGGACGGACTGCAAGTTCTCAACGTCATGCTGGCGAGACAGAGGGCCACTGTGCAGGTCGCTGCCTCCGTCGCTGAAGCGCTCGAAGTGCTGGAGTGGTACAGGCCCGACGTGCTGGTCTCTGATCTGGCGATGCCGGATGAAGATGGCTACGCGCTCATACGCAAGGTCAGAGCGCTGGAAACGACGAGCGACAAGCGGATTCCGGCCGTGGCCCTGACGGCCTACGTCAGAATCGAAGACCGCGCACGCGCGCTCTCCGCTGGCTTCAACATGTTCGTCCCCAAGCCAATCGAACCCAACGAACTAATCACGGTGATTGCCAACCTCGCCGAGACACACACACGAACAATTAGCACACAAAGCAGAGTTTAAAACTCAGACGAACGGAAGCCGGAAAGAGTGTCTGCGAACACTTCTTTCCGGCTTCTGAATGTTAGCTGCTGAATTTCGTTTCTTAAACGGTCGCAGGTGCTTTGTGCGCGGCTTCGCTTGAGACGTAGTAGAGAATGCGGTTGCAATTGTCACAGGTGATGATTTCGTCGCCACGCCGGACTTCGGCCATCATCTGCGGGCGCAGAGCCATAAAGCAGGCCGTGCAGGAGCCGTTGCGCGCTTCTGCGACAGCGATGCCGTCGCGAATGCGCGCGCTGATGCGATTGTAGAGCGTGCTCATCTGCTTGGGCAGAGTATTGAGGAGGCGCTCGCGCTCCTTTCGCGCTTCGGCGAGTTCGGCTTCCTGCCTGAGCGTCTGCTCTTCAAACTCTTTGAGGCGCGCTTCCATCTCGCTACGCAGACGTTCGACTTCCGGCGCACGCTCCTGCAACTCCTTTTCCGACTGCTCGAAGGCTTCCATCTGTTCGAGAACCTGTGTCTCAAGCTGAGAGGCAGCCTTGCGCGCCGCGTCCGCCTCGCGGATGGCCGCCGTATATTCGTGCTCGTTTTTGGAGGACATCAGGTTGCGTTCGCCGCGCTCGGCTCTGGCACGCGTTTCCGTTAATTCCGCTTCGAGCCGCGCACGTTCGGTGCGTGCCGTGTCGCGGCGTGTTTCGATGGCGCGAATTTCAAAGGCGCGCTGATCGAACTCTTTTTCGATTTCAGCGCGCCTCTGTGGAATGGCTTGGATGTCGGCCTGTAGTTTGCGTATGGCGGTATCGGTTTTCTGCAAAGCGATTAACTGCTCTAATTCCGCTTTCACTCTCTTGCTCTCCTAAAAAGACCGTTATGAATAATTAAACGACGGGTGTTCTAAACACAGGATAATCACATATTCACTGCCTGCACGCAAGCGACGGCTACCCGCAGAGCGGCAACGCTGAAGCCGGAAAGCCCTTTCAACTCATCGTCGAAAGGGCTTTCCAGTCCGCAGCGCTTGAAAATGGGCGGCGGGGGATTATTCCGCTCCAACAGCGCGCGCGGCATTAAGACGCCCGCCAGTTGAAACTTTGCCTTTCAGCCCGTCGAGTTTATCAACCGAATCAAAAAGGCGATGGCGCAAACCGCCGACCGAAAGCTTCGGCTCAACTGTCAGCACGAGGGCCGCGACACCGGCCACTTCGGGTGTCGCCATCGAAGTTCCCGAATGCTCTTCATACTGGCCGCCGAGCCACGTGCTTAAGATTTCCGAGCCGGGCGCGGCGATGTGCACACTCTTTGCGCCGTAGTTGGAGAAGGTCGAGAGCAGGTCGTTGCGGTCGAGCGAAGCCACGCTGACGACGTTTGGCAGATCGTAGCCCGCAGGATAATGCGGCATGCGGTCGGAGTCGGCGCTGCTGTTGCCTGCGGCTGCGATGAAAAGTATGCCCTCATCGCCCGCGCGCTTGATGGCTTCGCGCAGGGCGCTGGAATTCGCGGTCGAGCCCCAACTGGCGCTGATGATGCGGACGTTGACGCTAGCACGCTTGCGGTCTATCACGTAGTTGATGCATTCGATGGCATCTTTAGTCGTCCCTGAGCCGTTTGAAGAGATAAACTTCAACGGCATAATCTCGACTTTCCAGTTGATGCCCGCGATGCCCAGGTTGTTGTCGCCTTCTGCGCCGATGATGCCCGCGCAGTGTGTGCCATGGCCGTTGTCGTCCATCGGGTCGCCCGTGTTGCTGACGGCGTTGTAGCCATACTTGTCGTCAATCGCACCGAGCTCGTCGTCCATGTAAGCATTAATCTCCGCCGGACGAATCCAGATGTTGTTCATCAAATCGGGGTGCGTGTATTCGACACCGCTGTCAATCACTGCGACGACTACCTTCGCGCTTCCCTTTGTCTTGGCCCAGGCGCTGAGCGCACGTATGTCTGCTCCACGCTTTCCGCCGCGCTGCCCGCTATTATCGAGCGACCACTGCTCGCTCCACTTAGGGTCGTTTGGCCCATTAGCCTGATACTCAACATCCGGGTAGCCGGGCGCACGAGTGCTGCCGCGATTGAAATTCCTGATTTCAGGATCGAGCCGGATCTCTTCGTTGGCCTCCGCATACTCAACTTCATCAAGAGCGCGATACTGCGCCAGCACCTTCGTCACGTTGTCGCCGTCTCTGTCTTCAATGACGGCGAGATTGCCTATGTTCTCAAACTTATCCTGAAAGCGGTCGTTCAAGCGTGCTGCAATCTCTTTCACTTTCAAGAGCGGCGTGCCCATGCGAAAGCGCACGAGGATTTCAGTATTCTTTGCCTGACGCGTCGTGCCGTAGTTATAACTAATAGGCTTCTTGTAGCCGGGCGCGGGTGCGGTTTGATTGTTCCAGCGTCGCATTTGCCCTGCAAAGGCCGCCAGCGCAATCAACGTTAGGGCCAGCGCCAGATGTCCGAAAAAGTTCTGTCGGTTCATCGTTTCACCTCAACTTCAATTCCTGAGAGTCTGGAAAACCACTATCAGTCCAGACTTTTTAGATACGGTAATTCCCGCCTTTATGATTGTAGAGCCGCACCTGATCTTTATTGGCGCGATACTCATGCTCGTCGCCTTTGGCGCGCAGCCGGATGCGCCAGCCGCGCGTCATCATCTGCCCGCTCATCTCGTCTTCAACGGGCGCGCCGAGCGCGAGGTCTGGAAAATCCGTCTCCTCAATCGAGCCTTCTTCAATCTCATCGTCAGCAACGCCAAGACGCTTTGCCAGATCGGCACGCGCGCGTTTTACGGCATCATCTTTCGTCACAGCCATCGCAAATAGTTGCTCCTTTTTCAATCACCCTTCGCTCTACACTTTTCGCATCGGCGATGCGAGCCGGGCTTCTCGCTCGTCCGCCTTGTCGCCCGATGCTTCCTGCTCTGTTATTCTGCGCCTGCGTGAGTCGCTTCGTCAAAGCTTTTTGAGCGGCGCGCCATATTCGAAGCAGATGAAATCTCCCGCCTCCGAAATCGCCCAACGAGCCGACGCCCTCTACAGCACACGCGAAGAGATAGAGAACGTGCGCCTGAGCGTTGACCTGCTACAGCAAGCGTTAATTAATGAGTTTAACTACGAACTCGCATGGCGGCTGGGCCGTGCCCTCTTCTTTCTGGGGCAGGAAGCAGTTGACACGCCCCAGGCACTCGGCCTTCATGCTCGCGCCGTTGAGACGTGCGACCAGGCGGCTCGCGCATGTCCGTCGCAGGTCGAAGGCCACTTCTGGCTCGGCGTCAACCTTGCGTTGCTCGCCGCGCTCGAAAAACCTTTGAACGCACTGCGTCACGCTCTACGCGCACGCCGCGCGCTCCACCGCGCCATCGCTCTCGACGCGGCCTATCACGCCGCAGGCCCACTGCGCGTGTTGGCCCGCCTCGAATCGAAGCTTCCACGCCTGCTCGGCGGCGGCCGCACACGCGCTCGCGCTACCTACGAAAAAGCCATCGCGCTTGCGCCCGCTAACACCGTCACACGCCTCTACTTCGCACAACTACTCCTCGAAACAGGCGACCACACAAGCGCCCACGCACAACTCCAAGCCGTCCTCAACGCGCCGCACGACCCCGCATGGGCCTTCGAGATTGCACGCGACCGTCGCCTCGCACAATCATTACTTAAAAACCAAGTCCAAAGTCCAAAGTCCAAGGCCCAAAGTCAGAAACCATGTTCTTGACCTTGGACTTTGGACCTTGGACTGTCTTTATTTGATGTCGCCAAACAGGTGTTCGAGCAGGGCCGTGATTGTGATGGCGGCCGTCTCGGCGCGAAGGATACGCCCGCCCATTGTGACGAGAGACCAGTTTGCAGCACGAGCCTGCGTAATCTCTTCGTTTGTCCAGCCGCCTTCGGGGCCGACGAGTGCGGTCGCCGCCGACAAGCGTTTGCGCTCTTCGCCAATTATCTCCAACAGCCCAAGCCCCTCTCGCTCCGAAAACATCACGCGCCATTCTTCGCCATCCGCATCTTCTTCGATTAGCGAGTTGAAAGGGCGCGGCGTTGCAATGACGGGGATGAGAGCGCGGCCCGACTGCTTGGCGGCTTCGAGCGCGATGCGCTGCCAGCGTGCGGCGCGGCGTTCGCCGTCGCCCGCGTCTCTGAGTCTCACGTCCGCCTGCTTCGTTATCAAAGGCACGATTTCCGTCACGCCCAACTCAGTCGCCTTCTGGACCACAAGGTCGAACTTCTCGCCCTTCAACAACGCAACCGCCAGCCTCAAACTGAGCGGCGATTCGGGACGCGCCGCCTCAACCTCTTCCGCAACCTCAAGCCGCACCACCGAACGCGAACACTCCTCCAAGATACAGCGATACTCGCGTCCTCTGCCATCAAACACAAACACTCCGGCCCCGCGCTCCAGCCGCAGCACGTCGCGCAGATGCCGCGCCTCGTCTGCCGCGAGCATGACAGTGCGGCTGGCGAGCGCAAATGCTTCCGGCGGCGCATAGAACCTGCGACGGCTCATAAAAAAGTTAAGCGGTCAGTGGAAGATGCTCAGAGTGGCCCATGAAAGCCATTCGTTTTAACTAACTAAAAGATTGAACCGGCCAACAGACGACGTTTCTTAAACGATGATGGCAACCCATTCGCCATCGGTTGTGATTTCGCAGACGCTTGCCACGCCGAGTTGGCCCAGTTGCCCGCTGACCCACGCGGCCTGCGAATCAAGGATGCCGGAGAGAATCAAGCGACGGCAGGAAACGTCAATGAGCGCGGGCAGCAGCGGCACGATTACGTCGGCCGTCAGGTTTGCACAGACCACATCGGCGGAAGTCGCGGTCGTAGTCTCACTGATAGAGCCGACGAAGAAATTGATGCGCTCTGCGACGTTGTTCAAGCGCGCATTCTCGCGCGCAATCTCGATGGCTGCGGCGTCTGTATCGCAGGCTTCGATGTGTGCTGTCGGGTTGAGGAGCGCGCAGGCAATGGCGAGGATGCCTGTGCCCGTGCCGACATCGAGGAAGCTGCCGCCGTCAGCATATTTCTCGATGGCTGCGAGGCAGAGGCGTGTCGTTTCGTGCGTGCCTGTGCCGAAGGCCATGCCGGGTTCGATGCGTATGACGAGTCTTTCTTCCGCGTCCGCGATTTCGCTCCACGGCGGCGCGATGAGAAATTTCTGGCCCACCCGGACGGGCTGCCAGTTCTTCTTCCACTCGCCGAGCCAATCGCGGTCTGCGATTTCGCTCAACTCCATCTCTCTGACGGAAGAGGACGGCAGACCGTAGATGCGCAGGGCATCGAAAAGTGTGGCGCGCACGCGCTCGCGCTCCGGCAGAGCGTCGAAATAGCCCGTCGCTCTCGTTAGCCCGTCGTCTCCTTCAATGCTCTCTGTGCCGAGCGCGCCCGCCTCCATCAAGGCATACTCGACCGCTTCGTGCGCCGTCGCTTCCGCCTTCAACTCAACCGCATACCAGCAACGTTCGCGTTTCGTTTGAGCGTTCATAACTTACGACCCGGCAGAGCTAACGCGGATTACCTACTTCTCATTATCCAGATCAGGCTGGCGACGATGGACGACGCTCCTGCGAGCCGCAGCAGTATCATTTTCTTGCTGCCCGTCGCGAAGTAAGCGACTACTAAAATGAGCGCGAGCGCGGAGAAGAGCATTCCGCCAAGCAGTGTGAGCATACTTTGCAAGTTTCCTTATTCTTTGATTCCGAGCGAATCGAGCAGGCCCGTTTTGTCGCGCCAACCGGCTTCGACCTTAACGAAGAGTTCGAGATGGCAGCGATGTCCGAGCAGGCGCTCGATGTCCTGACGTGCGCGCGTGCCAATCTCTTTCAAGCGCTCCGCGCCGTGGCCGATGATAATCTTCTTCTGGCTCGCACGCTCAACGAAGATGGCACAGTGAACCACCGTCAGGTCGTCTCTCACTTCGTCAAACTTCTCCGTCACCACCGCCGTCACATACGGCAGTTCCTCTCCCATCGTCTGCAAGATTTTCTCGCGCACCATCTCCGCGACAAGCGCGCGTAAGGGTTGGTCCGTCAATTCATCTTCACCGAACAGCGGCAAGCCCTCCGGCAGATGCCTGATGATCTCTTTCAACAGGACTTCCACCATGTCGCCCTTCAGCGCCGAGATGGGAATCACTTCTCGCCACGCATACTCCTGCCCGTACCACTCCATCAACGGCAGCAGCTTCGACTTATCAGCCAGCTTGTCCGTCTTATTCAACAACAACAGCGCAGGCTTCTCCGCCTGCTTCACCAGATCGAGCACGAAGCGGTCGCCATTGCCCGTCGAAACCGTTGCGTCGCGAATCAAACACACAAGGTCAACCCCGTCGAGCGCCTCATGCACCGCCGCCATCATCCGCCTGTTCAGCAGATAACCCGGCTTATGCACGCCCGGCGTATCAACCAGCACAATCTGCCCTTCCGGCCTTGTGATGACGCCCTGAATCCTGTGCCGCGTCGTCTGCGGCTTATTCGAAACGGCCGCAATCTTCTCCCCGACGACACGGTTCAGCAGCGTAGACTTGCCCGCATTCGGCCGCCCGATTAAAGCGACATAGCCGCTGCGATAGATTTCAGCAGGCGAAACACTTTGAGCTTCACTTTTCATACCATCAGAATGCTAAATGGCGTGATTACCTGTTGCGTGAGATCGCTGTATCAAGCTTTCGATGTTCTCCAACATTTCCGGCATTTCAAGCACTCCGGCAAATTCTCGTACCCAATAGCGGATGCGTGCGAGGTCTGGCTTTTTCTCCACGTTCAGGAGCGCTTCAATGTCAATCAGGTCTTTTGCCCTTTGCGCTACGGCTTTTGTGATAATAAGGTCTTCAACTGTCGGCACTTTTAGTTTGGTCTCGCCGACTTGAAGCGTCACAGCACGCTCAATCATCTCTCTTTCAAACGGCAGCGCCCCACAGGAAAGGTCAACGCTGATTCCGCTTTCCCGGTGTTGAAGCAATAAAACATGTGAGCGCGCAGCAAACTCTAAAGGTTCGCTAATGCGCGCCCCGAACCCGTAATCCTCTCCAGCTAGAATAAACGATGCCCAATGACTCTCATCAAGCCAGACAACCGCATCAATGTCCTGCGTAGCGCGGGGATGTGCAATCAGGGAAACGGCGACTCCGCCAATAGCCGCATACGGAGTTTGTTCCGCTTCAAGCCATCGTACCAGCGCATGCAGCGCTGCCTTAAAGGAGTCTGGCAGGCTGGTCTCAGACATGGTACAACTCTTTGAGACGCCGCCATCGTTCGCGCACTTCTTCTTCGCCCTTTTTAAGCGCCGCAGCCCATCCAAAGACTTGCGCGGCTTCGTACATCAGCGCCAATTGATGAAGCTTGAGCGAGAGCGGTGCGCGCCGCGCTTCCTCCGCGTTAAAGTCGTCAACCATCCGCCAGCGCGCTTTGAATTGAAGAGCTTCTTCCTTAGTCATGGCGATACCGAACAGTGAACGAAAGCCGAAACTTGTTCTTCGTGCTTCATCCTTGCGCCTTGCTCTTCATCGCCATCTCGCCGTTGAGTTTCATAATCTCAAGGGTCATTTCGGCGGAGGCGTACATGTCTTTGACATCGAGCCATTCGTTGACGGTGTGAATGGCGCGCATGCCTGTGCCGAGGTTGGCGCATTCGATGCCTTTGCGGTTGAAGATGTTGGCGTCGCAGCCGCCGCCGGAGGCCATCGTTTCGACTTTGAGGCCCATGCGGGAGGCTGCGCCGAGGACGAGCTGGACGACGCGCGAATCGTCGGGCACGTCCATCGCATAGTACTCTGGTTCAACTTTTGATTCGACGCGCCCTTTCGTGGTTCTGCCTTCGACCGTCACCTCGTATTTCGCGGCGGCCTCTTCAAAACACTTAACCATGTGGTCGCACTGCGCTTTGAGTTTCTCTTCATTAAGCGAGCGGGCTTCGCCTTTGAGATAGACGAGGTTGGTGATGATGTTGGTGGCTTTGCCGCCTTCGATGACGCCGATGTTGGCGGTCGTCTCTTCGTCTATGCGGAAGAGTTTCATGTCGGCGATGGCTTCGGCGGCAATCCTGATAGCGGAGATGCCCTGTTCGGGCGCGACTCCGGCGTGGGATTCGAGGCCGTAGACTTTGAATTCGAGATGGTTGGCCGAAGGGCCTTTGGTGAAGAGAAAGCCCGGGTCGTCGGAATCGAAGACGATGCCATACTTCGCTCTGATTTTCGAAACGTCCAGATTCTTCGCGCCGAGCAGGCCGACTTCCTCGCAGATGGAGAAGACGGCTTCGATGTCTGTGTACGGGATGTTCTGTTCCTGTAGGCAACGGATGGTTTCGATGATGACGGCGCAGCCGGATTTATCGTCGCCGCCGAGGACGGTCGTGCCGTCTGTGCGAATGATGTCGCCGTCAATGATGGGTTTGACACCTTCGCCGGGCACAACCGTGTCCATGTGAGCGGACATCATAATCGGCTCGGCATCAGGAATAGTGCCCTTGAAGCGGGCGATGACGTTGCCGGAATTGCCGCCGACCTTCTCTCCGGCGTCGTCTATCTCGACAACAGCACCCATCTCTTCGCAATACTTCTTAATGCGCTCGGCTATGTCGCGTTCTTTGCGCGAGTGGCTGTCAATCTGTACGAGTTCGAGTAGAAGATTTTTGATGCGCTCCTGATTAATCATTTGGCCTCCGCGTGAAAAAGTGATGAGTGATGAGTAATGAGCGATGAGTGAAAGAAAGAAGTTTTAACTCATCACTCATTGCTCATCACTGATTACTGCTTTTCGTTCATCGTACTACACGAGCGTGCGCGTGCGCTATGAAAGCGCGGCGCGCCACTCTTCAGCCCGACGGCTGAGTTCGTCGAGCGCGTGTTGCAGTTCGTCGCGCTTGGCTTCGAGCTGTGCTTCGTCTGCGTCCGCAGGGACGTAGATGGGCGGGGCGACGTAAACTCGCGCGCGTGTGAAGGGCTTGGGAATCTGGAACGAATCCCAACTGGGAATCGTCCAGTAGCGATGAAGCGCCATCGTGACGGGAAGCACAGGGTGGCCCGTCTTTTTGGCGAGCAGGACCGAACCCATCTTGGCGATGCGCGGCGGCCCCTTCGGCCCGTCAATGGTGAAGGCGGTCGTGCAGCCTGCGCGCATCAGCCGCGCCATTTCGACTACTGCGCCGACGCCTCCGCGCGTTGAAGAGCCGCGCGCAGCACCGTAGCCGAAGCGCTGTATGAAGCGCGCGATGTATTCGCCGTCGAAGCTCTGCGATGTCATCACGACGATGCGACGACGACGCCACCAGTAAGTAGTCAGAAAAATTCGTTCGTGCCAGAAGTTGTAAATCGGAAGACCATTGCTCTCTGTAACCTGCTCGTGATGATGCCAGCCTTCGACCTCAAAGCGGGCGGTGCGCCCGATAAACTGGATGAGCAGGTAGAAGGCGAGGTCGGCGGCGCGAATCATCAGCCGCTTTTTCAAGGGGTAGGCCGAGAGGTCTGCAAACTTGTAGGCCCGCTCGACGCTCCTGTCCGTGCGCGCGTTCGCCCCTTGTGCGCCATGCTCTCGCTCTGCTTGTTTGACGGAAGCCTGCATCAATAAGGCAAAAGGTAAAAGGTAAAAGGCAAAAGGTAAAGCCGCAAACCGCGTTTCTTAACTTCCATCGAAATGCTTTTGTCCGCACTTTTGCCTTTTACCTTTTACCTTTTACCTTTCTCTGGTGATATTATGCGGAACGCGGGGCGCGCCTTCTTCGTATAGCGCAAGCGGAAAGCGCTCGAATCGTGCGTGCTTCTCCCCTTCCTCGTTTTTATCAAGGTCTAGTTGCTGTTAACTCCGGGGTTCAATGGACAGACGACGAATCCTTATCGTTGATAACAACGATGAGTTGCGTGCCATGCTTGAACAGGTTTTGCGCGAACTCGGCCACGAAGTTGTGGCGACGGGCGACCGCGCGGAGGCGCTGGCGCGCGAAGACCTAGAAGAGTTTGACCTCATCATCAGCGATCTGACGGAAGACGCGGATTCCGGCGTGCAGCTTGTCAGCGAACTCAAACGCAAGCGCCTTCTCGTGCCCGTCGTCGTTTCAACCGACGAAGCACAGCAGCCCGGCCTCGTCAAAGCCTTCAAGATGGGCGCGGCCAATTTCCTGCGCCAACCCTACAACAAAGAGGAACTGCGGAGCATCGTTGACAAGACGCTCTCCTACAAGCTCCGCTTCGTAGACGACCTTAAAATCTTGCCGTACGTGCGCGAGAAGATAGATTTCGAGTTGCCTTCGGACGTGACGTTGATGAACGGCGTGCTGCAATATTTGATAGAGCGCCTCGCCAAGCTTGGCGTCATCAAGCCCGAACGCTCCAACCTCTTCGTCGCGCTCGATGAAGCATTCGTTAACGCCGTCAAGCACGGCAACCGCAACGACCCCGCTAAGCTCGTCCGCATCACCGCCGAACTCTCAACCAAAGAAGCACGCTTCACCATCGAAGACGAGGGCGACGGCTTCAACGTGCAGGAGATACCAGACCCGCGCGACCCCGAAAATCTATTCAAGACATCGGGCCGCGGCGTCCTACTGATTTACAACATCATGGACGAGGTCTACTACAACGAGCGCGGCAATCGCCTGACGATGGTCAAACGCCCCGAAGAATCCCTCGAAAGCGACCTCATCGAATCACTCACACCCGACAACGCCAAGCAACCGCACAACTAACAAGCCCTTCATCAATCCCTTCTCCGCGTCGTTTCAAATTTCGCATCTCAAATTTGCTGTGCTTCGTTGTTCTCCGTCGCCGCTCGTTTTGTGCGAGAATAAATTTGATTTTCAGTGGCATTAGCTCGCACGCATCGCTTGTGCTATTAGTTGAGCCGAACGTTGATGGAAGGGAAAGCGCACGCAGAGACTTCGATGCAGGAGATTAAATCAGCCCGCAACTCTCAGGCCAGATTCTTAGGGCTGATTCTGCTGTTAATCCTGGCGCTCGGCGCGGTCTTAAGAATCGTCAACCTCGGCGCGGATAGCATCTGGCTCGACGAAGCCTACTCGATTCAATTCGCCCGCCTGCCGCTCTCGCAACTGATTGACGAGACGGCCCAAAGCGACGTGCATCCTCCGCTCTACTACCTGCTGCTGCACTACTGGATTAAACTCTTCAACGATTCCGAAGCCGGAGCGCGCATGCTCTCCGCGCTCTTTGGTCTCTTGTCCATCCTGATGCTCTACGCGCTCGCGGCGCTCCTTTTCGATAGAGCGACGGGGCTGCTCAGCGCTCTTCTCCTTTCGCTCTCGCTCTTCCACATAGAGTTTGCGCAGGAAGCGCGCATGTATACGCTGCTCGCATTTCTCTCCGTCTGCTCGTTCTACTTTTTTCTCAAGCTGTTTACGACAGAGAGGCTTGCGCCTGCGCTCATCGGCTACGTCATCACGACGAGCCTCCTGATGCACACACACGTTTACGGCTTCTTCATCATCATCGCGGAAAATCTTTTCTTCTTCACGTTCTATTTCAGCCGTCGCGCCGGGTTCGGGCAATTGCTCAAGCGCTGGCTGCTTTTGCAGGCAGCGCTCGTCGTGCTTTTTCTACCGTGGCTCTCGATTATGATCGGGCAGTTTGAGCGCGTGCAGCACGGCTTCTGGATTCCGCGCCCGACCCTCAACTTCCTGCGTCTGACGTGGACGCTCTACTCCGGCTCGATGCTCCTCTCGTTTATCTTCATCCCTCTCATCGCGCTCGGTCTTCTGCCGGAGCGTTTGACGCAAAGCAACGACAACGCAGAAGAACATCTCAGCCTCTCAACACCAACTCAACGGAAGACGCCTTTTTCCGAACGCGAGAAAAAGCTGCTGCTGCTCTTCTGGTTTCTCTCGCCCATCATCATTCCGTTTGTGTTGTCGCAAGTTTTGTCTTCGATTTATCTGCCGAAGTACACGATTGCGGCATCCATGGCTTTTCTAGTGCTGGCGGCGAGAGGCATTATGCGTGTTCGCGTGGAGCGCGTACGTGTGGTGTTGGTGTTCGTGCTGCTCGGACTCTCGTTCGTCAACGTGCGCGCCTACTGGAGCGCGCCGCACAAGGATTTCTGGCGCGAGTCTGCCACCTATTTTGAACGGACGGCGCAGGGCGGCGACCTTGTGCTCTTTCATCAGGAATCCGGCCACGTTCCCTTTCGCTACTACTCGAAGCGCACGGACGTTAAGACAGTCCCCTTTCCCGATTATCAAACAGAGTTGACTGAAGAGAACGTTGGACCAAAATTGAAGGAGACGGTTGCGGGACACAATCGCGTCTGGCTCGTCGCCTCGCACCCGACGGCAATCACCGCTCTGATTACGAAACAACTCGGCGAGTGGTACAAACCGACGGAGCATCGCATAGACCCCGGCGTTGAACTCTACCTTTTTGAAAAAGGAACTATGCCGCAGTGAAGCCCGCGCGACGGAAGATGCGCCTGCGCTCCCTTGATGCTCAGCCAAGCGCTGCCGCTCCTGGTGTCCATCGCGGCTTCTTCAGGGCTTGGCGCTGGTGGCTTGTCCCGGCTGCGCTCACACTCCTGCTCGCCCTCCTCTATCAAGACCCCTTCATAGGCGACTGGGACGCGCTCGACTACACGGTCAACTCCGTTCACGGTCATCCCTCGACGATGGCCCTCGGCCGCACGCTTTTCATCTACATCAACCACGCGCTCTACCGCATCGCGCACGCGCTCTTTAATCTTCCGCCCACAAGAGCCTATTTGCTTTTCAAGTATGCGGTCATCATGCAAGCGCCGATGGTCGTCATCGCCTGCTGGCAACTGGCGCGCGATTTGACGCGCTCCATCCGTGCGGCCACGCTTGCCGCGCTCCTCATAGCGCTCTCGCCCGCCTTCGTCATCTACAGCGGGCAGGTGATGACGGAAATCCCTTCGCTGCTCTGGCTCGCTATCGCACTCATCGTTCACCTGCGCGGCGTGCGCACGCGACGGTTGTGGTTGATGCTCGTCGGCGCAATGCTGCTCGGCGCGGGCGTCAATTTTCGCGAGACAGTCGCCTTCTACGCGCCGTGGCTCGTCATCGCGCCTTTCGTCTGCGGCTGGCAGTTGGGCCGTCGAGAGTTGCTGAACATCGCGCTCTGTTGCGTTGTCTTTCTGGTGTTCGCGTTTGGCGGCTTTGCTTTCTGGTTTGCGACCGACACCGGCGGCTACCGCGCAGGGTGGCACGGCTGGCGCGAGTCAATGCGACAGGAGACAGCGCGCCACCCGGTCGCGCTCAAGAATATGTTTCCGCTGCTGGTCTATTTTTTTCTGGTTGCGCCGCTGGTGTTGGCGGCGCTGCCGGTAGCGGCCTGGAAAGAGTGGCGCAGGCACGGGCCGTCAGCGCTCCTTGCTCTCGCGCTCGTCGGCCTCATCGCAAACCTGCTCCTCTTTTTCAACTACAGCACGACAATCAACTGGCGTTATCTACTGACTGGACTACCGGCGCTCGTGCCGCTCGTCGCGGATTATTTCATCAACTCGCAAACCATCAGGCTCGGCAATCCGCGTCATGCTTTCTGGAGCGCCGTGGCGGGCGTCCTTCTCGTCGCGTTTCTTCTCGGACTTATGCTCAACGGCTCGCGCGCTAAATTTGTCGCAAAGCACGCCCTGACGCGCAGCTACTTGTCGCGGCTGGAGAGCGTGCCGCCCGGAGCAGTGTTGATGGCGGGCGGGCAGTCAATCGCCGTGACATACGCGCGCGGCCTGGGCCTCGGTGAGTGGGAAGCAATCGGCACGGGCGGCGGCTGGCCGGGCGCGCGTCTTGTCCCGCTCATTGAAGATTATTTGCGACGCGGCCGTCGCGTCTTTCTCGACACAGACCCGGCCATCTGGTCGCCCTGCGGCTGGCAACTCGAAGAGACGCGCGCCATCGCTGGCCTCACCGCACACTTTAACTTCCGCCGCTTCTCAGACACCATTTACGAACTCAGGCCCAAAGAACACGAGACGCCGCACGACCCACTCGATTTACAAAACCTCTTGCCGGAAAATCGTCCAGACGACCTCAGACAATGCGTCGGCGAGCAGGCTTTGCATTAACCTTTGACACGCAGCATGAAAAGCATGCTGGCGGCAGCTTCTCTTTCGACAGCCTTAGTTTGTCTTTCAACAGTCTTCAATAGCTCATCCTGTTTTATCGTTGACTTCCCGCCTGAATTATCATAGAAGCCTTGCACCTCACCGCGCGTTAATGGTCTCAGCAGTTCCGGCGTTAATCTCAAACGTTTTCGCGAAAGGCCACTCGATGAATGGAGATTTCTCAAAGCAACTCTTTCCGGGAATCCTGACGATTATTATTCCCGTAGTGCTGCTTGTGTCCGTCTTTATCTATTCGAGGCGGCAGCAGCGGCGCGTCAGGCGCGCCCGGGAGCAGAGCAGAGAGCAAGACCCAAACCTGCGCGACTGGGCGCGGATGGAAGAAGAGATTAGGCCCAGCCGTCAGTGGTATGGTCTGGCCGTGCTGCTGCTTGTTGTTGGTTGGACGATTGGCATCGGCTCTATGAACTATCTGTCGTTTGCGACCGCGCTCGCGATAGCGGGAGGCTCGGCGGTCGTTGCCATTCTGATTGCCGTCATCATCAGCCGCAAGCGTGCGGCGGCCCGCAACCTACTGATGAACACACCCGCCTACCAGCAATACGGACACAAGCATGTGGGCCTTTCATGGTTTATTAAGATGTTCGTTATCGCTTCGCTCGTCGGGCTGGTCTCAGGCTTCCTGCGTTCGCCGGGCGGCGTTCGTTGGATTAGGGAGAAGTTTGGGCCGCCTCAGACGGAAGAGACGAGCGCACGCCATCACGTCGCCCCGCCCGGCACGACGGAAGAGAGCAACGCCAAACTTCCATCAAACTTTCCCTCGGACATTCCCGTTTATCCCGGTGCAGAAATTGTTTCAGCCCCGACTGCGGGCCAGGCTCTTAACCTGACGCTCCTGGCTTCCGAGACGACGGAGAAGGTTGCAACTTATTATCGAGAAGAGTTAAAGAAGAACGGCTGGCGGATTGACGAGAAGCACAGCCATACGGACCGTATTGATGCCACCAAAGGAAAGCGCCGCTGCACCATTCGCCTGACGGAAACAGGAGACGCGAGCACACGTATTATCATTATCAGTTAGAGAAAAGCTGCCCGGACGTGTTAACAAAACGAGGCGGAAGCCTAAAGGATTTTTAGTTCAGTTATAAGGGTTTTCAGTTCAGTTATGAAGAGACTATTTGTAAACGCGCTGCTCTTGCTCTGTTTGACATCTCTTGCCGCAGGCCAGAAAACGACAGCACCCTTCAGCGGAGATAATAGAGAGGCGCAGCAATTTGAAGACCCTGTGCGCGCGGCCGTCGTAGAATTGCAGGAGGCCGCCCGCGCTTACAGGGCTGGGGATTTTGCCGGAGCGCAAAAGCATTCCGAACGCGCGCTTGAGCTTGACCCTTCGCAAACAAACGCGCCCGCCTTTATCGCTCGCTCGATTCACGCGCAGTACCGGCAGGGCATCTCGACGCCGGAGAATCTAGCCAGAGCGCGCGAGGCCATCACAGCCTACCAGCGCATGCTCGATAGATGGCCCGATAACGATGAAGCCTTCAACGCCATAGGCTTTCTCTACGGCGCACTTAATGAGCCAGACAAACAGCTTGACTGGATTAGACGCCGCGCGCTCGATTCCACTGTCTCGACAGAGAAGCGCGCCGACGCCTACGTTTTTCTCGCCAGCAAAAATTGGGACTGCTCCTTCCGCGTCACCGAAGACAAAGCGAACCAGTACACGCTCACCGGCGCGAAGGGTAAAAAAACGACACGCTTCAAGATGCCCGACAACACGGACGACTTCAACCGTGCGTCGCTCTGCGTCAGCAAAGGCATGGAAGAAGTGGAAACGGCCATCGCCCTGAATCCAGACAACGAAAAAGCATGGAGCTACAAGGCCGCGCTCCTTTATGAAGCACGAAAACTGGCCGAGATGGAAGGCGACTTAAAGCGAGCGCGCAAGTTCTGGCGCGAGGGCGAAAAAGCAAGACGGCATGTCAGCGAGTTGACTATAAAAAAGCGGGCCGACGAGCCGTCCGAAAATTCCGTCGTCAGGCCCTAATCGCTGCGCCTTCGTCCTCACTTGGAATTTCATGCCCTACGAACTCTTTCTCGCTCTCCGTTATCTCTATTCGCGCCGCCGCCGCAGGTTGGCCCGCGTGACGGCGCTGGCCGCAATTCTTGGCATCGCTTTTGGCGTCGCCGCGCTCATCGTCGCCCTTGCGCTCGGCAACGGCTTTCGCGATGAGATGCGCGACAAAATCCTGAAGGGCACGGCGCATCTGACGCTGATGCGCGCCGACGGGGAGATGATGTCGGACTGGCGCACCATTTTGCGGCGCGTGCGCGCGGTCAAAGGCGTGACGGATGCGACTGCGACCACATACGAAGGCGCGCTCCTGAGCGGCCCGAGGGCTTCTGCCTACGCAGTCCTGCGCGGGCTCGACCCTGAATCCGGCAGCGCCGTCGCGCAAATTCGTCGCACGCTCATCGCAGGCACATTCGAGCCTCTCCTGCGCGAGCAGCCTGCTGAGAAAGAAGCTGCTTCAACATCTACCGGCGACGCGTCCACCGCAGAAGAAGAACAACAACGGGAGCAGCAACAGCACGCACCGCGCGAAGAGAAGAGCGTAGAACGGCGTGCGCAGAAGAGAGAGGATGAGAAAGCGCCTGCCGTCACGTCGTTTGACGGAGTGACGGAGGAAGCCGAGTTGCCCGCCGTCGTCATCGGTGCAGAACTGGCAGAGCGCGCAGGATTGAAACCCCTCGATGTCGCACAGATTATTTCGGGCGAGACGACGCTGACGCCCTTGGGGCTTGCTCCGCGTTACCGTCGCGTACGCGTCGTGGGCATCTTCCGTTCCGGCCTCTACGAGTATGACGCGTCGTGGGTCTACCTTTCGCTTGCGAGCGCCGCCAGTTTCGCAGGACAGCCAGCGCCCGCCGCTTCCGTCATCAGCATAGAGGTCGCGGACATCTACGCGGCCGGTGAGACGGGCGCACGCGTGCGCGCGAGCTTGGGCGCGGAGTTCACAACTGTTGACTGGCAGGAAGCCAACCGTCAACTCTTCACAGCGCTCGCGCTCGAACGACGGATGGGACTCATCATTCTCGCGCTCATCATCCTGATAGCGGCGCTCAACATTACGACCACTCTCGTCCTCGTCGTCGTCGAGCGGCGCGCGGACATTGCAATCCTGAGCGCGATGGGCGCGCGTGCGCGCAGCATCATGTACGTCTTTATCATAGAGGGCGCGTGCGTCGGCAGTATCGGCGCGCTCTGCGGCGTCGCGCTCGGTCTTATCCTGTGTGTGGCTGGCGACCGCTACAAGCTGGTCAGTCTCCCTGCTGACGTTTACTCGCTCAGCAGCGTGCCCTTTCACCCGCAGGCGCGCGATGTCCTGATGGCAGCGCTGCTCGCTCTCTTGTTGAGCTTGCTGGCGACCATCTATCCCGCGCGCGCGGCCGCACGCCTGCGCCCCGCAGAAGCATTACGGGATACGAATTAAGTCCAAAGTCCAGAGTCCAAGGTCCAAAGTCGAAGCCACGTTTTAAGCTTCGACTTTCGGACACCAAGCTTCGGTCTTTAGACGTTAAAGGCGGAAGACAAACTTTGGACTCTGGACTCTGGACTCTGGACTTGCAGAAGGCTTTTCTGACGCCTGCGGGCGCGAGGCTCGAAGTGTTGCGTGGCGCTTCCCTTGAGGTTGAGGCGGGAGAGATGGTGGCGATTGTGGGCGCGTCCGGCTCAGGGAAATCAACGCTGCTGCATATCCTCGGAGGGCTTGAGGCGGCCGATGCTGGCCGGGTCAGCTTCGGAGAGTTTGAACTGACGGAGGCTGGTGAAGCGGAGTTAACACGCTTTCGCGAGCGCGAGGTCGGTTTCGTCTTCCAGTCTCATCACCTGCTGCCCGACTTGACGGCAGTTGAAAACGTAGCGCTCCCGCTTCTCATCAATCGCCAACCGCGCGACGCAAGCACACGCCGCGCGCTTCTCATGCTTCAGAAGATCGGACTAGAGGCGCGCGCGACACACAACGTCGGCCAGCTTTCGGGCGGCGAGCAACAGAGAGTCGCCGTCGCGCGTGCGCTCATCAAGGGGCCGCGCCTCGTGTTGGCAGACGAGCCGACGGGCAATCTTGATGCAGCCATCGGCGCTGAGATTGGTCAAACTCTCGCAGATTACGCGCTTGAGAAACGTGCGGTAATCATCGTCGCCACGCATAATGAACGACTAGCGAGCGCCTGCGACCGCGTGCTGCTCTTGCAAGACGGCCGCTTGAGCGAACGACCGAAAGGCGAAGAGTCGAGCCGCAGTTTATGACTAGCCGACAACGGCCGCCGACACCTTCGCAGCCTGCCGTTTCAGCTATCTTTCAGACGAAAGATAAGGCGCAGGCACATGCTCTTTGTTGTCCCCGGCAGAGGCCGCCCGAATTTTTGTTAATCAACCCGCTTCTGCCTTTCGTATCATTAGGTTATAATGCTGGGCGGACTGAAGCGCCCAGAAACTTCGGTCACTCGTTGCGGTCAAGCCATCATTAAAAAGTTATCCGGCGGTATAAGGCCAACCATGTTCGAACGCTATACGGAAAAAGCGCGGCGCGTCATTTTCTTTGCGCGCTATGAAGCATCACAGTTCGGCGCACCTGCCATCGAGCCAGAACACCTGCTTCTGGGGCTGATGCGTGAAGACAAAACCCTCACCAGCCGTTTCTTCCCGCGCGCGCAGGTCTCGATTGAAGCCGTGCGCAAGGAGATAGAAGGGCGCACGCTGCTCAGAGAAAAGATCTCAACCTCTGTTGAGCTACCGCTCGCGCCCGAAACTAAGCGCGTGCTCGCCTACGCACACGAAGAGTCCGACCGCTTGCAGCATCGCCACATCGGAACAGAGCATCTGCTTTTGGGCCTCCTGCGCGAAGAGCGCTCGATGGCCGCGGAGATTCTCTACGAGCGCGGGCTGCGGCTTAACGCCGTCCGCGACGAGATAGCACGACAAACCGGCGCTGATGCGCGTGCCTCGCAGAAGAAGGACACGCCGCACCTGGTGGAATTTTCGCGCGACCTGACGGACGACGCGGCCTCCGATAAGCTTGACCCTCTCGTCGGGCGCGAAGCGGAGATTGAACGCGTCGTGCAGATTCTCTGCCGTCGCACGAAGAACAATCCAGTGCTCATTGGCGAACCCGGCGTTGGCAAGACGGCCATCGTCGAAGGATTGGCCCAACGCATTATCTCCGGCGATGTGCCGTCGTTTCTGGAAAACAAGCGCATCCTGTCGCTCGATCTGTCGCTGATTGTCGCGGGCACGAAGTATCGCGGCCAGTTTGAAGAACGCCTGAAGCAGATTATGCGCGAGTTGATTGAAAACCCGCACTACATCGTCTTCATTGACGAGCTTCACACGCTGGTCGGCGCAGGCTCGGCCGAAGGCTCGCTCGACGCCGCGAATATTCTGAAGCCCGCTCTCTCGCGCGGCGAAGTTCAGTGTATAGGCGCTACTACCCCGGCGGAGTTCCGTAAGTCAATCGAGAAAGACCGCTCGCTTGAGCGCCGTTTTCAGGCTGTGAAAGTGCCGCCGCCGTCGGAATCCGAGGCTGTGCAAATTCTTGACGGCGTGCGTGAGCGCTACGAAAGTTTTCATCAGGTGCGCTACACGGAAGACGCGCTCGAAGCCGCCGTCTATCAATCGAACCGCTATATCCCGGACCGTTTTCTGCCAGACAAAGCTATTGACGTGATTGACGAGGCAGGGGCGCGCGTCAAACTGCGCGTGCGACGCGAGCAGGGAAACTTAGAACCCGATTGGCCCAACACTAATGATTGGTCGCGCTCTTCCTATTCGCCGGAAAAACCGCTCGGCAGCGGCCTCAGGATTAACGAGCCTGACGAAGACGCTTTTGTCGCGGCCGCCGTCACGAAGGACGACATCGAGGAGGTCATCGCACGCTGGACGGGTATTCCCATCATGTCGCTCAAGGAAGAAGAGACGCAGAAACTTCTGCGCATCGAACTGAGCCTGCATGAGCGCATCATCTCTCAACGCCCGGCCATCTCAGCCTTAGCGCGTGCTATCAGAAGGTCGCGCGCAGGATTAAAGAATCCGCAGCGGCCTGTCGGCTCGTTCCTGTTTCTTGGGCCAACGGGCGTCGGCAAGACGGAAGTCGCTCGCTCGCTCGCGGAGTTTCTCTTCGGCTCGGAGCGCGCGATGATTCGCTTCGACATGTCGGAGTTTATGGAGAAACACTCCGTCTCGAAGATGATAGGCAGCCCGCCGGGCTACGTCGGCCACGAGGAAGGCGGTCAACTAACGGAGCGCATCAAGCGTTCGCCCTATTCCGTCCTGCTCTTCGACGAGATTGAAAAAGCGCACCCAGACATCTTCAACGTCCTGCTGCAAGTCTTTGAAGATGGAATCCTGACGGACGCGCTCGGCAACACAGTTGACTTTAAGAACACCATCATCATTATGACTTCCAACATCGGCGCGCGCTTCATACAGAAGAAAGGCACGATGGGCTTTCAGGCCACAAGCGATGCGTCGCGCGATAAGCTGGAAGAGATGGTGATGTCGGCCGTGCGCCAGACGTTTAATCCCGAATTCATCAATCGTCTGGACGAGATTATCATCTTCGACCAACTCAACGACGAAGACCTGCTCGAAGTCGTGCAGCTTCAGATAGAGCAGATGAATCGGACGCTCAACAATCGCGGCCTCGAAGTGAGGCTAACGGATGAGGCTAAGCGCTGGCTCGTCAGAAAGACCTGCGCCGACCGCTCCTATGGTGCGCGGCCCTTGCGGCGTGCGCTGCAAAAGCACGTCGAAGACCCGCTTTCCGAAGCCCTCATACAGGGTCATCTCGGCGAGGCGACGCTGATTGAAGTCTTTCTGGACGGAAACGAATTGAATTATCGCCCCGCAGGTGTCGAAGAACCGGGCGACGCGCTGCTGATTCACTAAAGCGACCAACCGCTGTTGCTGTTTGTTGTAACAGCAAAGGGGTTAGTGCCGTCTTCAGTCCAGCGAGCCTGAGACGCAGCCCGAAGCAGCCGCTTTCGTTGAATCGCGAGAAATCCGTACGGGCGTGCCAACCATTTCCGCTGTTCGGTGTCAAAAGTAAAGCGCAAGACTGTAGGAATCGCTCAGGCGGATTTTGCGCCGCGCTGTTATTAGTTCGAAGGCAAACGTCCAATGTCCAAAGTCGGAATTTACTGCCGCAGACTTTGGACATTGGACTTTGGACTTTGGACTGATTTTGCCTGTATAATGCGCAACTTTGCTGGACAGGAATTTGGCAACGGCGTTTGACGCCACAGAATCCAAGTCTTTGTCTGAAGGCATCCAAGCGCATTCAAAGGCATTTTGCCTGTTACCTTTTATTTTTACCTATAAATTTTTCGCTCCCTAAAGTCTGTTCAAGAACCTCTGAGGGAAAGAGCACTTATGCAAATCGGTCGTGTCTTCTTCTGGCTCATCCTTTTGAGCGCTGCCATCACCAGCGCTCTCTTTATCAATCCGCAGCGGGCCTCTGCGCAGACCGGGCAGCGCCTTGTCGAGTCGGTTGATATACAGGGCAACCGCCGCCTGCGCGATGAAGACCTGCTCTACTACGTGCAGACGCGCGCCGGAGACGTTTACAACCCCGATCAGGTGCAGCGCGATTTGCTTGCCCTGCTCGCGCTCAACTTTTTCGATAAAACGGAAACGCGTGTCCTCACGGAAGAGGGAGCGCGCGGCGGCATCAACGTCATCTTCGAAGTCAAAGAACTACCTATCATCCGTGATATTCAGTTTGAGGGCTTGAAATCGGTTGCCGAATCCGACGTGCTCAAGGCTTTCCGCGAACAGCGCATCGGCGTCTCGAAGGAATCCATCCAGGACCCCGTTAAGCTGCGCAACGCGACGCGCGTTATCCGCGAGCTACTGGCTTCTCGCGGACGGCCCAATGCCACCGTCGAGATTCGTCCCGACGAAGTTTCGGCCACATCGGTTGCCATCACCTTTGTCGTCAACGAAGGCGAGCGCGTCCGCGTCGTCGAAATAGAGTTTACGGGCAACGAGGTCTTCAGCGACGGCAAGCTGCGCTCGCAGATGAAGTATGTGAAGGAGGCAGGGCTGATTTCGCGTTTCAAGAGCGAAGACATTCTGGACCGCGAGAAGCTGGAAGTTGACCTGCGCCGCGTCACCTTCTACATGCGTTCTAAAGGCTACCTCCAAGCGCGCACGGGCGAACCCATCGTCGAAGGCTTGGGCCGTCGCACGACAGGCTTCTTCATCCCGCTGCCGTTTCTCTCCTCGACGGATGAAGCCTTGCGCGTCACGATTCCCATCTCGGAAGGCAAGCTCTACCGCATCGGCGAGCTAAAGGTTGAGGGCAACTCAATCTTCTCCGAGCAGCAGATTCGCGGTGCTATTGATTTGAAGACCGGCGATGTCGCCAACGGCGAGCGCATCGGCAAAACCTTGCAGGAAGATTTACGCAAGGCTTACGGCTCGCAGGGTTTCATTCAATACGAGTATGAAGTGAACCCGACGTTCAGAGACAACCCGACAAATCCGAAAGAGGGCATCGCGGATTTCACTTTCACGATTATCGAGGGCAAGCAGTTTACCTTGCGACGCCTTGAGTTTTTAGGCAACACGTTTACGCGCGATTCTGTGCTGCGTCGCGAAGTGCTGATTAACGAGGGCGACACATTCAACCAGCGCGCCTTCGACGTTTCCGTGCTGCGCCTCAACCAGCTTGGCTTCTTCGAGCCGATTGACGGTGAAAAGGATGCTGATTTTCGTACTAACGAAGAGACGGCGGAGGTTGAGGTCAACCTGAAAGTCACGGAGCGCGGACGACAGCAGATCACTTTCAACGGCGGCCTTTCCGGCATCGGCGGCTCCTTCTTCGGTCTGGAATACTCGACCAACAACCTCTTGGGGCGCGGCGAAACGCTCTCCATCAACATCGCGGCCGGTAATCGCCAGCGCTCTTTCCAGTTCTCTTTCACAGAGCCTTATTTCCGTAATCGTCCGATTAGCATCGGCTTCTCTCTCTTCGCGTTCCGGCAGAAGTTTTTTGGCGAAGGCACGTTTCTCTCGCAGAACGTTGACGCGCAACAGGGACTCTTCGGCTCGTCGCTCGATTTCTTCAGCGTCAGCGACGAGAATCTGTTTACGCGCAGTTCGCTCGGCGCGTCAATCTTCGCCAGTTCCCTGCTCTCCGAATTTTACCGCAAGCGCCCGTTTACGCAGTTAACGCGCGTCGGTCTCTCGTATCAGATTTCGCAGACGAGCGTGACAGACCCGGCCGTTAATAACGACCCGGACAACGCACGGTTCATCCCCGTCATTTACGCTCAGCCCAACATTCTGACCAGCCGCATCACAGGCTCTTTCGTCTACGACTCGCGCGGCTTTGCCAAAGACCCGACAGACCCCGTGCGCGGCCAGCAGATTAGCTCCTCGCTCGCCTTCGCAGGTCTGGGCGGCGACGTGCGCACCTATGCTCCGACGCTCTCGTTTACGCAGTATATTCCTGTGCGCCGCAAAGGGCGCGACCAGCAGCCGGAAGTCTTCGGCTTCCGCATCGTGATGGGCCACGTCGGCAGCTTTGCGACGAGCGAGAAGATTAGAAACTCAGGCTCACTCGCCTTCATTGACGGCATCCCGATTTACGAGCGCTTCTTCCTCGGCGACGAATTTACGATTCGCGGCTACAACGTCCGCTCCATCAGTCCGATTGTTCCGCTCGACACGTTTATCACGTCGCGCAACATCGTCATCGCCAACAACGTCTCCGGCACGCCCGACCCGGTTCAAGGTGTGCAGAACCTTGCAGCGGTCGGCACATTTACAGGCCCGACCGGCAACAACCGCGTGCAGTTGCCGCGCAACTTCACGGCCATCGGCGGCGACACGCAGCTCCTCGGAAACTTTGAATACCGCATCCCGCTTTTCGGCGCGGTCAGCGTCGCAGCCTTTGCCGACATCGGCTCGGCCTTTAACCTGCGCAAAGGCAGCGACCAGATTTTCTCAAGCAACTTTCTGGATGCGACAAACTTCTTACCCACCGTCGGTGCGATTCCGTGTCGCGGCGGCAGCGCCACAGTCACCTTAAACACACTGGTCGCCTGCAATACGCCGCTCGCCATTTCACCCTTCGGCGGCCTCGTGCTTCGCGACAACAGGCTCGTCACACAGGACGAACTGACGGCCGCGCAGCGCACTGGCCCGCTCGACCCGAACACGCTCCTGCCGGTCGGTTTTCAACAGGTTTTCCTGCGCGGCGAAGCGCAGACCAACACGGTCGTCCGCCTCGGCGAAGGCTTATTTTCCAGATTCAGCGATTTTCGTTCCAGTATTGGCGCGGAGTTGCGTTTTCAGGTCCCGGTTATCAACGTGCCGTTTCGCCTGATTTACGCGTATAATCCGAACGCTCGCGGCAACCAGGTCATTGATGGTTTTCCGTTTAATTTCAACGAGAAGAAAAGCGTCTTCCGCTTCAGCGTCGGTCGCACTTTTTAATTGTCTCAGGTCAACTTTACAGGCGGTGTTGACATCAGAAGAGGGTAAGCGGTTAACGGTCTCAAACGGCGTATAAAAACGGCCCGTTTTGCCTGTTCACCAACTATTTATCATTTTCGACCCCCGGAAGCATCGCCTTTTACCGTAAGGAGTATTACAAGAAACGCTATGAGAATATTTCGTCTGATCGCCGCATCAACTTTCCTCGCGGCCATCACCGCCATCTCGGCCTTCGCGCAGGGAAGCACGCCCGGACGCCCGGCTGCCACGACCCCGGCCAGACCGGCTGCTGCCGCATCGAACCCGAATGCCAACGTGCCTGAAAGCAAGATCGCTTTCATCAACACCGAAGCCTTCGGTGATGAGAAGGTCGGCATCACGCGCTACATCAATGCGATTAAGTCTCTGGAAAAAGAGTTTCAGCCGCGCCAGACCGAGTTGACCACGATGAACACCCGGTTGAAGTCTCTGGCCGAAGAGATTCAGAAGTTCAGCGCCGCTCCCGTAGTTGACCCGAAGACGATTCAGGCCAAGCAGGATGAGGCAGAGCAGTTGCAGCGCGACATGAAGCGCAAGAAAGAGGACGCGGACGCGCTCTTCCAGAAACGCTATGAGGCAGTCGTCAGCCCGATTTCGCAGGACATCGGCAAGTCGCTGACCGAGTTTGCCAATCAGCGCGGCATCACGATGATCCTGGACATCAGCAAACTGATGCCCGCCGTCCTGACGGTCAATCCGGCGATGGACGTGACGGAAGCTTTCATCGTCGAGTACAACCGAACGCATCCGGCGACAGCTTCGAGGTAAGCCGTCCAAGCCGGGGCGCTCTCTTTTCGATAGGTGCGGAGCGAGGAGGCTGGCGCAAAGCTTCCGCGCTCCGCATTCTGCGTTTCAGAGCGGAGCCGGCCCGCGCAAGTCAGTTTCCGGCACGCGCCTATCCCTTCTCTCTCTTCCGCCTGCGAGAGACTTTCGAGACCGAAGCTATGGAGACCGTTCTAGACGTTCGCGCGATTCAAGCCATCCTGCCGCACCGCTACCCTTTCCTGCTTGTTGACCGCATCATCGAGCTTGTGCCCGGCGAACGCATCGTCGGCCTCAAGCAGGTGACGGTTAACGAGTATTTTTTTCAGGGCCATTATCCGCAGATGCCTGTCATGCCGGGCGTGCTGATAGTGGAGGCGATGGCGCAGGTCGGGGCCGTCTATGCGCTCTCGCAGATGGCGGACGGCGCAGACAAGCTGCCGCTTTTCAGCGGCATAGATAACGCGCGCTTTCGCCGCCCCGTCGTGCCCGGCGATACGCTGATCATAGAAGTCACGCCGCTTCGCGTCGGCTCGCGCGTTCAGCGCATGCGCGGGCGCGCCACCGTTGACAACCAACTCGCCGCCGAAGCCGAGATTATGAGTTTCATCGGCGACAAGAACGGATGAAAGGTAAAAGTAAAAAGGTAAAAGGCAAAAGTTTGAGGAAGCCAGTTTTAATCAAAAGTGGTTTCCGCCTTCCTTTTGCCTTTTACCTTTTACCTTTTTACTTCTAATGCAGAACATTCACCCGACGGCAATCATCAGCCCGCGGGCGCGCATCGGTCGCGACTGCTCTATCGGCCCGTTTGCGGTCGTCGGCGATGAAGTGACTTTAGGAGAGGGCGTTCGCCTCGAAGCGCATGCGGTCGTTGACGGGCGCACGGAGATTGGCGACGCCACACACGTCTTCCCGTTCGTCTCCATCGGGCTTGCTTCGCAGGACTTGAAGTACAAGGGCGAGCCTGCCGAGACGCGCATCGGGCGGCGCTGTTCGATACGCGAGTTTGTCACCATCCATCGCGGCACAGAGGGCGGAGGGATGGTGACCCAGACCGGCGACGATTGCCTGATTATGGCACAGGCACACATCGCGCATGATTGCATCATCGGCAACCGCGTCATTATGGCTAATGGCGCAACGCTCGCCGGACACGTCGCGGTCGAAGACGGCGCAAACATCGGCGCGTATTCCGGCGTTCATCAATTCTGCCGCGTCGGGCGCGAAGCCTACATCGGCGGCTACTCGGTCGTCGTCAAAGACGCGCTCCCCTTCGCGCTCTCCGTCGGCAACCACGCGCGCTGCTACGGCCTCAACATCACGGGCATGAAGCGTCGCGGCTACGCGAAAGAAGTCATCAAAGCTCTACACCATGCCTTTCATCTGCTCTTAAACTCGCGCCTCAACACTTCACAGGCGCTCCAGGCCATCCGCGAAGAGATTACAGAATCCAGCGAAGTTGACGAACTCGTCCGCTTCATCGAAACTTCCAAACGCGGAGTCATCAAGTGAAAGTATGAACGCGGAACGATGAACGCGGAATGAAAAGCAAGCTGCTCCTTCTTCATCGTTCATCGTTCCTACTTCATCGTTTCTTTTATGCGTTACGGACTGATTGCGGGCAACGGGCGATTTCCTTTTCTCGTGCTTGAGGGAGCGCGTCGCGCAGGGGTGTCTCTGTCGGTGGCGGCGATTCGCGAGGAGACAGACCCGGAGATTGAACGCGTGGCGGAGCGCGTCGTGTGGATTGGCATAGGACAGTTGGGGAAGATGATTCGCTTCTTCAAGCGCGAGCGGGTGGAGCGGGCGATTATGGCTGGACAGGTCAAGCACGTGCAGATTTTCAGCGGCGCGCTTCCTGATGTGCGTATGCTGAAAATGCTGCTGAGGCTGCCGCGCCGCAATACGGACGCTCTGATTGGAGCGGTCGCGCAGGAATTGGCGAGCGAAGGCATAGAGCTGATTGATTCGACCTTCTTTCTGCAAGACCTGCTCCCGCAGGAGGGAACGCTTTCGCGCCGCGCGCCCGACAAGCGCGAGCAGGGCGACATCGAATACGGTCTTGAAGTCGCACACGAAATCGCGCGGCTTGACTTGGGCCAAACCATCGTCGTGCGCGCACGCGCCTGCGTTGCGATAGAAGCGATGGAGGGAACGGACGCTACAGTCCGCCGCGCGGGGACATTAGCGCGCGGACGCCTCACCGTGATTAAAGTCGCCAAGCCCGCTCAGGATATGCGCTTTGACGTGCCGGTCGTCGGCACGCCCACGATTCAAACGATGCTCGAAGCGGGCGCAACGTGTCTCTGCATTACGGCGGGCAAGACTTTGATGTTCGACCGCGAAGAGATGATGCGGCTGGCTGATGAAAAGGGCGTGGCCGTCGTCGCCGTCCCGCCCGCTTGATGTGCGCTCAAACAGTTTCGCTGAACGAAGAAGAAGGGCGTCGCAGTTTAAATTGCGACGCCCTTCTTGTTTACTGAAAAGTTTTGCCCGTTGTTTATTCCGGCGCTCCCTGTGAGGAGGCTTGCGTTTGCTAGTTCTTCGGGTCAAAGGGTGTGGCTAGAAATTTCTTGGCGACGGCCTGCGCGTTGTCGTAGGAAATGCCCGTGTCAATCGCACGCTCGTATTCCTTGACGGCGCGCGCTCTATCACCTTTAGCGTCGTAGGTATTGCCGCGCTTGATGTGGGCCCAGGCTTCAATCCAGGAGGGTTTCAGATTGCCGTCGAGTGCTGCTGCGAAGTTGTCGAGCGCGAGATTCCAGTTGCGCTGTTCGAGGAAGAGCAGGCCGAGGTTGTAGTAGACCCAGGAGTTTGACTTGTCGAGCTTGAGCGCTGCCTCCAACTGCTGCTGCGCCTCCGCATACTGACCTTCCTTAAACTGCTCGATGCCGCGCCGCGCGACCACAGAGACGCGCAACTCGTCTGACATGCGCAGGATTTTGTTGTTCGGGTCAACTATTACTTCCAAGGGCTGACCGCTTGATTCAAAGCTGAAATCCTCGCTCTTGTCTTCCATGCGAATCGTCGTCACGTCGTTGCCGCTTTCGGAGCGGAGCATAACTTCGACGGGCATGCGCAGCGTCTCAAAGTTTTGCTTGACGGTTCCGCGCGAACGAAATTTCCCGCCGCGCGTGCGAATAATCTGGTAGTCAACAGAGAATTCCGGCACGCCCGTTCCTTCTACCCAGAGCGCGAAGAAGTAGCGCATGTTGCGGCCGGCGATCTGCGAAGTCAGCTTCTCGAAATCGTCAATCGAAGCGCTCTTGCCGCGATACTGCTCGAAGAAGGTGCGCAACAACTGGTTGAACTGCTCTGCGCCGAGCGTTTCGCGCAGCATGCGGAAGACCATCGCGCCCTTGTAGAAGACGATTGACTGGTAGGCTGAGGATTGATCGTCGAGCGCTGCGGGCGCGCGTGCAATCGAAGCCGTCTGCTCAAAGGTTAAGGCGCGTTCCTGCATCTCTCGTTGAGCAGCATCGAGCGGCCCGCCCGAAAGCGACTGCTCGCGCAAAGCAAACCCGCTCCACTCGGCCAACCCCTGCGACAGCCATGCGTCATCGAAAGACTTCAGGCCGACCGTCTGACCCCACCATTGATAGGCCACCTCGCGTTGCAGGCGATCTTCCGGCGCGGGGCGTTGCGGGTCGAAAAGCTTCGTGGCGAGAAACTGCATGCCGGGTGCGCTGTATGCGTCTAGGCTTTCGTCGTCAATCTGCGCGACGATAAACTTCGTGCCGAAGGCTGGCTGGCCGTAGCGCTGCGTATAAAACTGCAAGGCGTTGCCCATCAGCTCCGCGTAGTTTTCGATGCGGCCTTCGCTGCCGGGCTTGGCGTAAAACTGTATCTCGTAGTTACCGAAACGGAGATTGCGGGTGATGTATGGCCCGGCGACGATGTTGCCGATGAGCGCTGGCTGTTTATAGACGAAGCGGAAGCGCGTCGCGCCGTCTTTAGCAATGGCTTGCTGGACGACTGCTTCGTCGCTGTAGCCTGCGACCTGCGTTCCAGTGGGAACGGTGATTCCAATCTCCGCGGTCGCGCGGTCGGCCGCATAATCGTGGAAGGGAAACCAGCGCGCCGCGTACATCAGATATGAGCCTTCCATGCCGACATAGGCCAGCCGACGCGTCGCAAGCGGGCCGCCTTCGGGCGATTGCAGCGCGCCGCTCCAACGGAAACGGAGCGTGATGGACTGATTGGCCGGGACGACTTCGCCCAAATCAATGCGCACGCTCGGCCCCAAATCTCCGACGCCGACCGCATCCTGCACAAAGTTGGTCAAGGGCTTGCCCTTGTATTCAATGGCTTCCACCTTGAGCGAGCCGTTCAACTCGAAGACGACAGAGCGCGTCGCATCGAGCGGCACGAGTGTCACGTCAGCGCCCGCCCGCAGCATGTGCTCGGATGGGAAAAGCTGTGCTTCGATACGGTAGTTGGTTACGTCGTAGCGAGCGCGGCCCGTCTGCTGCGCGTGTGTGGAACTAAAAAAGGCGAGAATCGCAAGGCCGAGCAGCGCGATTTTCAGGGAGATGCGGAATCTGTTTTTCATCATCAAAAGTCGTCCGGCAGAAATAGTCGTTTCGGTTTATTTGGGGATTATACACGCTGCTGCCCGCGCGGGCTTCAACAACCGCCTTTGCGCTCTTCCGCCACCCCTCAAGCGAAGCGCCGGTCGAACAACGTGCCAAGACCGAAGCGAGAATATCAGTCCAAAACTGGCTATGCGGTCGAGTTTTTATGATGATTGACGGGGCAGGGCGGTTGCAAATCAAGGTAAAAGTAAAAAGGTAAAAGGCAAAAGGAAGAGGGAAGCCGCCGTCTGCATCAGCGGTTTTTCCTCACTTTTGCCTTTTTACTTTTACCTTTTGCCCTTATTTGACGTTGACGGTGACTTTCTTTGTGCCGCAGGGCGATTTGAAGACGACGGAGAACGTGCCCGTGCGTTTGCTGACGGAGGTAATAGAGTAGTTAAAGACGCCGCTTTCGATGTTTGTTTTCGGCTCGGCGAAGACGGCGATGTCTGCCCAATCGGGCGTGGTGGCCTGAAGGCTGCCGGGTTCAGCGCCGCTTAGGTTGACGGGGATGATGATGGAGCCTCCGTTGCTGCGAAGGGTCAAGGGTTCGTCGCTGACGCTGAAAGTACACTGCTGGCTGCTTCCGGGCGTGCGCTCTGCGGTTCTCGTACGTCGCCTGCTGGCGGTCGGGTCGGTGGTTGTCCGCGCGGGCTGCTGTTCTCTGTTTGCAGCGGTCTCTGCATCGGCGGGCGCGGGCTGCGGCGTTGCATCCGGCACAGCAGTTCTTGGCACGGCGCTCGTTTCCGTTTCCGCTGGCTGAGCGGGGCCGGGTGTCGGGTTGGGCGTCGGCTCAGGCGTTGCAGTCGGCGTCTGGTCGGGCGTTGATGTCGGAGTCTCTGTTGCTGCGACTGTCGAGGCTTCGGGAGTCGGCGCAGGGCTTGAGGGCTGCTGAGCCGTCGTTGCAGGCGTGATGTCCGCCTGTGTTTGATTCGTGTTCTGCGCGATGGTGGTGGCGGTTGCAGGCGAGCCTGCGCCGAGCACGGCGTCAAGCCCTTCGAGCGAGCCGTTGACTTTACGATAGAGACCTTCGATGAGAGCACGACGGATGGGGTCGGGCGCGTTCCGATCGTAGCTTTTAAGATAGGCGGCGAGGGCTTCCTGCTCGTTGCCGCTGGCCGTGTAGGCCGCGCCGAGATGCGACTGCGCTGCACGCCAGTAGGCGGAGTTTTCAGGCAGGACGCTGACGGCGCGGCGCAGGTGTAGGATAGCGTCCGCCGTCTTCTCCTGATTGTAGAGAGCGACACCGGCGATGTCTTCAATCTTGCCGCGCAGGATGCTGGACAGCACGTTGCGCGGCACGGTGGGCAGCGCAAGTGTTCCGCCGTAGTTAATCGCACGAGCACGCGCGTCCATCAACTCGTCGGCCATGACTGCGGCCGTGGCATCCGGGGCATCGAGCGCGGCTTCGACGCCGCCGCTTCTGGCTTGCTCGCTTAACTCAAGCGCCGTCTGCCAGCCGACTCTCTGTTGAAGCAAACGGCTCGCCGCGTACAACTGCCTGTAGAGGCGCATCGCATCTGTGCCAGCAGCCCATTCCCGCGCGGCGCTCGTGGCCTCTGCTTCTTTAATGCGTGCGCGCCCGCCCGACGGATTCAAGGCATTGCGAAACGCGAGCAGACTTTTGAGCAGGCGCGCGTTATCTTCCGTGTCGGCCACGACGGGTTGAAAGATTCCGGCGCGGCGTTCGAGAGCGAGCAGTTCGATAAAGCTTGGGCCCTGGGCGCGCGTGCGTCCGGCAAGCAGCGTCTCAAGCTGGTCGCCTTTGAGCGTAAAGGTGCGCGATAGTTCGGTCGCCGCTTCCTCGTAGAGACCGGCGGCGGAAAGCGCACTGGCAAGTTCGTAGTCAAGTGTGGGGAAACGCCCGTACTGGCGCGCGAACCTCAGAGCGCGCTCGGCATCAAGCGGACGCTTCTGCTGAACGAGCCCGCGGGCCAGCGCGATGTGGGCCCACGTATAACGCGCCTCGATTTCGATGGCCCGCTGGGCCAACTCGACTGCACGCGCGCCGTCATTATGCGCCGCATACCAGTAAGCCGCGCCCGTCAGTAGCGAGAGATTGCGCGGCTCATCCTTCAAAGCCGCTTCCATCTCACGTTCGGCCTCATCCTTTCTGCCCAAATCAAAAAGGGAGAGAACGAGGCCGGAGCGCGCGAGCTTGTCCGAGCGGTCTGCTTGCAGCAACTCACGATAGAGCGTGAGCGCATCTTCAGTCTTACCTGTTGCGCGTCGCAAATCCGCGAGGCTGCGACGAGAACGCGCCGATTTCGAGTCGAGTTGGAGCGCGCGCGTATAGGCGGCAATGGCATCATCCAGGCGCAAAGCTATGTGGCGCGCAGCGCCTAGAGCCTGATAAGCGGCAGGCATCTCCGGCGCGAGCTTGATGACCATCTCTGCGAGGCGCGCGGCTTCGTCTCCCTCTTCGATGTTCAGATAAAAGGCTGTGAGCAGCATCAAACGCTGCGGATTATCCTTGGCACGCGCTTCAATCAGCCGCTCGATTTCAAAGGCCGCCGCACGCTCGCCACGCAAATACAGGTTAAGCGGAATTCTTGAGAGCACGTCCGCGAAGACACGCTCGGACATGTTGGTCGGACTCTCCGCAACTGCCTGTCGAAACTGTTCCAAGCCGCCTGCTGCATCACCCGCCCGCAATCTTTCGTCGCCTATTGTGGCGCGAGCGCTGACGATTAACTCCTGCGCGCGCAGCTTTAAGGCCGAGAGCGGATTCGCCTCGATGAAGGCTTTGAGCTTTGGGATACGTTCGGCAGCCGGCAAGTCCGTAATCGCTTTCAACTCTGCTCTTAAGGGATCGTTGCCGGAAGTTTCGCTTGCAGTTTGAGGCGTAGGCTCTGTTGTGACGACGCTGCCAGCGGGCCGCTCCTGTGCGATGGCTGCGGTCTGCGTGAGCGCTGCCAGACAGATGAGCATGAATGAAAGAATTGAAAAGTAGATTGCTTTTTTCATCGTCTTACTTATTTAGTGAATCCGCCCGCCGGATTAATTCGCTCCTATCTTTGTGACCTCACTACGAAGGCTTCGGCGAGCACTCGTCCAGTAGAATTACTTGGCGCTTGCACTCCGAGCAGGTTGGCGAGCGTCGGAGCAATATCGGCTGGCGTGGCGGCTTGATTGTAGCGGCCGGGCGTGAGTCCGCGGCCCATGATGATTAAAGGAACGTGTGTATCGTAAGAGTAAGGCGAGCCGTGTGTGGCCGGGATAAACGTTTCGAGATACTTGAAAGGCTCTGTTATCAGGATAACATCTCCGCTGCGGCGCGAGTTGAAGCCGTGCAGCACGCGACGTGCTACGGGGTCAGCGGGCGGAATCGCCGCACGCTGCAATTGCGTGCGCGTAAAATAACGAGCGATGCCGGGGACTTGCAGCGCGGCATCGCCCGCCACGGTCTCTATCTCTTCAAGGCTGATGCGGTCGCGACGAAGCGCCGCGAGGTTAAAAAAGATGTTGGCGTTCGAGAGATTCAGCACGTAATCGGCGGTCGAATCTTTCGAGTCATCTTTGCGCCCGTACCGTTGACGGATTGCGGCCTTAACGGCGTCTAGCAGTTGGGTGCTGCCGATGCGCGAGCCGGGGAGATTGAGCGCGGCAGCGTGTTCAGGGACGGGCGCAACGCCGTGGTCGGCCGTGAAGGCGACGAGCGTATTTTGCAGCCCGATGCGACTGTTGACGAAATCAAGCAGCGCCGCAATCTGTCGGTCAGTCCGCAGTGTGATGTCCATCGCTTCCTGACTGTACGGCCCGTAGAAATGGCCTACGTAATCGTTGGCCGAAAAGCTCAGCGTCAAGACATCCGTGTCCGTATCCTGTCCTAAGCCTTCGTTGATGATGGCAGCCTGCGTGAATTCCAGCAGCATGTCGTTTGAGAAAGGCGAGGAATCGAGCGGAGCATAAACATCGGCGGTCTGGTTTTTACGGAAGCTGTGAGGGAAGCTCACGTCCGCATCGGTCGCGCTGCCGAATTTTTCCCAGGGCGGTGCATCCGCGCCCGCTCGTTTCAGATACTCCGCTTCGCTTGGCAGCAGACGCGGCCAGGGCTGCGCGATGAAGTGGTCGGCGCGGCGAGCCTGATTAAACTTTTCGACCCACGCGGGCAGTTGCGTGAAGTAGTAACTGGTGGAGACCATGTTCCCGGTCTGCGTGCTGAACCAGTAAGCTGCCGTCGCATGACGCCCTGCGGGCAGGATGGCCGCGCGGTCTTTGACGGAGATGCCGATGACCTTCGAGCGGCCGCCTGTCATCATGCGAATTTCGTCGCCAAGCGTAGAGGCAGTCAGGCGGCGCGGTGTTGATGCTCTCTCAATCGCACCGCCGCCGAAAAGCTGGTAGGCGGGCCTGTCTGTTTTGTCTTCGGGGTCGGAAACGTTTGAGACAATCTTCTGCGCATCGCGGTCATACCAATCATTAGCGACGATGCCGTTTTCGGCGGGCCAAGTGCCTGTCATCAACGTCGCGTGGCCGGGCGCAGTATAGGTCGGCACGTGGTCGTAGTTGGCTTCCGTCCATGATGCGCCTTCGCGCAGGAGTCGCTTGAGGCCGCCTGAGATGAAGAGGTCGCCGAAGCGTTCAAGATAATCGTAACGAAACTGGTCCACGACTATCAGCAGCACGAGTCGCGCACGAGTCGCGGTGTTGGCGGCGGCCTGAGCGGGGCGCTGTTGTGCGTTGGTCGAAGGATTCTGTGTCTGGCCGGACGTGCGTCTCTGGGCCAACGCCGGATTTATGCCGGACGAAGAGAGTAGAAGGATGAACGAAAGCGCGAGCGCGGCTGTTGAACGTTTGCAATGGCCCACAGGTATCATGTTTGTTGAGGTATCCTCACGGTCGAGTCCACCCCGGGCCGGACTCGCAGTTTACAGGAGCTAAAACGCGCGGGCATGATAACATCAGAAGAAAGACAAAGGGAAAAGGGTGAAAAGGTCAGCAACGAGAAATAGCCGCATTAGGCTTCGCCGCAATGTCTGAGAATGGCTTTCACCTTTTCACTTTTCAAACTTTTTCTTATCTCCCCTTCGTGAGGTTTTCGGTTGAGCGAGCTTGACGAAACATGGGCACGGGTCGTGGCTGAAGCGGAGCGGCGTGCGCGTGTGGCCGGGCGCAACGACGTGGCCGAGTATCTGCGGCTCCGTGCGTCGAATGACTTGGCGCGGAGCGCGGGCATTGACTGGCTGCTCAACACTTTCACAAGGCTTGCGGGCGAAGCTAACCGCACAAATGCGGGCGTTCAACTAACGAGAAACGAGGGGCATCGTTTCAGTGTTGGCAACGCGACGATGGTCGGCACGCTGCTCACGTTTCGCGCGGGCGTGCGCCAACTCTCAATCGAGGCGGGCTGGCCGCGCGCGCCCTCGGACGGATTCATTCGCGGCAACGGGCTAGCCTGCGGTCGTATCAAACACTTCGGCTTGCGCGGCGCAGACGGAGAGTTGCTGCTCGTCCGTCAGGGCACGGATGCGCCGCAGTGGGTCTTGCTCGAAGAAGGAGGCGCTCGCTCGCCGCTCGTCGAAGCCGGAATGCGCCGCCACCTACAGAGATTCCTCGGCAACTGAAAACAGAAACGGATGGATGAGAGCGCGGCTACTCAACATGAAGAGCCGCGCTCTCATCCATCCGTTTCTCTTTCACCCGTCCATCTTTTCTGTCTACATCTTCCGCCTTCACACACGATTTTTGACGATATGAGATACGTCGTGCACGTTATCCGGCAGCGTAAAAGTTTATGGGACGCGCATGCGCCGTTAACAAAGGCACGCCTTTTTCCAGTTTTCTCGTTATCTTTCGCCAGTAAGCGGGCCGCTTTTCGCAACGGCACAGCCCTTGCCAAGCAGCACGAACAGAGGAACGCTCGGCATCTTAGATTTCCCCGGATGAAGCGTTAAAGACATGGCAGACCGAAAAACCCCGACACCTATTCAAACAGACCCGGGCACGAAAGCTTTCGGTCGCCGCGACAAAGAAATCTGGCGAGGAGATAAAAAGTAATGACTAACCGACGTACAATTTTGACGGTGGTTGCCACCGCATTGATAGCGCTCTGCCTGCCCTTGATGGCGGCGGCGCAAGGCACGTATGGACGCGGCCGCTATGAAGACTATGGCCGCAACGACCGCTACAACCGCTCGCTGCGCGACGCCGCTCGACGCGTCAGCGACCGCAGTCGCGACTTCCAGCGCCACATAGACGAAGCGCTCGACCGCAGTCGTTATGATGATACGCGTCGTGAAGACCGTATCAACGAGATGGCTAGAGAGTTTCGCAACGTGGCGAACGATCTTAGAAACGAGGTCGGCGACGGGCGCAATATTAACCGCGGCGCTGATGAAGCACACAGACTCTTGCAGTTGGGTTCGCGCATTGACCGCTTCATCTCGCGTCAACGGCTCGATTCACGCGCCGCATCCGATTGGTGGCAGATCCGTCAGGACTTGCGCATCATCGCGGATTTTTACAGCTACCGCATCAACGGCAACGGCGGTTATGACCGCGATGACGACTGGCGACGCGACGACCGCAATCGTCGTCCCAACGCTCCGTGGTGGCAGCGCAGACCCTAAGCGTTAACCTGCGCGCGTTAGCTTCAAGCTCCGCGCTCTAAACCGAAAAAAGCTCAGGCTCATACTCTCTTGTGGAGTGTGAGCCTGAGCTTTCGCCTTTTGGGCGTCACAATGCCAAAATACGCTCATGGCAGGCACGCTCTATCTGGTGGCAACACCCATCGGCAATCTTGAAGACATCAGCGCGCGTGCGCTCAGGCTGCTCGGCGAGGTGGACCTGATTGCCTGCGAAGACACGCGCCACACGCGCGTCCTACTGAATCACTACGGCATCACAACCAGAACCCTTAGTTATCACGAACACAACGAGCGCGAGCGCGCAGCAGAGTTGGCCCAACTACTTGAAGAGGGACGCAGCATCGCCGTCGTCTCAGACGCGGGCACGCCCGGCATCAATGACCCCGGCTTTCGTCTCGTGAATGAAGCCGTCAGGCGCGGCGTGCGTGTCGTGCCTGTGCCCGGCGCGGTCGCGCTCATAGCGGCGCTGGTCTCATCGGGTTTGCCGACAGACCAGTTTTACTTCGGCGGCTTTCTGCCCGCGCGCACGACCACGCGCAGGGCACGGCTGGCGGAAGTCCGTTCCCTCTCATCAACTCTAATCTTTTATGAAGCGCCGCATCGCCTCGCGCAGGCGCTCGCGGACGCACGCGAAATCCTGGGCGAACGGCAGGCAGCGGTCGCGCGTGAATTAACGAAGCTCCATGAAGAGATAGCACGCGGGACGTTGAGCGAGTTGGCCCAACGCTTTTCGTCGGAGACGGCGACACGCGGCGAGATAGTGCTCCTGATAGACCGCGCCGTCATCGAAGGTGAAGCCACGGAGACGAACTTGAGCGCGGGCATCGCTGCGCGTGTCGCCGCACTCGAAGGCGAGGGCCTTGATACGCGTGCAGCCCTGAAACGCGTCGCACGTGAAATGGGCCTCAGCCGCTCGGAAGCCTATCGCCGCCTGTTAGCGGAAAAGAACAGGGAAGAGAGTGATGAGTAATGAGTAATGAGTGATGAGTAAAAAGGCAGATGCTTTTTCTTATCACTCATTACTCATTACTCATCACTCATCACTTTTTTTATGTCCTCTCCTGAAGAACGCCTGCGATGTCCTGTCTGCCGCGCCGTGCTGGCGGCTGGCTCACCCTTTTGTGAGCGGTGTGGTGCAAGGCTGGATGAAGCGCGTGCGCGCGAGGAATTGAGCGGGGTCAATTATCTTCTGTCGGAGTTGGAGCGATGGGAAGCAGAGAGGCTGATTGCGTCTGAAGAGGCAGCGGCGTTGCGCACGAGGTACGAATCGCGACGTGAGGAGTTGCGTGCGCAGCTTGCTGCTGGCGAATGGCAGGCAAGCGTAGATGCGCGGCCGCAACTGACAGATAAAGATTCGACAACCAACGCAGCCGCAGCAGCAACGAGAGCGCCGCAGGCAAACGCTGAGACAGCGGCTCAAAACGTCGTAGCCAAAGCCCCGCCAGTTACGGTTGCTTCAGTCGCTCGTCCTGCGCGAAGTTCTTTTCTCAGCACAATTCTTTCACGTTTGACTGCGAGGCCAGCGAAGGCGAGGACGCAGGTGGATGAAAGACGTGCTGTGCGTCGTCCGCTCTTTGAGACGCTGGCCGACCCACACACGCTACGTTTGCTGCTCTACACGGGCGCGGCGATGCTCGTCGTGGGCATCGTCATCTGGCTGCGCGACGTGCTTTATCTGAAGTTGCAGGAGCCGCTGGTGCAGGCCGTGCTGCTGGGGCTGGGCACGGTGGCGGTGCTGATTACGGGCTGGCTGATGACGCTGCGTACGAGTTTACGGCTGACGGGCCGCGCGCTCACGCTCATCGGCGCGTTGCTCGTGCCAGTTAACTTCTGGTTCTTAGTGCGTTCGGGCCTCATCAGTAATAACGGGCGCGCGTGGATGGTTTGCGCGCTGTGCGCTGTGCTGTACGCGCTGACGGCGGCCCTGCTGCGCGAGCGGCTTTACGTTTACATGGCTTGCGCGGCGAGCATCGCGACCGCTTGGGCGCTCGTTTACCGCGCGTCACCCGAAGCCTACGGCCTCTACTCTTTGACGACGACCACAGCCTCGCTCATCTTCCTGCACCTGTCGCGCCTGTTTCCGAATGGCCCGCAAGCGAGCGACAGGGCGGAAGAGTCGGACGTGAAGGCGGAAGAAGCGAGGAAGGACGAGCGGAGGGCTACGGCGTCGCGCATGAGTTATGAACTTTGGGGGCCGCCGCTGGCGGGCGTGGCGCTGATGGGGACGGCCTTGAGCGCAACGTTCTACATGCTGCTGCGTCCGGGCGCGTCGCCCTCGTTTGGCAGTCGCACCTTCGTCCTGCACACGAGCGACTACAGCGCAGGGCTGGCGATGCTGCTCTTTGCGGCGGGCGCATACGTCGCATGGTTTGCGGCGCGCTTTATCTACACGAAGCGGCGTTCGCTGCTTTACACGACGAGCGCGCTCGCTCTCTTCTGGACTCTGTTTCTACTTCTTGACGGGCTGCAACTGGAAGGTCGGACACATCTCCTCGCGCTCTCAGGGGTGGCGCTGTTGGCGGCAGTCTGTGCTGCGCGCTTCGTGCGGGAGAAACTACTGGCGGAGTCTGTGTATAGAGCGAGCGCTATGGTGTTGACGCTGCTGCTGGTAATCGCGGGCAGCATCGCTCTCATAATTCATCTGGATGCGAACACGCTTGAGACGGCCTGGCGATTGTCCATCTTTTTTGTTCTGGCGACGACAATCTTGTTCGGTGTGTTGAAGGTTGAGCGGGATGGCGGGCGTTCGCTTTACGGGGCGTGGCTGGGGGCGACGGCGGCGCTCATGCTGTTGGCGGCGGGGCTGGATGCTTTGCAGGCCGCGAGATTGTTTCCGGCGTCGTGGCCGGTTGCAGCGGGAGTTGTGTGTGCGGCGTTTGTGTTGGAGAGGTTGAGCGCGGGCGGGCCGGGAAGGAAGACGACAGGGAAGCTTGGGGAGCTTACGTTGGAGGCGGGTGTTGCGACGCCACGGGTTTTAGTTCGCACGGTGACGGATGGGGCTGTGTTGGCGTGTGCGGTGTTGTGGTTTGTGCGCACGCTTCCGACGGTGAATGAGGGCGGGTGGAGCGCTGTGCTGGTCTTGCTGCTGTCTGTGCTCTACTGGACTCTGCGCGCGTCGCAGCAGAAGCAGGCGTTGTACGTTTATGTGGGAACGGCGCACGCGGGGGCTTTGACGTGGGCGTTGGTTATGGCCTTGGGGTTGGAGCGACGTTGGGCCGCGCTTGTTTTTACGCTCGCGCTCTTTCCCGTACTCTTCGCGGTCGGGTTGTATGCGCGCGGGCGTGAGTGGCAATGGCTGGCGCGGCCTGTGAGGGTGTCGGCGGCGACGGTTGCGGCGCTGGCGGGGGTCGCTGTTGTGTGGGAGGCAGCGCCAGTACTGGAGCCGGGGAGAGAGTTGCTGTTGTCTCCGATGATGACGGCGGGCGCTCTGTGTGTTGTGACGATGGCGGCGAGCATGTGGACGGAGGGACGGGAGCGTGTCCACTATTTCCGGGGAGGGTTGGCGGCGGCGGTGCTGGCTTTTGTGCTGGCGGCATTGCGTGCGGGGTATGCGCCGCTGGTGGATGTCGAGGTGTACACGTCGCCGATTGCCGTGCTGCTGTTGATTGTGGCTTACGTGTCCGTGCGGAGGGAGTGGGATGAGTATGAAGCTGATACGAGTGTGCTGTTGTGGGTGGGCAGTCTGCTGTTGTGCGGGCCGTTGTTGATGCGTGCGTTGCAGTTCCGTTTGTGGTCGGAGGTGGCGGCGCAGTGGCGGGATGCGGTGGTGTTGTGTGTTGCGCTGGGGCTGCTTCTGTTTGGAGTGGTGGGCAGGCTGCGTGCGCCTGTTATGATTGGGATGACAACGCTGGTGGTCGAACTCTTTGCGGTGGCTGTGACGAGTGTGGAGTGGTTGCAAGTGCCTTTGAAGACGTACCTGATAACGGCGGGCGCTTTGAGTCTGGTCGTGTGGGGCATCTTCGAGTACAGGCGCGAGCAGCTTCTACTGATGCGCGAGCGTTTGCATGAGCGCGGGGCTGTGGCGCGTGAGCGCTTTAGAGGGTGGAGGTAGGCGAGAGGCGTTTGTGATTGATGAGCGGGAGTGTGCGACTGAAGACTGGAGTTGTGATGACGAGGCGTGTAACTAAGATGGAGGGAACTGTGACGATGAAGCGAGCGACTATGTGCAGGGTGTTGATGGCGGGGTGTGTTCTGTTGTTAATGGGATGGCAGGTGGGGAGGGCGGGCGCGCTTGGGGTTGTGCGGGCGGACGAGCACTTCAGCGTGAGGGAGTACAATTTGTTTCACGACGTGCTTCATCCTTTGCAGCATGAGGCGCTGCCGCAGCGCGACTTCAAAAGGATAAGGGCGCGGGCAGGGGAGTTGGTGGCGCGCGGGCGTGCGATTGTGCGTTTGGGGACTCCGGCGGGCGTGGGAGACAGGGAGGCGTTTGCGCGTGAGCTAAAAGCGTTTGCGCGGGCGCTCGAAGTGTTCAGGAGGGACGCGCGGAAGGGGACGGAGGCGCGTCTGGAGGCTTCGTACAACGCCGTGCACGATTCGTTCGAGATGCTGGCGAGCATGCTGCCGGTCAAGACGGCAAAAGTTTAGGGAAAACTGAGGGCGCGGCGCTTAACGTTGATTTCGGAGGGGTTTAGAGCGACTGCGCGATGCTTGCAGCCGCCCGCGCGGCGTATTTCAACGACCGCGCGACGCATTTCGATGACCTCGCGTCGCCTAAACATGACCTCGCGTCGGCTTCCGACGACCTCGCGAGCCCAAAAGATGACCGCGCGTTGAGAAAAGTTGACCTCGCGGCGGCTAAAAATTAGCTCGCGACGGCAAAAGATGATGTCGCGGCGGGAAAAGTTGGCCTCGCGACGGCGAAAGATGAGCGCGCGGCGCGTCAGAATGACCGCAGGACGGCGAAAGACGAGGGCGCGACGCCTGAAGACGGGCATGTGACGCTTCAAGATAGGCGTGTGGCGGCGAGAGATGAGCGCGGGGCGCGTAGTTCAGGCAAGTCATGTAAACACGGGCTTTGCGTCAGGGCGGAGGGCGGGCGAACTCTTAAGCGAGAGGATAGTGGCAGGCAGAAACAAGATGGGCGAGCCGGTTTCAACCCAGTCCAGTTATGGTCGGGTTAGTTTCCCTGACTCGCTCACCCTGCGCTATAGCATCTCAACATAGCAGAATCTCAACGGCGCGTCTGTACAGTTCAGGTAATTGCAATATAAGAGCGGAAGATACGAGAAAGAAGAAGGGGAAAGGGGAAAAAGGGAAAGGGAGACAAGCGGCTTTCCTTTTCACCTTTTACCCTCTTCACCCTTTTCCCCTTCTTCTTTCCCTTTCTTTCCCGTGGCTTGCTTTGCGTGCCGGTTTAGTTACTAAACGCGCCGGGTATTTGTTTGTCTATGCGTGGGCGTTGGGGAGCGTTGGCGAGTTCGCGCAAGGTTGCGTAGATGGTGCGTGTGACGCGCTCCATCTTACGGAAGTCAATCTTGGATACTTCGTCGCCGGGGCGATGATAGTCTTCGTGAACGCCGTCGAAGTAGAAGATGATGGGGATGCCCTTCTGCGCGTAGTTGTAATGGTCCGAGCGGTAGAAGAAACGCTCGGGGTCTGCGGGGTCGTCGTACTTGTAGTTGAACGTGAGATTGAGATAGCCGCGATTGATGCGCTCGGAGAGTTGGCCCAGCTCCGTGCTCATCATCTTCGAGCCAATGACGTAAATCTCGTCAGGGCCGGAGAGGTCGCGGTTGGCAGGGTTGGTGTCGCCAGCCTGCTTGCTTCGGCCAATCATGTCTATGTTGAGTTGGGCGACGACCTGCGCGAGCGGCACAGTCGGATTCTCGACGAAGTATCTAGAACCCCAGAGTCCTTTCTCTTCGCCGCAATGCCAGACTAAGAGGACGGAACGCTTGGGGCGCGGAGTAGTCTTCGCTAAAGCTTCTGCGATAGCGAGCACGGCCGTAGTACCTGAGCCGTCATCGTCAGCGCCGTTGTAGATGGCGTCACCGCCGACGGGCGTGCCCGTGCCGACGTGGTCGTAGTGAGCACCGGCGGCGACGTACTCGTTCTTAAGCAAGGGGTCTGAGCCTTCGAGGACGGCGACGACGTTCTGCGTGTTGATGGTCTGCGGCTCGGCCATCAGGTTGACGCTGACGCGCTTGCCCGCGCTCAGTTCAAAGGGAGCGACGGAGACGCCCGACGCCAGCCCTTCGTTGATCGCAGCGGAAGTTTGCGCCTCGCCCTGAAAGAGTGCGTCCGCCATCTGCCGCGAGATGATTATGCGCGCCAGTTGCATCTCCGGGCGGCGAAACTTTTCGGGCGTCGCCAGCGTGCGCTCCATCACGCGCGCACGCACGCGCTCCCAGTTGTTGACAATCTGTGAATCGGGTATCGCGAGCAGAACGCGTGCGCCGCGCTTCTGCGCGTAGGCCGCAGGGTCATCCCAATCAACGCCGCGCTGGCCCGTCAAATCACTCTGGCTGACGCCCTTCGGCAGTCCGTCGCCGTTGGCGATGACGACAATCTTATCCTTCACGTCAATGCCCTGATACGCGTCCATGTTCTTCGACTTGATGAGCCAGCCGTTGCCACCGAAGACGACAGGGCCGCTCAGGTTGACAGTTCCGCCGGGCGCAAACGCTATGAAATCCGTGCCCGGCTTGAAAACCTGCCCGCCTATCTCGACGCGCGACTGCGTCATGTCCACACGCTCGCGCCGCAGAGCGATTTTCTGAAAGAACGTGCCGCCGTCGCCGGCGGGCTTAAAGCCCCAACGCGAAAGCTGCACCGCCAGAAACTTCGCCGTCAAATCCAGACCGCGCGAAGGCGTGTCGCGCCCCTCCATCTCGTCCGCAGCGATGAAGGTCAGATAGTCTCTCATCTGTTCAGCCGTTATCTGCTCCGCGCCCTGACGCGATGACGACGACGACGTGGCCGCAGCCGTGCTCCCGCTCCTGCGCTGCCCTAAAGCCGCAGACGGCGGCGCAAGCATCGCACCAACCAACACAAATATAATGACGAATCTACGCATGTCTCCTCCAACCTTATTCTTATTCTGACGTGTGCGGAGAGAATCCCAAAAGTGCAGGCGTTCGATGACGACAACACCCGTCGCGGTTTGCCGCCCCATTACACTTTGCCGCCCGACTTGAGGTTGATACGCTGCGAGGAAAAGGAAAGTTGCCGCGCGCTGGCGAAATTCGACGCAAAGAGATGCGTGAGTGTAATCAGGATGCGTCGAGGCAACGCTGCACCAATGGGGCGAACGTCTTGTTCACGCGCGCAGTCACCTGCGCCAAATCCGGCAAGCTACCTTGAGCGACAGTTTGCTGGAAGTCAGTCCATTTCCTGAGAGACCTGTCGCTCTGCCACCAGCCGGTCGAGTCGAACATCTCAAGCGCTGCGCCGAGCGGTGTCGCACGGCTAATAAACGCCACCCGTATCGCTCCGATGAGGTCTGCCTCAACTAGCGACGGGTAATCGCTCAAGAGGAAAAGATCGTACAGGTCTTTCGGACGCCAGCGGCGCGCACCGAGTTCGACCAGCCCGTGCAACTTCCAACCAATGGCTGACTCCGCTCGACAGGCCAGCACACGGGCCGCAGCGATAGACGGCAACAGAGCGGGATAGCCGGACCACACGGCAGGAGGAACGAGCGGGTCTCCGAAGCCGCAGTCTATCTTGAAGCTATGTTTGCGGCCCTCAATAGAAGCATCACCTCTGACACGAACACCGGGAAATTCCGTCTCCTGCCACGTCGCTTCACCCGTCAATGAATCCGCATCGAACCGAACGCCGTCGTTAAACTCCGAATCATTCCGCAGGATGGAACGGAGTCGCGCAACAGTCTGCTCAACATCAAAAGGATAGAGGGCAACGAAATCCAGGTCTTCCGCCACTCTTCTCTCAGGCCCGGCCCAAATTCTGACGAGCATTCCGCCGCGTAACACAAATGAGACGGCCTGCGTTGAAGCTGAAAGCCGCCGGAGCACGCCCTCCATGATGTGCTGCCGCGACAACTCGTTCACGGGCCGCTGCGACGAGTTTGCCAGCAGAGTTAGCTGCTCGTTGATTGCGTTCATCACTCGCCCGCCGCAGGTCCATGCGGGTTTATCCAACCGGCATCAAGCAGCAGGTTGCTATCGTAAACAACATACTCCCGGACTTCTCTGGAGATTGTGTATCCGGCCCTTCCGATGTCGCCCGCGAGTTTCTGGAAGAGGTCGGCGGCCCGCGTGCGTCCTGCTCCGTAGACGCGCATAGTGACGAAGCGCTGCGCCCGCCCTTCCGGCAACCGTTTGAACATGCTGGACGAAAGATGCGCATCATGCTTCACACAGAGCGCAGCAAGCGTGGACAAATCGGACGCTATCGGAAGCGTCACCAGCGCGTGAAACTCGAAATAATTTGTCGGAGGCAGTTGGCTCGATTCTTCGTCGGTGTGAGGGACGCCGTCGTTATCAGGTTCAGCTTCAACCTTGACGCGCTTGACAGCGAATCCGTTGCGCTCGAAGGATTGCGCGATTGCTCGCACCTCCGCCAGCACATCTTCCAGCGACCCACGATGATGCGTCGCCGTCATAGGCTGTGTGCGAGACACGCCGCGCGAGAGTTCGATGATAATGCTTTTGAGTCCAAGCTCCTCGCATAGCTGGCGGAACCGCTCGACGTGAGAAAAGCCCCCGGCATTAACAGTCACATGCGACTCGAATGTGCCAACGTATGAATTCATCTCTTCGGTTTGATGCGTTCAGAATACAACCCACTTCTTAAATAACTCTACAACCTCCTCGCGCGATAATTGACTCGCAGCCACGCCTAAGAATAGAGCGACTATCTGCTCGTTAGTCGCTTCGAGGCGAGCGCCGTTAATTTCGAGGAAGATTTCGGCAACCGCTGCCGCAACGCGTTTGTTGCCGTCAACGAAAGCATGAGCCTGCGTGAGATGATAAGCATAAGTTGCGGCACAAGTGGGAAGGTCTGCGCTTTCATAATGCGCACGATTTTCAACAGCAGTCAGGGCGGACTCTAAAGCGCCTTCGTCGCGCAAACCGGGGAGTCCACCGAAGGCTTCTACCGCCTGAGCATGAATGCTCAGTACCTCTTGCTTGCGCAGAAACAGGAACGACACTTTCTAGTCCGCTCCTTTGGCTAACTCCTCGTATGCGCTCCGGCGACGCTCAAACGTCGCTTTGGTTGCCGCCTCAATCTTTTGTGCGCGCTCTGCTTCATCAGAGGGGCGCAGGATGAGCGTGCCGTTTACCACTGAAAGGTCAACCTCATCTCCGACGGCTACGCCTAGTTCGTCCAGTATCTCCTGCGGCAATTCGAGCGTCGCTGACTTTCCGTCCGCTGTTATTCTCTGACGCGACATAACAGTTTTTCCTTTCGCGAAAGATTTTACCGAGCGTGCTCCGCGAAAACAAAGCGCCGCTCTCGCGTGCAGTGATCTGCTAAGCGTGCTGGACGGCCTGCACGAGTTTGGTCAGAGAGTCTTTGGCGTCGCCGTAGAGCATGCCCGTGGCGGGCTTGAAGAAGAGCGGGTTTTCTATCCCGGCGAAGCCGCGACCACGACCGCGCTTGAGAACGATGACCGAGCGTGCGCGATCAACTTCGAGAATCGGCATTCCTGCAATCGGGCTTTTCGGATTATCACGCGCGTCCGGGTTAACGACATCGTTTGCGCCGATGACGACCGCTACGTCCGTCGCCGGAAATTCAGGATTAATTTGCTCAAGTTCGTAAAGCGATGAATAAGGCACGTTGGCTTCCGCCAGCAGCACGTTCATGTGTCCGGGCATACGGCCCGCGACAGGGTGTATCGCATACTTGACAGCCACGCCCTTCGCTTCGAGTATGTTTGCCAACTCGCGCACGATATGCTGCGCCTGCGCCGTCGCCATTCCGTAGCCGGGCACGAAGACGACCTGCTTGGCGTAAGCCAGTTGGACGGCGACATCTTCTAGGCTGACTTCGCGCATCGTTCCCTGTTCGCCGTCCGCCCCCGCACCGTCGTCCGCCACACTGCCAAACGCACCGAACAGCACGTTTGTCATCGAACGGTTCATCGCACGGCACATCAGGACAGATAGGATGAAGCCGGAAAAGCCGTCGAGCGTGCCCGCTATAATCAGCACGTTGTTTGAGAGGGCAAAGCCTGTCGCGGCCGCTGCCAGCCCCGCGTAAGAATTAAGGAGCGACATCACGACCGGCATGTCGGCCGCGCCAATAGGCATCACAAGGAGCACGCCAAAGACAAAGGCGAGCGCCGTCATCGCGTAAAAGAAGTTGGCGGCGGTCGGGTCGAAGATGAGGTAGACGAAGCAGCCGATGGTCGTCGCGAGCAGCGTCATGTTGAAGATGTTCTGCCCCCTATAGGTGACGGGCGTTCCGCGCACGAGGCCCTGCAACTTGGCGAAGGCGACGAGGCTGCCCGTCGTCGTCAATGCGCCGAGCATCACTTCAAAGCCGATTGCTCCCATCTTGAATTGGCCCAACTCCGCGCCGTGACGCAAATATTCCGAGATGCCGACAAGCGCGGCGGCCAATGCGCCGAACGCATGAGAGAGAGCGGTGCGCTGCGGCATCGCCGTCATCGGAACCCAGTAGGCCATCGCTCCGCCGATGGTCGAACCCAGCAGGAGGCCGGCGATAATCCATTCGTAGCTGACAATCTCCTGATGCAGGAGCGTGCCGATGATGGCGAGGAGCATTCCCGTCTCTGCGTAGTGCATGCCGCGCTTCGCGGTTTCGGGATGGCTCATTCGCTTCAACCCCAGAATGAAGAGGATGGAAGCGGCAAGGTAGGTGAACTCTATGAAGTAGTACCTCATTGCTTCAGTTGGCCCTTCTCCTTCGCTGGGAGTTCCTTCGCACCCGGAGTCTTACGCTTAAACATCTTCAGCATGCGGTCTGTAATCATAAAGCCACCGACGACGTTAATCGTCGCGCAGGTGACGGCCGTGAAACCGAGGATGGTGCTAATGCGGTTATACTGCGCTCCGGCCGTCACGATTGAGCCGACCAGAGAGATGCCCGAGATGGCGTTGGTCGCAGACATCAAAGGCGTGTGCAGAAGCGGCGGCACGCGCGAGATGACCTGATAGCCTAGAAAGGCAGCGAGCGCGAAGACGTAGAGCGCCGCGATGAGCGTTTCCGATTTCAAGAATTGTTTCCTCCTTCAACCAACGTGAATTGACTTCGTGAGTCTAACGCCGGACGACTAACAACCGCTTCTACATGCGCGCTGCACTTAACGGCTGGCGACTGCTTCCAGAGCAGCCGCGACGCGCGGATTCGCATACGTGCCCTGATGCGTCACACAGGATGGGCCAACCACGTCGTCCGTCATGTCAACGTTTAATTCTCCGTCTTTAATCAACAGGCTGAGGAAAGCCGTGACGTTGCGCGAGTAGAGCTGGCTGGCGTGAACGGGAATGGTCGCCGCCAGATTAAGCGGCGCGAGGATTGTCACGCCGCCGCGCTCCACAGTTTCGTCCGGCTGGCTCAAGGCGCAGTTGCCGCCCGACGCTCCCGCTAGATCAACGATAATCGAGCCGCGCTTCATACCATCAACAGCATCTTCCGTGACGAGCAGCGGCGCACGACGGCCAGGAACCTGAGCCGTCGTGATGATAATGTCTGCGCTCTTCGCGTATTTGGCGATTAACTCGCGCCCGCGCTGCATAGCTTCTTCCGTTAACTCGCGTGCATAGCCGCCGGCATCTTCCGTCTCTATACCGCCCAGATCAACTTCCAGAAAATTCGCGCCCAAGGAGCGCACCTGCTCGCCCGCCGCTGCGCGCACGTCATAAGCCTCCACGACCGCGCCCAACCGTCGCGCCGTCGCGATGGCTTGCAGTCCCGCGACGCCAGCGCCGAGGACGAGCACGCGCGCGGGCGGAATCGTCCCCGCCGCCGTCATCAACAACGGAAACATACGCGGCAGGCGTTCGGCCGCCAAGAGCACAGCCTTATAACCAACGATTGTCGCCACCGAAGAGAGAGCGTCCATCGCCTGCGCGCGCGTCGTGCGCGGAATCAACTCCATCGCAAACGCCGTCGCGTGCTGCTCTATGAGCGGTTCGAGTTGTGCGGGTTCGTCCAGCGGGCGCAGGAATCCGACGACGACCGCGCCCTGTTTGAGACGCCCGAAATCTGCGGCCGCAGGACGACTGATAGTTACTAACACGTCAGCCGACGCGAGCAGTTCGGCGCGGGCAGTCGAAACAGTTGCGCCCGCGTTTCTGTAATCGTCGTCGGTCGCGCCGGCCGACGCGCCAGCATCGCTCTCAACCGTAACGCTTGCTTTCAACGCAACCAGCTTTCTGACAGATTCAGGCACAAGCGCCACGCGCGCTTCTCCCGGCGTTGTCTCCCTCAGTATTGTGACGTTCAAACTCATCTCTGCTTCGTCCCTCTCATTTCAGACAGGTGTTGCCGCTGGCGAGAGAATGATTCTTTCGGAAACATATCGAAAATCATTCCTAAATCCGAGAAACTAAATTTTTGTTATGGGCCACTGCGCGCCCCATCTTAAATCGTTCTTGCTAAAACGCGCCCCGGCAATTAGTTATAAACCCGATGAGATTTCAGAGGCAACCAGCAGACAGCACGAACATCAAGGGGAAGACCGGCGACGCGCGGCGAGACAGCCAGAGCGTTTGTCTTCCAGCGAAACATGCCAACTTGCAAAGCGCACGCTCGCGGTTTTATAATTCGTTGTCCAACTTAAGGCGCTATGGTGTAGTTGGTTAACACGCTGCCCTCTCAAGGCAGAGATCGCGGGTTCGAGCCCCGCTAGCGCTGCTTACCAATTCAGTTAACTATCAAGAGCACCGACGATGCGAGATAGCAATGCGCGGAAGAGCGCTTTTTTAGGCATTCCTCATGGAACGGCCAGCAATCGCCTCAGAAAAATGGTGTTGCTTCATCTCCTTCAAAAGTATGGCGAGAACGTTTGTTTTAAATGCTCGGAGAAAATTGAAGATGTAAATGATTTGAGCATTGAACACAAGCAGCCGTGGGAAGGAGTTAGCGTTGAGCTTTTCTGGTCGCTGGATAATATCGCATACTCCCATCTCCGCTGTAATCGTCCACATCATTATCGAGGGAATGGTGAAAGCAGACGCAAAGTTGGCCCGGAAGGAACTAGTTGGTGTAGAAGGTGCAAAGCCTTTCATCCGATAGCCGAATTTAGCCTTCACAACAAACGCTGGAATAAACTTCAAGCTTTGTGCAATACATGTCGTCGCCAGTATGCGAGCGAATCTCGTCAGGCCTGTGATTTAAAGTAAAGGCTCGTCTTCATTGCGGGCCTTTTGACTTTGGAGTGTGGCGCTTGCCCGTTAGTCTTTCCCGCCTTCCACCTCATTTGAATTGACAAGGCAGCTTAAAGCAGGGTAGATAAAAACCGCATTGCACGAGAGCACTATCAACTGTATCACCCTCGCTCATCTCCGGCCTTAATTTTCAAGTGAGAGGTTTTCGATGACGACAAACAGGCCGCTCTTTATTCCCGTCATTCTCGGCACGCCGCGAAAGGGGCGTATGAGCGAGCATGTCGCACGATTTGTTGTTAATGAAGTTAAAAAACGCGACGGCGTAGAGACGGAATTGATTGACGTGCGCGCTCTTAAGCTCTCGACAGATGATGCGGGCGAAGCGATTAAGGATGCTGGCTTTTCCGCTTCGATGGCGAAGGCTGACGCCGTTGTGATTGTCACGCCGGAATATAATCACGGCTATCCGGGCCTGCTCAAGCATGCGCTCGATACGAATTTGAAGGAGTACATACACAAGGCGGTCGGCGTCTGCGGCGTCTCGGCGGGCGGGTTCGGCGGCACGCGCGTCATCCAGAATCTACTGCCCGTGTTGAGAGAACTCGGACTGGTGACGATTTTCTGGGACGGAAATTTTTCAAACGTCCAGAAGGTCTTCGACGCTTCAGGTAAACTGCTTGACAAGGCTTACGTCACGCGGCTCGACAAGTTTTTGAAAGAGTTAATCTGGATGGCGCGCACGCTCCGCCACGGGCGCGAGAATATTTCCCTCGATTGATGGAAAAGAGATGAAGCTTATTTCCATAAACGTCGGGCGTCCGCGCCTCGTCATGCGCGCAGGCGAGACAGTCTCAACCGCCATCTTCAAAACTCCCGTGCATGAACGCTTGATGCTGCGCACGCTCAACCTCGACGGCGACCGTCAGGCAGACCTCAACGTTCATGGTGGGCCAACCAAGGCCGTCTATGCCTATCCATCCGAACACTACGAATTCTGGCGGCGCGAGTTGCCCGACACAGAATTGGCGTGGGGAGTGTTTGGCGAAAATTTTACGACCGAAGGTTTGACGGAAAGCGGTGTCCGCATCGGCGACCAGTTTCGCGTCGGCGAAGCCGTCGTGATGGTGACGGAGCCGCGCCTCCCCTGCTATAAGCTCGGCATACGGTTCGGACGCTCCGACATTCTCAAGCGCTTTCTCGCGAGCGGTCTTACGGGATTCTATCTCGCGGTCGTGCAGGAAGGTGCAGTCGGAGCGGGCGACCAGATCAATCTCATCCGTCCGAGCGAAGACGCCGTGACAATCGCAGACATCGTTAAGCTCTACGCACACGACGGCAATGATGCAGATGCTCTGCGGCGTGCGATTCAGGTCAAGACGCTGCCTGAAAGCTGGCGCAAACGATTTCAACAACAGCTTGAAAAAGTGTTATCAATAGAGTCCAAGTCTTAGGGAGGCTTTGCGATGGCGCAAGCTGATAAGATGATATGTCAGGAGTGCGGCGTTGAGATGAATCATCACGCTTTGAAGATTGATTACACGGCGGCGCTTGACGGTTCATCTGAGATTGACCCGCAACTCGGCGGCGTTCTCGAAGAAGCTCACACCTGCCCGCGCTGCGGGAAGACAGAGATGCGACAAGCCGCCGCCACACAGAGCTAGTAGTCAACTTAAAGAAGCAAGATAAAGGAAGAGAGACACGATGACGTGGATTCGAACCGTTCCCTTGACGGAAGCAGACGAGAAGTTGCGCCGCGCGATGGAAGCGCAGCGCGAGTTGTACCCGCTGGAATATGCCGTGCCGATTCACCCGACGCCCGATGGCGGCGCATCTGAAATCGTCGCCTCACACAGCCTCATTCCAGATGCGCTCTATCATGCCTTCGCCACCTTCGGCGCGTTGATGTCGCCAGATTTGCCGCTCACGCGCCGGCAACATGAGATGATTACCACAGTCGTCTCCGTTAACAACCGCTGCCATTATTGAATCGAATCTCACGCAGAGTTTCTGCGTCGGGTCACGCTGGACGAGCAGTTAGTTGAAGCCTTGCAGGCAGACTACAAGAGCGCTCCCATCACGGAGCAGGAGCGCGTCATGCTCGACTACGTTGTGCAATTAACGAAGGACGCCACGCGCATCACGCCCGGAGACCACAAGCGCCTGCGCGCCTCAGGCTTCGACGATCAGGGGATTCTGCAAATCACACTCATCGCCTCCTGGTTCAACTACATTAACCGTGTCGCAGACGCGCTCGGCGTCGGCAGAGAATAGGAAACACTCATGCGGCCCACGATAGTTGAGACGGGAAAAACGTCTCAACAATCGTCGCGCCTTTCCACGCGCCTTCGTGAAGTATCTAACCAAAGTTTTATCCTCGATTGACTACTACCGCACACCGTATAGTGACAGCCGTGCACCATCTCGCATAAGCTTTCGTCGTTAGTCCCTCGAAATCGCAACTAAAATACAAGAAAACGCTCTCTTGCTTGCCGCACGCGAAGCGCAGGCACGCCCTTTGCTCTCGCCCCTTCCAACAGAGCAAAGCTCTCGCACAGTTTTTCAAATCTCTCCTGAGCACGCAGCTAGTCAACAGTTTTTGCCCCTTCGCGTGACTCCGGCGAGCGGCCTTCTCTTTCGACCTTTCAACATAAAGGAGCGTGACGCGCCATGCCTTCTACACGGAAAATCTCTCCGACCTTTCTCTCTCTTCTACTGCTCGCACTGTTCACACTACTGAGCGTGCAGGCTCGCGCTGCCGACGATGATTACACGGACGAGTATGACGAGACAGCGCGCGTCGTGCGCGTCAGCCTCCTTCGCGGCGATGTCAGCCTGCGAAGAGACGGAAGCAATCAATGGGAACAGGCGAAGCTCAACGTTCCGCTCGTCGAAGGCGACCAACTGGCAACGGGCCGCGACGCACGCGTCGAAATACAGATTGACGCGCGCAACTTCCTGCGCGTTGACGAAAATTCCGTGCTGCGCATCGTCACGCTGCGCGACGAGGGCATAGCTCTCAGCCTTTCGGAGGGAACGGCGACGCTTAGGCTCGCGCGCTTTGACCGCGAGCGGGAGTATTTCGAGGTGGACGCGCCGCGCACGACGATGGCCGCAGAGAAGCAGGGTGTTTATCGTCTGGACGTTGAGCCAGGCAGAGGCCGCGTGCGCCTGACGGTGCGCGACGGCGGCCGCGCTCGTATCTATTCCGATACCTCCGGCTTCACCCTGCGCGACGGGCGCACGGCCGAACTCGTCTACGACGGAGCGGAAGCTGGCGATTGGGAGTTGGCCTCTGCGCGAACCTTAGACAGATGGGATTCGTGGGTTGATGAGCGCGAAAGCTACTTGGCTTCTCGTCTGCGTTATGAGGAGCGCGAACGTTATTACGACCGCGATGTCTGGGGCGCTGAAGAGTTAGACGCCTACGGCGACTGGACCTACGTTAACGACTACGGCTGGCTCTGGCGTCCGCACGTCACCATCATCAACAACTATTACAACTGGACGCCCTACCGCTACGGCCACTGGACCTGGGTGCACCCTTACGGCTGGACGTGGGTCGCTGATGAACCTTGGGGCTGGGCTCCCTATCACTACGGCCGCTGGGTCTATTACAACAACAACTGGTGCTGGGCCCCGCGCGGCTACGGCTACAAGCCGCGTCGCAGTTGGTGGCGTCCGGCCCTCGTCGCCTTCGTCTATATTCCGACCTCCTACGGCGAGCAGGTCTGCTGGTATCCGCTCGGCTACGGCCAGCGCGACCCGCGCGGACGACACTACCGTGAGCGCCAGCGCCTGCAACCCTTGCGCAACAACGAACTGGCACGACTCGAGCGTACCAACCCTGCTTTCCTGCGCGCCGTCACCACACAGCCCGCACGCGACTTCGGACAACAGAGGGCGCGTCTTCAGCCCGCAACAGCAGACATCGCTCGGCGCGCCATCACGACCGAACCCGTGCGCGGGCGTTTGCCCATCCTGCCCGCAGATGAAAGCGCGGGCCGTGCAAACGGAAACGGCCTCGAAGGGCGAGGCCGCGTATTTGTGCCTCGTCCTACGACGACGGCCTCCGTGCCGGCCAGAGCTTCGCTGGAACGCACGACGGGTGCTGCCACGCGCCGCCCCGGCACGCCGCTCGATGATGAGCTACGGCGCACGCGTCTCTACAACAATCGTGAGCCGCGTCCGCAGCCGAGCGCGGAAGAGCGCGCTCGTACCGGCGGCGATAACAGTAATGGTGAGGAAGCTGGGACGGGCGCAGTCGCGCGTCCGCCGCGCGTGCGCTCAATCGAGCGCCAACCTTCCGAACGCGAAGACAGGCGACGGGACGACAACAATATAGACCTCGGAGCGCCGGGCCGAACCCCAAGGCCGCCGCGCGTCAATCCTGCGCCGCGCACGACGACGCCCACCCCGGACGTTGATGATTCGCCCGGCCCAAGGATACGGCAGGACGAGCCTGCGCCACGCCCGCGTCCGCAGCCTTCATCACAGCCGCGTGATGAATCGCCCGCGCCGCGCCCCGCGCCCAGATACGAGCCGCGTCCCGAACCAAGGCCAGCGCCGAGGCAGGAACCACGAGACGAGCCGCGTCCGCAGCCGCGCCCAGAGCCACGACCTGAGCCACGACCTGAGCCGAGGCAGGAGTCGAGGCCGGAATCAAGGCCGGAGCCGAGGCAGGAATCCAGACCGTCGAGCGAGGACAAGCCATCGCGGCCCCCGCGCCGTGATGATGAACCCGGTCGCTCTCGTCGTTAGAGAAGGCCGCTCATGTTTTCGGATTCGCTTAAACCGTAGAGAGGCCGCCGTCTTGCACGACCCGCGTTTAATAGTAACGCAGGCGGCCTCTTCAAAAATCTTCAACGCTGAATAGAAAGGAAGCGCCATGAAACGATTAGCACAGGCCACGCTGTTTGTCTCGCTCTGCGTACTGGCCGCGCTGCCAGCGACGGCACAGGAGCGTATGCGCACGGTCAACGCCTCCCATAGCACGGCGGCAGCAATCTCCCCGGCAGCGGCAGACCCTTCGTACATCCCCGTGGGGTCGAAAGTCTATGTCAACGACATTCGAGGGATGGGCGGCTTTGAGAATTATCTGGCGGCCGCCTTCAAGAAAAAGAAGGTCGCGCTCCTGATAGTGACGGACAGGTCGCAGGCAGATTTCGAGATTACAGGCTACGCGGAAAACCAGAAGGCCGGGTGGGACAAGATTATCTTCGGCAGCGGCAGGCCCGAATCCGAAGCCAGCATTCAGGTCGTCAATTTGAGAACCAGCGTCGTCGCCTACGCCGTCGCTTCCTACAAGGTTGACGCTTGGAACGGCAAGAAGAGTACGGCCGAACATCTCGCCAAAAATCTACGGCAGAAGATGGAGCGCGACGAAAAGCGCCTGCGCAAACCGTAAACAACATGAGTCTTCAGTCTTCAGTTTTCAGTTAAGAGTTTGGTTTGAACTCAAAGCTGAAAACTGAAGACTGAAGATTGTAAACCGAGATTTAATATGTACATCGTACGCTTTTGTCTCTACATTATCCTGCTCGTAGTTGCGCTCACGCTCGGCGCGTATCTCTTCGCGGTGGCGAGCAGCGCGCAAACAAGAAGCGAGCGCGAGTTCAAACCCGACGTGCGCAGCGCCGAGCGCAAGCGCGCTCGTTCCATGCAGACTCCGCGCGCTGGTGGATACGCGCCGCAACGCAGCCGCAGCGAGTTGGCCCAGAGGCCGCGCGGCAAAGATGATGCGGCACAGTCGGCCAAGCGCCGCGGCAGCCCGGTTCGCGTCGTCAAAAAAGATGCTGCCGCAGCAAGCGCTGCGACTAACACGGCCACAACACCGCTTCCAACGCGCATTCGCGCAGGCACATCTCTCAGCCGCGTGCTGCACACATCGCAGTTGAGCCTCTCGTCTGCGGCCGGCTCAAACGAGCAATACGTTGACCGCAACTTTGATTTGACGGCCGACGAGCGCACGACGTTTGATACGACGAACGGAACTGCCAACGGCGGAGGTGGCTCTTTCGACATCGCGGTGGGCCGCTCCGGCACGCGCTACGAAGTCTTCTCATCCATCAACAATAACGGCACTTCCGGCAATCCTAACGACGACTATCCTGTCGGAGTCTTAATCGTCGCCAACGATACGGACGGCGACTACGTGCGCAACTTTTCGACCGCCTATGATCTGGAGCTTGATTTTCGTCTGCCGTCGGCAGTCGCAGTCGTCTCCGGCACATCAAACGCGGGCCGCGAGTTCGTCGTCGTCTCATCGAGCGGCTACTACAACTTCGACGACCCCAACGACCCGGACAACGAGCCGTCTCCCGGCGTCGTGCTGCTCGTGCGCGACGCAAATACGGGCGGCTTCGACATGTTGCGCTCGCGCGTTCTGGTCAACGTCGGCAGCAACCAGCTCAACAACGCAAACGCGCTCACGCTGCTTCCGAACAACAACCTGCTGATTGCCGATTTCGCTTCCAACGAGTTGCGCATCGTCCGCGACACAAACGCCGACGGCATCCCAGACACGCTCGACGCCACTCCCTACTACTCTTATCAATTCTCGGATGATGCGCCGCTCGACATCGCAGCCAATTCGCGCGGCGTCGTCTTCTCACACTCCTACGGCAACAACGCCATCATGCTCGCGCTCTTTGACGACAACAATGATGGCCGCGCCGACCGTGAAGAAGTCATCTCCTTTGAAGGAGGTCTCTCGCTCGACAATCGCCTTATCTTTCACGGGCTGACCATTGACCGCGAAGGCACTATCTACATCATAGAGGACGCGGCCGGCGCAGCCGACCTTATATCCGACGGCGGCAATCTCGGCACACCCCGCATACTCGCTTTTCCAGACCCTGCGCTCAACTCAGTCCTGCGCGACGGCTCAGTCTACGCGGAAGCAGACCTGCCAAATTCGCAGGCGCTTTCGGGTCTGTCCTTCGGCGTTGATGCCACGCTTGGTCCAGTCGGGCATCTGACGTTGACCAACGGCGCGAGCCTCCGCGGAAGCGCGACGCGCAACGGCCTCGCCACCATCTCCGGCACAAACCTGACGCGCGGAGCGCAGGGCGCAAGCGAGGCTGATGCTGCCGCGCGCGGCGTTCAGGTCTTCATAGAAGGCCGCTCCGTCCCGGTCTTCTCCTTCAGCAACTCGCAGATTAACATCCAAGTCCCCGACGCGGCGGGCACAGGCGTTGGCTCAATCGTCATCTATGTTAACGGCGATGCAACCGCCGCCGACGATGCGACGGTTGTGAACGCAAACCCCGGCCTCTTCACCGTGCCGCAGACGGGCGCGGGCGAAGTAATAGCGCTGTTGACATCGGGGATGCGCTACACGAAGAGTCCGTTTCCGGCGCAGTTGAACGGCGAGCCTTCCGTCGTCGTGATTTATGGCACGGGCTGGCGCAACTCTCTGCCCGTCACCGTCCGCATTAACAATCAGCCCGCCACGGTCGAATATGCGGGTGCGTCAAACAGCTTTCCGGGCCTCGACCAGATCAACGTCCGCTTCCCCGCAGGCGTGAGTGGCACAGTGCCCGTCGTCGTTACAACGGCGAGCGGGGCCGTGAGCCGCGCGGAGGCGGTCATCACGATTCAGTAAAGCTTGAAGGAGGAAGGATGAACGCGATGCTCATCGCCCTGAGCATCGCGTTCATCCTTCCTCCTTCATCCGTTTCCAACAAACTTTCCAGAGCTAACCTTTCATCATGCTCTTCGCTAACAGGCGTCGCCAATGCCTGAGTAGACGCTGCGCCAACGGCCGTTCCGTTTTTTGTAGATGGAGTAGCCGTAGCCGTCGAAGCCTTCGTCAATGGTAACGACCTCTGCTATGCCGTCTCCGTCCATGTCCAGTTGGTCTGCGAAGCCTATGCCGCGACCGAAGCCGCTGTCCATGCGATACGACTGAAAGTTTGCCAACTCCGCTCTGTAGCCTTTGCCCGCGGGCGTTGCGATGAGAAACAAATCACGACGCGCGCCGTTAATATCTCCCGTCTGGATTCTAAAATCACCGACGACTTCATAACGCCCATCGCCGTCTAGGTCTGTGGCCGTCAGGTTTTTCACCTCCAGCCGTCGCATCAGAGCAGCCGGCGTCTTGCGCTGGCGATAAATATTATTCACCAGCGTCATCACGGCCGCGCGTTCCGCGCTCGTCAACGCGCGCCGCGAGATAGCGCGTTTTCCCAGAGTCTCTGAAGTGGTCGCCAGCCCCATGATGCGGCCTCTAATATTAGTTGAGCCTTCGAGCGTGATGCCTGCGTGAATCGCGTTGCAGCCCTCCTGCCAGCTTTGCACGGTGGCCGTCCCGGCCTCGCCGCCACCGAAGAGCAAACGGTACTTCTGCCCTTTCTGGTAGTATTTATCGGCAAACAGCTTTTCCGACTTCTCATCATACTCGTCCATCGGATTCACAAATTTGCCTCCACGGATGACGACCAGCGCGTCCATACTGAAACTCTGCGGGCTACTATACTCATTGCCTCCGACGACGAAGATGACAGTCTCTTTCGCCTGCTGCACCAACGGCGCTATCGAACGCGCCGCTTCCGCGCTTCCCGTCAGCGGCGCGGCCGCCAGCAAGAGCGAGACGAGCATTGCTATACAAAGTTTGAAACTCAGCCTGCGTAAATATTTTTGTTTATTCATTATTCTTTTCCTTCTGTACTTTTCAATATACAGCGCGAAGATACACGCGCCGGCGCGCAGCCCTTTCCGGCTCTCGCCCGTTTCACGACGCCGCCGATGCGCGACTTTTGCGGGCAACAGCCCTTCGCTCTTTTCGCAGATTAATCTCTTTTTCAGTTCATATGTATGGACAAAAGCTTTTGAGAATGATGCAATACGCGAGGTCTTCCGGGCAAGAGCGAGCAGAGAAAGCTTCTCGTCGGCTCGCGAGCCAAGCCCCTTGTTTTCCTTTAGGAGATGTTTATGACCCCTGCTATCAAGATTAGCCTCGCTGCTTCCGGCCTCTTCCTGTTGACGGGCTTGCTCTCAGGCGTCCTGAAGTACAGGCGCATTATGACCAGCCCCAATCACCGCGCGCCGGTCTACGTGGACATCGCTCATCGCTCATCGCTGCTCTATAGTTTCGCAGCGCTCGTCATCGCGCGGCTTCTCGAATACAGCCCCCTTTCGCAGACGTTGCAACTGTGGGCGGCCTGCGTGCCGCTCCTGCTCTTTGCCCTGACCATCGCCGGTTACATCTCTCACGGGCTGAAAGACGACACCAACAATATTTTCAGCGAGCGTAATTTCACGACCACATGGTTTATGTACCTGCTCATCCTTGGAGAGGTCGGCGGCGTCGGACTCATCTTCGGCGGCTTTCTTTACACGCAAGTGCTGGCCCTCTAGGCGGTGCGTCCGTGCTTCGGGCGGAGAGCATGGACGTAAACGCGCACGCGCTCGACCATCGCATGTGAGAATCGGAAGGAGGATGCATGCTTGACGCTCAATCAAGACTACTCTCACGCTTCAGCCCGCGCGTCGCCGCGCTCATCGTCATCGCGAGCAACCTGCTGCCCTTTATCGGCGTAGCCTTCTTGGGTTGGAGCATCTTCACGATAATCTTCATCTACTGGGCCGAAACCTTTATCATCGGTTTTTACAACCTGCTCAAGATGGCGTACTCGCGCTCGCCGCGCAACGAGAAACTCTCGGAGATGGCTTTCTTCGCGTTGCACTTTTTCCTCTTTCTGTTTGTGCAACTGCTTTTTATTCTCGTCTTCTTCGCGGACTTCGGAATGTCCGACTTTCTTCGTCTGGGCCTTGTAGACTCCGCCAAAGAGGTCTTCTCAATACTCGACTCGGAAAGCATCGCAGCCGTCGCCGCGCTCTTTGTCGGCAACGGCATCTTCTTCTGGAAAAATCATCTGCAAAGCGGCGCTGCCCGCCATACCGAAGTGAAAGATTTGATGTTTGCTCCCTATCCGCGCATCATCGTTCAGCAAATCACGATTTTGCTCGGCGGTTGGATAGTATTTTTGTTGAGCGGCGTTCCGCAGTTAATCGCCGTGCTGATTCTGCTCCTGATGAAAGTGGCAATCAGCATTGTCGGCCAGCAAAAAGAGGAGCAGGTCGCTGTCGAGGCGGCGCAGGTAGAGTAGTAACAGCGATGCTCATTGCGGATTGTCTTCCAGGCGCAGCGCGTATTTAAGAGGCAATGGAACGAATCGTTTTTCTGGACAGAGATACGCTCGTGGCTAACGTCAGGCGGCCAGCGTTTGCGCACGACTGGCAGGAGTATGCGGAGACGAGCGCGGGCGAGGTGGTCGAAAGACTAGAGGCCGCGACCATAGCGATTACCAACAAAGTGCCTTTGCGCGAAAGCGTGCTGGCGCGATTGCCCGCTTTGAGATTCATCGCGGTGGCGGCAACGGGCGTTGACATCGTTGACCTTGACGCCTGCCGTCGTCTTGGCATCGCAGTCGCAAACGTGCGCAACTACGCGCCGCATTCCGTGCCCGAACACGTCTTTGCGTTAATCCTCGCGCTGCGCCGCAACCTCTTCAGCTATCACGCGAAGATTCAAAGCGGCGCATGGCAACGCGCCAACACCTTCTGCCTGCTCGATTATCCGATTCGTGAGCTACACGAGAGCACGCTCGGCATCGTCGGCCACGGCGCGCTCGGCCATGCGGTAGAGAAACTGGCGCTCGCCTTCGGTATGCGCGTGCTCATCTCCGAACACAAAGACGCTCACATCGTTAGGCCCGACCGCAAGAGCTTTGAAGACGTTCTACGCTCAAGCGACATCCTGACGCTGCATTGCCCGCTGACCCCCGCGACGCGCAATCTCATTGACACCGAAGAACTCCGAAAGATGCAGCCACACGCTCTTCTGATTAACACGGCGCGCGGCGGCCTCGTCAACGAAACGGCGCTGGCGGCCGCTTTAAAGTCGGGCTTAATAGCGGGCGCTGGCTTCGATGTCTTAAGTGTTGAGCCGCCGCGCGAGGGCAATCCGCTGCTCGATTTGAATCTGCCCAACTTCATCCTGACGCCTCACATCGCATGGGCCAGCCGCGAAGCCATGCAGACATTAGCCGACCAACTCATCGGTAACATCGAAGCCTTCGTCGAGGGCCGCCCGCAGAATTTGGTCACGTAAAAAAGTTGGGCTTCCGTAGTTTCGTTTGAAGCTGGAGGAAGTATTAATCATCGTATGGCGGCGTAGAATTGAAGAGCGTTGCAGGAGTCGCATGCTCTCGCGGGCAAGCCATTGCATATCCAATCTGCAAGTGCTAAGCTTCGCCCGTTACATCAACAGCCTGTAACGGCCTGAGTTTTTCCTGAGCGGGCGTTTCCTCTGGCTTGAAATTTCTTTGTATCCGCTAGGCTCTCTTTCACCGATAGGCCACGCACCTTGACCATAGCTGCCGGGACAAGCATCAACCAGTACAAAATTATCTCCCGCCTTGGGTCAGGCGGAATGGGCGAGGTCTATCTGGCGCAGGACGCGCGCCTTGGGCGCAAGGTCGCGCTCAAACTGCTCTACGCTGATGTCAAGCAGGGCGACGATTGGGTGCGACGCTTCGAGCAGGAAGCGCGTGCCACCTCAAGCCTCAATCACCCGAACATCATTACGATTTACGAGGTCGGGCAAGCGGAAGGCTCGCATTTTATCAGCACGGAATTTATAGACGGGCTGACTCTTCGCGACCGCTTGAAGAATAATGTGATAACCCTGCGCGAGGCGCTTGATATTGCCATTCAGGTCGCGACCGCTCTCTCGACAGCACACGACGCAGGGATTGTTCACAGAGACATCAAGCCGGAAAACGTCATGCTGCGCGCCGATGGCTACGTTAAAGTCGTAGACTTCGGGCTAGCCAAGTTTATCGAAAAGCGACTGCTCGGCATCTTCGTCAGCGACCCCGACGCCGAAACTCAACCACACGGGCAGGGCCAACCGCCATCCTACATTAAAACGAATCCCGGTGTGGTGATGGGCACGGTCAGCTACATGTCGCCGGAGCAGGCGAGCGGAACGGACGTTGACGCGCGCTCGGACATCTTTAGTCTCGGCGTACTTCTTTACGAAATGCTGACGGGCCGCCTGCCCTTTGAAGGCAGCAGCGCCAGCGAAGTTATCATCTCCATCATTCAAAAGAGGCATCAGCCGATGGCGCGCTTTGCGCCCGACGTGCCTATCGAGATGGAACGCATCGTCGGCAAAGCTCTCAGCAAGAACAGGGAAGAACGCTATCAAACCATTAAGGACATGCTTATTGACCTGAAAAGGTTGAAACGCGGTCTTGAGATTGAAGCTGAAACGGCCGATTTGTCAGAGCAGCAACTATTGCGTCAACTGTTAGGCATCAGTGGCGGCGGTAGTAGTAATAACAGTGGCGGTAGCGTCGGTGTTTCATCTGCCGGGCATCCATCCGTTAATACAGCGACGGCGCTTTCACCGACGGTTGCGCCGCCGAAGATTTCAACCAGCACGTCGAGCGCGGAATACATCGTCAACGGCATCAAGCGTAACAAGAAGATTGCGCTCATCATCGTCGGGGTCGTCATCGCAGCTTTCGCTGCTTTCTATCTTTACAGTGCGACGCGCCCGATTGATTCCATCGCCGTCATGCCTTTCAGCGACGCCAATTTAGAGCCGGGCAGCGAGTCTCTCGGAGATGAAATCACAGCGCGCCTTACGTACGGCCTCTTGAAGTTGTCGCCCAATCTGCGCGTCGTGCCGCTCCATGATGTCCTACGCTACAAGGGACAATCGGAGCAGGAAGCCGGACGCGCACTAAATGCCCGCGTCATCCTGAGAGGTTCGGTCACAAAGCGCGGCGACACGGCTATCATTGACGCTGCGCTCGTGGATTTACGCGACAACAAACTTCTCTGGGGAAATCGGTCGTCAACAAAAATTTCCGATATTCCTCTGGCGCTGCAAACTATTATTGCTTCCGTCTCCGACAGCATCGGTCTGAAACTAAGCGCCGACGACGAGAAGAGGAAAAACGCAGAGTCTCTTTATATGAAGGGTCGCAACGCATGGAACAAGCGTACGGCCGACGCTATCAAAGAGGCCGCTGGCTACTTTTCCGAAGCTCTCAAGCTCGACCCGACCTACGCACCGGCCCACGCAGGTCTGGCCGATAGCTACAATATGCTTGCGACCTATGGCGCGCTCGCGCCCACGGAGGCTTTTCCCAAAGCACGCAATGCTGCCGAAACAGCCCTCAGCATTGACAAAAATCTGACCGAAGCTCATGCGGCGCTCGCCTATGCTAAATTTCGTGGCGAGTGGAACTGGGACGAGGCCGACGCAGAGTTTAAGGAAGCCATTCGTCTTAATCCCAACTACGCTTCCGCGCACCAGTGGTACGCAAACTATCTGGCGGCCAGAGGCCGCTTTCAGGAAGCCGTCGCAGAGACTCGCCGCACGCAGGAACTCGACAAGACATCCCCCATCATCAGCTCGAATTTCGGCCTCATCTACTTCTTCGCAGGCCGCTACGACGATGCCATAGCAGCCTGCCGGAAAACGATTGAGATGGATGAGAAGTTTTTCGTCGCGCGCCGCTATCTCGGCCTCGCCTACGCGCAGAAGGGCATGTATAAAGAGGCTCTCGAACAATATGATAAGGCAGTCGAGCTTTCTCAAAAGTCGCCGCTGATGAGAGTCGAGCGCGCAAGCGTGCTCGCGTTGTCGGGCGAAGCGGACAACGTGGACAATGCGCGTGCGGAGTTAAAAGAACTACTGGAGATTGCGAAGCAGCGCTACATCTCTGCCTATCACATCGCGACCATTTACGTCGCCCTCAAAGACAGGGACAATGCCCTCAACTGGTTGGAGAAGGCATACACGGAACGCGGCGACTGGATGGTCTATCTCAGTGTTGACCCCAGATTCAAGAGCCTCCGTTCCGACTCGCGTTTCACAGCGCTGCTGCGGCGTATGAAGCTCGAATAGATTGCTTTTCTTCCAGACATTTCAACGACAACAGCCATCCTCTGATGAGCGCCGCCTGTGTTCAGCAACTAGCGTTTCGACTGTTGCATCTAAACCCTTCAAAGCGTTCCGAAGGCCATCCCCTTTTCTTACGCCAACGAATTAAAGTAAGCTTAAATATTGCAAGAGGTTTTAAGACTAATGCCAATGAGTTCGAGGGCGAGTTCGCTCGCCGAAGTTTTAGATGAGATGACGGCCGTCGGCGCGCCCGAGTTGACGGAACAGTTGGGCGAGCGGAGTTTGCGTTGCTACGCCTGCGGGCATCGCTGCCTGATAAAGGAAGGCAAGCGCGGCATCTGCAAAGTGCGATACAACGAGGAGGGACGACTGCTCGTGCCCTTCAACTACGTCGCCGCGCTCGCCTGCGACCCGACCGAAAAGAAACCTTTTTTCCACGCCCTCCCCGGCTCAGACACCCTGACCTTCGGGATGCTCGGCTGCGACCTGCATTGCGGGTACTGCCAGAACTGGTTAACGTCGCAAGCCTTGCGCGACGACGCAGCCGGTGTCGCGCCGAAGATGGTGACGGCCGATAAGCTTGTGTCGCTGGCAAAGGCTTACGGGGCGTCGCTTGTTGGTTCCAGTTATAACGAGCCTCTGATTACAGCGGAGTGGGCCGTTGACGTTTTCAAGCGCGCGAAGCCCGCTGGCTTTAAGACGGCCTTTATCTCAAACGGCAATGCGACGCCGCAGGTGCTCGATTACCTGCGACCGTGGACGGATTGCTACAAGATTGATTTGAAATCAATGTCCGACCGCAATTACCGTAAGCTGGGCGGCGTCGTTGACAATATACTGGAGACAATCCAGATGGTACACGAGCGCGGATTCTGGGAAGAAATCGTGACGCTCGTCATACCGGGCTTCAACGACAGCGAAGACGAACTACGCAGCGCCGCCGACTTTATAGCTTCAGTCTCGCCGGATATTCCGTGGCATGTGACGGCGTTTCATCAGGACTACAACATGACGGAGAACGCCAACACGACGGCCGGGCAATTAATTCGCGCCTGCGAGATTGGACGCGCAGCGGGCCTGCGTTTCGTCTACGCCGGTAACTTGCCGGGCCGCGTTGGGCGTTGGGAAAACACCTACTGCCCCTCCTGCGATGAACTACTGATAGAACGCTACGGCTACCAGATACGACGGATGAAAGTGACGCCCACAGGCAACTGCCCTTCCTGCTCGGCCACGATTCCCGGCATCTGGTCTTGACAAAAGTATGAAGTAGGAACGATGAACGATGAACTATAAGCAGCTTGCTTTTCATTCATCGTTCCGCGTTCACCGTTCCTACTTCATCGTTTCGCGTTTATCGTTTCCATCTTTGTCCTAACTACCCATTGACTTCCCCGTAGCTTTTGTCATACAAGCCTTCTAGCTCTTTCTATCGCGGATAAGGAATGAAGCGCATGAGAAACTGCTTTGCAAAATCAAACGTGGCATTGACGTTCATCCTGCTCGCCGTCTCGCTCTGTGTAGCCTGCAAAAATTCGGCCAACGTGACAGTCAACGGCGGCAACAGCAATCCGGCTGCGACGACAAACTCCGGCGGCAGTAGTAACCAGACGACCAACAATGGAGCGACACTGAACAGATCAACATCGGCGACGACGAGCAAGGCTGAGCTTCACACGCCCGCCGAGGACAGCGCTGAACGGAAGGCTATTCTTGAGGCCGTCCGTAATTACCTGAAGAGCCAGCAGGATTTCGGCGGCGCTGTCTTCGACGAGGTCGAGACGTTGAACGTCAGCCGTGGCTGGGCCTTCATCGCGACCGATGTCAGCGCTCCCGACAATTCGCCTTACGGGTTAGTCGAAGCTTTATTGCAGGAACGAGACGGCCGTTGGAGAGTGTTGGAAATCTTCGAGTATGACGGCAGTAATGAGAAGGGACAATGGGAAGCCTTCAAGGCTCGCTACAAGGATGCGCCGGGCGACATTTTCCCGCCGCGCAGTTAAAGTCTTCCGGGGAAGCGGTCGGCTTCTAAAAGTTTGACGACTTACGTTCCTTGCCTTCAGCCGTCCCGAAGAGCGGCGCATACTCTTCGTCGTTTTCCGCGGCCTTGAGTGCGCGTTTGAGTTCGGCTATATCGCTTGAGACCGTTTCAAATTCCTCAGGGTCAAACGCCTCACGCTCGCCCGCCAGGGCAATCACGCGGTCAATCCTCTGCCCTGCGCTTTCGAGCGATTCAATAGGCAGTTCGCCCTTCTCGACCGCTTCGACAATCGCATCCCGCGCGGCGACGAAATTAGCCGCCTGTTCGCAGATTAGGACCATATCCGAGCCTGCCTGCACGGCTTGCAGGGAAGCTTCCGCGACCGAGAGCGTCTGTACGACAGCGCCCATCTCCATGTCGTCCGTAATCACAAGGCCCTCAAACTTCAAGGTCTGGCGCAGCAGCCGCATGACGACGTTGCCGCTGATGGTTGCTGGCAGTTGGTGCAGGCTCTCCAGCGGCGGCAACTGGCCCGTGCGGCGATACCATGCCTGCATAAACTCGGAAACTTCGGGAAACGCCGCGTGGCTAACCATGATGGAGTAGAGATGCGCGCCCGGACGATGAAACATCAGGTCCATAAAGGGAACTAAATCCCTCTCCAAGATCTCCTCCCATGAATGCTTGACGATTGGCAGGCGGCGATGAGAATCAACGGTCGAGCCGCCTAATCCCGGAAAGTGTTTTCCGCAGCCGATGATGTGTCCTTCTTGCAGTCCGTCAAGATAAGCTCCGGCCAGACGCGAAACAGTTGCGGCGTCTGCGCCAAACGTCCTGCCGCGCAATCCGTTGTTCTGATTATCGCCGGAGAGGTCGAGTACGGGCGCGAAGTTGATATTGAAGCCGAGCAGTCGCAGCGCGCGTGCGGACAGGGAGCCGAATTTTTTAGCAAGCTCCGTCTGGCTTGCGTTGCGGACGGCTTTGGCCGACGGCATCGGCTCGCAGATTTCGCGGAAGCGGTCAACGAGGCCGCCCTCCTGGTCAACTCCGATTAAGACGGGATGGTCAATGGCGTCTGTAATCTGCGCCGTCAGGGTCGCCACCTGCTCCGCAGACTCTATGTTGCGACTGAAGAGGACGACGCCGCCCGGCTGCACTTCGTTGAAAAGCCTGCGCGTCTGCTGGTCCAGCTTTGTGCCCGGAAATCCTATGAAGAGAAGGCGTCCGGCCTTGCGTTTGATTGAATCCATCTCTTTAGCTCGACAAGCTCTGAGCGAAAGCCACCCTCGCTCGAAGCCTCTTCCCCCTGCTTATTCTTTGCTCACTAAACGGCCGCTCTTGATTTCTAAAACTTGAAGACTACTTCCTGCGCATCCTTTGAGCGCTTCGTCTGCCAACTATTCGAGGGAGAGTTTTATGCTTAACGCACCTTGTTGAGCTTAACGGGTCAGACCATGGAAGAGCAAGCAGGAATCAGGAAGCAAGGGGCTCCGCAGCCAACTCATCTCGAAGAGCCGCCCCTTCATCCTTCGCCCTCATCCTCTGCTCTTGCCCTCGCTCATACCGTGGCATTACTATTTTGTTTTTCAGTTCAACGAAAGATTTTCCGTAGTGATTGAGATGCTTAACAAGACGGAGAGCGTGGCGCTGCGTTCCCGTCGTATCAGGGAAAGGGCGCTCGTCGAAGGCTTTCATAAGGTGGGCATCGTGCGTGCCGGAGCTTTAAGGCCGGAGCGTGAGCGCTTGCAGGAATGGCTCGGGCGCGGCTTTCAGGGCGAGATGCGCTGGATGGAGCGCGACCCGGAGCAGCGCGCAGACCCGCGACTTCTCTTTCCGCAAGCGCGTTTCGTCGTCGCCGTTGCGCTCAACTACTACACGCCGCACCAGCACACGGACGCGCCCGACACAGGAAAGATTTCGCGTTATGCGTGGGGCGATGATTACCACGATATAGTCGGCAGCCGTTTGAAATCTCTGCTGGCCTGGATTAAGCAGGAGTGGCCGGAAGCGGAAGGCAAAGCTTGCGTTGATACGTCGCCAATGATGGATAAGGCTTGGGCCGCACGCGCCGGACTCGGCTGGATTGGCAAACACACCAACCTGATTACAAGCGACTACGGCTCATGGGTCTTCTTAGGCGAACTGCTGCTCAGCCTCGAACTCGAAGCCGATGACGAGCTTGTAGAAGACCACTGCGGAACATGCACGCTCTGCATCGAAGCCTGTCCGACCCAGGCGATTACAGAACCCTACGTCGTAGATTCCAACAAGTGTATCTCTTATGCAACGATTGAGCTTCGCACGCCGGAGTTGCCAATTGAAGTCGCAAACAATCTCGACGGCTGGCTCTACGGCTGCGACGTTTGTCAGGACGTGTGTCCGTGGAACCGCTTTGAGAAACAGACGGACGAGCCGCGCTTTGAGCCGCGCCCCGATAATGTCACGCCGCACCTTTCGGAAATTCTCGAACTCGCGCCCGAAACATACGCCGCACGCTTTCGCCGCAGCGCTATCAAACGCGCCAAGCTCGACGGCCTACGGCGTAACGCCCTCGCTCTCGTCAAAGATAAAACGCAAACGGATTCACACGATTAACGCCATACAAACGAGGAGGAAACGATGCCCAAGGTTCAGTTCAGCGTCCAACTCAAAGCGGGCGAGCAAGGCAGCGTCTACTTCGTACTACCCAAACGGGAGAGCGCGAAATTCGGCGTGCGCGGACGCGTGCCCGTGACAGGCACAATCAACGATTATCCCTTTCGCTCCTCCATCTTCCCCATGGGCGACGGGACACACTACATGGCCGTTAACCGCGCGGTGCGCGAAGGTGCGAGGGTTGCCGCCGGAGACCGCGTTCGCGTCTCTATGGAAACAGACACGGCGGAGCGCGTGGTCACAATCCCGCCGGATTTAGACAGGGCGCTCGCGAAATCCAAACAAGCCAGAGCGCGTTTCGACAAGCTTTCCTACACACACCGCAAAGAGCACGCCGGGTGGATAGAGTCTGCCAAGCGACCCGAAACCCGCGCCCGCCGCATCGAACAAGTGCTCTCCAAACTCGCGATAGAGAAAGGTTGATATATATTTTCTTGTTATGGTTCGGCGCGGATGTTATTTTTAAGGGGGCTGGATGTAGGCGCTAGATTGGACTCTAGCACTAAAACTGCAAGATGAGTGCCAGTTGAGTTTGGACCTCAACTGACTGTCGACTGTTCTTACAGTTACTACATCCAGCCCCCGTAAAAATAGCAAAGCAGTTAGCGAAATTCGTTAAACGCTTTGAGTAGCTTCATTGTTGACTCCCAGTCCAGCTTATCGCCTTCGTACCTACACTCATAAAGACCCTGTAAGTTTGAGGGCAACTGAACGCCTTTCTCAACGAGCAAGATAAAGTTGTGTTTGTAGAGAGCCATTGCGGCACCAATCTCGATCAAAACATTCTCATTAATTTTATGATGAGGTTTACCTTCCTCATCTATTAGTACCTGCTCGCTAGCCACATGAATGATAGCTGCGTCGCAGGAGCGCATGTCATCCAGCACTTTTTCAGGAACAGGCTTAGAAAGAGTTTCATGCTCTTCCGCAACTATAGGTATCAATTTACCAAATTTAACAATTTCCTTAATCTGTTCAAGAATCTTAAAGTTTTTGCCATGTGTGATGAAAACCCGGTTGACTCCTTCAGGTTCTCGTGCCTCCTGGTGTACAGGCTGAATGTTTGCAATCTCTGTAGCTTCATGCTTTTTAGTTGCGTCAGGTAAATGTACAGAATCTGCTTGGTCAGCCTCAGTATCATGCCCAATACTTTTAACAAAAGAATTTATTGCCTTGGAGTTAAAATCGATTCTTGTTCGAGAACCCTTCCGCCCTACCACAAGAGTTCCCAATTCCGCTCCATTCACCACTTGAAAGAAGCAAACTGCCTGCTCATTTAACATCTCGTCGCTACCAGCAACTTCATCAACAAAGTGATTATGCCAATATGCTGCAACATCTGTTGTACTCATCGATTCTTCATTTGTATGAGCTGCTCGTTCTATCACAGCATTATAGGGTTCGACATTTCTTATAATATTTTTTAAAACTCTAGATACACCATCTGGATTTTTAGCAATGACACGTCCTTCGTCAGTAACCTTCAACCGACCATCAATTTCGTCAATTAATCCCCAAGTTCGTAATGCACTTATCTTACGACGGTCTAAAAGATGTGGGTCGAGCACTCTTTTCGCTTCTGCTGGAGTCGCGCCAGTCGGCTTGGTGGTCAAATATTGACATATCTTGAGAATGTCCTCTAGAGTTGTTCTGATTGGTAGCGCCATGAACCCTCCTATTCTAGGGTGAAATATAATCCCATCATTTTGAAGCGTCAAGACATATTATTTGCAGTAGTCTAATTTTTGTTCATTTTTCCAAAAGTTACTTAATATTTGATTTCTGCATTATTATTGAATCTTCGGTTAATTTATAAAATGTTTTGTCAACCGTTGCCGCCATTTGATTTTAATTGGCACTTAGATTAACTTTTATAGTAATTATAAGCAAATCACCTATCTTATAGATTGTGACCCAAACCTTGATTTCTCCATTTTTCGATCCTTGAGTAGAGAGGGCTTGCGAATTTTATATCTTGTGGGGCCAAATTTGGCCTGTATAAGCATTTTGAAGTGGGTCGAGCACTCTTTTCGCTTCTGCTGGAGTCGCGCCAGTCGGCTTGGTGGTCAAATATTGACATATCTTGAGAATGTCCTCTAGAGTTGCTGTAAATAGAATATTGTATCCCCTGTTATATTAAAGCGTTGTTTTGGTTCCGCAGTTTAACTAATTGTACCGTCATAATATCATTGATTTGGATGTTTTAACTCAGGATTTTTCCTAATTTAAATAACGTTATATTAGGTGCTTTTTTGTTCCCTTTTATGGAATACTCTGTAAAATAACAAGATCACCTTGATCTTAAATACTAAATAACTGTTTTCTCTTCTTTGTACATGTAAGTAGACAGCGTATTATTTGAAGGAATACTTGAAGCCAAGATTTATTCGGGCAAGACAAGAAGTGAGACATTTACTTAGAGATTCATACGGGCGAGTGATACGCGACCTGCGCGTGTCTTTAACAGACCGTTGCAATTTTCGCTGTTTCTACTGCCTGCCGCACGGCGAGCCGCCCATTGCGCCCAAAGAGCAGATGCTCAGCTACGAGGAGATAGAGTTTCTGTGTGAAATCTTCGTCTCGCTCGGCGTCGAGAAGATTCGACTGACGGGCGGCGAGCCGATGATGCGTCGCGACATAGAGACGATTATCAGCAAACTCTCCGCCCTCAAGCCACAACTGCAAGACCTCGCGCTGACCACCAACGGCTACTTTCTGCCTGACCGCGCGCAAGCGTTGAAAGAGGCAGGGCTTGACCGTGTGACGATTAGCCTCGACAGCCTGAAGCCGGAGAAATTCAAGAAGACAACGGGCGTTGACGTGCTTGACCGCGTGCTGGAAGGAATCAGCGCAGCACAGAGCGCGGGGCTTGTGCCCGTGAAGGTCAACGCTGTCATCGTTCGTGGTCACAACGATATGGAGGTCGCGGACTTCGCGGCCTTTGCCCGCGACAACGATGTCCAGATGCGCTTCATAGAGTTCATGCCGCTTGATTCCGGCCACGACTGGTCGCGCGACGACGTGGTTTCGGGACGTGAAATTTTCCAACGCATAAACGAGCGCTTTCCCCTCGTGCCCGCCCCGGTCAAACGCGGGTCGGAAACTTCCGCGCGTTACCGTTTCGAGGACAATGCTCCCGGAGAGATAGGCATCATCGCGCCCGTCACACAAGCCTTCTGCGGCGCTTGCTCGCGCATTCGCCTCACGGCCGACGGCCAACTTAGAACATGCCTCTTCTCCATGGTCGAGCACAGCTTACGCGACATCCTGCGCAGCAACGCTTCACGCGCCGGAGTTATCGAGTACATCGAGTCGGTCGTGATGAAGAAGGAGCCGCGCCACTACATCAACGACCCGGAATTTATGCAGCCCGCGCGGACGATGAGTTTCATCGGTGGTTAATCATCGGATAAATTGCTTTGAGGTGTTTTGATGAGCACTAAAGTCGAAGCCACAATCGAAGACCTGTACAAAATCAAAAGCAAGGCTGAGCTTGTCAATGGGGAGATTGTGCTAATGTCGCCAACAGGGAGTCAGCCCGGCTATGCGGGCGATGAGATTTTCGTGTCTCTCCGCGAATATAGCAGGCGCACAAAGGCTGGCCGGGCGGTCGGTGATAATAAAGCCTTTCGAGTTGATTTGCCAAACCGAAAGTCTTTTAGTCCTGACGCGGCATTCCACGTAGGCGCTGATACGGGCATGAAGTTTTTTGAGGGTGCGCCGGTGTTCGCCGTCGAAGTCAGAAGCGAGGGCGATTATGGGCCAAAGGCTGAGCGGGAGATGGCTGGAAAACGGGCCGACTATTTTGCTGCGGGAACGAGGGTCGTGTGGGACGTTGATTTGATGAGCGATGAAGTGGTTCGTGTTTATCGTGCGGACGAGCCGGAGCAGCCGACTATTTATCGTCGCGGCGAAGAGGCCGAGGCCGAACCGGCAGTGCCGGGTTGGAAGATGAAGGTTGACGACCTTTTCCTTCAGGAGTAGTTGCAGAGCCGGATTGTTTGAAAAGCAGAAAAGTTTTCGGGGGAGCCTGGGCCAATCGTCGGCAGGGCTGAGAGTCGCAAGCAAGCGAGACCCCTTGAACCTGATACGGTTAGTACCGTCGAAGGGAGAAACAACGGAGAGGCCGTTCCATCCCTGTTTGCGTTGGAGCGGCCTATCTTTTTCGGGCTATCTCGCGAGAGAGACAGCCGGAAAGCTGAAAAACTGATGAGCACAACAAAAGAGAAAACTGAACAGCATAGCTCGGAAGTTAGACTTCCGAACTCGCGCAAGGTTTATGTCGCAGGGCAAAGGACGAATGTCCGCGTGCCCTTCCGCGAAATCGAGCAGGCTGCGACGAAGAACTTCAGCGGCGCGCTCGAACAGAACATGCCGGTTCTTGTCTATGACACGAGCGGGCCTTGGAGCGAGCCGTCTACGCGTTGCGATGTGCGCGAAGGCTTGCCCGCGCTCAGGCGCGAGTGGATAACAGAGCGCGGCGACGTTGAAGAATACACAGGGCGCGTGGTGAAACCTGAAGACAACGGCTACCTGACGGCGGGCGCGGAAGAGTTTGCGCGCACGCGCGAGAAGGGTCGCCTCGAAGAGTTTCCCGGGCTGCGGCGCGCACCTTTGCGTGCGAAGCAGGGCAGGCGCGTCACGCAGATGCACTACGCGCGTCGTGGCATTATCACGCCCGAAATGGAGTTTGTAGCGATTCGCGAAAATCTGGGACGCGAGCAAGCCGCTCTTGCAACCGACGACCGCAGCTCGCTTAATCACCAGCATCGCGGCCAGAGCTTCGGAGCGACGTTGCCCTCTTACGTGACGCCGGAATTTGTGCGTGATGAAGTTGCGCGTGGTCGCGCCATTATTCCTGCGAACATCAATCACCCGGAATCCGAGCCGATGATTATCGGGCGCAACTTCCTCGTTAAGATAAATGCGAACATAGGTAATTCGGCAGTCGCCTCTTCAATCGAAGAGGAGGTCGAGAAGATGCGCTGGGCCACACTCTGGGGCGCAGACACCGTGATGGATTTATCAACGGGCAAGAACATACACGCCACGCGCGAGTGGATTCTGCGCAACTCGCCTGTGCCCATCGGCACTGTGCCCATCTATCAGGCGCTCGAAAAGGTGGGCGGACGAGCGGAAGAATTAACGTGGGAGATTTACCGCGACACGCTCGTCGAACAATGCGAACAGGGCGTTGACTACTTTACGATTCACGCGGGCGTGCGCCTGCCCTACATCCCGCTGACAGCCAACCGCACAACAGGCATCGTCTCGCGCGGCGGCTCAATCATGGCTAAGTGGTGCTTGGCCCACCATGAGGAGAGTTTTCTTTACACGCGCTTTCGAGATATCTGCGAAATCCTGTCGGCCTACGACGTCTCTTTCTCTCTGGGCGACGGTCTTCGCCCCGGCTCCATCGCAGACGCCAACGACCCTGCGCAGTTTGCAGAGCTTGAGACGCTCGGCGAGTTGACGGAAATCGCCTGGGAGTTTGACTGCCAGGTGATGATTGAAGGCCCGGGCCATGTGCCCATGCATCTCATCAAAGAGAACATGGACAAGCAACTGGAAATCTGCCACGAAGCTCCCTTCTACACGCTCGGCCCTCTGACGACAGACATCGCGCCCGGCTACGACCACATCACATCAGGCATCGGCGCGGCGATGATCGGCTGGTTCGGCACGGCCATGCTCTGCTACGTGACGCCGAAAGAGCATCTCGGCCTGCCAAACAAAAAGGATGTCAAAGAGGGTGTGATTACCTATAAGCTGGCGGCGCACGTTGCCGATTTGGCGAAGGGCCACCCGGGCGCGCAAGAGAGGGACAATGCGCTCTCGAAGGCGCGCTTCGAATTTCGCTGGGAAGACCAGTTTAACCTCGCGCTCGACCCCGAAGTGGCGCGCGAGTATCACGACGAGACGCTGCCGCAGGAGGGCGCGAAGTTGGCCCACTTCTGCTCTATGTGCGGCCCGCACTTCTGCTCGATGAAGATAACGCAGGACGTGCGCGACTATGCCGCGCAGAAGAAACTGGATGAGCAGGCCGCGCTCGACGAGGGCATGAAGGAGAAGGCCGCTGAGTTTGTCTCAACCGGCGCGGAGATTTATCAGGGCGAGCGCCCAGCAGGCGCGCATCAGGAACACTGACACATCTGATGCTGAAAGTCTTGGCAGCACTCTTGAAGGTTCTCCTTCTTTATGAGGCGCGAGTGATAAGGAAAAACGTGCGCGACCGCTCAAGGGGAGATGAGCGGTCGCGCACGCGTTTTGGCAATGCAGGTCGTTAAGTTTTACGGCTCTGTCTCTTTATTCTCGCTTCTGGTCGGAGCATCTTTGCGGCGCACGTAGACCTGACCGCGTTGGGCCAATCCGGCCTTGTCTGCGAGCGTGTGGGCCATTGACCTCACGAGTTCCTTGTCCTTCATCTTAAACTGTGTCGTGCCGTCAACGCCCGTGTCCGGGTCTTTGTATTGAATAGTTAAATACTCAAACTTCTTTTTGAACAACAGCGTCGGCAAACCCAAGATACCGGCAGCGCCGACGGCCGTCTGCGCTCCCGGCCCCAAAGCCCTGCGCTCTTCTGAGTCTGCGAAGGTTGCGAGCACGGCATCGTAGGAAAGCGAGATGACCTCGCGCTCCTGCTTGTCGCGGAAGACGAGACGCTGGTTGCGGTCGTCGAAGCTGAGCGAGCCTTCCTGTTTCTGCTTGAGTCCGAAGTAGCCGCCCATGTATTTCGCTTTGGCAAACTTGGGCGCGGGCGGCGGAGTCGGCTGCGGCTTGGCGGAAGCGTCCTGCTGCTGCTGTGGCGTCGTCGTCGGCGTATCGTCTGCCACGCGCGGACGCTGGCCGAACGCTGCGCTCGACGCAGACATCATGAGCAACGCGAGCAACGTCATGTAATAAAGCTTTTTCATTTTTATCTCCCCTCAAAAATATAGGCATCAGCTTCAAGCCACAGGGCTTGTCAGCCTTCAATTTTCTCTTTAGTTTTAGACCTTTCACGGACGCGCTAGGCTGCTGAGGCTTGTTTATAATAGCAGCACGGTCCTGTTTTCGCTGAATCCTGTCGGCTGATAGCCAACTGATTATCTTAAAGACGCATTCCGCCGACGGTGCGTTGCCAGACCAGAGCCTGTTTTAAGACACAGAGCCGCTGCCGCTCCTCTGCTTCGCAGGCCGGTTCAAGCTGTTCGATGATGGCTTCGATGAGGGGCACGGCAAACGGCCCTGCGTGAGTGATAATCTGCGAGTAGTAGTGCAGGTGGACGCGCCCGTCCTCGCCCTTGTGAAAGCGGAACACGTCTTCGTCCGCCAGACGATAGACTTCCTGATTAACAGGAACGACCCGTCGCGGCACGCCCTGATGGTTTACACCCTTCGCGCTACTACTAATACTACTGCGCCAGCCGAGAAGCAGAATTCCGACAAGCAGCCCTTGCTCGTTCAGGTAATCCGGCGTGAGGATTGACAAATCCGGGAGCGGAGACAGACGCGGCCCGAAGTTTCCGTAATCTGGATTTGCGAGCAGCGAGTTGTAAATAACGCCGATGACCTCTTCGTCGTCAAGCGGCATGGAAACAAACTGCGCGAATCCGTAATCAACGGCAGCAGGCGGCTCATCAGCGTCTAACGCGTCAATCACACGCCCTACATAATCAACGTGGGAATTCGATTTAACAATCTTCGCAAGCTTCATAAGAACAGGAGTCGGGAGTCAGGGGCTAAAAGCTAAAGCATGAAGGACAGAAAACTCGGAAGCAAGCCGGGCACGCGTGCAGCAGTCTCTTCTAAATTCCGGCGCTCTCGTTTCACAACCTCGCCCACTGCGGGACTTTGTAGAGAATCCACCACAGGAAAATTTGCGCGCAGAGAATAATGAGGCCGAAGACGATGCCGGCGTAAGCGGCGCGACGCCCTCCGCGATACGGCGCGCGATGCCAGTTGAGCAGGCCGATGCCGCCCATGAATATCGCGCCCGGACAGAAAAGTATGCCGAGGTAGGGGACGAGAGAGTAGGTAACAAAAGCGAGCGCCGTCACGGAAGCCCCGTTGACGGCGGGCGCTTGAGAGAACGGTTTGGCTTGCGAGCGTTGCTGCTGCTGTAGGGGCCGTTGCTGCTGTTGCGGCTGCTGGCGCGTTTCTGTTCTCTGCTGGCTTTGTTTCAAGAGTTGCTGTTGTTGCAGGTAGTAGGAGGCGCGCAGAGAATCGGCGGGGAGATAACCGTCTGTGAGCGTGCGCCCGCAGGTCGCACAAAAGCGGGCCGCCGCGCGCCGCGCCGTCGTGCCGCACGCAGGGCATTCACGCTCCCGTATCAACTCAGGCGAGCGGGAGCCGGATTCATCTTGCTCGTGTGTGATGCTCTGCATAGAAACCCACAGGCGAAATTTACCAGACTTAGTTAACGGCGTCTAACCTTGCTGGCGGCTTTGCGCGAGACGCGAAAAGAGAAGCTCTCTTTTTCAGCAAACTCCTGCACGAGGCGCAGGAATTGTTCGCGGTCGCGCGAGGTGATGACGGCTGCCGCATCGGCCGTCTCAATCGCGTAAGGATAGCCGAGGCCGCAGACGCATTCCGCGCGCACGGCGTCCAACACATCTTCCAGCAAACCGGCCTCGTAAACCCACGAAGGAACGTCAAGGCGCGCGGGCGTGCCCGTGCCGGTCGTCTGTAAATAGGTGAAGCCGATAAGGGGCTGCCCGCGTTCGTCAACGAAATATTTGCTTAGCCCTTCACGCAGACAATAGCAGAAAGTGGTGCGCATTCCCCAGCTTTCCAGAGGTGGACGTGCGCCATCTGTTCCGGCGCTCAGGAGTTGGGCATCGTAAAGTGAATGGCTGCGGCGCGCGCCGTTTTCGTCAAGCGTGTCGAGCAGACGCACGAGGTCTCGCGCGTAAGATTGGTCTATAAACCCGACGACGGGCACTTCCGTCTCGCGCGAGAGTTGGACCAACTCGATTATCGAGCCGACGTAGGCGTCCTGAATCTTCGTCTGCGGCAGGCCGAAGGAGATGAGCAGCGAGCCGTCGAAAAAAGCGACGGGCACGCGCTCCCCGCGCTCGCGCCAGCCCTTGCGCCGCAACAGAAATTTTTTCAGAACCTCTATCTCCAACTTGAAACGACGAAAGCCGACAACCGTATCAGCGCCGATGTGATCGTCCGTCCCTTCCAGAAACTCCGCCGGGGAGATGATGGAAAAATCAGCTTGCTTCTCGTAGTTGCCCTCAAGCGTGTGCGGATTTTCAAACCATGCGACCTGCACGGCGGCCACAGGCATAGAGATTTCCCTGCCCGGAAGAAGCTGGCTGCCGTCTGCCGCGAAGGTCACACGCCCACGCAATGCTTCGACGGCCCAACGCCGCGCTTCCTCATGGTTGCGCCAACGCTCCGCAAACTCTATGACCATCGAGCCCGAATGCTCCAACTCGTCGGACGGCAAAGCACCCGGCGCAGGCTGTAGATGCGTCGCTGCACGAACATCAGCGGACGTTCGCCCGCCAAGCATCAGCAACCGCCGCGCATACTCGCGCACGTCATCGCGCCACGCGCGGTCAAAGCTCGTGAAATCCTCGCGCTTATCCTCAAGCGCCTGTGTTAGAAGACCGGGGTATAACATCGGGACGAGTGATGAGTGATGAGTGATGAGTGATGAGTAAAAAGCAGTTTGCTTCTTACGCATCACTCATTACTCATCACTCATCACTATTTTCATCCTCTTCTTGCCCGTCCGAGTTGTTCGGATGAGGGAGTGTAGCGAGTGGTCTTGAGCTTGCCGTTGTAGAAGGTGTAGAGGATGCCGTCTTTGAGATTGCTGTAGATGACCGCACCCTGTCGTTCCTCGCGCTCGAAGCCGCGCTTGCCGGGCAGGCCGAGCGATTCCGGCGTGTCGTTTGAATTATCATGTTGCAGGATAATCTGCAAGACAGTGCCTTCGACATCGCGCGCCAGTTTTTTGTTGGCGACGAAACGCGCTGTGACGAAGGCGATTGTGACCGTGCCGCCCGCGACCTTGAATTGAAGAGTTCCTTCCTGACCGGGCTGGTCTCTAAGAGGCCGACCCAGTGCGCGCTCGACATCTGCGCGGCGCGATTTCAAAGGCTCTATGTTGTTCCAACTGGCCGCACCGGCAGACTGCGCGAAAATCAGTAGAGCGGCGAAAGAGGTGATTGCTGTGGCCCACACGCGCCGCACGCGCGGGCGAAAGAAAATCTTTTTCATGCCGGAAATGCTACTGCATTTCAGTCCAAAGTCCAATGTCCAAAGTCTAAAGTCAAAATGATAATTCCTGACCTCGGACATTGGACTTTGGACATTGGACTATTGTTGAGCGTAGGGTTTGACGCGCTCGACCGCCTGTTGAAAGTCCGTATCGTTGGGCGCAAGCTCCGCGCCTTTCTGGTAAGCAGTGAGCGCTTTGGCGTATTGCTTGGAGACTTCGTAGGCGTAGCCTAGTTCGCGGTAGATGTTAACGTCGTCGGGCGTCTGCGCGGCCGCACGTTCGAGGGCGGCTGTGGCTTTGGGGAAATTCTTGGCGCGCGAATGTGCGACGCCGAGCCAGTAGAGCACAACGCCGCTGGCTTCTGGACCAGCGGCAACGCGTTCCAGCGTCGTCGCCGCGCGCGCATACTGCTTAGCACCGATTAATGCCTGACTAAGGAGCATCAGCGCTGCCGGGTCTGTCTTGATGCGCGTCAAGCCTTCGCCCGCGCGCACGGCGTTGAGATAGTCTGCATCGGCCTTGACGGGATTGGCGGCGTTGGTAGCAGCACGACGCAGGTAAGCGGTCGCAAGCAGCGACCATGCGGAGGGCGAGCGCGCATCGCTCAAGGTCGCTCGGTTGAGCGCGGAGATGGCAGCGTCAAGGTCGTTTCTCTCGTAGGCTATCTGGCCTAGAAAGTAGAGCGCGGCGGCATCGCGCGGATTATCTTTGACTAATCCTGCGAAAGTGCGTTCGGCTTCCGCTTTGCGGTTCGTGCGGTATTCTGCGAGGCCGCGATAATAGACGAGCGCGGCGTCGGGCTTCGCGCCCCTGCGCGTCGTCGCAACGGTGAGCAGGGGCAGCGCGAGGTCAAACTTTTCCGTCTGCACGTAAGCCTGCGCGAGCATATCAACTGTGTAAGGGTCTTCTTTTCCGGCGGCGCGCTGCAAATCGAGCGCACGCTGAAGGTCTGCCGCTGCCTCCGCATACTGCTTCAGATTCATCTCGGCAAAGCCCGCTATCTTCCACGTTTCGGAGTCTTCAGGATAGCTGGCGGCGAGTTGTTTGGCTTCCTTCGCGGCCGCCGCAAACTGTTTCTGCTGTAAGAGCGAGAAGGCGTGCGAGGTATCGGCCACATCGCCCGGAGCGGGGCGCTGCCTGCTGGTGCTGGCAACGACGGTCGGCGTCTCGACCGGCCTTGATGGACGCTCGTTGTCCGTGTTTGCGCCGGAGGCCGGCTGCGGATTAACGCGGCGCGGGCGCGTCGAGCCTGACTGCGCAAACGTTGCGCTGTGAAAAATTAAGAGCGCGCCCGCAAGCGCAAACAGCAACGACAGGTATTTACTCTTCATTCGTTCTAACTTCTTTCAGCTTCGAGCAGCATGCTTTCCAACACCTTACGCCCTCCATAGAGCAGTGACAAGCTTGCGATGCGGGGTTTAAGGTTTAGGTTCGCTTTCCTGAAAGAGACAAAAGCGAACGGGGCCGCACGAATGATGCGGCCCCGTTCGATGAGAGATATGCTCTGTCTTCCGGCTCAGGCTTTCTGAGAGTTGAGCTAACACGGCACGCTTACTCTTCGTAGTAGTAAACCTTGCCGCCTTCGCCGACGCCGTAAACAACGCCGTCGCCGCCGACCGCGATGTTTATCATGTTGCCCGGAACTTTCTCCCAGCCTGACTCGCCATTGTTGAAGACAAACTGGTAAATCTCTGTCTCGTCGTTAATGCCCCAAATGCGCGAGACATCTCCGACGGAAACCTGCGTCAGCGATCCGGCAACGGGAGTCCACGTTTTTCCACCCGTGTACTTGAATATTTTGTTGACGCTGTTGACGCCGTAAATCGTCCCGTCACCCGCGACCGAAATCCACTTCAGGCTTCCGTCAACCTTCTGCCAGCTCGTAATCTTGCCCGTGCCGTCAACGACCGCTCTGTAAATATTATTGGCCGTATCAAGGCCCCAGATGAGCGAAGACGAGCCGACGGCAATCTGCATGAGGTTGCCGATGGCCGTTGTCCACGGCAGCATGATCTGTTTCTTCGTATTCGGGTCAACGGGGCCGCCCGAACCGCCGCCGCTCGAAGTGGTGTAGATGCGTCCCTGATCGTCAACGGCGTAGACCGTGCCGTCTATTCCGACAGAGATATTGCTGAGCGCCACGCCCGGAGCAGGAGCAGGAGCCTGCGCCCACTGGTAGATGAGTTGGCCGCTCGTAGATTTCGGGTCAACGGTTGTGCGATAGCGCCATGCATTGCCGTCGGCATCAACGCCCCAGATATACGCTCCGCTGCTGGCGGAGATTTGTGTGAGTGTTTGTCCTTTGGCTAACTGCCAAGGGTTGTTGCTCATCTGTTGATTCCTCCTTCTATGGAAGCGCTATGGTACGACCAGCACGTTTTGCATCATGCCGCGGTCTTCGTGGCCGAGGATGTGGCAGTGTAGGACGAATTTGCCTGTAAACCCGATGAAGCGCTGCCGGATCGTGATCGAGCCGATGGTCGTGCTGCCAGACTTTTGAATCGGAATCGGGAACACGTCAAACCAGACCCACGGCGCTTCCAGATTCTTATCCATCACCTTCGTCAACTGGAACGGATTGACGTGGATGTGAAACGGATGCGGGATACCGCTAGTGTTCGCAACGACCCACTGTTCGGGCTGTCGCAAACTCACACGATGGTCTATGAAACCGGGGTTGAAGAGCCTGTTGTCAATAAAGACCTTCGAGCCTGCATCGTTAACCGTATTGGGAGGGCCGGGATTCATCTGGAAAGTCAGCTTGTCTTTCTTCTGCGGCTCAGGGTCAATGTCGCGCAGATAGTCTGGCAAATTCGGCAGCGTGATGTTCTGCAAACAGTCGTCAACGTCCTTGCAGATCGCGCCGCCAGTTTTGTTATCCGTGACCTCGACCAGCAGCAGGTTATTGGCATCAACATCTGCCAGCACTTGCGGGTCGCGGACGCTGGCCGGAATCGGTGAAATCTGCCCGACCGGCGTATAGTCCAGAACATAAATTCCTTTGTCTTTGGGAGCGACGACGAGCAGGTCAACACGCGTGCCGGGAGCGATGGTGTAGACCGCATTCTCCTCAATCTGCTCGGCGGTCGCGCCGCCCGGAAACGGCGGGAAAGGATTCTTGCCGTCGTTTCTCAACAAAGACAAATCCATCACCGTATTCGGCGAGATGAGATTCAAGGGCTGCTTTGCGTAGTTTTTGGGATGGAAGGGAACGCCGTCCTGCGCGATCTGACGCGAACGCATCTTGGTGGTGTTGAACTGTAGCGCCTGAAAGCCGCCGAGCTGCTGGATCGCGCCGACGAAACGCCAACGCTGTATCTCTCCCGGCCTCATCTGGATAACGGGCTGGCGCTGGCCGTTGACCCAGAACTGTCCGCCGAAACCGCCCGGCACTTTGTTAAGGAAGTTAACCTCCGAGCGTAGTTGTTGAATGACCAGAAGCTTCTGCTCCGGCTCAACGTCTGGCTGCTTCGTCACCTTGCCAATCGCGTCGTTTAGTTCCCTATCGTAAGGGCCTTCGACGAGCAGCGCTCCGACCATTCCGTTCATCACCTGAAGGGCGGTCGCGCCATGTTTGTGCGGGTGATACCAGTGTGTGCCGATGGCCTGTATGTCAGGGATGGGGTCGAGGCTCGTCTGGTAGCAGCCGTCGGCCTCGTTGCCATCCTTAACGCAAATCTTCGGCGGATTATTCGGGTCCTTCGCAGGGTAGAGTTCCAAGAAGATGTTGTCCTGCGGCGGACGAGGCGAAACCCTCAGGCCGTGGAAGTGCATGTTGGTGACATTGTTGCCGTGGAAGCAGTTTGGATAGGCATCGAAGTTGCGCGGCGCTGCGCCGGGGTCGTCGCAGTTGTGCAGGCGAGCGCCTTTCGGGTCGAGCGCGTTGTAGAGCGAGAGGTCCATGCCCTGTCCGGGTTTGAGATGAAAGGTCGGGCCGGGAATGACCCAGTTGATATTCTCATCCTTGCTGAGATAAACGGGGTCGTCCCACTTGGCAGGGTCTTTCGGATAGCCGTAGGTGCGAAGCTTCGTCGTGAAGACCTGCGCGGTCAACGTCACAAGGACAGGATTTCCGTCCTTATCAACGACGGGCTTGTTGTCCTTATCCTTCTGCTGCGTGCGGTATGAACAGATAGGCGGCACGTCGAGCGTGGGCCTCGTGCCTGCGACGGGCACGGGTGTTCCCGCAGTCTTATCCTTAACGAGCCAGTTCCAGGTCTTCATCCTGATGACGAGCGCCGATTTTATTCTCGCGTCGGTCGGCGTGATGTCCGGCGGCTGCACTAATGGTTTTGAAACGCAGGGTGGCGGTATGGGCGTCGGCGTCGGTGTTTGTCCGGCGGCTATGGCGAAGCAGAACAGAATAAGCATCAGCGCGACAATTAAGCTCGTGCCCGCAGAGCGACTGCGCGACAGTCTCCGTCTGGAACTGACCTCGCTTGCAGGGGCGTTTGTGTGCGACCTTTGACTCATACCGAATTCTTCCTTCATACAATCTCCTCTGAGGTAGGTTCAACTAGCCGAGGCTGAACACTAGCGGGCGGCTCCCGTTTTGCCGTCACGGTCAAAAGCCTGAGAGATGTTGTTACTAAAAATCGCGTTGTGTCCTCTGACAATCTTAATTAATAAGACGCTCAGCGACGCTCAGGCTTCTGGTCCAAAACAGCCGGAGTAGGCGCGAGAGGCCGGGCGATAGCTTTCAGGCTCGCCCGAACTTGCGACTGCTCACAGCATCCACCGTCTTGGCTTTTGTGCGTTCCGATTTGCCAGCCCCGGCTCGACTTTTTGCATCCTCTGCCTGTAGAAATCATCTCTGACAGGGAGGATTTGAAAACGTCTACTTGTGCTTGATTCGCAAAAATTACATTTGAAGAAGAGCATCATCACGAGGTCGTTAAGATTGACCGAATCCCCTTCGAGTCAGCCTCTAAATTTTTGCCGTCAGGCGGTTGCAGTCAGTTCGTGTGGAAACAGCCCCGTTGATTGGGCGCTAGACTACACCGCGCGAATCAGAAAAGCAATAATTATTTGAACCGCTGCTAAAACCTTAAGCGAGAGATGGTTCGGCTCGTGCGCTGATGCGCTTGAGGCTCATTTGACGCGTTAACCAGTGCCTATAATCTGTTGCTAGACTAAGGAGAGGCATGAAGAAACTCCTCGTCATCTGCCCGACGCAAAGAGAATACAGAGACTTGCCGCCAATCGCCTCGGCACTCGGCTACGAGCTCATCTTTGAAGAGTTTGGCGGAGACTATTTCGACAATCCGCTGGCGCAAACTGACAGCGCAGGCGCACGCCATCTGGACATTCTTTCCTTAATCGAAGACCTCATCAATCACTACAGTGGCGCTGGGCTGGCTGGTGTAACGTCTGCTGTCGGCTATCCGGGCATGTCAGTGTCGAGCATCATCGCGGAGCGGTTGGGCCTGCCCGGCCCGAACATCAAATGCGTGCTCCTTTGCGAGCACAAGTATTACTCAAGAATCGCGCAGCACGCTTTCGTCCCCGAAGCAACTCCTTCTTTTCAACTCCTTGATTCAAACGCGCTCACGCACTCAACCGAGAGCATGCAATTTCCTCTCTTCGTCAAACCCGTCAAGGCAAACTTTTCGATTAACGCCAACCGCGTTTCGACCGTCGTGGAGCTACAACAAACTCTGCGCGACTGCTCGCTGCCCGAACGTTTCATACGCCCGCTCAACGACCTGCTCAAAGCTCATACTGACTTTCAACACGATGCCTCTCATCTGTTGGCCGAATCTTTACTGGAAGGCGTTCAGGTTTCGCTCGAAGGCTACGTGTTTCGCGGCCGGGTTCGCGTGATGGGAATCGTTGACGCGTTGATGTATCCGGGCACAATCTCTTTCGAGCGCTTCGTTTATCCTTCGCGCCTGAGCGCTGACGTGCAGCGCAGGATGACGCGCATCGCCGAGACGTTCATCCGTGGCATCGGCTATGATAATGCTCTCTTCAATATAGAGTTGATGTACAATCCCGCGACCGGCCGCGTTGACATCATAGAGGTCAACCCGAAGATAGCCTCGCAGTTTACAGACCTCTTTGAAAAGGTTGACGGAACAAGCAGCTATTCTCCGCTCCTACAGATAGCGGCCGGAGATGAACCCGTTTTTCTACGACGACAGGGCCGCTTCAAACTGGCTGCGAGTTGTGTTCTGCGAACCTTTGAAAACCGTCGCGTGCTGAGCGTTCCCACACGCGAGCAACTCTGCAAACTGTTTGAAAGATTCCCAGACGCCCGCGTCGAGATTTGTGCCTCAACGGGAAAACTCCTCTCCGACGAGATGCAGGACGGCAAAAGCTATCGCTACGCCCTCATCAACATCGGCGCGGATTCACAAGCAGACCTCGCAACCAAACTCGAAATTTGCCGGAACCTTCTGGATTTTCAGTTCGCACCTATGACTATCAATCCGCAGATAATGGATGATTGTTGACGCACGACCCGCCTTTCTCCAATACTTCCGCACCTTATTAAACTCTCTTTAGCGCTTGCGCAGCGCATTGAGAAAAAGATTGCCAACCGGCGGCCGCTTGTCATACATTAAGGTTCGTCCGTTTTTTCAAACTCACCTTTAATCTTTATCTTCAGCAGGTGACAAAAGGGTTTTGCTCTTTGCTGCCGGAATCAGTCAGAGGTAAAGCTCGGCGCAGCCGTCTGTTACCGGCGTCGCTCTCTGCCTCGCCGGGGCGTTGCTCGTTTCCACACAGAAGGAGATTCGCACATGAGAGCCGCAAAGGTTTGGGTCTTCAGGTTCTACGTTTTGCTGGCAGGCATCGCGCTTACGCTCTGCGTCCCCGGACTCTTCAGCCTCACGCCGCAGGCTCAGGCCGAGAGCGCCACCTTGGGCCAACAATGCCCTGCGTGGCCGTTGCCTTTGCCGAGCCAGATTGGTCCAGCAGCCTTCGAAGCAAAGCTGGGCCAGTATGTCAACAACAACTGTTACCAGCAAGACCCAGCCTGGAAACGCGATGCCGCCTACCGCGATACGGGCTTCTTCATCGGCAACAAAAAACTTGGCACACATAATTCCGTGCGTGTTTATTATTCGCCGGAGATGTACGCGTGGATGAAGAAGGGCGAGCCGGAAGGAAAGATTCCAGACGGCGCGACCATCATCAAAGAGATGTATCCGATGCCCGCCAGCCAGAATTATACGAACGCTGACCGAACGGGCTGGGCCATCATGGTTAGAGACAGCAAAGCCTCATGGGATGGTTGGTTCTGGAGCGATGGAGCAACGACCATCAGCTACACGTACAACTACCCGAGTTCGGGCTACGGCCTCTACTGCATGAACTGCCATGCTTCCACAGCCACAAACAGTCTCACGTTCTCAGCCATGAGAAACATCCTGGGCGATGCGCTGGTTTTCAATCCGACCATGCCTTCCAATAAAATTACGGTCGAATCAGCGGCGCGTCGTGTGCCCGGTAATCTGCGGAGCCAGCAGACGACGGCGAGCAGCGAAGCACAGCAAAGCACGCAGAAGTCTACCCCCAGCGTCCACGAAAAAAGAGACTCGCGCACGACCAACAATGAGCAGCCAAACGCGCAGCCCGCAGGTCAAGCCTCTGACGCTTCCAACCTTTCGTCTACTTCGGCCGCAGTACCAAAGCAGATGGTGATGGAGTATTTCGATAATGTGACGCAGGGGCCGCGCCCGAAAGTGCGCGACAGCTTTTTAACCTCCAACCAGTGTATCGGCTGCCACGACGCGACGCAGAACAACGACTCGCAGCCCAACATGATTTACCCTCAACTCTACACGGACCATTCCAGCAAGGAAACGACCGAGCTGGATTTGAATCTTTCGCCTTACAGCGAATGGCGTGCCTCCATGATGGGCCTCTCAGGACGCGACCCCATCTTCTATTCCCAACTGGAAACAGAACTGGCACTGCATCCAGAGCAGACGGACAACATCGTCGGCACTTGTCTCAGTTGCCACGGCGTGATGGGCCAACGACAGATTGAGCACGACAAGAAGGGGCCGTTCAGGCTTGAATATCTTGACGTGTTCGACTCCAGCAAGTCGGCCACGCCTCCGCCATATGCTAAATACGGAGCGCTGGCGCGCGACGGAGTCTCATGCACCGTCTGTCATCGAATCTCCGACGAGGGCCTGGGCACACCGGCCACCTATACAGGCAAATTCAAGCTCGGAAAACCTGACGAAATCTTCGGCCCTTACGAGGACGTGGTTAAGCTGCCGATGGAGAACGCGCTCGGCCTGACGCCGCGTAAGACGAAAGAGAACCAGATTAGAAAGTCGGCGCTATGCGGCTCCTGCCACACGGTTGTGCTGCCCGTGCTGAAAGTCGGGGAGAAATACAGCGGCAACGTTTTCGACAACCCGAGGATTAAAAGCGAGCACGAGCAGAACACATACCTCGAATGGCGCAACAGCAAATACCAGAACGAGCAGCCGCCTTTCGACCCGGCCAATGTGCGCACCTGTCAGGATTGCCACATGCCGAACAAGTATCCGAGCAATAACGGCAAACAACTCTCCTTCAAAATCGCCAGCATCGAAGAGGACATCTTCGTGGCGACGGATAACAGAGCGCCTGACAACGATATTCATCTCAAGGTGCGCGGCGACGATGCTAACGAGCCATACTCGCGTCATACCCTCGTCGGCATGAATATCTTCGCGATGGAGATTTTCAATCAGTTCTCAGACAAACTCGGCCTCGTCTCCTACGACCCGATGACAGCCTTCTGGAACAATCCGCCGCAGGCAGGGCTTCCGCCCTACACGCCCGGCCTCATGTTGGCCCAGAAGTCCGCTCTTGATTTGGCCCGCAACGAAACGGCACAGCTTGAGATTCTCTCCGTCAGGAAGACCGCTCAGAAGTTGACCGCGCAGGTCAAGGTCACGAATCTCGCCGGTCATAAGTTTCCTTCCGGCGTTAGCTTCCGCCGCGCCTTCATCGAGTTCAAGGTCAACGTCGGTGGGAAAACGCAGTGGGCTTCGGGCGCGACCGACCGTATGGGCATGATTGGAACCTATTCGGGGACGACGTTTACGCCGCTCCTCACGGAATCCTTCAACCCGAAAAAGAATCCGCAGCAAGTTTATCAACCGCACTACGAACTGATAGATGATGAGAAGGAGGTGCAGATCTACGAAGAACTGGTGAAGGATACGAACGGAAATTTCACCACCAGTTTTCTGAGTCTGGCCGAGCCGGTCAAGGACAATCGCCTGATGCCGCAAGGGTGGAAGTGTATCGAACAGCCGGACGGCAAGAACGACGACGAGCCGTGCGGCGGCACAGCGCCACACGGTGTGCCCGACAATCCACGGGAGCATCCAAACTCCGCAGGTTATTTCAACGGCACAGGCTCGGACATAGTGACCTATGAAGTGCCGCTCAGCAAGTTGAACATCAGGCCGGGGCAGGCGATTTCAGTCTCAGCCACCATCTACTACCAGACCATCCCGCCCTACTACCTTGAGCAGCGCCGTGATAATGCGCCGGACGGCATCTTCACGAGGTCGCTCATGTACTACGTCAGGAAGCTCGACGTTAACAAGGTCAGCGAATACTGGAAACTACTGATACCTGAGCCTCCAATCAAGGACTGGAAACTAATGGTCGCTACCACCTCAAGAACGCTTAAATAAATCTCATCGCAAGGCGAGAACAAGCAGAGCTCTCAACTTCGCTTGAAGTTGAGAGCTCTGCTTTCTCTTATCTCTCTGATTGTGAAATCAAATTCTTCAACCGTTCATCATCTCAGCAAACGATTGAAATAGCGCGCGATGCTCTGTCCAAACTGCGCGCCCTTGTTCGAATAGTTAGCGTAGACTGACGGGTTGATTAGCTCCGCTTCGATTAAAGTTGGCCCATCCGGGGTTTGAATCAAATCTACGTGGCTATAGTGAATCGGACAATTCAGTGATTGATAAGCTTCGAGGACGCAGCGCGCAAAGCTCAACTCTTCCAATGTAGGCTCATAAACGCTGACCGTGCCGCCGAGCGATTCGTTGCAGCGAAACTCCTGCGGATTAGCCACGGACGGCTTCTTCAAGACAGCGTGCTGGTATTCGAAACCCAGATAGACCAGACTCCTTTCGCCTGCGCGAACGGAGGGCATGAAATCCTGTGCGAGATATTCGCGCTCGCGTCCCCTTATTGCCGCTAGGTCATCAATTGATTGTGCGAGCATCACGCCGAGCCCGCGCTCGCCGCGAACCGGCTTCAGCACAAAAGATTCACCTGCCGCCAATCTTTCGCGCACGCTTCCGTTGACATAGTGCGTTGGGATAATGCGAATGCCCTTCTTCTCAAGCTCCCACAAGTATCTTTTATCAATATTGTGCTTGATGGTCGCAGGGTGGTTGACGACTCTTGGCGAGGCGGCGGCGAAGGTCTCGACCATCTGAAAAAATCTTGGAAGATTAGAATAGAAGCCCTCCATCTTATAGACGAAAATCAGGTCCATCTCCGTTAAGGGCAGAGGAGCGACGAAACGCTTTTCGTTGTCGTTGAACATGCGCAGGAAAGTTCGCCCGCGCAGGTCGTCCCAGTTGGCGAAGAAGACGTTGTGCTTGAGAGCCTGCAAGCCTCTGGAAAAATCTAGGCAGTCGCGTTCATCAACTCGGTATTTGACGGCGAAGTGGCTACTGGTAGTCTCTTCTCTCTCTTCGGCCAATGTCAGCAGGATATTGCTCATCCTTTGCGAATCTCTCCGCCAGCCATCGCTCTTTCAATGGCGACGCGGGCCAGGACCTTCAGAGGATCTATCACAGGGACGGGCACGCGGCCGTCTTCCAGAACAAGCGAGACTTCCGTGCAACCGGCGATGATGAGTTGCGCGCCGTCTGTTATCAATTGATGAGCGGCTTCCATTAAGAGAGCGCGCGGCCTCTTCTTGTAGCCAGCCTTGATCCCGCGCTTCCCGTAAATCGCTTCCATCACGTTTGCTTGCTGAAGAGAGTTGTCCGGCGTGAGCACAACTCGCGCGTGGCTAGCGAACGATTCTTCGTAGAGACCGTTCTGGATAGTCGGCGTGGAAGCGAGCAGCCCGACAGAGCGCACGGAGGGATGAGCTGCGATGATAAACCTGACCGTCTCCTCAATCATGTTAAGAATCGGCACGCTGATCTCGCGCTGCACGTCGTTTAGAAAATAGTGTGCGAGATTGCAAGGCATCAGGAGCACGTCTGCCCCTGCCTGCTCAAGGACGCGCGCCGTTCTTATCATTTCCGGCACAGGGCTTTGGCTCTCTCCGCGGACGGCTTTAACTCTCTCCGGGATGAGAGAATTATTAAACGTAATGACAGGAATATGGTCCTGATCTTTCTTAACAGGCGTGAGTTCTGTGATTAAAGCGCAGAGCCTGTTGGTCGCCTCCGGCCCCATTCCGCCGAGGACGCCAATCGTCGAGACACGGTTCATTACAGCTTCACCATTCTGGCGAGACATGGTTATCTACTTTGCTAAAGCCCCTTGTAGATTAATCGCCCGCGAGTTTTCGTGTTGTAGGACGCAAGGGCGACGCAGGCGGAAAATCAAACACTCCGATTGCCGGCAACGACAATCGGAGTGTTTGATTGTAAGAGTCTCTTAGAAGCTAATCTTGAGACCAAACTGGAATTGTCTTGGGTCATAGGCGGCTGTGGAGCGGCTGTAGTAGCGGCCCGCGCCGTCGCGTTGACCAAAGGAGATGACATCTGAGAAGAAGGGAGAGGCTGCGGCTTCGTTGAAACGATTGAAGAGGTTGAAGCCTTCAGCGATGACATCCAGACGCACGCGCTCTGTCAGACGGATGATGCGCGAGACGCGCAGGTCAACTGAAGCATAGCCGTGCGTGATGCCGCGATTGCGCCCGAGGCTGCCGCTGGTAAAAGCCGTGGACGGCAGAAAGAGCGTGCCGGTCTCTGTGACGCCGGGACGGTCGTTGGAGCTTTGCAGGTCGCCGTTGGTGTCCGAACCCGTCAGGATGTTGAAGGGACGGCCCGAAGAGATTTCGATAATCGGCGCGAGCGTAAAGTCTGAGAAGAAGCGTGTGAGCATGCTGCCGGAATTGCGCCAATCTGTTGGCGATGTCAAGACACCGCTGAAGACGAAGCGATGACGCTGGTCAAAGAGCGAGTCGGCACGCTCGGCGCGGAAGTTTCTGTTGTCCTGCGGCTTGAGAAGCGTTTGCAGGTCTGATGAATCGTCAATCGAATGCGACCAAGTGTAAGAGGTCAGGAACTGGAAGTTGCGCGAGAAGCGCTTTTTCAATTCCAGATTCATCGCGTTGTAGTTTGAGTTGCCGTCGGATAGCTGTGCGCTCACGTCGCCGAAGGGCGAGATGGGCCCGGGCGTGCGCAAGGAATTGGCGGCCGCGAGCGCCGCATCGAACGCAGCCTTCGTCACAGCGCCGCCCGTGGCGGAGGCGACGAAGAAATAGTTTGGCGCTGACGGGCGGAAGAAGTTGGCGGCAATCGGATTGACGACGCCCTGACCGAGCGCGTTGCGACCGACGAGGCCGGGGATGATAACGGTGAAGCCCGGAGGGCAACCCGCTCCCGGACAGGCCGTGGGCAACGTAAAGAAGAGTGCCTGCGCATTGCTGGCCGGAGCAGTTCCGGCGAAGCGGCGGAAGTTTTCAATCAGGAAATCCGTGCGCGGCGCGTTGATGTCCTGCGGGTGCGGCAGATGATGCGCGCCGACGAAAATGTAGCTGGCCGAAAAAGACATGTCTTTGGTCAACTGCCGCTCGACGGTGAAGTTGGCCTGATTGGCGTAGGCGTATTCGAAGTTTTTATCAACGGCCAGAGTGAACGGCAGGATTGGGCCGAAGCCGACGAACGTCTGGTCGTTGAAGCGAACGCGGCCGGGCAGGTATTGCGATGTCGGCGCAACGCCCGGCGTCGTAAAGCCTGCGGGCAATGCCGCGCAGAGCGGATTGGCGCTGGCCGGAGAGCAGACCGTGCCCTGAAATATCTGCAAGAGATTCAAGAGTTGATTCGGCGCTGGATTGCCGGGCAGAACGTTTGTGTACTGCTGTTGCTGCGCCGCATCCGCGATGTCCGAGTTGAAGGCGACGGCCAAGAGCGGGTGGTCGTAGAAGATGCCGTAGGCGGCACGAATGACTGTCTTGCCGTCGTTGGTCACGTCCCAGGCGAGACCGAAGCGCGGCGCGATGTTGTTCTTATCGCGCGGGAAGCCTTGCTGGACGCCGACTGCATCCTGCGCTGTTTGCAGGTCAGCAGCCGAAAGCGAGATGCCTGTCAGCGGGTCTGTGAAGGCGATGGGCGCAATCGTGTCCGTCAGTTCGATGTCGTAGCGCACGCCGTAGTTCAAGGTCAGGTTCGGGCGTATCTTCCATGAATCCTGAGCAAAGAAGGCGAGCGGGCGATTCTTGATGGAGCTATTCGGGTCGCCGAAGCCTTCGATGAAGACGGAGGGGAAGCCGAGGCCGTATGACTGTACGGGCGTAATGTCGGGCGCGTTGGCGGGCAAGCCGGGAATGAAGTTGGCGAGCGTGCTGCGCGGGACACCGCCGAAGTTGAAGAGGCCGGGGAAGTTCAAATCAAAGCGGGCTTTGATGTCAACGAAGTTGATGTCGCCGCCGAATTTGAAGGTGTGGTTGCCGTAAATGTAGTTGACGTTATCCGTGAATTGATAACGCTTCTCTGTGCGGTTAACGGGCGAGAAGGGATTCGAGCCGAGGAAGGCCGTGCCGATAATCTGGATGGCCGTTCCGGGAATCTGCGAATCGAAGGTCGCTTTGCGTCGTCCGAAGTTAAAGCGCGCTTCGTTGACGACGGTGTTCGAGAGCGTTGAGGCCAGAGACGTGACAAAGGAGATGTCGCGCAAGCCTTGCAGACCCGTGCGCGAGAAATCGTTTTGTCCGAGCGTCTGGTTCTGCGATTCATCCTGAATGCCTGTCAGGTCGCTTGGGTTGTAGCCGAAGCGCAGGGAGAGTTGGTTATTACGGTTAACCTGATGGTCGCCGCGCAGCGAGAAGAAGGTCGTCGCTTCCGAAATCGGAAAGATGCGCAGCAGGCTATTGAGCGGACGGAAAGCGATGGGCTGGCCCGCTTCGTTGACGGTGATGAAGTTCGGCAAGATGTTGTTGTTAGCCAGGGTCGGCACGGGCGCGCCGGTGATAAAGAAACGCCCGCCGATAATCTGACCGGCCGGAATCGCGCCGCCGGGGCTGCGAAGCGTGCTGACGCCGTTCAAGCCAATCTGTCCGCCGGACGAGGCGAACGTGGCATAGGTGATGGCAGCACCGATAACTGCTGCGCGCGTTGCAGGGTCAGCGATGGTCGCCGCACGCGCCAGTTCGCCGTTGATGAAAGCGGCCTGCGCGGGCGTGATGCCTGTATAGACATTCGTGAAGGGGAGAAACGGCGCGCCAATCGTGACGCTGCCCGTCAGCGGACCGACGACATCAGAAGTGAAGAATCCAGATTCCTGACGACGACGCTGCTCGAAGCTGGTGAAAAAGAAGGTGCGGTCTTTTTTAATCGGGCCGCCGAGGGTCGCGCCATACTGGCCGCGTGTAAAGGGCGGTTTCTTGTCAGGGTCGTTGTCAATAATGGGAGCGAAGGCATTGCGCGCCTGAATGCTCTTGTGCCGGATAAAGCCGAAGACGTTGCCGCGAAATTCATTGCCGCCGGTCTTGGTGACGACGTTGACGATGCCGCCCGTGGCGCGTCCGAACTCGGCCGCGTAAGAGTTGGTCGCGACCTGATACTCCTGCACGGCTTCCTGACTGACAGTTGAGCGCGCGGCGTTAATGGAGTTGTCCGTATAATCAGCGCCGTCAACCTGCACGAGTGTTGAGCGGCCGCGCTGGCCGCCGATGTTGAGGCCCGAAGTCGGCGCTGGACCAATCGGACGCCCATTGTCGCGCCCGACCGTCGAGATGGTGAGAGCAAAGCCTGTGGCGCTGCGCTCGTTGATGGGCAGATTCTCGATGCGCTGCTGCTCGATGGTGTTGGCAACGGCGGTGCGCGAAGTCTCCACGAGCTCGGTCGTCGCGCCGCTGATGGTGACGCTCTCTCCGACCTGTCCGATTTCCAGTGGAACGTCCAGATCGGCACGCTGTCCGACGGTGAGCGTGACGGAGGGCAGCACGGCCTTCTTGAAGTTTGCGGCCTCGACCGTCACTTCGTAATCGCCCGGCGGCAGGTTGAGGATTTGATAGAATCCCTCATCATTGGTCGTCGCATCGCGCGTAATATTGGTCGCCGTGTTGCGCGCCGTCACGCTTGCGCCGACGACGACAGCGCCCGTCGGGTCGCGGACGAATCCTCTTAAGTCTGCCGCATTGGATTGGGCCTGGCCCAGCGCAACGCTCGCGCCGAAGCTCAAGAGCGCCGCGCACAAAAAGACGAATCGAAGAGAGTCAGACAGCCATCGCGTAGGTAACGCACGCATCATGGTTTTCTCCTTACCGAAACGAAAAAGTATAAGTCTTGGAAGTTATGCTACTACTGCCAGACGGGGCCGCACCCTGCTTGATTCAACAAAAAAGCCGGGGCTCGCCGACGTGAAAACGGAACAGTAGTATCTTTTTAGCTACAGGAATCTCGCGGCGTATCCGGGAGTGAAGCGGGCAGCTTTTATCGTGCCGCTGTTAGTCAAACGCCGGGAGCAAAATTTTTCAACGAACGCGCCGCCTTTGTACCCCAAAACATACGCCTGTGGCAAGCCTATTGTTCGCGCCCGAAACAAATCGCGCGCAAGGCGTCATCCCTCCGTTTTCAGGCTGCCGCGCCGCGTTGCTCGCGCCAGCCGGTAACGCACGCGCCTGCTGGCGTTTAAGACAGCGATGCCAGCTTCCGCCAGACGCGGAACGAAAACCGCGCGACGGAGGATTGAGCAGACGCGCAGGCGCGAATTGAAACGCTCTTTGTAACGAGCGCGATAGTCATCCGCGAGCGCTTGAAACTCAAGACGCTCATCGCTTCCGTTCCGTAAGAGTCCCGGCAAATGACGTGCGATGACTCCGGCCGCGAGTTCGCCGCTCTCAAGCGCCATCAGCATCCCGCTGCCCGTAAAAGGGTCAATGAATGAAGCGGCATCGCCTACGGCCATCAGGCCCGGAGCCGGTATCAAACGCCTGCGCCCGAAGCCGTCAAGCGCGACCGCCAGCCATTCTGATTGAACTCTTACATCGGCGAGCGTTTCAGCCGCGCGGCGATTCGTCGCAACTATCTCGCGCATCACCCTTTCCGGCTCACCATTACATGCCCGCACGTCTTCAGCCGCCGCGATAAAGCAGAGATTACTCACTCCATTCTCAACACGACTCAAGCCGCCATAACCGCCGCGATAAAAGTAGATTTCACAACTACCCGCAGCGCTACGCGCTCCCTCAAGATGTGCCTTGAAAGCGACGAGCCGCGCACGCTTCTGCCTTGCTGCTGCATCACTACGATTGCCCGCCTCGACGCGACGCGCAAGCAAACGCGAACGCCCCGTCGCGTCTATCGTCAACGTCGCACGAATATCACGCGCCCTCTCATCCATCTTCACCCGCACGCCGCGCACACGCCCGCCCTCAACCAACAGCCCTGCCGCCTGCGCTTCCTCCAAGACTTCGACTCCCGCTTCGTGCGCACGCCTGAGCAGCCTCGCGTCCATCTCCGCCCGGCTCAATCCCAACGCCGCCCCTCCCTCAAAGCCGAACCACTCGCTCGGCATAGAGACGCCCGCGCCCCTGCGCGAATAAAAGATTGTCTCCGTCAAGTTAGCACCGCCCGCCGTCGTCATTCGCTCCGCAACGCCCAGGCGTTTGAAGTGGGCCAAACATTCTGGCGAGATGAACTCTCCGCACAATTTCGCGCGCGGAAATTTCTTCTGCTCAACCAGAAGCACGCGTGCCCCACCCGTTGCCAGATGAATCGCCGCACACGTCCCGGCAGGCCCGCCTCCTGCAATCAACACATCATAGATGTCAGAAGACTCGCTCATCCCTCGTTACCCGCCGGTTTGTTTCCGCTGAGAACTAAACGGAACGGAAAGCGCCGCTCGACTCTGGCGTTAGCGAGCCGGGCTTCGTGGGCCAACTCGCGTAGCTCCGTTGGTCGAAAGCTACGCAGGATAGAGAGCGCTCCATCTTCGCGTATTAAACGATTGTGCAGAAAGAGGCGGCCCACCGTCGTGAAGAAATAATAGGCGAAGGGGTGACGATGCAGGTCTATGACGAAGACGCTGCGACGCGCGACGCGGCTCAACTCGCGCAGGATTTGCACGACCCCTTCATCCTTGAAATGGTGCGTAAACAGCGAGCACATCGCGTAATCGAAACTATTATCCATGAAGGGCAACCGCAAGGCGTCTCCGCGAATGGAGCTAATCTCCGCAGTCTCTCTTGATTCTTCGAGGATGGCGAGGGCTGAACGCGCGTTGAGTTCAAGCCCGACCAGATGCGCACGCCGCTCTGTAGCGCGCGCCCAACCGGCAATCACGCGCAGCAATTCGCCTGAGCCAGCACCCACGTCAAGCACCGAAAAATCCTGCAAGCCTGCACGCTCAATCAACGGCAACAGAGAACGCTTGAGCGCGCTGCTGTCGCCCAGGTAACGGTTCACACGCCGCAACTCGACCATGCAGCATTCATATTCCTCCGGCGTGTAGTCACCCTTATCAAGATGTTCAAGCTCAAGGCTGCGACTATTAAACATAAGAACGAGTGATGAGTGATGAGTAATGAGTGATGAGTTAAAAGAAAGAGTTGCTACTCATCACTCATTACTCATCACTCATCACTTCCTTACTGCTTTTCCACAACGAGCGCGCTGTTTTTCGAGCCGAATCCGATGCAGTTGCAGAGCGCGACGCGGACGCTCGATTCGCGTGCGCGATTGGGCACATAGTCGAGGTCGCAATCTGGGTCTGGTTCGTCCAGATTGATTGTCGGCGGGATAAAGTTTGTCTGCATGGCGCAGAGGGCGGCGGCGAGTCCGGCTGCGCCGCTCGCGCCCTGCGGATGACCTAGTTGCGACTTGGTGGCTGACATCGGAATCTGCGCCGCACGTTCACGAAAAGCAAGCTTCAGCGCGTGGGTTTCGATGCGGTCGTTGAGCAGGGTTGATGTGCCGTGCAGGTTAACGTAATCAATCTCTACGGGTGTGCGTCCGGCGTCCTTCATCGCGAGCCACATGGCGCGCGCAGGCTCTTCGCCGTTCTCTTCAAGGCGGACGCGATGATAGGCATCGCAGGTCGCGCCGTAGCCTGTTATCTCCGCATAGATGCGAGCGCCGCGCTCGATGGCGCGTTCTCTTTCTTCGAGCACGTAAACCCAAGCGCCCTCGCCGAGCACGATGCCTGAGCGGTCACGCGAAAAGGGGCGCGAAGCACGCTCCGGCTCGTCGTTCCATTCGTCGGTTAACACCGTCATCAAGTTGAACCCGGCGAGAATGCCGGGCGCAATCGGAGCATCAACTCCGCCCGTCAGCATCGTCTCCTGCCTTCCTAGCGCGATGTGCTCCGCGGCGTAGGCGATGGCATCGGTCGAGCTGGTGCAGCCCGTAGAGATGATGTGCGAGAGGCCGCGCAGGCCGAAGGCCATCGAAAGCTCGGAGGAGAGGCCGCCATGTGTTGAAGATGGAATCGTGTAGACGCTGCACTTCTGCGTCTGTTGTGTGTAAAAGTATCCGTATTGCTGCTCTGTAAAACTGAGTCCGCCGCCGCCCGTGCCGAGCACGACGCCTGTGGCACGTCGTTCGTCCAGACTCAAATCGCCGGGCTGAATGCGTGCATCGTTGAGAGCTTCGCGCGCGGCTGCGAGCGCGAGCGGCACTGTGCGCGGAACGTGCTTGCGGTCTTTCAGATTCAACTGCGCTTCCCAATCGAAGCCGCGCACTTCAGCCGCTATCTTGACGGGCGCGCTTTCCGGCAACTCAAAGCTCTCGATGCGACGCACGCCGCTTTCGCCTGCGATGAGCGCACGCCAGAACGCCTCGCGCCCAATGCCAATCGGCGTCACACAGCCCATTCCTGTAATCACAACGCGGCGCGGTTGCTGCAAACTTCTCAGCATGGCGATTTAATTGTACCTCTTGATTTGCAGACATTCTCTGAAAGAGATTCACGAGAAGCATATCATTGCGCGCCGCCGGACAGCTACTAGAGTCAGCCATCAGGAAGACTCAGGAAAACTCAGGCTGTCTGCAAACGGAAGAGAAAAGGGACACGGAAGTTGCATGTGTTGCAACTTCCGTGTCCCTCATTTTTCGTCCCTGAACTTAAAGCCTTCAGGCGGCGGGCGGTGTTGGCTGCTGCCCGCCAGCTTCTATCTTCGTGCCACACTCGTTGCAGAACTTAGCGCCGGGCGCTGCTTCCGCCTGGCAGTTTGGACACTTCAGCTTTTCCTGCTTGGCTCCGCACTCGTTGCAAAACTTCGCGCCCTCTTTCAGCCCTGCGCCACACTGCACGCACGGCACAGTCTGTCCGCCGACTTCAAGCTTCGCCCCACATTCGTTGCAGAACTTGGATGGGCCAACGTTGGCCGCGCCGCATTTCGGACACTTGACGGTGGCCGAACCAGTCTGAGCGCCGCTCTGCGTGTTTTGCTGGTGCTGCTGTTGCGGGTTCATCGCACCGGCCATCTGCCCTGCCATCTGGTTGCCGATGGCGAAGCCCGCGCCCATGCCAGCGCCTAGGCCAGCGCCGCCCGAAGGATTCTGAGCAGCATCGCGCATGGCGTCTGCCGCCTGAAACTGCGCGTAGCGGCCGACATCGCCGATGACGCCCATCGAAGTGCGCTTGTCCATAGCGGCTTCGACCTCCGGCGGCAGAGAGATGTTTTCGACGAAGAACTTGGTCAACTCAAGGCCGAACGTTTTGAATTCTTCGTTCAACTTCTTGCGCGCAAACGTGCTTAACTCGTCGTAGTTTGAGGCGAGGTCGAGCGCGGCGATTTTCGATTCACCGAGCGCGTCCGTAAAACCGCTGACGAGCGTTCGTTTCAACTGTCCTTCGATGTCTTCAGTTTCAAAGCGACCGTTTGTTCCGGCGGCTTCCTTGATGAAGGCGCGGGCGTCCGTGACGCGAATCGAGTAGATGCCGAAGGCGCGCAGGCGCACCATGCCGAAGTCCGCATCGCGCATCATAATCGGGTTCATCGTGCCCCACTTGAGGTCTGTAAACTGCTTCGTGTTGACGAAATAAACCTCTGCTTTGAAGGGCGAGTTGAATCCGTATTTCCACGCGCCGAGCTTCGAGAGAATCGGCGTGTTGCCGCCCTCAATCGTGTGCAGGCCGGGGCCGAAAACGTCCGCAATCTGTCCCTGAAAAACGAAGACGGCGACCTGCGACTCACGCACCGTGAGCTTAGCGCCGTTCTTAATCTCCTGATTGTGGACGGGGAAACGGTAGAGCATCGTGTTGCCCGAATCGTCGAGCCACTCGATGACTTCAATAAACTGCGCGCGGATGGCGTCAAATATTCCCATGTCGCTTTTTAATCTCCTTCTTATGCGGCCCTGCTAGATTTAACAGTTCAGACCGTCCTTTATTATACGCCGGAACAGGATGCCGGGTTCAAGTCTCTCTGCGCGGGGACGAATCCACGCCGAGAATATTGCACAGATAAGTAAAAAGGTAAAAGTAAAAAGGCAAAAGTGCGGCTGAAGCCATCTGTTATTAAAGCGGGTTTCCCCTTACTTTTGCCTTTTACCTTTTTACTTTTACCTTTCTTCTACGCCAGAGCGCGTAGAGCAAAAGGGCTGTCAGGCCGCCAGACATATCAATCAGGCTGTCGTAGATGGAAGCCGTGCGCGTCGCCACGTAGCTCTGGTGATACTCGTCAACGAGCGCATAGAAAACGATGAGCAGCAACGAGATTAAGAACCAATTACGGCGCAGCACGCTTCTGGATGAAACGGCCAGAGCACGCGCCGCCAGAAAAGCTAGGAGAGCATACTCCGTAAAATGAGCCGTCTTGCGGACGATGAAATGTGCGTGGGCAATCTTCGACGGGCTGATGTCTGGAAAGAGCCAGAGCAGCAGCGGGCGAATGATGCGCGAAGTATTGTCCGCCGAAAATTCCCCTGTCGAAGCAAACCAGATGAAACCCATCCAGAGAACAAGCGGCCCATAACGCCACAAGCGCCTTCGCCACACGCCAGCGCCCGCCGCAGTAGCAGCATTATCAACAACCGCCTTCTCACTTCGAGCTATCATTCCTAAACGCAATCAGCCGTCAACTAAAACAAAAGGGAAGCCACACGCTGCTTCCCTTCTCCATAAAATTTTCCAGCGCCCCATGCTCGCCCCATCAAGGCAGCAAACTAATTCTTCTTAACTTTTAACTTTTACCTTTTACCTTTTACAGAGCGGCTGCGCCGGAGACGACTTCGATAATCTCGTTTGTGATGGCTGCCTGACGAATGCGGTTCATGTTGAGCGTCAACGAGCCGATGAGTTCGCCCGCGTTCTTCGTCGCGGAGTCCATCGCCGTCATTCGTGCGCCGTGTTCGGAGGCAACCGATTCGAGCAGCGCGCGGAAGATTTGCGTCTCGACGAGGCGCGGCAGCAGTCGGCTGAAGATTTCTTCCGGCGGCTGCTCGTAGATGTAGTCCGTCAGGTTAACAGGGCGCTGCGCATCGTCAACCGTCGTCGCAGTTTCACTCCCACTTTCAGCCACGCGCGAAACAGGCAACAACTGCTCTATGACGACGCGTTGTTGCAGCACAGACTTAAACTCGTTGTAAATCAGGAAGGCTTTATCAAGCGTCTCGTCTTCCGTAAAACGTTTGATGACCTCGCGCGCAACGTCAACCGCCTCCGAATAATCCACGCGCCCCTTGCCCGTCAGCCCTATGTACTCCTTCAAAAACTCCACGTTGCGACGACGGAAGAAATCTCTCCCTTTGCGCCCCACAGGCATCATCACAAACTCGCGCCCGGCCTTCTCCTGCATAAACGCCTGAGCCGCTTTGATGAGGTTGGAATTAAAGCCACCGGCCAGCCCCTTGTCCGCCGTCACAAGCACGATCAGGTAACGCTCGTCCCCGCGCGCATCCAACAACGGATGATGAAAATTCTCGTCCGTGTGAGACGCGAGTTCGCCGAGCACCTGCATCATCTTGTTTGCGAAGGGACGCGCCGACACAACCGTGTCCTGCGCACGCTTCAGCTTCGCTGCAGACAACATCTTCATCGCCTTCGTTATCTGCTGCGTATTCTTCACCGACTTAATGCGGCGGCGGATGTCTAAGAGATTAGCCATATAAATTTAGTGATGAGTGATGAGTAATGAGTGATGAGTGATGAGATAAGACCTCTTTCTTTCACTCATCACTCATCACTCATTACTCATCACTTCTTTCTTATGCTCCGGCGGCGGCAGCCGTTGTCGTGTCAACTGGACGCGCGGCGACCTTCGTTTCTTCAGCCCAGCGCTCTTTGAAGTCTTTGAGCACTTGATGCAGGTCGGCCTTGATGTCGTCCGTCAGATTCTTCTTCTCGCGTATGCCCTGCAAGACGCCGGGATGTGAATTCTCGACGAAGCGCAACAACTCCGCCTCGAAGCGCCGCACGTTTTCCACCGGCACATCGTCCAGATACTTGTTGGTCGCAGCCCAGATGATAAGCACCTGCTTCTCAACGTCCATCGGTTGATACTGCGGCTGCTTCAACACTTCCGTCAGACGTTGGCCGCGTGCAATCTGATTCTGCGTCGCCTGGTCAAGGTCTGAGCCGAACTGCGCAAACGCCTGCAACTCGCGAAACTGCGCGAGGTCAATGCGCAGCGTTCCAGCGACAGCCTTCATGGCCTTAATCTGCGCCGAACCGCCGACGCGCGAAACAGAGTTGCCGACGTTAATAGCGGGACGAATGCCGCTATTGAAAAGGTCTGCTTCGAGGAAGATTTGCCCGTCTGTAATGGAGATAACGTTCGTCGGAATATAGGCTGAGATGTCGCCCGCCTGTGTCTCGATGATAGGCAAACTGGTGAGCGAGCCGCCGCCTTTCAGGTCCGACATTTTGGCTGCGCGTTCGAGCAGGCGCGAATGCAGGTAGAACACGTCGCCCGGATACGCCTCGCGTCCCGGCGGACGCCGTAGCAACAATGAGATTTCACGATAGGCCGCGGCCTGCTTTGAAAGGTCGTCGTAAATCGTCAGGGCGTGGCGTCCGTTGTCGCGGAAGTATTCCCCGATGGCGACGCCGGAGTAGGGCGCTAGAAACTGCATCGCAGCGGGGTCTGAAGCAGTCGCCTTGACGACAATCGTGTAGTCCATCGCGCCGTTGTCCTGCAAGGTCTTGACGACCTGCGCAACCGTCGAAGCCTTCTGCCCGATGGCGACGTAGATGCAGATAACATCTTTGCCACGCTGGTTGATGATGGTGTCAACGGCAACAGCGGTCTTTCCCGTCTGGCGGTCGCCGATAATCAACTCGCGCTGTCCGCGCCCGATGGGAACCATCGCGTCAATCGCCTTCAAGCCCGTCTGCAAAGGCTCTTTCACAGGCTGCCGGTCAATGATGCCGGGCGCGATGCGCTCGATAGAATTGAAAGCGTCTGTGATGATTGGCCCACGCTCGTCAATCGGTTGGCCCAGTGCGTTGACGACGCGGCCAATCATGGCGTCGCCCACCGGCACTTCCATAATGCGGCCCGTGCGCTTGACCATGTCGCCTTCCTTGATGGTCTGAAAATCTCCGAAGAGCACTGCGCCGACCTTGTCTTCTTCAAGATTCAAAGCCAGGCCACGTACCTCGTTCGGAAAATCAAGCAACTCACCGGCCATCACCTTCTCAAGCCCGTGAATCTCCGCAATTCCGTCGCCCACCTTAATCACCGTGCCGACTTCCGTGACGGTCACACCCGTCTGGAAATTCTCTATCTGCTGGCGAATGATGTCGTTGATTTCGTTTGCTCTAATCGGTTCCATATTAACCTCAAACTATGAACGCGGAACGCGGAATGATGAAGTAAAAGACAGTGGCTTTACAGTTCATCGTTCATCGTTCCGGCCTCATCCTTTCTCACTTCCCTGCCATCTTTTCTTTGACCTGCTGTAGCTGCGTGCGCACAGAACCGTCGTAAACGGTCGAGCCAATGCGCGTGATGAGTCCGCCGATTAATTCCTCGTCGGTCTGAAAACTCAGGCGTACTTCCTTGCCCGTCAGCGTCGTCAATTTCTGACGCAAAGCCTGCTGCGAGCTTTCCGGCACGGGCCGCGCCGTCGTCACTTGAGCGGAGACAATTCCTGAACGCTCGTCTAACACATGCGCGAACCGTTTGTTGACTTCGCCCAGTTCCGTCAGACGTTGATTCTGTAAAAGCACTTGTAGGAAGTTGGCCGTCATGGGACGCACGCGCGTGCGCTCAATGAGCGTGCTGAGAACCTTTCGCTTCTGGTCGTAAGGAATCGTCGGATTGCTGAAGACTTCCTGTAGCTGCGCGTTGTTGCGAATCATCAACTCCCACGCAGACAACTCTTCCTGCACCTGTCTCGCCTCGCCGCGTTCTGCCACCACGTCTGCCAACGCCGCAGCATAACGCCTGGCTACCGTTTGCACGCTCAACGCCTGACCCCTCCCAACTCTTCAACCTGCAAGCTCACAAGCCGCGCATCATCCTCCGGGCGTATCTCACGACGGATCACTTCCTCAGCAAGGCGCACGCTCTGCTCGGCCGTATACTGCCGCAACTCTTGGCGTGCGGCCTTCCCGGCGCTCTCAATCTCGCGCCGTGCCTGCTCGCTCATCTTCTGCGCCTCTTCTTCCGTCGCACGGCTAATCCGCTCGCGCTCTTCCGCCGCTTCCCTCTGCGACTGCTCGCGAACCTTAGCGACCTCCGCATCGAGCCGCGCCAGCCTTGCCTCAACCTCTTCCAACTTCGCCAGCGCAGCATTGCGCTCTTCCTGAGCGCGCATCAAATCGCGGCGAATCCCCTCACGCCGCGCCTTCAGAGCCTCACTCAAACCCAGCTTGCGCAAAAAGTAGACGAGACCCAGAATGAAAAGGCCCAGATTAAGAAATTTCCACACTTCCAGACCCGGCTTATTCCACCAAGGCGCGGCTTCAGTACCAGCCGCCTCAGAGATGAGAATGAATATATTAAGAGCAAATAGCATAACTTTTAGACGCCGGAACTGAGCCCCGTCGAGGGCGCGTTTCCGATGGGCCTGTGCAAAATTTGTGAACTTATTTCGGCAGCGATACTACGAGCATCCGCTTCGAGCGTCTGTCGGGCCTCTTCCGCCTGACTGCGTATCAACGCTTTCTCTTCTTCGACGGTGCGCGTTATATCTTCACGCACAGCATTTAATTTAGCTTGCCTTTCATTCATCGCCTCGGCGCGCTCTCGTTCCATCAAGCGATAGCCCTCAGCACGCGCATCGCGCAAAGAACGCTCATAATTGGTCGTCGCCTCATCCACTCTCCGTAAAATATCCTGCGCTTCAGTGGAGCGGCCGCGCGTACGCCGTTCTCTCTCTTCGAGAATGCGATTGATGGGCCTGAAGAGGGTGTTGTTTAAAACAAACACCATTAACAGAATAATCGCGATGTGAAGAAAAAGAGTGCCGTCCGGCACGAGTTGGATGGAGTTTTCGGCGAAGGCCAGAAAGATCATATGCCTACAAAGACTCTCCCGTCTGAGTCGTCAATAACCTCGACTTGTATATCAGGGAAATGCACGTGTATCAAAAGCTTGCGAGTCTAGCACGTAATTTCACAAACCGTCAAGGCGCGCTTCGCCGCACGCGTGGCCCAACGCTCGCAAAGGCGGATTGACCACGACTTTTCAGTCTAACGTTTAGCTTAAGCTATCCTGCCCGCTCCGATTTAAAAATCCGGCTTACACTAGACGACCTTTATTAAGTGATTCTCAAGCGGCAACACTTCGCCAATGATGCTGGCTCCCTCTATGCAGTTCAGCAACTCTTCAGCTTTCGAGCGCTCGACGCTGATTAAGAGGCCGCCAGCAGTTTGCGGGTCATAAAGCGCACTCTGCATCTCGCGCGAAACATGCTCCGCAATCTCAATCGTCTCGCCCACATACGCTCTATTATTCTTATCGCCCCGCGTCAGCATCCCCTGCGCAATCAAATCCAGAACATCTGGCAGCAGCGGAACGCGTCCGGCCTCTATATTCAAACAGACACGGCTGGCGCGCGCCAGCTCATAAGCGTGGCCGAGCAAGCCAAAGCCTGTCACGTCCGTGCAGGCGTGTGCTCCAACCTGCTGCATGGCTTCGGCAGCTTTCGCCGCAGAAGTTGTCATGGCTTTCATGGCCGCGCTGACCGCCGTCTCGCTTGCCACTCCCCTCTTGATTCCCGTGCTGATAGCTCCTGTCCCAACGGGTTTCGTCAATAGCAGTGCATCACCGACCCGCGCCCCCGCGTTTGTAATCACACGCTCTGGATGCACCAGCCCTGTCACCGCATAACCGAACTTAATCTCCGCATCATCAATCGAATGCCCACCCAAAACTATTACCCCCGCCTCATTCATAGCCAGTTGTCCACCACGCAAAATCTGCCCCAACACATCCAGATCCTCTTTTTGCGGGTAACAAACAATAGCTAAAGCGGAAATAGGCTTACCGCCCATCGCATAAACATCGTTGAGAGCATTTATAGCCGCGACGCGACCGTAAACCTCGGGCTCGTCTGCCACAGGCGTAAAGAAATCCACGGTTTGCACTAACGCAACATCGTCTCGCAGCCGAAACACTCCGGCATCATCAGCCATATCATAGCCGACAAGCACATCGCTATTTGAAGGTTGTGATGGGAGTGTGCCCAAAACTTGGGCTAAGTCGCGTGGTGCGAGCTTCGCCACTCAGCCAGCACAGGAAACCATCTCTGTTAATCGCTTCTTCATTTTAACTTTTACTCTGAACTGACCAATTTATTCCCAGCCCATTTTACAAAGGAATTTGAAGTTTACCACTCAGCTTAATTTATCATTGCTAATCCAGAGAATTTCAGGTAAGAGGTGTGAAGATGGCCTGCCCTTTTGCTCAAGCCTTTAATCAGGAGCTTATGTTGAAGAGGCTGCACTCTGCGCTCCGACTAAGAGTTGGTACAGACGGTCTAAATCGGTCTCGTTATAGTATTCGATTTCAATCTTGCCTCCGACGCCTGTCTGGCTCGGCATGACGCGAACCTGTGTTCCTAAGCGCCTTCTCAACTTGTTCTCAGCAGCACGAATATTTGCATCATCTCGCGTAGGAGGCGGCTGCGTCGCGGCGGCGGGAGTGGCTCCGGCTATAATCCGCTTAATGGCACGCTCCGTTTCACGTACGGAAAGAGATTGTTCGATAACATTCTGGGCGACGCGACGCTGCATATCAGCGTCGTCAACGCCTAATAAGGCTCGCGCATGGCCCATGGTTATCTTTTCTTCTTCCACGAGACGCTGAATATCTTCGGGAAGCCTTAGAAGCCGCAAATAATTGGTAATGAATGAACGATCACGCCCGACTCTCTGCGCAACCGTTTCCTGTGTTAAACCTAAGGTTTCGATTAAACGCTTGTAGGCGTGAGCTTCTTCGATAGCGTTCAATTCCTGCCGTTGTATATTCTCGATTAAGGCCAACTCCAACAATTTGTCGTCAGGAATATCGCGTACGACGGCCGGCACGCGCTGTAGACCGGCACGCTGAGCCGCACGCCAACGACGTTCTCCGGCGATGAGCTGATAGCGAGCGCCGCGCCTGCGAACGAGCAAAGGCTGGACGATGCCATTCGAACGAATGGACTGTGCTAGGTCGTTCAAGCGCTCCTCGTTAAAGTTTGTACGCGGTTGAGCGCTGTTAGGCTCAATCAGGTCTATATCTATTTCAAGTAACTCTTCGCTATTCGTCGCCGCCGATTCCGACAGCAGCGCGCTCAATCCCCGTCCGAGCACTCTTCTTGTCATGAGCCATAACCTCCTTTGCTAATTGAATATAGCTCTCCGCGCCACGTGAGCGTGCGTCATAAAGGATGATGGGTTTGCCGTAGCTTGGAGCCTCTGCCAGACGAACATTTCGCGGAATCACTGTTTCCAGGACCTGCCCACCGTAAAAATCCCGTAAATCCGCCGCAACGGCCGCCGACAGATTTGTCCGCTCATCGTACATCGTCAGCAATAAGCCTTCGATGGTCAAGCCTGGATTCAGCGCTCGTCTGATGCGCGCCAGAGTATCAAAAAGCTCTGTGACGCCTTCGAGGGCAAAATATTCGCACTGAATCGGAACCAGCAAGGAACTGGCGGCCGTCAGAGCGTTGAGCGTTAAGAGGCCGAGCGAGGGAGGACAGTCTATGATAATGAAGTCATAATCGTTTTCAATGTTTCTGAGGGCTTCCTTCAAGACATACTCGCGTTTTTCAACTTCGACCAGTTCAACCTCAGCCCCGGTCAGGTTTTTGTCGGCAGGCAGGACTTTTAAGAAGGGAATTTCCGTTGATTGAATAATATTCGCAGCAGGCTCTTCAAGGACTAGCGCGTGATACAGACTACGGCGAAAGCTTCCGCGCTGAATACCGACGCCCGAAGTGGCATTGGCCTGTGGGTCCGCGTCAACCAATAGCACCCGCATTTCCGAGACGGCAAGTCCGGCGGCTAAATTAACCGCCGTCGTAGTTTTTCCCACCCCGCCTTTTTGATTAGCGATTGCTATCGTTTTAGCCATAATCCAATTTTTTACGGCTACAGGTTTTTAGCAGCCGTAAACTAACACACACGGCGGCCCTGATGCTACTTTTTTCGCATCAGGGCCATTTTTATATGATTGTCGGGATATTTGGGTCTGGGTAATTGATGTTTCACGTGTCCCTACCTGCTTTGGGGACACGTGAAACATGCTTGAAGATGCTTAAGCGGCTCGCTTGTGCAGATTAAGATGAACGAGAAGCGTGGAAAGGGCAGCAGGCGTGAGGCCGGAAATGCGCCGAGCCTGACCAAACGTTTGCGGGCGAGCGCGCTCAAGCCGCTCCGACATTTCATTGGAAAGACCGCTAATAGCGCGATAATCGAAGCTTTCGGGGATAGTGAGTCCGTCGTGCTGTTGCAAACGGTTGAAGGTGGCGCGCTGAGCCTCTATGTAGCCGCTGTAAAGAGAATCGGCCAGGGCAGTCTCTAAATCGGAGCGATTGATGTTTGAGGTTAAGTCTACAGGTAAAAGCTGTAAAAGCAGGTCAGGGTGAACGTTGGGGCGCTGCGCTAGCTGGGAGAGAGTCAAAGAGTCGCCCAAATCAGAATTCAGAGCACGGCTGACAATCGAGTAAGCAGGGTCGGAGCGCTTGAGGCGAATGCTGTCGAGGGCTGACCTGAGCCGTGAGATTCTGTCACGTCGCTGATTAAACCGTTCCCAATCCGAGTCACCGACCAACCCCAAAGCTCTCCCGTAAGGCTCAAGGCGTTCGTCGGCGTTGTCATAACGAAGAGCAAGCCTGTATTCGGCGCGGGAGGTGAAAATGCGATAAGGCTCGTCAACACCCTGCGTCACTAAATCGTCAATCAAAACGCCTATGTACGACTCATCGCGACGGAGACTGAAGCCTTCGCGATTCTGAACAAGCAGAGCCGCGTTGATGCCTGCGATAAGCCCCTGGCAACCGGCTTCTTCGTAGCCGGTCGTCCCGTTAATCTGCCCTGCATGGAAAAGTCCTTTAATTCTGGCAGTTTGAAGATAAGGAGTAAGCTCGCGAGGGTCAACGTAATCATACTCAATAGCGTAGCCGGGACGAATAATTTGAGCCGATTCGAGGCCGGGAATCATACGCACGAGTTCCTGTTGCAGTCCGGCCGGGAGGGAAGTTGAAAAGCCGTTAAGGTAAACCTCGTTGGTTTGATGGCCTTCGGGTTCAAGAAAAAGCTGGTGGCGATTTTTGTCAGCAAATTTGACTACCTTATCCTCGATAGAGGGGCAGTAGCGAGGGCCGATGCCCTTAATTTTGCCGGAATAAAGGGGCGATTCGTGTAAATTAGCGCGGATTGTTTCGTGAAGATCGTGGGTCGTGTAACCAACGTAGCAGTTAATCTGGGGCTGCTTAATGGTGTCCGTCGAAAAGGAGAAAGGGACGGGCCGTTCGTCGGCGGGCTGCGGCTCGAAGGCGTCCCAATCAATGGTGCGACCGTCGAGGCGCGGCGGCGTGCCGGTCTTCAAACGCCCGACGGGGAAGCCAAGTCGCTTTAAAGCATCCGCCAGTTCAATTGAAGCGGGCTCGCCAGCACGCCCGGCGGAGAAAGTGCGGCGGCCGGCATGAATCAATCCGTTAAGGAAAGTTCCTGTGGCGACAACGACCGCACGGGCGCGCAGTTGTCTAGTATCCTGTAGCTCGACGCCCTGCACCTGTCCATTGTGAATAATCAGGTCAACGACGAGGCCCTGCCGTAAGTGAAGATTAGGCGTGGCTTCGAGAGTGCGGCGCATTTCCGTGCGATAGAGCGAGCGGTCGGCCTGAGCGCGCGGCGACTGGACGGCTGGCCCACGTGAACGATTAAGCAGGCGAAACTGTATTCCCGTGCGGTCAATAACGCGACCCATTATCCCGCCTAGAGCGTCCATTTCACGCACGAGATGGCCTTTGGCGATTCCACCAATGGCGGGATTACAGGACATCTGGCCGATTAAGTCCAGATTGAGAGTGACGAGCGCGGTCTGTGCACCCATGCGCGCGGCTGCCGAAGCGGCCTCGCATCCAGCGTGACCGGCTCCAATAACAATCACGTCAAAGACTTCATCAAAACTCATCTCTATTTCCCAATACAAAAGGTCGCAAAAATCTGCGAGAGAACATCATCCGGGGTGGTTTCGCCGGTAATCTCTCCTAGATAGCGCAGTGCGTCGTAGAGGCCGACGAGAATCAGTTCCTCGCTCAAATGCTGCGCGAGCGACGAATCGGCTGCCACGAGAGCACTCTGTGCGCGTCTGAGCAAATCATAATGGCGCGCGTCCGTGATGAGCAAACCAGTGTCATGTGAATTGCGGTCAGCAAACGGCCCAATTATAGCAGCACGAAGGTCTTCGAGTCCCGCGCCGGTTTTAGCAGAGACAGAGAGACCGTTGAGCGATTGATGATTAATCGTGTGCACGGCAGCAGGGAGGTCGCTTTTGTTAAAGACGACCAGAGATGAACAGTCTGCGACTTCGGCAAGGACTTCCTTGTCTTCCGTTGACAAGGGTTCGGAATTATCCAGAACGACGACGACGAGGTCTGCGTCTGCGATGGCGCGACGTGTACGCTCGACGCCGAGAGCTTCAATCTGGTCATCCGAGGTGCGTACTCCGGCCGTGTCTGTCAGCAGAACGGGAATGCCCTGAATGTTGACGACTTCACTTAAAGTGTCGCGAGTAGTTCCCGGCACACTTGTCACGATAGCTCTGTCTACAACAAGTAAACTATTGAAAAGACTGGACTTACCTACGTTCGGGCGACCGACGAGAGTGACTTTCAAGCCATCGCGGAGGAGACGCCCGGAGCGAAAAGTAGCAGCAAGTTTTTCAAGATTGCTACTCAGGTCGGAAAGCTTTTGGCTAATCCGTTCAAAGGCTACGTCGGGCAGGTCGTCTTCGACAAATTCGAGGGAGGATTCCAGCGGGACGATAATGTCTAGCAGAGTGTCTTTGAGCGGCTGAAGGAATGTTGATAATTCGCCGTTCATCTGGCGCGCGGCCTGACGAGCGGCGGCGCTGGTCTGTGCATTGATGAGGTCGCGCACGGCCTCTGCCTGGCTCAAGTTCAGGCGTCCGTGAGCCAGCGCGCGAAGTGTAAATTCGCCCGGCCCTGCAAGGCGCGCATCGAGAGTCAGGATTGCATCAACGAGTTGGCGCAGGAGCACGGGCGAGCCATGACAGCTCAGCTCGATTACGTCTTCGCCTGTGAAGGAATGTGGAGCTTTGAAGTAGGTGATGAGAGCACGGTCAAGAATTTCGTTTGATTCCAAATCGCGAACGGATTTTAGCTGGACGTGATTGGCTTCGGGCGTAAATGATTCGTCGTGAACAAGACGACGTGCAATCTCCAGAGACTGTGGACCACTTAAACGAATGACACCGATGCCGCTGCGTCCGGGTGGAGTCGAAAGAGCAACGATGGTGTCAACGCTTTGCACGTTCGTAGCGATAGAGATGCGCGTGGGGGAAGGTAATGAGCGTTGTCAGTTTCGGGGCGGGAGAAACTTTCGACTCAAGCTTTCCGGCTTACTTTCAAGCGACGCGATGCACCTTCGCCGACTGACTCCGTGTGCAGGTCGCTTTCCTCCGCGAGCGAGAGATGTATGACGCGACGCTCGCTGGCATCCATTGGCCCAAAGGTGAAGGCAACGCCGGTTGAGCGAACACGGTCGGCTGCATGACGCGCCATCGCACGCAACTCGGCTTCGCGCGTCGCGCGAAAGTTTTCGACATCGCAGACGATGCGCTCGCCCTTCGGTAGAGAGCGGCCGTAGATCTGGTTGAGCAGATGTTGCAGAGCTTCCAGTAGCTCGCCGCCTTCGTTGAGCAACAGGGAAGTATCAGCACCATCAATGTTGAAGAGACAACCGCTGTCTGTTTCCTGACTGCTGGCATGAAGCTCACAACCGATGCCCTTCAAGACATCGTTCAAAAAATCCTGCGCTTGCGTGCACGTTTCGTTCATGGCGGATTAGTCTCCTTTCGCTCTTGATTGCTCTAAACAGTCAACGCGATTTTTTAAGTTTGCGTAGCGCGAGCGGGTCTCAGTTTTTTCGTCGGATGCGTTTCAACTTTCTTCTCGCCGGGCGGTTCAGGGTCGTCCGAAGATTTGGTCAAACGGTTGATGATGTACTGCTGGCTGAAGCCGACGAGGTTGCCGACTAACCAGTAGACGAGCAAGCCGGAGGGCGCGCCCCAGAGCATGTAGAGCATGAAGAGCGGCATCATAAAAATCATCATCTTGCGCTGCAATGGGTCGGCTGAAGGCGCGGGCGTGATGAGTTGTAAGACAATCATCGAACCGGCCATCGCGAGTTCCAGGATGTGCGTCGGGTCGCCGGTGGAAAGGTCTGGCAGCCAGAGAAATGATGACTGACGAAAATCAAGAGAGATGGTGATGGCCCTGTAGAGTGCAAAGAGGAATGGCATTTGAATCAGGAGCGGAAGACACCCGCCGAGCGGATTTCCTTCCTTCATCAAACGCAGTTGTTCCATCTGCAACTCTTTCAGTTGCGCGTCATTCGCCTTCGCTCCCTTGCCTTGCAGAGTCTTAATTTTCTCCTGAATCTCCTTCATCTTCGGCGCGAGTTTCTGCGCCTTCTTCATGGCCTTTGAAGAGCGCCATTTGAGCGGGAAGAAGAGAGAATAAATGAAAATTGTAAAGAGAATGATGGCGATGCCGTAGCTGCCGGTCAGAGTCCGCAAGTGCTTAATGGACCAGAGAATAGGGATGGCGATGGGCCTTGAGATAGAGGAAAGAAAGCCGTAGTCAATAAGGCCGTCGAGGTCAACGGGACGACTGACGATGCCGCTAATCTCTTTGCTTGTGCTCGATAATAGATAGTAGTCCTTCGGGCCTGTGTAGAGAATGAGCGGAGAGTTGTCCGTAGGGACTGGCACGTAGGCAGTGATTAAATAACGCGCCTCTTTGTTGGTGGCGTTGGCCGCCGTGTGCTCATACTTCGTCGTGCGAAACTCAAGTCCTTCGGTCTTCTTCGGCGGCACGATGACCATCGCAAAGTACGTGTCGCCAATCCCTGCCCAATCAATCGCACCGGGGAGTGCTTCGCGGCCGGGACTCTGCGAATTATCGTTGATTGTATGTGCGTAGCTGCGCGGAACACTTTCACCGACGGCGGCGATGCCTTCAGGCGCAACGGAATAAAAAGAGTAATGAGGGATACCCTGATCGCCTATGCTTGGGCCAATCAAGAGCCGCGCCTGCGGGATGGGCTGCTCCCTCTGTTTGAGATTGACTTTGACTTCGGTGATATAACGGTCGGCGTTGAAGGTGATGGTCTTCGAGACATCAAGCCCGGTTGATTCTTCACGCATGACGAACTCAAGACGTTGAATCTGGCCGGAGTTGAGATTGATGTTGACATCGCCGCTCTCGCCTTCGATGCCGTTAATCTTGTAGTTTCTGGAAGCGAGCGCGGCATCAAGATTCTGTTCGCCTGTGAAGAGCAGCAGCGGACCCTGATTCTGCTTCAATCCTTCGGGCGAGATTAACTCAAGCGGGAGATGCTGTTTGTTCTGGTCCATGCCGGCGGAGAAGAGGTCGCGCGCCGTTTCGCTGGTATGCGGGTTTTTGTTCTTCTTGATGATCCAACTGGTGACAATCGCGCCGCGGCTGTCGAGCGTGACATCGTAGAGCGGCGTCGTGATTTTGACTTTGCGTTGCGGCGTGTTGTCTGTTGAAGATGCAGCAGCAGGTTGGCCGGGCGTAGCGGCAGCCTGCGGCGTGGGAGTCGAATCGCTGGCGGCAGGCTGTCCGGCGTTAGCGTTAGTATTCGCGTTAGCGTTAGCGTTGGCGTTCGTGTTGGCATTATTCGTCGGCCTGACAGGGAAGAGAATATTCCAGCCGATGAGAATGGCAAGCGAGATAACAATAGCAAGGATGAAACGCTGACTATTTTGCATCTGTTTTAATAACTACCGCGTCTGCTTTCAATCAACAACGATTCGTATGAACAAAGGACTGCGCGCACAGGCCGGCGCGCGTCAGTCTTCAACTCTACTTCACAGGGTCATAGCCGCCCGGATGAAACGGATGGCAACGCAGGATACGACGCGCGCCCATCCAGCTTCCGCGCAGAGCGCCGTAGCGCTCGATGGCTTCACGCGCATACTCTGAACAGGTTGGAACGAAACGACAAGAAGGGGGAAGCAGAGGCGAGATGGCTGCCTTGTAGAATCTTAAAAGTGAGACGAGAACTATCCTCACTGCCCTTCACTGCTCAGCTTTCACGGCTCCTGCTGCCGTTCACTTCATCGCTGGCGGCGCGTGCGACGATTTTTTGAAACTCCGCGAGCGGAGCGTCGAGCTTTACGTCCAACAGGGAGCGGCGCGCGTTCAAGACCCAATCGTACTTGCCCTGCATGCTCTCCAGAACCCCGCCGCTTAAGCGGAACGCTTCGCGCAGCAACCTTTTTGCGCGATTACGCTCGACGGCGTTGCCGATGGCCTTGCGCGAGGCTGTGATGCCGAAGCGATGATGCGGCAAATCGTTGTCGAGCACGAAGGCTGAAAGATACCGCCCGTCGTAGCGTCGCCCTGAAGAGTAAACGCGTTGAAACTCGCCGGAGTTGCGTAGATGCGTGTGCTTAGACAAAGCGGAGCGCGCACATCCCTGCTTAATAATGCGACGGCGTCAGGCGCTTGCGGCCCTTGGCGCGGCGACGCTTCAAGACGAGGCGGCCGTTTTTGGTCGCCATCCGTGCGCGAAAGCCGTGTGTCTTGGCGCGGCGACGATTGTTTGGTTGAAAGGTTCGTTTAGACATAGTCAAGAATTCTCCATTAAAACGAAAAGTGTAAGACTAAATGGCGGAGCGCTTTATGTCAAGAAGAGTCCGCAGACAAAGGCAGCCAAATGTTGTATGATCCGGCTCGCTGCAATGGAGTTTTGAAGCTTGGCGGAGCCTGAGTGTAGATGATTTTTTCCGATTTAATAAAGGCAGCTTTGCTTGCGATAGGCGGCTTCTTTGTGACGCAGCTTTCCCTCCATATCGCAGAATGGATTAAAGCTTCAAGAGAATGGAAAAAAGCTCAGCGCGAGCGGCAAATGACGCTCAAGCGCGAGCTATATCTACCGATTATAGAGGCCCTGACGGAAATTCATCACTTCTTCCTCGCCATACCGCAGGTGCATTACTCGAAGTTTTCAGAGTTGAAGATGCCTGAAAAGGCGCAAAAGTCGCTGGCGGTGCAGTATATCATTGCCAACGACCCGATAATGATAGCCATCAACAACGTCAGCAGACAGATTGCCGAAAGCATAATGCGACTGATGGTTTTGAAAATGGACGAAGCCAAGCTGGCGATGGAATTTGACCATTTAACTACACGCATTAAGGAGTTGAGCGGAGACAACCGCCTTATCCTTGACAGGATGAAAGAGCTACGCGAAGCCGGAACGCTCACAGCCGAGATAGCCGCCTCGCTCCATGAAAACTTCCAGCGCAACCAGTCCGAGTATCAGCAACTCTACGACGAACAGCAGAAGAAGTTTGTCGGAAGAAACAACCTCACGAAAGGCTTATACGTGCAAACCATGAAGGAAGTCGTGGAATTAGCACGCCTCTCAGCGCCCGTGATTATTGAAATCAGGCGCGATCTGGGAATTCCCACAAATGAGGAAACGATTGTCAATCAATACAAAGCCTCCATCAATTTCGTAGAACAAACTTTACCGGGCTATGTCAAAGAAGTATTCCAGAAAGCGGCCCCTGAAACATCCGGCTAAAAAGGGCACAAAGAGGCCCTGTTACATCACCCTATCTCAGCTTTTAAGGACGGCGACGCTCTTTGCCAAACCCACCAATTATGTTCTAAAATCATTCAAAACACGTTGCGCCCAGATTTCCGCCTGACGAAAACCTAACAAAATCAGCCGCTCTTTCAGGGCTCAAAAAATATTTTCAAAAGCCTGTGGATTTCTCTTGCTTCTGACACGGGATTATGCTAGTCTGCGCCCCGTTTCGGAGCACCAAAAAGCCCGTAAGTAATTGAAAAAGAAATACTTAAAGCGTTACTTTAAGTTTCCTGAAGTTTTCCACAAGCCTGTGGAAAAACCTGTGGAAAACTTCAGGAACGAGGCCGGAAATCAGACCAAGCCGGTGCGTTTTCAACACTTCCGCTCTGTCACTCAAGATTTATCTTGAGAGATATTGCGTTAAGACTGCGTACTGTTTCTTGACAGCATGAGATTCGTCTGTCGGTACTGTTTGGACGACCGCCACGCGATAGGAAAATGCCATGAGCACAGCGATAGAGAATAGAATCTGGAGCGACATTCTACACGCCGTCGAAAAGCGGCTTAACCGCCAGAGCTTCGAGACGTGGTTTCGCCCCATACGCTTTGAGGGCTGCGACAACTCGCAACACGTCCTGCACCTGCGCGCTCCCAATCAGGTCGTCAAAGACTGGGTTAGCTCCAACTACTCGGAAGTGCTCGACGAATCCTTGGAAGAAGTCCACATGGACGAGTATCAGGTTGACTGGCTGATTGACGACGAGCAGGCGCAGGCCGCACAAAAAATTGCGGACGATGCCGAAGATGCTAAAGAGGCCGCAGCTTATAGTCTTTCGCAGAATGCTCCCGCGTCTAATGGAAAAGGTAAAACGAACAGCCTCTTCACGCTGCTTGAAGCCGCGGAATCCGATGGGCTGACGCCCGGTGCGACCACCTTCGTTGACATAGAGCCGATTGAGTTATCCCTAAATCCCAAATACACGTTTCAGACTTTCGTCGTCGGCTCCTGCAATCAGTTTGCGCATGCGGCCTCTCTGGCCGTCGCGGAAGCGCCCGGCAAGACATACAATCCTCTCTATATATATGGAGGGGTGGGCTTGGGCAAAACGCACCTGATGCATGCAGCAGGTCATGCCATCAAGGAGCGCAACCGCCATTTGCGTCTCTCATACATCTCCGCCGAGAAGTTTATGAACGAATTGATTAATGCGATTCGTTACGATAAGGCGCAGACGTTCAGAGAAAAATATCGCTCGATAGATGTGCTCTTGATGGACGACATACAGTTTATGGCGGGCAAGGAGCGCACGCAGGAGGAGTTTTTCCACACGTTCAACGCGCTCTACGATGGGCAAAAGCAGATTGTCATCAGTTCCGACTGCCCGCCGCGCGAGATTCCGACGCTGGAAGAGCGGCTGCATTCGCGTTTCGAGTGGGGCTTGATAGCGGACATGGAGCCGCCGGACCTCGAAACAAAGGTCGCCATTCTCAAACGTAAGGCTGATCTGGACGGAGTTGGGCTGCCGGACGACGTGGCCTTCTTTATCGCGAGCAAAGTCAAGAGCAACATACGCGAGCTTGAAGGCTCGCTCGTACGCCTCGTTGCTATCTCAAGTTTGCGCGGCGTGCCCATCTCGAAGATGCTGGCGCAGGACGCCATACGCAACATCGCAGAAGACGACCAGCCGGCAGGGATTACTATCGAGCAGATACAGCAGGCCGTCGCTGCACACTACCGCCTGCGCGTTGATGAGTTGTCGTCGAAAAACAACTCAAGGCAGATAGCCGTGCCGCGTCAGGTCGCTATGTATTTGTGCAAGCGTTTGACCAAACATAGCTTCCCGGAGATAGGGCGCGAGTTTGGCGGCAAGCACCATACGACAGTTATCCACAGTGTGGAAAAAATAGAAGCCCTTGTTTTGAAGGACCCGAATTTCCACAGGGTCGTGAGCGACCTTATGGACAATCTTTGCAAGTAGTTAGCATGATTTTGGGGTTAAAGGTTTTCCACAGTACGCGAATCCCTTAAGTTCTTTGCAGATTACAGTTTAAGCTTGAGTTTTCCACATTTCCACAGGGAGGCCCGGAAAGGGGGCTGTGGAAATGTGGAAAACTCTCACAAGCGGTTTTATTTCCACAGGCTGAGAGAGATTTCCACAGCGATTTCCACAGCCCTTGTGGAAAACAATTCCTTTGCTCTCAACAGTAAAGTGACTTTTCCACATTTCCACAGGCCCTACTACTACTACTATATATAAATATAGTTATTTAAATAGTATTAATAGTAAAAGGCGAGTTCTGTTTTGTCGTTGGGTTGAGAGCATTATAGTATTCGCGAAAGCAATCATTCATAGAGGAGTTCATCAATGGAATTTAGTATCAGCAAGAAAGCTTTGCAGACAGAGCTTGGATTCGTGCAGGGCATCGTCGAACGGAAGAACACGATTCCTGTGCTGTCCAATATTCTGATTGAGTCGGTCGGCGAAAACACGATCCGCGTCACGGGCACGGACCTCGACGTGACTATCCGCTGCGAGACGGAAGCCGTGGAGATTAAAGTGCCGGGAGCGGTTTGCGTGCAGGCGCGCAAGCTGTTTGACATCTCGCGGCTGCTGCCGGACTCGACCGTCAACTTTCGCAAGGAGGCCAACGATTGGGTAACGGTCAAGTGTGAGCACTTCAGTTCGAAGATGATGGGCTTGCCGCGCGAGCAGTTTCCTGAAGTGCCGAGCTTCAAGTCTGCGCCGATGAAGTTTCCGGCCGACGTGTTCAAATCCTTCATTGACCGCACCATCTTCGCCATCACGCAGGAGGAATCCCGCTACACGCTCTCCGGCGCGAAATTCATACTCGATAAGACGGGCGCTAAGATGGTCACAACCGACGGACACCGCCTTGCCTATATCGCGCGTCAGGATTTGGGAGAAAAAGGGGCACAGCAGCCTCTGGACGCTCTTATACCGCGTAAGACGCTGGCTGAGCTAACCAAGTTGACGGCGGGCTTCGAGGGCGAAATCAACCTCGGCGCTGATTCCAACCACATTTACTTCGAAGTCGGGCCGCGTCTTCTGATTTCCAGAATGTTGACGGGGCAGTTTCCAAACTACGAGATGGTGATGCCGAAGAGCAACGATAAGTCAATCGTCTTCGACAGCACGCAGCTTAATCAGGCGATTCGACGCGTCTCGCTGATGGCCGACGACCGCACACACGCCATACGCTTTCACTTAGCGCCCAACCAACTGCAAATCAGTTCGCAAACGGCCGAAGAGGGCGAGGCCCACGAAGTCGTCGCCACAGAATACGCAGGCGAAGCGACCGACATAGGCTTCAACGCGCAGTATCTACAGGATTTTCTCAACGTCATAGGCGACGGCCAGATCTCCTTCGAATTCAAAGACTCCAACTCTCAGGCTCAACTCAGCCCCGAAGGCGACCCGGACTACGACTACAAGTACGTCGTCATGCCAATGCGCATTTGAGTCCAGTCAGCAGAACAGGTCAGAACCGCCTGCCGTAGCGCCACGGTGTTTAGCCATCAACACCTGCTCGCTACCGCAGGCGGTTCTGACTTTCGAGTTCTGAACTCGAAAGTTCAGGCTTGGAACTCGAACATCCGAGTTCGGAACTCCAAAACTCGACAAAATTTGTCAATCGTTCGACAAAATAGCTCGAACATCCGAGTTCAGAACCCGGAACGCCGAGTTCGGAACTCGAACGTTCGAGTTCCGAACTCGAATAACTGACAAATTTTGTCGGATTTTCGACCTTTTTTGTCAATTCTCCGAGTTCAGAGCCTCAACTTTCGAGTTCTGAACTCGAAAGTTGGAGTTCCGAACCTGAATTTCCGGGTTTGGAAAGTGGATTTCTGGGTTCGGAACTCGAAACTCCGGGTTCTGAACTCGAAAATCGGGTCTTTGCCTGTCTGCAAAGTCAGTCTCCGGGCGGTTTTTCTCAGTTAAACTAAAACGGCGGCCGTAATTATGACAACTGGTGTCATGTTTTCCCTGTAGAATCGGGGACGCTTTCGGGCGCGGCTTGAGAATCGGGGAGGCTCTATGCGTGCTGACCGCTTACTTTCCATCATGCTCAACTTGCAGGTGCATCGCCGTTTGACGGCGCGCGAGTTGGCTCGAAAACTTGAGGTGTGCGAGCGCACGATTCATCGTGACATGGAGGCTCTGAGCACGGCGGGCGTGCCTGTCGTGGCGGAGCGCGGGACGCGCGGAGGGTGGATGCTGATGGAGGGCTACCGCACGAACCTGACAGGGCTTAACGATGCGGAGACGCAGACGCTCTTCCTGCTCAAGCCTTCGCAGCTTCTCGCGGACCTCGGCCTGCACAAGGCTTCGGACGCGGCCCTCGTCAAGATGCTGGCGGCGCTTCCGGCGCTTTCGCGTCACAGTGTGGAGTATGCGCGCCAGCGTCTTCACGTTGACGTTACGGGCTGGAACCGTGCGGAGGAAAGTTTTACGCACCTGCACACGCTGCAAGAAGCCATCTGGCAGGAACGCAAAATCTTTTTCGTTTACGGGCAGAGCGCAGAGTGCATGGTGGAGCGTCTGGCAGACCCGCTCGGTTTGGTGGCGAAGGGTAGCGTCTGGTACTTAGTGGCCGCCGTCGAAGACGCAGAGGTGCGCAGTTACCGTGTCTCAAGAATCCAGGACGTGCGTGTGACAGACCAGCCCTGCATTCGTCCGGCAAATTTTAATCTGGCGGACTACTGGCAGGAGTCTTCGCGCAAGTTCAAGGCGCATCTGCCGCGCTGCCGTATGAACGCGCGCGTGCATCCTTCGATTCTTCCGCGATTGCAGTACGCCGGAAGATTCGCACACGTGGAGACGGGCGAGACGGACGACGATGGATGGGTTCGCGTTTCGGTGCGTTTTGACATCGAAGAAATGGCTTGCGAGTATGCGCTCAGCTTCGGCGCGCAGTTGGAAGTGCTTGAGCCACATGCCCTGCGCGAGAAGGTCATCAAGATGGCACAGAGCGTCATCAGCTTCTACGCGAACAGAGACGTTGAAACGATGAACGCGGAACGATGAACGCGGAACTGTTAAGAAGTTGTTTGATACTTCGTCGTTCCGCGTTCATCCTTCACCATTCCGCCTCCATTGTTCATCGCTCCGCCTTTATTGTTCATCGTTCATCGTTCATCGTTCATCGTTCCGTATTCATCGTTTCTCCCTGCGTGTGTTAAAATTCAGGCCATGCTGCTCGAATCTCTTGAAGTACATAATTTCAGAAATCTGAGCGGCAAAATTCACTGGGGCGCTGGCCTCAACATCATCCACGGCGATAACGGACAAGGCAAAACCAACTGGCTCGAAGCCATCTACCTTCTCGCGACCACCAAGTCTTTTCGCACAACGCATCTACAGGAAACCCTGCGCTTCGGCGAAGACCTTGCAGTCGTTCGCGGGCGCGTTGCGCAGAGCACGGAAGTCGCGCGCGACTTGCAGATTACTCTTCAGGGAAACACGAAAGCCATCTCCGTTAACGGTAAACGCGAAGCCATTACGCGTTACCTGGGGCAACTTCATGCGGTCGCTTTCACCGCCGACGAACTCAACATCGTGCGCGGTCAGCCCGACGCGCGCCGCAAATTTTTAGACCGCGGCGTCGTCTCCCTTCACCCGCCCTACGTCCAGACGCTCGCCGATTACAACCGCGTCATCAAGCAGAAAAATCGCCTCCTGCAAGATGCCGCCGACTCCGAGTTGAGCCTCGACCAACTCAGAGAACAGATCGCTCCCTGGAACGAACAACTCGTCACCCTGAGCACGGAGATTTATCGCGCCCGCATAGATTACGTTGAACGCCTGAAAGGCGTCCTTGAGCGCAAGCTTTTCGAGCGCGAAGACATCACCATCCGCTACGCCTCTTCGCTCGAAGGCAAAGGCGATTTGACGCAGTATGAATCGCTCATCAGTGAGCGTTTGCAGCTACGCCTTCAGGCCGAACTAGCCTCCGGCTACTCGCTCATCGGCCCGCATCGAGACGACCTCGAAATCCTCTTCGACGGGCGCGATATGCGCGCATATGGAAGCTCCGGCCAACAACGTAGCGCGTTGATAATACTTGACTTAGCCGCGATTTCGGTGTATCATTCGTGGCATAATGAGTATCCACTTTTCCTCATTGACGACGTGGATGCAGAGCTTGACAGGAAGCGTATCGGCTACTTGCTGGAATACCTCGAAGGCCGCACACAGACGTTCATCACGACCTCTAAAGAGAGCCTTGTTGAGCAGTTCGTCGCGCGTGCCAGAGTGCACCAGATTCAGGGCGGCACGGTCACCGGCAGCGCCCCTCAAACAGAGCTGATGCAGACCTCCGTCAAGGCCGCTGAGAGCATCTAAGGAAGAGACAAAAATGTCGCCCGCGAGAGGGCGCGGATTCTCATTCGTTAAAGAGAAAAATTATTAGTAGCAGTAACAAAAGAGGAGATTGGTTTGGCTACACCTACATCAACTATCACGAAGAAAAAAAATACAGCTTATGATTCAAGCTCGATTACGGTTCTCGAAGGCCGTGAGGCTGTGCGCAAGCGCCCGGCCATGTATATCGGCTCAACCGGCGACATGGGATTGCATCACCTCGTCTACGAAGTCGTGGACAATTCCATAGACGAAGCCCTCGCCGGATACTGCGATACGGTCGAAGTCACGATTCATCTGGACAATTCCATCACGGTCGTTGATAACGGTCGCGGCATTCCCGTTGATTATCACAAAGGCGAGAAGCGTTCGGCCGCAGAAGTCGTGATGACCAAGCTGCACGCCGGCGGCAAGTTCGATTCCAACGCTTACAAAGTCTCCGGCGGCCTGCACGGCGTCGGCGTCTCCTGCGTTAACTTTCTCTCCGAAACGCTGCGCCTCGAAATCTGGCGCGACGGCAAGACCTACGAGCAGGAATACGTTCGCGGCATCCCCGTCTCGAAGCTTGAGCAAACAGGCAAGACCCGCAAGCGCGGAACGAAGATTACCTTCAAGCCCGATTCGGAGATTTTCGATACCACCATTTTCAGCTTCGATAAGCTCTCGGAACGCCTGCGCGAGAAAGCTTTCCTCAACAAAGGCATCCGCATCACCATCAAGGATGAACGCGAAGAGACGGAGCGCTCGCACGAGTTCTACTACAAAGGCGGCATCGCGGAATTCGTCAAGCATCTCAACAAGAACAAGACGACGCTCCACGACAGGCCGCTCTACTTCGAGCGCGTCAACGATACGCTCTCAATCGAAGTCGCTATCCAGTACAACGATGCCTACGACGAGAAGGTCTATTCCTTCGCCAACAACATCAACACGGTTGACGGAGGCACGCATCTCTCCGGCTTCCGCTCCGCCTTCACGCGCACCATCAACGCCTACGCGCAAAGCTCTGGCCTTGCCAAGAATTTCAAAGGCTCGCTTTCCGGCGACGACGTGCGCGAAGGCTTGGTGGCCGTCATTTCCGTCAAGCTGCCGCAGCCACAGTTCGAGGGACAGACCAAGGGCAAGCTCAACTCCGACGTGAAGGGCGCGGTCGAATCCTTCCTCAACGAGCGGCTGACGGAATTCTTCGAGCAGAACCCGACGGTCGCCAGAAAGATTGTCGGCAAGGCCGTTGATGCGGCGCGTGCCAGAGAGGCCGCACGCAAGGCGCGCGAGATTGTCCGCAAAGGGGCTATCGGCTCGACGATGCTGCCCGGTAAACTGGCCGATTGCCAGGAACGCGACCCGCAACTCTGCGAGATTTACATTGTCGAGGGAGATTCGGCGGGCGGTTCGGCCAAGCAGGGCCGCGACCGTAAGAATCAGGCCATCCTTCCGTTAAAAGGTAAAATCTTGAACGTCGAGAAGGCGCGTTTCGACAAAATGCTGGGCCATGGCGAGATTAAAACGCTGATAACGGCGCTCGGAACAGGCATCGGCAAGGATGATTTCGACGTGAACAAGCTTCGTTATCATAAAATCATCCTGATGACGGACGCAGACGTTGACGGCTCGCATATACGGACGTTGCTGCTGACCTTCTTCTACAGGCAGATGCCGGAATTAGTTGAAAATGGATACGTTTACATCGCCCAGCCGCCGCTGTTCAAAGTAAAACGTGGGAAGAAGGAAGAGTACATCAAGGACGAACGTTCGATGGTGCGCTACATGATGCGGATGGCGACGGGCGACATCAAGGTCAGGAGCGCAGGCTCGGACACAGCAATCGAGGGGCGCGAGCTGGCGCGTGCGCTGGAGCAGATGGTGGAATTCAAGCGCTACTGCGAGAAGGTTGCGCGACGCCTGGGCGGCGACAGCCGTATGCTCAACATGCTCCTTGAGGCGCTTGCCGGAAGAAAGGGTATCCTGCGCAAGGAAGGGATGACGCTGCGCAACGTCTTCGAGAATAAAGAGTATGTGATTAAGCTCGAAGGTGCGCTTTTTCAGGAAGGTTACAAGCCGAAGCTCAGAGAAGATGAAGAGCATGACATGTGGAAAGTTGAGGCCACGGCCGATTCCGGCGTGAGCGTCTGCGTTGACTGGAATCTGGCAAGCTACGTCGAATTCCAGAAGGCCGTCGAGCTTTACAAGGCGCTGGAAGAACGGCTGGCCGCGCCCTTCGTCGCCGGAGAAAACGGTTCGAGCGAACAGCTTGAAACACGCGAGGCTTTGCTTGAGCGTGTGCTGGCGGCGGCCAAGAAGGATTTGACCATCCAGCGCTACAAGGGTTTGGGTGAAATGAATCCAGAGCAGCTCTGGGAAACGACGATGAACCCGGATAAGCGCACGCTACTGCAAGTGCGTGTGGATGATGCTGTCGAAACCGATGAGATTTTCACGGTGCTGATGGGCGATGCGGTCGAGCCGCGCCGTCGTTTTATTGAAGACAATGCGCTGGATGTGAAGAATCTGGATGTCTAGTTTTCGAGACTAAAAAGCGTGGCGTGTCCGCTGTTCGCGTTGAATATTTGACACGCCACGCTTCCGAAGTGTAAACTGGGCTTCCTTTTCCTCCTGTGAATCTTGCCGCTGCATACGTTGAGAGTATGCAGCGGATTTTTTGTCTTCAAAAACCAGGGAGGAAGAGGCTTCGCCCGCCTGTAAGTCCTTAAAAAGCTTAGTTATTTCTTAGAATCACCAGACAGGCCGGAGCTTGTTTGTTCATCCAGATCGAGCCGGTCGGCTTTTGTGACGCCGTGTTGATTATAGTAGCCGCCGGGAGCGAATTGCCCTGATTCGCCGATGTCGAGCGAGCGTTCGTCGTTAGCCGGATTAACGGTTTCCGTGGCTTTTGGCGCTTGCTGAGGCTCAAGGCCGCGTTCGGTTGAGCTTTCGTTGCCGGTTGCTGATTCACTCTTGTTATCTGCCATTGTATGTGCTCCTTGATTCTGACGTTGTAGATTGACGCGCCGACTCACGAAAGCGTTCGACGCGGAAACGAGAAAGCTTAAGAGGCGTGCCGGGATTAATGCCAGCTTTGCGCGCGGCGATGTCAACCTGCTGTTCGGCCGTCTCAACACCCTGTATGTCGGGCAACAGAAGTCCGCGTCGCAGTCCCGCCTCATCCTCGACTATCACCCCGTAGACAGACGGGTCCAGCTCTTCAAATTCAGCCGGTTCGGGCGGATAGAGAACGTCAACGGAGTAGCGTAAATGAGGTAGCTCGTCTGCATTGACGGGAGGAAAGCGCGGGTCGCGCGTGGCGGCGCTGATGGCGTTGGCTATCAACTCTTCGCCTAAGGTTTTCCTGACAGGCTCAATCGTGCCGATGCAGCCGCGTAGATCACCCGCCAGCGTTTTCAGGGAGACGAAGCAGGCGGACGGCTGATTAAGCATATCGGAAGAGCTTGACGAAGAGGGCTGGATGATTGTTCCTTCGCGTACGAAAGTCTCGACAGCGCGACGCGCAAGCGCAGGCAGTTCTGCGCCGTCTGAAGTTTCCGGCTGCATCAAATCTTCCTGCATGACGGATTCGTTATCCTCAGACACGCGCGCCTGCACGAGTTGAGCGACCATGTAGCCGACGCCGAAGGGCGCTTCGTAGTGCAGGACTTCGCAGTTTGACTTAAGACCCTGCGTTGCACCGAAGGCGACGAGCATCGAGCGATAGCCACATTCGCCAGCAAGCTTTCTCAAGTCGGGGTCAATATCAATGATGAGTCCGGGCTGGCAGGCGCGCAGGCTATTGACGACCTCTTCATCGAAGAGATGCGCCTGCGGCTGGTATCCGGCCGGCGCTGTTGGTTTCAGCCGGTGGCTGAGATCGCCGCTGGCGACAATCGCCGTGGGCCGTTCGAGTGCCTCCACCGCGCCGCGAATCGAGGAGCCGAAACGCAGGTGGTCTTCGTTGGATAAAAAATTATAGCCGAGCGCGACGAGCGAGCCGCGCCACCCGTTGCGTTGAAGAAAGTAGAGCGGAACGGCCGTTCCGTGGTCCAGTTCGTAGCCTTTGATGCCGATAACGTCATAGCCTTGCTCTGCGGCAGAGCGCGTGATAGAGCGCAGCAGTTCTTCATCGAGCGGGGCTTCAACCTTCGTCTCGGGCGCGCGGAAGTTGGCGAAGTCTCCGTAAAGCGTCGCGTCCTGATAGGCAACGAAGGCATGCGCTTCGAGAGGCGCGTGGGGCGAGATGATGACAACCGTCTTTGCGCCGCTCTCAATCAGACGCCTTGTGAAATCGCGCATGGCGTCAATCGAGCCGCGCACTTCCTCGGCCGCATCGCGCCCGACTTCAGGAACCATAATCGGCGGATGCGGTGCTATGCCTGCAAAGACTATCGAACCTGCGCTCATCGCTCTCAACCCTGAAATAAGGATAACTTTCGTGCGCGCCGTAGACCACGCGCCGTTTGAAAATAAAATAGACTTCGACGCCGTGCGACGTTCAACACAAAGCGCCGCAGCTTGAGAGGCAAAGGGGAAATCAATTTTGGGGAACAGGCTCATTCTATCACACGCGAAGCGCGCGCCCGCAAGGCCCGAATTGCGCCGTCATGTGAAAGCCATTTATGATGAGATACGAAAGCGGAGGCAAGACCCGCTGCTCTGTCGAGAGCTACGAGGCGCGGGAGAAAGTTTGCATGGGCGGGACGAGTGAAAAATTCGCGGTGTTAATTGTTGGCGCAGGGCCGGCCGGGTCATTTGCGGCGGAGCAACTAGCGCGGGCCGGAGTTCGCGTGGCGCTCTTTGATGGGCGGCCCGCTGGCGAGCCGAAGGCGTGCGGCGGCGGTGTGACATCAAAAGCGCTGAAGGCCTGGCCGCATCTGCTCAAAGCTGTCGGGCGCACGATTGACGAAGTTGAGATGTATGCGCCTTCGGGCAAACGCCTGCGTCTCAAACTCGAAGAGCCTTTCGCAATCTACTCGCGCACGGCCTTCGATTCATACCTGCGCGAACGCGCACGCCTTGCCGGAGCACACGTCTTCGCAGAACGTGTCTCCTGCCGGATGCGTGCGAATGAAAACGAGGATTGGATTGTTCGCAGGAGTAGTAGTGTTGGTAGTAGCAATGGAAGTGTTCGTGTTGGAGAATGGAGAGGGCCGCTGCTGGTTGCTGCCGACGGAGCGAACAGCCCCGTAGCAAGGAAACTGGCGGGGAAACTTCCGCCAGCGGAGATGGAAGTGGCCTTCGGCTACCGCGCGCCGTTGCCGAAGGATGAGAGCGCGCCGACCATCATCGCTTTTCTTCCCGGCTGGGCCGGTTACGCCTGGGCCTTCCCTCGCGTTGACCACATCTCTTTCGGCATCGCCACCTCTCAGGACGCCTTCGACCACAAGGCGCTGGACCAACTGCTCCGGGACTTCATGGTCGGCTACTACCGCATGCGCGCAGACGAGACTGCACATCTGTGGGTCAGTCGGGCTGTAGACAAACAGCGTGATGAGTTAATCAAAGAGCGACTCGAAAGTGCGACCGAAAGATACGCGGCGCGTATTCCGGGATTAGCGGCCGAGACTTGGAACACGCGTCGCGCAACAGGCGATGGGTGGGCCATTTTGGGCGACGCCGCCGGGTTTGCAGACCCCGTGACGGGCGAGGGCATTTACTACGCGCTTCGCTCCGCGGAGTTGTTCGCGCAGGCATATCTGTCGGGCCGCCCGCTTGATTACGAAAAACTGTGGCGCAATGATTTCGGGCGCGAGTTGAAGCGTGCGGCCGAGATGCGCCGCCGCTTTTACGGAAGCTTCTGGGGCGCGCCCTTTACGGAGAGAATGATTGAACTGGGCCGCGCTCACGGCGGCATCCGTCGCGTTCTGCGCGAACTGGTCGCAGGCGAACAAGGCTACGTTAATCTTAAACGTAAACTGGCCCAGAGCGCCGTCTGGCCGCTGTGAAAGAAACGATGAAGTCGGAACGATGAACGCGGAATGATAAATGAAAGACAAGCTGCTTTCACTTCATCGTTCATCGTTCATCGTTCCGCGTTCATCGTTTCTTCATCATCCTTGCTCTTCGAGTCCGAGCAGTAGTGCTCTGGCCTTCTCAAGTGCGCTGGCATCGTCGAGGACGAGATTGAGTGCTTCCATGATTTTTGCGGGCTGGTGAGAGCGTGCTTCGGAGAGCATGGTGAGGAGCTTGGGCATGTCGCGTAGGCCCTGTATGACGTAGAGCGCAATCTTTTCGGCGTCGAGGCGGTCGCGCCCCTGCTCAATCAAGACCGCGACGAGTCTCTGCCGCGCGTCCTCAAACATATCGAATTCAAGGCTCGTGTCGTCAATCATCAAAATGGACTGCCTCCTTCTGCCGCTCCGTCAATCTTGACGAACGCACAGCAAAGTGTTTGCGCTCTCCAGTCAAAGTCTGCCACGTTGTAGCTTATTCGTCATCATCTATGATGTTGAGTCTTCCTGCGTGTAGGGCGCGAGGCGGCGCTTGAGTTCCGTGGGAACGGCGACGGTTTCAAACGTGTCGCGGCGGACGGCGACGAGGATAAAATGTGCTCCGGCAATCATTTCTTCTTCGCCCTTTCGCCGGACTTCGAAGTTGAGCCGCAGCGATTTCGTGCCGATGCGTCCGATGTAGGCGGAGACGACGAGCAGGTCGTCCAACTGCGCCGCGCGTCGAAAGTCGCATTCCAGATGAGCGCGCGGCAGCCAGATGTCCAACTCGTCGAACATCACGCTGTAGGGCAAACCGACCGCACGGAAAAGCTCCGTCTCCGCAAACTCAAAAAAGCGTATGTAAGCGCCGTAGAAAATAATCCGCGCCGCATCAACGTCGCCCCAGCGCACGCGTTCCTCAATACTGTATTTCAAAAATTGGTTCATCTGTTCATTCGGTGATTGATTCATTAACCCAAATTCAACTGATTATATGAATCAATAATTACACGGCTAAATCTCCTACGGTAGAAGCGCTTGCAGAAAGTCTGCGAGCGCGCGATTGAATTGTGCGGGCTGCTCGATGTTGGAGAGGTGCGAGGCCCCGCCGATAATCTCAAGATGCGAGCCGCGTATCTCGCGGTGCATCAGTTCCGCATCTTGCGTCGTTGTCAGTTTGTCTTCGCTGCCGACGATGATAAGCGTGGGAGCTAAAATACGCGGGAGAAGGTCTGTCTGATCCTGGCGTGCGGCCATGCCGTGCAGGGCTGCGGCTGCTCCCTGCGGGTTAGTGCTGTTTATCATCTCACGGACGCGTGCGACTGAACCGGGTCGCTCGCTGAGCGTTGCGGGCGTGAGCACCTTCGGTAGAAAGCCGTCCGTGATGGCCGCCATTCCGTCGCGCAGGATTGTTTGCGCCTGTTCGGCACGATTGCGGCGCGACTCGTCCGTATCTGCTTGCGGGCGTGTGTCGGCAAGGATGAGAGCGCGGCAGTAGAGAGGAAAGCGGCGATAGAATGAGAGCGCGACATAGCCGCCCATCGAAAGGCCACCAATGACTGCGCGTTGAATCTCAAGCTGCTCTAAGAGCGCGGACACGTCGCGTGCCATCTCGTCCATCGTCGTCGCAGTCTCACCCGCAGGCGGCGTTTCACCTAAGCCTCTTAAGTCCGGCGTGATGACGCGATAACGGTCGCTCAAAAAATCCGCCTGCTCGCGCCACATCCCACGATTGAACGGGTAGCCGTGAAGCAGTACGACCGCCGGGCCTTTCCCGACATCATCGTAAGCCATTTCGATTCCACGCAAAGCGGCTCTTTTCATCTTTTCATTCTCCACTTACAGCCGGGAGCTCCCGGAAGAAACGATGAAGCATAAACTAACGGCAAGCTCTCTAGTCGCTCATCATACAGCCCGCGCTTGTTCATTAACACGGACGGATAGCGTCAAAGGCTCCCGGTCGTTTGCCCTGCAAGCTGTGCGATGGCCCTGACCAATTCCGAAGGCTCGACGGGCTTTGCAAGATACATCTGGTAGCCTGCGCTGATTAAACGTTCGCGGTCTTCTTCTCTGGCATACGCCGTCAGAGCAACCGCCGGAAGCTGACGACCGCGCGCAGCCTCCATCTCTTTCACTCTCTTAATCAACTCGTAGCCGTCCATCTCCGGCATTCCAATATCGGAGAGCAAAACGTCCGGCTGCCAATCCTCAAGCGTCTTCAGCGCATCGTGCGCAGAGGCCACAGCCCTCACATGCGCAGCGCAGGATTCAAGCACCATCTTCAACATCGAACGCGTGTCCGGCTCGTCTTCGACGACCAGCACGCGCAGGCCCGCAAGCTGCTGCGGCGTATTGGCCGTTTGATTGATGGTAGCCTGCGCGCGTTCGGTTGAGCTTGCGGTAGTCGTTATCTCCGGGCGCACGCCGAGCAGCGGAAGTCGCACACGGAAGCTCGCGCCAAGTCCCTCTCCGGGGCTTTCCGCTGAGACAGTTCCTCCGTGCAATTCGACCAGATGGCGTACGATGGCTAAGCCCAGACCGAGGCCGCCATGCTGCCGCGTCGTGCTGGCGTCGGCCTGACGAAAACGGTCGAAGACGTAAGGCAAAAACTCTGGACTGATTCCCTGTCCTGTGTCTGTCACTGTAATCTCGACATGTGAGCCGCTTTGCGTGAGGCCGACTTCGACGCGGCCGCCAGCGGGCGTGAATTTGACGGCATTGGAGAGCAGATTCCAGACTACCTGTTGCAGCCTGTTCTGGTCGCCGGAGATGAGAAACGGATGATTCTCAAAAACTGTCTCCAACCGAATGTGCTTGGCATCAGCCGCCGGACGCACGGCATTAATCGCAGCCTCAACCACGTTCGTCAATTCAAAAGCCTCGACATCAAAATGCAGCTTGCCTGTGATGATGCGCGAGACATCAAGTATGTCGTCAATTATCTGCGCCTGTGCTCTGGCGTTGCGCTCTATGGTTTCGACCGCGCGCGTGCTTGCTTCAGCGTCAAGCGTGCCTGAGGAGAGCAGCCGCGACCAGCCGAAGATGGCCGTCAGCGGCGTGCGCAATTCGTGAGAGACGGTTGCCAGGAATTCGTCCTTCATGCGGTTGGATTCTTCGGCCAGCGTGCGCGCTTTATTCTCGCGCTCGAAGAGACGCACGTTTTCGACGGCGACGGCCGCAAGATTGGCAGCCATCCTGAGCGCCGTCACATGCTCCTCGCCGTAAGCGTCCGGGTCGTAGCTCTGCACGTCAATAGTTCCGATGATGCGGCCCATCACAGACATCGGCGCGACGAGCGAAGAGCGCGGCAGCATCCCGTTATCAACGCCAACCTTGATGCCCGGATGATTCGGTCGCAGGGGCTGAAAATCATTCGTGACGACAATCTCGCCGGTTCTGACGGCACGACTGTTCGGCCCCTCGTTTGTAATCGGCATCGGCGGCAATTGAGTAATGTCTATCTCCTGACCGTCTCCCCATGCATACGCAGCCGTGCGCACGTCGCGCACAGGGTCGTAGAGCGAGATGAAGATGCCTATGCAGGGAGCGGACGCGACGGCGAAGTCGCGCAGCGCGCGAAAGACGGTAACGAGGTCGCGCGCAGTGCCGAGCGCCTGCGCAAGACTCGCGATGCGTTCGAGCAAGCGTTCGTATTCGACGAGTGCGCGGCGGTCTGCTTCGTGCAACGCCTGCTCCGCTCGCTTGCGTTCAGTCAAATCGAGGATGAAGCCGACTGTTAAATCATCCGAGCCGCCAAGATAGGCCGTGCCGACCAGCACGGGCACACGCGTTCCGTCCTTGCGTATGTACTCCTTCTCATAGGGAGCGTGGCTGCCCGTACGCTTCATCTCCTCCATCGCCTCTTCGTAGAGATGACGGTATTCGGGCGGCGTAATCTCTGCGCGATTGAGTTGGCCGCGCGCGAGGTCTTCGCGTGTATAGCCGATGATGTTGAGGAACGCATCGTTGGCCTCGATGATGTGTCCTTTGAAATCCGCGATGATGAGGCCAATGACGTTGGCTTCGACGAGTCTTCTCAGCCGCGACTCGCTTTCTCGGAGCGCTTCCTCGGAATGTCGCAAGTCGAAGGCCGAACGCTCCGCAGCCCTGCGTGCGTGCGCCTGCGACCATGAGACGCCGAACAGCAGAACGCTGATGAGCAGCCCGCCCATCGGAATCAAAGGGACGAGGCGTGTGCCGGACACTTCATCGAACTCCGGGCGCGACGAGAAGTTGATGTGCCACGTGCGCCCCGCGACATCGAGTTTCGTGCTGGCCGTGTACTGCGGAGAATGTGTCTCCTTGTTTATGCTCTGCGCCGAACGATGCAGCAGATTTCTGGCGGAAGGTTCTGCGCCGTCGTAGATTTCAAAATCAATGCTGCGGTAAGTCTCGTTGCCGAAGATGCCCTGTAGCAGGTCGTCCACGCGAAACGGGCTGTAGACGAAGCCGAGCAGCGCTTGCTGCCTTTCTGCGACTCCTGCGGGAATCTGCCCGCCGCGATAAACGGGAACGTAGATGAGAAAGCCCGCCTGCTTATGCTCAGCGACGATCTCCTGGACCAGCGTGACGCGGCCGGAAGCGGCTGCAACGCCTGTGTCGCGTGCTCTCTCCATCGCCACGCGTCGCGTCGGCTCTGTAAACATGTCGTAGCCGACGACGGCCCGGTTGCGTTGGTCTAAAGGCTCAAGATAAATAATCGAATGATATTCGGAGCGCGGTGTTTCAGGCCAGAACTTAAAATCCTCAAACCCCTGCCGCCGCATTCCGGCTGCGAAGGCGTCACGATCTTCCGCCCTGACGCGCACTGTATAACCTATGCCCTGAAGGCCCGGAAAGCGTTGGCCCACCTCCAATCTTTGGATGAACGTGTGAAACTGTTCGCGGCTGACAGTTTCGTTGACGGCAAAGAGGGCGCTGCCCGCGTAGAGCAGTTCGATGTATGTTTCCAGCCGCTTCTGTATGTTGTCATGCGTGCGTTGGACGGTGGTTTGAAACTGCAAGCGGTCTTTGGCCTCAGCCGTTTTCATCACGTAGTAGGTGGCGACGAGCGTCAAAATGAGCGCAGTCGCCATAATAAAATAGGGGACCCACACGCGCCGCGCCTTAATCTGTTTCGGAAAACGTGCTGACATCGAAAGCTCAAGCGAGGGAAGAGAGACGAAGCGGTTGATTCATGCAGTCGTTACAATGCATGCTCATCATTCATCAACGGATAAAACGGTGAGCACGCATCAACGAATCAATCGCTTTATCCCTTAACTTTGCTGGTTCTTCTCTTCAGAAAATCCATCAGGACAAACTGCGATAAATTGTTTGGGTTGGCGAAGTAGGCTTTGCCGTTCGTCATCGCGGTCATCTCTTTGACGAACTCTACAAGGTAGTAGTCGCTGGCGAGCATGAACGTGTTAATCATAATGCCAGCCTTGCGACACCCCTGCACCTCTTTGAAGGTTTCGGACATCACAAACGGGTCCATGCCCATCGGATTCTTGTAGAGCCTGCGCTCGACGTTACGGTTGCTGCCACGGCTAATGCTGCCCTCGCTCATCGAGGCGGCACGCCTCCCGTAAGGCGTGGCGGTCGCGCCGTCTATAAAGCATGCTGTGGGCTTGCCGTCCGTGACCATCACAATCTGCTTCATCTCTTTGCGTTGCGCTTGCAGCAGGCGGCGCGCGAGCCGCAGGCCCTCGGCCGTGTTGGTGTGATATGGGCCAACCTGCGTTGTCGCAAGGCGAGCCATCGGCAACTCTTCTGCGCTGTCGTGAAAGAGAACGATTTTCAGAGAGTCGCCCGGATAATGTGTGCGTATCAGGTGCGCGAGCGCGAGCGCGACCTTTTTGGCCGGAGTAAAACGGTCTTCGCCGTAGAGAATCATGGAGTGTGAGCAATCGAGCATGACGACCGTCGCACACGAAGATTGATAGTCGCATTGATGAACGTGCAGGTCGCCGTATTCTAGATTGAGCGGAACGGCGAGTCCTTCGCGACGGATGGCGGAGAGCAGCGTCGTGTTGACATCAAGATTGATTGTGTCGCCAAACTCGTAAAGCTTGGCGGCCTGCGCCGCTTCGACGCCGGTCGAGAGATGCGCCGTGTCGTGTCTCCCGATTGAACTCTTGCCGAGGCTGCCCAAGAGATTCCGCAGCGTTTTATAACCAAGGAAATCGAGGCCCTTCTCCGTCACTTCAAAGTGGACGTTGCGCGGCAAGGGGTCTGATACTTCTCCGCGTCCGCCGCGCCGCTGTTGTTGGCGTTGCTGCTGTTGCTGCTCCTCCTTCAAATTCAGATAGCCCTCTTCGACCAGCCGCTCAATCAACTGGTTAAGCATCTCCTCAAGCAGCGACCCCTTAAACTTGCCTTCGTTGTCGGCCAGCATCTCCTTGACCTGCTGCTCGTCAATCAATCCCTGCTCAAGAAGGGCCTGAAGGAGCGCATGCCTGAGCGCGTCGAGCGACGTATCCTGCGGCCGGCGTTCGCGCGTCCAGTAGTAATCGTCGTCGTAGCCCGATTGCAGCAGCGAATCCGAGAGCGCATTCATCAAATCGCCAAGATTGATTGACGAAACATCCAAGCCCTTGAATTTTGAATAACGTGTAAACTTCATTCTCTTCCTTGTTCGAAATTTGAATTAACCGAACTTCCCGCCAGCCTATTCCGACCTTAATTTCTCCACATCGAAAAACTTCAACTCAACGGGCTGCTCGCGCCCCATGATGAAGATCGCAATCTGGAGCGTCGCGGCTTCCTCATTGACATCAGCGATTGTGCCCTTGAAGTTGGCGAAGGGGCCGTTTTTAATCCGCACCATTTCGCCCGCGAGAAACTTGTACGTCCTCTGCGAAGCAGGGCGGCGGCTTGCGCTGGCGCTTTCGACAACGGCTATCAGGTCGCGGACGTGCTGCGACTTCGTATCCGGGTCGGCCAGCAGCTCCGCTAAAAGCTCGCGCAGTAGGCTTTTTTCATCCATCACCAATGTAATGAAAAGGTCAACCGCCTCTATACGCTGGCGCGCGTTTGCGCGCACGCGCTTCAACGTGCGCTTAAAGAGTTCAATCGTTTCAACAGAGAGACGAACAGACGCGCCCTCGTGCTTCGGGCTGGCTGCAAGACGCTGCTCGATCAATTCGACGAGCATCGTAAACGCATCTCTATTGTCAGCGACGCTGCGCAGCAGCGATGTGAAGAGTTCGGCACGCTCCTCAGCCAGAGCGTAGAGCACATGCTCTACGCCGACAAGATTTCCCTCACGCGTGCGCGCTCCGGCAATCGCGCGCACAAAAATCTGCCAGCCGCTCTCGGCAAATCTGTCTCTGTACTTTTCAAGATTCGCCATGCTCCATAAAGCCTCCCTTCGCGATTTGAAACTTGAGCGGGTTTTCAGATCGTAAATCGAAAATCCGAAATCAGCTATAGCGGCCCGTTTCGGTCAGGTCGTCGTAAATCATACCGCGACGGTCTTTGCGTGCTTTGGTGGCTGCGGTGTAGCCGCCCTCTTCGTTACGACTGATTTTGTTCTGCGCGTAGAGACCTTCGAGGACAAACTCGCAGGCGGCGACGATAGCGCCCGCGTCCGCGCGTTTGAAGTCGAAGGGAATCATCGTCGTCTCGATTAATTCGGGGACGGCTTCGAGCAGGTGCAGACACTCATCGGCGGCGGCCGTGTCTGCGAGGCGAAGGTTGTTGCCCTGGTCAAACCAGCGGACAGCCTGCGTGAAATCTATGCCGACGAAATAGCCTTCGAAGATGACGCCGGCGGCGCGCTTGATTAAGTCTTTACCGATTTTGGCAGCGCCGATTTGCTCGCCTTCATATTCGAGTTCCATTTTGCCGGTCATCGAAGGCAGGGCGGCGTAGATGTCCGAGACGCGCGGCACGATCTCTTCTTCCTCTGTTAAGAGCGCACGCCGTTCGGCGTTGGAGACGATTGACTCCATGACGCTGATGGGCAATCGTTGCGAGACGCCGGAACGTTTGTCAATCCGCTGGTCATCGCGCGCTTCAAAGGCAATCTGTTCGACGGTTTCGCGTATGAAGTCTGGAATGACGAGCTGAGCTTCGAGGCCGTGGCGCGTCGTCCATGCTTCCTGTCTTGTAATCTCGACGCCGAGTTGGAGGTCTGTCGGATAATGCGTGGAAATTTCAGCGCCGATGCGGTCCTTTAAGGGCGTGATGATTTTGCCGCGCGCTGTGTAGTCTTCAGGGTTGGCGGAGAAGACGAGCATCACGTCGAGCAGAAGTCGCACTGGATAACCTTTAATCTGCACGTCGCCCTCCTGCATGATGTTGAAGAGGCCGACCTGAATTTTTCCGGCGAGGTCAGGCAGCTCGTTGATGGCGAAGATGCCGCGATTGGCGCGCGGGAGCAGACCGTAGTGAATGGTCAACTCGTCGGACAGAAGGTGTCCGCCTTTGGCAGCCTTGATGGGGTCAACGTCGCCTATGATGTCTGCGATGGTGACATCGGGTGTGGCAAGTTTTTCGACGAAGCGCGCGTCGCGCTCAACCCATGCGATGGGCGCTTCGTCGCCTTCGGTCTCAATTATCTGGCGACCGTAGGCGCTGATAGGATGAAAGGGATCGTCGTTGACCTCCGAGCCTGCGATGACGGGAATACGCTCGTCAAGCAAGTCTGTCAGTTGACGGATGATACGACTCTTGGCCTGACCGCGCAGGCCGAGGAGAATAAGATTGTGACGCGCGAGAATCGCATTTGTAATCTGCGGGACAACCGATTCATCGTAGCCGACGATGCCGGGAAAAAGTTTTTCATTGGCGCGAATTTTACGCACCAGATTAGCGCGCATTTCGTCCTTGACCGAAACGGGCGCGTAGCCGCTTGTTTTGAGTTCACCTAGATTCTGTGCCAGTGCCATTGCTTGAAACCCTATCTCGTGTGTCCTGTGTGGTTAGTTCCGTTGTTTTAATTAAGCTCGCCAGTGCTTCTGCGAGCGTGCGAAAAGTGCGCATGCCTGTGAAATCCACGCCGAGGCCGACGAGGCTCTGCGCGGCCTGCGCCGTGACGCCCGTCACGATGGCCTCCGCGCCAACCAGCCTGAGCGACATGACCAGATTACTCAGGTTTGCGATGGCGTGGGAATCAACGATGCGAGCGCCCGTGATGTCAATAATGCAGGCGCGTGCGCCCGTGCGCGTCACTTCGTTGAGCGCCGCGGCGGTCGCGCGATTCATGCGCGCCGTATCGAGCGAGCCGATGAGCGGCATGACCAACACGCCGCGCCAGACGGGCACGACCGGCGTTGAGACTTCTTCGAGCATCTGCGTGCGCTCGCGGTTGATGCGCGCCAGCGTCGTTTCCATGTGCTTCTGCTCTTCGATGTCCGTACACGTGCCGACCCACTGCGTGATTTTTCCTTCAAGGTTGCGAACGGGCACGGCGCGACCCAGAAACCAGCGATACTCCTTGAGCGCCCTCGAATAAAAACGGTACTCAATCTCGTAGCTTTCGCCGTCGCGCCACGCGCGCCGCCAACGCTCAAGCGTTCGCTCCTTATCATCCGGGTGCAGTGCGTTGGCGAAGCCGAAGCCCATTGATTCTTCTTCGGTGAGGCCGGTGTAGTCGTACCAACGCTGGTTATAATAGAAGTGCGAGCCGTTTTCGTCTGTGGCCCAGACGAGTTGCGGCATCGCGTCGGCCAGCGCACGCATGAGCGCATCCTGCACTACCGGGTTCTGCTGCTCATTCTTCATGCAAAATCCTTCTACGGAGCTAACTGGCCGACGGCGCAAGGTCGTTGGCAACGTAAGAGTCGTCTTCTCGCCGCGAGACTAGATTGTCGGCTTCCAGTTTTTCCAGATGCGCAAGCACGGCGCGTTCGGCCATCGCGTGGGCCTTCGGGTGAACGTCCGTGTAAACGCGCGCGACTATTTCCGGCGCACTCTTCGCGCCCGCGCGCACAGCCTTGAGTATGTTTGATTCACGTTCGAGCCGGTGCGTGATGTACTCCTCAATCTTCTCGCGCGGGTTTCCCATCGCAGGGCCGTGAGCGCCGAAGAGCACGCTCAAATTTGGAAGCTTCAGCATTCGTTCGAGCGAAGCAAGATAATCACGCATGTTGCCTTCGGGCGGGTCAATCAAGACAGAGCCAAGGCCGACGATGTTGTCACCCGTAATGAGTGCGCCCGTGCGCTCTTCGTAAAAGCATAGATGACCGCGCGCGTGGCCGGGCGTGTGCAGCGCACGCAGCCTGATAAATGGTTCGCCCGCAAGCTCTATCACCTCTTCGTCCTCTATCAGGCGGTCAACGCGAACAGAGGCGCGCAAGGCTTCAGCCGTCAAACGATGCGCGGCCACAGGCACGCGCCCTCCCAAGTGCTCTACGAGCGCCGCGACTCCGCCGACGTGGTCGGGGTGCAGGTGTGTCAGGATGATTTCGCGAATCGTGCGACCTTCAGCGAGCAGTTCGTCAACGCAAGCGGTAAGAGCTGCCTGCTCTTCCTCGTAGATTGAGGCGGGGTCAATGATGACGAGTTCGCTGTGGCCGATGATGTAACAGTTGGTGTGTGTTGCGGGCGGCTTCGTCGGCGTGCGAACGGGAAAGCAGATGAATCCGGGACGAAACTCTATACGGCGCACGGGCTCGCGATGCGCCTGCGGGACGGAAAGAAAACGCTCGATGAGATCATCTGTCATCCCACCCGCAAGTGTCTGCAAAGCATGAAGCACGGGCGGCACGGCCAGAACTTCCGAGCGTTGCCAGCGCTCGTAAGCCGCACGCGCGCTCGTCCATTCGCCTGAATCGAGTTCGCCCTCGTCCCTTAGATGCGGCTCCTGCTTCTCTGGGCAGTTAACCAGAAAGAACCATGTGTCGAAGCGGCGCGGGCTAAAGGGCGGCGTGAGCCAGCGTCCTGCGTAGGTGAAATCGTCGGCATCAAGATAAAGGCCGTAGTGGCTTAACAACTGCGCAAACGACATGCGGCCAGATTCGAGGTCGTCAAGCAGAGAAGCGCGCTGTCCCTTCGTTAAGGTGTCGCCGCCGCGTGCTGCGAGTACGCCGAGTTCTTCAAACAACTCGCGCGCGGCGCAGGCTATCATCATAGACGTTTCAACGTCCGCGCAGTTTCTCACACTCACTTCAGCGTCCGCTGCTTCAAGCTGCCCGCCGGGAAAAGCATGAAAGCCTCCGAGAAAAGCCATACGCGGGCTGCGCCGCACCCAGAAGACTTCCATCTCTGACGCCTCAGGGCCGGGTCGCAGAAGGATAACGGCCGCCGCATCCTTCGGTGTTGCTCCTGTGGCTGCGGCCTGCGCGGCTTGTCTCTGTCCTGCGCTATCTGTCGTCACACTCAACGCTTTTCCATCTCCTCTTCCTCTATGAATTGCGCTTTGCTCAAATGCCTGACTATCTCTTCTTCGGTCGGGAAAAACATTTCGATGTGCGCGCGGTCGAGCGCCGTCTTGACCGTCTGCGCCACCTCGCTCTCCACGACCTTTGCATTGACGCGCGGCTCATACCAGAAGCGTCCTTCGATGAGCACTATCTCCTCGGCGGTGTAGGTCGCTCGCAAAGGCATTTCGACGCGGCCCGTGATGGTCGAATGTTGTTGCATCGCTTGCAGAAACAACTCGCAGGCTTCGTTAACGTTTGCGTCCGACGGGATGGCGATGGTGATGGATTCGCGACGGAGCTTGGCGGTCGTGTTGTTGACGACGACTTCCGTAATCAGTTTTGAGTTGGGGATGATGATGTTGCGCCCGTCGTAGCTGCGCAGCACTGTGTCGCGCATGCGTATGGTTTTAATCGTTCCCTCATAGTTGTCTATCCTGATCTGGTCTTCGATGCGGAACGGTTGATAGACCAGCAGCATGATGCCTGAGAGCAAATTTGAGAGCACGTCTTTGAGCGCAAAGCCGAGCGCAAAGCCGGTCAGGCCGAGGCCGGCGACGAGGGCGTTGACGTTAAGGCCGGTCGCGCCAAGGCCGGTGACGAGGCCGAGGATGATTAACGTGTAGTAGTAAACGCGCGAGAGCAGGAGGACGACGCCCGTGTCGGCCTTGACGCGCGGGGCGGCGTAGCTGATGAGCCGCGCACCGCCGAAAGCGGCCAGATAAAAGATGGAGAAAATAAGCGCGCCCGTCATCAGTCCGGGCAGAGAGCTGAGAAAGCGGTCGCGTAGTTCGCTGAAAACTTGCTGTATATTTTGAGGAGTGGCTGATGGCTCTTGCCAGAGCAGTAGGGCCGTGCTGTTCATCGCTCTCACCTCCATCTCTTCCTAAAGGGCGAAGGGCGAGCGAAAAATTAACCTGCCTGCCTCACGCGCTCCCTGCCCAGACCCCGACGATTCCTTGACCCTCCACATCCTTTAATCTTTTACTCGTCGCCCTGCCAGCGAAAACGCTCGCCGTCGCGCCCGTTCCAAGGGACGCCGCGCATGTGATAGCCGCCCTCTTCCCAGAACCCTGCCTGATCCTGCGCAAGAAAGCGCACGCCCTTGACCCACTTGGCGGATTTCCATGCGTAGAGTTGGGGCACAATCAAACGCACGGGGCCGCCGTGCTCGGGCGGAATCGGAGCGCCGTCGTGCGACCATGCGAAAAGCGAATCTTCCGCTAGAAAGTATTCGAGAGGGATGTTGGTTGACCAGCCGTAGTCATGGCCGAAGACGAGCACGAAACGAACTTCCGGCCGGACGCCGACAATGCGCGCCAACTCGCGCGTCGCAACACCACTCCAAACGTTGTCGAGCCGCGACCAGCGCGTCACACAATGAAAGTCAGCATAGACTTTAACCGCAGGCAGTTGCATAAACTCGTCGAGCGACCAGCTTTGCTCTTTCTCGACGAGGCCGCCCACCTCAAACGTCCACGTCTCAAGGTCTATTGGCGGCGTGCCGTGCGCGTCCAAAACGGGCCACTTGCGGGTGCGCGTCTGGCCGGGCGGGATGCGATTCTCGCGGCGCGTGTCAGGGCTGATGATGACCTCCGGGTCAGCTATCTCTTCGGGCCTGCGCGCCTCGCCCTTCTGATACAGCGGGTCGTTAAATAAATTCCCTAGAAAGCTCATGTTCCTCCGCGATAGTTTTCAGGTTTTCAGTTTTCAGAAAAAGCAATAGGTCTTTACTGAAAACTGAAAACTCGAAACTGAAAACCGCTTACTACTTTTTCTCACGCGCCTCGACAAGCCGCATCAAATCTTCCGGCATCCATTTGCTGACGCCCTTGTCGGTTTGCTGGCTGATGCCGATGGTGCGGTCGTGCCAGTGGTCGCGGCTGGAATCGCTGCCGCTGCGCTGGCGTTCGTAGTTTTCCGTCTGCTCAAGGCTCAGGATGATGCCGTTGATAACTTCGGGCCAGTCTTCCTGCTGGATGCCGCGCACCATCAGCGAGAGGCCCGCCGACCAGTCTTCTTCGGGAGCGCGTGCGTCCTGCTCTGGAATCGCCAGATTGTAGACGGGCGGGAAGGGCGCGCCCTTGAATTCTCTGACGAGCTGCGCTTTGATGTCCTTGTAGGAGGCTTGCGGATTTTCGCGACGGATGGCCTGCGCGCGACGAAAAATATCCGCAACCGATTGTTGCTCTGTAGGCATACTCTTAAAAAGCTCTCCTCAAATTGTTTCGCTTTATGAGCGCCTATAGCTTATACCATTTCCGCCCGCAGCGGCTATGCAACAAAGCGCGCGTGGCTCGTTCTAACACAGGTTGCGGGCCGTTAGGCTTCAGACCCACGTTTGACGGCGCGGCGGCACGAGACCAGAGCCCCGGCGGAACTTTTGCCTCCGTCGCTGTGTCTAACAAGCACCTGCGGCCTCAGGCGTGTTAGCATCAGGCCGGACTTATCTCCCTTTGACTAGCTTTAATAAATTTTCGCTCCAAGCGAGGAACAAAGGCTTACGATGACTCGTCTCAAGAACAAAATTTCCCTGCTCTTAATATTCTCCCTCTTTTTTGGCATCCTGCCCTTCGAGAGGCAGACGATAGCGGTGCGCGGCGCGACGGAATTGATTAACCGTGCGCTCGATGATGTAGCGACTAAGGGGCCGAAGGGCTTGCGTTTCCGTTTGAGCGAGGGCACAGAGCAGCCCGAACAGCAGACTGTTAACAGGGTCGCGCCCGCCGTTAAATTGAGCGCGAGCGAAACCGAGCAGGTCTTAAAACGCTTGCCCGCACTGACAGGCGAGAGGGGAGACGAGCAGGAGTTCGCAATGCGCGACCGCTCGCTGCCCGCGCCGCGCACAGGCACGGTCATCAACGCAAGCTTTCCCGCGGCTGAAGACAGGCCGCAGCCGGACGCGACGAGCGCGGGGCCTGTGAGCGTGCTGCGTCATTCGCCGGAAGGCGAAGTTCCGCTTGCTCCGCAGTTGAGCGTCACGTTCTCGCAGCCGATGGTCGCCGTCACCTCTCTGGCCGAACTTGAGGCGCAGGGCGTGCCCGTCCGATTGACGCCGCAGCCCGCCGGCAAGTGGCGCTGGGTCGGCACAAGGACGCTGCTCTTCGTGCCCGAAGGGCGTTTTCCGATGGCGACTGTTTACAACGTGACTGTGCCTGCCGGTGTAAAGTCAGCCAACGGCGGAACACTTGGAGCAGCGAAATCATGGAGCTTCGCTACGCCCGCGCCCGTCGCGCAGACGATGTGGCCTCAGAGCGAGCCGCAGCGGCGCGACGCCGTCATGTTTGTCAGCTTCGACCAGTTGATAGACCCCACGAGAGTCTTGCAGACCATACGCGTCACTGCGGGCGGCAGGGATTTGAAAGTACGACTGGCGACAGACGCAGAGATTGCGGCGGACGAGAGAGTGCGTGCGTTTGCGAGCGCGGCGCAGAAGGGACGCTGGCTGGCGTTTCGCGCCGTTGACCCTGCGACGGGCAGTACAGCGGAAGCGCTGCCGGCCGCAACCGGCGTTGTCGTCACCATCGGCCCCGGCACGCCTTCAGCCGAAGGCCCGCGCACGACCACCAAGCCTCAGAGTTTTTACTTCAGCACGTATGGCCCGTTGCGCATCGTCAGGCAAAACTGCGAGTCGGGCGAACAGTGCTCGCCGTTTCAATCATGGTATGTGACCTTCTCGAATCCGCTGGATGCGTCTGCGTTCCAGAAATCGCAGGTCAAAGTTGTGCCTGAGCTTAAGGGCATGAGAGCCAGCGCCAACGGTAACTACATAATGATTGACGGCATCAAGCAGGGACGACGCTCTTATCAGGTCAAATTTGACCCTTCGCTCAAAGACCAGTTTGGACAGACTTTGGGCGAGAGCGCGCCGCTCGTTTTCCACGTTGGCCCCGCGGATAAATCTTTGACGGCCGCACGCGACGGCCTTATCGTGCTCGACCCTTCGGCCGCCGGGCGCTATTCCGTCTTCAGCGTTAACCATAGCAGGCTGAAGGTCAGCCTTTACAAGGTCGGGCCTGAAGACTGGCCGCAGTTTGTCAACCACATGCGCTGGTCGCAGGGCTATGCAGACGAGAACGCCAGAAAGAATCGCGTCGTACCGGGGCGGCTCGTCTCAACGAAGACTGTTAACGTCGAATCCAAGCCCGACGAGATGGTTGAGACGCAGATTGACCTCAATGCTGCGCTCGATGGTGGCCTCGGCCATGTGTTCGTCGTCGTAGAGCCTGCGGTGAAGGCGAAGAATGAAGAGCGCGTGTGGGTCAAATCGTGGGTGCAGGTGACAAACATCGGCCTCGATGCGTTTGTTGACAACACGGATTTAGTCGGTTGGGCCACATCCCTGAAGGACGGAAGCCCGCTCGACGGTGTGCAGATGACGGTTCAGCCCGAAGGCAATTCCGCCTCAAGCGGCGCGGACGGCATCGCGCGCATCGCTCTCGTTAACAATCAGAAGAACGGGCCTGACATTCTCGTCGCACGAAGGGGAAGCGACATGGCTATCCTGCCGGAGCAGACCTCATGGTGGTACACGGAAGGCGGCTGGCACAGGAAAACCACGGAAGATTCTTTGCGCTGGTATGTCTTCGACGACCGCAAGATCTACAGGCCCGGCGAGGAAGTGAACATCAAGGGATGGCTGCGACGTGTTGGCGGCACGCAGACGGGCGACGTTGGCCCACTCGACGGCGCGGCCACAACCGTCTCCTACATCCTGCGCGATTCGCGCGGCAACGAGGTCGGCAAAGGCAGCATGCAGGTCAACGCGCTCGGCGGCTTCAACACAGCCTTAAAGCTGCCCGGCACGATGAATCTGGGCCATGCCAATCTTGAATTATATGCGCAGGGCGGAAGCAGTGGTGTGTTGAATACCACTTCCGCTCACAGCTTTCAGGTGCAGGAGTTCCGTCGTCCTGAGTTTGAAGTTAAAGCGCAGACGACGACCGAAGGGCCTTTCTTCGTCGGTGGCGGCGCAGACACGTTCGTCACCGCCGCCTACTACGCAGGAGGCGGCCTGCCCAATACGGAAGTGACCTGGCGCGTGACCGCAACGCCTACCAACTACACGCCGCCTAATCGCTGGGACTATACCTTCGGCAAGTGGATTCCGTGGTGGAGAACAAACCCTGAAGAGAGCGAATCGCGCACGGAGACTTTAACCGGCAAGACGGATGCTGCGGGCAAGCATCGCCTGCATATTGATTTCGACGGTGTGAATCCGCCGCGACCTTCGAGCGTGAGAGCGGAGGCGAGCGTGATGGACGTTAACCGCCAGGTGCTCACGTCGGGCGCAAACATGCTCGTCCATCCGGCCGACCTCTACGTGGGCTTGAAGAGCGAGCGCACGTTTGTCGAGCAGGGCCAGCCGCTCGTCGTGCAGTCAATCGTGACGGACATTGAGGGCAAAGCCGTTGCTAATCGCGCCGTCAGGATGCGCGCCGAACTGCTCGACTGGGTTTATGAAAACGATACCTGGCAGCAGAAGGCCATCAGCTCTCAGAACTGCACTGTGCAGTCTGCCGCCGATGCTGTGCAGTGTACGTTTAAGACGCAGGAGGGCGGGCAGTATCGCATCACGGCGAGCGTGATGGACGACCGCGAGCGTTTGAACGAGAGCGAGTTGACGCTGTGGGTCGCCGGCGGCAAGCAGCCGCCGAAGCGTGATGTCGAACAGGAAGAGGTGACGCTGATTCCAGACCGCAAGGAATACAGGCCGAACGAGGTAGCGGAAGTGCTCGTGCAGTCGCCCTTTTATCCGGCCGAAGGTGTGCTCACGCTGCGTCGCAGCGGCCTCGTCAAAACCGAGCGCTTCAAGATGAATGGGCCATCTACGACGCTGAAGATTCCGATTGCCGAGAGCTACACGCCGAACCTCATCGCGCAGGTTGACCTTGTAGGGGCGGCGACGCGTCTTAACGATGAGGGCCAGCTCAACGATAAACTACCGAAGCGGCCCGCGTTTGCTACGGGCGAGTTGAATCTTTCGATTCCACCTCACGCGCGCAAGCTTCAGGTGACGGCCGCTCCGCGCGAGAAGGCTCTTGAGCCGGGCGGCGAAACGCGTGTTGACGTGACGGTGCAGGATGCTGCGGGCCGACCCGTCGCTAATAGCGAGGTTGCGGTAGTGGTCGTTGACGAATCCGTACTGGCCTTAACAGGCTATCGTCTGGAAGACCCGCTCAACATCTTCTACGCGCACCGCGACGCAGGCACGAGCGATTATCACTCGCGCGCAAACGTTCTCCTGGCGAATCCCGAATTTGCGATGAGGATGAACGTCCCGGTCGCAGCCGGAGCCGCAGCGAACATGCAGGTGGCGGAGTCTGTGACTGTTACCAGAGACGGCGTTGGGAGGGCGAAGAACGCTCCTCCTCCGCCCGCGAAGTCTCCCGGAGCGAGGGAGACGGCCCTACTCAGGGAAGAAGACAAAGCGGCGGGCGAGCCTGAGCAGCAGGCGATTCGCATGCGCGAGAATTTCAACGCGCTGGCCGTCTTCTCGCCCGCCGTCCCGACGGATGCAAGCGGCCGCGCGGTTGTCAACGTCAAAGTTCCCGACAACCTGACGCGTTATCGCATCATGGCTGTTTCGGTTGCGGGCGGCAAACAGTTTGGCGCGGGCGAATCCAGCTTGACTGCGCGCCAGCCCTTGATGGTGCGCCCCTCTGCGCCGCGCTTTCTCAACTTCGGAGACCGCTTCGAGTTGCCGGTCGTCTTGCAGAATCAGACGGACACAGCGATGCGCGTTGACGTGGCCGTTCGTGCGGCTAATGCGGAGTTGACTGACGGCGCGGGTCGTCGTGTGACCGTGCCTGCTAACGACCGCGTGGAAGTCAGGCTGCCGGTTGCGGCCGCACGCGCGGGCACGGCTCGTTTTCAGATTGGCGCTGCTTCGGGGCGCTTCGCAGACGCGGCGGAGATAAGTCTGCCCGTCTGGACACCCGCGACCACGGAAGCCTTCGCCACCTACGGAGAGATTGACAACGGCGCAATCGTGCAGCCGGTCAAAGCTCCCGGCAATGTCTTTCCGCAGTTTGGCGGACTTGAGATAACGACCTCTTCGACGCAGTTGCAGGAGTTGACCGACGCCGTTATCTATCTCGTCTCTTATCCGTATGAGTGCGCGGAGCAAATCTCTTCGCGTGTGATGGGTGTGGCGGCGCTGAAAGACGTGCTGGCAGCTTTTGATGCGAAGGGCTTGCCGAAGCCTGAAGAGATGAAGGCGGCCGTTGCGCGCGACATCAAGAAGTTGCAGAGCTTGCAGAACGACGACGGAGGCTTCGCCTTCTGGAAACGCAACGACCCCTCTTGGCCCTACATCAGCATCCACGTTGCACACGCGCTGCAACGCGCGAAAGAGAAAGGCTTCGACGTGCCGGGCGGAATGCTCGACCGCTCGAAGAATTACCTGCGCAACATAGAGCAGCATATTCCGCGAAGCTACAGCATCGAATCGCGACGCGCTCTGATAGCTTACGCGCTCTACGTGCGCCATCGGATGAATGACCGCGATGTGAATCGTGCGCGCAAGCTCATCCTCGAAGCGAGCCTTGAAAAGCTCTCGCTTGAATCAATCGGCTGGCTGCTGCCTGTGCTGTCGGGCGACGCCAAATCGAGCGCAGAGGTCGAAGCGATTCGTCGTCATTTGAATAACCGCGCGACGGAGACGGCAGGCGCAGCACACTTCGCAGACTCCTATTCGGACGGCGAATATGTGCTGCTTCATTCCAATCGCAGGGCCGACGGCGTGATCCTCGAAGCGCTGATTAAAGACCAACCGACGAGCGATTTGATTCCGAAGATTGTGCGCGGGCTGTTGGCCCACCGCAAGGCAGGCCGCTGGGAAAACACGCAGGAGAACGTCTTTATCCTGCTGGCGCTCGACCGCTACTTCAACACCTACGAGAAGGTGACGCCGGATTTCGTCGCCCGCGCGTGGCTCGGTGAAAGCTACGCAGGAGAGCAGCAGTATCGCGGGCGCACGACCGATAGCCACCTTGTTAACGTGCCGATGCGTTATCTAACGGAAAAGGGCGGCACGCAGAATCTAACCCTGAGCAAGGAGGGCGCGGGGCGTCTCTATTATCGCGTCGGGATGCAGTATGCGCCGACGAGTCTGAAGCTTGCTGCGGCAGACTACGGCTTTACGGTCGAGCGCGTCTATGAGGCGGTTGATAACGCGGCCGATGTCAGCCGGGACAAAGATGGGACGTGGCGCATCAAGGCTGGCGCGCGTGTGCGCGTGCGGCTCACATTGGCTGCTCCTGCGCGTCGTTATCACGTCGCGCTCGTTGACCCGATGCCGGCGGGCCTCGAATCCCTCAACCCTGAGCTTGCAACCACGGGCACGATTCCGCAGGACGAGCAGGCGGACCAGGCGAAGGGTAATTACTGGTGGTGGTATCGCTCATGGTTCGAGCACCAGAACTTCCGCGACGAGCGGGCCGAAGCCTTCACTTCGCTGCTCTGGGAAGGCGTGTATAACTACTCGTATGTTGCGCGCGCCACGACGCCCGGAAATTTCGTAGTGCCTCCGGCGAAGGCAGAGGAGATGTATCATCCTGAAACCTTCGGGCGCGGCGCGTCGGATAGGGTTGTGGTCGAATAGGAAGGTGAAACGGTAAATCTGTAGGGGCGACTAAGAAGTCCGCTCTCTCTCGCTCGCTCTCCCGTTCGAGCTTGAGGGTGGATTTCTTAGTCGCCCCTACATCTTTGAGGGCTTACCGCGTCCCGGACAGAGCGCGCGTGCCTGAGGTGGAAGCCTTTAGTTGGCCCAGTTGCCTGTGAATCTCAGGCTGTCGAAGTGCTGGACGAAGAAGGGTTCGAGCGGCGTGCCGTCGGCCTTGCGTGTGTAGGCTAGAAACTGGTCGGTAGCGATGCCCCAATCGGTCGGGTCTTTGACGACCGGGCAGATGCTATAGACAGCGCCTTCCGAGCCGTCCATCTTGCGCAGTCGCTTGGCGACGAAGCCTTTGCTGTAGAGATTATCAAGCTCGCTCAGGGTCTTGATGATGGGCGTGCCGTCGGTGGCGAGGCCGTTTCTCTTCTGTAGGTCTGCGAGGGCCTTCTTGCCGTCGGCGGTGTTGAAGGCGCGTGAGGTGTAGCTAATCCAGACGTGCGTCCAGAGGCCGAGCGGGTTGTTGCTGAAGTAGCCGTTGCGCATGTCGAGCATAACGGACTGGCGCAGGTTGCCAAGGCCAATCGGGTTGCCGTCCTTCGTCGGGAAGACATACTCAAACATCTGGTCGGCCATTTGTCGTGCGCGTTGACCGGCTTCGTCGTTGGTGAAGCCGTCTGCGAAAAGCTCGCCCATCACTGTCCAGTAAACGGGCGCGCCGCTGTGGTTGTAGGCTGGGAGTGTTAAAAGCGCGCGAACGTTGCGCTGAAAAGAAAAGAAGGGGGCGTCAAAGGTTGCGAGCGGAGTTCCGGCCTGACGGCGGCCGGAGATTTTCGCGGGGTCAACGCCGTTCTGCCGGTAGTATTCGTCTGTAAAGTCAAACAGCCGATCTTGAACGTCAGCGCGTGCGGTCAGGGGGGCGGAAAGCGCGACCAGCAGGGCCAGCGCAAAGGTCATTAAAGTGGTCTTTCTCAAAATTCGTTTCTCCTCAAAAATTGCCCGATTACCTCTGTGAGAGCATACGGGGGTCAAAGTTGCTCTCTAACAGAGAGAGGAGAAGACGAATAAATACCAACCGACGGGAAAATATTTTTCAGGAAAACTCGGACGCCTGTTTAATGGCTTACACTTTTCATGGCGCACACTCGCTGTTGCTGCGTGTGATGACCGTGCCGAATCTGCGCTGGTATTCGGCGGAGGTGATGAAGGCGCAGACCATCGCGCGGTAATTGTTTGGCACGCGCGTGTTCAAAACGTCGAGCCAGAATTGATAACCGCCGGGGTCTTCGTCGCGCCGCAGGTAGCCGAAGTATGCGGCCTGCACGAAGGCTGCGTTGAATTCGGCTTGAGCGTAAGCAGTGTTGTCTATGACAAGGCGGAGTACGCGTGCGCGTGCCTGCGTTTGGTTGGCGCTCAGGTTGTACTCCGAAATCAAACCGGCACGTTCTGCATCCAAATTTACGCCCGAACAATTTCTCACGTTCGCAAGCAACGCATCAACAAATTCGGGCGCGCTCAAAAAGAGCGGATACGCTTGAACAAATTCCGCGCGCTGGACAAACGCCTGCGTCAGGGCTTGCTTGGTCGTTTCCAGATTGGGCCCAACGGTTAAGGTGCTGCGGTCGCTCGTAAACTCCGCGAAGGTCGGGCGGCGACAAAAAGAGGCCGCGTAGTGGCGATAGATGAAGTAGCCCGTCTGTTGAAACTCCTGCTCGACGAAGAAGGCTGCGGAGACTTCGGCGCGTTTGCGGCTCGTGCATGCTGCGTCCGTGCCGCAGCGTGTAATCTCGCCTGACCAGTAGGCCAATCCTCCTGCGTCCGGCTCGCGATTGAGAAAGTCCAGATAATGACGACGGACGAAAAGCTGCGGGTCGTCAATCGGATTGGTCGCTATGGTCTGGACAGCCTGCCAGACGGGCTGGAATTCGTCTGTTGAGTTCAGCGAGACGGCCGATTGGTTGCTTCCGTCCGTGTTCATCAGGTAGATGTCGAAGCTCAGAGCCTTGTTGCTCTGAAACGCTATGCGTGTTCCGTCGGGCGACCAGAAGGGGCGGCTGTTTTCGCCCACGTTATTCGTGAGCCTCGCTTGATTGCTGCCGTCAGCGTTCATCACGAAGACTTCAAACGTGCCGAAGTTTCCGGCGCGGTTGCTGCTAAACAAGATGCGCGTTGCATCGGGCGACCAGCGCGGCGTGATGTCCACGTTGCCTGCGATGCTGAGGCGCGTCTGGCTCGCGCCGTTAGGGTTCATCGTGAGCACGCCGTAGGGGCCACGCACGCCGTTCTGCACAAAGGCGTGGCTGCACGCGATGCGAGTGCCGTTGGGCGACCAGTCGGGGTCTTGATAGTCTGCGCCCGAGCCTCCATTGGAAATGTTGACCTGATTGCCTCCGCTCGCGTTCATCACGAAGATGTCGAAGTTGCCTGACTGGCCGCGATTGCTGGCAAACGCTATCTGCGCGCCGTCGGGCGACCAGACGGGCGTGCGGTCGAGAGACGTATTAGTGGTAAGACGCGTCTGGTTGCTACCGTCTGCGTTCATCACGTAAATCTCTTCGTTGCCGTCGCGCGTGCTGACGAAGACGAGGCGCGTTCCGTCCGGCGACCATGCGGGGTCTGCATCGAGAGCAGCGTTGAAGGTGAGACGCGTCTGGCCTGTGCCGTCCGGGTTCATCACGTAGATTTCCGAATTGCCGTCGCGCGTGGTCGAAAAAGCAATCTTGCCGTTTGTTTTCGCGGCGAGGGCCGGAGCATCGCTGTCGTCTTCGTCTTTGCGTTGGGCGGTTGCCTCCGTGCGGAGGACGGCGAGCGCTAAGACCAACAGGCTCAGCGAAATCGTCAGCGAGAAGCGCACTAAGTTAAGTCTGCTCATTGATACAATTCTTCCCATCTGGATTGTGCGTGTCGGAGGCGGGAGCAAGATGACTCATAGTTTATCAACTTGCTATGGAAAAGAGTACTAATAGCACGCGCTTTCCAACAGACAGCACGAGAGGGCGGCAGAAAAGGTCGGTGCGCGCACTTTAGCGCAGCGCAGCGCCGAAGGTGCGACGCAGCCAGTTTGCGAAGCGGTGGCCGCCCAAGTCTTGCAGGATGACGTGGGCCGTGTTGCGACCTGAAGCGGCGAAGACTCCGCCGCCCGGATGAGTTGAAGCGCCTGTTAAATAGAGATTACGGATCGGCGTGCGGTAATTGGAGAGCTCCGGCAGCGGGCGAAACATAAACATCTGGTCGAAGCTCATCTCGACGTGCATGACGTTGCCGCGCAAAAGTCCGAGCCGCTGTTCGAGGTCAAGCGGCGTCTGTATAAAACGGTTCGTGATTGAGCCGCGAACGTTCGGCGCATACTCCGTCACAACGTCAACGAGTTTGTCCGCCTCGCGCTCCGCAATCTTCTCCCACGCGAGTCCGTCAGCGAGTTCATACGGGTAATACTGTCCCCAGATAAAAAGCGTGTGTTGGCCCATGGGGGCGAGCGTCGGGTCAACTGCCGAGAAGGTCATAGCGAGCGCAGCCGGTCGCTCTGAGGGGCGACCGCGTAAATAGTCTGCGTAAGCGTGGTCCAGATATTCGAGCGAAGGGCAGAGCAGTTGTAAGCCCTGATGACAATCTGACGGACGACCGCCGTTGGGCGCAGCCGTGTAGTCCGGCAATTCCGAGACGGCGCAGCGCAAGATCATTCCGAAGCCGTTGCCGATGCGTATGGCCCTGACTCGCTTCGCCAAATCTCCCGGCAGATTTTCCTCGCCGACAAGGTTAAGAAGCGTTGTGCGAACATGCGCATTTGAGACGATGCGACGCGCGCGTATGCGTTCGCCTCCGGCGAGCACGATGGCCGTCGCAGTATTGTCAGCAACTTCGATGCGCTCGACTGCCGCAGACAATCGTATCTCTCCGCCTTGATGCTCAAGCGCGCGAGCGAGCGCCTGTGTCAATGCACCACTGCCTCCGCGCGGACGTTTGACGCCGCTCTTATGAATCATCGAATGCCAGCCTAGGAAATCGCCGGTCGCACTCTCGCCCGGCGGCGGCCCGCTCTGCGCCGCCAGCCAGCAGAGAGCCGAACGCAAACCCTCGTGCTCGAACGTTTCTCTGACGAGCGAGCCGTAGCTCGTCATCAGCTTCCTGACCATCTCAACTGGATTTGCCTGCTCGGTAGTCCGCCGGAAAATCATGTGGCGGCCAAGATTCATCATGGTCGGCGGGCGCATGAAAGCCTCGAAGACGCCCTCGTTTAAAGCGCCCCACTCGCGCACAAATCGGCGATAGCTCTCTGCGTCACGCGGGCTCACACGCGCGATTGACTCACACGTCCGCTCTATATCTCGCCAGAAATAGATTGCTCCTTCGCCACCCACGAGCGGCGCAAACGCAAACGGGTCGCACTCAAGATATTCGAGTCCAAACTTTTCCAGCTCCAACTCGCGCACAACCGGCGTCAGGTGAATCATTATGTGAGCGCTTGAGCCGACATCAATCTTGTAGCCGGGTATGATGTCGTCTTCCGTGCAGACCGCTCCGCCGACGATTGAGCGCCGCTCAAGCACAATCACGCGCAGGCCCGCACGCGCCAGATAACAGGCGCACACAAGGCCGTTGTGACCGCCGCCGACAATCGCTATGTCGTAAACATCCGTCATGGTTAGCAGTGGAAGAAACAGTTTTACGCGCGGGCGCGCAAATGTAGAGACGCGGTAGCTATCTTCTCCGAAATCTTTCCGGCTCTCCTTGAATTTTCTCGCGCCTTTCGCGTGAGAATTTTTCGTTTTGGTGTCTGGTCGGTGTCCTCTATGGCGATAACGTTGGTAGAGTCTGTCGTCTTTGTTTCATCATGCCTCCGGCGCTTGCCTTGAGTAGCATTTATGTTCATCATAGCCGCCACCAAAGGAAAACGACAGGACAAGGATACAGGGGAATAATGGCCGAAGAGATTATCTCGCTCGAACCGACAACACTTCATTCAAACAAAGCGGCGGGCAATCCCATCTGCCCCGTCTGCGGACGCGAAGCGCCTGACGGCCTCGCGCCCTTCGATGCGCTGTCCGAAGAGTTGAAGATCATCATCGCGGCCAACGCACCGTCGGGCGCAATCCTCGCAGAAATTTGCCCGCGCTGCATAGAGTTGTTTGAGCGTGCGCGCGTGCAGTTGCAGGTTGACGCGGCCGTCTTCGAGCAGGGCGGCCACGTGCTTTCCACACCGCTCAGGATGGATGCCGACGACCGCTTTACCGGCGAGGGCGTCACCATCGCTTTCCTCGATTCAGGCTTTTTCGCACACTCCGATTTGACCACTCCGACCAACCGTATCCTTGCCTATCACAGCATCGCCGCAGCCGAAGGAGATAAAACGAACCTCGAAACGACAGACCCTTCAAGTTGGCACGGCATGATGACTTCGGTCGTCGCCGCTGGTAACGGCGGACTCTCAAACGGCTTCTATCGCGGCATCGCGCCCGATGCCAACGTCGTTCTGGTCAAGCTCGCCAAGTCTGGCCGCATCTCGGAAGAGAACATCCGGCGCGGCCTCGAATGGGTGTTGGCCCACCGCGAGCAATACAGGATACGCATCGTCAACATCTCCGCGGGCGGAGACTACGAACAGTCTTACCTGCACAACGAGTTGGCCCAGACGGTCGAACGCGCCGTGGCCCTGGGCCTCGTGGTCGTTTGTGCAGTCGGCAATGCGGGCCTCGCGCCCGGCCATCCTGTGCTGCCGCCAGCGAGCGCTCCGTCGGCCATCAGCGTCGGCGGCCTCGACGACCAGAACTCGCTCGACCGCGCACGCCGCGGCATGTACCGCTCATCTTATGGGCCAACCGTTGACGGCCTGCAAAAGCCCGAAGTGATAGCGCCCGGCATCTGGGTTCCCGCGCCCATCCTGCCGCACACGCAGACGGCCGGAGAAGCCGAACTCTTCGCCAAACTCGACAACGCGCCCGACGACCAACTACGCGCCATCATCGCCGAACACGCAGGCACGGATCAGGACCTGGACGAAGCGCGCGACCTCCCCATACACTTGCTGCGGCAGTTGATAACAATCAAGCTGCGCGAGGGCAACGTCATCACGCAGCACTACAAGTATGTTGACGGGACATCGTTTGCTTCGCCAATCGTCGCGTCCATCGTCGCCTGCATGCTCGAAGCCAATCCGCAACTGACGCCGCAGCAGGTCAAGCGCATCCTGATTGAGACGGCCGAACGCCTGCCCGCCATCGAAGTTGACCGTCAGGGCTGGGGCGTGGTCGCGCCGCGCCGCGCCGTCGAATACGCGCTCGCGCTGCGCACTATCAGCGGAACTTGAGAACGCTCAAACGCGACATCAACTCTTGATGGGCACAGCGCTCAGGACTATGCTCCATCTGCCGCGCTAACTAATCGTTGACATGTCAGCCTACTCACAAAGGAGTCAATGCCATGAATCCTCGCCTCATCCTCAGCCTTCACAGTTCTAAGGTAGTCGCTTTATCCGTTGCGCTGCTCGGATTGTTTGTTGCCGTGTGTGCAGTTGGTATGTTGTCGAGCACGGCCCAGTCAACTGAAGAACGAGTGCTTGAAGACAAGACGCCAGCCCATCTCCCAATTAAAGTGAAGCTCAAGAAAGAGAAGGAAAAAGCATTCAAGGATTTACAGAACGAGAAGTGGGCGCGTGACTTTGAGCTTGAAGTGACGAATACGGCGGATAAGCCAATCTACTTCTTAGCGCTACAACTAATTCTACCTGAAATAAAATCTACTGACGGTTATCCAATAGGTTTTACCTTAAAGTACGGGAGAATTGAACTAATTGATTTAGGTGCGCCGCTTCAGCCGCAAGACACACCGATCTTACCGGGGCAAACCTATGTCTTCAAGCTGAGTGACAAGGAGGCAAAAGGATGGGAAGCCTTCGCCGCTGAAGAGAAACTTCCGAAGACAGAACCGAAAAAGGTGCTCTTACAGTTTTACATACTTAACTTCGGAGATGGGACTGGTTTTCAAACCAAGATTGGCATGCCTTTTCCTAAATCTAACAACAAAGGTTTCATAATATTTAGCTTGACGAGCAAAATGTAGAGGTCTATGCTGCACTTGCCACACTAACGAACCATTGACATGACAGCCCGCTCACAAAAGTAGTCAATAATGATGAAGCTTCACAGAATCATCAGCCTTCAGAGTTCTAAACTCCTCGTTGTCTCAACTTCGCTGCTGGCATTGTTTGTGGTCTTGTGCGCGGTCGGTGTTGTGTCGAGCACGGCTCAATCCGAGAAGGAAAGAAAGTTTGAAGACCTGACCTCAGAGCGACTGCCGATTAAGATAAAAATCAGGGCAGAGAAGGAGAAAGCATTCAGAGATTTGAAGAACAAGAACTGGGCGCGGGATTTGGAGATTGAAGTGAAGAACACAGGCAGCAAGCCGATTTACTACATGGTCATGAATATTATCATGCGAGATGTCCTTGTTCAGGGATACCCGCTGGTCTTTCAACTGCGCTACGGGAGGCCAGAGTTGGTGTATCTGACAACAGCGCTGCAATCTGATGATGTGCCGATTCTGCCGGGCCAGAGCATCACTTTGAAAGTTCCTGAGAAGAAGGTGAAGGCGTATGAGAAAGCAAGGGATGCGGAACAAAGAGCAGACCCTAAGAGAGTTGAGTTCGACCCACAATTTATTAACTTCGGAGACGGCACAGGTTTAGTAGGGCCGCATGGGCAACCCATTCCTGACCCAGCCAGAAAGCAGTCACAGCACGCGCCCTCCCCGCAGCGATGGCCTGCGGCTGAATCCCCTGCCTCTGAGGTTCGAGCGGTAGACTCGCCTAGTATGTTCATTAAAACACTTCACTCTACGCAGCCCGCAAGTTTCTTGCGGGTAAATTTTTATCCGAAAGAAGAGGTTTCAACAGCCAATGCTACCTCGCCCGTTCCTTGCAATTGCCAGAATAGTAATGACTGTATGTGGGGGCAATTTGGTTATGCCGCCTGCGCGTGCGACAATCCAAATCACTTTGATGCTATTGTTCCGGCTGGCTTCTGTACTAACTCTTTTGGCTCATGCTTCCGAACTGAAACCATAACCGATAGTTGTGAGACTCAGGACAACGGCACTGTATATTGTCAATTCCAACGGTCAGCGGGCTTGGGTTGCGCCATCGGAGACCCGACGCCCACGCCTACACCTGCGCCTTCACCGTCGCCCAGTCCGCAGCCCTCGCCGTCGCCCTCGTGCGACCCCAACACGCGGCCCAACAATACGAATTGCTATTGCGGCCCGCTGACGTTCAGCGACGCCTACACTTGGTTCTGCGTCTGTCCCGGTGGTATGCCTCATGCGGATTATCATCGCTTCCCGCAAAACGGTGGCTTAAATATTGCTTGACGAGCCGCGCGCTCAGGACTATGCTTCCCCTGTCTCACTAACGAACCATTGACATGTCAGCCTACTGACAAAGGAGTCAATGCCATGAAGCTTCACAAAATCAGCCTTCACAATTCTAAGTTTATTGGTTTATCGACTGCGCTGTTGGGGATGTTTATTGTCTTCTGTGCAGTCGGGATGGTGTCTAGCACGGCTCAATCAACTGAGGAAAGAGAGCTTGAAGATAAGATACCGAAGCACTTACCTATTAAAGTCAAGATAAAAAAAGAGAAGGAGAAAGAGTTCAAGGATGTAAAGAACGAGAAGTGGGTTCGTGATTTCCAGCTTGAGATTACGAACACTGGTCAGAAGCCAATCTATTTTCTTAGCCTTTCCATAACTCTTCCTGAGATAACCGCGCCTGACGGGAAAAATATGGGGTTTACTATCCATTACGGAAGAAGCGCCTTAGGAGACATCGAGACCAAAGCAGATGCAGAGGATATTCCGATTAAGCCGGGTGAGACTTACGTCTTCAGTTTCACAGACATTCAAGTAGAGAGTTGGGCGCGGTTCAGGCAAAGAGAGAACAAGCCTGAGCCGAAGAAACTCATCTTGCACTTTCAGATAATGAGCTTCGGAGATTCAACAGGATTTGCAGGACGTAATGGAGTAGCCCTGCCACACGCGACCAACGAAAGGCGGGACTGGGAGCGGTGTGAGCCGGACGGCGTGAAAGTCCGGCAAGTATCATGGCATAGCAAGCCTACAAAATTCTTAACGAATGATTTGCCAGCAAGTTTTCTGCTGGCAAATTTTTTATCTAGAGAGTCTCCTTCGACCTCTCTCAACCTGAGCCTGCAATCAGGAGTGTGTTGTTCTGGTAATGATTGCTTCCGCTCTAGGCCATACGTCAGCAGTTGCTATTGTGGAAATAAAGACGCACTTGAGGGAACTACTTGTAGTGACCAATTTGGAGATTGTTGGTCTCCTACATATATTTGGACGGCTTGTGGTAATGGCTACTGTCTTCAAACTGATTTTGTCCTCTGCCCTAGTCCGACGCCAACACCCACACCAACTCCAACACCATCGCCAAGTCCGTCGCCCTCACCGTCGCCTTCGTGCGACCCCAACACGCGGCCCAACAATACCAATTGCTATTGCGGCCCGCTGACCTTCAGCGACGACTACACTTGGTTCTGCGTCTGTCCCGGTGGTATGCCTCATGCGGATTATCATCAATTTCCGCAGACCGGTGGCTTAAATATTGCTTGACGAGCCGCGCGCTCAGGACTATGCTTCCCCCGTCTCACTAACGAACCATTGACATGTCAGCCTGCTCACAAAGGAGTCAATGCCATGAAGCTTCACCGCATCCTCAGCCTTCGCAGTTCTAAGGTAGTTGCCTTATCCGTTGCGCTGCTCGGATTGTTTGTTGTCTTGTGTGCTGTCGGCATTGTGTCGAGCACGGCTCAGTCCGACAAGGAAAGAAAGTTTGAAGACCTCTCATCCGAGCGTTTACCGATTAAGGTAAAAATTAAGGCGGAGAAAGAAAAGGCAGCTAAAGACTTGAAGAACAAGAAGTGGGCGCGGGATTTGGAAGTCGAGATTAAGAACACTGGCAGCAAGCCGATTTACTACTTATTCATTAGTATAACTATGCGAGATTTTCTTGTTCAGGGATACCCGTTGAGGGTTGGGGTAATGTATGGGAGGCCAGAGTTAGTGTATCTGACGACAGCGCTACAAGCTGACGATGTGCCGATTCTGCCGGGCCAGAGCATCACTTTGAAAGTTCCTGAGAACATGGTGAAGTCATTTGAAAAGCTTAGGGATGAGGAGCAAAGAGACGACCCTAAGAAGGTGAGATTCAATCCACAGTTAATCAACTTCGGGGACGGCACAGGCTTGGTCGGGCCAAAAGGCATACCCACTCCTGACCCTTCTAGAAAGCAATCACAGAACGCACCCTCTCCGCAGCAATGGCCTGCGGCTAAGTCGCTTGCCGTCGAAACTAGAGCGGTAAGCTCGCCCGGCAAGTGTTCAACAGCATTTCAATTAACGCAGCCCGCGAGTTTCTTGCGGGCAAATTTTTCTCCGCAGGATAACGTTGCAACAGTCAGCACGGCCTCGCCCGTGCCGTGCAACTGCCAGAATAGCAACGACTGCATGTGGGGATACTTAGGCTTTGCCGCTTGTGCGTGCGACAATCCTAATGAGTTTCCGGCTTTCGTCCCGGCTGGGCCTTGTAGCACCTCTTATGGTTCATGCTACCGAACTGAAACCACGACCCAAACTTGCGATACTCAAGACAATGGTACGGTGTACTGCCAATTTGAAGATACAACCGGCGAGAGTTGCGCCATCGGAGACCCCACGCCTACGCCAACACCCACGCCCACACCGACCCCAACGCCATCGCCGTCGCCGTCGTGCGACCCCAACACGCGGCCCAACAACACCAATTGCTATTGCGGCCCGTTGACGTTCAGCGACGCCTACACTTGGTTCTGCGTCTGCTCCGGTACTGCCACTCCTGCGGATTATCATCGCTTCCCGCAAAACGGCGGCTGCGCACCCGGCAAGGGTAACAACGGAAGCGATTGCTGCGTCTGTTATAATCAGGGGATTCAATGCCCGGATGGCAGTTACCCGAATAGCGACTGCGAGTGTACGACAAGCGGTGGCGGCGGCAGCGGCGGCGGGTGCGAGTTTGTCGTCTGCTATTACGATAACCCGCTCGCGGAGAGTTCGGTTTGTTGCACCCCTTCGCCCATCCTGATTGATGTCGCCGGAAACGGATTCGCTCTCACGAATGCTCGCGGCGGCGTCGTCTTCAATCTCAGCCATAGCAATACCACTACGCCCGTCGCATGGACGACTGCCAATTCAGACGACGCTTTCCTCGCGCTCGATAGAAACGGCAACGGCACGATTGATAACGGCATGGAGTTGTTCGGCAACTTCACGCCGCAGCCGCCTTCCAATCAGCAACACGGGTTTCTTGCCCTGGCCGAGTTTGATAAACAAACAAACGGCGGAAACGGCGATGGCCTGATTGACCGCAGCGATAGCGTCTTCGCTTCGTTGCGGCTCTGGCAGGACACCAACCACAACGGCGTTTCCGAGCCGGGCGAGTTGCACACCTTACCTGCGCTCGATGTCGCAAGACTCCATCTTGATTTCAAAACCTCTAAGAGAACAGACCAGTACGGCAACGAGTTTCGCTATCGCGCGAAGGTTGACGACGCGCGTGGCGTTCGCGTCGGGCGTTGGGCGTGGGATGTCTTTCTGGTTAAGTAGGCGGAAAATGTTTGCTCTCGGTAGCCAAAGAGCGGGAGATGATTTAAAGTTCATCTCCCGCTCTTGTTGTGTCGGTAGGCGAGAGCGGGGAGCGGGCGTCGGTGTGCGCCTCGTATCAGTTTAAGTGAAGCTGAAATCATGTCGCCGAGCGAACTCTTCCTGAAAATAGCGACCCTGCCAGCGGTGCTCGTCGCGGCCTTCGTCTTCGTCGTCACAAGCGTGCTCTTCTTCAGGTTTAACCCGACGAACGCCATCGAAGCACGCTTCAAGGATGCGCTCAACCACGACCTTTTCGTCCGCACGGGCCTCGGCCTCCACGGCCCGCGCAAGCTCTACGCGATGCTCGACGCCTACACGGACGCAGACTATCGCGCGCATTACAAATCTCTCTACCTTGATTTCATCTATCCTTTAATCTACTCGTTTGCGCTCGCGCTTATCATCGTTCACCTGCAAAATCATTTCAGGCCGCCCGACGCGACCGTCAGCCCCTACCCCGTGCTGCTGCCGCTCGCAGCCGCCGTCGCAGATTATCTGGAAAACCTTTGCCAGCTTCTCATCCTCCGTCGCTATCAGGCGAAGCGCACCAGAGCAAACGCTCTCGTCATCTTTTCCGTTATGATGACGGCCGTCAAAATCCTGCTGTGGCTCGTCTCCGTGCTGCTGATTATCGCCGGACTACTAAAGCTCGCCTTCGAGTAGAGGCTTATGAGCGATTGCCGCCTTGAGAATAATTCGACGGTCGTCATTATCGGCGGCGGGCCGGGCGGGGCGGCGTGTGCTATCAAGTTGTTGCAGGGAGCAGACGCGCGCGGGCTCAAACTGCGTGTGCTGATTTTCGAGGGCAAGGATTTTCAGGTTCACGCCAACCAGTGTGTCGGCGTGCTCTCGCCGCCGGTTGAGGAGGTGCTGGCCGACGAACTGGATGTACAACTGCCGCGCTCGCTCATCAAGCAGCAGATTTTCGGCTATCGCCTGCACGGGCCGCACGAGAACGTGCTCTTAACGGGCCACGGCGCGCACGCCGGCGAACCCGGCCACGGTCGCGCAACTTACGCCGTTGAGCGCGCAGCCTTCGATCAGTTTATGCTCGACCGTGCGCGCGAGCTTGGCGCGCAGGTCATCGGCTCGCGCGTGACCGGCATCGAATTCGTGCGCGGCGGCTCGCTTGATGAAGTGCGAGTTTACAGCGAATCGCTCTATGAGCGTGCAGATGTGGTGGTCGGCGCGTTCGGCCTTGACGAAGCTATGCTCTCGGTCTTTGAAGACGTGACGCGTGCTGATGGGCGTTTCGAGCGTCCTTCGAAGTGGTTGAAGAGCTACCTGACGACGATTGAGACGACCGCCCGTTTTCAAACGGAAAAGCTCGGCCACATCGTCCACGCGTTTCTGCTGCCGCCGCGCTGCCCGCGCATAGAGTTTGGCGCGATTACTCCGAAGAGCGACCACATCCTCGTCAACATCGCTGGCGAAAGCGTTTCCTCCTGCGATCTGGACCAGTTTCTGCAAATGCCGCAGGTGCAGGCGCTCCTGCCTTCGTTCGACCCTTCGCAGATTAACTATTACGAAGGGCGCTTTCCTTCCGCCCCTGCGCGCGGAGCAACCGGCCACCGCTACGCGCTCATAGGCGATGCGACCGGCTGGCTCAGGCCCTTTAAGGGCAAGGGCATCTCGACGGCCATCGTCACAGGCATTCGCGCGGCCGAGACGATGCTTGAGCACGGCGTCTCCGTGCGCGCCTTTGAGCATTACCGCCGTGCGTGCGGCGACCTGAGGCGCGATTACCGTTATGGCGTAATGGTCAGGCGAATGATGCTCTTGGGCGCACGCGCTCTGCTCGACCCGATGATTGATGTCGGGAAGACAGACCCCCTGATGTATGATGCGCTCTTTAATTCCGTCTCCGGCCACGACTCGTACCGTAATATCATCAAGCGCTCATTGAAGCCGCGACTCGTGCGCAAGGTGGCTGCAAGGGTCGTACGCGGCGTGCGCGGGCACAGGGCACACAGGAGGAAGAGAAGAGGTATGCAGGATCTCGTGGTGCGGAAGATGACCGTGCGCGACATAGACGAGGTGATGCGCATTGACGAAAAGATTACCGGCAAGCCACACGCCGCCTACTACGAATCGAAGGCCGCAGCCTACATCAGCCGCGCACCTGAATACTGCCTCGTCGCAGAGCATCACGACCGCGTCGTCGGCTTCGTGCTCGGAGACGTACACGGCTGGGAGTTTGCGGCAGAGCTTGCGGGCTGGCTCGAAATCGTCGGCGTTGACCCTGATTATCACAAGCAGGGCGTCAGCCGTGCTCTGATGGACGAACTGTTCGTTAAATTCCGCAAGGCCGGAGTCCGCATCGTCAATACGATGGTCAACTGGAACGACGGCGGCCTCATTGACTACTTCCGCGCCAACGGCTTCGACCGCGGCGAATATGTCAACCTCGTCAAACGACTCGACGAGCAGGAATGAGCAGGGATTCAGAGCACGCTTCAAAACCTAAACTCAACCCTTTACGACCTTACGTATTAACTTTGCGCCTCCAGCGTGAACTGCTTTTCTCGCAAAGACGCAAGTGAAGAAAAACCAGAGGCGCGAAGCGTTGAATGAAGTAGTAAGCTGAGTTTTAGAATTGCCTCTTAGTTATTGATTAGCTCAATCATTCTTTCAATGACTAAATGAATTAATCCTCCCTCCTTGCTTGTCCGCCCTTGCGTGTGCCACAATCTTTCTCACAAATCATAGCGGACGAATGAAGAGAGGAGAGCGTTCACATACACATGTCTGAGAACGAGAACGCAGTGACGGAAAACGCGGCGGCCGGTGACGGCGAAAGACCGGCAGCCTCAACCGAAGAGATTACTTATCATGCCGTCGAAAAGGACGGGCAGGTGACGGCCATCTGGGAGATGCAGGGCCGCAAGCACCTGCGCACCATTGACCCGCGCTCGCGACAGGGGCAGGACATCCTGCGCCTCTACACCGCCGAGCATCACGACGAACCGGGCGCGAGCGTGTAAGGGCAAAAGTTAAAAGGTAAAAGTGGGGCGCGAGAGAGCCGGGTTTCTCGTCCTCACTTTTACCTTTTTCTTTTAAGGGTCGTCGCTGCTGTTTGCTTCTTAAAAACTGAAGCGAACCTGCGCCGACACGCAGCGATTGTCCGGGCAACGACCCGTGCCGAAGCCGAAGCCTCCGGCGGTCGAGAGCGATTGACCGAAGAGAGACGAACTGAGATTGCCGACGGGCGTGCCCGCGTTTGTGCGATTCAGCAGGTTTTGAATCTGAAGGCCAAACGTCAGGTTGTAGCGACTTTCGGGCGAGCCATTGCCCATGCCAGCGCCGCCTCCGCGTCGTCCTCCACCGCCGAATCCACCGCCACCACGACGACCACCACCGCCGCCTCTGCCGCCACCGCTCGGTGCGGCAGCCGCTTCGCTTCGACCGCCGAAACTGAACGTCTTGCTGATGCCCAGATTGACGGTGAAGGTGGATGGGCCTGTGCCGTAGTTGCGCGGGATAAGCTCTTGGCCCGGTTCGGGGTTCGGGTCGAAGATGCCGTAGGGTGTGGAAATGATGCCGGGCTTCGAGAGGTCTGTGGCGAAGGCCGGGCGTTCTGTAAAGAGCGTATCGCCGTTGGTGTCGCGCCCCGTAGTGATGTTGAAGGGACGGCCCGAAGACGCGATGATGAACGGGTTGAGGCGAATGCCCCAGGGTGCGTTGACCGAGCCGCCGATGACGAAGTTATGACGAACATCAAGCAGGGAGCGGCCGTACTCGCCGCTCAAATCATACTGGTCAACGGGGAATGTGCCGACGCCGTCCGTGTCGCTCTCGGCCTTCGTCAGCGCGTAGCGCGCGAAGAGAGAGAAGTTTCTGTTAAGCCGGTTGTTGACGCTGAGGATTAGCTGATTCTGGTTGAGCCGCCCGCTCGACTCATATTGATAGATGTTGCCGATGTCTCCGAGCGGACGCACGCCGCTTGTCGAGTCGCCGACTGTGAACGTGCCCGCGAGCGGCGCGTTGATGTTACGCGTGCGCAGTAGATGAAGCGTGCGCGAGTTGATGAGCGTCGCGGAGACGGTGAAGTTGTAGGGCAACTGCCGCTCGAAGCTCAGGGACGTTTGAATCGTGTAGGGTGCTTGCAGGTCCTCAGCTATCTGACGCGTCGTTTGCGGCAGGGCGAAGCTTGCGAGCGTTTCCGCCGAAGGCACATTTGTCACGCCGTCCAGAGTAAAGCGCGCGAGTCCTAAAACTTCAGGGTCTGTGACGAGAAACTGCTGCTGGTTTGTCCCGTTGAAACGGAAAGCCTGCAAGGCCAGATTCTCTCCGATGCGGTCGTAGAAGATACCGAAGCCGCCGCGCACTACGGTGCGTGGCTGACGTTGCCCGCTCGCAGAGCCGGGCGTCCATGCGAAAGAGAGTCGTGGGGCAAAGTTCAGATTGCTGCTGATGTTGCTCTGCTGTTCATAACGCAGACCGAAGGAAAACGTTAAGTCTGGACGGACGCGCCAGTCGTCCTGAATGAAAGCGCCGAAGTCCCACTGGCTAACAGAGGCTTCAGGATTGCCGCCAGCGATGGTGAGCTGCGTCGGGCCGCCGCCGCGCGCAAGAACATCTGCGGCTGAAAGTCCCTGTTGCTGGAAGAGCAGCGTCCTGCGATAACGCTCAATGCTCGTGATGGGCACAAGCACGGGTTGGCCGTTTGTATCCAGCAGGATTTGATTGGCGGCATCGAGTTGCGGAGCAAGTCCGCCGGCGAAGGTAAAGGTTCCGCCGAAGTTGTTCGGTGACACGTCGAGGATGCTGACGCGGCGCAGTCGTGCGCCGACTTTTAACGCATGGCTGCCGATGGAAAAGGATGTATTGTTCTGCAACTCGAAGCGGTCTTCGTTGTTGAAGGCAAGCCCGACTTGCGCGCCGCCGCCTGTGAAAGCATCGAGCACGCGAATGGTCGGGATGGAGTTGTCGCCCTGTTGCTGGCTGCGACGCCGCGAGAATTGAAAACGCGTTTCGTTAATCACACGCTGGTTGATGATGGCCGTCTCGGTTAGTTGCAGCGTGTGCTCCGTGTTGGAGGTATCGAAGGCACGCGAGAGCAGCGAGAAATCACCGATGCCGGAATTCTCGCGCTCCGTGCGCGCGTAGGAGTAGCGCGCGACCAGCGTGTGGTTACGGTTAAGCGCGTAGTCGAAGCGCGGGCTGAAGGTTGTGCGCGTTTGCGGCGTCAGCACAGACTGGCTAAACGACGTTGGCTGCAATGTCGGGTCTAGGATGACTGCGTTAATGACTTCGTTATCGCTTACCTCGCGTCGGTCAAAATCCAGAAAGAAGGAAGCGCGCTTGGAGATGACGGGGCCGCTCAGGTTGCCGCCGTAGGAGCGTCCCTGATAGGGCGCGCGGGTCGGCGCAAACGGATTGCGCGAATTAAGGCTCTCGTCCGTGAAAGTGAAGAAGCCCTGACCGCGAAATCTGTCCGTGCCGGGACGCGTTAGTATCTCTATCCGACCGAAGCCGAGGCGGTCGTATTCGGCCGAGAAGGGGTTTGAGTTAATACGCACTTCGCGGATTGACTCTTTCGGAGGAAGGCGTCCGCCCGTGAAGCCATCAATGTAGATTTGCCCGCCGTTAGGCCCGGCCGATGGGCCGGCGAGAGCTTGCAGCGCTTCGGCCAAATCGTCGGGGTCGTCAGGTAAAGCATCAAGATCTTCGCCGCGCAGCACGAGCGCGTTGGCATTATTCTCAGGGTCGGCGCTGACGGCCACTTCGGCCGCAACCGTGACCTCTTCGGCTTCGATGGCGACGCCGAGCGTAATGTCGAGCGCTTCGCGACGACTGCCGGTGACAGTTACCGCCTGATTCTCGAAGGTGGCGAAGCCTGTCGCCTGAGCGCGCACGGTGTATGTGCCGGGCGCTAGATTGTTGAAGACGTAGATGCCTTCTTCGTCGGTCGTCGCCGTTTTCTCAACGCCGCCCGCGTCCGTCGCGGACACGTTCGCACCGATGATAATGCCGCCGAGTTCGTCCTTGACCTGCCCGCGCAAACTTGCGCCGCCGCTCTGCTGAGCGAAGACCACGTGCAGACTTAAAATAAGACTGAGAATAAAGATGGACGCGCTTGCTGCCCTGCGTCCCATAGATTGCTGTAAAAGAAACATGCTGCTGACCCTCTGTATGATTAAACTTTGCGCAGGAACATTTCCTCGCGCTAACACGAAGGACGACTCTTTATCGTCTCCGTGCGTGTAATGGCCGTCCGTATTGTTAGGGGAAAGTTAAAAGGAGAGTTGTAAATCTAGTTGTACGCCAAACATCGCTCCGGGCTGTCTTTCATGGCGAAGGGCAGCAGTTGCGACCGCTCATCCGAGAAAGGGTTTGTGGGATAGAGCCCATCTCCGTGAGCCGCTTCCACTTCATCCCAGAACTGTTCGACCATGCTTTTCCGACGCGAAGAAGAGCAGGAAAAACTTTGCTTGTCGGCCGCCTGCGCTTCCTGATTTTCGTCGCGCCAGCGCAGCAGCTTCTCTGTAATCTTTATGCGTACCAGCGGAGGAAGACTCGCAAAACGTCTCGCGAGTAATTTGATAGGGTCAACCGTACTTCTCATCTCCCCTGACCTCCCCTCTTGAAACCTGAACTCCACGCAGCCGCCGCCTCATTCTTCGCTTAACATTGCTAACGCTGCTGCTCTCTGTAGCGGCGGCGACGACAATGACAAACTCGCTCCTCTCCCTGCACCTCAATGCTCGTCTCTACCGTCATCTTTACGGCGGGCGTCCTGCTCTGCGGTTTTGACATCGAAGCGCTGCTGTTGTTCGGGTGTGAGCAGGGCGCGAATACGCGTGCGCGCGTTCTGGCGTATCACGTCGTAGCGCGGTCGCACTTCCTGCCGGAGAGCGCGAAATTCGTTGCGCGTCTGGTCCAGAATGGCGCGTATCTCCGTGGCCTGCTGCTCGTTTAAGTTAAGGTCGCGCTTCATACGCTCGAAGCCTTCTTCCTTGCCTTCCTTGCCACCACGACGCTCGCCCATCCCCTGTCGCTCCTTGTTGCGAGCCTGCAAGCGGTAGGCGCTGTCGAGAAACGCGCCCGTCAGACAGCCGAGCGTGAAGATGCCGAGCATCACCAGCCAGATTTTGAGTCGAGTCTTTGCGCGCGGCGTCATCTTGCTGCCTCCCGCTCGTCTTCGTTCCAAATCGTCGCCAGCACCTCGTCGCTTGAGAGCGGCTGCTGGTCTGCGAAAACCACCTGCTCGATTCCGGCCTCGCGCGCGTCCAACAGAGTCTCGACGCTGAAACCATTGGAAGAGAGCGTGGCAGGACTCGTCGTCCAGAACATAGCGAAGGCGAAGATGGCGACCAGCGCCATCGCTGGCACTGCGCGCCAGACGACGCCGAGCATCGCCAGCCAGCTTTCACCCGCTTCGCGTCGCTCACGCTCGCTGTTGATGCGAGCCCTGAGGCGCGTATAGAGAAAGGGCGACGTTGCGGCCGCGTCTGCTTCCGCGTCGTTTGCAGCCGAGGCGCGAATCATCTCGCGGCCCAAGCGGTCGAGCCGTTCATCCAATCCGCGTTCTTTCTTTTTGCCGACCATTTTAGCTTTCACCCACTCTTCTAGTCCGTCCTGCCGGAAAGCGAGAACGGCCTCATCAATGAAAACGCCTCTTCGCGTTTCCCGGTTACAAGAATCTCTTTAACACGTCGCGCAGGCGCGAGCGCGCACGGTGCGCACGAACCTTGACTTTGGAATCCGACCAACTTGTTAACTTCGCAATCTCGGAGACGGACAAGCCTTCGGCGTCGAGCATAACGAGCACTAAGCGGTCTTCAGGGCTCAGACGCGAAAGCAGCTTGCCCGCCAGATCACGCGCAATCGCCGTCGCTTCGACATCCGTTTCCGTTCCAGTAGCTTGCAGTTGCTCTTTCAGCCACACATCCTCTTCGTCCGTTATGTTGCTCATCAGGCTTTCGGGCCGTCGCTTCATGCGTCTGAGTTCGTCGTAGCAGGTATTAAACGCGATGCGCGCCAGCCACGCTGCAAACGATGCTTCTTGTGTGTTTGAGAAGTCTGCGAGCGCAAAGTAGGCTTTCGTAAAAGTCTCCTGCACAATCTCTTCTATCTGTTCGCGCCGGCGGAAGAAACGGCTGCTGATGAGCGCGACGCGCCGGCGGTGGCGATTGAAGAGTTCTTCAAACGCATTGTCGTCGCCCGCGTTCGTGCGCGCGACAAGCTCCGCGTCCGTCGTTTCGACTGTTGACGCAGGCGGCGACGCGACGCTCAGAGCGGAGTCGGAGTTATCTGCCATCTCGTCCATCAATTATTAAACGCCCGCCCCGCATCTCCCAAGCGCGTTGCGATTGATACGTCGCTTATTCGTCCGTCAAAAATAGATTGGCAGCCCCTCTGGTTTCAGGGCTGCCATGTCCTTGAGGATGCGCTTGCATCCTCTCTACTCTTACAACGCAAAAGATGCACGCGCCCCGCCGTCTAAAACGGGACGCGTGCACACTTTCAACCTGCTTACTGCATGTCAGCCGGGGCGGCCTGACGGCGCGAGCGTCGCTCCTGCCGTCTCTGCTCCCGCTGCTGGCGCTCAGCCGCAAGCTGTGCCTTCTGTTCCGCCGTCAAAACAGCGAACATCTCGGACATCATGCGCGCACGCATCACTTCACGCTCGACCTGAGCGTTAGCACGCGCCTGCGCTGCCGCGCGGACTGCCGCTTCGTTGAACGTGCCGTCCTGAAGCGGGTCAAAACCACCGCGGCGCTCGCCGCGATTCTGCTGCCGCATGGCCCTGCCGCTCTCGCGATACTTCGCCGCAATCTGCTGCATCTGCTGCTTCTGCGCGTCGGTCAGGTTGAGCTTTTCAGCGAAGCGTCCGCCGAAGCCGCCACCGAATCCGCCTCTGCCGTGGCGACCCTTATCGCCGCCGCGCTTGTGCCAGCTACCGCGCTCTTTGCCATCCTGGCCCTGTCCGCTGCCTTCCTGCTGCTGCTGCGCGAACCCGACAACTCCCGTCAGCATCAACGACGCGGCCAGCGCCCCGCCGGCAATGATTTTCCTAATTCTGCTTGTTTGCATCAGTCTTCAATCTCCAATGTTAGTGAAATTTGTAGTTTAAGCCGCATCGAACACAGGGAGAATGATGCCTCAATTCGGCCAGTCACTATTGCAAGACGCACAGCCGCAGCTTACGGTTACATTTTTTTAACTACACGAATTAGCCGAGGCATGAAGAAAGGGTAAAAGGGTAAGAGGGTAAAGGAAAGCCGCTTGTCTTTCCTTTACCCTCTTACCCTTTTACCCTTTCCCCCCCTTTGCTTTCTTCGATGGTTAGTCTTCTGGAACGAGGGCGAGACGGAAGCCTGCCAGAGACCAGTCGCCTTCGCCCTCGATTTCGTCTATGTAGGAAAAATCATTGGGGGCGTTTGAGCCGACCATGTAGCAGGTAGCATTGCCGGCGGGGTCGCGATAGAAGCCCAGTTCGAGCGTCTCCGTCTCGCTCCACTCCGGGTGAAAGATTGTGCCGACGAGATTGAAGACGGCTGGCGGGCAGACTGTAGCGCGATAGCCTGCGGGCAGCAGCCTGCGCGCACGCCAGTCGTCGTTTACGACGCCAAGAAAGGTGCGCAGGCTGAGATAGTTGTGATTGTAGCGTGTGCCGTTCATCATGCCTGCCTGTCCCATGTAGGGAGCAAAGGGGTCGGCCGAAGCGTCGTGGCCGTAGAGCGTGCCGTAAGACTGACGATTGCCGGGAAGATAACGCGGCTTGGCTGTCGTTTCCACGCCGATGATGCGGCCCTGATGTCGCTCGTGGCCTGTGATGAGTTGTGCTCGGTAGCTTGGCCCATGCTCGTGCTCCTTCCTGAAATCTCGCGGAGCAAGCGGGTAGAGCCGTGCCATATATGCGTTGTCGAGCGGCACGCTTGACGCTGACGGAATAACGTGCCATTCGATATTGAAGTGGGCCAATCCTCCGGCCGTCTCCGGCCGCAACTCAAGCTTTGCGGCCATCTCCGGCGCAACGAGCGGAGCATCCGACGCCAACTCGAAAAACTCGCGCATACGCTGTGAGCTTTCTTCAAGCAGACTATTCATTATAAGATTTCCTTTCCCCCTGTGACATATTCGACACTCTAATACATTTAATCGCAAGTTTCCTGTAACGAGCAGGCATCGCGGGCGGCTCATAGATTCATCTCCATTCTTAGCCGTCTGCCGGGGCGCTTCTGAGTTGTTCACGAAAAAGTTTGTAACCGATTAGTGTTGCGGGGCGTATTCAAAGAGAAGGGTTTACTTTAAAGGGATATTTATGTCTTCTTCATTACTCTCCCGCAGAATCCACGCCGTTGCGCTCGTTTGCCTGCTGCTCATAGCGGTTGCGAGCGCCGGTTGCGGGCGCTCCGAGCCGCGAGCCAACGCTAAAGAGAACGCAAACGCGGGAGGCGAGACCAGAGGTGCGGCCTCCTCAGAAACGTCAACGGTCATCGTCGTCACAACACAGGCAGCAATCGCACGCGAAGTTCCGTCGTACATTCAAGCCACGGGCAGCCTGATTGCGGATGAAACTTCGGACGTTGCATCGCAGGCTTCAGGGCAGGTCGTGGCGACGCCGGTTGGCGTCGGCGCGTTCGTCAGGCAGGGCACTGTCATTGCGCGCTTAAACGACCGCGATGCAAGGCTGCGACTACAACAGGCGCAGGCCGGAGTGCAGCAGGCGATTGCGGGCGTCCGTCAGGCTGAGGCACGTCTGGGCTTGCGGCCCGGCGGAAATTTCGACGCCAGTTCGATTCCCGAAGTGCGTGGGGCAAACGCCAGCCTTGAGCAGGCGCAGGCGGAGTTGCGTTTGGCGGAAGCAAATGAGCGGCGCTATCGTGCGCTTGTCGAGACGGGCGACGTGGCCGTCAGCGTCTACGACCAGTATCGAACGCAGCGCGACACGGCGCGTGCGCGCGTTAATAGTGCGCGCCAGCAATTAGAGGCGGCCATCAACACAGCGCGCCAGAGCAATCAGGCTATCCAGAGCGCGGAAGCAGCCGTTTCAACTGCGCGCGCGCAGGTCGCCATCGCGCAGAAGGCTGTGGCCGATACGACGATTCGCGCGCCCTACGCTGGCTTCATCAGCAATCGCCCCATCGCCGTCGGTGAGTATGTGACGCCGGCTTCGATTGTGGCGACGGTGCTGCGCACGAATCCTATCAAGTTGCAATTGCAGGTGCAGGAATCGGAAGCGCCTTACATCAACGCAGGGATGGGCGTTTCGCTGGAGGTTGACGCGCACCGTAACCGTAAGTTTGCGGGACAGGTGACGGCTGTTAATCCTGCCATTGACCCTGTGTCGCGCGCCGTGACGGTCGAGGCCGCCGTCGAAAACAGCGACAACGCTTTGCGCTCCGGCATGTTTGCCACCGCGCAGATTGTGCGCAAAGGAGGCAGCCGCGCCGTCTTCGTGCCGCGCGCCGCCGTGCTTTCCGACCCGAACACGCAGTCTTACCGCGTCTTCGTTATACAGGGCGACACTGCAAAACTGCGCGTCGTGCAAATCGGCGTGGAGGAAAGCGACTGGATACAAATCCTGTCGGGCGTTCAGGCTGACGAAGTAGTTGCTACCAGCAACCTCCAGCAGCTTTTTGAAGGAGCGCGGGTCAAACAGTAAAGGGAAATTTTAGATTTGCGATTTCTGATTTTTGATTGGATAAGGACTAGAGCTTAAATTTTTAATCTTCAGTCCGCTGCCAATCGCAAATCTAAAATCTAAAACCGCAAATCACAAGCGGAGCTTGTTACATGCAAAAGCTGGCTGAAATTTGTGTTCGTCGTCCCGTCTTTGCGACCGTCATTATTCTGATTCTGACGGTGGTCGGCGGTTTCTCCTTCTTCACGCTCGGCGTTGACCGCTTTCCGAAGATTGACATCCCGACCGTCTCCGTGCAGACGACGAACATCGGCGCTGCGCCGCAGGAGATTGAAACAGAGATCACGGATATCGTCGAAGGTGTTGTGAACACCGTTCCCGGCATAGACGAGATGCGCTCGTCATCCTCTTCGGGCCGCTCGACCGTCACCATCAACTTCAATCTCGAAAAAGACCCGGACCTCGCGACACAGGAGGTGCGCGATAAAGTCAGCACCATTATCAACCGTTTGCCTGAAACGGCAGACCCGCCCGTCGTTCGTAAGGCCGACCCCGATTCGCAGCCCGTGCTGATTTACGCCATCAGCGCGCCGCGCTCAAGCATTGAGTTGACAGACCTCGTGCAGAAGCAGATTCAGGAGCGCATAGAGTCTGCCGACGGCGTTGGTGAAGTCGTCGTCTTCGGCGGACGACAGCGCGAGATTAAAATCTACGTTGACCCAGACCGCCTGCGCGCTTACAACCTGTCTGTCACTGAAGTCTCAAACGCGCTGCGCGCTCAAAACCTTGAACTCCCCGGTGGCCGTCTCGACGAAGGCGCACGCACCGTTACGCTTCGCACGCTCTCGAAAGTCGCGAAGGTAGAAGACTTCAACGACATCGTTATCACGACCAGAAACGGCTACCCCGTTAAGGTGCGCGACATCGGGCGCGTCGAAGACAGCGGCGTTGATCCGCAATCGGCGGCTTCCTTGAACGGCGTGCCAAGTGTTTCGCTCGGCATACGCAAGCAATCGGGCGCAAACACCATCGCCGTCATCAACGGCGTCAAGCAGCGCATGGCGGAGATTCAACCGCTCTTGCCGCCCGACATTAAAATCGTCGTCACGCGCGACCAGTCCGAGTTTATCGAAACCAGCCTTCATGCCATCGAAGAACACTTGATTGTCGGCGGATTGCTCGCAGCCCTGATTGTGTTCCTCTTCCTCTGGAATTTCCGCTCGACGATTATCGCCGCGCTCGCTATCCCGACATCCATCATCTCCGCCTTCGCCATCATCGCCGCCCTCGGCTATTCGCTTAACCAGATGACGATGCTGGCGCTGACCTTGATGGTCGGCATCGTGATTGACGACGCCATCGTGGTCCTTGAAAACATCTATCGCTTCGTTGAAGAGAAGGGGATGCACCCCTATCAGGCAGCGATAGAAGGCACGCGCGAGATTGGCCTCGCCGTGATGGCGACAACGCTTTCTCTGCTCGCGGTCTTCATTCCCGTCGGCTTCATGTCAGGCATCGTCGGGCGCTTCATGTCTTCGTTCGGACTCACTTCGGCCGCGGCGATTGCCGTAAGTCTCATCGTCTCGTTTACGCTGACGCCGATGCTCGCGGCGCGCTGGATTAAGCCGCCGAAGGAGGCGATAACGCCCGAAGGTTTGCCCGCCAGCGCCGGAGGCAGCGGCGGCGATGGTGGTGACGACGACGGAGGACACGCGCGAGCGACGACGCAGACAAACGTTGCTACCGAGCACGAAGCGCACGAAGCGAAGGCCCACACGTCATCAAAGGGCGGACGCTTCTATCGCCCGATTGACCGCTCGTACATGTGGATGCTCAGGTGGTCAATGGCTCATCGCTGGGTCGTCGTCCTGCTCTGCGTGGTTGTGGTCGCATCCATCTGGCCGCTCTACCGCGTTGTCGGTTACAACTTCCTGCCTGACGAAGACGAGTCGGCTTTTCAGGTTAACCTGCGTGCGCCGCAGGGCACGAGTCTTCCGGCGACGCAAAGTGTTTTGGAGCGCATCGCGCGCGACGTGCGCGAGCAGATTCCCGGCGTCGAGAGCACGCTTGTCAACGCCGGTGGTTTCGGCGGCGGAACTCCGAACGCCGGTTCCATTAACGTCAGGCTCCTGCCGGTCAAGGAGCGCAAGTTTTCGCAGACGCAGTTGATTCAGCATACGCGCGATATGATTCGCAAACGGAAGTATCCGAAAGAGTACGTTATATCTGCGTCGGGCACTTCTTCCATCGGCGCGAGCATCGGTGGCGGCGGCGGTCGCGGCGGCGGCGCGAGCTTGGGCCTCTTCATCAGCGGCCCCGACATCAACAAGCTTGACGAGTATTCAAACAAGCTCATCGAACGCATCAAGAAGGATGACAACTTCCGCGACGCAGACCGCTCGCTTCAGTTGAGCAGTCCTGAAGTGCGCATCATCATTGACCGGCAGCGCGCCGCAGACCTTGGCGTTAAGGCTGGCGACGTAGCGCAGGCGCTCAACACGCTCGCCGCCGGAGCGCGCGTCACCACCTTCAGCGAAGGCTCAGACCAGTATGACGTGGTCGTGCGCGCCGGAGAAGAGTTCCGTCGCACGCGCGAGAATCTGGCTAACTTCACTGTCGCATCTTCCAACGGAGGCACGGTCGGCCTCGAAAAGTTGGTGCGACTCGAAGAAGGCGAAAGCCCCGCTTCGATTGACCGTCTGAACCGTCAGCGGCAGGTGACAATCTCCGCGAGTCTCGCGCCGAACGGTTCTGAGGCCGACGGGCTGGCTGCCGTCCAGCGCTACGCGCAGGAACTCAACATGGAGGCTGGCTATCAGACAGGCGTCACAGGACAGTCCAAAGAGTTGCAGCGCGCCAATCAATCGTTCATGCTGGCGTTTCTGCTCTCGTTCATCTTCATGTACTTGATTCTCGCCGCGCAGTTTGAATCCTTCATACACCCTGTGACGATTCTCTTGACGCTGCCGCTCTCGATTCCCTTCGCGCTTCTCTCAACGATGATTGCAGGCCAACGCCTGAACATCTTCTCCGCGCTCGGCATCCTGCTGCTGTTCGGCATCGTCAAGAAGAACGCTATCTTGCAGATTGACCATACGAACGAGCTTCGCGCACACGGCATGGAGCGCTACAGCGCTATCCTTCAGGCCAACCGCGACCGCCTGCGCCCGATTTTGATGACGACGATTGCGCTCGTCGCGGGCATGATTCCGCTCATCCTTGGAAGCGGCGCTGGCGCGGCCACGAACCGTTCAATCGGCGTGCTCGTCGTCGGCGGACAGAGCTTGTGTTTGCTGCTGACGCTTCTTGCAGTGCCTGTCTTCTATTCGTTGTTTGAAGATGCGAAGGAATCAAGCGTGTGGGCCACGATTGGCGCGGGCATCAATAATTTCAAGGGAGGCGCGGGGCGACGAATCTCCGAGGCTTACGGCTCAGCCAGAGCCGCCTTCTCGCGCAAACCGAAACCGACGACGGGCGGCGCACTCACCCGGCAAAAGCAGGACGATAGGTACGCAGACAATGTTTCAGGTGATTAAGAAAGCGGTGCTCGCGCGCCGCCATTTGCAGTTTCCGTCTCAACGCTTGTTGAGAATCGGAGCGCTGGTCGCGGCGCTCTTCATCTTGCAGGGCGTGGCCTCGGCGCAGAATCCGCCTGCGCCCGCGCCAAACCCTTCGCCGCAGACCGCGCCGCCCGCAGGCACGCAGACGCAGCAACAGCGCCCCGGCGCTTTGCCTCCTTCGACAGACCAGTTGCCGCCAAACTCTTCGTCTGCTCCCGTGCGTCCTGACAACGATGTGCAGCAGAGCGTGCAACCGCAGACAGGCCCGGAGCAGCAACGGCAGCAGACGACTCCCAACACGCAGGGGCCGCGCCCGCCATCGCCGCAAGCGCCAAACGCTACGCAGCAGACAGCACCCGGCACTCAGCAACCGCAGACGGCCACGCCCGCCGGGACAAATCAGCCGCAAACCACCACGCCGCAGACGGGAACGCCCGCGACCGGCGTGCCACAAACGCCCGGTCAGGCGGTCGGAACTCCGGGCGGAATCGCGCCCGCAGAACTGCCGACAGAGCCGCCTCCCGTCGCTCCGAATTTCGAAGCGCCACAGCGGCCTCTGCCTTCGGCCGAGCGCGTCGGCGTTGACGTTTCAAACCAGATGCCCCTGACGCTCAACGAAGCCATCGCGCTTGCGCTCGCCAACAACAACGACATTGACGGCTCACGCATCAACGTGCAGATAGCAGAGTTTAACTTGCAGGCAGCGCGCGGCGTCTACGACCCTATCATTTCGTCCGAAAGTTATTTCGAAAGCCGTGTGACGCCGACGAGTTCCACTCTTGGCGGCGCGCAGAACGGCTCAGTCAAGCAGACGGACGCAACAGGCTCCGCGCGTCTAGGCGGTTATTCTCCCATCGGCGGCGGCGCATACCAGATTGATTTCTCTTCGACGCGCCTGACGACCAATAACCAGAACGCCACGCTCAACCCGCAGTATCCGGCGGCGCTCACCGTCACCTACACGCAACCGCTCTGGCGTGGCCTGCGCATTGACAACAACCGTCGCCAGATAGAGATTGCTAAAAAGAATCTCTCTTTGACCGACGCGCAGTTTCGCCAGCGTGCCATCGAGGTCATCTCTCAGGTCGAGCAGGCTTACTGGGATTTAGTCTTCTCGCTCCGAAATTTGCAGGTGCAGATTGACGCCGTCAAGCAGGCGCGCGTTCAGGTCGAGAGCAATCAAAGGCTCGTCGCGCAGGGCGTGCTCGCGCCCATAGACATCATCGCCGCCAGCACGCAGGTGACGACCTTCGAGCAGAACGTCTACACCGCGCAGGAATCGGTCACACGCGCCGAGAACACTTTGAAGACGCTCATCCTTGCTGACCGTTCCGCTCCGCTCTGGTCGCGACCGCTGACACCCGTTAGTCCCATTAGCCTCGAAGCCCCGCGCGTCCCGCTTGAGCAGGCGCTCACGACTGCCATCAACAATCGCCCGGAGTTGGCCCAACTGCAAACCAACTCGGAAATCAACCAGATAGACACACGCTATTTCCGCGACCAGACAAAACCGCAGATTGACTTGATTGGCACGTACACGGCCGTCGGACTTGCGGGCGCACCGACGCAGGCAGCAGGCAGCACCGGCACGAGCGCAAACGCGCTCCTGCGTGCGCGCGTCAACGAATTATCCATGCTCGCGGGCCTGCCGCCGCTCGACCCTGCGACGACCGGCGGCAGTTCCGTCAACCCGAACCTGATAGGCGGTTTCCCGCAATCGCTCTCAAACCTCATCGGGCAGGATTATCCGACCTACCGCGCAGGCGTTCGCATCGCGCTCCCTTTGCGCAACCGCACGGCGGAAGCCAACCTTGGCCGCTCGCTCGCAGAAGGCAGCAGCATTCGCAACCAGCGTGCGCAGGCCGAACAACTGATCGAGGCAGACGTGCGCAACGCAACGCAGTCTTTGCGTTCGGCCGAATCGCGCCTCGCCTCGGCGGCAGCCACGCGCTCTTCCGCAGAGCAGCAGTATGAAAGCGAGCAGCGGCAGTTCAGGGCTGGAACATCCACAGTCTTCCTCGTCCTGCAAAGGCAGAATGAACTGCTGGCTGCGCGCGGCCGCGAGCTACAGGCGCAGACAGACCTCAACAAAGCCATCGCAGACTTTCAACGCGCAACAGGCAATACGCTCGCCGCCAACAACGTCGCCGTCCGCACAGACACGCCCATGCGCGAGCTTGAAATTCGCCCCGCCGCGACGACCCGCGCGGCCGACGCTGCCGTAACTATCGGAGCACAGGAGAAAACTGTGACGACGAATGAATTTGCGGGAGTCAGTGTGAATGACAAATAAACGCCATCCGTTGTCAGCTTGGTCGCTGAAGCAGAGGGGCGTGCTTTGCGTTTTAACGCTTGTCATGCTCATCGCGTCGTCAGCGTGTCAGTCAGGAGGAGGAACAACGGGTGGCGGCGATGCGCGCGGAATCGTTATCGTCAACGCTCCGGCCGCAGGAGAGGTGCGGCGCGTTCTTGCGCGCGAGGGAATGACGGTCAACAAGGGAGCGGCGCTGATTGAGATCGTTGTCCGAGATGAAACGGCGACGGCCACGCCGAGTCCGGGCGAGAGCGCGGAGGCGCGTGCGGTTCGTAGTTTCAAGGCGGCCGATGCGGAGATTGAAGCGGCTCGCGCCGAGGCTGTGCGACACGAAGCAGAGGTTCAACGCCTGACGCCGCTCGTCGCCAACGGCGAAGCCTCGCAGGCCCAACTCGAAGGCGAACGCGCTCTCTATGAACGCGCGCAAGCCAGACTCCGGCAAGCGGAGGATGCGAAGCGAAGCGCGGAGACGGGCTTGCTCGCCGTCCGCCAGCCGGGCCAGCAGAATCAAGGCCCTTCAACTGCGCCTCAGCCAAGCGAGAGAATCGTGACGGCAAACGCTACCGCTGCGGGAACAGTGAGCGTCATCAGCGCGCGAGTCGGCCAGAAAGTTAACGCAGGGCAACCGCTCGCTACGCTTCGCGCCGGGCAGCCCTGAAAACATCCAAACGCGAAAGACTTTTCAATCCGACGATGCTTTCCGATGCAATCAACATTGGCCCGGGCGAGCAACGCAAACGGCGTTTGATGGGCATCGTCGCTCTGACGGTCGGCGTCGGGCTGGCCTTCCTGCTCGTCGTCTATGGAGCGCCGCGTCTTCTCCGTCTAATTGTTTTCTTTCCCATCTGGATTGCGGGCCTCGGATTGTTGCAGGCACGCGAGAAGACCTGAATCGCTATGGCCGCGCGCGGGACGCGCAACATGGACACAGGCGAAGAGAAGATTGAAGACGAAAGTCTGGTTGAACAACTGCGTGTTAAGTCGCGCTCGATTCACCTGCGTGCGCTCGTCACAGCCGTCGTTATTACACTGCTGACGCTCGTTTTCCCGCGAGGTTAAAAAGAGCCTTTAAGGTTTCTCGCTGACCATCAAAGCATATCTGAAAGCGCCGGACTTAAAGCCTTCTCTCATCGCCCTGAAGGATTTGAGGAACGCCACAAACTCCCTGCCATGACGCGCGGCCAATTCCCAGAGAGCCTTCTCCTTCATCATACTCAGGCACACATCCCACGTCGCGGCCACGTTCCGGCTGATGTCTTCGTAGTGCAACAGCCGCAGGCCGTTGTCGTCCATGTGCCTTCTGTATTCCGCTAAGCTTGGAAGCTCGACGAGCATCCCTTTTTCAATCGGACGTATATATTTCTCTTCATCCTTTTCGCTCAAATGCTCGTCCTTCAACCAAGCCGCCTCACAAATCTTTCCTCCGTTGACTAACAGCCCCGCAGCTTTCCTGAAAAAATCCCCACGACGGCTCAGATGAGACAACACTTCGACAGTCCAAACGATGTCGTAGCTGCCCTCGACTGTTAATTGATTAGCATCGTCAACGAGAAAAGCGGGCTTGTTCGTCATGCTCGCAGCAGCCTCGGTCGCCATCTGAATCTGCACGGGGCTGAGGCTGACGCCCGTCACACGGCAGTCCAGATTTTTTGCCAGCCAGATTGATGTGCCGCCCACGCCGCAGCCGACATCCAGAACCCTTGAGCCGTGCGAGAGCCCTGAGCGCGCGACCAGCAGCTTGATTAAATTTTCGGCAGCTTCTTCTTTTGATTCGCGACCTGTTTCGTAATAACCGTGATGAAGATGCTGGCCCCAGAGCTTCGTGTAGTAGGGCGAGGCCACGTCGTAGTGCTCACGGATTTTGTCAAGCTTGTTATGGCGCATGTCTGGTTAAGGCGAGAGTTTGATGAACGAAAATTTTTTACCTGTTTCTCATAGAGCGAATCAAAATTCCTGCACCTGAAAGGGCAGAACTGCTATCGCTGACGGAGGCGACAAACGCGCGTCGCTATTCTAGTTTCGGGTCAACTCAAGCTGCAAACGGAGCTCCGGCCACTGCTGAAGCCCGCCGAGTTTAAAGAGTGGCTGCCGGATACACAAATAAAGCTCTAAGTTGAAGCAAACGGCTATCAACTCATCGCTTTTTACGTATCCCTCATTAGGGAAAGTCCCTATCATCTCTTCTCATCTTCCCGATAGGCTACTGCTTTCCGTTATGAGATATTACAAGCGATTAATTAACACTACGGGGAGGCGTGTCTTTCCTGGCTGATAATCCGAACGCGGCACGGCTTCCTCCCATGTGTCTCAAGCGTTTAGCCGCAAGCTAAACCGAACAAAGGGGAAAAGGGTGGGCGCAAGGTAGAACTGCTCACCCTTTCATCATCTACCAATTAGAATTCCCCTAGCTTAAGAAGCGAAGCGACACCTTGAGCGCTTTCGCCATAGCCTACGCTCACTATGGTGGCTGCTCTACCAAACATGAAAAACAAGCTCGCAGATTCCTCGCCATTGGTGGGACGAGAGACGGATGTTCCGCCGTGCGTGCTGGTGGTCGAAGACCACGACGACACGCGTTTCATGCTCAGGTATCTGATGGAGCAGCACGGCTGCCTCGTCATCGAAGCCGCAGACGGCGTGGAGGCCGTCTCGCTGGCCGAGAGTGTGTGCCCGAGTCTGATTCTGATGGACACAGGACTCCCGCGTCTCGACGGCCTCGCGGCCACACGACGCATACGCAAAATCACAATGCTCGACAACGTGCCAATTATCTTTATCTCCGGCCATGCTCAACCGAACTTGCGCGCCGAAGCCATCGCCACCGGCGGCAACGATTATCTGGTCAAGCCGCTCAAGCTCAGCGAACTGGAAATGGCCGTCGAAAGACATCTCGGAAAAAGCAGAGGCATCAGAAGCGTCTGATTTCATCCGAAGTTTTCTGGATGAGCAGGATGCGCAATCAATCCTCGTTCGCGTTAGAAAAGTTTAAGGCTCGATCTTGACCGGCCCGCCCAAAGCGAGACTTGCCCCCGTGCGAGGCTTTATGTTATCTGAAATAGGAAGAGAAGAATCATGCAGGAATTGGAAAACAAGAATGGCTTCGCGCAGAAAAGCGAGCACGCCGTCTACGTCAACGCGGAAGCCGGTTCCGGCGCGCACATCATTCTGAAAGATACTGCGAGCAGCAAGCGCGAGTTTAAAGTTGCTGAAACGGTCGCTTTCAACGGGCTGCTCTCGAACCGCCTTCTCGCAAAGCTGCCCGCCGCAGACTTCGAGCGGCTGCTGCTGCCGCAGCTTGAGCCTGTCTCGCTTGCGACCGGCCAGGACCTTTACAAGTTTGGCAGAGAGATTGATTTCGCTTACTTCCCTGAAACTGCCGTCATCTCTCATCTCTACTTTCTTGAGGACGGCAGTTCGACGGGAGCAGCCATCATCGGGCGGGAGGGAATGGTCGGCCTCTCCGCAATTTTAGAGGCGCGCCCGCCCTCCTATTGGGCGCAGGTGACGGTCGGCGGCAGCGCGCTTAAAATCGAGATGGAAGCAGTCAAGCGAGAGTTTGCTCGCGGCGAGGCTCTGCAAAGGCTTCTGCTCGGCTATACGAATTCGCGCCTCATGCAACTCTCGCAAAGGGCCGTCTGCAATGGCCGTCATAAACTGGACGAACGCCTCTGCACCTGGCTGCTGATGATTCAAGACCGCACGAGCGAGCAGCAGTTGCCGCTAACGCATGAACAGATAGCACACCATCTGGGCACACGCCGCGCGGGCATCTCCACGGCCTGCAATGCGCTTCGCGATAACGAAATTATAGCTTATCATCGTGGTATAATCTGCATTCTCGACAGGCACAAGCTTGAAGCCGCAGCCTGCGAATGCTATCAAACGCTGGTGCGGACAATCGAACAATGACTTAATTGAAGCTGATAACTGCATGCTGGTCACGTCGCAAGCCATAACTGAAAACAGAATCCTCGGCGCTCTAAGCCCGCAGGAGTATGAAAGAATAGCGCCGCAGCTTGAAACCGTTTCGCTCAAGCTCAGCCAGGTGCTCTTCAGGCCGGACGATTATCTACGCTACGTCTACTTTCCTATCAACGCAATCGTCTCCCTGCTCACGGATCTATCTGACGGCAGCGGGATGGAAGTCGGGCTTGTCGGCCGCGAAGGCATGGTCGGCATCTCGGCCATCCTCGGCGGCAACGAGACAAAGGTTGCCACCGTGCAGGGTGAAGGCACGGGCCTGCGAATGAGTGCCGAAAAACTGAGGGAAGAGTTTCAAAGGGGCGGAATGCTCCAGAGCGGGCTGCTGCGCTACACGCACGCGCTGATGGCGCAAATCTCGCAGTCCGTCGTTTGTAACTGCCGCCACGAGGTCGAAGGACGACTCGCACGCTGGCTGCTCATGTACCATGATAGGCTCGACCGCGACGAGTTTGAGATGACACACGAGTTTATGGCTAACATGCTCGGCGTGCGCCGCGCCAGCGTCAGCGGCGTCGCCGCCAGACTTCAGGAAAGAGGGCTGATTAATTACAGGCGCGGCCACATCACAATCCTCGACCGCAAGGGCCTCGAATCCTTCGCCTGTGAATGCTACCCTGTGGTCCAGGAAAAGTTTGAAGAATTCCTGCCCAGGCAGCGCGCGCATCACGAGCGCTTCCCGCCAAATAACTAGGCCCATTGTGCTCACGGAGTACTATCAGTTTAAGCGCTTCTTATCCAGCCCCGCACCTATAATCAAAAGAGGAAGACTAACTGCCAGCCATCCGCATTCTCATTTGACGGAATAGATAGACTCCCGCCCGTCCGCAAAAATTTATCCTGACAATCCTTGACCGCGACCATCAAGGTCAACAACCAGACGACCAAACGCTAAAGTGAATATTTGAAGCGCAGCGCCGTCTTCAGAAATCTTTATGACACTGATGCTACTAAAATAAGCCTTGAAATATCAGGCTGGATGTTGTTAAACTGTATACAGTATGCAATCCGCTGTTGCTCCGCTTGAGCGGCCCAATATTAGCGAAACGCTGGTCATCCTCCTGCGAGAGATGATTGTGGACGGAAGCCTGCCTGCCGGCGAGCGTGTTAATGAAGTGCATCTGGCCGCGAGTCTTAAGGTCAGCCGGACGCCGCTTCGAGAAGCACTCGGTCGTTTAGTCGCCGAAGGGGCGCTCAACGTCGTACCGCGAATCGGTTATTTCGTTTGCCCTTTGACGTTGGAAGAGTTTGGGCAGATTTATCCGATCCGTGCGCTCCTCGACCCGGAAGCGCTGAGGCTCGCGGGAATCCCTACGGCGCAGAGGTTGGAGCGGCTTGAATCGCTCAATCAAAAAATCATCAAGACTCACGACACGGAGAAGGTGCTGTCGCTTGACGACGAATGGCATCTGGAGCTTCTCGCAGGGTGCACGAACAGCGTTCTGATTGACCTCATCAAACACTTCATACGACGCACACGGCGTTATGAGATAGCGTTGATGCGTGAGCGTCGCAACGTGCACGTCGCTTACAACCAACATGAAAAAATCATGGCCGCCCTTCACGAGGGCAATCTCAAGGCTGCCTGCAATGCGCTGCGCCGCAACATGCAGGTCGGGAGCAAGCCTATCATCGAATGGCTGAAGGCTCGCGAGAGCTTGACGAAGCAAGGATGAGGAGTTTGAACAATGTTCGCTGTTCGTTGGTTGCTGGTCGGAGTAGTAGTTGTTGTCGGCAGTCTTGTCTTAAGTACGAATCCGGCGCGCACGCAGACAACAGAACCACACTCTGCGCGAGAACTCGCGGGCCTGTGGGAAGCGAAACGTCGCTTTGGGCCTGACGTTCGCGGGTCGCTGCTTATCAGGCAGAGCGATAGCGGCTGGTGGGCCGAAATCGCAGGGCGTTCTGTTCAAGCGAAGATGGCGGGCGAGCGCATCACGTTTGAGTTGGCGGACGGAGAAGGCTCTTTTCAGGGAAAGTTTGATGCACGCCGGACACGAATTACGGGACACTGGATTCAGCCTCGGCTTGTAGAAAACGGCACGCCTTACGCTTCTCCCGTGACGCTCATCAGGGACAAACAGAATGTCTGGCGCGGTACGGTTGCGCCGCTCGACGATGCTTTGACCTTCTACCTGATGATTAAAGCGAGAGACGACGGCTCAACCGGCGCATTTCTCAAGAATCCCGAACGCAATCTGGGCAGATTCATCCGCGTTGACCACATCGAACGCGCCGGTGAGTCAGTAAAACTTTTCGCCGCTGACACGGCCGACGCGAAAGGTCGCTTTTTAGCAGAGGGCAAGTATGATGCCGACACCGAAATTCTCTCCGTCTATTTCCCAAGGCGCGGCAGCTTTGATTTCAGGCGTGTAGCAACGAATGACGCGAGCGACTTCTACCCGCGCGGTCGCCCTAATGGAAGTTATGCTTACGTGCGGCCGCTTCCGTTGGACGACGGCTGGCAAACCGCAACGCTCGAAGATGTCGGAATATCGCGCGAGCAGATACAGAAGTTTATAAGGATGCTTATTGACACGCCGATTGATTCCTTCAGTTCTCAGGAAGTTCACGGCGTCTTGATTGCACGTCACGGGAAACTGGTGTTGGAGGAATACTTTCACGGCGAACACCGTGAGAAGCCACACGACACACGCTCGGCCGCAAAAAGTTTGACCGCCACTCTGGTCGGCGCATCAATCAAGGCGGGTGTGCCAGTTGATGTGACGACTCCTGTTTACAGTCTGATGAACGGCGGCGAGTTTCCGCCCGGCATAGAGCCGCGAAAAAAAGCTCTCACACTTGAAAGCCTGCTCACGATGTCTTCGGGCCTTGATTGCGACGACAGCGACCCTGAATCGCCCGGCAACGAAGATACGATGCTTAACCAGACAGAGCAGCCGGATTATTACAAGTTTGCGCTCTCGCTGAAAGCGATACGCAATCCGGGCGAAAAGGCCGTCTATTGCAGCGTTCAGGCTAATCTGGTCGGCGGCGCTCTGGCTCGCGCCGCAGGGCAAACTCTGCCCGTTCTGTTTGAAAATCTGCTGGCCGGGCCGCTCAATATCAAGCGCTATTACATGCCTTTGACGCCGAACGGCGACGCATACATGGGCGGCGGCGTGCGATTGTTGCCGCGCGATTTTATGAAACTCGGCCAGTTGCATCTGGACGGCGGGACGTGGAACGGGCGCAGGATTTTAAGCGCGCAGTGGTCCAGTCGCGCCACCTCTCACGTCGTTAATCTTGGTTCGCGTAAGTACGGTTACCTCTGGTACGTTGAAGATTATCCTTACAAGGGACGCAGTGTGCGCGCCTTCATGGCGGCCGGCAACGGCGGTCAAGTTGTGCTGGGGATTCCCGAACTCGATCTGTTGATAGCGTTCTACGGGGGTAACTACAGCGACCCTGCGCTTTTCGTTCCACAGCGGGTTTATGTGCCGCAATATATTCTACCGGCAGTGGAAGAGGGTCGTTGATTCAGTCGGGCCTTCGTGCTGAGAGACCGCGGCGGAAGATGAGGTAGTAAAAAGGCAGGCCGAGCGCCGTCACCAACACACCCATCATCGCCTGCTTCGGATTATTGCTCCCCAAGAGGAACAGCAGGAGAATAATCAGCAGCAGAAACAGGATGGGCGCTGCCGGATAGCCGGGAGTCAGATAAACGCCTGTTGACGGCTGCGTGCGGCGCAGCAGGAAGATTGCCGCCACGGTGAGCGCGATGAAGATAACGACGACGAAAACAAAATAAGAAACGATCTGGTCGAACGTGCCGAGCGCGACGAGCAGCGAAGCGAGCGATGCCTGAAGAATGATGGCGCGTGCGGGCGTGCCGAAACGCGGATGAACGGAGGCGGCAGCCTGAAAGAAGACTCTGTCGCAGGCCATCGCATAATAAACGCGCGGCGCGGACATGATGAGTCCGGCGAGGCTGCCGAGCACGGCGACCACGACAATCGTCGAGAAGACCTGCCCGCCTGTTCGCCCGAAGAGAGCATCACCGGCCTGCGCCGCGAAAGTCTCGCCCGAAGTGACGCGCTCAAGCGGAACAAGATAGATGAAGACGGCGCTGGTCAGAATGTAGACGGCCGTGACGATGACGACGCCGTAGACAAGCGCTCTCGGCAGCGTTCGCGCGGGGTCGCGTATCTCGCCCGCCAGCTTGCTCACGTCCCACCAACCGCCAAAGGAAAAGAAGGCGGCGACCAAGCCTCCGGCCAAAGCTCCGACGAGTGGAATTGAGCCGGCGCGTTGAGCAACAAAGGGCTGGAAGTGTCCCCAGTCACCGAGTCGCAGCCCGAAGCCCCACAGTAGTATGAACAACAGTAAACCTAATTTGAGAACGGTCAACCAGCGTACGAACCATCCACCGAGTTTGACCCCGCGTATGTTTATCGCCGCGACGATGATGATAGCAATGATGGCAATGAGTTTTACCCAGACGGGCGGAAGCTGAAAGCTGTAGTTCGCGTAGCTTGCCATTCCGACCGCCAGCGCGGCAGTGATGCCGGGGTCCATCACGAGAAAGGCCATCCAACCATAGAGGAAGGCGACGGGCGTGCCGTATGCCTCGCGCAGGTAAACGTAGCCGCCGCCGGCCTGCGGTAATCTGGCGGCCAACTCGCCATAACAGAGCGCGCCGCACAGCGCCATCAAACCCATCACAAGCCAGACGAGCAGCAGCCAGAAGGGCGAACCGAGCGACTTTGCCATTCCGGCCGGCGTCAGAAAGATGCCCACGGCGATGACCTCGCCCACGACTAACGCAGTAGCCGTGGGGAGGCCGATTTGCCGTTTGAGTTCGTCTTGATTGTGCAAGAGAAGCGCGCCTTCAAGCTGTCTCAGAAAGTCACACGCGCCGCAAACTGAAACGCGCGTGGGCCGCCGGAACCGAAGACGCCGCCAGCGGTCGTCACAGGTCTTCCGAAACTCGAAGAGCGCAGAAAGCCCGGATTGGTCGGGTCGTTGCTATCGCGCACAAGCACGTTTGAGAAGCCGGAGTAGTTCACGTTTGAGACGCCGAGCACGTTTGTCACGTTGAAGAGATTGAAGATTTCGACGATGGGTTCGACACCTAAGCGCTCGCCAAACCTTAGGGGGCGGCTCACGCGCAGGTCAAACGAATTAAAGCTATCGTTGAAACGAGCATCCTCGCTTACGAGCGGCAAGGGTTGCCCATTGATGCCGCCCGCCGCGTTAAGCTGGGTGATGAAGGCGTTGAGTTCAGCCGCCGTGTGGAAGAGCCGCCCGCCTGCGTTGCGCTGCAAGGCTGGAATGCGGGAGCTGCCGTCGGGCAGAAGAATATCCATCGGGACGCCGGAAGCAATGGTCAAAATGGGCGCAAGCCGGAAGCCGTAAGGCGCGTCCAGAACGCCCGCGAAGGTGAAGCGGTGTCGCTGGTCGTTCGGCGTTGGACCATATTCCAGTTGCAGGTTGTTGGAATTGACGGGGCCGTTTGAAAATGGAATCTGGTCGTCGTTAGCGTAGTTGAACGCCTTCGAGAGCGTATAGGAAGCGCGAAACTGGAAGCGCCGCGCATAACGTTTCTCGACGCTCAGGAGCAACCCGTCATACTTCGTCTTCACACTCGATTCAAGATTCTTCACGAGGTCCGGGCCGCCGACAACGGGGTTGAAGACCTGCCCGACGGTGCGGCCGATGATGAAGTGTGTGCCGAAGTTGTGCAGGTAGTCTGCGCGCACAAGGTAGTCGCGTGCAAACTCATGCTGGATGCCGATGTTGGTTTGCTGCACCATCGGGTTTTGCAGGCGACTGTCAATGATGTTAATGCCGCCCGCGCCTGCGCCGGGGAGCGCGAAGCCCGTGAACGGATTGCTGAGCGTCGGAGCGCCGGGCGGAAACTGCCCGCACGCCGGATTAAAGAGGCACGGCGGCGGAATGAAAAAGAGATTTCCGGCGCGCACTTCGATTGGCAACGCGCGCCCGTCGAGGCCGCGTTCGAGAGACTGTATCTCAAGCGTCACGCGGTCGTAGTAGATGCCGTAGCCGCCGTGAATGCTTGTGCGTCCATTCTCTGTGGCCCAGTTGAAACCGACGCGCGGCGCAAAGTTGTTCTTATCGCGCGTGCGCTCGCCCTGTAGAAAGGGGTTAACGAGCGGATTGATTTCATCATTGCGGCTGACGTTCTTCACATCAGTATCGAGTTCGTAGCGCAGGCCGAGGTTGAGCGTCAGGCGGCTGCTCACGCGCCAATCGTCCTGCACGAAGGCGGCGAAATAATTGCTGTTCGCGTCGGGGATGATGAGCGGCCTGTCCGGGAAAGCGCTGCGCAGGGTGACGGCGAACAGGAGGTCGTTATCATCAACGCGCCCGTCGGCGTTGCGGTCGAAGTCCGGGAAGTCTTCGATTAGTTCGACGCGTCCCTGTTGAAAGACGCCTAGATTGAAGTCGGAGAGAACGCGTTGAAACTCTCCGCCGATGTTAAGCGTGTGATTGCCGCGCACCATCGAGAGCGTATCGCTAAACTGAAAACGCTTCTGGCGCGTCTGCTGCGGCACGCGAAACGATGCGCCGTCCTGAATGCTGGGAAACGTCAACTGCGGCGCTTGCGTCAGCGGCGCGGTTTGATTGATGAAGGTGCTGTAGCTGAAGTTAAAGCTATTGAGTTCGCTGCGGGTGAGGATGCGCGTGTAGTTGCCCAGGAACGAATGTGTGTTGTTGCGAGAAGCCTGTCTTTGCGAGGCCGAGCCGATGGAACGGATGAGCGTGCTCGCAGCCACGTCGTCTTCGCGTTGGAGCGAATAGCGGAAGGTGAGATGGTCCTTACTGCCTGGAATCCAATCGAGCCTCTCTGTGGAGAGCAGGTCGTTGAGCGGCGCGTCTGCAAAGCCGCGCCTGATGGAGCGCGTCGCGAGGTCGCGCGTGCCGACGAGCACTGCTCCGTCCTGATTACGGTATTCAAACGAGCCGAAGAAGAAAGCCTTGTCTCTCTTGATGGGCCCACCGAGCGTGAAGGAATACTGCTGACGGTCAAAGGGCGGCTCTTGCCCTGTTGTGCGGTCGAAGGTCGTGGGCAGTCCTTGAAGCCTGTTATCGCGAAAATAGGCGGAGGCAGAGCCGTGAAACTCGTTCGTCCCGGCTTTCGTCACAATATTGATGACGGATGAGCCGGAACGCCCGAGCCGCGCGTCGAAGCGGTTGGTAGCAATCTGAAACTCCTGCACAGCGTCCTGCGAGATGTTCTGTATTGCTCCTCCGACTACGTCGTCGTTAGTATCCGCCCCGTCAACCGTCACGCTCCCACCGCGGCCAAGCTGCCCTGCCGAAGAGATGAGAATTGTGTTGGTCTTAGTCGGGTCGAAGTTTGGTGCAGGAGCGTTGCCCGGCGTGAGCAGTGCGAGTTCGAGAAAGTTGCGCCCGTTCAAAGGCAGGTTCTCTATCTCGCGTTCCTCAATCACTCCATCAACTTTCGAGGAGAGAGTGTCAGTTAACGGCGTCTCTCCGAGGAGGTCAACTGTGACTGATTCGCGCAGGTCTATTTCAAGCGAGACATCCATCGTCACGTTCTGTCCGACCTGTAACACTATCGGGAGCTTCGAGACTTTCGTTGCGAAGCCCTTCGCCTCGACCCTAATCTCATACTCACCCGGCGCGAGATTCGTCAGAACATAAACGCCCTCATCGTTTGTCAGCGTCTCGCGCGACGTGCCGGTAGCAATTTGAGTCGCTCGCACGGTTGCGCTCGTAACAGCCGCTCCAACCGGGTCTGTCACTATACCTCTCAAGGTTGCGGTGGCTGGCTGCTGCGCCTGATAGCTGAGAGCGCTACAGAAAACTATCAGGAGACACGAGAAAAGCCTCAACAGCTTTTTGAGCATCATCATCCCTCTTTACGGTTACTTGAATTAGAACGGAACTAAGCGACACCCATTCATGGCGCAAGTCGGAATCCAGAGGGCAGTTTAGCAGTCCAAAACACCCTTCGTGAAATAAACCATTTCACGAAGGGTGTTTGTTCAACCTTCATATAGGGTTCTTCAGGCTACTGGCTGCACTCCGAATTGCTATGAGTAACTAACGCGCTGAACCTCTGTTGATATTCGGTCGAGGTGATAAAGGCGCAGACCACCGCGCGATAATTGTTCGGCGCTACGTTGTTCAGGATGTTGAGCCAGAACTGATAACCATCCTCGTCAGGGTCTCTGCGTAAATAACCGAAATACTGCGCGAGCACGAAGGCCCTGTTATATTCGGCCTGCTTATATTCCGTATATCCGACGAGCTTGAGCAGCACGCGAGCACGACTCTGCGTTTGATTGCCGCCGGTGTCGTATTCCGCCAGCAACTCGTTGCGGCGACTCGTCAGGTTCACGCCGGAAGTCTGCTGAACGTTTAGCAGCAGCGCATCAACAAACTGGTCGCGCGAGAGTCCGAGGCTATACTTGTTTGTGAATTCTGCGCGCTGCACGAAGTCTGTCGCTAAGGTTTGCATGTCAGCCGCCACATTGCCTCCGGCGGTCAGGAAACTGCGGTCGCGCGTGAACTCAAGGAACGTCGGTCGTCGCCCTAAGCTCGCGCGGTAGATGTAATGAACAAACGCTCCCCTATCCTGAAACTCCATCTCGATGAAGAAGGCTGCGCTAACGCCGATACGCCTGCTATTGATGCACGCCTGATTCGAGCCGCACATTGCGATCTCGTTAGTCCAGTAGGCAAGGCCGCCAGCATCCGCCTGCCGGTTGAGAAAGTCGTGGTAATGTTGGCCCACGAAAATCTGCGGGTCATCAATCACATTCGTCGAAGGCTCGGTCGCATCGTCATCAATTCGCACTGTGGTGCTTGCTGTCGTGCCGAGCGAGGCATTGCCCATAGGATTGCTGAGGGTGATATTGAAGGTCTCACGCCCTTCGACATAAGAGTCTTCGTTGACCAGAATGTTGATGGTCTTCTCCGTCTCGCCTGCGGCGAAACGTAGTGTGCCGATGGCGATGGTGTAGTCCGTTCGTTGCAGGGCCACCGCGTTGCTGGTTGCATAATCAACGTTGGCCGCCGTCGAGGTGTCGCCCGTGCGCGTGACCTTGACGCTCACGAAGGTTATATCCTCCGTCACGTCGTAGGTCGCCTGCTGAAACTGTACGGTCGAGGTCACTGGCGCTGGCGGGTCGCTGATTTTCGTGACAAAGGCGTCCTGTGTGCCGCCGCCGTTGGTGCTCTGGAAGGGATTGAGCGTCGGGTAATTGATGGAGGCTGTGCGCCCTGTCATGTACACGCTGTTGGCCGAGTCCACGGCGACGGCAAGTGCCGTATCGCCGCCATTGCCACCGAAGTACGTTGAATAGGTGAGCGCCGTACCAGCCGCGTTGAACTTCGTCAGGAAGATATCAAAGACGCCGGCCATCGTGCCCTGTATCGGGTTGACCAGGGGGAAGTCTGTAGAGCTAGTTCCGCCCGCGACGAGAGCGTTGCCTGCGGAGTCAACTGTGATGCCGTTACCTGACTCGTCTGCGGTGCCGCCGAGGTAGGTTGAATAGTTGAAGGCCGAGCCCGCCGCGTTGAACTTCGTGACGAAGGCATCCGAAGTGCCTTTGAGTGTGCTCTGGAAGGCGTTAGCAGTGGGGAAGTTGGCAGAGCGCGCAACGCCTGTGACGTGTGCGCTGCCGACTGAATCCAGTGCTATCTCGAATCCTATATCGTTATCGCTGCCGCCAAGGTAAGTCGAGTAGACGAGGGCCGAACCAGCCGCGTTGAGCTTTGACACGAAGGCGTCGCCGTCTGGAAAGCCGCCGCCGAACGTTGCCTGTATGGCATTGGCTATCGGAAAGTTGGTCGCTCTAGTTTGCCCTGTGACGTAGGCGTTGCCTGCGGAGTCCACCTTGATGCTGAAGCCCGCCGTAAATCCACCCTCGGTGCCAGCGTTGCCACCGAGGTACGTCGAGTAAACAATAGCCGAGCCAGCCGGGTTGAACTTTGTCACGAAGGCGTCTGCGCCGGGGCCGCCGCTGTATGCGGCCTGGATTGGATTAACCACAGGGAAGTTTGACGAAGTGGTGCGCCCGGTGATGTATGCGCTGCCGGTGGAATCAATGGTGAGCGCATGAGCCGCATCAAAAATCTCTCCGCCGAGATAAGTTGAATAGACCAGGGCCGAACCCTCCGCATTGATTTTCGTCACGAAGGCGTCTGAAAGTCCGCCGCCGAATGTACCCTGAAGAGCGTTAGCCGTGGGGAAGTTTGAAGAGGTAGTCTCCCCGGCGACATAGGCGTTGCCGGAAGAATCAACAGCGATTTTATTGCATCTATCGTCACCGCTGCCGCCGAGATAGGTCGAGTAGATGAGGGCTGTGCCCGTTGCGTTGAGCTTCGTCACGAAGCCGTCGCGCCCGCCGGCGAAGTTTGCGCCGCCGAACGTTGCCTGTATAGGGTTGGCCGTGGGGAAGTTGGTCGAGGCGGTGTTTCCGCAAATGTAAGCGTTGCCTGCGGAGTCCAGAGCGATGTCGTTGCCTTCATCACTATCGCTGCCGCCAAGATAGGTGGAGTAAGTCAGCACAGGGTCAATGATGAGCGTCCGCTGCGCATCGTACTCGCCGACCGTAAAGCCAACACGCCCGTCCGCATCAACCACGTAGCCGCCATCAACCGCCCGTCGCACGCCAGCCACCTCCTGATAAAGCACAGGCTTCGGTTGCCGCATCGTGCCTTCGCCCAGGGTCAGCAGCAGGTCGCCCGTTGCGTCCACCTCCACTTTATCCGCGCCTTCAAACTCAAGCTTGACGGTGCGCGCATCCGTTCCGGGCGCAACGTGAAAGTCGTACTCCAACTGCCGCTGGTTGCCATAATAGACCAGGTCTATGCCCGGATAGACTTCACCATATTGCACGCGGCCAAAGGTCTGATTCTCCGTGCGCCAACGGCCTGAATCCTCACCGACGAAGTAGTTGACCTTGCCCTCCAACTCGTTTAAACCTTCGGCTCTCGCCCCCTCGTCCGCGCCGACAAGCTTCATACGGAGCACCGCCTGAGGCTGCAAACTGGCACTACTACTGCGAGCATCAATCCGGCTCGCCGTCAATCTCTTGCGGGCATCCGTTAATTGTGCATCGCGCTTTTCCTGCGCCCGTCCGTCGCTTTGACGGGCCAGCACGAAGACGGCTTCCGTAGGTTTCAAAAAGAGTGTGTAGCCCGCGCCGCGCGCCAGAAAGTTGACAGATTCGTCTGTCTGCCCACGATTGGCCTCGAAGCTCAGCGTGAGTTGACCATAAGCCTCACGCGCCTGCGCGGGCGTGAGCGGCGTCGCTCGCTGCGACTCTATTGCTGACCCGCCCTTGCTTGCGCCTGACTGCATGAAATCCCGGCGCGACATATTGCGGCCGGGAAGCGCTGCCAGCGTGATGAGCAAACACAGTACGGACAGCAGAATAAGGGTCAGACTGAAGGGTTGTTTGATACGTGGGCTGAAAAACCTCATGGTGTCCATCTTTCTTTGAAAAGGAGTTTGACTACCTGGCCTTCGGCGGTGCAGCGTGCGCAGAGGCTCGCACCCGTTTTGCCTCTCAAGGGAGCGGGTGCATGAATAGTTGCGGATAAGGCAGGAGTGGTAATGCTTTTCTGCCACGAAAAACTAAACCACGTGCCGCACAACGGGACGCAGTATACACAAGCTTGGGCCAACGAGGAAGTCTAACTTTGGACCAGTCGAGAGTTGATTAAAAACTGGACCACCACAGAGGTACGTGCTCAATGATTCAATATGAGCGGGCTGCACTTACCACCTGTACCGCAAGCTGCGACTAAGAAGCTTGAAAAGATGTTTTAAAATAGGCGTGACACTATAGTGACTCAAACAAATTAGGGGCTACCGTATGGTAGCCCCTAAACTATTGATGGAGCCGAGGGGGATCGAACCCCTGACCTCATGACTGCCAGTCATGCGCTCTCCCAGCTGAGCTACGGCCCCTTCTGGAGTTGGTAGGTCGCGCTTGTGCGACGAACAAACAGAGTAACTTAGCGCGCGAAGAGGCGTCAAGCAGCACTCACATGGGTTTGCGTCGTGCGGCGAAGAAGGCAAGGCAAGCGCCTGCGATGAGCAGAATGAGCCCGGCTGCAACGCGCAAGGTGTCCGGCAATTGGCGCACGTTCGTCCCTGTGATAACGACGGTCGTCTGCGGTTCGAGAAAGAAGGCGCGGTAAGCAATGACGCCGCCGGTGACAGCAATCGCAAGGCCGACGATGAGTGCGATGAGACGCATGGAATCTTAAAGCAGTCAGTCTTACTTTCCTTTGAACGAGGGCTTGCGTTTTTCGAGGAAAGCCTTGACACCTTCGTCCTTGTCTTCGCTGGAAAAGCAGAGCGCGAAGAGGTCAACTTCACGGCGCAAGCCTTCATCTAGATTCGAGCGTGAAGCTATCTTGACAGCTTCTTTTGCCATCCTTAGCGCGATGGGACTCTTCTCGCTGATGCGGCCCGCGATTTCCATTGTCTTCGCGGCGAGGTCCGCAGCGGGGACGACCATGTTGACGAGGCCGATGGAAAAGGCTGTCTTCGCGTCTATGATGTCGCCGGTCAGAATCAACTCCATCGCCTTGCCTTCACCGACGAGACGTGTCAGGCGTTGTGTGCCGCCACCGCCGGGAATGATTCCGAGATTGATTTCCGGCTGGCCGAAGGAGGCCGTCTCGCTGGCGATGCGAAGGTCGCAGGCGAGCGCCAGTTCGCAGCCGCCGCCGAGGCAGTAGCCGTTGACCATGGCGATGATGGGCTTCGGAAAGGTGTCAACCGCTGTAAAGAGCGAGCGGCCGAGCATCACGTCGCGCTGCGTGAGCGCTGTGCGCCCGGCAAACTCTCCGATGTCCGCGCCCGCAACGAAAGCCTTGTCGCCCGCGCCCGTAAAAACGACGACGCCCACAGATTCATCATCGCGTAATTCTTCCAGCACCGCTGCGCCCTCAGCACGCGTCTGAATGTTCAAAGCGTTTCGCTTCTCCGGGCGATTGATGGTGATAATGGCGACGCGCTCGCGCCGCTCGACCAGTAACGTTTCGTAAGATTGCGACATGTTTACTCCATTGATGAGAAAAATAGTGATGAGTAATGAGTGATGCGTGATGAGTGAAAAGACAGATCGCTTTTACTCATCACGCATCACTCATTACTCATCACTTGATTTATTGTTGCTCGTTGTCGGATGTCGTCGGCTGTTCGTCTGCGACCCACGAGACGAAGAGGCGCAGCCAGTTTTCGGTAGGTTCGCTAATCTGGACGCCGACGCGCGCCGTGCCGTAGATGGCGGGCGCAACCCGTATCACCATCGCTGTGACTTCGATGGGTGCGCCGTCGGGCCTGTGCGCGCGCAGGTAAAGACGCTCGCCGCGATTCACTTTCTGGTTGAGATGAAAGAGCGCGCCGGAGGTCGAGATGTCGTCCGTCTCGGTCGGCTCAGACCACGCCGCGCCGTCTTCAGCCCGCCCTGAGACAACGATGGGCAGCCGCAGCGCCATGCGCAACGCAAAGCGTTTCTCTTCGTTGTAGGGCGTGCTCATAGGTTAGTTTTCAGTTTTCAGTTTCCTGTTTTCAGTTGAGAGCAAAAAGCTGCGAGCTGAAAATCTAAAACTGAAAACTGTTTACTCGTTCCATTGATAAAAGCCTTGGCCGCTCTTTTTGCCGAGCTTGCCGTCGGCCACCATGCGCCGCAGGATTTCGGGCGGACGAAAGGTTTCGGATTTGAGCGCCGAGTGCAGATACTCGGCGATGTGCAGGCGCACGTCAAGGCCAACCAGATCTGTCAGGCGCAGAGGCCCCATCGGATGGTTATAGCCGAGTTCCATCGCCGTATCTATGTCGCGTGCGCTGGCGACATTTTGTTCCAGCATCCGCATCGCTTCAAGGCCGAGCGCAACGCCCAGGCGGCTCGAAGCGAAACCCGGCACGTCGCGCACCGTGATCGGCTCTTTCTTCATCCTCAGCCCGACCTTGCGCACCGCTTCCACCGTTCCGGCGCTCGTCTCGCGCCCGACCACTATTTCCAGCAGCCGCATGATGTGCACGGGATTGAAAAAGTGCATGCCGATGACGGCCTGCGGTCTCCGGGCAGCGCGGGCAATCTCCGTGATTGAGAGCGAAGAAGTGTTGGTCGCAAAGATGAAAGGTTTGCGCGCCTGAGCTTCCACCTCGCGCAGGATGCTCTGCTTCATCTCAAGCACTTCCGGCGCAGCTTCGATGAAGAGGTCTGCCTCGCTCGTCTCCGGGAGGTGAACGGTCCCGCGTATGCGTTGCAGCGCGAGGTCGCGCTCTTCTTCCGTTAGTTTGCCGCGCTGGATACCCTTTGTCAGATTGCGGTCAATGGCTTCGACGCCGCGCGCCAGCCGCTCTTTGTCTATCTCGCGGAGAATGACCAGATAGCCTGCCTGCGCGGCCGCCTGCGCGATGCCGTGTCCCATTGTGCCCGCGCCCAGCACGGCGATGATTTCGAGGTCGCGGGTCGTGCCTGAGCTGCTCTCCGGTGCGTTCAAAAATGCTCCCTGAATGTTGGCTGCGGCGGCGGCGAAGCCTATGCTTTAGTTCAGTCGAGTTAACTGCTTGCCGCTTTATTGGCCTGAAACCCGAAGCCCTATTCGACTACTTTAGCGTCCACAGTTATACTATACGAACAACCGAAAAGGCTATAGAGTGATGCCCGGATTTTGAAAAATTCTTCCCCTCGAATCAAAGGAGACTGACGAAGCTACATGAGCAAAGAGACGCTGCACAGGGACGTTGTCATCGTCGGAAGCGGCCCGGCCGGTTTGACGGCGGCCATCTACGCGGCCCGCGCCGATTTGAAGCCGCTCGTCGTCGAAGGGCCGCAGCCCGGCGGACAGTTGACCATCACGACCGAAGTTGAAAACTATCCCGGCTTCGCCAAAGGCATACAGGGGCCGGAACTGATGGAAGAGTTTCGCGAGCAGGCACGCCGCTTCGGCACGGAGTTTTTAGTGACATGGATTAATACCGCCGACTTGAGCCAGCGCCCCTTCACGCTTGAAACCGAAGACCACGTGATTAAGGCCGAAACTCTTATCATCGCTTCGGGCGCTTCGGCCAAGTGGCTTGGGATTCCGGGCGAAGCGCCAGCGCCCCACGGCCTCGGCGGCTACGGCGTCTCAGCCTGTGCGACCTGCGACGGCTTTTTCTTCAAGGGCAAGCCCATCGTCGTCGTCGGCGGCGGCGACACGGCGATGGAGGAAGCGACCTTCCTGACGCGCTACGCTTCAAAGGTGACGGTCGTTCATCGTCGAGACACTTTGCGCGCCTCGAAGATTATGCAGGACAAAGCCTTCAAAAACGAGAAGATTGATTTTATCTGGGACACCGCGGTCGAAGAAATCCTGGGCACGCCGGAAACGGGCGTGACCGGCGTGCGCCTCAAGAATCTGAAGACAGACGAAGAGAGCATCTTCCCCTGCGAGGGCGTCTTCATAGCCATCGGCCACAAGCCGAACACAGACCTCTTCAAAGGGCAGTTGGATATGGACGACGTTGGCTACCTGAAGACTTCGGGCCGCTCGATGGCAACCAACATTCCGGGTGTCTTCGCCTGCGGCGACGCGCAGGACTCCTTCTACCGTCAGGCCGTCACGGCCGCCGGCACGGGCTGCATGGCCGCCATTGACGCCGAGCGCTATTTAGACAATCTTCCCGTCCCGACTCCGACCGGCGAAGAAGTCACAATCGAAGGCGAGCACGTCACCGCCGACCACCAGAAAATCATCATGCCCGACGGCGAAGTCATCTCCAACGTGGCCGAAGGAGTTGCGACAGACTAAGCTCAACTCAACTAAACTCCGCAGTCCAAAGTCCAAGGTCCAAAGTCAAGACGTACGGTTTTGACTTTGGACCTTGGACTTTGGACTGTGGACTATTATTTAGAGCAGTACAATCGAATCGTCGCGCTCGCGTCGCGTGCGAGTATTTGTGCTGGAAGCTGCATCTTCATCAGGGTTGCGGGGGCAGGCGGCGCAGTAAGAGCCTGTGCGCTCTTTGCGTTCTTCGCAAGTGTTGCAGTCGAGCGTTTCGCCGAGTCGTCTCAGCGCATCTAGGAGCGGCAGGAGCAGCCGGCCGCGGTCGGTCAAAATGTATTCGACGTGTGGCGGGCTGCCGCCGAAGTCGCGGCGCTCGATCAGCGCGTCGTGCTCCATGTCGCGCAGGCGTCCGACGAGCGTGCGGCTGCTGATGGGATGCAGCGCCGTGAGTAGTTCCGTCGTGCGCTTGGGCCCGTCAATCAGGTCGCGCGCGACCAGCATCGTCCATTTATCGCCGACAAGTTGTAGCGCGCCCGTCACCGGGCACCCGTCGCCTTCACGTCGTCGCAAACCGCACGCCTCCTTCGCCTCAGCCGCCGGCTTTCAGTTCAAAGCATGTTGAAGCGTCGCCGACGAAAAGCACTCTCCGAATTATCGTTCGACGGCTGACTAAAAACAGCCTTTGCTGTTTACTGATTACTGACTGCTCGACGGCTGACCAAGCTTAACATAAAGACTGGCTGTTGCGGCCATCAATGAAACTATTTTAAGATGCGTGGGCAGGCGTACGTGCGGCGCCTCAAAAAAGTCTCTTGCGCCCAATAGTCTTTCGTCTTCAAGGCAGGATGTGGTCCTCGCCCGTCTCTGCCTGCGCTCAGGCCGGGAGCGCCTCCAACTTGATGGCAAAGACAGAAACAGATCTACGCATGAACGAGCAGGACACGCATCCAGACCGGGCAGCGCACGATGCGCCGGAGCGGCTGCATAGGATTGCCGCGCTGGCCCGCGAGTTGAATGCAGCGAGCACTCAGGAAGAGGCCGTCCGCAGAGCCCTGCGTGCACTCTCGGAGTTAATACCGGGCCAACTGTTCTGCTTCACGGCCAGCGCCGGAGACGACCGTCAGGCTTTGCATGCACACGTCGAACGCGGCGCTGAAGTTGAAAGCATCATGGACGGCGAGGTGGTGCGCGTCAGGCATACGATGCTCGCTCGCGCTCTCGAAAGAGGCGCACCACTTTATTTCAATGATGTCTCGACCGAACTCATCAGCGGCGCTCTCGTCATGCCGCTCGTCTGTCGAGCCGCCGCTTCCGTCCTCTGTGCTCCGCTTGCACACGGCTTAGCCGCTACGGGGCTTCTCATCGCCAGCACAGCACGCCCCTCAGCCTACGATGATGCAGACGCAGACAGCGCAAGCGTCGTCGCCGAACTTCTCTCTGCAACGCTCAGGCGACTCGAACTATTAGAGCGCATCACGGGCGCAGACGAGCGCGAGCATGCGCGCATGCGCGAGACCGCACTCATTGACCGTCTCTATTCGACCACCGGCGCATCCTTCGACCTCGACCGCATTATTCAGCAGGTAATTGACGTGGTAGCGCGCGCTCTGCCCGCAAGCTTCGTCACGCTTCGGATGGCCGCTGCCGGACGCCTTGAGCAAACCTTACGCGCCTGGACGCCGGGCGACGACCGTCCTCCGCTTGAGCTCAACGTGCCTCTCTCGAAGGCGGAGCAGACGGCTTACGCTGAACAGTGTCCGATGTTTCTCGAAGACGCGCGCGCAGCCCGCGCCGCTGATAGTGAGCTCCGCCCACTCGTAGAACGACTCGGGGCGCGCTCGATTTATCTCTCGCCGATTATTTACGGAGGCCGTGTGCTCGCCATCATCGGCCTCGTCGAATCGGACGCGCCGCGCCGCTGGACGCCCGCCGAGCAGCAACTTCTGGCGCGCGTCGCAGAGACGGTCGCGCCGCTGATTCTCAACGCCCAACTGCACGCGCGCCTTCGTTCCTACATAGAAGACCTGCTGACGCTGTTGCGTCTGGCGGGCGACGTGACCAGCCCGGCAGACCTCGACCGCGTCTTGCGCGCGGTGCTTGATTCATGGTCGAAGATTGCGGAGGTCGGCGCTGCTGCTATCCTGCGCTGGGACGAGGACGCGAAACTGCTGCGCTTGGCCGCGACGAAGTATCTTCCGACCGGCCTGCTCGAACGTTATTCGCAGGGCGTCGCTTTAAGCGACCCCGTCTGCGGTCTGGCGGCCACACAGCGCGTCGCCGTGGTCGCTGACCTAGCGGGAGAAGCGCGCTTCGCTGGCTTGTATGCGGCCGTGCGTTGGTCAGGCTTGCGCGGCGTGTGGGCCACACCCATCACGGGCGCGCCCGGTCAACTCCTCGGTGTGATTGTCACGTTCTCCCGCGTGCCGACTGAAGCGAGTGCCGACGAGCAGCGTCTCGCAGACCTCTTCACGCGTCCCATCGCCATCGCTTTCCACAGCCTTAACGCCAGCCATCAGCGCCACGCGCAGGCCCGTCATATCATCGAACTCGAAGACAACCTGCGCCAGTCCGAGCGACATAAGACGGAGTTTATGTCCATCATCTCGCACGAACTGCGCACGCCCTTAAACGCCATCATCGGCTACGCACAAATGCTGCTCGAAGGTTTTTCCGGCGACTTGAACGAGCAGCAATTAACGGACGTGAGAACCATCCTTGAGTCTGCCGGGCAACTGCTGCGAATGGTCGAAGAAACGCTCGACCTGGCGCGCATTGATGCGCAGCGCTTTCCAGTCTACATGGATAGCGTCGCCTTCGACGAAGTGATTCGCCGCGCCGTCGCCGACATTCGCACGACCGCCGAGATGAAAGGACTTGCCATTAAAATTGAGATTGCGGAGGATGCGCCCGTCGTTAGAACAGACCCCGAACGCGTGCGACAGATTTTGATGAACCTGCTCTCGAACGCCGTCAAGTTTACGGATTCCGGCTTCATCCAAATCAAGGTCGAGCAGGTCGAGGCTGGCAGCGCGCAGATTAGCGTGACGGACACAGGCATCGGGTTTGACGTTGCATCCTTCCCTGACATCTTCGACGAGTTTCGACAGGCCGACGCTTCGACCACGCGCACGCACGGCGGCTCCGGCCTCGGCCTTGCTATTTCCAAGCGTCTCGTCCGCAGGCTGGGCGGCCAGATCGGCGTCACGTCCGCGCCCGGCGAAGGCTCTACCTTCTGGTTTAACCTGCCGCCGGAGATTCCGGGCGCAGACGTTTGATCGAAACAGGAGTCATAAGTCAGAATCCAACATTCAGAATTCATAATCAGAAGTTCGACCCGCTTCTTTCTGGTTTTAGTTTCTTCTAACTTCGGGCTTCTGAGTTCTGTAGTCAAGTATGTTCAATCCAACTGAAGAGAGACAGCCCATCATTCTTGTGGCCGACGACGAGCCGATTAATCGTTCGTTGATACAGCGTCGTCTGGAGCGCGAGGGCTACCGTGTCTTCGTCGCGGAGAACGGCCGCGAGGCGGTCTCGATGGCGCGCGAGACGCTGCCCGATCTTGTTATCCTCGATGTGATGATGCCGGAGATGGACGGGATGGAAGCCTGCCGCCTCATTAAGGAGGATGAACGCACACACGACCTGCCCGTCATCTTTCTTTCCGCGCGCGACGAGACGGAGATGAAGGTCAGCGGCCTCACGCTCGGCGCAAACGACTACATCAGCAAGCCCTTCAAGGCCGAAGAACTTCTGGCGCGCGTCTCTGTCTCCATCCGTTTGAAGCGCGAGCGCGACCAGTTGCGTGCGAGCGCCGAAGCTGCCAGAGCCAGCGCCGAGATGGCACAGGAGCAGGCCGCGACCGATGCGTTGACCGGCCTTCTCAATCGCTACGGCTTACAGCGTACGCTGCAACACGAACAGGCTGAAGCGCGACGCTACCAGCGCCCGCTCTCCTGCGTCCTGATTGATCTGGACCACTTCAAAAGCATCAACGACACTTACGGCCATGCCGCAGGCGACGTTGCTCTACAGCAAATCGCCGGAATTTTAACTAAAGCCGTGCGCGGCTCGGACATGGTTTTTCGTTACGGCGGCGAGGAATTTCTGGTGCTGCTGCCGGAGACTAATCTGGAAGGAGCGATGGCGCTCGCGGAAAAAATACGCCTCGCCGCAGATGCACAACTCTTCGGCGGCGGCCACATCTTTCCGCTCACCTTGAGCGCAGGTGTCGCCAGCCTCACAGAACAGGAGTCCGGCAACGACATGATTGCCCGCGCAGACATGGCCCTCTACAATGCCAAGGCGCTCGGACGCAACCGCATCGAAAAGGCTGACGGGCACAAAACAATCGAACAGGGATGAGCGCCACGGAATAAAAATGATGAAGACTACGAAGCCGGTTGCAAACCTCAGGATTGAAAAGGCAAACGAAGAGCATTTGCCTTTGATTCTCTCGTTCATCAGGGAACTCGCAGAGTATGAGCGCCTGTCGGATGAAGTGGTAGCAAGCGAAGAGTCTCTGAGAGAAGCGCTCTTCGGCGAACGCCCGGCGGCTGAAGTCGTCATCAGTTACTACGGAGACGCGGCGGTCGGCTTCGCACTCTTCTTTCACAACTTCTCGACGTTTCTCAGCCGTCGCGGCCTCTATCTGGAAGACCTCTACGTCAGGCCGGAAGCGAGAGGCAAAGGCATTGGCCGCACGATGCTCGTCCATCTCGCACGCCTTGCCAGAGAGCGAAACTGCGGGCGCTTTGAATGGGCCGTGCTTGACTGGAACGAACCTGCAATCAACTTCTACAAGAGCCTCGGCGCTGTCGCGATGGACGAATGGACTACTTTTCGCCTGACAGGAAAAGCGCTGGACCATCTCGCCGGATAACGCGCCACGGATGAGAGAGACGCCCTCGTATTATGATGAGAGAGATGCTCTCTTATCCGTCTTGTCATCCAGCGCTTCCATGTAAATCCGCTCCGTGTCCGCAACCATACGCTCCAGGCTAAATCGTTCGCGCGCAGCTTCGAGAGCCTGAGCGACCAGCCTTCTTCTCTCATCAACGTCGGCAAGCAACGTACAGACGCTTGCGGCGAGCGCTTTAACGTCGCCGATTGCGACAAGCCGGCCGCTCACGCCGTCTTCGATAATCGAACGCGCGCCCTCCGTCATGGTCGCAACGATTGCCACCTGGCTTGCCATCGCTTCGACAATCACCAAACCGAAGGATTCGTTGCGCGAAGCTGAGACAAAAACATCGAGCGCTGATAGATACGGTGCGACATCATCGAGCCAGCCTGCTAGATGCGCCCGCCCCTTTAAGCCCGACTCGCTGATGAGACGTTCGAGCGCCGCGCGATGCTCTCCTGTGTCAGACGAATCTGCGCCCGCGATGACGAAGTCTGCTGCCGGAAACTGCTTTGCGACGAGCATGGCCGCGCGCAGAAAATCTGCATGACCTTTGAGTGGATTAAGCTCGCCGAGCGTTCCGATTAAGAGCCTGTTTTCGTCAATCCCGAGTGTCCGACAAAGGCTTGCGCGCCCCTGAGCGCGGCCGCTCGCATTGAAGCGTTGAAGGTCAATGCCGTTAGGCACGACGCAGATTTTCCGCTCGGGAAAGATTCGCTGCGCGCTTAAGGTGCGTGCGACAGGTTCGGAGACGGCGATGACGCGTGAGACGCGTGAGAGCGTCAGCCGGTGGATTTTACTAAGGGGAAACAGAACGTGGCGCGTGATAATGAGGCGCGCTTCATTGCTTTGTCGCGTTGCCAGCGCGGCGAGCGGATAATCGCGCGCCATGTGTGCGTGGACAATCTCTATACGGCGCTCGCGGACGATGCGTGCCAACCGCCGCGCGCTCTTAAAATCGAGCGCATTGCGCAACGGAAGCTTGAAGAGATTGCTGGCTGGCAATAGTTGCTGCGCGGCGAGTTGTTCCTGAAGCACAGAGCCGGGGCGGAAGGCGATGTGGACGTCGTGACCGCGTGCGGCGAGCGCCAGCGTCAGGTCAAGCAGATGCCTCTCTCCGCCGCCGAGCACACGCGCCGAACTGATGTGCAGAATTCTCAACTAAGTAAAGATAGTCCAAAGTCCAAGGTCCAGAGTCCAAAGTCAAGAAGAGAAGATTTAGACTTTGGACTCTGGGCCTTGGACTTTGGACTGTTCATTGTCGAGCGATGATTGATTCATTATAGCGTGCGAGCAAGTCCGCCGGGTCTTCGTAGATTGCGATGCATCCGGCGGCGTCGAGTTCGGTTTCAGGGAAACCGCCGCAGAGCACGCCGATGGTTCGCAGCCGGATTTTACGTGCGGCTTCCGCATCGTAAGGCGTATCCCCGACGACTATCACTTCTTCGGGCGCTAGTCCGCCGAGTTGTTCAAGCGCCGCCTCGAAAATGTCCGGGTGCGGCTTGGATTTCTCCGCATCGTCGGCAGAAGTTTCTTCTTCGACGAGGTCTTCAATCTGGGCCAACTTTTTGTAGGCCGCAAGCTCATCCTCTTTGGCTGAAGAAGCCAGAGCGAGGCGCTTGCCATCCGTCTTGATTTTGAGGAAGAGTTCGCGTACCTGCGGGAAGGCACGCACGCGCCGCAGATAATCGCGCTTGTAAATCTTGCCGCGATACTCTTCCATCTCTTCGCCAAACTCGTCCAGCTCGTCCTGAGAAAAGAAGACCGGCATCAACTGGTCGCCACCCTTGCCAATCTGGTGTCGCACCTGCTCGTATGGAATATCTTTGCCGTAGTGTTTGAAAGTCTCTTTCCAAGCCTGCGCATGAAGGTCAACGGAATCAACGAGCGTTCCGTCAATATCAAAAATTACCGCCTTGATCATTATGCTCTCCCTGATGGAATTTACTGCCGGAAGTACATTACAACACCCCGCGCACATTCAGAAACGATGAACGCGGAAGCGTGAATGATGAAGTAAGAGCAAGGCTTTCATTTATCGTTCCTTGTTCATCGTTTATCCTTTCCGCAAACGGGTTGACAGCGATGCACCGGCTGTCCGAACATGTAAGCAGATTTCCCCCTTAAGAAGCAGAATTGGGCCACCGTGAGGAGTGAGCCTGTAGATTGCTGTCTGGCAGGACAGAAAGCGTCCCCTTTCTCTCTGCTTTCATCAGACTTGAAAACGTGAAGGAGCAAGACTGTTATGGCAAAGGCAACATTGGTGACAGGACTTTTCAAGACGCGCGTGGCAGCGGAAGCGGCCGTTGATGCCATCATCAAACGCGGCTACACGCGCGACGACATCAGCGTGTTGATGTCCGATGCTACTAAGAGCAAGGAATTCGCCGTCGAGACGGGAACGCGCGCCGCAGATGGAGCGGGCATCGGCGGAGCAGTCGGCGGAGCGCTTGGCGCAACGGGCGCAGCGCTCGCAGCCATCGCGGCAGGCGTCTCTGCGGTTGCCATTCCGGGCCTCGGCCTCTTCGTCGCCGGGCCGATTGTCGCTGCGCTGGCCGGAGCAGGCGCGGGCGGCGCGACCGGCGGCATCATCGGCGCGCTCATAGGCGCTGGCATCCCCGAACATCGTGCCAAAGTTTACGACTCGGAACTGCGCGGCGGCGGCATCCTCCTGGGCGTCGAGGCTAAATCCGATGAAGACGCAAACAAGCTTGAGCAGTTGTTGCAGGACATCGGAGCCGAGCACGTTCGTCAGGAATAGTCTGAGCGGTCAGGAGTCGTTAGAGTCAAAAGAAGGATGTTTTTGATTTCAAGGCTCCTGACCGCAGACCTTTTTTCCTGATGCGGGGAGGGGATTTATTTATGCACATTATAGAAAAACGCATCGAGATTAGAGCACCCATCGAGCGCGTCTTCGATTTCTTCAGCGACTTCGAGAGCTTTCCCAAGTGGATGAAGAATATCAGGGAGGTGCGTTATACGGGCCGTCGTTTCACTAGGTGGTCTGCCGAAGCGCCGCTCGGCACGGAAGTCGAATGGGAGGCGGAGACGACGCGTTTCGAGCCGGAGCATCTCATCGCATGGCGCTCCGTGCGCGGCGACCTGGACACGGAAGGCGAAGTGGTCTTTGAAGAGACGAGACGCGGGACAACTCTCGTGCGCGTTGTGCTCGGCTACGCGCTGCCCGCCGGACGCTTCGGAGAAATAATCGCAAGGCTCTTCGGTAAGAACCCTGAGCGGCAGTTGGAAGACGACCTCGAACGCTTCGCGGCAGTCATTGAAGGGCGGCGTCGGAGCGCTGCGAGGCGTGAGCGCAATGATGAGGATGAACGGGACGAACGACGAAGACCAGAGGCGCGCGCAGACATTACTGGGCCACGCGACAGAAGGCCGCGTGATGTAAATGACGACGAGCGAGGGCCGCGCTTTGATGAGCGCCGCAGCCACAGTCGCCGCGTGCAGCGCGGGCGCGATTATTACACGGATGCAGATGAACGCCGCGTACGTGAGGATGAGATTCAATACCGCGAGCGTGAGCGTCGGATGGAGTTTGAAGAAGCTATCCGTGCGGCGCAGCGCAGCCAGAGAGATGACCAGCGGCGTTATGCTGCGCAGCGCGAGCGTCGCGAGAGAGACGACGAATATCGTTATAGAGATGAGCGCGAGTATGAACAGCGCGCAGGCCGCAGTGTTGATGATGAGCGTTATGCTCGTAATGGCAGGCGGTTTTCAACGGCAGGCGAGCACCGGCGGCCGGCGGAAGACGAGAGGGTTCGATTGAATGAGCTATGGGATGAGACGGGCAGGCGCGAGGCCAGTCCGCATGACGAAGAGAGAGGCGAGCCTCGTCCGCGCATGCGGCGTCATGCTCTAACGCCGCGCGAAAGGGAGATGGAGCAGCGCGAAGAGCGCAATCCTGATTACGGTTACACAGAGCAGGCGTTTCGTCGCGGCGTGGATAAGCTGATGGATGAAGGGCCTAGTCGTCGCTGGCGTCGTTGGGAATAGAACGCGAGAGGGTCAGACGGAGAAAATCCCTTGCTCGCTTCTGAGTAGAAGCGAGCAAGGGGTTTTCCCTTTTTACGTCCACATGATTTTGAAGATTGGTTAAAGCTTAACTGCGAATCTTATCACCGATGTCCTTGACGGCATCGCCGACCTTGCGCTTGGCTTCGCCGTAGCCTTCCTGAATCTTGCCGCCTGCGCGGTCTGCCGCTCCTTCGCTCTCCATCTCTCCATCGTCTACGGCGCGACCGACGTTCTCTTTAACAGCGCCTTTAGCCTGATCGAATTTGCCTTCGACTTCATCCTTATTTGGTAAACCCATTGCCTGTCTGTCCTCCTCTTAGTCCTTGTGTGCTTCTCCGACTTGAATCATTCAAGCAAGGCCGCCCGCACGCGGTTTTAGTTCTTGCCACGCATGGTATCTGCCTTCAGCAGGGAAAGGCGGCAAGCCATGTGCCAGCCGCAGCGCAGGGCGGCAAACTATTGCTGCAATCCGGCAGAAGTGTTGAGGAAAGATAAGGATAAAAGAGGGCGAGGGCACGTTCGCTTGACGACGAGCGCGACGGAACGTTCCGTCCGTTTCCGTACATTCCGACTGCCGTATGCTTTATCTTCGGACAACGGATGAGCAGAGAGCGCGCGAGAGCCGTCTTCATCCTGAACGAAAAAAATCGGGTGTGCTGATATGAGCAGCACACCCGATTGCTTAAAGCTGTCGGCGTTTGGAGTTTAGAACTCGAAGCGCGCAGCGAGTTGGATTTGACGCTCGCGGAAGAGCGTGCTGTCAGCGCCGGTGACGCTGCCAAAGCCGCTGTTGAAGGTCAGATTCGTTCCGTTGGTCGGAATCGAATAGAGCAGTGTGTTGACGCCTGTAACCTGTGTGCGATTGAACAGGTTGAAGGCTTCGGCTAAGACTTCAAACTTCGTATTTTCAGTAATGCTGAAACGACGCGAGAGGCGCAGGTCAACGTACCAGATTTTCGGCTGCTTGAAGTAGTTGCGCGGCACGAGCGAGAAGCGGGTTGAACCGTTCGAGCCGTTGATGCCGCCCGCCTGCGTGCCGCCGGCGATGCCGAAGTTGTTGGTCGGGTTGACCGTGCCGGAGACGGTCGGGCTATAGCGCTGTCCTGAGAAAGCATTGAGGATGGGCGCAATGGTCCAGCCGTTGAAAATCGCATTACCGACTTTGTTGTCCCTGAGGCTGGCGAAGTCTGTGTTGTAGACGACGCTAGCCACGAACTTGTGCCGGCGGTCGAAATTCGACAGGCCGTTTTCGCTAGCCTGATCGAAGGCATTGGACGGCAGGTTGTTCGAGGTAAAGGTGACGGAGCTTTGTCCGTTGTCCTGAGCACGCGAGAGCGTGTAGTTGACCTGGAATTGCAGCCCGTCAGTCAGACGACGATTCGCTTGCAGCACCAGCGCGTGGTACTTGGAGAAAACGTCGCTGCGGATCTCCGTAATCTGCGCGAAGTTCGGGTTCGGCCTTGCGCCCAAGAAGAGCGGTATCGTCCAGGACTGACCATCGAAGGGGCCGCCCACCGCGTTGAACGACCTGAAGACGATGTTGTTCGGATTCAGGTTGGTGTCAACGAAGTTCGGAAGATACTGGCCGTAGCTGAACAGGTAAGATGCAGAGACGATGGTGTTGCTCGCAATCTGGCGTTCGAGGATGAAATCGAACTGCTGAATCTGCGGAAGCTGGAACTCTTCATCGAAATACTGCACCGCAGGAGTCGTCAACGCGCCGGACGGAATCAGGTTCGGGAAGCTGGGCGCAATCGCGTTGGTCGCCGTGACGGTCACCTGCCGCTGCGCGCGGTCAATGCCGACGCCCGTGTTGATGAGCCCGTTGTAGATGGTCGAGTTGATGGCACGGCCGTAATAGATGCCGTAGCCGCCGCGCAGGCTGGTCTTGCCGTCGCCGGTGGCGTCGTAGGCGAAGCCGAAGCGCGGGCCGAAGTTCTTCTTGTCATCAATCATGTTAGCCGTCTGCGGCAGCAGCGGGTTAACGTTAATCGGGTCAGGATTCTTCTGGTACTCGTAGCGCAAGCCGAGGTTTAAGGTCAAACGCTGGTTGACGCGCCAGTCGTCCTGAAGGAAGAAGTTGACATCCGTTGTGCGCATCGTGAGACCCAACACACCGAAGCCCTGGTTGAAGTTGCCGCCGTAGCAACGGCCCGGAGTGCGTGTGCTGCTGTAGCAGCGCGAGTTGGCCGGAAGCGCGCCGAGGAAGTTGGTGTAGTCAATGATGAAGTCATTGAGTCCGCCGTAGAAGCCGACGGCGTTTGTGCCGCCCGTGTAGTTAAACTCGCCGCCGGAGAAGCGCAGGTTGTTGATGATGTCTTTGACGAAGTTGATGTCGCCGCCAAACTTGAAGGTGTGATTGCCGTAGGTGGCCGTCATCGTGTTGGCAAACTGAACGCGGCGCTCATCCGGGAAAGCGGGGCGCTCAAGAAATTCGGGGATGCCGAAGGTGAAGCCGTTGGTGATGTTGGTCTGCGGCGAACGTCCGCCAACCGAAGTGGTCGGCTCGCCCGGCAGAGGCGGCTGGCTAATCTGAAATTCGTTGTCGCGCGACCACTGGAAGCGAAACTCGTTGAGCAAGGACGAGGTGATCGTTGAAGCAAGTCGCAGATTCAGCGTGTCAATGTTAACGCCGTCGTCGCCGAAGTTGTCTTTGGCGCGCGTGTTGATGGCCTGCGTCTGGACGCCCGCGGGCGATTCCCAGCGCAGACGATTGTAGGTGGCCGTGAAGGTGTTGCTGGAATTAATGTTCCAGTCAACCTTCGGCAGGAAGAGCTTCTGGTCGCCTGTGCGCGGCACTTCGCCCGAAAGGCTGTTCAGGAAGTTGAGCGCATTGTTGACCTGCGCGGTCGTCAAGCCTTTGCCTGTGCCGAGCGTGGCAGCGTTGTTGCCCGTGCGGCTCGCATTGGCCGTTCCTGCGAAGGCCGGACACTGCGCCAGCGTGACGGCCTGACCGAGCGGGGCTGTCAAGAGGCAGGTATCCGCGCGATTCAGAAAGTCTAACTGCGTGAAGGTGGCGACGCCGGGGAAGTTGCGCTTCTGCTGGTCGTAGCTGAAGAAGAAGAAGGCTTTGTCTTTAACAATCGGCCCGCCGACGACGCCGCCAAACTGATGGCGCACGTCTTCGGGCTTGAAGGCCACGGGCGTAAAGACGCCGTTGATGTTTTCGGTAGCGAAGCTGCGCGGGTTGCGCGCGCCCCACTTGTTATTGCGCTGGTAATAGAAGACCTGACCGTGAAACTCGTTGGTTCCGCTCTTGGTCACGGCGTTAACAACGCCGCCAGCCGAACGACCATACTCGGCCGAATAGCTCGACGTGTTGACCTGAAACTCACGAATCGCGGCCTGGCTGACAGAGTAGCTGATGCGCGTGCGGCCGCGCTCTTCGGCGAAGAACGCCTGATTGTTGTCGCCGCCGTCAATCGTGTTGTTGTTCAGGAGGCCCGAAATGCCGCGGAAAGAGATCAGACCGAACGTGCCGTCTGGAACAGCGCCGGGCGTCAGCAGGGCGAAGTTGGACCAGCGGCGGCCGTTGATGGGCAGCTCGTTAATGGAGGTCTGGTTGATGTTGGTAGAAAAGTCTTGCTGCGTGGTATTGATGACCGGGGCTTCGGCAGTGATGTCCACCTGGCCGGTCGTCGCGCCGATGGCAAGCTGCGAATCGAGCGAAGTGACGCGGCCGACTTCGACCACGACCTGTTCCTGTGTGAACGCGCCGAAGCCAGTGGCGTTGATGGTCACGGTGTAAGTGCCGGGTTGAAGGTTGGCGATGCGCGCGCGACCTTCGTCATCGGTCGTCGCCGTATCTTCCTTATTGGTTTCAATATTACGCACTGACACGGTTGCGTTGGGCACGACAGCGCTTTGCGGGTCAGTGACGGTGACGCCGATAGCGCCGGTCGTCGTTGACTGGGCAAACGCCGCGACCGCGCTCATCGCGATGAGCAACAGCGCGACAAGAGGGAGCCGGAGAAGTTTGGACATGCAGGAAACTCCTTAGAGCGTTGAAAGTAAGAGTTGAAAACGTTGTGCGCGCGAACCTCTCGTGCGCAAGAAGACTGACATCAATTGCGAAAGCACCTGTGAACTGCTGCTTGGTTTACAGAGGAGTGACACTGAACTGAGCGACACCTGCTTGTTGAACGCAAGCTTCTATCATGCCGGGCGGCGTTTGCGCAAGTCTGACACCGCCATGAACGCCGCGTTAAATTATTATCTTGCGGGCGGGGAGCCTCAAGCGAAATTGACGAGTCACGGAATGGCCCCGGCAACCCCTCCATTACCGCAAAAATTATGCCGTGCGGCCAAATCCCGAGCCAGCCTTAACTAACGATAATGCTCGCCGTATTTAATTCGGAGCAGGGCTTTTCCGGCCTCCGACCCCGCGCACAAGATTTTGGATTTTTGTCCAAGAATTCGTTTAAGAACAGTGATGAGTGGCAAGTGACGAGTTAAAGACAAGAGCTTGTCTCTTGTCTTCGCTCCTTTTTTTTCTTGCTCGTCACTTGTCACTCGCCACTCGTCACTGCTTTTACAGTCTTTCGCAAATGATGGCGATGCCCTGTCCGCCGCCAATGCAGGCCGTGGCAAGACCATAACGGAGGCCGCGCCGCTTGAGTTCCATCAGAACGGTCAGGACGAGACGCGTGCCGGAAGCGGCGAGCGGATGGCCGAGCGCGATTGCGCCGCCGTTGACGTTGGTACGCGAGCGGTCGAGGCCGAGTTCCTTCTCGACCGCAAGATATTGGGCCGCGAAAGCTTCGTTGACTTCGACGAGGTCAATCTGGTCGAGCTTCAGCCCGGACTTTTCGAGCGCCTTGCGCGTCGCTGGCACAGGGCCGATGCCCATGATTTCCGGCTCGACTCCCGCATAAGCCCAACTGACGATGCGACCCAATGGTTTCGCGTCTTTCGCCTTGACATAATCTTCGCCAGCGATGACAAGCGCCGCCGCGCCGTCAACAATGCCGGAAGCATTACCGGCTGTCACGAACCCGTCCTTGCTGAAAGCGGGACGCAGTTTTGCAAGACCTTCAAGAGTGGTTTCCGGGCGCATGTGGTCGTCGGCCGAAAAGAGGGTCACGCCCTTACGTGTCTTGATTTCGACGGGCACTATCTCTTCGGCAAAGATGCCAGCATCGAGCGCACGCTTGGCCTCCTGCTGAGAGCGCAACGCATACTGGTCTTGCGCCTCGCGCGAAATCTCGTGGCGTCGCGCAAGATTCTCGGCCGTTCCGGCCATAGGCGTATTGCAGTAAGTATCGAGGAGCGCGACCATCAGGCTGTCTTCTAGTTTGCCCTGTCCGAGCGCGAAGCCGGAGCGTGCGCCGTAGATGACATGCGGCGCTTGCGACATTGATTCCATGCCGCCGACCAGACACGTCTGCGCTTCGCCAAGCTGAATCATGTGCGCGCCGTTGATGATTGACTGTATGCCGCTGCCGCAAAGACGATTGACGGTCAAGGCCGGACGGTCAAACGGCACACCGGCTTTCAGTGCGACGTGGCGCGCGCCGTAGATGGCATCGCCGGAAGTCTGCAAGGCGTTGCCGATAATAGTATGGTCAATCTCTTCGCCGCTAACGTTTGTCGCTTCGAGCGCGCCGCGTGCGGCAATCGCGCCCAGATCAATCGCCGAAATATCCTTCAGCGCGCCCGTATACTCGCCCATCGGCGTCCGCTTCCCACCCAAGATAAAAACATCACCAGACATTGCTTTCCTTCTTACCTTTCTATAGATGAAATACTGTGGTTGATATCAAACAGATAAGCTTAACAGAGCGTTAAAGCCCGGTCAATTTCGCTCAGGCTGTACGACTCTCTGAACATGAAAGTCAGGCTTTTTTAACGGAAACTGATAAAGGGCGGGCGGTTTCCGTAAGTCTTTACCGTTAGCCTGTGAAGCGGTGTTCGGCGCGGTAGCGGTGGAGCAGTTCTTCGAGAAAGCCTTCGTAGGTAAAGGTCTTGATGTCGTATTCGGGTCGCAGTTTCATCAAGAGCGGTGTGGCGACGCGCCATGCCATCCACTGGCGCGGATGGTCCGGCAAGTCCCAACGGCGGCGCAGGAACGCTTCGACGACCTCCATCTCGCGCGCCGTGATGGGTTGCAGGCTGGCGTTGAAGACGACGGGCTTGAACGAACGACGCAGCGCCGCGTCGGAGACAGGCCCTGCGAAGACCTGATCGAAGGTCGGCGCTTCGGCTTCGCGCTCGCGCACGACCACGGAGCCTGCCACCATATCGCCGACTCTCTGGTCGCGACGGCTCGCGAAGACACAGATAAGACCGATGGAATAAAAAGGGAACGGCATGATGTCGAAGATGCGCAGCAGATTGCGCACGGCCGCTTCCCAGAACGTGATGGGCCGCCCGTCTTCACGAATGACGCGCAGCTTGAGCCATCGTTTGCCCGGCGTCTGTCCGTTCCAGAGCCACTCGAAGACGATGAAGTAGCTCGTCCAGATAAATGCGACGACGAGAATCAGAATCGCATAGACCCACTTCGGCGCAGCGCTTAGTGAGCCGCCGAAATCAATGAAATCCGCGATGAGAATAAAAGCTATCGCGATGATAATCATCACAAAGATTTGTATCCCGTGGTCAATCGCGCACGCCAGAAACCGATTCCCGATGGACGCCAGCGCAAAGTGAAGCGGCACGCGCTCCGGCGTCTCAATCACCAGAATCTCTTCGTTGCTGATAGCGAGTTCGGCAGACATATTAATTAACTGTGCGTGGTTTTACGCTGCTTCTGCTCTGCTGCTCTGCCGACAAAAGATAACATGCCGGTCTTATACTCCGCGCACGCGCAGGAAGCGGCGCTTACCAACCTGTAAGAGACTCTCTTCACCAGCATTAATTTTAAACACAATACCTGTTTCTGCTTGACGCACGCCCTCGATTCTCACGCCGCCTTGTTCTATCAATCGGCGTGCTTCTGCAACTGACGCAGCAAGTCCAGTTTTAAAGAGTAGCTGAGGCAGCGGCCATGCCACGCCAGCTTCTACTTCACGCACTTCAATCTCATCCGGCGCTTGCTTGCTTCTGAAGACGCGATTGAACTCTTCTTCCGCCGCGTTTGCCTCCGCAGCCGAATGAAAGTCTGTAATGATACGCTGGGCGAGTTCGACCTTGATGTCGCGCGGGTTGCGCTCTCCGCTCTCGGCCGCTTCGCGAAGTTGACGAATCTCTTCCGTGCGCAGGTTCGTGCAGAGTTCGTAGTAGCGCCACATCAGTTCGTCGGTGATGGACATCACCTTGCCGAACATCTCTGCGGGCGCTTCGTTAATCCCGATGTAGTTGCCGAGAGACTTAGACATTTTCTGCACGCCGTCCGTGCCTTCGAGGAGCGGCGTGATGATGCAGACTTGCGCCTCCTGCCCGTACTCGCGTTGCAGGTTGCGGCCCATGAGCAGGTTGAATTTCTGGTCGGAGCCGCCAAGCTCTACGTCGGCTTCGAGTGCGACCGAATCGTAGGCTTGCACGAGCGGGTAGAGGAGTTCGTGCAGCGCGATGGGCCGCTCTTCAGCGAGGCGGTTCTGAAAATCGTCGCGCTCAAGAATCTGCTTGACGGTGACGTGTGAAGCGAGACGGATAAAGCCGGCAGAGCCGAGCTTGTCCATCCATTCCGAGTTGAATCTAATCTCTGTCTTTTCAGGGTCGAGCAGCTTGAAGATTTGCGCTTTGTAGGTTTCGGCGTTGGCCGCTATCTCTTCGCGCGAGAGTTGCGGGCGTGTGGCGGATTTGCCGGAAGGGTCTCCGATGAGTCCTGTGAAATCGCCAATCAGGAAGACGACCGTGTGGCCCAACTCCTGAAACGCGCGCAAGCGACGGATGACGACCGTATGACCCAGATGTATGTCGGGCGCGGTCGGATCAGCGCCGAGCTTGACGCGCAAAGGGCGATTCGTTCGTGCGCTTCTTTCCAGCTTCGCGCGCAGGTCTTCTTCGCGGATAATCTCTGTTGTGCCCTGACGCAGGTATGCCAGTTGTTCGTCAATGGTCATGCGATTATCGTAAATGGTAAATCGTGAATCGTAAATGGCAGGAAGAATTGTTTTGTCTTTTTGATAGGGAGAGGGTTAACAGAGAGTGGCGCGCTTTGCGGCGACTGCGCTATCTTCTCAAGGGCCGGATAGCGAAAACAAACGGACGAGAATAACGCGGAAGAAGCACGCAGGCTAAACTAAAATCAGCTATGAGCACTTTGCCGGAAACGCAAACCTTAATGAGCAATCAAGCAAACCCGCTTCAAACAGCGCGGCTCTCATTCGTCGGCTGCGGCGTGATGGCCGAAGCCATGATTGCCGGTCTGTTGCGGCGCAAACTCGTCACGCCTGAGCAGATAACGGGCAGCCATCCGCGCGCGGCTCGTCGCGAAGAGCTACAGAGCAAGTATGGCATACGCGTCGTCGAGAGCAATCGCGAAGCCGCCACGCCGTTTGCGGCGACGGAAAAAGATGAAGGCGATGCTCATCCTGACAAAGTTGTCGTATTAGCGGTCAAGCCGCAACGACTGAACGGCGTGCTCGCGGAGTTAAAGGGCGTGTTGCATCTGGAACAGTTGGTGGTATCTGTTGTCGCTGGTGCGCGCATTGAGATGATTGCCAGCGAGTTGCTGCATCCGGCCATTGTGCGTGCGATGCCAAACACGCCTGCGCAGATTGGTCAGGGAATGATTGCATGGACGGCGACCGAAGAGGTCACGGAGTCGCAGCAGGTGGCCGTGCGCGCGATGCTAGGTGCGCTTGGCCGCGAGATGTACGTCGAGACGGAAAGAATGATTGACATGGCGACGGCGCTTTCCGCTACCGGCCCGACCTACATCTTTCTAGTGATGGAAGCGCTGACGGACGCGGGCGTGCACATGGGATTCTCGCGCCACGTCTCGCAGGAGTTGGTTTTGCAGACGATGCTCGGAAGCGTCCTCTTCGCGCAGGAATCGCACAAGCATCCGGCGGAGCTGCGCAACATGGTCACGTCTCCCGGCGGAACGAGTGCCGAAGCGATTTATCAAATGGAGAAGGGCAGCCTGCGGACAGTTCTCTCAAAGGCAGTTTATGCAGCCTTCCAACGCGCCGTCGCGCTCGGCCAGAGGAAGGGATGAACTCACGCTTCACACTTAGCGCTTGGCGTTATGCTTCAGGCTTTCCGTTGCGGCCTTCATTAAAGTAGCGGTCAACGACGGCAGTTAGATTTCGGATACTCTCTTCCGTCTTCTTTATGCTCTCTTCTGTGCGCATCTGAGCATCAATAAGGGCATTGATTCTCTCATCTACAACTTCAAAACGGTCAACCGTTGCCTGAGCGAAACGCGCCACAAGATTTTCCAGCCGCGTCAGACGCTCGGCAGCCTTCTCATGGTTCACTGCTAGCTGCGCCTGCTGCTCAATGATGAATTCCATCTTCTTTTGGAAGTCTTCGTCAGCCATCCTGAGCTACCTCCCGCTGCAATCTACTGACTTAGTTTAACGAGAAATAGAGCCACAGGCAATCGAAAGAAAGTTTGCCTCACTCGCCGCCGTATCTAATCTCCATCCTGCGAATCTGTAAGCTCGCAAGGCCCAGGACCATCGCCGTCACGAATAGCAGGCCGGGGACGGAAATCCACGCGGGCGTCGGCTCGACGAGGATGGCGAACGGGCCTTCGTTAATGGGAATCGGCGAGAGCGAATTAAGGTAGTGGATGACGCTGAGCTTTTTGAGGACGGGCGGCAGTAGGAAGTTGAGCCATTCCCAGCCGTAGAGCAGTAGCGCCGGGATAATCGGGTTGCGGAAGAAGAGTCCGACGACCAGAAAGAAAGCGCCGTAGCCGAGGCACGCCAGAGCGGTAATGCCAGCGTATGTCAACAACTGTCCGAGCCCTGCGCCGTTGAGCAGGTACGGGCCGCCGCCCTGCGGTAAATAGAGCAGGAGCATCGAAGCAACTGTCGTCGTCACGAAGAGCAGCATCGAGGCCAGCAGGCCCGACAAATATTTTCCGGCCACCAGCACTTCGCGCCTGACGGGCGAGAGAAAATAGTAGTGAAGGCTGCGGTCAACTATGTCGCCGCGGAAGAGGTTCATAAAAATCCAAGCGCAGCCGAAGAAGATGACTGTGCGCAGGATGAGTCCGCCGTAGATATTGGCGAAGACGATGTTGCGCTCAACGGGGTCGCGTATTTCGTCGGGCGGAAAGGCCGTCAGCGCCGCAATCAGCATGATGGGCAGCAGCGTCAGCAGGTAGAGCAGAAAGGCACGCTTGCCCCACAAGTTTTTCTTTAGTTCGATGCGCAGGATAGCGCCCGCCTGTCTGAACCAGAGCGACCACGGCAGCGCCTCTTTCGTCTTACTGCTCGTCGCAGCTTCTAACATCTCACTCATGCTTTTGTTGTCCCTTCCAAAACCCTAACCTATCAAGTACTGGTAAACAGCGTTCAGGTCGTCGTCCACCGGCGCAATTGATTCGACGTTAAACTCGCCTTCCAGCACGATGCGATTCAAGAGCAGGTAAAAGCTGTCTGCATTGCGCGTCCTGATGAAGAGGCCGCGCGCGTCCTTGTGCACGCGCGCTTCGACCACAGCATCGTGCTCGAAGACGCGCGCCGCCAGATGAGACGGACGGTCGCAGCGGATGAGAATTTCCATAGGGTGCTCTTCCATCTCATCGCGGACGCCGTGTATGTCGCCTTCAGCGACGACATAACCGTTGTTCAAGAGCACGACCGCATCCGACATCATGTCAACTTCGTGCAGGATGTGGCTTGACAGTATCAGGTGCAAGCCCTCGTCCGCGAGTTGACGGAAGAGGCGTATGATTTCGGCGCGGGCCATCGGGTCGAGCCCGTTCAGCGGCTCATCGAGAATCAGAACCGACGGGCTGTGCGCGATTGATTGAGCAAGACGTATGCGCTGGCGCATGCCTTTGCTGTAGCCAGCGACCTTGCGGTCGGCGGCCTCCATGAGGCTCACACGCTCCAGAGCCCTGTGCGTCAACTCGTCGGCTTCCGTCCGCGTGTGGCCGTAAACAGTCAGGTACGACTTGATGAACTCGCGGCCCGTCACGCCGCGCGGAAAGGAATCAAACTGTGCGCAGTAGCCGACCTTGCGGAAAAGCTGTTCGGGTTGGTCCGGGCGGATGCCGAGGATGCTGATGTCGCCGCGCGTCGGTTGCAGCAGTCCCGTCATCAAGTTCATCAAAGTCGTCTTGCCCGAACCATTCGGGCCGACGAGGCTTGTGATGCCGGGAGCAATCGAGAGATTGACGCGGTTGACGCCGAGTATCTCGCCGTAGAATTTCGAAACGTCGTCGAAGACTATCATCTGTTGCGTTGAAACTTCATTCATCATCAGCGCACCACCTCGTAAGCCCTGACCTTACGCACGAGCAGGTAGAGACAGAAAGCGCAAATCAAAAGAAGCGCGAGCCACGTTGTCCAGAGCGGCGGCTCAATCATCGTGATATTAACGCGCTGGCCGTTGATGCGCCCGCGAAAGCTGCCCGTCTGGCGAACGAACGTGCCGAAGAGTCCTGACCAGATGTTTCCGATAATCGCGGGCAAGCTAATGATGTTGCCCCAGCGTGTCCAGAAAATGTTGTTAATAATCTGGCCGAAGGCGGACGGGATGAAGAAGATGGCAACAAGCGCCGCGCTCGCCGCGATGCGCCATTTGACGAGCGCCGAAATGGCCTGCGACATCAAAGCCAGCAGGATAATCCAGACGATACTTCCGACGAAAATCGCCGCGGCGATGTGTAGATTCTGCCACAGCCAACCGCCGCCCGCCAGATATGCCTGAAAGAGAAAGAGCAGGAGGCCGGGAACCCACGTGATTAACGACAGCAGAATCGTCACGACGGACATCTTGCCAAGCACATACTCGGCGCGCGACAGCGGCCTGCACAAATAGAGCGGCAGAGCGTTGTTTGCCAGATCGCGCGAGATGAGCGGTGGGCCAATCAGGACGTTGAGAAAGAAGCCTATGATGCCCTGCAAGACGACGAAAAACTGGAAGAACTCCGCATCAATCGGCACAAGGTCGCCAATGGTGACGCGCATGATCGCCATCGCGTTGACGTTGTGATGCAGGTAGATAAAGATGCTCGCTATCAAAGGATAGATGAAGCAGGCGACGAAGAGCCCGATAAAGAGCTTCGACCCGAAGATGGTGCGGTAGGCGTGGCGCGGGATAATCAGAAAGCGCGACCATTCGGGCGTGGTCGGCCCGTCATACTGACGGTAAGTGTGCTCGTAGACAGCCATTGTTAGTTCCTCGTCGCGTCTTGGGCGACTACTTCCTGCGTGCCGTTTTCCATCGCTTTCAGGAAGATGTCTTCCAGCGAATCGCGTTTGTAGTTGAGACGACGAATCTGTATCTGCCGTTCGGCCGCGAGTTTGTAGAGGTCGCGAACTTCGACGCCGTTTTGCAGGACGAGCTTCACGCGACGCTCGCCCGTCTGCGCGTATTCGCAGCCAAGCTCTCCGATGGCTGCGACGAATTGGCCCAGGTCGCCGCGCGTCTCCATCTCAAGAAACTTGCGATTGGCGCGCCGCTCCTCTTCGAGATTCGCATAGACGGCGATGCGCCCTTCCTTCAGGACCAGAATCTCGTCGCACGTCTCCTCGACATCCCTGAGCAGGTGCGAAGAGAGAAGGATATTGGCCTGGCCGCTATCGCGTATTTCGCGGATGAGCTTAATCATGCGCAGGCGCGTCGGCGGGTCAAGCCCGTTGGTCGGTTCGTCCAAGATAATCAGCTTCGGCCCGTGGACAATCGCCTGCGCGAGCTTGGCGAGTTGCTTCATGCCGAGCGAGTAGGTATCGAGCTTGCGGTAGCGCGCTTCACCGAGGCCGACGTAGAAGAGCGCTTCGTGTGCGCGTTCGAGCGCCGTGTCGGCGGGCAGCCCCGAAAGCTCGCCCATCAGGCGGACGAAGTGGACGCAGCTCATCTTGGCAATGAAGGAATCGCGCTCTGGCATGTAGCCGATGAAACGACGAATCTGCTTTGCTCCTGTCGTGATGTCCTGATCGAAGATGCGCGCAGTGCCCTTTGAGGGCGCATGAAAGCCAAGCAGCGTGTGAATCAACGTGGTCTTGCCAGCACCGTTTGGGCCAAGGAGGCCGATGGCTTTGCCGCGCAAGCCCGCGTGCAGGTCTTTCAGGATGGGCCTGCCGAAATCAACGCTCAGCCCGTCGAGGTCAATGACTGGGTTCATGCTCTTTTGTCTCGTGCTTTCCCGGAAGATAAACTGCTTGAAGATGCGCCGGTGTCGGCCGCCGGAATTAGGAGCTTCCGACGGCCGACACATCTTGTAACACGAGCGCCTTTCAATTCAACTGAAGCAATCTTACTTGCTTTGCTTCTCCGCTTCCTTCTTCTCAGTCTGCATCGAGCCACTGATGACGTGCTGCAACTCGAAGGCGTTTGGCATGCCGAGCAGGCTGGCCGGACTGATGCCGAAGGGGCCGCCCTCCGTATTAGCGGCGAGGATGATGCGGTCGCCCTGCGCATAAGCGTAAGCGAGAGTCGGCGGCTGGTCTGCTCCGAGTTGACGGAGCGCCGCCTGCTGTTCTTCGGTCAGGTTCTTCGACTTCGCGGCGCGCGTCGTGAGCGGCTCAAGCAGCGGCGCGAGGTCGTGGTAGAAGATGGCCGAAAAGTTTGCGTTGCCGTCCGACGGAAGTGCCGACTTGAAGCGTGCCGAATGAAGCAGGGTGTGGCCCGCGTCGCGATAGCGAATCGCGTTTGACAAGAGAGCGCCCGTTGGTGCGACGATTAAGTAGCCGCCCGCGTATGTGTAATGCACTTCGAGGCCGAAGTCCATAGAACGCAGCGTGTAGAAGGTATAGCCGCCGACGCTCGTGCGCTCCCATTGCAGGCCGCCTTTGCCTTCCCTGCCAGCCACGCGATTGACTTCCTCGACGATGCGCTCGAAAGTCTGTTGCAGCTTCTGCTGGTCATAGACTTCGAAAATCATCTTCCATGAAGGAGTCGGCAGGATGGGCCCGTCAATCGTGAAGGCAAACTCACCGCCCAGAGGCGCTGCGAAGTCTTTACGAACGTCGAGACCATGCTGCGTCTGTAGCTCGTTAAGCTTCGCGCGCAAATCCGGCTGCACCTTCTCAAGCGCGCCGAACAAATCGTCAACGAGCGCCACGGGTTCTTTAACGACGAAGGCTGTGACCATGTTGGCATCGGGCGAGATGTATTCCAGCGCGCCCATCGGCCCCGGAGCAGCGAGCCAAGAAGGAATGCCGCGCTTCGTTTCGTTGAAGGTGAGCATAGCGCGGCTCAGCGTCTTGCCTGCGTCTTCCTTCTGCTCGACCATGAAGTGCTTGAGATTGGTGAGCCCTAGTTCGCGGAAGACTTCGGCGCGCTGCTCTCCGCCGCTCTGCTTAGCGTCCTGCTGCATCATCTGCGGCACTATCTTTTCGAGGTCGGCGGCGACGATAAGACCAGCGCCCTCTCGATAAGTCTCGCTGATGCGTGCATAGAAGGCTGACTGCGTAAAGGCATTCGTGCCGGGCGCTTTCATGGTCGAGGCGAGGCGTTGCAGTTGCTCAAGCTTCGGCGCTGCCGCGAAGAGGTCGCCCTGTATCCAGACCAGAACCTCCTGTTGTTTGGCGTCCGCGGCTGACGGCGCAGCAGTTGCCGGGTCGTCAATGATGCGAATGCTTGGCCCGTTTGTGCCCTGCGTCTTTAACTGTGCGAGTTGCTGTTCGAGGAACGGGCGGAATCCGGCCGCATCGCTCAACTCGCCGACGACCAGCGGATTCTGCGGCTCGCCGTTTGCGCCCAACTGCGCGCTGACGGCTATCTCGCTGCCAAGGTACTTACCAAACTCGCGCACGCGTTCCATCACCTGATTCAGATTCGCGCCGTCCGCCTTCGATTGATGATTCTCCTTCTGCCACCATTCGCGCAACGCAGGATTCTGCTGAATACGCTTCTGCATAATCTCGTGTGATTGAGCGATGGTGTTCGTCAAATTCGGCAGCGCGCCGTAGAGCACTGTGCCTTCCGGCATCAGGTCCAGCAGGTGCGTCGAATAGCGGACGCCCGGACGCTGCACTTTCGTATTCAAATCCTTGCGCATCGCCGTGAGTTGCGTCATCAGGTTTGTATAACGCTCGGCGTTGCGGCTCCATTTGATTTCGTCCTTGATGGCAATCGGTTCAAGGGTTGCGTTCGTCGTCGTCTGGTCGCCCGGATGCAGAACGCGGTCTTTCCCCTGATGGTCAACGTGGACTTCGCCCTCGATGACGGAGACGCGCGAACCCTTCGTCGCACTATTGACGGAGAAGATTGTGCCCGTCACGGAGACGAGCGCGTCGTCTGTCCTAACGTAGAGATGACGGTTGCGCTGCTTGGCGGCTTCGACGATGACCAGCCCGCGCGCCAGATTGACGGTCGTGCCCTGCGAGTTTTCGCTGACGTAGAATTCCGAACGCTCGCGCATCTCGACCAGAGAGCCGTCGTTAAGACGCACAACTGCACCGCCATCCTTCGCCGTGCGAATACGTTCGCCGCGCTCGATTTTCTCGCCGACGGCGAGCGGTCGGCTGTCCGTGTCCGTGACCTTGTAGACAGTCCCCTGTGCGACATCCACCGTGCCCGCGACGCCGTATGAATAGGTATAACGCTGGTAGAGCGTGTAGGCGACGAAGGTGAAGCCGACGACGAGCGTGGCGGCGATGGCCCAACGCCAGACGGGTTGATGGCTCGTCGCCGTCTTCCGCTGCACGCCGGGCTGCGATATATGCGCCGCGATGCGGCCCGAACGCGCTTCCTTGAGCGCCTTCCGGCAAGGGATGCACTCCTGCGTGTGGTCTTCCAACAGCAGGCGTCGCGCCTCCGACAGTTGATTCTTGAGAAACGCGGGCATCAAACTCTGGAAGTCTGCGCAGCCGCGTATGTGTTCGACGGGCACAACCTCTGCGACGGTCGTTGCAGTCGCGGTCTCAGCCGCGATGCGCGCCCAGACGCGTTCGGCAGCGCCGTTAACGACATCCATGCCCGGTTCATCATCGCGGATTCGCGACGTGACGTTATCTATGATTGCTTCAAGCTCTTTATGATTACGCTTCATGGTATTCCTCCAAAAACTCGCCTATCTCCTTGCGCAGCCTCGTGCGCGCACGATGCAAGACAACGCCGACCACCATCTGCGAAGTGTTAAGCATCTCGGCTATCTCGCGATTTCCGTAGCCTTCGAAGTAGCGCAGGACAAACATCTCGGAGGCGGTCGTGCCGAGACGAGAGACGGCCTGCTGAATCAGTCGGCGCAACTCACTGTCTTCATGTTGTGCGGCCGGACTCAGGGAGGCATTAGTCCGTAGCTCGGCTTCAACGTCCTCCAGCGCGACCGGCCTTGCGTTTGCGCGGCTGCGGACGAGGTCGAGCGAGGCATTGATGGCTGCCCTGTGCAGATAAGCGCCGGGGCTGGGCGACAGATCAAGGCCGCCCTCGCGTCGTGCGAGACGAAGAAAGACCGTCTGCAACACGTCTTCCGCGTCCGCGTTTGAGCCCGTGACGCGATAGGCCGTGCGGTAAATCTGGTCGTAATGCTCCCGGAAAAGGCTTTCGAGCATCCCGGGCGGCGGGCTTGGAACGGGTTTCAAGTGCGTTGCTGTGGCTGGCACGGCTTCCTCCTTCAGATTGTCTCCACTGGTAGAAACGTCGTCCATAGAGATTTATTAACACTCTCTCTTCAGGGGAAAAGCCGTGATTGCAACGTGCCGCCAGACAATATCACTAACCGGGCGGTGCGTGGGAGTCAAAAAACGTTGGCAGATGGAACAAAACTGCGCGGGAGCGTGTCTATAGAAGAAACGGAGTCTGCCACCTGAAAATTTGCACACACGGAGAACACGGGCCATGAAACGCACTCTTATCAAGCTTGCTGTCTCATCGTTAGCCTTTGTCGTCGGCATCACGGCCACCTATCTTTTATGGTTTGCGCGCAGTAGCAGTCAGCCCGTTCTTCATCCGTGGGCCTATGCTCAGGTGGTTATCCGTCCTGAGATAGCGGAGCCCGCGTTGAAAACCAACGAGAGGCAAGCGACATCCATCGAGCAGGAATGGAAGGAACTGACAAAAACGGAATTCTGTCTTTTGGGCTCACAGGGCTACTCGCCCGCGTATGAAAACGCTGACTCACATTCAGAGCTTGGAGGCCCGTTCGATCCTTACGGCTGGCTTCCGTCGCTCCGCAAAGACCTTCCGGGCGGTGTCGCTTTTCTCATCAAACAACTGCCCGACAGAGCGCAAACCAAAGTCCACGTCTGCCCGCTCGATAAGGCCCAGAAGGGAGAACTTGCCATCTACTGTCTCCAGCACATCCTCAAAGTGAACTGGCACGATTTGCAGGAGACTTACAAGACGCGCTACGACAACATCAACTACGAATACTCCAACAGCCAGGCCCTGCTGCGTCAAATCATCAGAAGCAAAAAGGGAGCGCAGCAAATGATGAAGCTCTGGACAGACTATTACGGACAGCACCCGCCCGCTCTCGCAGCAGGCAGAAGCTTTTAGTTGAGGGCAGGCTTCAACAGCACCGGCGCTGCGATTAGAGATTCAGAAAGTTTTCGACAATCGCACGGCCGTGCGGGTGTTCTTCGTCGAATAGCTCTGGATGAAACTGGACGCTGAAGAGAGGACGCGTCGTGTGCTGCATGGCCTGAATCGGGCAGGTCTCGTTAGAGGCCGTGCGCCTGAAGTTTTCCGGCAACTCTTTAACTTCATCGAAGTGTGAATGCCAGACCGACAGCCTGCGCGGTAGATTAGCGAAGATTCCATCGCCGTCGGTTTCAATATCGAAGAAGCCGCGCTCGCGCAGGCAATTCTCGTAGCCCTTGCCGGGGCCGAGCCGTCGCATCACGGAGACGGTCGAGCCGTAGGCAAGCGCTATTTGTTGATGACCGCCGCAGACGCCGAGGATGGGTTGCCGTGCACGTCGTATCACGTCGAAGACGCCGGAGAGCGCGTCCTCCGTGTAGTTGTTCCACGGATGACTCTGCCCGCTGAGAATGATGTGTGAAGGTTTAAGCTCCTCGACGCGCTCAAGCGAAACGCGCCGGTAATGCTCAACGATGATCTGCTCACTAGGCCGCAGGCGTTCGAGCGCTGCAAGAATTTCCCTCGGCGAAGCACCCTCTCCATCAATCGTATTGTCAACGAGGTAAAGCATAACTATTAAAAAAAAGTGATGAGTGATGAGTGATGAGTAATGAGTAAAAGAAAAACGGTCGTCCCTTGTTTTAACTCATCACTCATTACTCATCACTCATCACTCATCACTTCTTTACTGTTTTCGTTCGTTTTCGCTCCGAGGCAATAGAGTTGGCCGTTGAATGCTCCGATGTAGATACGGCCGCCGAGGATGGCGGGGGTGGCATTGATGTTGTCGCCGATTTTCAAGTCCCAGATTGCGCTGCCGTCTTCGGCCGAGAGCATGTGCATCCGTCCAGACTTGTCACCGAAGACGACGCGACCGTCAACGACAGGACTCGTGCCCCAGATGGGAGCGCCCGCGTGTGTGCGCCAGACGAGTTGGCCGCTGTCTGCGTTCAGGCAGTAGAGAAAGCCGTTGTTCGAGCCGATGTAGATACGGTTGTTCCAGAGGACGGGGCTGGCCCAGATGCCGCTCCGCTCCTTATACTGCCTCTCCAATCCTCCTTCGGCCTTGTACTGCCAGACGAGTTCGCCGTTTGACTGCTTGTAGCAACGAACGATGCCATCTTCAGCCGCCGTATAGACGAGACCGTTTGCGACGGCGGGTGTCGAATCCGAATCAGCGCCGATGCGCGCTTTCCAGATGGTTGCGCCGTCCGCCAGATTGAGACAGTACAAATCGCCCTGCTCCGTGCCGACGTAAACGCGCCCGTCAACGACCGTTGAGCTGCCTTCCATCGAGCCTAGATTTTCCCGCTTGTAAATAAGCGAGCCGTCTTTCAGGTCAAGGCAGTAGAAGTTGCGGTCTTCGCCGCCAAAGTAGACGCGCCCGTCGAAGACTGTGACCGCGCCGTCAATCTCAAAGCCTGTCTTGTACTTCCAGATGAGCGTGCCGTCCTCGCGGTTGAGGCAGTAAAGGTAATGGTCCAGTCCGCTCGCGAGGATACGGTCGCCGGTGATGGTCGGCGTCGCCTTCAGGCTGTCCAGCGTCTTGAAACTCCAGACTAACTGGCCGTCGCGCGTGTCAAGGCAATAAAGGTAACTATCGGCCGAGCCAAAATAGACGCGATTGCCCGCCACCGAAGGCTGGCCCGGCCATGATGTTCCGCCCCACGGATCTTTATGCAGGCGGCCCGACGTAGACTTCGTCTTATAACTCCAGACGACTTCGAGCGGCGCTTTGGGCCAGGGACCTGTGCCGTAGAAGCTGCGCGCGTAATTGCCGAGCCACGTCGGAACGCTGTCGGCCACCGTGACCTTCTTCGCGTCCGAGAGCGCGCTCTCGCGGCTCTCCGTGCGCGGAGTGCTCACAGCCCTGTTGCACCCGCTTGAAACCACGAGCGCGCTCAGGCATAACAGCAACAGCAGGACAACTGATTGACGACCCCGTAAACGGTAAAGATTGTCAGTATGATAACGAATGAAATATTTCATGGAAGAGATTCTTAAAACGATGAAGGCTGAGCGATGAACGATGAACTATTAAGCAGCTTGCTTGTCATTCATCGTTGTTGCGTTCCTACTTCATCCTTACTTTCAAGCCATTGTCCACTATAGACGACATCGGCGCGGCCTGTCATTACGACCTCGCCGTCCGTCTCGCGCCACTCGACCGCAATCACGCCGCCCGGCGTGTGCACGTCAACGCGGCGTTCCGTAAAACCGTTTAAGCTGCTGGCGACCGCCGCTGCGCAGGAGCAAGTGCCGGAAGAGAAAGTCTCGCCGACGCCGCGTTCCCAGAGGCGCACTTCGATTTGGCTGCGGTCGCAGACGCGCACAAAGACGACGTTCGTCCGTTCGGGAAATTGCTGATGAGTTTCCAGCAGACGCCCAATCCGTCGCCAGTCAAGCTCGTCGAAGTTGTCAACGAAGATGCAGCAATTCGGGTTGCCCATCGAAAGGGCCGTCACGCGCAATTGTGTACCGTCAACCGTGAGCGGATAATCAAGAACGCGCTCTCGCGGCTCATCCGTCAACATCGGAATCGAAGCGCTCTCAAAAAGGGGACGGCCAAGCTCAGACTCAAACCAGTAGTGCCCTTCCTCCATGCGCTCGCGAAGGCGGTAGCGCTTCGTTCCGCTGCGTGTTTGCAGTCGCAGTTCATCCTGCGACCAGAGATTGCGGTAGTAGAGATACGCAACGGTGCAGCGCGTGCCGTTGCCGGAGAGCCCGGCCTCGCTGCCGTCCGCGTTGAAGATGCGGACGCGAAAATCCGCGCCCTCTTCTTCAGCCTGAGCGACAACGGTGATGCCGTCAGCGCCCGCGCCATAATGACGGTCGCAGACGCGCCGCGCGAAATCGTTCACGGAACGGACGCCCGCCAGTTGTTGCTCTTCAAAGACGATGTAATCGTTGCCGAAGCCGTGGAATTTGATGAACTGCATCGAGCGCAAAAAACGTCTGGAGGTCTGCGGTCTTGCTGCCGGGGTAATTCCTGACGAGCGGATAGCCCGAAAGCGGTCCTCTCGCCGCCGGGCCAGTGATTGTGCCATATCAGAGGATGAATGACAAAGGAAGGACGACGGAGAAGGACGAACGCCGGATGACGGACGCCAGTTACAGGTTTTGACTGATAACTGTTATCCAACATCCGGCGTCTGCTTTTATGAATGTCCGGCGAATGAAGCGAGCGCGACGGCGATGGTGTCCAGATAAACGCGGCGCTCGCTTGGGGCTTCCGGGTAGTTGTTGAGCAGAACGGAGAAGACGAGGCGTTCGCCCGCTGCGCTGGTGACGTAGCCGGAGAGCGTGGCGACGGTGTTGATGGTTCCCGTCTTGGCACGCAGGTTTCTCTCTGCGGGCGTGCCCTTCATGCGATTTTTGAGTGTGCCATCAACGCCCGCAATCGGCAGTGCCTCGCGGAAGGTGCTCGCATAACGATGACGGCTCATGTAAATGAGCAGTCGCATCGTGGCGTCGGCCGTAATCAGATTATGACGCGAGAGGCCGGAGCCGTCTGCAATGACGATTTCGCGCGGGCCAATGCCAGCCTCGCGCAGGAAAGTTCTGATGACTTGGCTTCCCGCATCAGCCGTTATCACTTTCGGGTCAACCGTGCCAGCGACGCGCCCGAGCGTGCGCAGCAGCAACTCCGCGTAGAGATTCTGGCTCGGCTTCAAACACTGCGCAGCAATAACGCTCAAAGGCTGCGATTGGATGCTGGCGATTTCAACGAGCGACGAAGTTTGAAGCGGAAGATTGCCGCGCTCGCGCGCGTTGATTGTTTTAGTCTGGCCTGAAACGATGACGCCGCGCTGCGCGAGCGATGTGCGCAGCAGATCAACGAAGAGCAGCGCCGGATGCGTAATCGCGAAGCTGCCGACGTAGCCTTTGTCGCTCGGCTCGACATTACTGAGCGGCACGCTGCCGCTCACTTCCAGCACGTTTTCTCCCAGAGGCCGCACGACCGCCACGTCTCTTTTCGTCCCTCTGGCGGAGGTCGTCACGCGGTTAACGATGCGGACGACGGAGGTCACCGGCCCCGTCGTCACTGTGGCAGGAGAGCCGACGCTCGCGCCCGGCCTGACGAAAACATCGAGCGCGTTGTTGTTGACCGTTAAAGCGCTTACCTCCGCGCCGTCAGCCGACTGTAAATCGTCCCACTCCCAACCCCAGCCGAGCGGCGGCCCTGTGAAATAACTTTCATCGCCGACGAGGTTGCCCTCAACGCGTTTGACCCCGCCCGCGATGATGCGCGCGGCCAGATCGTCTATCGCTTTGTAGTAGTCGCCGCCATTGAAGCTTGCGGCGAAGGTCGGGTCGCCGCGCCCGTAGACAATCAAATCGCCGCGCAGTGTGCCCGCGTCATCCGGCCGCGCGTTGGCATAGACGGAAGTGGTGTAACGGTAATCGGGCGAGAGACGGTCGAGTGCGGCGGCCACCGTGTAGATCTTCATGTTCGACGCTGGCAGCAGGAGCTTGCCCGCGTTTTCCTCATAGAGGATGCGGCCCGTATCAAGCGAGGCGACTTTGACGGCCAACTGCGAAGGAGCAATCTCGGAGCGACGAAGCGTGTCGCTGATGCGCGTGCGCAACTCTTCGATGGTGCGGAGCGCGCCGGGAACGTTTGCTGTTGCAGTGGAAGCTGAAAGGGCGCTCGGCGTCGGCGCGACAAAAGGAGTCGGAGTTGGAACAGGCGCGCCGGTTGTTGTCGTTGACGGAGTAGCTACTCGTCGCTCGCGCTGCTGTTGTGTTGGCCGCGCCTCCTGCGCTCTGAGCGAAACGACGGGAGTGAAGCCGATGCTCAACAGCAAAAGCAACGCGACGAATCTTGAAGATGGTTGGTTTCTAATTCTCATCTTTAATGAAGCCTGTCTTGAATTTCAGGGAGAGAGTTAGTATGGCCCAGAAGAGGCATCAAGCGCTAGTGGGAGAGGAAACGATGAACGCGGAACGATGAACGATGAACGATGAACGATGAATGATGAGTGAACAATGAACGCAGCAACGATGAATGATAGGCAAGCTCTTGTTACTTCATCGTTCATCGCTGCCGCGTTCATCGTTTCCTTATATCGCTCGCGCGTACCAGTTCCAGATCAGTTCCGTCCAGTATTGATAACCCTGCGCGGTCGGATGCTTGCCGTCGGGGGCGCGTGCGACCTGTAGGTCGTTGGAGTTGTAGAAGTGTGATTCCTGAAAATTTTCGTCAATGACGTTAATCAGGCCCTTGTCGGGCTTCCAGCAGGGTGGGCCAATCCAGAAGGCCGGACGCGTGCCAAGCTCTGCGACCATCGCCTTGATTAAGGGCGCACGCATGTGTGGCTCTTCGATGAAGATTTCGTTTGAGCCGAGGGCGATGAAAACAATGTCCGGGCGGTGTTTGAGCAAAAGCTCTCGGAGCTTGCCGGAGCCTTGCCACCAGACAATCGTCGAGCTGCGCTCCTGCGCGTTGATGAAACGGCCGCCCGCCGCTTCAACCTTCTTTTGCAGGTGCGGCCCGATGCCTTCGGCCATCGAGTCGCCGACGAGCATGACGGACTTGCCTTTAAGCTCGACGGGAAATGCGCCCGCGCCCTCTGCCCAGACGGTGAATGAAACTTCACCGCCACCACCCACGCGCGCCTCGCCTTCAACGATTGGCCCACGCGCGCTCTTTAACTCAAGATGGATTCCACCCGCATCGAATTGCCAAGGCAGCGGGCGCTCAGGCGCAGCCGCCTTTAATTCAAGAGCACGACAGCCTGCAAAACTCAACTGGAATCTTACTTCTCGTTCGCTGTTAAGACTGAGCGAGACTGCCTGCGGCACGCATTGCAAGCCGCTGCTGCTTATCTGCGGCAGGCTCTCGACAGGCAAATTCCTGACGACTTCGATGGTCGTCGAATCCTCATAAGCTTCCCAGTTGCTTTTAATTGTCACACGACCGGGCTTGTGGGCCAGAAGCGTGCCGTCTTCGTTGATTGATGCAAGCTGCGCATCCGACACGCTCCAACGTGCGTTGACCGTCTCCTGATGAAGACCGTCAATTGCGGGCGCAGCCGAGACGGCGTCAGGGTCGCCCGATTCCTCTCTGTATTCCTGATATGTCGCGAGGCGTGCGCTCTGGCCGACGCGGACGTGCGTGACGCGCCGCGCAATATTGATTTTCAGAACTGTCCGCTTCGGAGCGCGCTGGCAGGCAGACGCGGCGAGAACTATCAACAGCAGTAACAGAAAAATAACGAGATGGGGGCGACTCGTTTTCATCGGCAGATTCTCAAATGGTTGTTAATCCGGCCCCGGAGTTTATTCCTGCGGCTGGACGGAATTAATAATCTCATCGGCGGTGGCCGTGGCCGTGCCCACTTTACCGACGACGATTCCGGCGGCGTGGTTTGCGAGAATCGCCGCTTCGAGCATTGATGAACCGGCGGCGAGCGCCGCTGAAAGAGTAGCAATCACTGTGTCGCCAGCGCCCGTCACATCGTAGACCTCGCGCGCCGCCGTCTCTACGTAAACGGGGTCGCGCTCTTTTTCCAGCAACATCATGCCGCGCTCGCCGCGCGTGATGAGCACGGATTCGCAAGCCAGCCGCTCGCGTATGAGATGAGCGGCGGCCCTGAGTCCTTCGTCCGTGTGGTCCTCGGTCGCGGTCAGTTGCAGCGCTTCATGGTGATTCGGCGTGACGAGCGTTGCGGGACGATAAAAAGGGAAGTTGCGAATCTTCGGGTCAACCAGCACGGGAATCCCACGCTCGTAGGCTGCGGGCAGAATCTCTCCGAGCACACGCGGCGTCACAGCGCCCTTATCATAATCGGAAACGACAAGCACGTCAGCCTTTTCGAGTGCTTGCCGAAGAACATGAACGAGACGCTCCTCGATGTTTGTTTCGACCGGCGCGCGACGCTCGCGGTCTGCGCGGACGACGAGTTGGTTGTGAGCGATGATGCGCGTCTTGATGGTTGACGGGCGGCTTGCGTCAACGACCAGAGTTTCGTCTGCATCATCGAGAGCGGAGGCGCGTCGTAGTTCCTTACGCAGGCGAACACCCGCATCGTCAAGACCTATGACGCCGACGACGCTTGCGCGCGCGCCGAGCGCGAGAAGATTGGCAAGCACGTTGGCTGCGCCGCCGAGATGCACTGACTCGCGGCGTATGTCCACAACAGGCACGGGCGCTTCCGGCGAGATCCGCGTCACATCGCCCCACACGAATTCGTCAAGCATCACGTCGCCGTAGACAACAATTCTTCGCTCGTTGATCCGGCTCGCAATCTCGCGTGCGCGTTGTTGAGACAGATTCATAAGTTCGAGGTTCGCGGTTCAGGAGTCAAGCGAAAAGAGAAGCGGGCTGGACAGAAAATCAGAACGCAGCGGGCCGCAGTCGCAGGCTTTCATTACTGATGCTGGCCTCCGTCTATAGTTTTACGGCCATTGAAGTTTGCTTCGCCGAGTATTCTTTCAATGGCTGCTTTGACACGCTCTACGGGTACGCGGCGGATGCACTCAGGCTGCTCAAACTCCGCGCAGGTATAGCCTGGACAAGGCGCGCAAGGCATCTCTTCGCGGACAACTTCCGCGGGGCTTGTCGTCCATGGTCGCCAGTGTGCGACGTTAGACGAGCCGAAGATGACGACCGTTGGTGTGCGGACGGCGGCTGCGATATGCGCGATGCCGCTATCGTTGCCGACAAAGATACTCGCACGCGCTGCGAGCGCTGCGACCTCCTGTAATGAGAGGTCTGTGAAAGTCTCTATGCGCGCTGCGGCACACTCTGCTTGCAGGGCAGCGAGCAGAGGCGCTTGATTCGGAGCGGCGATAGCGACGACGCGCAAAGCCCGCGCCTCAAGAACTTCAACCACCCGCGCGAAGTTTACGGCCGCCCACTGCTTCGACTCAAAAGCTGCGGCCGGATGCAGTAGGGCCAGCGGAGTCGTCTCATCAAATCCACGTGCGGCCAGTCTACGTTTCACGCTCGCACGCGCAGCTTCCGTTAACGTCAGACGCGTCGGCGGTCGGTCAGTGACGGGAACTCCCGTCCATCCGAGCAGGGCCAGTTGTTGCTCGACGGAATGTGTCTTCTCCTGCTGCCAGATGATGGTTGCGGGCGGCGCTGCATGATTGAGCAGGCTGCTGTATTGATAATTGGAGTAGCCGACGCGATGGCGCACTCCCGCCGCACGCATCAGGAGCGTGGCGGTCGTTCCGCCGTGAAGATTGTAGGCTACGTCGTAGCGTGTGGCGCGGAGCGTACGCGCGAGGCGTGCGCGTGCGACCGCGCTGCCGCGTTCGATTGTCAACACGTTGTCCACATCCGTACAACCTTCGAGCACGGGCGCGACCCAATCTTCCAGCAGAATGTCTATCTGCGCCGAAGGTAGAAAACGACGGAGCGCGTAGAGCGAAGGGGTTGCCAGCACCGTGTCGCCAATCGAACGCAGGCGAACGACCAGCACACGCCTGACGCGTCTCCAATCCCAGCGCGCATCTGCGAGCGGCTGCGGCTCGCCCTCCATCAAAGGCGCTGTGTCGAGCGCGAGAGCAGCATATTGCGCCGCCGGTTCATGCTTTCCGGGAAAGCTCTTCATCCTCAATCGTCGCTTCGTCAATCAACATCACTGGAATGTCATCGCGCACAGGATAGACGCGCTTGCATTCCTCGCATTTTAATCCGCTTTCGTCCGGCTTCAACTCCACCCTCGCCTTGCATGCCGGACACGCCAGTATCTCCAGTAAATCTTGACTAATCGCCATTGTTTCCGCCCTTTCTACTACTTCCAGACCTGACCGCTTGAGAGCGGCCAACGCCTTCACCCTTTGAATTTTAAAGCGACTCAGCTTAACAGCACCCAAACTGGCGGGCAAGCCGCCTGCTTGCCAGCAAGCATTAATGATTCGCAGATAGACATTCCACCAACGCAAAAATCTTCCATGACCTGCGTCCACAATTAAGATGCTTGGATTAGCCTGCTAAAATGTTGGTAAACATAACTGTGGGCCCACTTAGTGGTCCAGAACAAGAGCGTAAGCTGTTGAGCGCTTGATTTATAATCAAATTGCAATTAAATTGTCATTGTCAAAAAGAAGGTTCTGGTGTAAAAGCCATTTGCTTTTTTGGACCACTGCGGTTGCGCGAATAAGTTTCTCTTTCTGGCAGCTTCGGTGCGCATTTGCCAACTGGTTCAGCAGTCCGGCCAGCCCAGACAACATGGCTGGCTGCTGCACAGGCAATGCGTATCTTTCACCCAACCCGGCGTTATTCAATTCTTGCCCGTAGCTAAGCAGTTTTACGCTACAAGAATCCCGTTATCATGCTTGATAGAAACTGCAACGAGTAACCTTGAGTGTCTTTAAATCTCAAGAGTAAGGCTTTTTGCCCCGTTACCCTCGCAATGGAAACTGTCCGCAAGGGCAGTAGATTGTCACGTACCAGAGTTACACCAGCATAGCTTTCATACCCGAAAGGTACGAAGCAGGTTGTAATTTTCATTAACCATTAAATCACCGAACAGGTGAGAAGGAGCATCCCCAAATGACTAAGCTCAGAACAACGATTCAACTTATGGCCGTCTGCCTGCTCGTGTTGGCAGCAACTTCCCTCGCTAACGCGCAAGCAACGCGCACATGGGTCTCAGGTGTCGGCGACGACTTCAACCCCTGTAGCCGTACAGCCCCCTGCAAGACCTTCGGTGGTGCTATCTCCAAAACCGCAACGGGCGGCGAAATCAACGTCCTCGACCCCGGCGGCTTCGGCGCTCTGACCATCACCAAAGCCATCACCGTTGACGGCACAGCCGTCGCCGGTGGCAACCTCGCCAGCGGCATCTCCGGCTTTACCGTCAATATCACAACTAATCTCACCAGCGACAACGTCGTTATCCGCAACATGGAGATTAACGGCAACAACTCGGCCGGCGGCTTCCACGGCATCCGCTTTTTGGACGGCAACTCTCTGGTTGTTGAAGACTGCAAGATTCAGAACTTCACAGGTGCTGGCGTCAGTGTCACCACCGCTGCCAACTCCTTCACATTTGTGAGGAATACGGTGATTAGCAACTGCACGAGTGCGGGTGTGGTGATTGCGCCGACGGGCGGCACGGCACGCGCCAACCTTGAAGACGTTCATGCCTTCGGCTGCACCAACGGCTTCAGAGCAGCGGGCAGCGCCATAGTGACGGCCAGAGAGTGTTCGGCAACGGGATGCGGCAACGCAGGCTTCCAGGCCGACGGAACGGCGGCGAGAATGAACATGAGAAACTGCATGTCGTCGAATAATGTGGACGGTGTGGAGGCGACAAACGGCGGAATCGTGCGGTTGTCGGAGAGTGTGATAAGCGACAACATCACGGCGGGCGTGTCGAAGACAGGTGTGCCGTTGGGTGTGGTCGAGAGCTTTGCGAACAACGAGAATCAGAACGTGACGCCGGGCACTGCTTCTCCTGCGACTCCGTTCTAACTTTCAAACTAACCATCAAAAACCTTCCGCCCTCGTCGCCCGTTTGAAACGGGCGACGAGGGCGAAGTTCTTGGACATTGATCGTAGTTTCCTATGCACTAAAGGGCGCTAATCGCCTTTTCTGTTTCTCTCTCCGGCCTTCGTGCTTCCCGTTTTTCAAGCCGCATCAGCATGCCGTGCTTGGGCCGCAGTGTGATGAGCGGGTGCGGCTTGACGGGATGATTGGGCGCAAGCCGCAATTGCCAACTCTGCGCAAGCGTCGCAATCAGGAGCACTCCCTCCATCCATGCGAAGCCTTCACCGATGCAGCGACGCGGACCGCCGCCGAAAGGAAAGTAAGAGTATTGCGGTCTGGTCTCGCGCGCTTCGGGCGTCCAGCGCAGCGGGTCGAAGCGTTCGGGCTCCTGAAAATAACGCGCGTCGTGATGCATCACATACTGGCTTAACAGAACTAACGACCCTGCGGGAAGACGATAACCGCCGACCTCGTAGTCGTCGAGCGAAAGACGCCCGATGGCCCACGCGGGCGGATAGAGCCGCATTGATTCGGCCAGCACCATCTCCGTGTAGCGCAGTTGGGCCACGTCTTTAAACTCCGGCAGTCGTCCTCCCAATACCGTGTCCAACTCTTCGTGCAGTCTTCTTTCAACTTCAGGATGCTGTGAGAGCAGATACCATGTCCACGTCATCGCGTTGGCTGTGGTTTCATGCCCTGCGAGAAAAATCGTCATCGCTTCATCGCGTACCTGCTCGTTGGTCATGCCGCCGCTTTTTTCCTCTTCGTCCTGTGCGAGCAGCATCATGGAGAGCAGGTCGCCGTGGTCTTCGCCGCTGCGGCGTCGCTCTTCAATCATGCGGTAAATAACGGCATCAAGCTGGTCTTTAGCTCGCTGGAAGCGCTTCTTTTGCGGGAGCGGCAGCTTTTCCAGCAGTTCTGAAAAGGGCAGCAGCATCGCGTTGAAGAGATTCATAATAACTTCAAGCGCATGGCCCACGTCTCGTGCATCTCTTTCAACGTCGGCATCGAAAAGCGTCTTGCCGACAATGGAGAGCGTCAGCCGCATCATCTCCTGCGAAACATCCAGGGTCTCTCCGTCGTGCCAGCGCTCGCCGGTTCGCGCGGCATAGTCGGTCATCAGGTTTGCGTAGGACGCTATGCGCTGGCGATGAAAGGCGGGCTGCGCGAGACGCCTTTGCCGCCGATGAAACTCGCCCTCGCTCGTCAGGAGTCCTTCGCCGAGCAAGCGCTTTGACCTTTGCAGCGCGCGCCCCTTTTTAAAGTGCTGGTTGTGTGTGACCAGTACGTCTTTGACGTAGTCAGGATGGTTGAGAAAGTAAATGCCCTGTGGGCCCATCCTGAAAAAGGAGATGTCGCCGTACTCTTTCGCGAGATGCTGTAGATGTCCGAGCGGGTCGCGCAGGAAACCGAAGTAGTTGCCTGCAAGCAATGAGCGTTTCGGGCCGGGTGGAAGCTGGGGGATAGTCACGTCGAAAACTCCTGAACGTTTACGGATGATGAGAGCAATGCTCTTCACGTACTTAGCTGCTGAGCTATTCTTTCACTGCGGCCTTGAGCGGTCAAATTCCCAGCCCCGATTGCTGACGTTAGTGCGCCCTCAGGTTTTGCAACCCCAGACGCGCCTCCTGCTTGCTCCACCGCGTGCTGTTGTGTTAGTGATGTGAGCATCAAAGGATTTTCGTTTGCGGTCGGAAGAGGCCGCAGGCGACGGACGGCGAGAGGAAAGAGCTTGTCTTTAGAATTTGCAATTGAATACCCTTGCGTGCTGCGCGCGCGTTACGCGGAGAAACACCTGCGCGCGTGGGGACGACTGAGCAGCCTGCACACGCGCCTGACGACCGGCGACACGACACCTCCGACAGAAGACAAAGTGCGCTTTATCGAAGACGCAGAGGAAGAAGTTGAGAGCATGCAGGCGGAGACGCTCGTGTGCTCGACGTGCCCTGCGTGTTTGCCGCGCGAGATGGCTGGCGAGGGAGAAGCGGTCGGATGCCTGGGTCGCATCAACTATCCGATTGAAGCGCAGTTTGAAAAGTTTCTGGCCGACCGCGTGCAGCTTGCGCTCGATACGATGGACAAGGAAGACCAGCCGCGGCTTCTGCGCATTCTGGTTGACCCGGAATCGCCTTTCGACGGCGAGGGCACAAAAGAGTTGCGGCGTGTGACGACGGCGCAGGGCCTCCGCTTTTTCGAGTTGCGGCTGCCCATCAAACTCACGCGCGAGGCCGCACATCTGACGACCGATAATCTCTTCGACATGCTCGCCGGATTTCGCTCGGACGACGCAGCGCGAACCACTTACACGCGCGAGTTGCCGCTCGCAGCCAGCCCTGACTATTACGACTTTCTGGACTTCATACTGCGCAACGACCTCAATGCTTCCGAACGCTCGCGCCTTCACGCACGCGGAGCTAACTACGCGCAATTCCTACGCCTGCTCGCCGCCCTCGAACGCGCCGAAGCCCTCAAAGCCCGCGTCCTCTTAGATTAAAAATGGTCCAAAGTCCAAAGTCCAAGGTCCAAGGTCCAAAGTCAAAGAGCGATGTCTTCTGACTTTGGACCTTGGACTTTGGACTATCTTTATTATAGTTTCGCGAGACGCCAGGGCTTGGGAAGGAAGCGCCAGTGGCCGTTGACGTAGACGAGCGCGTCGTAGGCCATGCCATTTTCCGCGCCCGGCTCTTTAAACTCAAACTTGTACAGAGTCAGGCCGGGCTTAAACAAGTCTCCGGCGTCTTTGTAGCCGCCCGGAAAATCACCCATGCCGACGCCCTGCTTGATGTTTTCGGTGCTGACCGAAGATACGTTGAACTGCGTCTGGCCGGGCTTCGGCTTGATGACCGCATCCGGGCTGCTCCACACACTCTCGTAGGTTGTCTCGGCTTTTGAAGCCATCTCCTCGGTCGCAAAGATGGCCTTGTAGTCTTCTTTCGATGGTTTGAGCTGGCGGGTCAAAGCCGCGTAGTCTGCGTTTGGCTGCGTAAACTGCATGACCAAATCCTGCGCGCCTGAAAAGTCGCCCGCAAATTTGGCAGTCGGGTCGGCCCCTTTGTTAGAGTTGGAGTTTGACGAGTCGGTTGTCACCGTCCGCTCCGACGTATTCGTCGTGGTCGTCGTCGGCGTAGAACACCCGGCGAGGGCAGAGAGAACCAGGAAACAGCAGCAGAGCAAGAGCGTCTTTGAGGGAATCAGATTTTTCATTATCCACCTTTCAAGGAAGATGCCTGTGGCTTTGGGATGGAAAAGCGTGTCGAACAATCCAGTCAGCGCAGACCTTATACAATAATCGTTAACCGAGCGCCAACTGAAAATTTTTTAGACGCGCAGAAGAGAGCCCTCCGGCTTACCTGCTTTTTTCTTCGTCCAAGAGGCGCAGGCTGTCTAGGATGAGGTTTGTGTTGCTGGCAGCGCTGATGGAGACGGGAAACTCGCGCGCCGTTTTCTCAAACTCGAAGAAGCCCTTTGTTACTTCGACCAGCTTACGGAAGGCATCCTCGCCCTGCGCCTTCTCAGCCTCAGCGCCGACGATGCGGCCTTCGTTAAAAAGAACGCGGCCCTCCTTCTCTTCGGCTCTAATCATCAGAGCGCCTGTCAGGCGTGCGTTTTCCAAGACCTGCACGACATCGAAGATGTTGATGGCTGAAAGGTCGCCCGCCAGCGTCGCCTCGCGCCGTTCTATTAGTGTCGGCGCGGCGACTGAAGGTTCAGGTTGATAAGCCTGTGGGGCTTGCGCTCGCCGGATTGCCTCAAGCCCTGCGGCAATGTTGATGCGCGGATTCATCTGTTTGGCTTCGAGCAGGCGCTGGCGTGCAAGGTCTAAATCGGAGCGCTCAATGTAGAGGCGTGCAAGAGCTAGAGAGTGGCGCGCGGCCTCTTCCAGAAGTCTCTGCGTGATGGCGATTTCGCGCAGTCGTTCGCGCAAGTGAATCGAATGTGGAGTGAGTTCCAGAGCCTCGCGGAGTCTTTTGACGGCACGTTCGGGAGCGGCATATTTGAGGAACAATTCCGCGTCCAGAAGTGCTGCTTCCGTCTCCGGGTCTTTCGGTAACTCAGAATTGCTCATCTCGCTCGTCTTCAAATCAGACTTCTAAAAACCTAGCAGCAAACCGGCCGGGAGCGCGAGTTTATCATAAACACTCCGGCGCTCGCCCTCACGGGTGCGTTCTTTCCGCAGCCGGCAGATACCATATCGTATAGCAAAACCGGCCCTCCACGTTAAGACCTGTTTTTCAACTGAAAAACAGCGCTGAAAATTGCCTCCGCACGACTTAAGGTTAACTCTCAACCTGAGACGACAAATTCTGAAATCAACTGCCTTAAGGCTGCGGCTGAAAATGCGGGCGAATGAGCGCCAGCGCGTGCTGCAATGCGTCGCTGCCGCGCTGTGCCGAGCGTGAGACATGGCACGCCAGATGCTCTTATGTGCGGCAAGCAATCTTGCATAGTGAACGCCACACGCGTGCGAGGCCTTGCTGTTAGCGCCCAGATTTGTCCCCCTCAAAACTGTTTTTCGACTCACTCGGAGGAGCTTACGGCATGCACGACGAAATGGCCCTTGAAGCAGTTGGTGCTGCAACTATACGGCTGGTAAACGCAAGCTGGGCGGAATATCTAACGCGGGCCTTCCAGCGGCTCAAGACCATCGGCAATCTTTACAGGACGGACGGCACGGAAGTCCTGCTCAAGCGTTTCAAGCGTGTGCGCCCCGATACCTATTATCACAGCGTTCGCGTCTCTCGTCTGTCACGCGCCATCGGTCGCACCTTCGGTTACGACGATGCGCGTCTCAAACAACTATGCTACACGGCCGTGCTGCACGACGTAGGCAAGATACTCGTGCCCGAGGCCGTCCTTAATCGTCCGCGCAAACCGACGCGCACAGAGCTTTTTATATTGCACAAGCATCCGAGCTTCGGCGCGCTCCTGGCGTCTTACTTCAATCTTCCAGCCGAACTGCGCATACGCACGCAGCATCACCACGAACGCTGGGACGGAAAAGGCTACCCGCACAGGCTCGGCGGCGAGGACATTCCGGCCATGGCTCGCATCGTGCAGGTGGCTGATACTTACGATGCGATGGTCGCTGACCGTCCCTACCGCAAGCCTGCGACGCACGAAGAAGCGGTCCTGGAACTGCGCAAGCACGGAGGCAAGCAGTTTGACCCGCGCGTCATAGAAGCTTTCATGGATACGTTCCCGACCAAATGAGCGAGGTCTGAGATTCAAAGATGGCCCACTGGATGAAGCGGCGCATAGAGCGTTCACGCGCCCGCTGCCACAAAGCACACACCGCGCACAGGCAAGCAGGACAGCGCCACTTCGCTGACGCTAAACCTGAGCACGGAACCAAAACGGCTTCACGACGACGCACACACCCTTCGCGGCACAAATAATTAGTCGCAGAAGATGCGAGGAAAACGGACAGTCTGAAATAACAGATGTTTGATAATAAGAGATGGCGGAGTTGAAATTTCAACTCCGCCATCTCTTATTTCAGATTGTTCCGGCCTTTTTCTTTTCTACCTTTGCGCTCTCTGCGTTTAAATTTCCAGCCGCCGCAATTGAATAGTTACGCTTAAAAATCGAGCCTGACTCCGAGCCGTATCTGTCGCGGGCGCAGCGTGCGCGACGGGACGAGGAAGGTGTCTATGAACGCCTGTCTTTGTGCGGGCGTGGCGGTCGGGCTGAAGCTGTTGAAGTTGATAAACTCCGTGCCGAAGCTGAAGACAGTCTTGTTGAGCACGTTGTCAATCTCGACCGTGGGCCGCAGTCGCATCCGTTCGTTGATGCGAAACTCGCGCGTGATGTTGATGTCGAAGAGAAACTGGCCCGGCCCTATGCCGGAGTTGCGCGGCAGGTTTCCAGTCTGCCCGATGGTCGGCAACTGGAAGAGCGAGAGCAGTTGCGGATTAATCGGCTCGCCGGGTTCGCGAAATTGCAACAAGCTTGGGTCGCCCGTAAAGATAGGACGGTCGTTGCCGACATCGTCAAGATTGCGGTCTGAGCCTCCGAGCGAGATGTTGAAGGGAGCGCCTGACGTGATGCGCAGGATGGGAGAAAGACGCAGCTTGCCGAGGTAGGGAGGCGTCTCAAACGTGCCGGAGAAGACGAAGCGATGACGACGGTCGAGCAGGCTGCGCGAACGCTCGCCGCGAAAGTCTGCGACGCGCAACGCTTCCGAAGTGTTGACGATGCCGTCGTCAATCAGGCGCGAGAGCGTGTAGGCAGCGCGGAAGGAATAACTAAGGCCGGTCTTGCTGCGACGAAAACGGCTGCGTAGTTCAAGCGTCAGCCCATGATAGAAGCTGTTGCCGACCGAAGCGAGTTGTTCTACCTGCGTGCGCGTAGGGTCGGGGCGCAGGATGTTGAGAGCGCCGAGCGCGGCGTTGAGCGCGTTGGTGGAGTTGATGCTGTTGAGACTGATGATGGAGATGGGGACGCCAAACTCTATGACGCGCCCGATGTTGTTAGGATCTGTCGGAACGTTGGAATTGAGTTGGAAGCGGACGAGTTCGCCTGCGTCCGAGCGATTAAAGAGCGGGCGGGCGCAGGTCGCGCAGGGACGAAAATTCTGGAAATCGCGTGAGAGTAGAAAGTCCGTGAAGCTATTGAAGCCGGAGGGCAGTCGCGGTGCGTTGGCGTTAAACTCGCGCCAGAGATGTATGCCTCGATTGTACGTATAGTTGGCCTCGAAGACGAGCTTGTGGCCGAGGTCGCGCTCGAAGCCCGCGTTGACCTGATAGCTTTCGGGGATGCGCAGGTCAGGGTCCAGGCGGCGCGAGAAGCCTGTGTTGAGCGTGCCGAACTGCGCGACGAGCGGCGAATCGGCAGTCAAAGCTTGAGGAAAATGAATCTGGTTCAAGACCGTTTGACGGTCAGCGATAGGGATGTCGTCCGTGTCCAGAAAGAGTTGCTGGCTGCCGAGCGTAAAGTCGTCAATGGTGCGGAGGAGCGCGCGGTTGTAGAAGATGCCTGCGCCGAGGCGGATGACCGTCTTGCCGGAGCGGAAAGGGTCGTAGGCGAGAGCGAAGCGCGGGCCGAAGTTGTTGCGGTCGCGCACGATTGTTTCGTTCTCGTAGCGCAGGCCGTAGGAGAAGGTCAGGTTCGGCCGCAGCCGCCATTCGTCCTGCACGAAGAAGCCCGTGTAGATGTTGTGCTGAACAGATTCGGTCTGAAAATTCTGGCGGAAGCGGCTGGGCCTGTTATTGATAAAATCGCCTGCGGTGTCGAAGTCGAAAGTGCCGGAAGCGTCAGAGAGGTCAATGAAGGTGGAGCGTATGCGTTGAAAGTCTCCGCCGAACTTCAGCGAGTGTGCGCCGATGATGTAAGACACGGCATCTTGAAACTGGATGCGATTTTCGCGGCGGTCTGTCGCACCAGAGGTCGAAGTGCCCGCGATGAGCGGGCTGGAGCGCTGCTGCGTGTCGAGCGACGGCTGGGAGGGGTCAATGTCAATCAGGACGACGGGCGTTGTGTTGCCGCCGTCAGCCGAGATGGCAGGCGTCAGGCGCGAGATTTGAAAGCGAAGCTGGTTGACGAGTTGTGCGTTGAAGACGTAGTTGTCTGTGTAGGAGATGGCGTCCGTGTTGCGCGTTCTGCCGATGAGCGTTTCGGCGAGGCGGTTGCCGCCGCCAAACTGACGCAAATTTTTCTGGCGGCCGAGTTGATAAACGAGCGAGCCGTTATGCAGATCATTAAAGCGATGGTCAATGCGCGTCGTGAAAGTATGATTCTTGACGGGCGTGCTCAAGCCCTCGACGAAGGGCGCGACCTGTGCGGCGGTGCTGCCGGTCGGAGCAATCTCGGTCTGGGCCGCGCCGGGGTTGGTTGGCGCAGGCAGCGGAAAGAGCGGATTCTGCTCAACGGGAACAAGCGTATTGACGAAGGCCGAATCAAGAATCGTGTCATACTCGTAGGAACTGAAAAAGAAGGTGCGCTTGCGTCCGTCGTAGAAGGGAAGACGAACTGGCCCGCTCAAGGTGAAGCCGGGATTGTGCTGTTCGAGCGGAAGGCGCGGCAGACCTTGCGCCTGATTGTTGGTCGTGTTGGCGTTAAGGATGTCGTTGCGGAAAAAGTAGAAGGCGCGGCCGCGATAACGGTTTGAGCCGCCGCGCGTGCGAATGTTGATGCGCCCGCCACTTGCGCGCCCGTACTCGGCCGAAAACTGGTTGGTAATAATCTGCACTTCCTCAACCGCCTCGATTGAGGGCTGGAAGCGTTCGCGTGCGGCGCGGTCGTCGTTGTTGTCGAGGCCGTCAATGGTGATGTTGTTGGAATAGGCGGGGCCGCCTGCGAGGGCAAACGTGCCTGTCTCTTCGATGGTGTTGTTTGGATTTGTGCCGCGGTCTTCGGCGAGGTCGCGCGTTGAGAGCGGTTCTTCCGTGACGCCGCCGAGCGTGAAGATGAGGTCGAGCGGTGAGCGCGAAGCGTTGGGAAGGTCTTCGATTTCGCGCGTCGTGACCGTGCCGCCGACGACCGTGCGCGTGGTGTCAACGGCGGGCGTGTCCTCCGATTCGCTGACGGTCGTTTGTTCCGCGACGACGCCCGCAGGGTTGAGCGTGAAATCAAGTTGCACGTTCTGTCCGGCGATGGTCGTTAAATCCGTCTTCTCGACGGTCGCAAAGCCTGCGGCCGACGCGCGCACGGTGTAGATGCCGGGATTCAACTCGATGATGCGATAACGGCCCGCGTCATCCGCCGTCACGGTGCGCTCCTGTCCCGTCTCGATGAGCACAGCCGTCACGGTCGCACCCGGAATAAGCGCGCCGTTCTGGTCAACGACGCGCCCGCTGAAGGTCACATCATCAAGGTCCTGCGCGTGAACGACGAAAGAGGGCGCGAGCGTTGAGAGCACTGCCGGAAGAAGACAGGCGAAAAGTGCGGCCAGGATAGCGGAACGAAGATGTTTATTCATAATTCATTGCGGTCACGCTCTCGGTCGGGAGGTGTGAGGGCCGCCGCAGGCGCACGCTCTCGGAGAGCGCAGGCGCGCGGTCGCTTCACATCAGGGAGAGCGGCGAGCGAAAGTTTCGAGAAATCAACTTCGCTTCGGCTTAACGAAAAGTTGGGGCACGTTTGCACCGGGGAGTCTGCGCGAAACTGCCACCTAATTTGTCAGGGCGAAGCGTTCAGAAAGAACGGCTAATGGAGAGCGCAATGTAGCACCCTCTGCGAAGAGAAAACAAGCGCGAGCGTGGGCAGTCTGAGATAAGGACAAAAAGAGGCGAGAGCGGCGAACATGTTCGTTCACCGCTCCCGCCTTCAGTTTTCTTTAGTTTTCTTTGCGGCTGTCAGCCGTTAGTAGCCTGCGTAACCGTCCGCGTAGCCGTTCTGGAATGCCTCGCGGAAGTACCGGCGATAGGTTTCACGGTCGCCAAGACGCGAACTGTAATCCTTCGTCGCCCTCTGATATTCACTCTCGTCTGTGAAATCATAACGCTCGCCGCGGCTGCGGTCTTTGCGGCCAGCCTTATTGCCTTCGTTAGCGCCCGCGTTCAGGGCCGTCTGTCGAAGGTCGAAAGAGCCGCCGTAGTCACTATAGCCGTCGTTGTAGCGTCCGTTGCCATAGCCGTTATTACCACGACGATTACGCCTGTAGTCACGCTCGCGACGCCTTTGCTCGCGCTCACGCTGTCGCTGCTCGCGTTCGTATCTACGGTCTTGTTCGTAACGGTCATTACCCCACTGCGCCTGCGCCGTTATGTTGGTCGCTATTCCGATGCCGAACAGCAGCGCAAATACCACGAATATTTTCCCGATTTTGTCTTTTAAGTTCATCGCTCTCATCTCCAGTCCTCCCTAACTGCCGTAGATGCTTACAACTCTTATGCCGCAGGGGCGCACAGCCACGCAGCAGCGCGTTTAGACGAATTAGCTGCTAACGCCCGTCCGCGCAAACACCATATCGTATCAACTTTAGACGACATCGGTGGTTAAACAGGCGTTTGTAGCCGGTGAACTTTAGACACTGTTTGGGCCAACCAGATAAAGCGGGAGTGTTCTGAAATTATTCACCAGTGTTCCGCATGGCAGGCGGCTACGGCGCTAATATTTGAGGCTCGACGGTTGTGGATTGAACGGCGTGAGTGCTGCGGCTTTAACCACGCGAGAGAGGACGACGACGCAGGCGCAAGGCGCTCATGCGCGAAGAGGGAACGAGCGCCCCTGCTTCGGGCGGCGGCGGTGCGTCCGTGAATTGAGCAAACTCGTCAACGTGCGTTTGCAGATAATCGAAGAAGCGCTCAAACTCGCGTTGCATCGCGTCCATCTTCTCGCGCATGTTGAGAATGATTTCAACGCCCGCCAGATTAACTCCAAGGTCGCGCGTCAAACTGAGAATCACTTCGAGGCGCTGAAGGTCAGCATCCGTGTAGAGACGCGTGTTGCCCTCCGAACGCGACGGCTTCAATAATCCTTCACGCTCATACAAGCGCAACGTCTGCGGGTGTATCTCATACTGCTCCGCAACGGCGCTAATCGTGTATGTGCTGCGACCCCGTTTCTTCATTTTAGATTTGCGATTTTTGATTTGCGATTGGATAAGGACTAAGGAAATTTTTATTAAAAAGCTTTTCGCCTTATCCAATCAAAAATCAAAAATCTAAAATCGCAAATTATTCCAGTCCCATCGCCACGCGCGGATTCTCCGCGTTGATCTGAGCGTAGCGGCGTAGCAAATCTTTCGTCTCCTCCGAGATGACTCTGGGCAGTGTGACCTGTACTTCGACAAACTGGTCGCCGCGCGCTTGCGGATTACGCAGGCTCGGCGCTCCGCGCTCACGCAGGCGAAACTTCTGGCCCGATTGCGTGCCCGGCGGAATACGCAACTGCGCCTTGCCCTCAACGGTCGGCACTTCTATCTTCGCGCCGAGCGCCGCTTCCGGCACGGTCACTGGAACAGTCACGTAGATGTTGTCGCCCTTGCGCTTGAAATACTTGTGCGCTCCGACGTTCGTGATGATGTAGAGGTCGCCCGGCGGTGCGCCGAGCCTCCCGCCCTGCCCTTTGCCCGCAATCCGCACGCGCGAGCCTGTGTCAACGCCAGCCGGAATCCGCACGTTCTTCAACTGTTCGGTCTTCGGCATCACGCCGCTTCCTTTGCAGAGCGAGCACGGCGGACGACGACGACCCGTGCCCGCGCAATCAGGACACTCCTGCGAAAACTTCAAACGCCCGCCCGCACGCTGCACCTGTCCAGACCCTTTGCAGGTCGAGCAAACGACGACTGAGCCTCCAGTGTCGCCTGCGCCGTTGCAGCGCGAACACTGCTCCGAGCGGTTGACAGTCAGGTTCGTCGTCATCCCCGTGATGGCTTCTTCAAAAGAGAGCGCCAGGGGCATCTCTATGTCAGCGCCGCGCTGTGGCTGCGGGCGCGGCGGCTCGCGCTCCTGCTTTGCACTACTGCCGCCTCCGAAGAGGTCTGCGAAGATGTCGCGGAAGCTAGTGCCTCCGCCTCCGCCCGGCGCGCTCGCGCTGCCCCAATCGAAGCCCTCGAAATCGAAGCCGGCGCTGCTCGCGCGTCCACTGCTACTGCTCGTGCCCGACCCTGTTGCGCCGCGCGCCGCCGCGTCAGCCAGGCTATCCGAATACTGGCCGAAGCGGTCGTAGACCTTGCGCTTCTTCGCATCGGAGAGCACGTCGTGCGCCTCCGTTATCTGCTTGAAGCGTTCTTCCGCAGACTTGTCGCCCGGATTCACGTCAGGGTGAAATTTCCGTGCAAGCCTGCGGTAAGCCTTCTTAATCTCTTCGGGCTTCGCGTCGCGCGCAACGCCGAGCAGTTGATAGTAATCCTGTTTAGCCATTTGAAAACAGTAACAAGCGACGAGTGACAAGCGACTGGATGAAGAGCTTGCTTCATCTCATCACTCGCCACTTGTCACTCCATCACTCGTTTACTTATTGTCGTCTACGTCCACATACTCGGCGTCAATGACGTTATCATCGCCGCCTGCGCTCGTGCCGCCCTGCGAGCCGGAGCCGGAGCTTGACGCGCCAGCCGCCGAAGCCTGATCGTCGGTTGCGCCGCCGCCGCTCGACTGCTGCTTGTAGAGCGCTTCAGCGAGTTTGTGCGATGCAGACTGCAACGTGTTAAAGGCGTTGTTCATGTTGTCAACGCCGCCGTCGGTCGAAGCCTTCTTCGCATCGTTGATGGCAGTTTCGACTTCCGCGACAATGCCTGCGTCCAGCTTCTCGCGGCTGTCGCTGACGGTCTTCTCCATCTGGTAGACGAGGGCGTCAAGGCGATTGCGCGCTTCAATCTCCTCGCGCTTGCGCTGGTCCTCCCCCGCGTGCGATTCGGCGTCGCGCATCATCTTGTCAATCTCTTCTTTCGAGAGACCTGAGGAAGCCGTGATGGTGATCTTCTGTTCGCGGCCTGTGCCCTGATCTTTCGCAGAGACGTTGACGATGCCGTTGGCGTCAATGTCAAAGGTGACTTCGACCTGCGGCATGCCGCGCGGCGCGGGCGGAATCCCGACCAGGTGAAACTTGCCGAGCGTGCGATTGTCAGAGGCCATCGGGCGCTCGCCCTGTAGGACGTGAACCTCGACAGAGGTTTGATTGTCCGAGGCCGTCGAGAAGACTTCCGACTTTCGTGTCGGAATCGTCGTGTTGCGCTCAATCAGTTTGGTAAAGACGCCGCCGAGGGTTTCAATGCCGAGGCTCAAAGGCGTCACGTCCAGAAGCAGGATGTCCGTCTTCTCGCCAGAGAGCACGCCAGCCTGCACGGCCGCGCCCACAGCGACGACTTCATCCGGGTTAACAGACTTGTTCGGCTCTTTCCCGAACAAACTCTTAACCATCTCCTGCACCCTCGGAATACGTGTGGAGCCGCCGACGAGAACAACCTCGTCAACCTTGCTCGAATCAACGCCCGCATCCTTAATCGCCTGCTCCACAGGCGACTTCAAACGCTGCAAAATCGGCTCAATCAACTGCTCAAACTTTGCGCGCGTCAGCTTCATCACCAAATGCTTCGGGCCTGACTGGTCGGCCGTGATAAACGGCAGATTGATCTCCGTCTCCATCGCGGAAGACAGCTCAATCTTCGCTTTCTCGGCAGCCTCTTTGAGGCGCTGCAAAGCCATCTTGTCGTTTGACAGGTCAATGCCCTGATCTTTCTTGAACTCTTCCGTAATCCATTCCATCAGGCGCTCGTCTATGTCGTCGCCGCCAAGATGCGTGTCGCCGTTTGTGGATTTCACTTCGACCACGCCTTCGCCGACTTCGAGGATTGAGATGTCAAACGTGCCGCCGCCAAAGTCGAAGACAGCAATCGTTTCATCCTTCTTCTTGTCGAGGCCGTAGGCCAGAGCGGCTGCGGTCGGCTCGTTGACAATGCGCATCACTTCAAGGCCCGCAATTCGTCCGGCATCTTTCGTGGCCTGCCGCTGCGCGTCGTTAAAGTAGGCGGGAACGGTAATGACAGCCTTGTCAACCTTCTGTCCAAGGTAATCTTCGGCAGACTGCTTCATCTTTTGCAGAACCATCGCCGAAATCTCCGGCGGGCTGTAGTCTTTGCCGCCCGCGTTGACGCGGACATCGCCGTTGCCAGAACCCTGAACTTTATAGGGAACCTGTTTAATCTCTTCCGTCACTTCGTTGTAGCGACGGCCCATGAAACGCTTAATCGAATAGACCGTATTCTCCGGGTTGGTGACGGCCTGCCTTTTGGCGACCTGCCCGACCAGACGGTTGCCGTCCTTCGTAAAGGCGACGACGGAAGGCGTCGTGCGGCCTCCCTCGGAGTTGGTGATGACGGTCGGCTCGCCGCTTTCCATCACGGCCACCACGGAGTTGGTCGTGCCCAAATCAATGCCTATAATCTTACTCATCGCTTATTCTTCTCCCAAACATTCTTGATTGACCGCTTCCGACACGGACAATCCGTGGCGGCCCCCTCGCGATTCCTGACTCGCACCCTATTTAGACCGCCCGGAAACTCACGGAACCGGGAATTTAGATGGTCTGACGGGGCAAGTTGAACGCGTCGTTAATATAATACCTGAGTCAGGTATTGTCAACTTTTATTTGATGCACAATTTCGTCCTCAGTTGCACGCTAAACAACTGTAGCCGCAGTACCTTGAGCGAGAGGCTCGAAAATTTTCAGGCTCAGGATTCTTCGTTGTTTCGCCTGTCTTCGTTCAGGAGGCGGGAGGCGAAAAAGACGTAGTGGACGCCGGAAAAGAGGGCGAAAGCGAAAACAATCGTGTAGACGGTCGGAAGATAGCCGCTGATGGAGGGGAAGATGGCTGCGAGCAGGATGGCTGCGATGGCTAGAATCTGTACGGTGGTGTTGATTTTCCCCAGCAGGGAGGGGCGAAAGCCGCGAAATCCCGTGACGATATTGATGGCCGCCGCGCCGACGACAATGAAAATATCGCGGCTGATGACGGCCGTCGTGACCCAGAAGGGGACTGGAAAATGGCGCGGCAGCGGCATGGGGCTAATCTGCTTGAGCGAAAGCACTATGAAGGAGGTAACAAGGAGCAGTTTGTCTGCGATGGGGTCAAGGATTGTCCCCAGTTGGGATTTCTGGTTAAAGCGGCGGGCGAAGAGTCCGTCCAATCCATCCGTGATGCCTGCCAGCAGGAAGACACAGAGCGCCCAGGCGAATTTCTGGTAAAAGAGCAGTATAACGAAGACGGGAATCAGCACCATGCGAAACATGGTGAGCAGATTGGGCAGCGTGATAATCCTTGAAGACATGAAGTAAAAAGTGATGAGTGATGAGTAATGAGTGATGAGTGATGAGTGAGAAGCTGTTGTTAACGCATCACTCATTACTCATCACTCATCACTGTTTTGTCCGCAACGTAGTTCGAGATGCGAGACTTCCGGCGGGCAACCGTAGCGGATAGGCAGGACGACTGTGCCGAGTCCGCGTGTCACATAAATTTGTGTGTCGGCGCGGCTGCCCAGGCCCTTGAGCAGGCGGCGGCGCGGTCTTCCAGATGCGTTGCGCTCTGAGCGCCAGGCGACTTGCCCGCCGTGCGTGTGTCCGCTTAAGACAAGGTCAACTCCGGCGCGCGCCGCACGTCGCAGGATAGTCGGGTTATGCGCCAGCAGCAGTTTCATCTCACTTTTACGCGCACCGGCCAGAGCGAGCGGTAAGTCTTCAAGGCCGACCATCGTATCGTCCACGCCCGCGAGCCAGAAGGAAGCGCCCTTCTGCTCAAAGCGCATGCCTTCGTTAATGAGAACGCGTACGCCTTCGGCGCGGAAGAGGTCTGTGATGAGCGGGGCGTCCGTCCAGTGGTCGTGATTGCCTAGAACGGCGTAGACGCCGTAGCGTGCGCGCAGGCGGCCCATCAACTCTGCACACGGGGCGGCATACGCGCGCTCGTGCGAAACGTAGTCGCCGGTCAGAGCGATAATGTCAGGTTCGAGGCTGTTGGCCGTTTCGATGGCCTGAAGGATTTGGGCGCTGCCTGTGAAGGGGCTGAGATGAATGTCCGAGAGTTGAACGATGCGCAGGCTGTCCAGAGCGTTTGGCAGACGACGAAGCCGTATCGTCTGATGTTCGACAGTGAGCCTGTAAGGCTCTGCGAGGGCGGCGCGCGCGGCCTGAGAGAAACTTGCAGCCAGAGCGCGCAAGGCGGTCTGCTGCGGCATGTTTACGTTATTGAGACGCGCGCTCATGCGGCGCGTCCGCCATTTGTTCTGAATTGCCATGCTTAAAATTATCTGACCGGCGAGGCCACGTCGGCGCAAACGTTTCCTGCCCGAAGCGTGAGCGCCGTTTGAAAGCCCGCGCATTATACAAGGCAAAAGTGAAAAGGTAAAAGGCAAAAGGGAACAATGAACAAGGCGCTTTTGCCTAAACGTCTGCCATTCGTTTTGCTTTTACTTTGCCTTCTACCTTTTCACTCTATTTCAGCGGCCAGAAGATGGGGACGAGCAGCATGACGATGGCGAAGACGGCGACGGTCAGGATTGAGCCGACCTTGACGAAATCGAAGAAGCGGTAGCGTCCCGGCGTGAAGATGAGGACGCATGCTGGCTCAAGCGGCGTGAGGAATGAACAGGAGGCTGCGTAGGTGACGGTGGCGGCGAAGGCGCGCGGGTTGAGGCCGAGCGCGGTTGCCGTCTTGACGGCGATGGGCAGCATGACGAGCGCGGCCGCCTGATTCGACATGGGCTGCGTAATCGCGACAGTCATAATGAAGAATCCGGCCATCACGGCCAAGCCTCCATACGGCTCTCCGATGTGCCTGATGATGTCTGCCAGGTATTGGTCTGCGTGAGTTTTCTCCATCGCGATGCCGAAGCTAATCATTCCGGCGATGAGCACGATCAAGCGCCACTCAATCATGTCGTAAATCTCTTGAGCGCGGACGGCGCGGCTGGCGAGAAGTATGAGCACACCGATCAGCACGGCGACGGAGAGCGGCAGATTCCAGGGGTGCGTGATTGAGAGGAGGAGGAAGACGCCGAAGGCCGCGAGCGCCCAGCGCCTGAGACCTCTGCGCCCGCGACGCTCCGAGACATCTTCGAGCAGAAGGAGGTTTCCTCCCGCAACGAGTTGTTCTATCTGCTCGCGCTTGCCCTGCACGAGCAGCACATCACCGAAACGCAGACTGACCGTGCTGATTTTCGAGAGCAACGCGACGCCATGACGATTGACGGCCAGCACGGTTAGTTGATGACGCTGCCGGAACTTCAGGCCCTTGAGCGTGCGCCCGACGAAATCGGAGCCGCGCAGCACCATCACTTCGAACAGTTCAACGTCGCCCGATTCAAGCACGTGATCGCTCAGCTTAAAGTCTGCTTTAATCTCGATGCCCGTCTCCTGTTTGACGCGCAGGATGTCTTCGACGCGCCCCTGCACGAGCAGCAAATCTTCGCCCACTATCTTTTCGTGAGCGCCGGGTGCGATGCGTCCCTGTTTGCCGCGCAGGATGCCGACGACCGTTAAATCAAGCTCTTCGCCTAGATTGGCCGCGGCGAGCGTCTTTCCGACGAGCGGCGAATCTGGCAGGACGATGACTTCCGACAGATACTCGCGTATGTGATACTGGTCGGTCAGAGAATCCGAACCGCCGCGACGCGGCAGCAGTCGCAGGCCGACGAGCAGCATGTAGAGCATCCCGACGCAGACTATCCCGATGCCGACCGGCGTTAGCTCAAACATCGAAAACGGCTGCATGCCGTAGCGCGGCAGCGCGCCGCTGACCGCAAGGTTCGTGGATGTTCCGATGAGCGTGCATGTGCCGCCGAGGATTGCGCCGAAGGCGAGCGGCATCAGTAGTTTTGAAGGCGGCACGCGCGCACGCTCGGCCATTCCCAGAACTACGGGGACGAACATGGCCGTCGTCGTCGTATTCTTCATCACGGCGGCGCAGGCTGCGGCCGTGAACATCACCAGCACGGTCAAGCGAAACTCGTTGCCGCCCGCAATCCTGTGCAGGCGTCGGCCAACTACGTCAACCACGCCTGTCTTCACCAATCCTCCCGTCAAAATAAAGAGGCCGGAGATGGTGATCACGATATCGTTGCCGAAGCCGGAGAAGGCTTCGGATGCGGAGAGCGTGCCGGTGATGACAAGCGTGATGACGAGCATGATCGTCACGATGTCAATCGGGATGCGCTCTGTCCCGAAGAGGACGAGAGCCACCAGCAGCAGGATGAGCACGATTGCGATAGAAGTAGTCATAAACGAGTCGAGCCGGTTGTCAGTTGCCTGTCGTCTATTGTCAGCCGTCCATCGTTTGTTGTTCAATAGGAGCACGCGCACCTTGTGAGACTCCGACAGAAGAGCCTTTCAAAGGGCAGCTTTATTACTGACAACGAACAAGGGGATTTATTTAATGAGAGAGCATTGCATTCTTGTGATCGAAGATCAAGAGGACCTGGCCGAACTTTACGAGGAAGCGATAGAAAAAGCCGGCTACGGCGTGAGAACGGCGCTGACCGGCGAGGAAGGCATCGCGGAGTTTCGTGCCAATGCTGCGGACGTTGTCCTGCTCGATATGACGCTGCCTGAAATGCACGGCGCGGAGGTCTTGCGCGAGATACGCTCTCTGAACGTGAGCGTGCCCGTCATCATCATCACAGGCGAAACCAGCCAGCAACTACACCAGCAATGCGAGCGCTTAGGCGTTCACGATTATCTGAGCAAGCCTGTTGACTACGATGTGTTGCTGACATCAATCAAGCTCGCGCTGGAAACCACGCAGGAAGACGCGGAAGTCCTGACGCTGCGTTTGCCCGCGAAGATAATCGAACAGCTTTCCGAGATTGATTCCAACCTTGAGCGTGCCATCACACGACTGCTCGACGAGCGCAGCGATAAGAAGATGACGGCGAAAGGATGAGCCGACAAGAAGACTACTACTCTTCCTGTCAGACTCTTACTTGTGCAGGAGTTCTATATGGCCGTGTGTGATGGCGAGCATGATGCAGTCTTCCGGGCCGTCGAGCGCGACGGGGTAATGTGCTGAGCCAGCTCCGTTGACAAGATAATCGCCCGCGCGATGCTCGCCCATGTGGTCGCGATAGCCGCCTTGCAGAATCAAGACCTCTTCGATGCCCGTATGCCTATGAGCAGGATAGCCGCAGCCCGGCTCCATGCGAATGAACAGGGTCGCAGCACCCGTCTCTTCGTCGCGCCGCAGATAGTGTAGGTAAATGCCTCTGTGCCTCGTCGCGCGCCACTCAATTGAGGAAAGAGCGAACATACTCGACTACAGGAGTCAGAATCCAGAAGCCAGAAGGAAAGAGAAGCAGGAAGAACAGAATGTCAAAAGGAAGTTGTTAAAGAAAGCGGTTGCAGCCGCTTATTCTGACTTCTGGCTCCTGACTTCTGCTTTATTCAGGGTGTTGCGGCGTTGGCGGCCGGATTGTGGTCTATGATTTCCATGATGTCTGTGAACGCGATTTTGATGATTTCGCCGTCGGCGCGTTCGATTTTGACGCTCGGCCTGGTGAGAGCCTGCGTTGTCTTCATGCTGCGGACGATGCCGCGCACGCGGCTGCCGTCCTGTGTGACGACTTCTACGTTGTCAAGGCCGTAAAGCGGCTTGAGAGCTGCGAGGGCTTTGGTTACTTCCACTGTGTGTTACCGCTCTTTCTGTTTCAGGTCGGTTATCTGCCTTCCCGGCGCGAAGTCTTGCGTTTGGCGAAGCCTTAGCGCAGGGAAAATGACGATTCTCTTTAAGTTTGATTAAACGTTCAGAATAGTTGATGTTTAGCTAACCTGAGTCGTTGCCTCCGAAGCGCCCTGCTCAAGCAGGCCGACAGACCTGCTGCATCCTGCGTGCCGTATACAGGCCCTTTAAATTCGACTGCGTGCAATCGCCACTATACTGCGCATCGTCTCGCAAAGGAAGCCGGAATTAGGTTAAACTAGGTGCAACCGTGCCGCTCCAACAGACGTATTACAACACAGACGAAGGGGAAGCTGCCGGTCGTTTCTCTGAAATTTCAGCCGAGACTAACAATGCCGATTGAATCCGCACATTCTGACACGCACAGAAAGAGCGCCGCCGCTGCGACCGCCACAGTGTGTCCGAATTGTCGCACGGCGATGCCGAGCGAGATGCGTTTTTGTCGTCAGTGCGGCTTCCGTCTGGGCGAAGGTGTGGCGGAGTTTACGGAGACTGTGCGCTTTGAGAAGAGGCCGCCGAGCGCCGCGCAGCCGGAAGGACAGGCAGCGAGCGCTCCGCATGCTTCAGCGAAGCCGGCTCCGAATTGGGACTCCTGCGCGAGCATCAACGAATGGGGCGCGCTGGCCGTTGACATGAGCCAGAAAGCTATCCTGAAAGCGACTAAGCATCTCGAAGAGCAGCGGCAGAAACACGAGCGGAAACAGAAGCAGCCGCAACAACGGAAACAACAGCCGCCCAGAGAGGCGCGTCATCGCTCAAGCTTCACGGGCTGGTTGATAATGATTATCATCATCTCCGTCATCGCCAGCGGAGGCTTTATCAGGTTGTCGGGTCTGCGCGAACTGCGCGAGAGCCTGCGCGGATTGAGCAGCCGCAGTAGTAGCGCACGCGCTTCGCGTTCGTGGGTTGGCACGAGCGTTTTCAAAACAAGCGACGGCGGTGTGACGTTTGATAAAGTCGAGCCTGCGGGGTCGCCAGCGGACAAGGCCGGTCTGGTCGGCGGCGATGTGATCACAAGCTTCGACGGGCAGGCAGTTAAAAACGGCGACGAGTTGAGGAAACTCTTAACGGCCACTCCCGTCGGCAAGACCGTTGACGTGGTTTACCTGCGCGACGGAGAGACGCGGACGACGAAGCTCACGACCGTCTCCGAAGACGAGGTTGAGCGGCTCGGAGATGCTGCGGACAACAGGGTTCGTGGCTACGTCGGCATCGGCGGCAGCAGCGAGCAGGTCAGGATTCCCGGCACGAATATTTCGGGCGTCCGCCTCGATAGCATCCGACGCAACAATCCTGCTTACATTGCCGGAATGCGCGACGGCGACATCGTGATCGAGTTTGACGGTGTGCCGACGCGGACCTACGCCGAGTTGGAATCGCGCACGCGTCGCGCCGCACCCGACAGCACCGTCAAGGCCGTCGTGATGCGCGGCGCTGAGCGCATTGAAATGCTTATCAAAGTCGGCATAGACGATTAAACGCGATTCGCATACTCGCGCAGCCGCGCTTCCATCTCCGTACGAACTTCCTCCCGCTCCTCTTCCGTTTCATCCTCTTCAAACGTTTCAAAGAGCGCGTAAGGCGCTTGGGCCATCAGTCGTAGTTCCCATGCTTCGCGCCCCATGTGTGACGTGCGCGCAAACCATAAAGCATTAACAGTGGATTCATGCACGGACGCACCGGCAAAGAGCGTCTCGATGGAAGCCTCAAGTTCTGCGCGGCTTTCGGGCCGCAGCAGAACGCGACGCAGTTGCCAGCCGTGCCTTTGATAATTGTTCAGCGTCTCGCTGAATCGCTCAAGCAGGTTCATCATGCTTTACTGAAGTTGCGCGCTCAATGATGTTAAGAGGCCAGCCAACTCCGACGCTTGAGCTGGCTGGCCTTCGCGCTCTCCGCGCTTCTTTGTCTCGAAGCAGACAACGCTCTGTGAAGAACCGGCAGGGCTTAATGCTTATCGCCCATTCCTTCCATGCCTTCTGCTTTCTCCGTCTTGTCGGCCGTCTCATTGTCGTTCTTCAAACGGACTTTCCACTCGCCGCCTTCTTTGATGAGGCTGACCTTATCCCAGTCTCCAGTCTTGTCTTTGACTTCGACCGTGGCTTTATCGCCGTTGATGGTTTCGTTGCGCGTTTCCAGCGTATCGGGCGGCTTGGTCGAAGGGTCTTCCACCAGCGACTTCAAAAAATCGTCGGCGCTTTTACCCTGTTTTGCGGACGCTTCTTCTATGTCTTTGAGGTCTGCCGAGGCAATTGTCTTCTTCAGGGCCGCAACATCCTTGTTTCTGAAAGCGTCGTACAGAGCCCTGAACGCCTGCGTCGGAGTTCCGCCCGTCGTGCTGGTGCTGTTGGAAGTTGCGTTGGAAGTGTTCGTGTTGGTGACTGTCGCGGTCTTGTTGGTATTGGCAGAGGTGTTGGCGTTGTTGCTGTTGGTGTCGGTCTTGGCGCAGGCCGCGGCGGCGAGCGCAACCGCCACCAGCGCGGCGATGATTAAAATAGTCTGTCGTCTCTTCATCTCTTGATACTCCTGAAATGGAAAGTAAACTCCTGAAAGCTGTTGGCTGCGCTCTATGCTTTACACGGCGAGGCCGGTGCGCCAGATGTTCTTTCACATGAAATTGAAAAAGCGGCGCAGTATACATCAGAGGGCGGCCCGGCCCGCAAGCCTGCAAACGACTCTCTCGCAAAAGCGTTTGCGCTATAACATGATTGACCTGACGGAGCACAGCCTTTATCATTCGCTTGCCGTTTGAGAGCAAACGGGCGAAAAGCGCGCGGCCCTGACGAACCCGAACCAGAGGCCGAACGCGTCCGCCGGATTCAAGAGCGCCAGCCACTTCCGCTTTGTTGAAGAGCGTTTCATGCATTTAGACAAATCAGTTCCCCTCAAATCGCACGCCACGCGCCGTCGCCCCCTTGCGCGTGGCACGAAGAGCCTTCTCGTCGTCTGCGCGTTAGCGCTCGCCGCCGGCGTCTTCGGCCTCGTCTCCGGCTGGACCAACTCGCGCGAGGGCGCGACCGCGCGTGCGCAGTCGGACCAATCAACGAGCAAGATAAACAACATGGTTCAGAAGTCTGAGACTAATCTTGAGCGCGATGATAATAGGCGTGCTGCACCCTTTTATACTGCGCTCGATGAAGCGCTCTCGCGGCGTGGGAAAAGCCTGCGCAACATTTGCGATACGCGCGACCCCGTAGCGCGTCGTGTGCTTGAAGACTACGGCGCGATGTTTCTGGCGACCGAGAGGGTGCTTCCGCCGCCCGTCTGCGTTTTCACGAGCGAAGAGGATGTCAGGAAGTTTCAGAACGAAGCGAAGTTTACGCTGGCGCGTGTCGGCGGCGACGAGATTGAGTTGCAGCCTGCGGCGATGGAAGCGCTCCTTGCAGCGCGCGAGGAAGCGCGCGGCGTCGGGCTTGACATTACACCGCGCGGAGGCTCTGAAGCCGCCCGGCGCAGCTTCACGGATACAGAGCGCCTCTGGGCCACACGCTTTCTGCCCGCCCTCGCACACTGGCAACGACTCGGCCGCCTCTCGCGCGAACAGACCGCTCGCCTGCGCAAGCTCTCGCTCAAGGAGCAGGTGCGCGAAGTCCTCGAACTCGAAAAACAGGGCATCTACTTCAGCAAGGATTTTTCCAAGTCAATTCTCTATTCCATCGCTGCGCCCGGCACATCGCAGCACATAGCCCTGTTGGCGCTCGACGTTGAGCAATTTCTGGACAAACGTGTGCGGCGCATCCTCGCGCGCCACGGCTGGTTTCAAACCGTCAAGAGCGACCTTCCGCATTTCACTTATCTCGGTCTCGACGAGAACGAACTGCCCTCGCGTGGTCTGCGCTCCGTCAAATCAGGCGAGCAGTTATTCTGGATACCAAACATTGAATAAACGATGAACGCGGAACACAGCAACGATGAACTGTTAAGAGTTGGGTTTTCATTCCACGTTCATCGTTCATCGTTCCATTCATCCTTTTAAGGAGAACCCCTAGAGATGACTTTCTGCACCAACTGTGGTCAACAAAACGATGATATGTCGCGGGTCTGCACAAACTGCGGAACGCCGCTCGGCACAGGCGCACAGACCAACCAGCAAAACCCTTATCAAACCTCCGGGCCTTCGTCTTATCCGCCGTCCGGCTCAGCGCCTTATCCGCCGCCTCCTGCCGGTGCTGCGCCGACGAACCCCTACGGCACGCCCCCGCCCCAACCGCCTTACGGCAGCCAGCCCTACGGCGACCCCTACGGCAATCAGCAGCAGCCTTACGGCTCAGGCTACGCCGGTCAGCCTTACGGCGGCATGCAGCCGGGCGCTTACGCAGGCGGCGCAGCGGGCGGCAGCCTGATGGGCGTCGGCCAGAAACGCGAGCCGGGAATGGTCATTCTCTTCACGTTTCTCACCTGCGGCATCTACGGCATCTGGTGGCTCGTCACCTACGCGGGCGAAGTTAAGGGAGCGCTCGGCCGACACGACCTCAACCCCGGCATGGACCTGCTCATCGGAATCATCACCTGCGGCATCTGGAGCACCATCGCTTTCTGGTACAAGTACCCGAAGCTGATTATGGACTTGCAACGACGCGTCGGGCTGCCACAGAACGACATCTCAACGATGACACTGCTGCTCGGCATCTTCTTCGCCCCGGCTGCGATGTACATCGTGCAATCCGAACTGAACAAAATCTGGGACGCTTCCGGCGGAGTCAGATGAGCACAGCTCTCAAAATCGGTCAGCGGCCGGCGGCGAGCAATAAGCAGCAGGCGGAAAGCGTCTGCGCTGCTCATTGCCCGCCGCACTCAGGCCATCCTGCGGCGGCGGCAACGGTCGCGCGCAGGCGTGCGTGGCTCGTGCTGTTGGGGCTGACTGCGATGTTCGTCGCGGCCTTGCTGTGGCATCCGCCGGACGAAGGCGGAGTGGTCTTCTGCCCGTTTCGCGCGCTGACGCATTATCCGTGTCCGGGCTGCGGGATGACGCGCGCTTTCTGCGCATTGGCCCACCTGGAATTCTGGCGTGCCATCAAGTTTAACGCGCTCAGCCCCCTGCTCTTCCTCGCCGCGCTCGTCGCCTGGGCCAACGCCGCGGCCACAGCGTTTCGCTTCGAACGCGTGCGACTATTTTTCGCGCGCCTGCCGCGCCCAACGCCTACAGCCACCAGAGTCATGCTCGCCTTCGTCATGCTCTGGTGGGCGGCGCGGCTCGCCATTGGTTTTTAAAGTAATGAGTAATGAGTGATGAGTTAAAAACTTCTTCTTGTACTCATCACTCATTACTCATTACTCATCACTTCTTTTCTAACTATGAAACGGTGTCCCGTCTGCCAGAGCACTTACGCTGACGACTCGCTGCGGTTCTGTTTGCAGGACGGCACGACGCTTGAGAGCGCCAGTGCTTCTGCTGACGACTTTAAGACCTTGGTGCTGCCGGAAAACTCTGTGGGCCGGAATGAGTTGCCGCCAACGGAAGTTCTTGACACGGGAGCAGGAGGGGCAACAGCGCACGCGCGTCCTTCGCCGCCCACCGCGCCCCAACGCCAGCGCCACACCAACCCCATTACGCAGCAGCCCGCTGCCGTTCAGTCAAAACCGCGCAGCATGGCCGCCATCGTCGGCGTAACAGTACTCGCCACCATCGCGCTTCTGTCGCTCGGCGGCCTCACCGCATGGCTCTTGTGGGGAAACAGAAACGACAACGGTGCGCGCAATAACAACGATAACTCCGGCAATGTGAATACGGCGCGCGTGATTGACAACCAGAACAACACAACGCCCAACACCAACACGCGCAACCAGCCCAACGCAAACACATCTCCCTCTCCATCGCCAACCTCAACACCCGGCGCGACGCCCACACCGACACCGCAGACCAACACGTCTGCCGAAGAAAGAGAGGTGCGTGCGGCGCTTGACGCGTGGCTCAATAGTTTCAGGGCGCGAGATATTGATGCTTACATGGCGCGCTACGCAGATGTGCTCGAAGCCTATTATCTGGCGCGCAATGTCAGCGTCGCGCGCGTCCGCGCAGACAAGGAACGCGCCTTCGCTAAATACTCGACAATAGATGTCTGGCTCAGCAACGTTCAGGTTCGAGTTGACCCCACGGGTCGCCGCGCCGTCGCGACTTTCAACAAAAGCTGGCGTTTCCTGTCACCCGGCGCTAACCCTTACACGGGCAGCGGCCCGAACCGTTTTACGTTGACGAAAGTTGGCGGGCAGTGGCTCATCACGGGCGAAGAAGATTTGTCAAACTAAGACTACCGCAGACACAGAAACGCAGAGAAAGATGGGGAAAGGGTAAAAGGTAAAAAGGGTCAAGGGAAGACAAGCGGCTTTCCTTTTCCCCTCTTACCCTTTTCCCCCTTTCCTTTTCCCTTTCATACGACTATTGTTATTTCGCCATTCTTGGTGCTACACTGCGCCTCATCCGGCACTGTTGCCTGTCGCCGGATAAGCCCCTCTCCTGTTAACGCGTCAAGGGCAAAACTTAAAAACAATAGACTCGCGCCGCACGACCAAGAGCGCAGACTTTCCCGCTGCTCGCGCGCCTGTTCGAGCGACCCTTTAATTCTCGGAAAGAGGGCCTCGGTTATGGATGTCCCCCAAGTCATCGCCGGACGATTTCGCATCGAATGTGAAATCGGCACGGGCGGGATGGGCACTGTCTATCGTGCCACACACCTCGGGCTTGAACGCCCCGTCGCCGTCAAGATTATCAAACCTGAGTTTGCAGCCGATCAGGACGTGGCCGACCGCTTTATGCGCGAGGCGCGAACGATGGCTAAGCTGCGCCATCCACACGCCGCGATGATTTTCGACGCGGGCAATCTGCCCGACGGTCGCCACTTCATCGTCATGGAGTTTGTCGAAGGCCGCACGCTCTCGGAGATTCTGGCCCAGGAAGGACGCTTCATGCCGGAGCGCGCCGTCCGCATTGCCGCAGACATCTGCGACGTGCTCTCGGAAGCGCACAAGCTCGGCATCATCCATCGCGACCTCAAGCCCTCCAACATCATGCTCAACGAGCGCGGCGTCTGCGTGCTCGATTTCGGTGTCGCGAAGGTTCTGGCGACTTCCGCCGACGCCACCGCCACACACCATGCCACAACAGGCTCCGGCATGATTGTCGGCACACCGCGTTACATGTCGCCGGAACAATGCCTCGGCCAGAGAGTCGGGGCGCGCTCAGACTTGTATAGTCTAGGCGTGCTCCTCTACGAGATGATGGCGGGCCGTCCGCCCTTCGTTGACGCACTACAGTCCGCAGTGCTCGTCAAGCAGGCGACTGCCGCGCCGCCGCCACTGCCGCAACTGCGCGCGGACGTGCCGCACACATTGGCCGTCGCCATCCACACCTTGCTCGCCAAGCGCCCGGAGCATCGCCCGCAGACGGCCGAAGCCGCGCGCAAGCTGCTGGAAAAAAGTATTGTGCGGCAATCGCAGACCCTTAGCGAAGAACAGCCGTTTGCTGCGACCGTCGCAGCGCTCGACCGCTCCGGCCGCAGCGTTATCTTCCGCACCGTCGCGCCCATTGCGCTCATCGCCATCTTCGGCGTCGCACTCCTCGCATGGGGCCGCAGCGTGCAGATACCGCCCGCCTCAGCCGCCGCGCTCAACGACGAACCATTAACTTCCAACACGAATAACAAAGCATCGTTTGATTCAACCTTCTACGGCGCGCAACCGCCCGTCACCGTGCCGTCGCAAGCCACGCAATCATCGCAACCGTCGCTCAGCACGGACGCGGCACGACAGATTGCACGCTCTGTCGCGCGTGGCGCAATGGCTGATGTGCGCGTGCTAATGACAGACCGTGATGCAGCGATTGTCGCGCTCCGCGAAGAGCGGCGCGCGGGCCAGTCGCACATGGTGTTGATGGAGAAAGACGGAACGCAGTATCGCATCACGGGAAAAGCCGCTCTTGATGCGCCGGAGTTTCGCGGAGCACGTTGGACAGTTGACGTGCGCGACGTTGACGGCGACGGCTACGACGAAGTGCTCTACACGGGCACTAACCCGCGCGACCACATCTCCGACCGTCGTTTCCTGCTCTACGTCCCGCGCACGCGCCAGGCATACGCTCTGCGCGTCGAGAATCGAACCGGCGGAAAACAACCGTCGCGCATCACGCTCTCGCCCAACGCACACTCGCGCGCCGCCGCTCCCTACCGCAATGCGCTGCAACAACGCGCACAAGATTTATAAAGACAAGGGAAAAGGTTAAAAGGGGAAGAGGGTAAAAGGAAAGGCAAGCAGTCTTCCTTTTCCCCATTTCCCCTTTTACCCCTTTCCCCTTCTATCGTCTAGTCTGCTTGCTCTTCAACGCGTGCCATGCCAAGATAGGCGGCGCTCTGGCCCGCGTTGGGCCAATCCTACTTTTGTTGGCGTGGTTTGCTATTCCTTTGACGCGTCGCTCCCAATTTGACCAGTCCGCGTGCGACCGCCTGAGCGAGTGTGTGCAGGAGATAGAGCGCGGGACGGATGCAGAGATTGTCATCGTCGTGCGCGCTCGCTCCGCGACGTACCGGCAAGCAGACTATCTGGCCGGCGCGCTCCTTTCCTTCGCCGGTCTTCTCTTCCTACTCTTTTCTCCCTTCGAATTCAGCCACTACTTTGTCGCAATTGATGTCGTGCTGCTGTTTGGCGCGGGCGTTTATCTTTCGTCGCGCAGTAGTGCTGTGCGCCGTTTGCTAACGACTAAAAAGTACAGGCGCGAGGCTGCGCGCACGGGTGCTGCGGCGATGTTTTATGAGGCGGGCATCGCCAACACAGACGCCGAGATGGGCATCATCGTTTATTTGTCGCTCTTGGAAAGACGGCTGGAATTGATTGCCGACCGTGGTGTTCTGAAGGCTGCGCCGCCGCTTGAATGGAACGAGTGTCTGTATGAGTTGCACCGCGCGGGCCGCAAGCCAGAGCTTGAAACCTTGTTGAAGGCTTTGCGTAATTTAGGTGCGCTGCTCGCAGAACACTTGCCGCCGACGGGCAAGAATCCAAACGAACTGCCGGACATGCCGCGCTTTGATTTGAAATGAACCGCTCGCGCCGCACAAACATGTTCTTCCTGCGCCTTGCGGTCGTGATGACGGCAATTTTCGTCGCGCTTTTTGTCGCCGGAGAATTAGCGCCGGAAGCCTGGGCGCGCGTCGGCGGCGGCGGCTCTTACGGCGGCGGCAGCCGTGGCGGAGGAGGCGGTGGCGGCGACGGCGGCGCGATTATAGCGATTCTTCGCCTTCTCTTCTGGCTGACCATCGAAGTTCCTGTCATCGGGATTCCTGTGGACATCGCGGTCGTCGGCGGGCTTATCTATTACTTCGTCAGGAAGGATAAGACTGAGCCTTCGGCCTGTTCGTCGCCAGCGTCGGGCGTCGTGCCGACGTTCGGACTCGAAACTCAAAAGCGTCGCGGCGGCTTCGTTAAGGAGTTTAACCAGCTACGCCGCTTCGACCCGAATTTTTCGGAAATCATCTTCACAGATTTCTGCTACGCCCTCTACGCTCGTGCGCACGACGCGCGCGGGCGGGGCGCGCAGGTGCTCGACCTGCTTTCGCCTTACCTGAGCGACGCGGCGCGTCAGGAGTTGCTTGGCCGCAACCCGCCGAACCTACAGGCCGTCATCGGCGTCATCGTCGGCTCAATGCAGATTTCAGACTTGCAAGGCTTAGCAACACCCGTCGTCAACATCAGCATTGATTTTGAGGCCAACTATACGGAGGCGGTCGCAGACGGCAAACAAACTCGCCAGATGACTTACTACGTGCGCGAGCGCTGGCAGTTAGAGCGCCGTCGCGACGTTCTCTCTCCGACGCCCGCGCAGGCCGTTGCGCTTCATTGCCCGCGTTGCGGCGCTGCGCTGGAAAAGAATGTGCAGGGCGCTTGCGCCTTCTGCGGAGCGAAGATTGAGAGCGGCGAGTTTCAGTGGTACGTCCGTTCCATTCAGCTTTTGAGCCGTGAGGCGCGCGGGCCGCTGCTCACGTCGGACGTGCCCGAAGTCGGCACGGATTATCCGTCCGTCATCCAGCCCGGCTTGCAGAACATTCGCACGAGCTTTGAGCACAATCATCCTGAGTTTACGTGGGGCGAATTTGAAGCACGCGCCCGCCTGATTTTCCACGAGCTACAGGCCGCCTGGTCGTCGCTCGATTGGGAGCGCGCACGCCCGCACGAGACGGACAGTATCTTTCAAATGCATCGCTACTGGATTGAGGAATACAAACGACAGGGCTTGCGCAATGCGCTCGACGCGGCGCGCATCACCTCCATGCAGCCCGTCAAAATCAAGGAGGACACTTTCTACAACGCCATCACCCTGCGCATCTGGGCCGAAGGCTACGACTACACCGTGGACCAGAAAGGCAAGGTCGTCAGCGGCTCAAACAAGCGACTGCGGAAGTGGAGCGAATACTGGACCTTTATCCGCAACCGCAACGCCAAGCCCACACACGCACGCGCAGACCTCAACTGCCCCAACTGCGGAGCGCCCCTGAAGGTCAACGTCACGGGCATCTGCGAGTATTGTCGCGGCAAAATCACTTCGGGAGAGTTTGACTGGGTGCTCTCGAAAATCGAACAGGACGAATCTTACGCGGGCTGAACATCCCCACAGCCTCGCCCGACATCGAACTGCCTGACATTTCCTGCTAAAATACCGGGAATCGAAAATACCAGTTCAATTAATGAATGGAGTTTTTGTGAAACGCAATCTGAGTATCCTTCTCATCCTCTGGTCGCTCGTCGTGTCTCTGGCCGCGCCAAACTACGCGCAGCAGCCCGCGCGCTCTTCGTCCGGGACGGCAACCGCCGCTGCTCCCGCGCAGCAGCCCATACAGCAGGCACAACTCGTCAATCGTGTGCTCGCAAACGGTCTGGAAATCATCGTGCTCGAAGACCATTCCGTGCCGCTAGTAACGATTGAGCTGGCCGTCAAGAATGGCTCTTACACGGAGCCGCCGGAGCTAAACGGTCTCTCGCATCTCTACGAGCACATGTTCTTCAAGGCCAACCGCGCCATCGCCAGCGCCGAAGATTACCTGCAAACCATCGGCCAACTCGGCATCGCCTACAACGGCTCGACGCGCGAAGAAGTCGTTAACTACTACTTCACGACGACCAGCCCGAATCTGCGCACGGCGATGAATTTCATGCGCGACGCTGCGCGCTATCCGCTCTTTGATAAGGGCGAGTTTGAGCGCGAGCGCGAGGTTGTCATCGGAGAGATTGACCGCAACGAATCGAACCCGTTCTATTATCTCAACCTTGAACTCAACAGCCGTCTCTTCTACAAGTATCCGAGCCGCAAGACTCCGCTCGGCAGCCGCCAGACCGTCTCAGCCGCAACCACAGACATGATGAAGCTGATTCAGGGGCGCTACTACGTTCCGAATAATTCTGCGCTCGTCATCACGGGCGATGTCTCGCCGGAAGAAGTCTTCAAGATGGCGCAGGAGTTTTATGGCGACTGGCCGCGTCGTGAGAAAGACCCGTTCGTAGAGTTTCCTCTGGTCGAACACCCGCCGCTGCCTAAGAGCGAGGGCATTGTCATCAAGCAGCCGGTGCAGAGCGTCGTGATAATGATAGGCTGGCATGGCCCGTCAATCGGCAAGGACAACGCTGCGACCTACGCGGCCGACGTTTTCTCTTTCATCCTGACGCAGCCCAACTCGCGTTTCCAGCGTGCACTCGTTGACACTGGATTAGTCCACGGCGTCGGCTTCGGCTACTACACGCAGCGCAACGTCGGCCCGATTACAGTCGCCCTGCAAACCACGCCCGACAAAGCACGCGCCGCCCTCAAGGCTGTCTACGCAGAGATAGCCCGCTTCAACGATAAGGATTACTACACGGACGAGCAGCTTGAAAGCGCCAAGACGCTTCTTGAAGCCGACGACCTCTATTCGCGCGAGAAGCTTTCCGAGTATGCACACACGCTCTCGTTCTGGTGGGCCTCGACCGGCATTGATTATTTTCGCGGCTACCTGACGAACCTGCGCAAGACGACGCGCGAAGACATCAGCCGCTACGTCACCACCTACATACACGGCAAGCCGCACGTAGGATTAGCGCTCATCTCCGAGGAAGCGCAACAGCAAATCCAACTGAAACCAGAAGAGTTAATAGGACAATGAAGAAGAACAGAAGTCAGGTGTTAACAGTTGTGAGTCGGAAGCCCGAAGCTTCCGGCTCTACAGTAGTCGGCGGCAGCAGTCTTAGTCTGCAATCATCAGGCAGGATGTTGAAGGCTGAAGTGAAGAGAGTTTTTACAGTCTATTGCCTGTTGCTTGCCGCTTATCTTCTTTTCCCGTTGAGCGCTCCGGCGCAAACGCCGAAGCCGGCCGAGACGCCGGATACGGCTGCGCGTGCGGCGGCCGAACGGAAGACGGAAGCGCTTGCGGCCTCGCTCGTCACAGAGTTTGACGTTAACGGCCTGAAGGTGCTGGTCAAAAGGCGTGCGGGCAGCCAGACGGTCGCCGCCGGCCTCTACCTGCGCGGAGGCTCGCGCAACATCACGGCGGAAAACGCTGGCATCGAAGCCTTGATGCTCTCGGTCGCGACCGAAGCGAGCAAGGCTTTTCCGCGCGAGCGTATGCGTACGGAACTCTCCCGCATGGGCACGGTCATCACAGCGGGCACGAATTACGATTACTCAGCGCTCACGCTCGGCTCGACGCGACAGAGCTTCGACCGCTCCTGGGAAATCTTCACGGATGTCGCGCTCAATCCATCGTTCACGACCGAAGACGTGCAGCTTGTACAGAGCCGCATGGTCTCCGGCCTGCGCGACGACGCGGACGACCCGGACACCTACTTGCAGCGCTTGCAGGAACGCGTCGGCTATGCGGGCCACCCGTATCTGAATCGCCCGCAGGGAACGGCAGAGACAGTTGCGCGCCTGACGGTTGAAGACCTGCGCCGTTATCATCAGCAGATGATGCAGACATCGCGCCTGCTGCTCGTCATCGTCGGTGATCTGGATGCTGCCCAACTCAAACAACGCATCACGGATTCCTTCGGAAAGTTGCCGCGCGGCAACTACAGCGCGCAGCCCTTGCCGCCGCTCGCCTTCGATACTCCGACCGTCGAAGTCACGCGGCGCGGCCTTCCGACCAACTACATACAAGGATGGTTTGCTGCGCCCTCTCTGACCGCCGCAGACATCTATCCGATGCGCATTGCTTCGGCCATCCTGCGCGACCGCGTGTTTGAGGAAGTGCGCGTCAAGCGCAATCTCTCCTATGCGCCGAGCGCGTTTCTCAAGGATCAGGGCGCAAACGTCGGCGGCATCTACGTCACGGCGGTTGATGCCAATCAGGCCATCCGCATCATGCTCAACGAGATTTCGCGCTTGCAGACGCAGCCGATTGGCCGCGACGACATCACGGGCGTCGTCTCGCAATACCTGACGCAGTATTATCTAGGGCAGGAGACTAACGCTGCGCAGGTCGGTGAGCTAGCGCAGTATGAATTAATCGGCGGCGGCTGGCGCAACTCTTTCGAGCAACTCGAACGCCTGCGCGCCGTCACCCCTGCCGACGTGCAACGCGTCGCCAAAAGCTACATGAAGAACATACGCTTCGTCGTCCTCGGCGACCCCGCTCGCGTTGACACAAAAGTCTTCACGTTTCAGACCGGCGAATAACAAGGTCCAGAGTCCAAAGTCCAAAGTCCAAGGTCCAAAGTCAATCAGCTTGTTCTTGACTTTGGACCTTGGACTTTGGACCTTTTTTAGATTTACGACTTTTTGTAGTTTGTAATCTTGGTCGAGGTGGCGCGCCATTTGTCCTGCTGTTTTTTGAAGGTAGTGGTGAAGTCCCAGCTTTCGCTCTGATTGCCCTGTCCCGTGACGGAGACGCGGCCTGTGACCGTACCCGTATCGCCCGCCTCGTTTGATTTCAGATTGTCCATGCTAAACGGGTCTGCCTTCCGGCTATCATTAATGGCGGCGAGCACCTGCCCCTTGTTGAGCACTTTGCCGTCCGCTGTCGTCTCCTTGTAATCGTCTGCGAGCAGGCCCTCGACCTTCGCCTTGTCGCCCTTCATACGCGCCGTAAAAAACTGGCTGTAGAGCATCACCAGTTCCGTAAAGGGATTCTTGTCGTTGTTGTCGGCGGTTTCCCGTGTCGCTGTGTTCTGTGTCGGGTTGTTAGCCGTGGCGGGCGAGTTTGTGATTGTTGGGGCATTGGTGTTTGCCGGAGCGTTTGACTGCTGATTGCCGCTGCTGCAAGCCAGTTGAGAGACGGACAATACTGTTGCCAGAAGAGCCGTGACGCAGATTCTTTTCATCTTACATGATTCCTGTCGGACAAAATTCGGTCAGAACAACAGAGCACTACTAAGCCGAATCCGCCCGCGAAGTCAAATGCAAAACGACGCTTCGCGAAGATTCGTTGACAGCCTTGAAAGAGGATTGGCAGTAGAGAACTAAGAGAAAATAGAAACGCTGAACGCCGCGCGCGATGGATGACGGATAAGCTCCGGCTTCATCGCGCGCGGCGTTGCGGCGTTTACCTTGTGAGTGCCTTTTACCTGTGAATCTCGCTGAGCAGTTTTTTGTATAGCTCCGTGTCGAGTTGTTGCAGCGTGTGGCTCTGTGCGATTGCGGAATCGCGGTCGCCGATTTCAAGATAGGCCATGCCGAGGTTGTAGTAGGTTTCGGCAAGGCGAGGCTGGATGCGCGCGGCCTGCTGGTAGGCGGCGATGGCCTCGTCGAATCTGCCTGCATAATAGAAGGCATCGCCGAGCTTGTTGTAAGCCTCAACGGAGTTTGGGCGCAACTGAATGGCACGCTGGTAGGCTCTGATGGCTTCGCTGTTTTTGCCCTGCTTGACCTTGCAGTAGCCGACCTGAATCCAGGCGTCTGCGCGTGAGGGATTTTTGACGACGGCCGTTTCGAAATAGTTGAGCGCGCTGTCGTAGTTTCCGAGCCAGAGCGAATTCAGTCCGTTGCGATACCACCACTCGGCCAGCGCTTCCGGCTGCTGCGGATTCTTGTTGCGCACAGCCACCTGCTCGAAGGTCAGAAGCCGTCCTGATTCGAGAGCGCCGATGCGCCCGGCTCCGAGCGCAAGATTGATGTTCTGCCCGTTAGTGACCTTAATCGTGATGATGCCGATGACCTGCCCCTTCATGTTGAAGACGGGGCTGCCGCTGTTGCCCTGCGAGACGGGCGCGGTCGTCTGCACGATTTTTCCAAGGTTCGGCACTTCGCGCACAGCCGAAACGATGCCGTTTGAAACAGAGCCTTCCAGACGCAGGGGATTGCCGATGATAAAGACGCTCTCGCCTTCTTCGGGCAGGGTCGTGCTCAGTTCGAGCTGTCGCGCGCGGTCGGCCGGAAGGTTGACGCTGAGGATTGCGAGGTCGCCTTCGTCGTCTGAAGCGAGCACGCCTGCGACCGGGTAGGTCTTGCCTTTGCCGTCGAGCGTTCTAATCTCTGCGCGGCGCGCTCCCTCTATCACGTGAACGTTGGTAACGACTTCTCCGGGGCGTATGAAGAAGCCGCTGCCTGTCATCAGTGCGTCGCCTTTGGCGTCGTAGGTAATGATGGAGACGACCGAGGGCTTAACGCGACGAATCAAGTCGGGCAGCGACGCTTCCTGCGCTGTTGCGGGGCGCGGCGCACTTGCGGCGACGAAGACAAGAAGAGCCAGCCAGAGGGGGAATCTATATTTCAGCATGGCGTTAAATTGCTTCGACGGCGCGACAAGCAGGCTCGCGCCGGGAGAAAGAGATACCAGAGCGGGGGCTTTAGAATCTCTGTTGTCGAAGAAGTAATCGGCGCTGGAAAGAGCGTCTCGGAAGAACTCTGCGTCGAATTTAAGCCGGGGAGTTTTCGGCGGTCACACTCGCGCGTGCCGCACTTTAACAGGAATGCCGGGAAGCAATGGCGAGCGAGGCTTGGGGCCAGCCCGGCCGTGGCTTCAGGCTGTTTTGAATATAACACACGCGCTCGCCAAAAAAATAGAATTATTCTCGTCCGGGCCGGACAGAAAAAGTGGGCCGCCTTCCTCGTTGGAAGACGGCCCGTTTGAAGGTTTGAGATTCGCGCATCTTGAAACAAGAGACGCGTTCTGCTTTCCGGCTGCAAGCTACTTACTTGATGATTGTTCCGACAATCGCACCGGCCGGTGTGCTTCTCTCGTCCTCCATAGTGATGAAGAGACCGAAATCCTGTAGCGCCGTTTCGGTCTGAATCTGCGCTTCGTTGCGCTGGCCCGTGTTGACTATCTGCCCGAGCTTAACGAACTTGTTGTCGGGCGAGACGGCCCACACTACGTAGGTCTGGCCGGCGGGCGCGTCCTTCAATTCATGGAAGCGCATCTTGATGGTCGTTGGCCCATCCTTGCGCGGCTCTATGAAGACGTTGGCACGCGCGCCTGTCATAGCTCCCGTCAGGTTAATCTTCATCTGCGTGTCTGTTCCACGGCGGAAGCCGGGGATGCCGAGCATAGGCGCTGTGTAAGCGGGCGTCGCGCCGGTCGTTGTGGCAGAGACACGTTCGCCGACCGCCGCTCCATCGCGTTCGCCCGAACTCGAAAGAGGCACGACAGCTAACCCGTTCGGGATAGCACTACGGAGCACGACATTGGTCGTCGGGCTATAGGTCGCCAGATTAGCTTCGGGCGAAAGAACGAGCATGAAGCGATTGAGCGGCGTGGTGGTCGTAAATGTCGCCGTTCCGTTGTTGGCCGTCACGGGGCCGAGCAGTGTCACGCGCCCAGACGGCTCGACTGCGTAAAGGTTATAGTTCTTGGCATCGCCGGTCAGGCCCGCGAGGTCAAGATTAATCATCGTATGGTCGGCCATGCGCATGACTTTGGCCGTGCCGCCAGCGCCGGGAATCACGGTCGTCGGCGTCAGGTTAACCACTACTTCGCGGCCCACTGGATACTCGACGACAGTCCAAGAGCCGTCTGCGTTCTGCACGGCCGTCGTTTGTGTCGTTGGTGTAGTTGTCGTAACGGTGGTTGGTTGTTGGGCGAAGGTTAGGCTTGCGGATGCGAGGAAAAGCAGAGTTCCCGCCGCAAGGCAAATTAAACGTTTGCTCATCAAAGTGTCTCCTCCTGAAGAAAGATTTATCCGTCCGGGGGAGGATTTTGTGTAAGGCACGCCGGGATTTCGGCAACCGTCGTGCCATTTCGGAGGCAGGCTTAGTTTTTTATCGGCGCAATTTAAGAAAACAGGCCAGTTCCGTTAAGCGAAACGTTACAGTACATCTGTGTATGGCAACTGACCGCAAGCGTCCAACTCCTGCGGGCGGCTGAAACTGCCCGTTGCAATGCGCCGGCATTTCGTGTTGACGACGGTGCGACAAGCATTAACGCTCGCGCTCAAGAGTCTCAATTCTCTTAGGCGCGAGCGTTAATGTGCCTGCTGGTTTGTCTGCTTATTGTGTAGCTCTCTGCTTTATGCCGCGACGACCGAGGCGGCACAGTTGACCAGTTCTCGACGCTTCGAGACTTCGCGCGCGATTTCGGTGATGCGGTCAACCGTGAAAGGCTTGGCGACGACCCACTCGACCTGCGCGGCCTTCTGTTCGTGTGAGCCGACGGCTTCGCCCCAGCCCGTGATGACGGCCAGCGGGAGATACTTGTCCTGCGCGCGTATGGCGCGGGCCAACTCCCAGCCGCTCATGCCGGGTAGGCCCACGTCTGTAAAGACTGCGTCGAACTGCTGAGTTTGAAACAGCGACAAAGCCTCGCGCCCGCCGTCCGCCAGAGAAACCTGATAGCCTTCCTTTTCAAGAATGTCGCGCAGGAGTTCGCGCACGTAGTCTTCGTCGTCAACAACCAGAATTTTCGTCTGCTTGGATTTCAGAGAAAGCGGCGACGGCATAACGAGTTCGCCTGTCGGCGGAGCCTTGACCGCGCCTCTGGCGATGGGCAGCTTGATGCGCATGATTGTGCCGGAATCCAACTCCGAATCAACTTCGACCGTTCCTTCATGGCGGCGGATGATGCCGTAGGAGACGGCGAGGCCGAGGCCCATGCCCGTCTTGCCCTTGGTCGTAAAGAACGGGTCGAAGATGCGCGAGCGCACTTCCTCAGTCATCCCCATTCCAGTATCGCTGACGGAGATTTCAACGAGGTCTCCGACTTCTTTCGTCGCCAGTGTGAGCGTGCCGCCGGTCGGCATCGCGTCAATGGCGTTGAAGACCATGTTGACCAGCACTTCGCGCAGCTCCGACTCGTCGCCCATCAAAAGCGCTTTGGAGCGAATCTGTAGCTCAAGGCCGATGTGAACGTTGGCGGCTTCGGCGTGGTCTTTCCAGCGCGGGCGCGTAATCTCGCTGACATCGAGAAGCAGTTGGTCAACGGAGACGGGCTTAAAATCATGGTCGCGGCGCTGGCGCGCGAAGTCCTGAATACGCTTGATGGTCTGCGCGCCGTCCTTCGCAGTCTTGATAATTATCTTGAGTCCGCTCTCTATCTTGTCGGGGTCGGTGGTGTTGAGCAGTAGTTGCGCGCGGCCGAGGATTCCGGCCAGCGTGTTGTTAAAATCGTGGGCCACGCCCGATGCCAACTCGCCGAGCGCAGACATCTTTTCTATCTGCGAATACTGCTCGCGGATGCGTTCCTGCTCCGCGATGTAGTGGTTCAACTCCGCGACATGACGACGCGCCTGCTCGGCCTGCGCGGCGGAAGCTTCGGCCCTCGCCTCCGCTTCGGCCTCAGCCTTCGCAGCCTCAGCCATCACTTCTATGTTCTTCAGGTAGGTGCGATAGGTGAGGTAGATAATCGCGATGAAGGGCGCGGTGGCGATAATGGCGTAGAATCCGACGACGCCGATGAGGCGGCTAATGAATCCTGCGGCGCTAGCGCCCGCGAAATATGTGATGGAAGTCCAGAGGCAGTAGGTGTTATAGACCTGCCAGACGGGCTGCTCGTATTTCCATGCGTGTGCGACGGCCGCAAGCACGGAATTGCAGAGATACTGCACGAGCGCCATCACGCAGATGGCAAGAATAAAGTGTGCGGAAAAACCGCCGAGCGGCAACTGGACCAGCGGGCCTAAGAAGAACTGCACGACGGAGACGGTGATGAACGTAGAGAAGGCGAGCAGCGCAGAGTTGTAGGCGAGCGTCATGGGCTTGCGGCTAATGAGCAGGGAGGAGCAGAAGCCGTCGGCCGCGGCCAGCAGGATTGCGGCCTCGCCGCCGTAGAGCAGCATCGCCAGAAAAATCAGCGTCTCGGAGACGGTGATGCGGCCGTTGACGCCGGGGACCTGAACGGTGATGCGCGAAGTGATGGCAACGGTTACGACCGCCAACAACAGAAACAGCACATCCAACTGCGCAATCGGCAAGCGATAAAACGAGTGTAGGCAAATCGTGGAGCCGACCGCGATGATGAAGACCATAAACGGTTTCGCCAAAAGTTTTCTGTTCATTCCAAGCTCTCCCTGACTTCTCTCTGATCTGTGAAAACTGCGCGTTTAGTTTTCCGGCTGCAAAAAGATCGTGTCGTAGCAGCCCGTTAGCTTGTAGCCGACTTTGAAGAAGAAGACCTGCGCATCTTTGTTGCGTTCATTGACGAGCAGGCAAACGCGCCCGTGGCGCGCGAGAAACTGTCTGCCAAGTTGCGATAAACAACGCGAACCGTAGCCGCGCCCGCGCTCCAGAGGGTGAACGAAGACTCCTTCCAGATAAATCACGCCCTCGGCTTCCGCCATCACATCCACCTTGAAGATAAGGCGCGGGCCTCTGGTCCAGACGAAGACGCGCCCCTGCTCGATTCTGCGCTGCAAGCGTGCACGGAATCCTTCGGCATCAACTTCGAGCGGGTTGACGCCGCTCTCCTCCTCGGCCAGCAAAGCATTGACCGGGACAATCTGCGGCATGTCTTCGATAGTTGCTGCGCGAAGTTCCGGCACGGGCGCGAGAGCGGGCGCGCTATCGCGTTGCTCAAACAACAACTCGCGGCAAATCTGTCGCGGCTGCTGCCCGCCCTGTTCATAGTAGTCCCAGAAGCTTTCTATCTTTTCCTGACGGCCGACGATGACGTGTGCCTGCGGATTCATCTTCGCCAGCCTCGCAAACGCCGCCAGCGCAGCATTCGTGCGCGCTTCAACCAGCGTGGCATGACCGATGAGGGCAATGCCTTCCAGTTGTCCGCTTGCATCTCGCGCCGCATAGAACGTGCCGCGATTAAACTGGCTCTCAACGCCGTTATCGCGTATCAGCCCGGCCATAAAAATGTTGTCAACGGTGCTGGGCGCTAGAAAGCTGAGGGCTTCAGCTTCGTGCGCGTTAGTCAATGGTTGAAGATCCAGGAGGCGTGCAGCGGCGGCGGCAGCGGTAGTCGTCTGGGCCAACGCTTCGTTCGGCTCCGTTAGTTGCATTCGTCGGGGTGTTGCCATCTTTTAGTCACTTTCCGAAATGTTAGCTGCGCCAGAGACAAGGCAGTGTTGAAGCGCGCGAGAGACGGAGCACTCAGTAGTTCGTGTAGTCTTCGCCCGTGTCCTCTGCTAAAGGCATCGTGGATGTATTGTCGCCGCCCGTCCGCGCCGACTGTGCCTGCGTGACGGCATCACCGCGCAAGCTGGCATCGCCAAAGATGATGCCGTCGCCGAAGATGATTCCATCTCCGAAGATAATCCCGTCGCCGAAGATAATGCCGTCGCCGAAGAGAGCATCTGTGTTGAGAAAGGACGTGCCCTGAAAGAGCGTGCCGCCGTTGCTCGTCAGAATGTGGTCGCCGAAGATGATGCCGTTTGAGAGCAGAAGGCTGTCACCGAAGATGATGCCGTTGGCGGATTGCAGGGCGTCGCCGAAGATAATGCCGTTGCCGTAAATCTTCTGGTACTGACTGATGAGGTTGAGGCCCATCGCGGACGTGCGATGAATGATGATGCCCTGCGACCAGTTGAATGTGTGGCCCGCGATAGTGGTCTGCGGAGCGGGCGGCAGCAGGCTCGTCAAAAGCTGTGCGCCCGTTGGCGTCGAAGCCGTTAAGTCTCTTCTGACGAGGCGGGCCAGCCTGACAGCGCCTTCGAGGTTAATCTGGCCCGCGCCTTGTTCCAGCATGTTGAAGCCGCTCAAGGGCTGTGCCGTGTACATCAGAATCATCTTGACGAGATTGGGCGTCAGCGAAGGGTTGGCCTGAAGCATGAGGGCGGCAGCACCGGCCGCGACGGGCGTCGCCATTGACGAGCCGTTCATAAACATCATCTTGCGATTGTCAACAGGACTGACGCCCGCATCCAATTCCGGGTGCTGGTTAACAAGCAGATTGTCCAAGGCTTCCGCGTAGACAAGCTTATTGCCGGGCGCAACTACGTCGGGCTTAACCAGACTGTCGTAGCGGCGGATGCCGAGCGCGTCAACCCATGAGCTACGAGTTGGCCCACGCGAACTGAAACTGGCAACGCCGTCGTCCGAGCGAGAGTCCGTGCCGTAGGTATTGCTTGCGCCGACCGTCAACGCCGAAGGCTCGTTGCCGGGGCTGTGTATCTGCCCGTAAATTTTCTGGCCCTGACTGTTCCGGCCGTTGTTTCCCGCAGCAGCGACAACCACCACACCCGCATCAACCAGACGGCGCACGGCGCGACACAAGGGGTCGTTGCGGTATGTCTCGACGGCCGGAGCGCCGAGGCTCATGTTGACGATGCGTATGTTGTAGGTCGTGCGATTGGTCAACACCCAATCGAGGGCGGCGAGCACGCCGGAGGTTGTGCCAGCGCCCTGTGAATTGAGGACACGAAGATTAATGAGATTGGCGTTGGGCGCAACGCCTATGTATTCACCGTTTGCGACGCGACCGTTACCGGCGGCGATGGAGGCGACGTGTGTGCCGTGGCCGTAGGGGTCGTCAATTCGGTTCTCGCCCGTAAAGTCGCGGCTGGCGATGACGCGCATGGTATTGCCGCGATCAAGGAAAGCGCGGTGGGTCATGTCAATGCCTGAATCGAGGATGGCAATGCCGATGCCTGAGCCGTCGAGCCCTGTCGGGTTCGCGATGGTCGCGCCGCGCACAAGGTCAGCGCCCGTCGTCAGCGAGACGTGGCCGGAAGGAATGCTCTCCCTGTCTAAAGAGATGAACCGAACTTCGCTGCGCCTCGCGAGTTGTTCGACAACGCGTGCGGGCAATTCAAGAGCGTGCGCGTTGAAGTGTTGAAAACGACGGCTAATGCGTGCGCCGTTGTTCCGTAGAAAAGAGTCTAAGCCAGCGCCCGCTTCATGGTTCAGTTGGAGAATGACGCGTGTGCGCGTCTCGCGCGTCCGGGGGTCGCGAGCCATTTCCAGCAGATCGGGCGAGACCTTCTCGTCGTGCTCCTGAAGATTCAGGACGACTTGTGGAAGACTGACGTTTGATTGCGCGCGTGCGCGCTCAACGGGGAGATAACTGCTGCATAAAGCGACGACGAGCAGCGAGAAAGAGAACCATTTAACGGCCCACGAGGGTCTGAACATTTTCACCTGATTCCTCCTTGTGCAGCGGCTTGCGGGAATTCGAAGCAACGCGCGCACGCGTGTTGCGCCGAAAGCCGTGCTCAGGCTCGGGCACAAAAGCATAGCCCTCACCCGTTTAACTTTTACCTGTTTGTCAAGAACGCCGCTCTTAAAATGAAAGAGTCGGTTATCAACAAAAACGCGAGGTAGAACTAACAAACGGGAGAGAGTGTGTTTGTGCGCTGACCTTGCGGCCCGGAGTCTCGGAGTAAAAGAAGACTCTCGCGGCCGCTATCAGCTTCACAGACCGATTCATCTCATGGCGGGCGTATCGTCTCCGCCAAGCATCGCAGACTGCGCTTGCAGCCTCGCATCGCCAATCACAATGCCGTCGCCGATAACAATGCCGTCGCCAATGACGATGCCATCGCCAATCACAATGCCGTCGCCGATGATGATGCCGTTGCCGAGCAGCATCGAGTTGCTCATAAAGAAAGCGCCGCTGCCGAGGCTCGTGCCGTCGCTGACAAGGATGCTGTCGCTCAGCACAACACCGCTCGTCATCATCTGCGGATTAACAAACTGGCTATCGTAGCCTTCAAGAACGCCGTCTCCGAGCACCACGCCCGCGTCATAAATTCTCTGGTAGTTGCGGATGATGTCGAGGCCGACAACCGTCGTGTGATTAAGAATGATTCCCTGTGACCAGACGAAAGAGTGACCGGCGATGGTCGTTGAAGGCGCAGGCAGAACATTCGTCGTCAAAAGCGCATCGCCCGTTTGCGCGGCCAGCGTATTGCTGCGCACGAGTTTCGCCAGCCGCACAGCGCCCTCAAGATTGATTGCGCCCGCGCCCTGCTCAAGCTGGTTGAAGCCTGAGATAGGCTGCGCCGTGTACATCAGAATCATCTTGACGAGATTGGGCGTCAGGTTCGGCTTGACTTGGAGCAGAAGCGCGGCTGCGCCCGCGACGACGGGCGTGGACATGGACGAACCGCTCAAGTACATCATCTTGCGGCTCCTGATTGAACTGACCCCGGCATCCAGTTCAGGATGCGCCGCGACGATGTAGTTGTCTCGCGCCTCGGCCCAGACGACACGATTGCCGGGCGCGACCAGATCCGGCTTCAACAGATTGTCGTAGTGCTTGATGCCGTCATCGTCAAACCAGAAACTACGGGTTGGCCCACGCGAGCTAAAGGTCGTGACAACGTCGTCGCCCCGCGTATCCGTCCCGAAGCCGTTGCTTGCTCCGACCGTAATCGCCGCCGGTTCATTGCCGGGCGAATGTATGCGGCCATAGATTTTATTGCCCGCATCATCTTTGCCGTTATTGCCTGCCGCCGCAACGACGACTATGCCCGCATCAACCAGCCGCCGCACGGCCTGACAAACAGGGTCGTTCCTGTAGGAATCAACGGCCTCTGTGCCGAGGCTCATGTTGACGACGCGTATGTTGTAGGCAGTGCGATTGATTAAGACCCAGTCGAGCGCGTTTAAGAGACCGATGGTTGTGCCGACGCCATGAGAGTCGAGCACACGCAAATTGATGAGGCTTGAAGCTGGCGCAATGCCTGCGTAGGCGTTATTTGAAGCCTGCCCGCTGCCCGCCGCCGCCGAAGCGACGTGTGTGCCGTGGCCGTAGAGGTCGTCCGTCAGATTCTCTCCCGTAAAATCCTGGCTCGCGACCACGCGGCTGAGTCCCAGGCTGTTCTGAAAAGATGAGTGCTGAGCATCAATGCCGGAATCGAGGATGGCGATGCCGATGCCTGAGCCGTCAAGAGTAGTCGTCGAGATGGGCAGGCCGAGCAGCGACAGAGTAGTCTGCACGCGCACGGCTTCCGCGCCGGTCGTTGTCGTGATGTGTCCGGCCGCACGGATGCCTCTATCTGGAGAGATGTAGCTGACTTCGTTGCGCTCGGCCAGCGCTTCGGCAGCAGCGACGGGCAGGCTGACGACGCGTGCGTTTAAGTGCTGAAAACGACGCAGCACGCTTACGCCGTGGCCTTGGAGCAGCGAGTCAATCAAATTACTGGCCGTCTGTTTAAACTGAACGATGGCAGTCACCCTTGAGCTGGCCTGTGCGCCTTGAAGTTGGGCGAGCAGATCGGGCGAGAGTTTGGCGGAGCGACTGGCGCGCGCCCTGGCCCTTGCGCTTTCCTGAAGTTTGAAAGGGGTCGCCCAGCCGATAAGCAGCAGGGTCAGAGTCAGCCCGGCAATGACACGAAAATGCTTGATGTATTTCACCTGACTTTCCCTTCGCGCAGGCTAAAAACGCGGCAACATGGAAGTGGTCGGGGGTTTTTTGTTTGGAGTTACGACTCGCGCGGCTTTCGTCTGGCAATATTCGTACCTTCAAACGGCCTTGTTCTCTAAAACTGCGCGTGCGGGCGTGTGGCCCTGCGCAGGGGACGGAAATCCTCGCCGTCGAGCAAGCCCGAGGGAGCCTGTTAATCAAGCGTATCCTGTTGATAACTAAAGAGAAAGAGTTTTACAGGGCGTTTGCTGGCGTGAACGGTTATGGCGATTTTTGCGGCCCGCAGGCTGTGCTGTTGAGATGTTGTTGAGGTTGTCAGACTGAGCAAAGCTCTGCGGCAAAAAGCGGCGGTGGGGATTCGGCTGCGGCATTTTGCCTCAATATGCGTCGTGTGATGCGTCGTGCTAGCGGGCTTTACGATGCCGCTCTGCTGCGGCCAGTCCGGCCGCAAATGCCTCCTTGCCTGCCTCTTCAAAATCGCTTGCTTGCCATCACACAGGCGCTAAAAAGCGACGAGAGCGTCCGGGTTGAGCTTGCTTTTCAGCGTCGTCAGGCAAGGGTTGGTGCGCGGTCTGAAGCGAGTTGGCATAGGTCTTGCCGAGCGATGGCCGCCCCTGTAAATCTGATGATGCCAGTCAGAGCAATCAAAGCTGAAGGGCATCAGCCTTTCTCCCCCGCTGAAACGGCAGTCGCCTGCGCTCAAGCCTAAACGATAAAACTGTGGAGGGAGATTCATGTCTGAGCCACGAAGCGGCCGCAAGAGTCTGTTGATTGCTGATGACGAAGCGGAGATTAGAAGAGTCCTGCAAGATTGTTTGTGCAAGACATACGATTGTGCGTCGGTCGGGTCAGCCGAAGAGGCTTTGGCGCTATTACAGTCTAGAAAGTTTGACCTGATTCTGAGCGACATAATGATGGACGGAATGAGCGGCCTTGAGATGGTCCCGCGAGTTCTGGCGAGCACGCCCGAAACCGTCATCATTATGATTAGCGGCGCGCAAACCATCGAGAGCGCGATTGAAGCCTTGAGGGTCGGCGCGTTCGACTACGTTATGAAGCCGTTTGATTTGGCCCACGTCGAACTCATCGTCAAACGCGCAGACGAGCATCAAGACCTGCTGCAAGCACGGCGTCGTTATGAAAGTCATCTGGAGGAACTAATCAGGCGGCGCACAACCGAGCTTAACGAGGCGCTCGCCGGTGTGGAGGATTCTTACAGGATGACGCTTAAGGCGCTGGCCGCCGCGCTCGAAGCACGCGACCACGAGACGCACGGCCATTCGGAACGAGTCGTCAGTTTCAGCCTCAGGCTCGGGCGCGAGCTTGGGTTGGACGAGGAGAAGTTGCGCTCGCTTGAGTTTGGAGCGCTTCTGCACGACATAGGCAAGATAGGAATTCCAGACGGCATCCTGCGCAAGCCTGCGCCCCTGACAGGCGAAGAGTGGCAGCAGATGCGCCTGCATCCCCTGCTCGGCCAGAATATCCTGCGCGGCATCAAGTTTCTGGAAGGGGCTGCGCGCGTCGTGGGCCAACACCATGAGAAGTGGGACGGCTCAGGTTATCCGCAGGGCTTGCGCGGTGAGGAAATTGATTTGAACGCGCGCGTGTTTGCGGTCGCAGACGCATTCGACGCCATCACCAGCAACCGCGTCTACCGTCAAGGCAAGCCTTACGCCTGCGCTCAAGCTGAACTGGAAGCGCACGCGGGCCGTCAATTCGACCCGCGCATCGTCGCGGCTTTCAATCGCGTCCCCGCCGGAGAATGGGAACAACTCCGCGCAGAGTCTTTAGAGAAAGCGCGCGAGCGAACACGGCAGGATTTTACATCCGACAGCCATCTCCTCTCGGCGCAGCTTTCTTCAAACATCAAACCGCTTGCGGCCTAAGTCTCATTCGCGTGAGCGCACATCCATAAATAGACGAACCTCAACCGGCGGAAACTTAAACGCGCGTCAAGCATATTCAAGAGCAACGTCCGGGCTAGTATCGTCGTCCGTCAATACTCGACTGCCAAATCGTTAATTTTAATGTCAGATTGCAGGCGAGGCCACGTATGAAAACATCTCGGATGGAATAGCCTAGGGCGGAAAGTGATAGTCAGTATGAAAGAGCATTCTCATACAGCAGTTGACTCGTTGACTCGGCGAGTCAACGAGTCAACTGCTGTATGAAGCAACTGGCTCGGATTATTTCCCTTGTTTATGTTTCTGTTCTGACGCCTCTGCTTTCTTTCCGGGGTCGCTGTTGGTTTCCCTCATCGCCTGATTCTGTTTGTCTTTGCGTTGGCCGTCCTTCTTCTGCCGGTCTTTGTCTGACATGGCTTCCTCCCTTGTAATGGTTCGTCTCTCGAAAACTCTTTCTCACGGTGAACGATGTCACCCGGCGGTTGTTTCGCCACCGAGAAGGGTGATGATTTCACCTGTCACGTAGCTGGAATCTGCTTCCGAAGCGAAGTAGACGTAGGCCGGAGCAATCTCTTCGGGTTGCGCGGGCCTTTTCAAAGGCGTGTCTGCTCCAAACTTTGCCACTTCCTTTGCTGGCTTGTCCGATGGATTGAGCGGTGTCCAGACAGGGCCGGGTGAAACGCAGTTAACGCGAATACCCTGCTCGATTAAGTTCTGGGCCAACGATTTCGTAAAAGCATGAATCGCGCCCTTCGTCGCTGAATAATCCAGAAGCTCTTTGCTGCCTTCAAGCCCTGTGATGGAACCTGTGTTGACGATGCAGCTTCCCTTGCGCAGGTGTGGCAGGGCCGCTTTCGCCATGTAGAAGTAGCCGTAGATGTTGGTCTTGAAGGTGCGGTCCCACTGTTCATCGCTGACATCTTCGAGCGTTTTCTGGTGTTGCTGGAAGGCCGCGTTATTGACGAGGATGTCCAGTTGACCAAACTCTTCAACGGTCTGCTCGACCGCACGACGACAAAACTCCGCGTCTCTGACATCGCCCGGAATGAGCAAACACTTGCGCCCTTCCGCTTCGACTGCGCGCCGTGTCTCTTCTGCGTCCGTTTGCTCTACAGGGAGATAGATGATGCTGACGTGTGCGCCCTCGCGCGCGTAGAGCACGGCGACGGCGCGACCGATGCCTGAATCGCCGCCGGTAATTAAGGCCACCTTGTTCTGCAACTTCGCTGCGCCATTGTAGAGCGGCGCTTGATAGCGCGGTCGCGGCGTCAGCTTGGATTCCAGTCCGGGCTTCTCCTGATGCTGCGCTGGCAGCGGCGATTTAGGCTGCCGCCGCGTCTGCAGTTGAGCACGCTTCTTCGCCGCGCCTGATTGTTGTTTGCTTGTTGCCAAGCCTCGCCCCGTCCTGCTGCCCGAAGTCTTGCCGGATTTCCTGGAGCTTCTCGCTCCGCTCTTTTTGGAAGTTGCCATCTTTATCCCTTGCTCGCTTATGTGATGTGAACTGTTGAGTAAATCTTCCGCCGCTAACGGAAGCATTTGTCGTTATCACTACTGACTGGCCTGCGCAAATCCTTTTGTGTATAAGGACGACTCTGTCAGTGCAAATAAAATAGGCTGCCGGTCATCCTGAGAAGCTTCCCGTAAGCCTCGAACAGGCACTTTGACCAGCAGCCCATTTATCCCTCATCAACGGCCTCTAAGCACTGACGCGAACAGCCCCTCCCCCAGAGAGCCATCGCCTGCTTTTTCAAAGTGAGAGAACGCCTCCCCCAAGCCTTCACTCACTGCCGTCTCCGATGCCTGACCCATCCACCTTGATGTTCGTTCTCCATGCTTATCCTAACTGCCTTCACTTCGGAGCAAAGCGCATACCAACACCAACGACCAACGGAAGGATGGCTGCATCAACTGCACGCAGCCAACGGAAAACATTGGCCTTCAACTCTCACACGCGCCCCCGGCGACGACAATGCTGCAACGGAGCATCACTCCCACGTTGAATAATTTCTATACTCCGGGAGCGAACACTTGGACGGAATTCATGCGTGACGCGCAAATATCCTTCGTCGCTTGACGCATCACAGGAAGAATCAGGACGACGCGAGTTGTCATGCAAACCCGCAATAGTGAGAAATAAGATGACGCGCGACGTGCATTATCAACCACTGCATCCCCATCGAAGTTTCCAAACTAGCCTTCAACTGAAAAGCTCACTCGCGTGCGCATCGTCCAAGCATCCTCGTCAACCTCCGAAAATAAGATTCGTAATTCATTAAATGTTATTAAATAAGAAAGACCACTCGAAAATTCGTCCGGCGGCAGCCTGAATCATCCGCCTCTTTTCCCGTTAAGGGCCTTAGCACTCAACAGTTTACATCTCGCCGTCATGTTGCAGGCATAAGCGTTGCACTTTCAATGTAATTGACACCAGAAGGCGTCCGTCGCCCTAAGAGTTTCGATTTAAAACCGGGTCGAACTCTTCCGGCTTGAGGCGCATGCGGGGCCATCTACCGAATTTATGAATCGTTAGAGAAAGGAAGTACCAAGAGCATGAAAGTATCCATGCGCCTCTTTACCAGCGCTTTGTGCGCTCTCTGCCTGTTGCTGATGGCGGCGGGCGCGCGAGCGCAGACATCAACGACGGGGACGATTGAAGGAACTGTCGCAGACACAAACGGCGCGCCCGTTCCAAACGTCACCATCACCGTTTCCAGTCCGAACTTGATTCGTCCACAGTCGGCCCAATCGGACGACGAAGGCCGCTATCAAATTCTCAATCTCCCGCCGGGGCGTTACACCGTCACGGTCGCTGCCACAAGCGGCTTCGGCGAATTCAAACAGGAAAACATAGAGGTCAATCTCTCCAAGTCTTCCAAGGCAGATGTGACTTTGCAGCCTGCTGGCACATCGGCTGTCGTGGACGTTACTGACACTTCGGGCGCGACCGTTGACGTAAGCCAGAACACTTCAGGCACGAACGTTTCGACCGAACAGTTTTCTAATTTTCCAACACAACGCACCGTCCAGTCGCTCTACAGCATTGCTCCCACGGTCGCACGTTCCGGCCTGCGCGATGCATCAGGACGCGACCGCGACCCCTCGGTCGCAGGCTCCTCCGGCCCTGAAAACAACTACATTCTCGACGGTGTCAACACCACCGACCCCGCCTTCGGCGGCAGTGGTGCAAATCTGCCGTTTGAGTTTGTGCAGGAAGTGGAAATCAAGACGGGCGCATATGGCGCTGAATACGGCAAGAGCACGGGCGGAATCTTCAACGTCATCACGAAGAGCGGTGGCAATGAGTTTCGCGGTGATGCTTTCGGTTATTTCACGACCAAG
>DASVPO010000005.1:0-2322 GCA_036382855.1 Pyrinomonadaceae bacterium | reverse complement strand
GTTGTTCTCGATGAGGAAGGGGCCGGGGCCGTTCCAGCCGAGGATGGCTTGTGCTTCCTGTCCGGCGACTTTGAAGCCTGAGATGAAGGAGTTGATGATGTCGGTGTGGGCGCTGTTGAGAGCGATGCCGCGTTTGAGGCTTTGAGTGGGGAAGGCGTGGATGTAGCAGCGGTCTAAGGTTAAGTGATGAGGGACTTCGGAGAGGGTGTCCTGATTTGTGCCGTGATTGCCGAGGATGACGAGTTCATAAACGGTAGCATCGGGTGCGATGGATAAGAATTCGATGCCGACCAAGCGATAGTGATGTGCTGATGCAGCGGTGCGGAGAGCGGGAAAGCCCTGACCGGGAGAAACGAGCTTGGGCAGTAGGGCAGAGTCAGCAGGAGTGATGCGTTGTCCTGCGGCGGGCAAAGTGGAGAGCGCTGACGTGCGGATTATGATGTACTGCTCGCCCGTTCCCGCGTTTGCTTTGTAGGGAAGCGTGAATGGCCCAACGTAGGAGGCTCCTGCTTGCAGGACTATCTCGTCGCCGGGCTGCGCGACGTTTAAGGCTTGCTGGAAGTCGCCGCCGGCAGGGACGTTGATGGTGGAAGCATGCGTCGTCGTCGCGGTCGCTCCCGCCAGCGTGAGCAGCGTGAGAATGAAGATGAGAAGTGAAGGGAATTTATGAGAGCAGGAAGCACAGGCGCGTAGCCCGCACACAAAAGCGTTGGACATTTCAAACCTCGTTTCGGGAACCGGACGGTCTCGCGCATATGTCCTGCACGAGATTCCTGGCTTTGCGAACCCGCATCACTACGGGAGTGCCTTTATTCGACGATGGTTATGATCACTGGATTGGCAGGATGATTCAGGACAAACCGGGGCGACCCCGCTACGGCGTGTCGCTCCTACTTGATGCGCCGCCCGCGGCGGAAGCGAACTTCAGCCGCAGCCGAGCACTTTTGCGCAGAGCTACACGAGATGGTCGCAAGACTGAAACAGGGAGATGTAAAGCGAAAGGTTTGAAGGATGACGAAAGAAACGGAATCACTAATCATCGCAGCGGATAAAGCAGATGACTGACTCCAAGCCGGAGTTCGCTAAAAAGCTCTCGAAAGAGGAAGAGCAGCCGAGGCGCTCTGGGCGACGCGCGTGTTCGGCTTTGACGGCAGCAAGGCCTTGCGCCCTCCTGCCAATCTCAAACGAACTACCGGGTTTCTTAGATCGCCTTCGGCAACCAGACAATCTCCACAAAGAAGAGGCATCGTTTGATGCGACTCCTCGCAGGAGATTCACGGCTTTGCGTCCCTGCCTCACGGCAAGTTTGCCTTTATCGTATGCAATCGTGATTATATGAAAGAGCGTGCTGTGTGTCGCCGGGGATGGCGGCAGCAGACACTCTGATTAAACATGATTGGCCGGTGTTTGTCAATACATCTTTCTGCTTCAAGCAAAAGAATATAAAAGTTGCATCATCGGGCTTCAACGGCGCAACGTTTCGGCTCTTGCAGACCAGCATAAAAGCCATATTTTCTAGTGTTTACAGGAAAGCTGAAGTTTCTCAAGAGAGTTTTCGACAGTTCTCCAAATCTTAAGAGAAACTGTGTGGCCGGTGATGCGGCAGTATCGCTGTCGTGCAGGTCAAAGCAAACGGTAAGCAGCACGTTTTCTTCTGCGTTTCAGTTTGCAGAGGTGGCGCGCATTATCGCTTCAAAGTCTGCGCCGATGTCTGCGCCGCCTGTTCCCTTAGCCTTGAGCGGGCTGTCGGGGCGCAGCCTGAAGTCGCCGCCCTCTGGGTTGACGAATTTCAGTTGTCGCCATGAAGCCGGATACATGTTGCGCCCTCTGTACTGGCTCGCGTCGCCGCCGATGATGGCATTGTCTCTGATGATGCTGTTCGGGAAATAGAAGTTGATTGAGTCGGAGCCGGGCGAGCGACCGTTGCCGTGAAAGCCGTACTGGTTCTGCGCAATCACGTTGTTAGTGAAGACAAAGCCGTTGGTGGGAACGCCAGCCGCCGAAGTGATATTCCCGCTGTGCAACACCGTGTTGTGCTCGACCTTGAGGTCAACCGCCGTCTCAACTTGCAGGAAATGGCCCGACGAGCAATTTGCGCCGCACCACTTCGCGCCATCTATATCGGCAAACAAATTGTTCCTGATTGTCACACGACGCGCGGGCGTGCTGTACAACTTGATTTGAATAGCGGAAGCGGAATGACGAATAATGTTATTAGTAATCGTCACGTCCTCCACCGCACACCACGGCGCACTCCCGTTCTGATTCACTGGACTCAACACTACCGCAAACCCATCCTGCGCCTCCGCCCAACTGTGCTCG
>DASVPO010000004.1:0-130731 GCA_036382855.1 Pyrinomonadaceae bacterium | reverse complement strand
GACCAAGACAGGCAAGCCGACGCTTCTGCTCGACGTGGGTGCGAACAGCGATTGCAAGCCGCATCAGATGGCGCAGTTTGCTATTATGGGCGACGCATACGCGCGTGCAGTTTTGGGAGCACAGAAGCCGAGCGTCGGGCTGATGAGCATCGGCGAGGAAGAAGCGAAGGGAAGCGTTTTGACGAAAGAGGCGTTTCCGCTGCTGCGCGACTTGGCGAGCTTGAACTTCGTCGGCAACGTCGAAGGGCGCGACGTGTTTACGGGCGCGGTTGACGTTATCGTGACAGACGGTTTTACGGGCAACGTGATGCTGAAGCTCTCAGAGGGCTTGAGCGCCGCGATGCTCTCAATGATTAAACGCGAGTTGACCTCTTCGACGATAACGAAGGCCGGAGCGATGCTTGCGCGGCCCGCGTTCCGTAATATCAAAAAGAAGCTCGACTATTCGGAGTATGGCGGAGCGCCGCTGTTGGGCGTGCGCCATATTGTGCTCATCGGACACGGCAGTTCGAACGCTCGTGCGATTCGCAACGCCATCCGCAGCGCCAAAGAATTTTCCGAGCGCCGCGCGGGCGAACGCATCGAGCGCGGCATCGCCTCAACCAACGCGCGCGAGTATGCGGAGGCGGCAGGTAGTAAGTAAACGATGGTGAACGGACGAAGCCGCTTTGTCTTTTCACCATTTTCTATTTACTATTCAATGTTCACCTGAGGAAAAAAGATGGCAAATCAAAATGCTGGCGTGCTGGGCACGGGCCACGCTTACCCTGAAGGCATTCTAACCAATGCTGATCTGGAGAAGATGGTTGAGACTTCGGATGAGTGGATTACCTCCCGCACGGGCATCAAGCAGAGGCGCAAGGCCGCGCCCGGTGAATACACGTCTCAGTTTGCCGTGCGCGCCTCGCTCGAAGCCATCGAGCGAGCGCGCATTGACCCTGCGGAAATTGATTTGCTGATTTGCGCCACCGTCACGCCGGACCAAATCCTGCCTTCGACGGGCTGCCTGATTCAGGCCGAGCTCGGCGCAAACAAGGCCGCCGCCTTCGACATGGCTGCCGCCTGCTCCGGCTTTCTCTACGGCCTGACGATGGCTAACGCGATGATTCGCAACGGTCAAGCACGCTATGCGCTCGTCATCGGTGCAGAAATCCTGACGCAGTTTGTTGACTATAGCGACCGCTCAACGTGCGTTATCTTCGGCGACGGTGCGGGCGCGGCCATTCTCGGCCCGGTCGGCCCTGAGCGCGGCATCCTCGCCGCGCGCATCCGCTCCGACGGTCGTTTCGCAGAACATCTTTACGCGCCCGGCGGCGGAACAAGACGCGGCTCGACGGCCGAAACCATTGCGGCCGGAGAGCACTACTTTAAGATGAAGGGCAACGAACTGTTCAAGGTTGCAGTGCGTTCGATGACGGACATCTCGCGCGAGGTTCTGGAGGAAGCGGGCCAACGCGCAGAGGACGTTAATCTTTTTATTCCGCATCAAGCCAACCAGCGCATCACGGATTCGGTCGCCAGCAAGCTTGGCATTGACGATTCGCGGATTTACTCTAATATCTCAATGCACGGCAATACTTCTTCTGCTTCGATTCCGATTGCGCTCGACGAATGTGTTGAGTCGGGGCGCGTCCGCGAAGGCGACCTTGTAGCGCTGGCATCCTTCGGCGGCGGCGTTACATGGGGCGGCGTCGTGCTGCGCTGGTAATAGAGCGTATGAAGGATGCGAAGAGCTTTGTTGTCGTCGTCGCATTGATTATCCTGTGCTGCGTTCCGTTGGCGGCGCAGGAAGCGCGCGATAGCTGGCTGCGCGTTGAGGTGACAAACGCTGCGGGCGAACCTCTTTCGCGTGCGTGCGTAACGGTTGTGCCGCGCGCGGGCGAGATAGTCTTCCGTCAGTGTAATCGCGATGGGAAAGTGACGTTCAAAGGATTAGCGCCGGGTAGTTATCGCGTGGTCGTTAAAGTAGGCGGCTACGGAGCGCAGAAAAGGGAAGTGACGGTCAACGGAGGCGCGGAGGTCGTGGCCTTCTCTTTGCAGCCGCGCAAGCTTTAGATGAGCACTCGATTGGCATACATCTTTCCGGGCCAGGCCTCCCAATACGCAGGGATGGGCAAGGATTTGGCCGACACTTACGCGGCGGCGCGAGAGGTCTTTGAAGAAGCTGACGCAGCACTCGGCTTTTCCATTTCCGAGATGTGTTTCAGCGGCTCTGCTGAAGACCTGCAACTGACGGAGAATACGCAGCCAGCTATCCTGACCGTCTCAACCGCAGCGCTCAGAGCGATGCAATCGGAAGGATTCCCGCAGCCGGATTATGTCGCGGGCCACAGCCTCGGAGAATATTCTGCGCTGGTTGCGGCAGGCTCGCTCACGCTCGCGGACGCTGTGCGAACGGTGCGTGCGCGCGGGCGTTATATGCAGGAGGCTGTGCCGGTCGGGTCTGGTGCGATGGCCGCTGTGATGGGTGCTGAATTAGGCACGCTGATGGAAATCTGCAACGAGGCGCAGCAGGGCGACGTTTGCACACCGGCCAACATCAACTCGGCCAACCAGATTGTTATCGCAGGCCATTCGGGTGCGGTTGACCGCGCCATTGAGCTATTGAAGGAGCGCGGCATCAAACGCGCCATCAAGTTGAAGGTCAGCGCGCCTTTCCATTGCGCGTTGATGACGGGAGCGCAGGAGCGTTTGGCAGTTGACCTCGAAAGGCTTGAGTTTCGCGACCTGCGTATGCCGCTCATCACAAACGTGGATGCCTCCGCTATCAGCAAGGGGACGGAGGCGCGCGACGCGCTCATCAGGCAGGTCTCTTCGCCCGTGCGCTGGCTGGAATCCATAGAGTTGCTGTTGCAGGAGGGCGTCACAACGTTTGTCGAGGTGGGGCCGGGCAAGGTGCTCGGTGGCCTCGTGCGACAGATTTCGCGCGACGCGCGCTGCTTGAATGTTGAAGATGCTGCGAGCCTGGGGGCGGCGCGCGAAGCGTTGGCCCTTAATCAATAACGGAATTCTAATCTTAATCACATCACAAGAGGAGCAAACCAAATGCCCGATCAAGAGATCGAAAATAAAGTGAAGCAGATCATCGTTGACGAATTAGGCGTGGATGAAAACGAAGTGACGCCGAACGCCCGGTTCACAGACGACCTCGGCGCGGATTCGCTTGACACAGTTGAACTCGTGATGCGTTTTGAGGAAGAGTTCGGCATCGAAATCCCTGACGAAGACGCCGAGAAAATTCAGAGCGTGCGTGATGCCTATAACTACATTGACCAACATAAGAAGTAAGGAAGTGATGAGTAATGAGTAATGAGTGATGAGTGAAAGCCAGTTGCTTTTCAATTCATCACTCATTACTCATGGCTCGTTCCTGTTTTTCAAAGGAGTAGTATCTTGAAACGTCGCGTCGTGGTAACGGGTCTGGGCCTGGTCACGCCGGTGGGAAACTCGGTCGCGGATACTTGGTCTTCGCTGATGGAGGGCCGCAGCGGTGTCGGCCCCATCCGAAAGTTTGACACCGAAAAATTTACGGTCAAGTTTGCCGCCGAGGTCAAAGACTTCGACCCGCTCAACTTCATCGAGAAGAAAGAGGCGCGCAAGATGGGTTCGTTTATCCATTACGCGATTGCCGCATCAGACGAAGCGATGAAGGACAGCGGCCTGCGCATTGATGCAACCAACGACGAGCAGGTCGGCACGTACATCAGCAGTGGCATCGGCGACTTCTGGGCCATCGAACGCGAACACTCGAAGCTTTTGAACGACGGGCCGGGACGCGTCTCGCCCTTCTTCATCCCGTCGGCCATCGTCAATCTGGCCGCCGGGCAGGTCTCAATCCGCCACGGCGCGAAGGGTCCGAATTCCGCTACCGCCACGGCCTGCTCCGCTGGCGCTCATGCCATCGGTGACAGCTTCAAGATTATCCAGCGTGGCGATGCCGACGCGATGATTTGCGGCGGCGCGGAATCCGCCATCACTCCGATGAGCGTGGCGGGCTTTGCAGCGATGCGTGCGCTCTCAACACGCAACGACGACCCTGTTCGTGCTTCGCGTCCGTTTGAGCGCGACCGCGACGGCTTCGTCATCGGAGAAGGGGCCGGCCTCGTTATTCTCGAAGAGCTGGAGTTTGCAAGAAAGCGCGGCGCGAGGATCTACGCGGAGATTGTCGGCTACGGCATGACGGCCGACGCTTTCCACATCACGATGCCTGACGAGACGGGCTCTGGCGCGATTCGCGTCATGCAGAAGGCGATGGCCGACGCTGGCGTGCAGCCGGAGAGCGTTGACTACATCAACGCGCACGGCACGTCCACGCCCTACAACGATAAGTTTGAGACGGCCGCGATTAAGAAGACCTTCGGCGAGCACGCTTATAAGCTGGCCGTTAGCTCTACGAAATCCATGACGGGCCATCTGCTCGGCGCGGCCGGCGGCATTGAAGCAGTCTTCTCCGTGCTGGCGATTGACAGGAACACCATGCCGCCCACTATCAACTACTTTAACGCAGACCCCGATTGCGATCTGGACTACGTGCCCAACGAGCCGCGCGGCAAAAACATCTCTTACGCGCTCTCAAACAGCTTCGGCTTCGGCGGCACAAACGCTTGTTTATTATTCAAGAGATACGAGTAAACAGTTTTCAGTCGTCCGTCTTGAGTCTTCAGTAAAAAACTGAAGGTCAAAGTCTGGAGACTGAACACTCAAAAGTGAAAACCGAAAATGAAGATCATCGTCTTAATGAAACAGGTCGCTAATAAGGATGCCATCCTGCGTATTAACAGGGAGGCGACTTGGATTGAGGAGGGCGACCTCTCCTATGAAGTTAATGAATCGGATGGCTATGCTCTGGAAGAGGCTTTGCGTTTGAAGGAGAAGCTGGGCGGCGAGGTGGTCGTCTGTTCGATGGGACCGCAGCGCGTGAAGAGCGTGATCAAGGACGCGCTGGCGCGTGGGGCTGATCGCGCTATTCATGTCATCGGAGATAATCTGGGGCAGCTTTCACCTTATGCGGCGGCGAGCGTGCTGGCTGAAGCGATACGCGACGAGCAGGCTGATCTGGTGTTGACGGGCTTGCAGTCTGACGATTACGGCTATGCTCAAACGGGCGTCATCATGGCGGAACTACTGGGCCTGCCGCACGCGACGATTGTCATCGAAGTTGACGCTTCGGGCGAGGAGTTGCGCGTCAAACGCGAGCTTGAGAGCGGCTGGTATCAGTGGTACTCGATGCAGAAGCCTGCGCTGCTGACGATTCAATCCGGCATCAGCCAGATACGCTACGCCAGCTTGAAGGGCATCATGGCCGCGAAGAAAAAAGAGATTAAGGAAGTCGCGCCCGCTGAGGCTGCCGCCGCTGCGCCCTCGCATCAACGCATCGAAAAAGTTTACCTGCCGGAGAAGACCAAGCAGACACAGTTTTTGGGCAACGGCGACGCGAAGGCCGGAGCCGTCGCGCTGGCAGAAAAACTACGCACGGAAGCAAGAGTCATCTAAAAACAGTGATGAGTGATGAGTAATGAGTTGAAAACTTCTTTCTTTTACTCATCACTCATTACTCATCACTCATTACTTCTTTGTCATTGAGGTTATATGAGCAACGGAATTCTGGTTTTTGCGGAGCACAGGGCTGGCACGTTTAATAAGACTTCGTTTGAGGCGATGGCGGCGGCTCAGAGTTTGGGCGCGGAGTTGGGCCAACCTGTGAGGGCGGTCGTGCTGGGCGCGGGGATGAATCAACTGGCGACGGAGATTGCGGGTTACGATGTAGAGCGCGTCATCTATGCAGACAACGAAAAGCTGGCGGAGTATACGCCGGACGGTTATGCGGACGCGATGGAGCAGGTCGTGCGTGCGCAGGACCCGCAGTACGTCATCCTGCCGCACACGTATCTCGTGCGCGATTTCGCGCCGAAGTTGTCAGCACGTTTCGGCAAAGGGTTAATCAGCGATTGCATCAGGGCGCGCGTCGGTGATGGAAACGTGACCTTCTCGCGGCGCATCTTCCTAGGCAAGATTGACGCGGATGTGGTGGCAGACGGTGCAGCGCCCATCTTCGCGACATTCCAGTCGGGCGCGTATCGCGCGGAGCAGGCAAGCAAGGGGGGCAGCGCCGGTGTGGAAACAATGCAGGTCGAAGTGGGCGAAGTTCGCATGAAGCCTGAAGCGCCGTTTCAGGAGGTGAAGCAGGCGGTTGACTTGACGAAGGCGGAAACCATCGTCGCCATCGGTCGCGGCATCAAGAGCAAGGAGAATATAGCGCTGGCGGAAAAACTGGCCGAAGTTCTCGGCGGAGACATCGCTGCGTCGCGGCCGATTTGCGATGCGGAGTGGTTGCCGATTGACCGACAGATAGGCTCAAGCGGCCAGACGGTCGCGCCCAAGCTCTACATCGCGCTCGGCATCTCAGGCGCAATCCAGCATCTCGTCGGCATGAAAAATTCCGGCACCATCGTCGCCGTCAACAAAGACCCAGAAGCTCCCATCTTCGACATCGCAGACTACGGCATCGTCGGCGACCTCTTCGAAGTCCTCCCAGTCCTGACAGAAGAAATCAAGAAGCATAAAGCATAGTAAAGAAGTGATGAGTGATGAGTAATGAGTGATGAGTAGGAAGCAAACAGCATTTAACTCATCACTCATTACTCATCACTTTTTGAACGCTTGAAGGTCGTGGACTACTTCTTCGGGCTTCCATTCGTTGCCTCTGTAAACTTTGTAGACCTTGCCGTCGGGGGCGATGATGGCTGTGCGTAAAGAGTGTGTGATCTGGTCTGCGTCGGGGTAGTAGGTGAGGCCGAAGAATTGCGCGAGTTGTTTCACTTCGTCTTTCGTGCCGGTCGCGAATTCCCAGTGTTGGAAGGTCTCTGTGGTGTAGTTGCCTGTGTGTGCGCCGCCGTAGCTGCGCAGGACCTTGGGCGTGTCATATCCGGGGTCAATGCTGACGCTCAGCAGGTGTGTGCGGCGATAGAGGTCTTCGTCCCTTTTCAACTCGCGGTCAACGGCAGCGAAGTTATCGCTCATCAGCGTGCAATATTCGGGTAGCGGGCAGCGCGTGTAGATAAACGTGAGCAAGAGCGCCCTGCCTTTGTACTGCCCTATGCTAATACGCTTGCCGTCCTGATTGACTAAAGAAAAATCTGGAACCGTGTCTCCGGGGCTGGCCTCCTTCGCGGTGGCTGGTTGCTCGCTGGCCGAGAGTTTTGTCGGCGGCTTGGTGATAATAACGTCTTCGAGCCATGTTGAAGGGGCAGCGACGACGAGTGTGGCCTGAATAGAATCGCCGGGCGTAATGTCGTTAATGATGGCAGGGTCTTTGAGGGCAAACGACATGGTCATCTCGTCCATGTAGCCGCGTATCTCTTCGTGGGAGATTGTGAGTAGCTGCGCGGTGCGGTCAACGGCGACCACCTTGCCCTTCAGTTCATAGCGTTTCCCTTCAACCTTCTTTGTCGGCTGGCAGGCGAACAACGTTGCGCAGAGCAGAAAGATTATTGTTGATAAAATAGAGCGAGACATTTTCTGTTGAATGATGTGGCCGCTTCGTTAGCGGGGTTGAAGTTGGTCCGTGTAGAGCTTCTGGTATGTCCAGTAATTCGGCAGCACTTTGAAGACGTAATCTTTCGACTGCGTATAGCCTATCTCTATGACATAGCGGTCCGGGTCTTGTGAACGAGCGCGCGCAACCCAGCGCGCAACGTTATCCTCGCCGCCGTTGTATGAAGCGGCGACGGCCTGCGGCATCTCAGGAAAGAGCTTGAAGAGATTGCCCATATACTGTGAGCCGAAGAGAACCGCGATGCGCGGATTGTAGAGATTGTCCTGCGGAAAATTCTGTATGCCGAGTTGCGAGGCAATCTTGTTGGCGGTCGTCGGAATGAATTGCAGCAGCCCGCGCGCCGCCGAGACTGACTTGGCATCAGAACGGAAACGCGACTCCTGCCGCATAATCGCCAGCACAAAACGCGGGTCAACTCCGCGCTGTGGAGCATACTCGCGCAACGACGCACCATAAGGCGCAGGATAGAGCAACTCGACCATCTCGCGCGGCGCAAGCTCAAGCAGATAATCGGCCGGAACTTTTTTCCAGAGCGGTTCGGCAAAGCGAATGGCTCGCTCCGCATTCTCGCCGCGCTTGAAGAGGACTGCGAGCGTGTAGGCTTCATCCGGCGAAAGTGATCTTGATGGAGCGACGGTTGATGACGCAGGTTGTTTCTGTTTCTCCTGCGGTTTGCCCGCCTCATCAGTTTCAGCAGGTTTTGTTTCAAGCTTCTCGACGCCGCTGCTGAAGGCGTTTTCTGCAACGGCCAACTCAGGCGCACCTTCATCATAGAGGCCGAGGAAGAGTAGTTCGTCTGCGAGGGCTTGATGCGTCGGCTCTTTGTCGCTCGTGCGCGGTGCGGTAGTTAATAGCTCCTGCCTGCCTGTGGGCAGCAGTCGAAATGCTGGAACACGATTGTAGTCTGGGAGCGCGCTGTATGCGCGGCGCGCGATGTCTAAGAGTTGCTCTGTGGCGGCTGCGTCCTCGGTCAGGCGCAGGGCGTTCTGCGCGGCAGTTCTGGCGCGTTCGGACTGCCCGCCTGAGAGGGCTTGCTGCGCTTCTGTGCGCAGTCCGTCAAGGCGCGACTGGATAACATTCTTCGTGCGAGCGTCTGCGGCCAGCGCGCGAAGACGACGCGTTGCACGGCCTCCGTAATACTCGTTGCGTCCATCGGGAATCGCCAGATAAGCGCTGACGGCCTCCTCCGTGCGGCCTAACTGTTCGAGAACAAGAGCGCGTGTGAAAGAGAGTTCGACGGGCGTTGTTCCTCCTGAGACGCGCAGGCCGCCCGTGTCCGCTTCATTCCTGAGCGCATCAAGGTTGGAGAGCGCCGCCGGCCACGCGCTCTGCGAGAGATGTATACGCGCCTGCGCGAAGAGAGCGAGCGCTGCTGCCTGTCCACGAAATTTAGCGCGCGTTTGCCTGACCCATTCCAGCGCTTCATCATCGCGGCCCGCTTCGCGCAGAGCATCAATCAGGTTGAGGTAGTAGCGCTCCGCGTTTGGCGCGTCGGGGTAGCGCTCGATGACCTGCTTGAAGGTTGCGGAAGCCTCATCTGCGTGTTTGCCGCGCAGGTAGGCCGTGGCGAGCGCGCTTAAAGCTTCGCGTGCGTTCGGGCTGCTGGGAAACTGCGTGACGATACGCTGGAAATATTTTGTGGCTTCATCAAACTGCACGTCCTGAGCGTGGCCGCGCCCGGTTTGAAAGAGCGCGTCGGGCACGTTTGCGCTCTGCGGGTAGCGCTCGACGATTGCGAGGTAGTGCAGGCGGGCTGCGGGGAAATCGCGATTGAAAGTATAGATGGCTGCGCGGCGCAGGTGCTCGCTTTCGGAAAGCTGCGGAGCCTGCTTCTGCGCGGCCTCAGGGCTTCCTGCGTCGAGCGCATCAAGGCCGCGCACGCCGACGAGCGCGTAATCATCCGGGCGTGCGGGGTCAGGAGTCTGCGTGATGAGGATGTTGAAAATTTCGCGCGCCTGAGCATCCTGCTTGCTGCGCAGGAACGCCTGCCCGACGAGCGCGAGCGCTTCGCGTGCTGAACTGGAATTCTTCGCATCGCTCTGCGGACGCAACGCGGAAATCGCGGAGGCATAATCGCCGCTCTCAAAGAAACTCTCGCCAAGTCGCGCCAGCGCGGCTTCGCGCAGCAGACTTGAGGGAAAGGTAATGATTAGTTGACGCAGTTGGTCGCGTTCGAGCGTTAGATTTCCAGTCGAACGCGCAAACTGGGCCAAGTGCCAGAGCGCATACTGCGAGAGCATGGAATTGCGCGAAGCGACTGATTGAAAGCCGACGGCCGCCGTCGCCATGTCGCCCTGCCGCTCCGAGAGGCGGGCCAGCAGGTAGTCGTAGTTGTTGAGCGTGAAAAGCGCTGGCTCGGCTTTGAGCAGCGATTGCAGTTCGTTAATGGCCGCTGCGTTGTCGTTTCTATCAACGGCAGCGCGTATACGCTCATGTCGTTCGCGCGGAGCTTGTGCCTGTAGAATCTGGAATGAAGCGACGGAAAGCAAAAAGAGAACCGCGAGGGCTTGACGCTTGATAATTGTCGGCATGCGTGGATTATCCTTCACCGTGGCCGGATAACTCAAGAGAGGCCGCAAAGAATGGCCCTGACTTTTTCAACGCGCCGGTTTATGCTACAACTCAAACGCCCTTATTAATCATGCTCCGAAACTGAAAAAGCCTGAGACTTAATGACCGAACAAACGACGCGACAGATGACGGATAAGCTCGAACGTGCGGCAATCTTGGACGGCTCGCGTGTTGCCGAAGAGATTAAGCGAGAGGTGGGGGAAGAGGTCTTGCGCCTCAAGCGTGAGCACGACGTTCAACCGTGCCTTGTTGCGGTGCGTGTGGGCGATGACCCTGCTTCGTCCGTCTATGTGAACAATAAAGTGCGGACTTCGGAAGCCCTGGGCCTGCGCTCGGAGCATCACGCGCTGCCAGTTGAGACAAGCACAGAGCAGTTGCTTGAGTTGGTCGCGGAGCTTAACGAGCGTGAGGACGTTGACGGGATTCTGGTGCAGTTGCCGCTGCCGCGGGCGGTTGATGAAGCGCGAGTGTTAGAGGCAGTCAACCCGGCGAAGGATGTTGACTGCTTTCATCCCATCAACGTCGGCAGGCTCTCTTTGGGCCAGCAGGCGCTTGCGCCCTGCACACCCGCCGGGATTATAGAGTTGCTTGAGCGCAATGCGATTCAGATAAGCGGGGCGCGTGCCTGCGTCGTCGGCCGCAGCCACATCGTCGGGCGTCCGCTTGCTCAACTACTACTGCAAAGAGACGCGACCGTCACCATCTGCCATTCGCGCACGCGTGATTTGTCGTCCGTCACACGCGAAGCAGATATTCTCATTGCGGCCATCGGTCGCCCAGCTTTTATCCGTGGAGAGCACATCAAAAAGGGTGCGACCGTGATTGATGTCGGCATTAATAGGGTGACGGATGAAGAGACTGCGCGCGGGCTTTTCGGGCCGGAGACGGAGAAGCGCCTGCGCGCGATTAGAGAGCACGGCTATACGCTCGTGGGCGACGTGCATCCGGCGGAGGCGGATGAAGTGGCCGCTCTTCGCAGTCCAGTGCCGGGTGGCGTCGGGCTGCTGACCGTCGCGATGCTGATGAAGAACACAGTGGCGGCGGCGAAAGCGAGAAGAAATTTAATTACTTAGAGCATGCTTTAAAACCCGGACTCAACCCCTTTGCGTCCTTTGGTTTTTTTCCATTGCGCCTTTGTGAGAAAAGCATTTCACGCTGGAGGCTCAAAGTTAAGACGTAAGGTCGTAAAGGATTGAATGGTTAAGTTACTCTTTTGAGTGCCTGATGTTGAGAGTAGGATTGACAGGCTCAATTGCGGTCGGCAAAACTTTTGTCGCCGGTGTGCTGGCCGAGTTGGGTTGTCATGTGCTGGATGCTGACCTGACGGCGCGCGAGGTGGTCGGTGTCGGGACGCGTGGTTTGCAGGCTGTGGTTGATTCTTTCGGTGAAGAGGTGCTGAGCGCGGACGGGTTGCTTGACCGCGCGCGGTTGGGCGCAATCGTCTTCGCGGATGAAACAAAGCGGCTGCTCTTGAATTCCATACTGCATCCCTTCATCATTGAAAGTCAGGATGAACAACTGCGAAAATGGGAGGCGGAAGACCCTGAAGGAATCGGAGTCGTTGACGCCGCGTTGATGATAGAATCGGGCGGCTACAGGCGTTTTGACAAACTAATCGTGGTACATTGTCGCCCGGAAATCCAACTGCAACGGTTGATGGCGCGCAACCAACTGACGCGCGAAGAGGCAGCCGCGCGCATCATGGCCCAGATGCCGCAGGAAGAGAAGAAGCGTTACGCTGATTATTTGATTGACACTTCCGATGGATTCGAGAGCGCGCGACAGGAGACGCAAAGGGTCTATCAAGCACTAAGCGCAGAAGCTTTGATGCGACGCGGCGACCGTGCTGCCGCGTTGCGAGGACGCGACGAGAAGCAGGATTTTTAAACAGGAAAGATGAGAGAGCGCAAAGACAACCAGGCGCGGAGCAGGCGCAGTTTCGGCGGAAGAGGTTCTTTCAGCAGAAGCGTCTCTTCGTTGCGCGCGCTTGTTTGTCAGGGCGTGTTTCTGCGTCGCGTTAGAGCGTCAAAGCATCAGCGCGTCTTCTTCAGGCGTTGCCGTGTCTCGTCTCGTATGATTTCGGCGTTGCTTGTCAGCATCGCGCTCGTGAGCGGCGGGTGTTTTCTTGACAACGAAGTAGAGCCTTACTACGGGCGCGCGAATGTGCCGCGCGGGCAGGAGTTTCGCTGGAGCGACGGCGGGTTGCCGCAGGTGTTTGACCCGGCGCTGGCCGCCGCGCCGCCGGACACGGATGCCGTGCGCGCGATGTTCGAGGGCTTGACCGAGTATGACCCGAAGACGCTTGCGCCGCTGCCCGGCGTCGCTGCGCGCTGGGAATCTTCCGCCGACGGAAAAGAGTGGACGTTTCATCTGCGGCAGGATGCGCGCTGGTCTAATAATGAGCGCGTCACCGCGCATGATTTCGTACGCTCCTGGCAGCGCACAGTGCAGCTTGGCGAGCGTGCGCCACACGCGCGGCTGCTGGAAAATATAGTCGGCGTGGAATTGCAGCAGGAGAAGGTTGCTGTCCCTCTTGCAGAGCAAGCTACAGCGCAGCCGCCGGTTGCGAGTGGCGGCAGCGAGACGCGGCGAGAAGAGAACAGGCAGGCCGGGGCGAACAAGACTGAAAACGGAAAGCAGCAGCCTCCGTCTACGCCGTTTGGAGTTGAGGCGTTGAGCGATTACGTGCTGCGCGTACGCTTGCAGCAGCCAGATCCAAGCTTTCCTTCGCTCGTCGCGCATCCTGTCTTCCGTCCGATTCATGCGTCGCAGGCGTCGTCTCTGGATAATCCGGCCTCAACTAAAGTTGTCTCTAACGGTGCGTTTCAGTTGACGGAGATTAGCCGCGAGGGCGTCGTGCTCGAACGCGCGAAGCACTACTGGGACACGCAGACCGTCGCGCTTGAGCGCGTGCAGTTTGTCGCGACAGGGAACGCGGAGGCTGCGCTCGCGGCTTATCACGCGGGCGAGGTTGATGCCGTCACCAACGCCAACTTCGAGCCGCTGGCCCTGAAGCTGCTTGCGCCTTACAGAGATTTTCGCCGCGCCACCTACGGTGCGCTCACCTACTATTCCTTCAACACGAATCACGCGCCCTTCGGTGACGTGCGTATACGCGAGGCGCTGACGATTGCCATTGACCGCGACCGCATCAGCGAAGATGAACTGGGCGGCGCGACCGAGCCTGCGAAAAAGTTTTTGCCGGTGCAGACGGCCAGCGCTGCAAACGCACACGCCGAACAGACGCCCGCCATCGAGCACGATGTCTATCGTGCTCAAAGCCTGCTTTCGTCGGCTGGCTATCCCGGCGGCAAAGGTTTTCCGCGCGTCCGGCTGCTCATCAACCGCAATGAGCAGCAGCGCATTGTCGCGCAGCGTGTGGCCTCTATGTGGCGCACCTCGCTCGGCATTGAGACGGAAGTTGTGATGAAGGGTTGGGACGAGTATGAGGCGGCTGTTCGTGCGGGCGACTACGATGTCGTGCGGCGCAGCGTCGTCATGCAGACGATGGACGAAGCGACAAACCTGCGCGCCATCTTCAACATGAAAGACGAACTCGTTGCAGACTATGCGGAAAACGCTCAGGCAAACGTCGAACAATCGCCCTCTCCCAACGCAGAGCAGCCCGCGCGAGTTGAGGCAGACACGGAGAAAAACAGAGTGGCCGCGCCCGTTAATCCGCCTCCCGCATCCGAAGCGCAGGCACTTAAAGAATTGCCCGCGATGCCCATCTATTTCGCGTCCTCCTACGCTCTTGTCAAACCCTACGTCACAGGCTTCGAGTCGAACCTGCTCGACGCGCCCTCGCTGAAAACCGTGCGGATAAATAACGGCTGGCAGCCGCCGAAGAAAAACTCCGCCATGTGGTTTACGCCCTGAACCGAAAACTCGCCCCCTCCAGTTATTCCTTAAGCAACTCTGCCAAGCGCTCGCAGCATCCGTTAAATTGTATCGGATAAAAAAGATGCAACTTGATAAATTGAGTGCGAGCGTGATACTTTGACGCACACTGCCGAAGAGCATAAACGGAAAAGTTCTCCCATTTCGCGGGTAATCTTGTTCGGATGTCTTGTGCCTGTCGTTTCTCCCGGCGCGCTTGCACGGACTGAGAAGAAGTTCAAGCACCTCCCCTTTCAACTTTGAAAAGGCTTTCTTGGAGCGCGCTCTTAACGAGGGAGCGCCCGCCGCAGGCCAAAGGAATTTAAGCCATGACGTTTTTCAGTTCCAGTAAGACACGCCTTGCTCTCTTGCTGGTGGCGCTTGCGTTCGTCGCTACGGCTTGCGCGGCTTCCGCCGGAAACCAGATGTTCTTCGGCAAGACGAACCCGCCCACAGGGCAAGTCATGCGCTACGTAACGGGCTCGGAGCCGGAATCGCTCGACCCGCAGATAGGAACGGGGCAGCCCGAAGGGCGTATCTACATGGCTCTCTTCGAAGCGCTGTGCGAGTTTGACCCACGGAACATGGAGCCGATTCCGGGCATCGCGGAGCGTTGGGATGTCAACAAGGATTCTTCCGAGTTTGTCTTCCATCTCAGGAAAAACGCACGCTGGTCTGACGGCGAACCCATTACGGCGCGCGACTTTCTCTACACGTTCCGTCGCGGCCTCTCGCCCGAACTGGCCTCGCGCAATGCCTATCTAGGCTATTACATCAAGTACGCGCAAGCCTACAACGAAGGCGGCGTCTTCGTCCGCGACCCGGCCAATAATACCTATCTGCTGGAAAAAGATTTCGCTGCCGATAAGGAGAAGAGTGCTGCTCCAGCGGCCGCACCCGAAGCCGCACCGATCACTCCGGCCAACGAATATCCGGCCACCGCGGAAGAACCGACGCCAGACCCCGACACACCTTTTCACCAGTTTCTACATTCGCCCAACCGTCTCATCCTGCCCGCCGATGAGACCGCAAGAGCCGAAGCTCTGAAGGATAACGCGAAGCTGAAGGCTGCTGTCGAAGGAAAACAGTTTGAACCCGTCAAGGCGGAGCACATGGGCGTCGAAGCCCTTGACGACTATACGTTTCGCGTCACGCTTACGCAGTCAGCACCTTACTTCCTAGGATTGATGGCCCACCAGTTTTTCCACGTCGTGCCGCAAAGAATCATCGAGAAGCATCACGAAGCGTGGACGCAACCGGCAAACATCGTCACCAGCGGTGCGTTCAAGCTCAAGACTTGGAAGCCGTATCACGAGCTTGTCGTCGTTCGTAATCCGCACTACTGGGATGTGGCGCGCGTGCAGCTTGACGAGATCAGGTTTTATCCGATGGACGATAACCCGCAGATTATGAATCTTTATAAAGCGGGCGAGGTTGATGCCGTTCTGAATCACACCGTCCCCGTCGCATGGCTCGATTTGATAGAGCCGCTGAAGGATTACATGGACGCGCCCGAAGCCGCGATCAGTTATTTTCAGATTAACACTACGCGGCCGCCGATGAACGATGTGCGCGTTCGTAAGGCTTTCAACATGGCGGTTGATAAGGTGGCGCTGGCGAAGTGGAGAAAAACAAAACCGCTGACGGCCTTCTCGCCGGAGGGCGTTTTCGCAGGCTACCCGCAACCGAAAGGCGACCCGTTCGACCCCGTCAGGGCCAAGCAACTGATGGTCGAGGCTGGCTACAAGGACGCCGCCGGAAATTACGACCCGAAGAAATTTCCGATAGACGAAGTTGAGATTACATACAACACGCAGGAATCAAACAAAGCTATCTCCGAATATCTACAGGCGCAGTGGAAGCAGAACTTGGGGCTGACGCTGCCGATGAAGAGCATGGAATTTAAGACGTTTCTGCAATCGCGCGCCAATCTCGAATACAAGGGGCTGGCGCGCTCCGGCTGGATTGGCGACTACATGGACCCGGTCACGTTCCTCAACCTCTTCTCCACACCGAAGGGCGACAACGGCACAGGCTGGTACGACCCGAAGTTTGTCGAGAAACTCAATGAAGCCAATCGCACGCTCGACCCGCAGAAGCGCTACGAACTCCTTGCCGAAGCGGAAGCCATTCTGATTGCAGCACAGCCTGTGATTCCGTTGCAGACAGATGCTACAAAGTGGATGAAGAAGCCATACGTCAAAGGCATGTACCCGAATCCCGGAACGATGCACGCCTGGAAATACGTCTGCATTGAGCACGACACGTCTAAATGGGATTACGGCGTTCCGAAGATGACCTACGACACGCAGAGCAGAGACTTCAAGGAGAGAGAAAAGGAATTGCCGGTTTGTTCGAAGTGAGTTGATAGTTAGAACTAAGGGAGCGTCAATTCTTAATAGCCGTTTGAGGGTCAAAAAACCATGCTACGGTTCATCATTCGTCGCCTGCTGATAACTATTCCGATGGTGCTCATCGTCATTACGCTGACGTGGGGACTCATCCGGCTCGCGCCCGGCAACTTCTACTCGCAGGAGAAGAAACTTCCGGCCGCCATCGAAAAGAACATTCGCGAGAAGTACGGCATAGACAAGCCATGGTATGTGCAGTACGGCAAGATGATCGGCAATATCCTGCGCCTTGATTTCGGCAACTCGCTGAAGTATGAGGGGCAGCGCGTCAACGAAATACTGCTCAACACTTTTCCCATCTCGGCGACCATAGGCTTTCTGGCCTACCTGCTGGCGCTCATCGTCGGCATCACGTCTGGAACGATTGCCGCGCTCAGGCAGAACACGAAGTGGGACTACGCCTCGATGGGCCTTGCGATGCTCGGCATCTCTATGCCCAACTTCGTACTCGGCCCGCTGCTCGTGCTCGTCTTCTCGCTGACGCTCTACTGGCTGCCGCCCGCGCGCTGGGCAGGCTTCTTCAGTCTCAACGTTATCCTGCCCGTCATCACGCTTTCGGGCGTCTATATGGCCTACATCGCGCGCCTGACGCGCGCCGGGATGCTTGAGGTGCTGCGCTCCGACTACATACGGACGGCGCGTGCGAAGGGCCTGCGCGAGCGCGACGTGGTTTTCCGCCACGTCATGCGCGGAGGCTTGATGCCTGTCATCTCCTTTACAGGCCCTGCGCTGGCCGTGCTGGTCACGGGCACAGTCGTCGTCGAGCGCATCTTCGCGCTGCCCGGCCTTGGCAACTATTTCATCAACGCCAACCTGAATCGCGACGAGCCTTTGATTCTAGGCATCGTCGCCTTCATCGGCATCATTACTTTAGTCTTCAATCTTCTGGTGGACATCGCTTACGCTTACGTTGATCCGAGAATTCGGTACTAAAGCCATGAACGACGAGCGACCATTGTCTGAACAAGAACCCGCGCGCACAGAACCCGCGCTCACGCCGCTCGGCACGCCGCCGGAGCCGCCCGTGCGCGACCGTGAGGGCGACATTATTCACACCGCGCCTGAGTTTGCCGTCGGGGAAGGCGACGTACGCACGGCCGAGACGGGCCAAATCGTCGCAGGCACTTCATTGTGGAAAGATGCCTGGCGCAGGTTGTTGAAAAACAAGCTGGCGGTCTTCGGCCTGATTGTCGTCGGCATTATGGTGCTGGCGACGCTCATCGGGCCGTTCATCGTCAAGAAGACGACCGGCTACGAGTATTTCACCATCAATTCCGACATGATTAAATCGCTCCCGCCCTTCAGGACTGAGGCCGGAGAATTCTCATGGACACATCCGATGGGAACGGATAGCCAGGGGCGCGACATTCTCGCGCGCGTCCTGATTGGCGGCCGCATATCGCTGATGGTCGGCGTTATCTCAACATTCGTCTCGCTCCTGATAGGAATAACTTACGGCGCGACCGCCGGCTACCTGGGCGGTAAGACGGACAACGTGATGATGCGTATTGTTGACGTGCTCTACGCGCTGCCTTACATGATGATTGTCATAGTGCTGCTGGCCTTTTTCGGCAGCGGCAAGCTCTTCGGCAACGTCGGCGGCAGTTCCGCGCTCGGACAGTTGATTCTTCTGTTCATAGCGCTCGGCGCTGTCTCATGGCTGACGATGGCGCGCATCGTACGCGGGCAAATCATCTCGCTCAAGAATCAGGAGTTTGTGCTCGCAGCACGCGCCACGGGCGTCTCCACGCCGCGCATCATCTTCCGGCATCTCGTTCCGAACACGCTTGGCCCAGTTATCGTCTATGCGACGCTGACGATTCCGACCGTCATGTTGCAGGAAGCGTTTCTCTCGTTTCTCGGCCTCGGCGTGCAAGCGCCGCTGGCTTCATGGGGCAGCCTCGCTTCCGACGGCATACAGAACATAGCAATCTTTCCGTGGCAGTTAATCTTCCCCGGTGTGACGATGGCGCTGACGCTCTTCTCGCTCAACTTTCTCGGAGACGGACTGCGCGACGCCCTCGACCCGCAGATGCGAAAGGTATGAAAGGCAGTGGTGAGTGATGAGTAATGAGTGATGCGTTAACAACAGCTTCTCACTCATTACTCATCACTCATCACTCATCACTTTGTTATGAGTCGTAACGGAAGCATTCTTTCGGTCAGAGACTTGCGGACATACTTCGAGACTGAAGACGGAACCGTGAAGGCGGTTGACGGCATCAGCTTCGAGTTGCAGCGCGGGGAGACGCTGGGGATTGTTGGTGAATCGGGATCGGGAAAGTCTGTGACGAACCTGTCCATCATCCGGCTGATACCTGAGCCGCCGGGCAAGATTGTTTCCGGCGAGATACTTTTCGAGGGACAGGACTTGCGCGCTCTGCCCGTTGATGAGTTACGGAAAATTCGCGGCAAGCGCATCGCTATGATTTTTCAAGACCCGATGACCTCGCTCAATCCGTTCATGCGTATCTCGAAGCAGTTGATGGAAATCACAGAGCTTCACTTGGGCCACACGAAAGCGCAGGCTTACGAGCACGCCATCAAGATGCTCGAAACCGTCGGCATCCCGGATGCGCGCTCACGCGTTGATTCTTACCCGCACGAGTTTTCAGGCGGCATGCGCCAGCGCGTGATGATTGCGATGGCCCTCTCCTGCGAGCCTGAATTGCTGATTGCAGACGAGCCGACCACCGCGCTCGACGTGACGATTCAAGCGCAGATTCTCGAACTCATCAAGCAGCTCAAGCAGGAGACAGGAACGAGCGTCATTCTCATCACGCACGACCTAGGCGTCGTCGCCGGAATGACAGACCACATCATCGTCATGTACGCAGGGAAGGTTTTCGAGCAGGCGAAGACGCGCGACTTGTTCGGTTGTCCGGGCAATCCGTACACGAAAGGTCTGCTGCGCTCCGTGCCCGACCCGACCGCCGAGCAGGGCTCTCTCTACCAGATACCGGGCCTGCCGCCGGATGTTGCGCATCTGCCGCCGGGCTGCCCGTTTGCGGAGCGCTGCGAACGCGCCGAAGAGATTTGCCACAGAGAATTTCCGCCCTTCGTTGCGCTCACGCCCGACCACCATTCGCTCTGCCATTTCGCCGAAGAGGTTTACGGAAAATCCTGCGCGGAGCGCGACGCGAGAGCAGGGAAGACGGCGCAGGTTCAGAATCAAACTCAAACGGAAAGCAAGGGATGAGTCAACAACCGGGAGACATGGCCCAAGTGCAGGCGATGCCGCCGCCGATAGAAGCGGACAAAGCGGCCGCGCCTTTGATTGCCATCCGCGACCTCAAAGTTCATTTCGATTTGGGCGGCGGCACACTCGTCAACAAAATCTTCGGCGGCAGTCAGGTGCGCCGCGTCGTCAAGGCGGTCGACGGCGTGACGATTGACATTTATCCCGGCGAGACTCTAGGGCTCGTCGGTGAATCCGGCTGCGGTAAGTCAACTCTTGGCCGCGCCATCCTGCGCTTAACAGAGCCGACCAGCGGGCAGGTCTTATTCAACGGGCGCGACCTGGCGCATCTCGACGCAACCACGATGCGCGAGCAGCGCAGGCATCTACAGATGATTTTTCAAGACCCGTATGCCTCGCTCAATCCGCGCATGACGGTTGGGCAGATAATAGGCGAGCCTGTGCAGACGTTTCGCCTGGCAGCAGGCCGCGACATTGACCGCCGCGTGCAGGAGTTGATGGAAACAGTCGGCCTCAACAAGCGTTTCATCAAACGTTTCCCGCACGAGTTTTCCGGCGGACAGCGACAGCGCATCGGAATCGCTCGCGCGCTCGCAGTTGACCCCGACTTCATCGTCGCAGATGAACCCATCTCCGCCCTCGACGTTTCCATTCAGGCACAGATTATGAACCTGATGGAGCGACTACAGCGGCAGAAGAATCTAACGTACCTGTTTATCTCGCACGACCTGCGCGCCATCCGTCATGTCTCAGACCGCGTGGCGGTGATGTATCTCGGCAAACTGGTCGAGATTGCTAACGCCAAGACGATCTACGACGAGCCGTTGATGCCTTACACGAAGGCGTTGATTTCCGCCGTGCCCGTGCCCGACCCCGAAATTGAAGCGACACGCCAGCGCATCGTGCTCGAAGGCGACGTTCCCAGTCCGATTAATCCGCCGCCGGGCTGCCGCTTTCACACGCGCTGTCCCTACGCCATACAGGCTTGTAAGGAAGTCGTGCCCCCGCTGGCGGAAATTAAGCCGAACCATTTCGCGGCCTGCATTCGAATCAGCCCCGAACAGCCTGACATCGAACAGGTCGCGCCGGGCGATGCGCCGGGCCTGCGCGACGCGCAGCGGGTCATCGCACAGTGAAACCCGTCCCCTATTAATCGTTTACTTACGAGGCGAGGCGCAAAAAAGTCTCAGCCCTCAACAAACGTTTGCCCCGATTTCCTGAAGAAAACGCTTGTTTGTTGGCTTCTGGACACTTATACTGTGTGAGTAGGCAGGCCGAAGCCGCTTCGGTCTCCTCATCACTAGCGTTCTGGTGCGTGTGTGGAAACAGCCCCGCTTCCCGCCGCGCCGCCAACCTTCTAGAGCCGCACTTCGGGACACGATCAGAGTGACTTTACAGGCGATGGACGAGCGGGACGTGCGCCAGCGCGACTCCGTACAATCTCAGGCTACGGCGGCCCCGGAAGAATGGGCTGAGGCACAGGACTCTCTCGCTGCCGCCTCCGGCCTCTCCATCCTGCTTGTCGGCGGGCCACAGCCTCCCTCTCTGGCCGTCTCCAACAACAACTCAATTTGTCAGGCATTCCAATCCTCGCCCAGGCACGTGCGCCTCTGCGACCCCTACTGCGGTCAGGCACACGAACGAGCCATCAAGGCCGGAACTGTCACACACTACCGTTGCCACGCCGGCCTGCATTGCTTCACGATGCCCGTGCAAATCAGCAAAGGAAAGAAGAAGCTGGCCGTCATTGGCGGGCGCGCCTTCCTGACGAGCGCCGACTACCGCACGCTGGCCGAGCGTTTCCGCGTCGGCGATTTACAGGAACTCTTGAGCAGCGACCTTTTCAAGAACGTAGTCTTCGCTTCGCGTCAAGACCTGGATGATTTGGCAACAGGCATCGCGGAAGCAGCGGGTCAATTAAAGACCGGCAAAGGCGAGGCGGCGGAAGCTCAAGCCGCTGCGAAGAACGAGAGAGACGAACGCGCTGCTGCCGCCACTACTGTTACCACGCCGAAGGATGAGAGGGATGCTGCGACTTCTACGATAGCCAAGACTGGGAGCGCGCCCGGAGCGCAGACGGCAACAGCCAACGCAATCGGCCTCTTTCATAGTCGCTACTTCCAGCCGGGCGGCGCATTCAACGAGGCTTGCAGCACGGCTCTGGATTCGCTCGCGCAGAAACACGGTCTTAAGTCGCTGGCGCTCCTGATGCGAGACAAAAACTCGCTCGTCTTTAGTTGCGGCAAGGGGCGTTTCGAGTCATACACGCCGAACCTGGAAATCGGCTTGAAGGATGCGCGGCTCGGCGTCGTCGCAAAGGCGCGCACGTCGCTTGCGCTCTATGAAGACGCGGAAGGTTATAAACCTCTCGGCGCGCTTCAGGGTGCAGTTGATGCAGGGAAGAAGGCTGAACTGTTTCCGCTTGTGGTCGGTGATGAGGTCAAAGCGGCGCTCTTGATTGCCGGAACCAATCTGACGGACGAGAAGCGTGCGGCCATCTCAAACTACTGCCGCGACATCGCGCTGCCGCTCGAAGTCCTGCGCCTGCGCACGGAGCTTGAGCAGCGCACGAAGTTTGCAGACTACCTGCAAAGCTTCACCGAGCGCATCTACTCGCTCGAACCTGCCGACACTTATCACTCGATCCTTTATCACTCTGCCGAACTGCTGCACGCCGAACGCGGCTCTTTGCTGTTGTTCGATGAAGCCTCTAACGAGTTAGCTGTGAAAGCCGCCTTAGGGATGAATGCGGACGTGAGAAGCCAGACGCGCATCCGTCTCGGTGACGGAGTTTCGGGCGGAGTGATGCTGGCAGGGCGTCCGCTTGTCGTGCGCGACATCGAAGCCGCAGGCCACAAGCCCGCGCCGCCTGAGCATCGTTATAAGACAAACTCGTTCATCAGCTTCCCCATCTCGATTGGCGGGCGAAAAGTCGGAGTGCTGAATGTCACGGATAAAGCTGGCGGCGGCAGCTACGACCAGATTGATCTTGATTTGCTGGAAACCATCGCGCCGCAGATGGCCTTAGCGCTCGACCGCGCCGAATGGCACGAAAAGGCCGAACAGTTTCAACTCATCTCGATAACAGACCCCTTAACAGGACTTCTCAATCGTCGCTATCTGGAAGAGCGCTTGGCAGAAGAGTTGAAGAGGTCTAAGCGGCATGGCTATGCGATGAGTTTTATGATGATTGATATTGACGATTTCAAGCAGTATAACGACCGCAACGGACATCAGGCGGGCGACCTTGCGCTGGAAATGACGGCGCAGTGTTTGAAATCGGCGCTGCGCGGGGCGGATGTCGCGTCGCGCTACGGCGGCGAAGAGTTCTGTATTCTGTTGCCGCAGACTGCTCTGACAGAGGCGGTCGCCATTGCCGAGCGCATCAAGCGACGCATCGAACGGACGCGCTTTCCAAACGGCAAGCAGCAGCCGCTCGGAGCCGTCACCGTCAGCATCGGCGTCTCCGCCATCTCGCCCGAAAGAGAGACGCCCGAAGCCATCATCAGGGACGCAGACCGCTCGCTTTATCTTGCCAAGCATCAGGGCAAGAATCGCGTCCGCTCTATTGCCGACGCCCAACCCGACGCATCCAATGGCAACGCCGCCGCCCACAACTGAATTTGACCACACGCCGGAGCCTCGCGTTCTGGGGCGCGTCGCGCCTGAGGATTTTGTCGGCCGCGCCGTCGAGTTGGCCGACATCCTGCGCCACGCCGAGCGCGGCGAGAAGGGGCGCGGGCTACTTCTCCTGCTCGCTCCGACGGCAGGCGTCTCAGAGCTTCTGCGTCAGTCTTACGACGCTCTCTTTCGCAGGCGCGGGCAGGTCTTGCCGGTCTATTTCGCGTTGACGCGCCAGGAGAAGACGGCCGCCAGCGTTGCACGCCACTTCCTTAATACTTTCGTACAGCAATACCTGGCCTTCCGTCGCGACGAGCCCTTGCTCTGTCAGACGACGCTCACGCAGAACGACTGGCTTGAGCTTGCGCCGCCCTCCGATTATGAGTGGATTGAACGACTGATAGAGACTTACGAGCAGGAGCGTGTGCGCGGTGACGAACGTGCCCTGCTGCGATTTTGCCTGAGCGCGCCGCAAAGAGCCGCAACGCGCGGCACGCGCATTTTCGTCATGCTCGACAGCGTGCAACTCGCCGAAAGTTTAAACGGCACTCCGTCTCTCTGCGCAGAGTTTGTGCAAGCCCTGATGCAGTCGCCTTCGTCGTATGTCTGGGCCGGACTCAGGCGGCAGGTGCTCGGCGTCGTGCATCGCGTGCCGGGCAGCTTCGACAACTCCGACATCATTCGTCTGGAACGACTGAGCGATGCTGACGCGCGTTCTCTGGTCGAACACGTCGCGCGGCGCAGGCAGGTCGCCATCAACGAGCAGACGCGCGACCTTATCGTGCAGCAGTTCGACGGCAGCCCCTTCTTCATCACCGCGCTCATTCGCGCCGCACACGACCGCAAGCATGCGCTCGATAGCTTCCTGCATTGCCAGCAGCTTTACGTTGACGAGCTGATGGGCGGCAGCATCAATCGCCACTGCGCTTCCATCCTCGAACAGATAGCGCCGCAAGCGACGACCCGCCGCGCTCTCATCCGTCTGCTCTTCGAAGCAGCGACGACAGACAAAGGCAAAATCCTGCTGGACACTTGGCGCAAGAAGCTGAACTTGGAAGCACAGGAATTCCATAGCCTGACGCAAGCGCTTCATGTCCACGAACTGGCGAGCCTCGATGCAAACTTCGTCGAAGTCGGCAACGATTCGTTAATCTGGAAAGACTACCTGCGCGCACGCTACCGTCTGGATGTCGCGGGCGACTCGCGCGCTCTCGTCGTCGCAGACACGCTGCTCGAAACCATGAAGCGTGCACCGCAGACGATGGCGCGTCATTACCGTCGCGCGGCTGCGCTCGGCCTGCGCGATGTGATGACGAGCTTCAATTGCCAGCGCGTGCCAGCGAGCCTCCTTCACTACGACCGCTTCAGCCAGTCTTACAAGGGCGTGGAGATGGACGAGACGGCTGCTGGCCTCGAAGCGGAGACGGAGCTTGTGCGGCTGCCGCAGGTGGTCCACGTCGCGAGCGCCGCCGCCTTTCATCCTTCGATGCAGGCCGTGTGTGATGAAGAGCGTTGTGCTATCGCACATGGCTTCGACGCGGGCCAGTACACGGAGAGCAACGAGGTTGTGTGGCTGGCCGTTGAGATTGAGTCGAAGCTTGAGGCTGGACGTGGTGTGACGGAGATGTGGTGCGACCGTTTGACGAATCTGGCGCGCGTCTGCGGCTTTCCGCGACCGCGACTGTGGCTCGTCTCGCCCGAAGGCTTTTCGCCCGAAGCGAGCGAGCTTTTAAACGAGCGCGCGGCCTATTCTTCGAGCCGCAGGCAGATGGAGATGTTGGCGACGCGTTTAAGCATTGAATCCAGCCTGACGAAGAGCGAGAGCGCGTCGGGCGAGTTTGAGATGGTGATTCCGATGGGCGACGATACGGAGTTGATCGCAGCCCACACGGTCGAGCAGATTGCGCGCCGCATAGACTTTCAACCAGAAGCCATCAACCAGATTAAGACCGCGCTCGTGGAGGCTTGTATCAACGCGGCGGAGCACAGCCTCAGCCCCGATAGAAAAATTTATCAACGTTTTCGCGTAGAAAGTGATAGATTAGTCGTTACGGTTTCCAGCCGCGGGGTCGTGCCGCCCGGTTTGAGTGCCCAGAATGGTGAGGGTGGCGCTTCGCACGACAACGGCCACAACGCACACGAGGCTGCGAGCGAGCGCCGTGGATGGGGGCTGAAGCTCATCAAGAGTTTGATGGACGAGGTCGAGTTTGAGCGTGTTGACGACGGCACACGCCTGCGCATGACGAAGTATTTACGCAAAGCTTAAAAAGCCGTCAGTCGTCAATCGTGAACGAAATACAACCGAGCCGCTGTTCACTATTGAAGGCTTACAGAATCTAACTCTCCCGACAAGAAGATTATCCATTCAAGTAAGAGGAGGGGCTTACTGCAATGGCCGAATCATCCGCGAGCAATCCCGTGCGCTCTCGTTGCATAGGGGAGATGGCCGTGGTCTACGCCGGGGACTATCTAAACAAACTGAGCGGCGAGCGCATCGAACGCGAGTGTCGAAGGCAGTTGGCCGCTGGCTGCCGCGCACTAGTCATCAATTTCAGAGACACGGGTCTAGTCAACAGCATCGGCATCTCAATTCTTTTAGGTGTGATTGATGCGGCTGAAGCGACGGGCGCACAACTCGTCTTCTCGGATGTCAACAAGAGCACCGTCGAGTTGTTTGAAATGCTTGGGCTGACCAGACACGTCGCGCTTGCGAAAAGCGAGCAGGAGGCTCTCGATACGTTGAGCGAGTTTGCCAGCGAACACGGAGCGGCGGGCCACTAGTCACACTCTGGACGCAAGATGCGCGACAACATGCAAAAGCTGATTCATACCTTCGCTGCGCTCGCAGACCTCGGACAGGAGATTGCCGACACGAGCGACTTCGAGGAGATGATGCGCGCCTCCCTGCACCTGCTGTTGGGGACGCTCGCCATCCGTCGCGGCGCAATCATAGAGTATGTCTCCGAAGAGCAGAAGCTCCGATTCGTCGCGGCGCGCGGCGGCGGGAGCGAAGAGTTGCCCGCAGACCTTGAGCTTGAGAGTGAAGATGTAGAGGGCTTGATGAGCTTGGGCTTGTGCGGTCTGACGAGAGATGTGCAGTCTCCTGCCTTCGTGCAGTTTGCTGAAAAGTTTCGCGGTACGCTCGACACGTTGAGCGTCGAACTCGTTGTGCCTTTAGTTGTGCGCGGTCATTTGATCGGGCTGGTGCTCTTGGGCGGGAAGGCGAGCGAGGAAAGCTTTACGGCGGAAGACCGCGACGTGGTCTGCTCTATGGCGCGTCACATAGGCGTCGGGATGCACACGCACCGCCTGCTGACCGAGCTTGAACAGCGCGCCGCAGAGAACCGTCATCTCTACGAAGGGATGCGCGAAATCTACAAGGATACCGTGCGCGCCTTTGCCGCGGCCATTGATTGCAAAGATAAGTACACGCAAGGGCATTCGGAGCGCGTCGGCAAGTACAGCGAGATTATCGCGCGCGAGATGGGTTGGAGCGACGAAGAGATCGAAGGCATCTCGATTGCCGGTTACCTGCACGACATAGGCAAACTCGTCGTCGAGCGCGACATACTGAACGCGCCCTACCGCATTGACGCCAAGCAGTCGAGCGAGTTGAACCGTCATCCGGCGGCGGGCTATGAAATCCTCTCGCCGATTCGTCATCCTTACGCAGACATCTCGCTGATGGCCCGCTATCATCACGAACGACCCGACGGGCGCGGCTACCCCGACGGCCTGACAGACGAGCAGATTCCCTTCGGCGCAAAAATCGTCGCGCTCGCTGATTCCTTCGACGCGATGACGACCGACCGCCCCTACAAAAAGCGGCGCTCGATTGAAGATGTCTTCGAGGATTTCCGCCGTAATACAGGCAAGCAGTTTGACCAGAAGGTGGTCGTCGCGCTGTGCCGCGCGCTGCTGAAAGAAGTTGAAGGCGAAACGAAAGACCGCCGCATGCACAAGCTGCTCGGTAAAGGCTACCTGGAGCCTGAACGCGTCCTGCCGCCGCTCCGCAAATTAATCTCCGACCTCGAATCCGGCGCTTACAACGTCGTTTCCAGCCACGCCTGATTCCTCACGTTCCGTTGCGGAGGCTGAGCCACGTCGCTTTTCATCATTAAAAGTGTCCCGACGCAGTTTTGTTGTTGAGACGGTTAGGTGACAAACGAAAGGGCTTGAGCAGCCTAGGGAGAGTTTCGAGGCTGCTCAAGCCCTTCGTGCGTAGGGTGAGGACAGTTACGGGATGTAGGCCGATGGCACTGGTATATCTCCGCTCTGGCCGAGGAAGCGAATGCTGACCCCGGCTGTGCTTTGCTGTAGATACCAGTTGCCTTCTGCCCCGCGCCAGACGGCGATGTCTGTCTTTCCGTCGCCGTCATAATCGCCGGGGACAGGCTCGTCCGATGCGTTGCCCCAGCCCTGTATGGTGACGCCGCCGCCGCTCTTCCGTATGTACCAGGTTCCTTCCGACGGACGGAAGACTGCAAGGTCTGTCTTGCCGTCGCCGTCGTAGTCGCCCTGCACGGGCTGGTCGCCGGTCGTGCCCCAGTTGGTGACGGTGTTGCCGCCGCCGCTCAGGCGCAAGTACCAGTTGCCCTCGTTCGGACGGTAGACGGCGAAGTCGGTCCGCCCGTCTCCATCGTAGTCGCCGGGGACAACGAGGTCCGTCGGATTGCCCCACTGTTGAGCGATGCTCGTGCCGTCCGTGCTTCTAACGACGTACCAGTTGCCATCCGTCGGACGCCAGACAGCGACTGCTGCCTTGCGGTCTTCGTCGTAGAAGTTAGCAATCAACGGCTGGTCGCCGCTCTGGCCCCACTGCTGAAGCCTGACGGTCGAGGTGAAGCTCTGGAGTATGTACCAAGTGCCTTCACCCGGACGCCAGACCGCTATGTCCGCCTTGCCATCGCCGTCATAGTCGCGCGGCACGATTGAATCGCCCGCGCTGCCCCAGTCGCGCGTGCTCGTGGAGCCGTTCGAGCTATTGATGATGTACCAACGGCCTTCCGATGGGCGGAAGAGAGCGATGTCTGTCTTGCCGTCGCCGTCGAAATCACCGACCGGGTGTTTCGTGACGAGCGGCGCGGCGGTGGGTTGCAGGTTGTTGATGACAAGGTTGTCTATGTACCAACCGCTGTCGGGGCCAAGCGACGTGCCCGCGTCCGAAGTCATGCGGAAGCGTATGTAGACGGGCAGGCCGGACGGGTTCTTGTAACGGCCCGGAGCAAAGGCTTCGAGCGAGACTCGCGTACGTTGCAGGCCCTTGACGCCCGTGAAGGCGCGACGGCCCTGTAGCGGCGAGAGAATGACGCCTTCGAGCGTGCCGTCCAGACGGTCGTTGTACTGGCCGTCAATGATGTGGTCGCCAAGGTCGAAGGTCGTGGTGTTGTTCGGATACGGCGTGGAGTTGGCGAACGTCGGGTCGCCCAGAGAAAGCTCAAGCACTCCGCCGTCAAACTTTCCTTCGGCCGCGATGCGATGGTCAAACTCCATGATGGAAGTCGGCGTCAGCGTGAGCGGCCCGATGCGCGTAGAGAAGTCGCTCGGAGCACCCGTTCCATCTTCAGGCGGGTCGAAGTCGGGCGCAAACGCCGTCGAGGACGTGACGCCGCTGGTTAGTGTGACGCCCGTCACGCGCTGGAAATTCGCTAGAGCGTTATTCGGGTTGTTGCCGGATTCCGTGAGCGGCGGCGTGAAGCGTGTGTCCGCGGCAGCCGTCTCAAAATCCTCCAACGGGAAGGGCGGCGACGCCTGCACGGCAGCAACAGTCGGAGCGTTCCATCTTGTGATGCGGTTGCCCGTGTTGTTTGCGTCCAGCTTGTTGCAGTTGCCGTCGCGCGCCTGCACGATGTAGTAGTTGACCTGATCGAGCACAAGACCAGTGTCTATAAACGAGGTGGCGCGCACGCCCGAAGCGATGCGGTTGGCCTCCGTCGGCGTAAACGTAGGATCTTGCGTGCTGTTGTTTGGCGTTACCTTGTTCGTGCGATAAATGTCATAGACGATGTCTGCGTTCGGATTAACCGACAGCGCAGCGTTCCAGCTAATGATGAGACGGTCGCCCGTGCCCGGATTGGAAACCTGATCCACGCCCGCGAAAACGGGAGCGGGACACAGGAATTGGCCCACCGTGATAAGGATGCTTTGCAGGAGCGACGTGGAGACGCAATCGCCTGCGGCGTCGCGTGCGGCGCGCACCTGATAGAAATAGGTCTGGTTCAGTTGCAGCCCGCCGCCACCGTTGTTGTCCTGATAGGTGGTCTGCGATGCGGGAATCTCCGCGACGACTGTGAAAGGCCCTGTAGGGCTGGTCGAACGGTTGATGATGTACTTGTTCGCGCCCGCGACGGGTGTCCCGCCGTTGATGGTGATGGTGACGGTGTTGGGCGTCGTGTTAGAGAGCGTGAAGGGCGGCGCTGGAAGCGGCCCCTGCTGCTCACAGGCCGTCACACCTGCCGGAACACTGAAGTCTTCGACGACTGTCGGTGCAGACTGGCTACCGGGATCGCCCGCCGTCGTGGTCGAAGTGGCGAGCACGCCGACGCCGTGGCTGGCGAACGCGCGCCAGATAATCGCACGATTCTCGCCGCCGTTAAGCTCACGGTCGGCCAGCAAGATAGAGTCGCGCGAATCAACGAACGAAGGATTGCAGGGCGAAAGCTGCATGCCTCGCAGGACCAGCTTGTCTGAGAGAATCGCGCCGTTGCGAACGGCGGTCGCCAGCGGCCCGTTGCGATGGCCCAGAGAGTTAATCTCCGCGGCTATCAGGCCGGGACGAACGATGTGCTGGTTCGGGTTGATGGTGGCCGGAGCGTTTGTGTTGTATGCAGAGCGATAGTTAATCGGATGCTGCGTGTCTGTTGATTGCACCTGACGCGGCCCGATGTAGAAGGTCGTGCCGTTGCCTAGGCGACGCGTGCCGTCGAAGAAGACAGCGTTCGGGTCTTTCATAATCAGAAGCTCGCGCATGTCCCAGAGGGTCGCGGCCCAGACCTCACCGACATCGTGCACCTCGAAGGGAACGCCAGCCCCTATGTCAGGCGGTTGCTGGTCGCGGCGGAAAAGCGTGCCCCCACGGATTGAGCCGTAGGACCAACGGTAATTCGTCATCGGCAGGCGACGAATGGCTGTGTCGAATTCGCCTGTGACGTATTCGCCGGCCGCGTCGTCGTCCGTCATAGAGCCCGCGATGTAGTCTGACCAGCCCTCGCCCTGTCCGCCGGATTCACCGACCAAGGTGACGCCTAGACAACCTTCGCTGCCTTTGGCGACCGAGCGATTTGAGACGCCGTGGAAAAACTCGTGGGCCACGACATCGAAATCGAAGTCGCCGTCGGAGCGACGGAAGGTATCTTCCGTAAAGAGGAACATCTGCATGCGCGGCGTGCCGCCGTCGGCAGGCGTTCCGAAGTTGGCGTTGTTCGTTCCAGAGCCGTCCTGCACCTGCGCGCTGACGCCATCCTTGCCAGCACCGCCTCTACCGAAGTTGTCCTGCTGGAAATTCCAGAAGGGTTCGGTGAAGCCGACGCTGTAGAGATAGTCGTGCATGATGTTGTTGAAGTAGAAGAGCGTGGTCGTGCCGGGATAGACATCCGGGAAGGTGGATGGCGGAAAAACTCCGTCTGCCGCGTCCACATTGCCGTACTCGTAAGAGTTGATGAAGTCGAAATAGTTCTGCGTAAACTGCCGCCCTAACGCGAAGCCGCGAATGCCGTGCGTGGTTTCGTTATCGTTCTGGTGGTCGTCGGCCGCGAGCACGTTGTTGCCTTCCGTGTAGTTTGACTGGATGACGGAAGCAAGCGTGCGCCCGTCGGGCAGCGTGACGGGCGAAGAGAGAAACGTTGTGGAAGCGGAATAAGGTTGTGTGCCGTTTCCATTGGGCGAGTTGGCTGCGTTGTTTCGCGCCTGCGCTTCTGGAGCCATCGTGTAGCCGTAAGCGCGCGTGGAAGCACGGTTGTTGTCGGCCTCCGCAATCTCCTGCCCGCCCGGCGCACTCGGTAGATAGAACCATCCGAAGGGCGACTCGGCAGAAGGATTGCTCGCATCAGGAATGCCGCGCAGGACTTGCCCGAACGGAATATTGTAGATGAGCGGAGTCTCGTTGCGATTCAAGACTAAGCTCTGACGGAAGCCGCGTCCCGGCGTGGTAGTAGTTGAATCGGGCGCATAGTCCGGCGGGTCGCCGGGGCCTGTTGAACGGCCATATCCGTTCTGTCCTGAAAGAGCCGTCGGCATGGCATCGAAGACTTTGGCGCGCGCCGAACCGGCAGCGTTCTGCGCTTCGACGCGGTCTTGTATGTCTGGACGGAACGTGCCGCGACGGCCCGTGCCGATTCCGCCGCCGGTCTGGAAGGCCGTCAGGCTGATGCGTCTGAGCACCACGCCCGTCTGCGCATCCACGATGTTGTCCCACATGATGCCTTCATACTGCGGCGTGGTCAGCATAAACTTGTATGCTTCGCGAGCCTCATTGCCGAGCGGGAAGACTGTGCGTGTAACGATGATGTCGTCCGTGAAGACGCCACCGCTCGTGAACTTCTGTCCTTCCGTATACTGCGGCGTCAAATCGCCGTAGGTAGTTAAGACTTGCGCTGTGCCAGCGGGCGTCGGCGCAAAGCCGCCTATGCCGAGGTCTGCGGCTGCGGCTGCGACAGCCGCTGCGGGCGTGATGGAAGTGGAGTTTGTGACACGCAACTGCGGATAGCTCTCGCTGCCGACGCTCAAAATCTGTCCGCTGCGGTTGACGTTGACCAGCACCTCTCCCTTGTAGACTGGAAGATTATTGACGCGCTGCTCGTAGAGCAGGATGGTCGTTCCCATGTCGGGAGAGGTGGCGCGGCTCTTGAGCCTGAGATTGTTGACGTCTTCTTCGCTGAAGCGGAAGATGGTTTTCCAGCGGCTCAAAAACCCGCGCGCGATTGATTCGGGCGCGTCTGTGCTGGGCGGCGTCAGGTAGCCGTTGTGGCTGAAGAGATGACGCGGCGTTGCGGTCAAGCCGTTGTACTCTATGCGAAGCTGCGTTGCGGCCGTAGCTTGCAGTAAGTTCAAAGCCTTTAGTTGCGCAGCCGTCGGCGCACGCAATCCCGTTCCCTTCGGAACGCCGTGAACGCCGCGCACATCCTTCTCAGGCGGGCGTGACGGATTGTCAGTTGGTCGAACGAATGAAGAATTGCTCGCGGCCGGAACTTTGCTGTCGGCCTGCGATGGCCGCGCGCCGCTGTAGATGAGGGCCACGAAACATAAAGCTGTGAGCAACGCGACGAGACCGAACGTGCGCCGCGTGCGGGGCCTTCGAGACGGTGGTTTCCAACTCATTTAATTTATACTCCCTGATAGATAACGGCGATACAGAGCTGGCAAGATTGCGCCGAACAAAGTTGCCTTGATTTCGGTCGGGGGTTTTATTGTTAACGCAAATAAAATATGGAGACGGGGAAGCAGGGAAATCGGCGACGCTTTAGCAGCGAAGTTGATACAACAGCCGTCAGCTTGCAAAAGGGGATTGCCGGTGTTGCCGCGAATCCTACCAGAAAATTTTCGCAGCAGGCAATCACTTTCAGAAAAACTAGTCGCCAGTCATTAGCGCTCCCTTTCAAACAAAACTTCCCGTCCGCAAACCCTTTGAAAACTTATCAAACGCGGCAGCCGGCTGCTCTTCAGTTTGCAGCCCGGAGCCAGTCTACGCGCGTCCAAGAGGTTCTCGATGGATACATAATATTGAATGCCCTTGAGAAATACTTGAGTTATTCCTCGCTGCTTGAGAAACGCGAAAAATAAGCTTGAATCTCGTGCTGCTAAAAATCGTGGACCCGTTTTTCGTTTAATCCGCATCAATCCGCATTCGATTTGCAATAACGGAAGGCAAGTCTGCTGGCCGTTCGTCAGCTCTGTTGATGAGTTAAGGCGTGCGTGCCTCTGGTTCTGATTGACATTTACGGTTAATAGAGATAGTTTGCCTTGTCTTTGCTTCTGTCGTCTGGTCTTTCCGACAATTCCAGACACGCTTGACCGAATCGCTTTACACTTCACCCGGACAAAAAGAAAACTGCGAGAGCGCCATTTAGATTCTGGCCGTCCCTGATGTCTGTGTCCGGCACTTCCCCATCTGCTAAGGAGATGACTTTTTGATGAAACGCCAAAAGAATCGCTCGAACAATCGGTTGTTGATTGCGTTCGCAGCGGGAGCAATTATCCTGCTCGGCCTACTGATGACCCCTTCAGCACGCCTGACGCGAACGGTCACAGCTAACAGCAGCGAAGCCGAATCCCTGTTTGTGTCCAGAGGAGTTCAGTCAATGGTTGCGCCTCAGGACAAGGTTGCGCCGTGGGTGTTCGAGCACACTGCCGATGGAGGAGTCGCAGAGTTTCTGGTGGTCTTAAACGAGCAGGCCGATTTAAGTGGTGCGGAGGCGTTAAAGACGAAAGAGGAAAAAGGGCGCTACGTTTACGAGACTCTGCTGCGCAAAGCTCAGGAGACGCAGGCTCCCATGCTCGACTGGCTAAAGAAGAGCGGCATTGAGCATCGTTCCTATTATCTGGTCAACCTGATATGGGTGAAAGGCAATCAGGAGGCGGCGCTGGCGCTGGCCGCGCGGCCGGAGGTCAGCCGCGTCGAAGGCAATCCCGCGATTCGCAATGTAGCGGAGCAGCCGGCGGCCTCGGAAAGAAATCTGGCGGAAGCTCCGGCCGTGGTTGAGCCGGGCGTTAATTTCATACGCGCGCCGGAAGTCTGGGCCCTTGGCTACACGGGGCAGGGCATCGTCATCGGCGCAGCAGACACGGGCTATCGCTGGGATCATAGCGCGATTAAGAATCAGTATCGCGGCTGGAACGGCGCTGTGGCCGACCATAATTACAACTGGCACGACAGCGTTCACACGGGCGGCGGCTCCTGCGGCCCAAACGCGCTCGCGCCCTGCGACGACAACGGGCACGGCACACATACAGCCGGTACGGCCGTTGGCGACGACGGAGCGGGCAATCAGGTCGGCGTCGCTCCCGGCGCGAAGTGGATTGGCTGCCGCAACATGAATCAGGGCGTCGGCACGCCCGCCACCTACATCGAATGCTTCGAGTTTTTCCTAGCGCCGTACCCGGTCGGCGGCACACCCGCGCAGGGCGACCCCTTGAGAGCGCCGGACGTTACGACAAACTCCTGGAGTTGTCCGCCGTCCGAAGGATGTTCGGCTAACACGCTGCAAGCGGCCGTCGAAGCACAACGCGCGGCAGGCATCGTGACGGTCGTCGCAGCAGGCAACGAAGGCTCTGCCTGCTCGACTGTGGCCGACCCGCCGGGAATTTACGACGCAGCCTATTCCGTCGGCGCTGTTAGTTCCAGCACGGGCGTTATCGCATCTTTCAGCAGCCGCGGCCCTGTGACGGTTGATGGCAGCAACCGCGTTAAGCCTGACATCACAGCGCCCGGCGTCAGCGTTCGCTCCGCGACGCGCACCTCCACGACCTCCTACGGCTCTCTGAGCGGCACTTCGATGGCGACGCCGCACGTCGCAGGCGCAGTTGCGTTGCTCATGTCCGCGCAGAACACCCTGCGCGATCAGGTGACGAATGTTGAGGGGCATCTTGACGATACTGCCGTCCGTGTGGCCTCTACGTTGTGCGGCAGCACCGGCTTTCCGAATAACACCTACGGCTTCGGACGCCTGGACATCAAGTCTGCCGTTGACCTTGCGAAGACTACGCTTTCGCCCTTGAACCAGAATTTTCAGGCCGTCGGCGGCGGTGGCTCGGCCACGGTTGATGCCCCTACGGCAAGCGTTCCGTGGACGGCGACGAGCAACGCAAGCTGGATCACAAACGTTTCTCCTGCAAGCGGCACGGGCGACGCAACGGTTAACTTTCAAGTCGCGCCCAACACAGGCGATAGAGTCCGTCGCGGCACTATCACCATCGCGCGCAAGGTCGTCCAAGTCGTGCAGTTTGGCAGCGGCGCGCCCATCGCAGTCTTCCGTCCAGAAGAGGGCAACTGGTACGTGCGTAATCTCAGTGGCGGCTCGCTCGTCGTTCAAAACTGGGGCTTGAGCACGGACAAACTCGTGCCCGGCGATTATGATGGCGACGGCCGTACGGACCTCGCCGTCTTCCGTGGCAATGAAGGCAACTGGTACATCGTTCAAAGCTCTACGGGCACTCCGCTCATCGTCAACTGGGGCAATGCGACGGACAAGCCTGCGCCCGGCGATTACGACGGCGATGGCAAGACGGACCAGGCAGTCTTCCGTGAAGCGGAAGGCAACTGGTACATCAAGATGAGCACGGGCGGCTCGACCGTCCGCGGTTGGGGCTCAACCGGGGACAAGCCCGTGCCCGGTGATTACGATGGCGACGGGCGTGCAGACATCGCAGTCTTCAGAGGAACGGAAGGCAACTGGTACATCATCAATAGCTCGAACAATACTGCGTCAGTCCGCAACTGGGGCATGGGCGGCGACAGGCCCGTCGCTGCCGATTACGACGGCGACGGCAAAACGGACATCGCCGTCTACCGTGGCGCGGAGGGCAACTGGTACATCGTTAACAGCCAGACGAACACCGCGACAATTCGCAACTGGGGAAATTCCGATGACCGGCCCGTGCCGTCAGACTATGACGGAGACGGACGTGCAGACATCGCAGTCTTCCGTTCATCCGAGGGCAACTGGTACATCATCCTGAGCACGACCGGCGCGGGAACAATCATCAACTTCGGCGCTGGCAATGATGTGCCCATCTCGTCAACTTTCGTCCCGGAGTAAGACCAGACGGCAAACTCTGAACGGAAGTTTGAAGAGCTAAAATAGAAGAGGTGCGGTCGTCGTGATAGTAAAGACGACCGCACCTCTTTTATCGTCAGCAAGCTCTCTTAATTCCGTTGAATCTTGAAACGTTCGAACGCAACGATTGCCGCCAGACAGAAAGTGACGGCGGCAGAGAGCAGGCAATACTGACACCACTTGCCGAGCACGAATGCCTGCACGTAGAGCAGAAAGAGCGTCGTCAAGAGCATCACTGCGACGAGATAGAAGAGCAGCTTGCGCGCCATCGCGTAGCCGGAGAGCGCGAGCGTTGAGAGACTGAAGGCGGCGAAGTAGGCCGCCGCGCCGAATGCCGCCAGCGGGTAGCCGCCGATGGACGCATAGGCGCTCGTCAACACTTCCTCGCAGCCGGAAGTGATGGTGCATTGCACGCTATAGCCTTTGAGATGTTGAATTGTCAGATAGATGGAATCGGCCAGACCGACGAGCGCGAGGATGGAGGCCACGACGTAGAGCCGCGTGCCTCGCGCCTGTCCTTCAACCATTTTAGTGCTGGCAGTCTCCCCGGATTTGGCTACAGGCATTGCGGGCGCTCGCTACTTCTGCGGTGTGAGCATGTAGTCAATCGCCTTGCGCATCATGTCGGGCGTCATCGCTTCGGGCTTGAGTTGGCGATTGTTGACAAAGAGCGTCGGAGTTCCCATGACGCCCATCACCTGTGCACGCTGGCGGTCGGCGTTAATCCTCGTGTTGGCTTCCATGCCGTCCAGATCGCGCTTGAAACGCTCCACGTCGAGTCCTAATTCGCGCGCGTATTTAGTGAAAATCTCGCGTGCGTTTTCTGTCTCGGCCCAGTCAGGCTGTGTCTCGTAAATGCGGTCGTGCATATCCCAGAACCTGTTTTGAGCGCCGGCGGCTTCGGCAGATTGTGCTGCGAGCATCGCGTTCTTGTGGCGTTCGGTGATGGGATAGTGGCGGAAGATTAAACGCACGCGGTCGCCATACTCGCTTTCGATTTTCTTCAACTCGCGATGGAGCGCTCCGCACGGCGGACACTGGTAATCGCCAAACTCTTCGAGCGTGACCGGCGCGCTCATAGCGCCTCTCACATGCGGAGGCTCAGCGCCGGGCGCGCTTGAGCCGAGCGGAGCATAGGGCGACGCGCCCGATTGGTTGGCCGCAGCCTTCGTTGATGCGCCCGGCTGCGGTGCGTTTGTTTTGTTGGAAGATTCAAACTGCGCGCCGTCTGCTTTTTTCGGTGTACGGGCCAGCAGCAAGACTGATGCGACCGCGATGGCTAAGACCGCGGCGATGATAATAAAAGGTAGATAGCGTCTCATGGGAAACTGATCTTACAAGACTTTTCCGCAACATGCCAAGAAGAGGAGCGGCCGCTCGTCGGCATAAAAAGGCGGGCGGTGAGCATTGGCTGCCACCGCCCGCCTCGCTTTCTCTCTCGCCGCGTTAGAAGACGTGTTGACGGACGAGCAGCGATTAGAATTTGTAGCGGTAACGCATCGTCACGCCGCGACCCGCTCCGTCAATTCCCCAACTGATGCCGCGATATTGCTTGTCCGCGATGTTTTCAAAATCAAGGAAGACTTCCGAGCGTTCGCCGAAGCGGAAGGCTCCGCGCAGGCCGATTAATCCGTAGCCGGGAAGGGCATTGAAGAGCGGGACTGCCGTGTTGTTGTCAACGACGGTCACGCCGTTAATCGTCGCACCGATTGGCAGCAGACGGTTCTGCACTTGCGCCAGCGTCTCGCCTGTTGAAATCAGGATTCCGCCGGCAGAGCCGCAGCCCGTCGCTCCCGGAGTTGTCAGCCCGCGCACGCAAGCGCCGCGACGGAAGAAGTTTTGAATCTGTGCGCGTGAGCGTGCTGCGCCTGTGCGACGGTCGGCCAAATCGAGCGATGAGAGACGGCGCTGTCTGGCTGCGAGCGTCGAGTAGGCTTCGATGTAGAAGCGGGAGGAGCCGCGCGGTTGATAGCGCAAGCTCAGGAAGCCGGTCGCGGGCGGAACACCGCCTTCGATGTTTGGCGGAAGCCCGTTGAGCAGGCTGTGTGCGCGAATGTATGTGAAGTTGCCGTTGAAGGTGAAGTCGTCGTTGAGGCGCGCTTCTGTGGTTGCCTCTACACCATTGAAACGAGCGTCGTCGTAGTTAACGCGCACGAGCACTGGACTCGTGGCGGCTGCAACGAACACGAGGCCGTTGGCGTTCTGGGAGATTATCCGCTCGCTGCCGAGGAATGTCCCGACAGCGCCCTGCGGAAGGACGAGCGCCTGGTCGAAATAAACGTTATTCAATTTATTCGTGAAGCCTGTTAACTCGGCGCGGACGCGCGAGCTTGTGTACCTGAAGCTGAGGTCGAAGCTGTCTGTGGTTTCAGGCCCGAGGCGCGTGACGGGGATGCCGCTTGAGACAGCATCGTTGCCAGCGGTCGTGCCTATCAGTCCGCCGAGGGCTGCGGCTGTCGAAGCGTCCACTTCAAAGCCGTTGCCGACCAGTCCGAGGAGACTCAAGTCGGTCGTGTTCGGGGCGCGGAAGCCGCGCGTGTATTTCGCTGCGATGTCGAAGCCGCCGCCGACATTGACGACCGCGCCGATGCGTCCAGAAAGAGCATCGAAGCGTGCGCTGTCGTCTGGAAAGAGCGGCCGCCCGTTTGCTCCGAGCGGAGCGTTCTCGTCTTCCGATTTGTAAGAGGCGACGCTGTAGCGCAAAGCGCCGCTCAGGCGCAGGCGCTCAGGAATGACCGTGAACACGTCCTGCACAAAGACTCCGTATGAAAGATAACGCGCTCCATCAGGAATGCGCGGGCGCGACGGAGTCGTGACTCTGGTGATGGGATTCAGCGTATAAGCCGGGGCGTTAATCTTATCGCGGTAGATGTCGCCGCCGAACAAGAGGGTGTTGCGTTCGCCGAGCCGCTTGTCAACGTTGAAGTTGAAGCCGAAGACGTTTGTGCGCTCGCGCTGTGAAGTGATTGTTCCGTTCGGGTCGCCCTGCCCGCCCTGATTAATACGCTCTTCACGTTGACCGTTGTAGGAAAAGGTGAAGGACGCGTTATCGAAGATGCCAAGATTCTGCTTGACGAGGCGCGCGTAGAATAAATCGGTCATCAGGTTGCGCAGGTCTGCGATGAGATTTCCGTCGCCGCCTAAAAGCTGGTCGTAGCGGCGGCCTCCGTCCTGCTGATTGCGCGCGTAGCTGAAAAGGAGTTGTGTCGTATCGTTGAGGTTGTAGTTGGTGCGGAGCAGTCCGCCATACTGCGTGAAGGCCGTGTCGGGCAGTCGCTCACCTAAGATGTCGGAGGGGAGGCCCAGGAAGCGCGTCAGCGCGGAATGGGAATCAATGCCGCCGCCGGGCCGCAGCCGGTTGATGCGGCGCGCGTTCAGGTTGAGCAGTGCGCCGTAACGACGCGTGCCGTAGGTCAGCAGGGTGTTGCCGCCGAAGCCGTTGGTGACAGACGAATAAAAGAGGTTCGTGTTGCCGTGCCATTCACCATCGTTGCCGCCGTAGGCGGGTGTGCGCGAAATAAAGTTGACGACGCCGCCGAGCACGTCCGAACCGTACTGAGAACTGTTAGGCCCGCGCAGGACCTCGACCGTCTCAAGGCTTGAAGGCTCTATGAGACTGAAGAACGTGCCGACGCCTCCGCGCTGCGCACTCGTCGTATAACGCACGCCGTCAACATAAACGGCGACGTTTCTTCCCGTCAGCCCGCGCACGAAGACGGCGCTTAAGGAAGGACTCGTGCGTTGCAGGTTAACGCCCGGCTCTTCGTCAACCACCTGCGCGACGACTTCCGGCGCACGCTCTATAATCCGTCTCTCGTCAATGACGTTGATTGGTTGAGCGATGCTGCGCGCATCAGCGACCTGTCCGGCCTCTGCCGTCACCGTCACCTGCTCCCTTAGCTGGCTGACTTCAAGCGTGACGCTCAACTCCGTCGTCTCGCCCTCTGTGACCTGCGCCGCAACGCGTTGACGACTAAAATCGGGCCGGGAAATCATAATGAGATATGCTCCGGCGGGAATATTCTGAAAGCGGAAATTTCCTGAGCCGTCAGTCTCGGTTAGACCCAGCGAGACCTGTTGCGAATTGATAAGCGCCACGCGCGCGCCCGTCACGATAGCGCCGCCCGGATCCTTCACCGTGCCGTTGATGTGGCCGCGCGAGCTTTGCTGGGCCAACGCAGTGTGAGAGAAGAACGGAAAGAGGGGTGACAACAGCGCCAGAATCAGCGCGAGGGAGACGAGGCGTGCTCTCTGCATCTTAAAGACCTTTCTGGTTAAAGCTCTAGCGTAAAGATTTACGCGCGTGTAAAAGAATTAGTGTGGAATGATACTGCGACGATTTCTCCGGCCCAACTCAGGCTCAAGCAGCTAGGGTCACTGCTCCTTGAAGTCGGCAGAAGGCGAACGCCGGATTGTGGCAGCACGGATAATCTACTACCAGCAGCCGTTGTCAGGCTGGATATTGGAGGAGAGCGGAAAGCAGCGAAGGATGAAACGATGGCTGACAGCCACCGTTTCATCCTTCGTCGGGTGTTGCGGATTAGTTGAAGCTTACCACTTGACGGGAATAAGGTCAGGCCCGATGACGTGGTCGCCGGAAAGGATGTTGACGTTGTGCGTGTTCACCACGTCAATAATATTTTCGATGATGTTCGCGCCGTCGGAGTGTATGTAGTGGCCGCCGTACCAGATGACTATGTCCTGATTGTTGACCGATTCGCCCGTCACCCACGCATCAATGTTGGCGGAAGAGTCTGTGTTCGGATCGTTGAGTTCGGTCGGGCTGCCCGCGGAGCTTTGATACTTCAAGACCCAGAGGTCGCCTTTGCCGTAGGTATCGCCGAGCGCCGTATAGTCGCGGCCGGGAACAATGCGGTAGGCGTCGCCGGTTGAAGTGTTTTTGACGAGCCATGATTGCGACGTGGGCTGCGTGCGGTAGAACTTGCCTTCGGTCGCAATCGGCGGCGGCTCGTACCAGCCGTTTTCGAGCGCGTTTTCATAGACGGCATTCTTCTCTGCGGTGTTGAGGTCGAAGTCGAAGCGCCAGTAGACGTGATGATTATGAACGGCGCAGACGCAGCTATTGGTCGTCGCTCCGAAGCCGTAGCGCGGGCGAATCGTCCCGTCCGCATCAAGACGCCACTCGTGTATGTAGCGATACCAGCCTGCGGTCAACTCCGTGACGAGCACGGTCTCCGTGCCCTGCGTATAGACGGCGACTCCGCGGAAGTTGCCTGTATCGTTTCCTGTTTCGAGGACGGTCGTGGCCGGTGTCGTGCAGCGACGGAAGCCCGGGCCGACATCCGTGCAGTTAGCAGTGTCGGTCTGGAACATGTTCTCCGAATACTGCCAGTCGCGAAAAGGGCCGCAGGCATCGCCGTCATACTTGACGTTGAGAATCGGCACGTGTGCGCGCTTGAGAACGGACTTGCCAAGATACTTGACGTTTTGTAGCTCGATGCCGGAGCGCTCGCTCGAAGCGCCCGAAGAGGCTGATGGGCGGATGGCTAGAAAGTTCCAGAGTTCGGTCGTGCCCTGTGTGACGATGACCTGATATGAACCGGCAGTTCCATTAGCCGTAGAGCTTTGCCCGGAACTGGAAACTCCGCACGCGTCCGGCGACGCAAGCGAGGCGGGAGGAGCACCGCCGTCAAACTTCATCACCGTCCCGCGCACCATGTTGACGCCGACAACTTCATTCGAAAACTTGCTGTCGCTCTTCGATTTTATGCCGACGGTGAGAGTGCGCTCGATGCGGCCCATGCGATTCTGCGGGAAGAGAAGCGGCGGCATGGGCTCGTAGGTGATAAGGCTTCCTTCGCGCAGGCCCGGCCCGAATTGAGTATCTTTCAACAGGATGGCGGCGGCAGCCTCAAGCTCGTCGTTGCTCGGCAAGGGTTGCTCGCTTGAGGTCTGGATTGCGACCAGACCGGGCTTGTCTATGCTGCCTTCACCGATAATCGTGCGGCTGTTGGTGTAGTCGTAGACGATGCCGCGATAGCGCGTCGGCGGATTCGTTTCAGTGCTCGTCTTATCGTCATTAGCAATCGAGCCGAAGGACAACAGGCGATAGCGCGTGCCGCGCAGATACTTTTGCATGACGGCGCTGCTCATCATGCTGGCGGAAGCAGCATCGAGCGCTTCCTGCGTCGGCCCCCACGGAACAATCTTCAAGGTTAGTTGCTCATCCGTGCCTGCCTTTAATTCGTCCCTCTTATTCTCTTTCGCCTTGCCGGAACGGGAAAACTGCGCGGCGAAAATGAATGCTCCCGTCACCGCCAGCGAAAGAACAGAAACGTAGAACCACCGTCGCATCATGGAAACTCCTCCTCGGGGGTAAGGATAAAGCCGTTTAAAATTGCCGCCGCAAATCCTTGGGGTCTGTGGCACAGGTTCAGTCGTTATCAAGATTGATAACTAAACGAAGCAAGGCTGAACGTAGAAGGTCCGGGAAAGACCAACTAACGACACACGAATTGCAGCGAGGGTTCAGTTAAGCACGCTCGTTCGCCCGAAAGGGGCGGAAGGTGCGATTGATTAATTGATGGCCTGATAGTGCTGGTAAATCATCAGGAATGATGTTGCTAAAAAGAATCCGCAAAGAGACTCAACGGCCGCTTGAAAATGCAGGTCATCTTTAGCATATCCTTATAGATGCGTCAAGCAATTGGCCCACCTGCGGGCTGTGTTGCGCGGTGAGCGGTCGTCTCATTGTTGATTCAAAGTAAATTGACTCAACACGCACGACTAAAAGCAGACTACATGCATTTGAAAATGCGACTGTATTTCCCGAGTTCGAGTGTGAATGGCCCGACCGTTTCGGACGAATCGTCGAGCGTGATGGTGAGGGTCATGGTCTTGCCTGTCAGTTGGCCTTTGAAGCGGGCCGGTTGGCCGCTCTGGTCTTCGTCTGAACGCACAGGCCCGCCATGCTCTTTGACGTAGCGGCCCTGCACGTCGAAGCTTCCGTTTGAGTTGAGCTTGAGCGGTTGATTGATGATGGCATGAGCGCAGTCGAAATCGAGTTGCGCGCCGTCTGCCGTGACTTCCATCCCGATGCGCGGGCCGCCCCAGTGGCCGTTTAAGACTGTCTCCATTTTCTTTGCGTGCCCCCGACGTTTTTTCCTGCTCTGGGTGGTTGCGCCATGAGCGACTAAAGATAGTAACAGAGGGAGCATGACAAACGCCGCGACGATTCTCTTTTTACTCATCTCTACAATTCCTCTTTCATCTTAGAAGCCTTCTTCGCCGAAGCCGCAAGCCGGATGATGGCCCGCACCTGTTAGATGAACGAAACAGGCAAAGCGTCCTTGCAATTCTGCGACGAGCAGGCAAATTAAAACCAGCGGCGGCGGCAATCAACGCCCGTAAGTGAAAAGGGCCGGAAGCCTATGTTTCCTGCGGCTTCCGGCCCTTTTCGTTAAAGCCTAACTATCAAAAGGCGATTGACGAGCCTTTGATAGCTAGGGAATGTTTGGCAACTCGATGTAGGTCGAAGGGATAGCGATGTCGCCGCTGACGCCCGTTGTGGGCGGGAAGCCCGGCGTGCCGTTGTCCCTGACCGTGTTGGTGGAGCTTTGCAGTATCCACCACTGGCTCGCAGGCGCGGGTCGCACTATCGCCACATCAGCTTTGCCATCTCCGTCATAATCAGCAGGCACGAGGATGTCACCGTTGATGCCCCAACTCTTGATGGAGACGGTGTTGGTCGAGCTGTTGATGATGTAGAAGTTGAACTCGCTGGCGCGGTAGATGGCGATGTCGGTCTTACCGTCGCCGTCGTAGTCGGCCGGGACAGGTTTGTCGGTTGGAAAGCCTCCCCAGTTGCGTACGATGACGGAAGGTGAACCTGCGGCAGGGTTGGTACGGATGTACCAGTTGCCGTCGCTTGGCCTGTAGACGGCGAAGTCGGAACGACCGTCGTTATCGTAGTCGCCGGGAACGAGAATGTCAGAGGCATTGCCCCAACCGGCGACAGCGCTGCCGCCGCCGCTGTATTTGACGTACCAGTTGCCCTCCGTGCCACGGAAGACTGCTGCGTCGGCCTTGCCGTCGCCGTCGTAGTCGGCCGGAACAGGTTTGTCGCCCAAAGCTCCCCATCCGATGATAGAGACGGCAGGAACACCACCGCTATTGAGGATGTACCAGTTGCCGTCTGACTGACGGAAGACCGCGACATCATATTTAAGGTCGCCGTCGTAGTCAGCCGGGACGAGCTTGTCGCCGGCCGTGCCCCAATTCGAGAGCGACGGGGCGGAGACGAGCGATGCGCTGTCCTGCACAGTCCAACTGGTCGAACCCGCCGAAAAGACGGAGAGGTCTGCCTTGCCGTCGGCCGTGAAGTCGAAGGGCTTGACGCGCGGCGCTGTGACAGCCTGACAGTTGAAGGTGGCAATCTGCAACGTGAAGGCTCTCACCGAGCCTGTATCCTGTCCGGCGCGGTCGCTGACATTGATTGTCCATGTGCCGTTCGGATTCTGCCCGTCGAAGGCGGACATCGGATTATTGGGCTTGAAGTTGCCCGTGACCGGCGCGGTGGCGACGTTTTCCACTAAGGGGAATCCGCCCTCGTCATCCAGCAGCATGTTGCATATGTTGTTGCCACTGAAGCCGACGCTTGAGGCTGGCACGCCCGGACGGTCGAAGACTGAAACCGTAGTGCCCTGTGGGGAGGTGACAGTGATAATCAGGTCGCCGACCCACGTGTGGTCAATGCCGTTGGTGGTGCTGCCGATGGTCGCGTTGCAGGATGAGCCGTCAACGCGGAAGTTGAAGTCGCCAAGATTGCCGGAGAGTCCGCTGACGACGACTGGAATGTTGACGCCTGTCGCGTTGTTGTCTGGAATAGCAACGGGCGGGCCCGTGTAGCTGAAGTTAGTTCCTGCGCCGGAAGCGCCCGTCACGAAAGTATAAATCTGCGACGCGTAGGGCGTTGCTCCATCCAGCAGGTTAAGCGTGAGCGTGACTGGAGCGCCGCACGCTAGATTCGGGTCAACCTTGAACGTGTAGTTACGGAAGACAGCGGGGTCGCCGGAGCAAATTGCTCCGAAGTTCTGCGGCCCGCTCGGCAGCGTGACGCCGCCTGTGGCTTGCAGCGTGCCCGTCAGCGCTGTGGTGCACGCGCCGGGGCCGCCAGTGTTCTGCACGCCGAGGGAAACCGTGACGGTCTCGCCCGGGTCGAGCGTGCCATTGCCGCCCGCGGAGACGATAGCGTTGCCGCCGTTGGCAAGGATGACTGCGGGAACGATGCAGAAATTCTGCGTCGTCGTGTTGCCGTTAGTGACTGCGATGCTGTTGGCCGTCGCGGTCGAGAAGCCAGACTTGGTCGCAGAGACGCTATAGCTGGAGGGCGTCATCTTCGGCAGCGTGTAGTTGCCGAGAGCGTCCGTCGTCGTGAAGAAGCCATCGCTGGTTTGCACGACGGCATCGGGGACGGGAAGGCCGGTGGAGCAGTTTGTGACCGTGCCTGAAATCGTGCCCTTCGGAAACGCTGTACAGGCCGAGCCCAGATTAAACTTGCCAATCTTGGTGAGCCAGCCGACGCCGCTCGTGGCCTGGCTGGCCGCCGTATAGGTTTCGGTTGTGAACCAGAATGAGCAATCGTCTGCCGGGTCAAGCGAGAGCGAGCTATAGTCGCCCCAGCGCGAGCCCGTATCGGTCTGGACGCCCGTGCCTGCGAACATCGTCTGTTCGCCCTGCGCGAGTGTGCCGGGCGTGTCGGCGGCGAAACGGGCTGCGTAGCGAATCGAGGGGAAGACCGACGAACTCGAAGCTGAATAGCCGATGGCTAAATCGCCCGCCGCGTTCTGGGCCGCGCTGCCCATCCAACGATGCGTCGTGTCTGTGGCGGGCACAGTGCCCGCATAAGTGCCTTGCTCGAAGACCGTCCAGGGATTTGCGCCGCCTCCGACCTTGCGGAACTGGTAGAAGCGAAGTCCTGCACGATAGTTGGCAAGCGTCTGGTCTGTTCCGACGTTGACGGTGTTTGTCACGGTCAGCGATTCATGCGTTCCGAAGTTGATGTACTGCAAGCGATGCATCAAGCGGTCGGAGATGGCATCGAGCCGCGCCGTCGTATTACTCGCGGGCGCAGGCTGCGGAACGGCATCACGTCCGGCCGGAGCGAGCGGATTGAAAGCCGCTACAGGAATGCCGCCGCCCGGAACGGCTGCGCTCTCCGGCCTCTCGATGAAGGTCGAATTGGCGGGCGTCGCAAAGTCTGCATGGAAGTCGAAGATACGCATACCGTCTGCGGGGTCTGTAAACTCGGTCGCCGTAAAATAGGCGAACGGGCAGGGCGCTCCAGGCGGCGGCGGCCTCACGCCGTCCATGTCGGCGGGCAACATTCCTGCCTGCGCTTCAGGAAAACTCGCCAGGTTGCGATTGAAGTAGATGAAGCTCGCAGAGGGGTCGCCGACCAGCATCTTGCGACGGTCGAAGGCGAAGACGCCGCCGCCGTCGAAGCTCCCTCCGTTGAGAAACTGGTTGGTCGTCATGTAGTAGCCGTCGGGCCAGACGCCTAGGTGCGGGTAGTCTGGAAACTCGTTGTTGCCCGCCGAGACATCGAAGTTGTAAAGGTAATAAGCGCCGGTCGGGTCGGGCGTCTTGGAGACGGCAATGGTCTCGAAGAAGGGCGGCGTGGTGTCGCCGAAGGGGAAGCAGAATTGCGAGAGCATCCAGCGGTCGGCCATCGGATCGTAGAGCGCGATGGGGTCGCCGCCGTCTTCAGCGCCGCAGGGCGCGCCGAGCGCCGTGAAGATGGTGGAAAACTTCTTGGCAGGGATTAAGGGAGTGCCGACTTTATCGAAGATGCGAATCGTCAGGTTGATGACCTGCACGTAATGATTCGGGCCAACGTCGCCTTCCGTGTCGGGAGGCGAAAGACGGAAGCCGAAGAGCGATGCGTTGTCGGCGTTTGAATTGCCATCGAAGACGACAGATGGGGTGGGCAGTACGGCGGGCGCTTCCGCAGCGTCCATTTTGGCGTCGCCGTCAACAAAAAAGTTGAGCGCGCCGTCCGGCTCAGGTTTGTAATCCGGGTTAATCTTGCGAATAGCACGGCTATTCTTCTCGTTAACCTCGCGTTCAGTCTTCTCAATTTGATTGGCAGTTTTCTTTCGCGGCTGCGTCGCGGGAGCATCTGGAAGATCGCGCAGCGGGGCGGATTCAGCGAAGCCGACGGCCTGCTTTGAGATTGGGCCGGTCAACTGTCGCGGCGCGGAGCGCGCTCTGGCCTGACTGTTATTATAAAATTTGGCGGGCGCTGCTCCTGTCTCGGCTGCGCCTTTCCTCGAAGCGATAACAGCGCCGGGTACTACTAAGACTGATAGTAATAAGGCTGCTGTCAGTAAAAGAACAAGGTATCTCTTCATTAGGGGGCCTCCTCGGGGGTTCGGGTGTCATTGTCGGGCGAATCGCAGGAGAGCGTGCGATAGACTGTCTGCTTTGAGGGGTCAGAGCAGGCGTCCTGACGGCTCACGTCGGATTCCCTTTGTTAGTGTCTTGCGCTCTAGTCTGCTGAAGTCGAAAAAATAGAGACTTCAACGGTTGGGGTTGGAATTAACGGGCAGTCTTAGTGGGTCATAAACCCTTGAACGGTTATATCGCTCTTATAGACACAGGGCTTCCCGCTTACGAGAGTCGTCCGTGTCATCAATTTGGGATAAATTGTAATCAGGCGATACTCGGACACCAAGCGTGTGCTCGTGAATTCTAAATTCGCTTTGGCCTTAAAACTCTTCTTCCAGCAGGTTTGAAAATCGGTCTGCGGAAAACGGCTGCAATCTCTGGCAGGTTTACGGACAAACCGTAAGCCTCCCGCATTAGTCGAACGAGGATAAAAACTGGGCAAGATAAAGCGCGAGGGTAAAGCATGAAGACTGGCCCTGCTACTTCCAGTCTCAGTCCGAACAAAGATAACGCGCTGCAAACTACTCTCATTCTGTAATAATGTCAACCATAATCTGAGATGAGCGCGTCTAAAGCGTTCGAAACTTTGAGCGAGTAGTGGATTCGCAAAGGGGTCTTGCGCCCCAAGGCATCTGTGGCTTGACAGAGAAGGCGTTGCACGGGTAGGCTACGCGCTACTACAGACTGTCACGGGTGGGAAGCTGCAAGCCCCGACGAGCTTCGACTGTCTGCAAATTGGATTAATCATACAGTTTGGATACGGAAAACTGACTCGCGGACTTAACTCCCTATTCATGTGGGCTGCCGTTTAGCTCACAGCTCGCCGCGATTTATTCAGCCTAACTACAATCATGCTGTCCATTGAGAACCAACGTGCCGGTACGGCTGAGCCAGAAACCTCCCCTTTGGGTGGTCTGCATGAACCAGCGAAAGACGGGCAGGCGATGGCGCTGCTGGCCCTCTCGCACACTCCCATCGAACATCAACTCTATCAGGCGATGCTGACGGAAACGGCTGCGCTTCAGACGCGCTTCGGCGCTTTTAGCGCACGCCGCCTGATGATTCTGACGGGCCTGCACGGCTATAGCACGATCCGGCGCGGCCTCGCCGGCCTCGTCGGCAAGCTCAGCATCGAGCGTCAGACCTTGGCGGGCGACGCCGAAGCGCAGCAGCTCGGCGCAGTCTATTTCATCTTCACCCCGGAAGAGATTTTCTCGCGCCGCAGGGCCGTCGGCCTCGCTCCGTTTCCGAAAGAGGTGCAGGCTTATGAGAGCAACCGAATCTTCGGACTCGCCATCGAGCGCGTCGTCGGGCTGCATAATCTGAGCCGCAGAGAGGCGCAGGTTGCGCTCTGCTGCGCCGAAGGTTTGACCAACGCAGAGATTGGTCAAAAGCTGCACGTCAGCGAACAGACCGTTAAGTTTCACCTGCGCCACATCTTCGTCAAGTTTGGTGTCAGGAGACGAACGGAACTGGTTTCGCGTTTGTTGACGCAGGGAACATCTCAAGGTATGGGAGAGCATTTGTAGGAGTCACGAGAGCGGGCCGACGCGTGTAGTAATCGAAAAAGAGACTGTGCGCGCGGCGGCGGGTGTTTTGGACAAGATGGCGCTGCCTCTCATGTGAGGCTTCCCTTCGGGGTACAGCGTGACTCCCTTCTGATGCTTTGAGCTTGAAGGGATTGTGCATGCAAGGGGCGCGGTGTATTTATTGGGAAGTGTTTGGGAGAGGTAAGCGTTGAGCAGTAAGAAGGCGAAAAAACGGAAGAAGCGAACGGCGCTGGTTGTTTGTCGCGACCGCAAGCAATTCTGGACGACGCAGACGCAGTTCTGGCAGTGGGTCAGGGACGGCGTCGTCGTAAAGACTCAGGACAACCCGCTGACGGGTTCTTTCCTGCGCGAGCATGAAGAATTGATGGTCATGCTCAGTAACACTGTGCTCAACCTTGCGCATCCGAATCATATGCGCGAAGCGCTGGCCTCCCGGCGCGTCGGACTTTCTGGAAAGTAGAGGCATGAAAGGTATGTCACATCTGAACTCGTATCCGCGCAGCAGAAAGAGTCTTGCTCCGGGGTCGCATCTGTTTGTCATAACGATGCTGCTTTTCGTCTTTGTCTTAAAGGCAGGCGCGCAGCAGCCTCCCGTCACGTCCGTCACAGCGGCACAGACGCCCGCGACGAGCACAGCGGCGGAGCAGAAACGTGCGGTCAGTAGCGGCGCGGTCATCGTCAAAACAGACCGCGACGACCGCTATCGCATCGGGCCGGGCGATATCCTCGACATACGCGTCTTCAATAAGCCGATACTGTCGCGCGAAAACGTTCGCGTCAACGGCAACGGGATGATCCGCATGCCCTTGATTGACGACGACATACTGGCTGCGTGTCGCACGGAAGGCGAACTGGCGAAGGAGATAGCGACGCGCTATTTGAAGTATCAACGCAATCCGCAGGTTGATGTCTTCGTGAAGGAGTATCAATCACAGCCGGTGGCGGTCATCGGCGCGGTCAACCAGCCGAGCCAGTTTAAGCTGCAACGTCGTGTGCGGCTGCTCGAACTCTTGGCCTTCGCCAACGGCATTGCCGAGCGCGCGGGTCGCAGCGTCAACGTCGTACACGGAGAGCCGACAGGCGTCGTCTGTCAGGCCGCAACGCCCGTTGCGGAAGACGACTACATTAAGACCGGCCTCAATTCTTATAAGCTGAAAGACACCCTGGACGGAGTCGAGCAGGCGAATCCGTACATACAGCCTGGAGACATCATCTTCGTCCCCGATGCAGACATGGCCTACGTCGTCGGCAACGTCATCCGTCCGCGGACGATTCCGCTGCGCGACCCCGTGACCATCACACAGGCTATCGCGATGGCCGAAGGCTTCCGGCCCGATTCCAAGAAAGACAAGGTTAGAATCGTCAGACAAGAGCCGGGCAGCGCGACGAAGAAGGAGATACTCGTTGACCTCAGAGCGATTGAGAAACGGCAAGCGCCCGACGTTGTCTTGCAAGCCAACGACATCGTTGATGTGCAGGTCAATAGCGGCAAGCAACTGCTGAAGAGTTTTATAGGAGCGGTCGTTCCCTCGATTGGTCAGCTTCCGACGCGCGTCGTCTATTAACCGGCGCGTAAAAGTTTTCACTTAATTCCCGATACTTACTGCCCGCAACTTTTTTATAAACCCGTGCGCTTCCCCCGACGCGGGGCGCACTTAAATGACAGGTGAGCCGATGAGAGAAAGTCGTGAACTGGTTGAGAGCGTCACGGAGATTCGTGATCTGGAGAGAACCAGAGAGCAGGGAAGCGCTTCGCCCGCCACGAGCGCCGGTTATCGTTTGAGTAATAATCCGAACGACGATGAAGTGCATCTGCGCGACTACTGGCGCGCAGTCTACAAGCACCTCTGGCTCGTCCTGGGCATCACGGTCTTAGTGACGATGCTGGCCGCCATTTACATGGCCCGCAAGCCTGACATCTACGAAGCAGGCTCGCGCGTGCAGGTTGACCTCGAAAATAATCCGGGCCTCGGCAGTTCATCGAAAAATAGTTCCGTCATCGTCAATAACCAGACCACAGACCCGGCCTACTTCAACACGCAGCTACAAATCCTGACCGGCCCAGGGCTGCTCCGCCGCGTCGTCAAGACCCTCGACCTCGAACACGACCCAAGCTTTATGCGCTCGCAGGGCCGCACGCTCTCCACATGGCAAAGCCTGCTGAAGATGTTTGGTCTCAGCGGCAAGAAGAAGGATGAGCAGAAGGGCGGAGCGCCAAACGATGTGCCCATCTCTGAGACGGTCGCGCCTGCTTCTTCGAGCGATAATCTCGTCGAGGCCAAGCAACTTGCCCCTTACGTCACTGCGTTGCAGGCGGGCCTGAAGGTTGACCCCGTGAAGGAGGCTCGCGCCGGAGGCGTCAAAGAGACGCGCCTCATTGATATTCGCTTCACGCATTCAGATCCACAGGTCGCTGCAAAAATCGTCAACACCGTCGCCACCGTCTTTGTCCGCTCGAATCTTGAGAAGAAGAATGAGACGAACGCTTCGCAGGGCGAGTTTCTGTCCAAGCGCGTCGCAGAACTGCAAAGCCAGATTCGCGACGGCGAAGAACGCCTCGTCAGCTACGCCAAGAGCAGAGAGATTCTCTCGCTCGACGATAGCCAGAACACAGTGGTCGAACGTCTTGCAGGGCTCAACCGCCAACTGCTCGACGCCGAAAAAGAGCGCACCGAAGCTGAGGCAGCTTACTTCGCTTCGCAGCGTCCCGGCGCATCCGAGGCGCGGGCCGAAGATGCGGCGAAAGTCATCGCAGAGTATGAATCGAAGCTGGCCGAGTTGCGGGCCAAGCGCGACCAGTTGTTGGTCGAAAACACGGACGAGTGGTTTGAGGTCAAGGAAGTCAAACAGCAGATCGCGATTCTTGAAAAGCAGTTGAGCGACACGCGCAATCAGGCGACCAAAGTCATCAAAACCAATCTCGAAACGCGCTATCGCGAGGCCAAGGCGAAGGAAGACGCGCTGCGTGCGTCCTACAACCGGCAGCGCGGCGAAACGATGTCGCAGAATGAAGCGGCCATCACCTATCGCATCATTAAGCAGGAAGTCGAAACCAACAAGGAACTCCTCAACGGGCTGCTACAGAAATCGAAAGAGAACGACGTTGTGCTGGCCGGAACGCCGAACAACATACACGTCGTTGATTATGCGATTTCGCCCGAAGAGCCTGTCGGGCCTGGAAGGATGCGCGTCGTCGTGCTGGCGCTTGTGCTTTCGCTCGGATTCGGCATGGCCTTCGCAATCTTCCTCGAATACCTGAACGACACAGTTCGCTCGACCGAAGACGTGGAGAAGATGCTGCGCCTGCCGACGCTCGCCGTCATCCCTGCTATCGGAGACCTGAAGGCAACGGGGCGTCGCCTGCTTCCGGGCGGCGCAAAGAAGGATGCCAACTGGCGCAACAGCAACGAGCTTCTTCTCGACGCAGATGCGCGCTCGCCCTTGGCCGAAGCCTACAGGCACTTGCGCACCTCCGTTCTGCTCTCAACGGCCGGTCGTCCGCCCAAGACACTTTTGATTACTTCCAGCGTGCCCTCCGAAGGAAAGACGACGACCGCCATCAACACGGCCATCAGCCTCGCACAGACAGGAGCGAAGGTCCTTGTCATTGATGCGGACATGCGTCGCCCGCGCCTTCATTCGCTTTTCGATGTTGATAAGCGTCTGGGCCTGAGCAGCATTCTGTCGAGCGAGATGAGCGAGGCCGATGTCTTTTCGATGATTGAGCAGCACGAGCAGAGCGGACTGTACCTGCTCACGGCAGGCCCGATTCCGCCCAACCCTGCCGAACTCATTGGCTCCGAACAGATGCGCCGGTTGATAGCCACGCTTGAGCCGACCTTCAATCACATCATCATTGACTCGCCGCCCATTGCTTCCTTTACCGACGGCGTGCTGATTTCTTCCATTGTTGATGGCGTGCTCCTGGTCGTGCATGGCGGCAAGAGCACGCGCGATGTCGTCAGGCGTTCGCAGCAATTGCTGCATGACGTGGGCGCGAAAATCTTCGGCGTCGTGCTGAACAACGTTCACCTGCGTCCGCACGACTACTATTACTATCAAAGCTACTACCAGCAGTCTTACTACAACCGCGACGCGGCGGAAGAAGGCTTGGCGGGAACTCAAGGGTAAAGCGTTAAGTGATGGAGAGCAATCTGGCCGCTCCTTCCGAGCAAGCTGCGATGCAGGCTGCGGTTGTGCCGGAGTCTGTCCCGACGCTGATTATTCGCCCGCCGGAGGGTTGGTCGCAACTTGGCTTGCGCGAACTCTGGGAGTATCGCGAACTGCTCTACTTCCTGACGTGGCGCGACATCAAGGTGCGCTACAAGCAGACGGCCTTGGGCGCTGCGTGGGCCATCATTCAGCCCTTCTTTATGATGCTCGTCTTCAGCCTCTTTTTCGGGCGGCTGGCGGGCGTGCCTTCGGATAACATTCCATACCCTGTGTTCACCTTCTGCGCGCTTCTGCCGTGGCAGCTTTTCGCGCAGGCGCTTCAGGAATCTAGCAACAGCCTCGTCGCCAACGAACGCCTCATCACGAAGGTTTACTTTCCGCGACTGGTCGTGCCGATTGCGGCTGTCTTGGGCGGGCTGGTTGATTTTGCTATCGCGTTTGTCGTGCTGCTTCTGATGATGGCCTATTACGGCATCGTGCCGGGGCTGGCTATCTTGTATCTGCCGTTCTTTATCTTGCTGGCTGTGATGACGGCGCTCGGAGTCGGCCTCTGGCTCTCGGCCTTAAACGTGCAGTACAGAGACGTGCGCTACACGCTCAACTTTCTGACGCAGTTCTGGATGTTCATCACGCCCGTGGCTTATCCGAGCAGCATCGTGCCGGAAAAATGGCGTGCGCTTTACGGGTTGAATCCGATGGCCGGTGTGGTCGAGGGTTTCCGTTGGGCGCTCCTTGGAAAGACGGAAGCGCCCGGGCCGCTCCTTGCTGTCTCGGTCGTCGCCGTTATCCTTATCCTCGTCGGCGGACTCTACTACTTCCGCCGGATGGAAGAGACTTTCGCGGACATCGTTTGAGAGAGATGAGTGAGATAGCCATTCGCTGCGAGGGCGTGGGCAAGCGTTATCGCTTGGGCCAACGAGAGCGATACAGAGCCTTGCGCGATACGCTGACAGACATGATGACAGCGCCGTTTCGCATTATCCGTTCGGCGTTCCAGAAATCCGCAAACGGAAACGGCAAGCTTGACAACATGCTCTGGGCCTTGAGAGACGTTTCTTTCGTCGTCAGGCCGGGCGAGGTCGTCGGCATCATCGGCCGCAACGGTGCAGGCAAGTCAACGCTCCTGAAGATCCTCTCGCGCATCACGAAGCCGAGCGAAGGGATGGTGGAGATTCATGGTCGCGTCGGCAGCCTGCTCGAAGTCGGCACGGGCTTCCACCCTGAGTTGACGGGGCGCGAGAACATCTACCTCAACGGCTCAATCCTAGGGATGAGGAAAGCAGAGATTGACCGCAAGTTTGACGAGATCGTCCGCTTCGCTGAGGTTGAGGAATTCATAGACACGCCGGTCAAGAGATATTCAAGCGGGATGTATGTCCGTCTGGCGTTTGCTGTTGCTGCGCATCTTGAGCCGGAGATTCTGGTGATTGACGAAGTGCTGGCCGTGGGCGATGCGCAGTTTCAGAAAAAATGTCTGGGCAAGATGGGCGACGTGGCGAAAGAAGGCCGCACGGTTCTCTTCGTCAGCCACAACATGCAGGCTGTGCAATCCTTGTGTCATCGCGCCATCTTGATTGAGGCCGGGCGTGTTGTCGCGGAGGGCAGCGCCAAGGAGGTCGTTTCACGTTATCTGGCGAGCATCTCGGAGATGGGCAGCGAGATTAACTGGCCCGAAAACGAAGCGCCGGGCAACGATGAAATTCGTCTCACATCTCTACGCGTCTCAACGGAAAATTCCAACGGCGGTGTTTATTCGAGCAGCGAAGACTTAAACGTCGAGATGGAGTTTACGGCACGCATGCGCCACTCCGCTCTGTGCGTCGGCTTCGATGTCGTCAATTCCGAGGGCGTGGTGATTGCGCGCAGTTATCAAACAGACCTTCCGCCCGAAAATTGGCCGGAGCTACAGTTTGGTAAAAACCGCTGGCAGTGCACGATTCCGCGCGGCCTGCTCAATGCGGGCCTCTATTACCTGTGTCCCAAGATTGGCCTGCACAACATGTACTGGATAGTCAATCTGGACACGACCGTTCGTTTCGAAGTGATACTGGACCACGGCGTTTCGCCTTTCTGGAACACTTTGAACAGTAGTACGCGCCCCGGCGTCATCGCGCCGATTTTCAACTGGGTTTCCTGATGGGCAATTTGGGCAGAATGAATCTGCTGCGCTTCCTGAAAAAGTGTGTGACCAATCCGGCGGCTGCCGCGCAGGCGGCACGCATCGTGGCGCGCAATTGCTACGGACAGTTGTACTGGTCTGTGAAGCCCGGCGCTCCGCTCGCTTATCAACTGCCGACCGGCGGCACGTTGCTGCTTGAACACAAACACGCTTTCACGGGCTGCTTCTGGCCCGACGTTGACCACTACGAACCCGAAGTTCGCACCTTTCTGCAACACGCTTTGCGGCCCGGCGATACGTTCATAGATTGCGGTGCAAACGTCGGCTACTTCTCCGTGCTGGCCGGCGCGCTCGTCGGCAAAAGCGGCACGGTCGTTTCCATCGAAGCCAACCCGCGTACCTTCAAGCTGCTGGAAAGAAATTTGCGGGCCAACGGCTTTGGGATTCCGATTGACTGCGCGCTGACTTCAAGGACAGGCGAAGTAGAGCTTTTTATGCCGCAGGATTGGGACGTTTATTCGAGCCTCAGAGCGGAAGGCTTGGCGACGGGCAATCCTGACCATTCGTTCCGGGTCAAGGCGCAAACGCTGGACGATGTGGTGGCAAATTTAAAGCTCGCGAGAGTTGATGTCGTGAAGATTGACATAGAGGGCGGCGAGCTTGACGTGCTGCGCTCCGCTCCGAAACTCCTATCGGATTTTCGTCCCCTGATAATCACCGAATACGGCTCTCACACGTGGGCCGGTTTTGAAGTTTCACATGGAGATTTGAAAGAGTTGGCCCAACAGTTCAAATATTCTCTCCGACTCTTTGACCCGCAGGCGCGAAAGCTGACGGCTATCAATGAAGACGTTTGGAGCAATCTTTACGTTAACGTGGTGATGATACCCGAAGAGCGTTCGGAATCTACGCTCAGGAATTTGCGTTCACGTCCTCACTGAATACTTTTATGCTGCTGGAAAGAATCGTGCGTAAGCTGCGTGTGACGCTGCTGCCGCCGCCAACCAAACTGGAAGCGCAGTTGATAGCCGAACTACGCGAGAGCATCAGAAAACTTCCGCCCCTCTCGCCTCCTGCGGATTCGGAGACGAACGCCGAAAGCCTCTGGACGCGCAACCGCATCCTCATCCGTGAAAAAATATTGCGCGACGACCCGCGCCGCTTCCTCAACTGGGAAGTCATCAGAAACACAATGTTCTTCTGCAACACTCCGTATATCGTGCCGGCGCTTGAGAGCCTGCGGCGGAGCGATAAATGGGAGAGCCGCTGGCGTGATGCGACTCTTGAATCAAAGGTGGGCCTGCCGCTCAAATTTCCACATTATCCTGAGAGCAGCGGCAACCTGATTCATCAAGCTTATAACCTCAGCCGCTTTGAGGAGCACAGCGGAAAAGCAATCGAGGATTTCAAAGTTATCGTCGAATTCGGCGGCGGCTACGGGCGCACCTGTTTGCTCGCGCACAAGCTCGGCTTCAACGGCAGCTACTTCATCTTCGACTTGCCGGAATTCTCCGCGCTGCAACGCTTCTACCTGAAGATGAATGGCGTCAATGTTGCTGCTGAAACTCAAAACGGATTATCAGGGCAGGGAGTCGTCTGTCTTTCGAGCATCGCTGAGTTAAAGACGAGGTTGGAAGACCGCTCGATTGATCTGTTCATCGCCAACTGGTCTTTGAGCGAGACTCCGCTCGAATTGAGAGATGAATTTTTGCCGCTGGTCGCTGGAGCGCGCAGCTATTTAATCGGTTATCAGGATGCCTTCGGAGAAGTTGATAATCGCGACTTCTTCGCAAGCTGGTCTGCGCGCCAGCCCAACGTGCGCTGGACAAACGAGCGCATAGAGCATCTTGGTGATAACAACTATTTAATCGGGACGCGCAACCTCAAGTAGTCACTGATGCGGATTTTTACGGCGGTTCGTCATTCCATAGACCCGCGCTTTTATTACGGCGGCTTGTGGAGCGGAAACTTCTATCCTGCCCTACGGCAGTTGGGCCATGAGATTGTCGAATCCGAGACGGACTTGCTGCCCACGAGTCTCTTTCTGCACATCCCTGACGGATTCACTCCGCAGGAACTATCTGCCCGCGCGCTCGTGACGGAAAAGATTGTTGACGAAGTGAGGCGTGCTCACCGGGAGCGGCCCGTAGATCTCTTTCTCAGTTATTTCTACAACGCACACTTTGCGCCCGAAGGCTTCGCGGAAATACATCGTCTCAATATTCCGACCGTCAATTTCTATTGCAACAGCATTTATCAATTCGAGCTCGTCGCCGCCATCTCTGCGAGCGTCAATTTCGCTTGGCACACGGAGAAGGATGCGCGCGACTCTTATTTGCAGGTGGGCGCGAATCCCGTCTGGGTGCAGATGGGAGCAGACCCTCTGGTTTATCATCCCGTCGAGGGAGTGGCGAGAGAGGCCAGAGCTTGCTTCGTGGGCCAACGTTATGCAGACCGCGACCGTCATCTGGCCGCGCTCATCAGCAAAGGCGTGCCGGTTGATATTTACGGCAGCGGGTGGACGCCCCAACATTCAGGCAACGGCAATCAACAGCTTCCCTTCGAGGTGAAAGACGAATACCTTGGACGCAGACTGAAAAAACCGGGCGGCCTCACGAGCTACGCACACGCAACGCTGCAAAACTTAGGCACACACGGAATCCTGAGCGGAACACGACGCACGATTAATCAGGTCCGCTATCGAACGGAGAGGCGCAGCATTGACCCTTTGCTCGAAAAGGCCGCACGCGGTGTGGCCGGAAATATAAGCGAGACGTTTGCGCGTTATGAAGTCGTCCTTAATTTCAGCAACGTCTGGGCAGACGGAAGACCCGGCTCGGAGTTGATTCCGCACGTACGCCTGCGCGATTTTGAAGCGCCGATGTGCCGCGCCTCTTATCTGACTGGTTATTCCGACGAGATACTTGAGTTTTACGAGCCCGGCGTAGAGATTGATGTTTACCGCAACACGGAAGAGCTTATCGAGAAGACAGAATATTATCTGGCCCATCCCGCGCAGGCTGAAAAATTGAGGGCCAAGGGCTACGAGCGAGCGCGCCGCGACCATACGTGGGAGCGCAGATTCCAGCAACTCTTGCGGGAGGTTGGGCTGCCCGGAAGAGTCGCATGAGCACGGCCCTGCGTCTCTTGACCATCAAGCTTTTCAGAAAACTCGGCGTCAAACACTTTCGCGCGCGGAGCGGAATCAATCAGCCTTTTATCTGTCATCTGGGCGATTCAAACGGAGAGAACCCGTATTACAACTTCGCGGCGAGCCGCAGCGAAATCGTACTGATGGCGAGCTGGTGCAGGCAGTTTGCAGGGCCGGTCATAGTTGATGTTGGCGGCAACGTCGGCTTCGTCGCTACGCAGTTGGCCCAGTTGCTTCGCGAGCAGCGGCCGCAAATTTTCAGTTTCGAGCCTGTTCCTTTAACCTTTCAAAGGCTGACTAATTCCATACGCTTGCTCAAACTCGAAGACTCCGTTTATCCAATCTGCGGCGCGCTCTCCGACACGACGACCCTGACGCGCATCACCTATTCGGAATGGGACACGATGTTTGCACAGATAAACACGGATGAGCGTAACGCTCGCGCGGGCGATAAAACCGCCTGGTGTCCGACGCTTACGCTGGACCGTCTGGAAACTGTGATTGGCCGAGCGCCCACGCTCGTCAAGATTGATGTTGAAGGACACGAGGTTAACGTCTTGCGTGGCGGCAGTCGGATTTTATCGGGAGACGAAGCGCCGGCGCTCTGTCTGGAATCGAATCCCGTCACGCTTTCCGAGTGCCGTTCAAGCGTCTTCGAACTGGCGGAGCAGTTGGCAGACTACGAGCTTTTCTATGTTGATGATTTTGAGGGACAACGGATGGGCTTTGGCGAGCCGGTTGCGGATTTAACGGAGATTGATTGGGTCTGCAACATCTTCGCCGTGCCGCGCACGCCGCTCGGAAAAGAGCGTTGGTCTGAAGCCTTTAGAGCAGCTTCCTCCATGCTCGGCTCGTTTCAAACGCAGGCTTAAAAGATGGCTCAGGTTTTACCAGTTTCAGGTCTGATTCCGACGCGCAATCGTCGAGCACCGCTCGAAAGAGTGTTCCGCAGCATTGCGGAGCAATCGGCGCAGCCCGTCGAGATTGTCGTGGTTGATGCTTCCACGTCTGAAGAGACGGCAGAATTGTGCGCGATGAAGATTCCGGGCTTAGAGAGCCGCGTCGTTTATCACCGCGCGCATGTGGCCGGGGCGGTCGAGCAGCGCAATCAGGCCATGTCTTACGTCACACAGGACGCTGTGCTTTTTCTTGACGACGATATAATCCTTGAGCCTGAATGCATCATACGACTCTGGCAGGCACTCAACAGCGACGAGCGTATTGGCGGCGTCAACGCCCTGATTACCAACCAGCGTTACCTGCCGCCGGGACGCGCCAGCCGCACGCTCTTCCGCATCCTCTACGGGCAATCGCTCGATTCATACGCCGGAAAATGCATTGGCCCGGCCGTTAACCTGCTGCCTGAAGACAGGGAAGATTTACCCGAAGTTGTTGAAGTCGAATGGCTCAATACGACCTGCACGCTCTATCGCCGTGCGGCGCTGCCGGACCCCCCGTTTATCTCGCACCAGTTAAAGAGCGGCTTGCGGATTCCGGCCTTCCCGCAGGAAGACCTCGCGCTCTCCTTGCGCGTCGCACGTCATTGGAAACTCGCGAACGCGCGCACAGCGCGTATTTTTCACGACACGCAGCCCGGCATCCATAAGGCAGACATCACGGCCGCCTCGAAAGTCGAACTCGTTAATCGCCACTACCTGATGACGAGCCTGCTTGGTCGTCGTCGTTTGAGCGACCATTTGAAACTCATGCTGCTTGAAGTCTTTGGTAACGTGACGGCGCTCAAAACGGCGAAGGAGTGGAAGCAGTTGCCGTTCGTGCTGACAGGAAAACTGAAGGCGCTGCCAGTGTTGTTGACGGTCAAGTATCCGAGCGAGCCGTCTCTTGTGAGAACTGAGCGGAAAGTTAAACCTGCTGCCGTGCAGGCAACTGTGCTGCCGGTTTCGGCGGTCGTCCCGACGCTCAACCGTCGTGGGCCGCTCAAGCAAATGCTGGAAAGCCTCGCGCAGCAGTCCATGCAGCCAGCGGAGATGATTATCGTTGACGCATCCGAAGCGGACGAGACGAAGCGACTCTGCGAGACAATAGACATTCCCGGCCTCTCCACGAAGATTGTCTATCGGAAAGCGACTACGACCGGCGCGGCCGCGCAGCGTAGTCAGGCCATAGCGGAAGCGTCTGAAGAGACAATCTGGTTTCTAGACGACGACGTGATTTTAGAGGACGACTGCCTCAAGCATCTCTGGGAAGCTCTAAACAGCGATGCCAAACTGGGCGGCGTCAACGCGATGATTACCAATCAACGCTACTTTCCGCCCGGCCGCGTCAGCCGCACTGTCTTTCGCGTGCTTCACGGCCATCACGAAGAATCCTACGCCGGAAAATGTATCGGCCCGGCTTTCAATCTGCTGCCCGAAGATGATGAAAAGCTGCCTGCTTGCGTGCCCGTCGAATGGTTGAATACGACCTGCACGCTCTACCGTCGTGCGGCGTTGCCAGAGCCTCTTTTTCCGGCTCAATTCAAAGGCTATTCATATCTTGAGGATGTCGCGCTCTCGTTGCGCGTCGGGCAGAAATGGAAACTCGCGAACGCGCGCCACGCGCGTATCTTTCACGACACGCAGCCCGCAGACTATAAGAAGAGTGCCTTTGCGATGGCACGCATGGAGCTTGTTAATCGTCATTACGTGATGACGCAAATCTTAAACCGGCGCGGCCTTAAGGACTACGCGAAGCTTGCGTTTCTGGAAACGTTCATTGCTGCGAGCCGTCTGGTTTCATTGCGCGGCTGGGTTTCTCTGCCAGCCATCCTGTTAGGCAAGCTGACGGCCATCCCTGCGGTCTTGACGAAAAACTCTCGCTCAAGGGTCTCGCCCTCCTCAGTATGAAAGTTCTGATAGGGATTACAACGCACAATCGCGCGTCCATCTTGCCGAAGGCGATCCAGTCTGCGCTGGACCAGGATTATCCTTTGAAGGAAGTGGCTGTCTTTGACGATGCCTCTACGGACGGCACTAGAGAGTTGCAGGCGCGCTTTCCGCAGGTGCGCTGGTATCGCGTCGAAAAGCAGCAGGGCTACCTGCCCGCGCGTAACCAGTTGATGAGCGAGACGGATGCTGATTTTTATTTCAGTCTCGACGATGATGCGTGGTTTATCAAGGGCGACGAAATCTCGCTCGGCGTTAAGCTCTTAAGTGAACGCCCCGAAGTTGCTGCGCTCGCTTACGATATTCTGTCGCCCGATAGGCCCGAACCAGTGGAACGCAGCGCCGCTTACGCGACCAACAGGTACATCGGCTGCGGCCATCTGCTGCGGCTCTCGGCTGCCAAAGAGGTTGGCTACTACACGCCAAGCCCCGGTTTTTACGGCAGCGAGGAGATAGATTTGTGCGTGCAGCTTCTTGACCGTGGACACGAGATACTGTATCTGCCGGGCGTTCACGTCTGGCACGATAAGGCTATGCTGGCGCGCGACACGCACGCGCAGTTGCGCTCCAACGTCTGCAACGACCTCGTCTTCGCTTACCGTCGCTGCCCGTCTCCGATGGTGCTCTGGCTGATACCGGGAAAGGTTCTCAGTCATCTACGGTTTGCCGTGAGCAACGGCTTCGTGCAGCCATGCGCGCAGGGAATGTTTCTCTTCTTCCGTTCGCTCGCGAAACTCGCGCCGACGCGCAGGCCCGTCAGCCCTTCAGCCTTCCGCGAATTTCAGCGGCGCGCACGCGCTCATTTATGAGTCTTCAGAGATTCGAGCCGCATCTGCTGAGAGCGCCGCGCGGCCTTGCGAGCCGCCTGCGCGTCTGGTCTTACCGCCGCCTGGGCTTGAAATCCGGCAGCCGCAATCGCATGGAAGCGGTGCGCTGCCGCCGCTTGGCGCAGATTGAAATCGGAAGCCTCAACGCTTTCACGGAAGGCTGCTGGCTCTGGCCGCTCGACGCCGATTACGACGGCGTTCGCATACGCATCGGTAACTCAAACTATTTTAATCGCAACGTAATGATTGACGCCTGCGGCTACATAGAGATTGGAAGCCATAACATGTTTGGCCCAGACATCTACATCACAGACGCCAACCACACCTTCGGCTACGGCGTGCTGCCCGCCGAACAGCCGATGCAGGCTGGCCGTGTTGTGATTGGCAACGGCTGCTGGATTGGCGCGAAGGCAGTCATCCTTAAAGATGTCCGGCTTGGAGACTACTGCGTTGTTGGCGCTGGCGCGGTCGTTACAAAAAGTTTTCCCGCTGGCTCCATCATCGCGGGCGTTCCGGCGCGTTTGCAGAAAACACTCGAACAGGCGGCGGCAGGAAAATGAAACAAGCTATCAAGCGCATGCTCGTCCCCAGCGGTCGCCAGCTACGACGCCTGCGCGGCGGGCTCGCCAAAGGCATGTTGATGGAACTCGACCTCGCGCATCAATCTCAACGCTACTGGGGACTCGACGAGCGCGAACTCATTGCGGCCTTCCGTCGTTTCATCCCCGCTTGCCGGAGCTTGATTGATGTCGGCGCAAACGACGGCTACTACACGATGGCGTTTCTGCAATCAAACGCAGAGCGCGTCGTCGCCTGCGAACCCGGCCCACCAATGGAGCAGTTGATTCTGAACGCGCGTGCCAACGGCTACGAAACTGGCGAACGCTTTACAGCGGAGCGCAGGTTCGTCGGCTTGGGCGACGGCTTCGTTTCGATTAGCGACCTCGTCAAAGATTTACCCAAGCCGGTTTTCCTCAAAGTTGATATTGACGGCGGAGAGGTTGAACTGCTGCGCAGCGCCGAAGGCTGCGACCATCTGAGCGATTTGCGCTGGCTCATCGAGACACACTCGAAAGAGTTGGAAGCTGGCTGCATCGAATGGCTCGAAGCACACGGTTATCAAACACGCATTATTTACAACGCGCCTTGGCGCGTTCTGCTGCCGGAGCAGCGCCCCATCGAGCACAACCGCTGGCTCGTCGCAGAACCATCGTTAACGCGAAACTAGGCGCGGCTCATTTTGAAGTTTCAACATAACTGAAGTCCAGTGTCGCACATGGTTCTCTTAGCGCATCCGGGCACACAATATTCGCATCAACTGGCGCGACAACTCGCGCGCCATGATTCGCTCTATCAATTCTGGACAGGCTTCGCCGTGCCGACCGATAGCCTGACCGGCCAGCTTTTTACGGACTATCTCCCGTCGGGTTTACGACGGAAGGTAGCGAATCGAGTGCTGCGTGGTGTTCCGTCGCGCAGTTTGCGAACGATGCCTTTAATTGAATGGAAGGCACTCAAACGCCTGCGCGACGGAGAGCCGCAGCAGCATGTCTTTCATCAACGCAACCGCGCTTTTCAACAGAAGATTCCAGCCGGCTCGTTGCGAAAGGCGACAGCCGTCATCGGCTTCGATACTTCCTCATGGCTGCTGGCCGAGCGGGCTGAAGATGCGGGGAAGCCTTTCTTTCTGGACCAGAGCATCTCTCATCCGCTGGCGAATGAAAGCATCATGCAGGGCGTGGCGAAGCGCTATCCTGCATGGCAGGCGGAGATTGAGACGCGTTTGCCGGAAGTCCTTGAATGTGAACGTCGCGAGCACAAGCTGGCGAAGAAAATAGTGGTCGCCAGTTCTTTCAGCAAACGCACGCTCATCGCGCAGGGCATCAGCGAAGACAAGATTCTGATTAACCCTTACGGAGTTGACCTCGAACTGTTTCATCCTCCGGCAAGGCCGCGCGAGCGTCGCCCGCTGCGTTTCCTTTTCCTCGGACTGATTTCGGCACGCAAGGGAATCCCGCTGCTCCTGGAAGCTTGGGCCAAGATGAATTTGCGGGATGCGGAATTATGGCTGGTTGGGCCTGTATCGGAAAGAGAGCGGGCGTTGATTCCTGATTTGCAGGGCTTGAAGTTGATGGGGAAGCGTGCACATCAGGAGTTGCCGGATCTCTTGCGGCAGTGCGACGTGCTGGTCTTTCCGAGTTACTGCGAAGGCTTTGCGATGGTCATCCTCGAAGCCCTGGCTAGCGGAATGCCTGTTATCACGACCGAAGCGACCGCCGGGCCTGATTTGATTAATGATAACGAGGAAGGGCGTCTGATTCCTTCGGGCAATCTTGATGCGCTCTGCGAGGCGATGCAGGAGTTTGCACGCGAGCCTGACAGACTCGAAAGCATGGGCCGCGCTGCACGCCGTTGTGCAGAGAGATTTTCGTGGGACGCCTACGGCGACCGCTGGCAGCAAATCTTGAGAGACCACGCCTGAAGATGCTGGCGATTCTGACAACGCACCCGATTCAGTATCAAGTCCCGCTCTGGCAAGCGCTGGCGGAGGATGGCGCAGTGCCTTTCGAAGTCTGGTACATGAGCGACCACGGCACGCGCCCCAGTTACGACGTGCAGTTTGGCAAATCTTTCAAGTGGGATTTGGACACGCTCGACGGCTACCCTTCGCGTTTTTTGAAAACAAACTCGGACGCCGACGTTGCGCGTTTTAATCAGCTACGACTCAGAGAGCCGCTGGGCCAACTCTTAAATGAGAAGAAGGTGACGGCGCTCTGGATTCAGGGCTGGCAGGTACGTGCCTACTGGCAAGCCGTGTGGCAGGCTCATGCGGCGCGCGTGCCCGTCTGGCTGCGCGGAGAGAGCAACGACCTCTCGCCCACGCCCGTCTGGAAAAAGCAGGCCAAGCGTCTTCTGCACGGCCGGCTCTTCAGCCGCGTACGCGATTTTCTCTACATAGGGCAGGCCAATCGTCGTCTCTACGAAAGCTACGGCGTGCGACAGGAACGTCTTCATCCAGCGCCCTACTGTGTTGACAACGAACGCTTCGCGCAGCAGGCCGCTCGTCTTGCGGAGAAGCGCGCAGAGATTCGACGCGAGTGGCGCATCCCTGAAAACGCTTTCTGCGTGCTCTTCGCCGGAAAGTTTATTCCGAAGAAACATCCGTTCGATTTAATCGCTGCCGCACGCGATGCGCGCCTGCAAAATTTGGGAAGACCTCTGCACCTGCTCTTTGTCGGCAGCGGTGAACTGGGCGCGGGACTGCGCGCCGCCTGCCACATTGCCCACGATGCCGAAGCACAGACGACGCAAGGTGCAAACGAAAGCAAAGATGATGGCTTGCCAGTCGCTTCGTTTGCGGGCTTCCTCAACCAGACGGAAATCTCCAAGGCTTACGTGGCCGCGGATTGTCTCGTGCTGCCGAGCGATTATCAGGAGACGTGGGGCTTGGTCGTCAACGAAGCGATGGCGAGCGGCCTGCCCTGCATCGTGAGCGACGCCTGCGGCTGCGGCGAAGATTTAATCGCGCCCGTCAATCCGTCGCTGCGTTTCCCCTTGGGCCAACCCGAAGCTATCGCCACAGCGATTCTCTCTTTGATTAAAGAGCCGCCCGCGCCCGATGTCTGGCGCGAACGTGTGAACAAATATGACCTCTCTGTCTCCGTTAATACCGTTCGCGAGCTTTATCAATCAATGCGCGGTAACGGCGCGCTGAAAAGTTAACTGACGATAAAGAACCGCCCTGATGTTTGAACCGCCTTACGAACTTTACCGTCGCCCGCGCCTGCTCAATCCGCTGCACGCGCTCGGCCTCTTCAAAGCGCATAGCCAGACAAACGCTGATGAGCTTGCCTGTCTTGCGCGTTATGCAGCAGGCCGTAGCGTGGCCGTAGAGGTCGGGACATACATGGGAGTCTCTGCCGCTGTTATCGCCGGCGCACTCGCGCCTGACGGCGTGCTCTACTGCGTTGACCCATGGGAACTGCATCACGGCAGGGAAAACCCTAGTTGGACGATTTGCAGGCGCGAGTTGCAGCGCAGCGGCAATCTCTCTCGCGTGCGTTTCCTGCAAGGCTACAGCCACGAGATGGAAGAATGCTTGCCTGCGAGCGTTGATTTCATGTTTGTTGACGGCGACCATTCCTACGAGGGGATTGAGAGAGACTGGGCCATCGTGCTGCGGCGTCTGTCGCCGGGCGGCATCATCTGCCTGCACGATACGACGCGACCCTCGACGGGTGAGTTTCCAGACCACGAATCCGTCCGCTTTTTTCAGGAGCACATTCGTCATCATACGGAGTTTGAATGGCTGGAATGTTGCCGGACGATGAACGTGCTGAGACGCAGGAGCGTGGAGCGTGGATAAGCTCGAACAGTACAACGCATGGCACGAGCGTCTGGCCGGAGCGGAAGCGGACGGCTCCGTGCTGCAACATCCGTGGTACGTCACGGTCGCACGACTGCTGCCGGATTTGAGCGGGCAGCGCGTGCTTGAGATTGGCTGCGGGCGCGGGGATTTCAGTATTTGGCTGGCCGGAAAATATGCGGACGCGCGCGTCGTCGGCGTTGATTTCTCCGAGGCCGCGATTGCGACCGCAGAGAAGCGCGCAGCCGCGCGCGGGAGCACGGCCGAGTTTAAGGTTGAAGATGCGGAGAGCTTGAGCTTTGAGGATGGCAGCTTTGATTACGTCATCTCTTGCGAATGCATGGAGCATGTGCCGCGTCCCGAACGGATGGCAAGCGAGATACACAGGGTCTTGCGCGCGGGCGGGCAGTTTATCCTGACGACCGAAAACTATTTCAACGGCATGATACTGCAATGGCTCAAGACCTGGACGACGGGCGCACCCTTCGATTCAGGTTCGGGCGTTCAGCCGCACGAAAATTTCTTCCTCTTCTGGCGCGTCAAAAAAATCCTTGAAAGCGGCGGCCTCAAAGTGAAAGAGATGGAGAGCAACCATTATCAATGGCTACTCCTGCCGCGCACAGACCCCATGAAGCTGGTTACACTCGATTTCGAGAGTCGGCTTCTCAAGCGTGTCTTTCGTCCCTTCGGGCGACACTTCACCTTCTGCGGAGTCAGACCCGATTGAAAGGATGAACTAGGAACGATGAACGATGAACTGTTAAGAGCTTGCTTCTCATTCATCGTTCATCGTTCCTACTTCATAGTTATCACTTGAAGATTCTATTCGTTTGCGGCGCGGGCTACGTTTACGGTAAGGAGATTATTACGCTCTCTCTGATGCAGGGATTGCGCGAGCGCGGGCATGACGTGCGCTGCGCTATCAGCACTTGGAGCGACGGCGAATATGCGAAGAGGTTGCAGGCCAGCGCGATTCCGTTCGTTAAGTTGCCGCTCGGTTTCATCTCGAAGACGATGAATAAGCGGGCCATTGGAATGACCGTGGATACGCTGGATAAGACGCCGGGGTTGTGGCTCGGTTACCGTCGCTGCCTGAAGGAATTTGAGCCTGATGCTGTTGTTCATTCGACGCTTCATCACGTCTTTCACCTGTGGCCTTTGCTGAATCCGCGCAACACTTTCTTTCACATACACGACCCTTTCGCGCCGACAAAGTTTTACCGTCGCCTGTTCCGATTGCTGAGCCTGCGCCTGCGCGCATTCATAGGTGTCTCGCGATACATAGAACAGTCAATCGTCGCTCTGGGCGTTGCGCCGGAAAAGGTCTTCTCGGTTTTGAACGGGCTGACGCCGCAGTTTGAAGTTGAAGGAAACGGCCATCAGTTGCGGAGCACAAAAGACGCGCCCGTTCCGTCAAACGGAACAGCGGCAACGGTGAAGATTGGGATTGTCGGGCAGGTTGTTGAATGGAAGGGCCACGATGATTTCGTCGAATCGCTGCGAGGATTGAGAAAGGCCAACCTTCCATTCAACGCGACGATTTTCGGTGAAGGGCCGGGCGATTATATCGCTGCGTTGAAGAAAAAGATTGAGAGCTATCAGTTGAGCGAGCGTGTGCGCTGGGCTGGCTTCGTCAAAAGTCCGCGAGAGATTTTCGATGAGATGGATATATGCGTCGTTCCCAGTCGCAGCCAGGACCCTTGCCCGACGGTCGCCATCGAGACGGCACACTTCGGCATCCCTGTCGTCGCCACACGGCGCGGCGGCCTGCCGGAGATAGTGCAGGACGGCTTGACGGGTTACCTGGTAGACGCGGAAGCGCCAGAGCAACTCGCAGAGAAACTAAAACTGCTGATTGAAAACACGGAACTGCGGCGACGGATGGCACGCGAAGCGAAGTCGTTTGGCTCCGAGCACCTGACACGCGAGCGCATGGCGGAGGAGATGGAAGCAGCTCTGATGAAAGCCATCAACGGGGCGGCAAATGGCTGAGCGGCGCAGCGAACAGACTGAGCCGACTCCGCACATGAGAATACTCTTCATCTGCGGCGCTGGCATCATCTCCGGCAGGGAAATCGCGACGCTCAATCTGATTCAGGGATTGCAGAGGCGCGGGCACGACGTGCGTTGTGTCGCTTCGACGTGGGGAGATGGGAAGCTTGCCGCAAGGCTCAGGGCGCAGGGTGTGCCGTTTGTGAGTCTGCCACTGGGCTTTATCTCGAAGACGCTTTCGTGGTCTGCCGCCTGGATGACGCTCGACCAGCTGCGCCGCGTCCCGCGTCTCTGGCTGGGCTTTCGTCGTTACCTGAAAGAGTTTCAGCCGGACGTGGTTGTGCAGACCAACTTTCATCACATCTTTTTGCTCTGGCCTTTGCTCGACGCTCGGAAGACCTTTTTTCATGTTCACGATGGTTTTCCGTTGAGCGATTTCTATCGCAGGCTGGCGCGCTTTCTGAGCCGCAGGCTTCGCGCGTTCGTCGGAGTATCGCGCTACATCGCGCAGAATTTGATGGAGCTTGGAGTTGAGCCGGAGAAGGTTTCGTTTGTGCATAACGGAGTGGCGATTAAAGGATCAATGGATGAGGAAGACGCAGCTTCGCGCGTCGCGGCGGAGCAACGCGACGAGGCGGGCGCAGTCCGCCTCGGAATCATAGGGCAGGTTGGCGAGTGGAAGGGGCACGATGATTTAGTCGAGGCGTTGAGAGAATTAAGAGAAGCCGGCCTCGGATTTTCGTGCACGATTTATGGCGAGGGGAAGCGCGAGTATACGCGCGTGCTTGAAGAGAAAATCGGGCGCTATAATCTGTCGCAGAGTGTGCGGTGGGCAGGCTTCGTTAGTAGTCCGCAGGAGATTTACGCGGCGATTGATATTTGCGTTGTGCCGAGTCGTTTTCAAGAGCCGTTCGGGTTGGTGGCGGCAGAGGCCGCGCACTACTGCGTGCCGGTCGTGGCGACGCGACGCGGCGGCTTGCCCGAAATTGTGCAGGACGGTGTGACGGGTTATCTGGTGGAAGCTGAAGCGCCGCACGAGTTGGCGGAGAAGCTACGACTGCTGATCGAGGATGCTGCTTTAAGACGGAAGATGGGCAGGGCAGGGCATCAGTTTGCTTCGAGGCAGTTCACAGTCAGCCGTATGGCCGAACAGATGGAAGCCGTCTTCGCACGCGTGGGCCAACGAGCGCCGCAAGCGAATGGCAAAGCGCAGGCGACGGCCGAGTTGAGCGCAGGCTTGAAGAATATACAGTAGCTAAGCAGAGCACCGGGCGTTTAGTTTTATGAATAAAGCCATCTCATTCAGGCAGCGTTTACCGAATCCTTCTATTTATATTGTGCCGCCGGCAGTCGTCACGGGCTTTCTCTGGCTGACCAGCCCGAACGACGTTTCCATTATTCAGGCTGCCGCAGGGTTCGTACTGATTCTAATGCCATGGCTTTCCTACCAGCGTTGGCGAAAGCTGAAGCAGACGGAAGTGCCGCTGTTCTCGATGATCTCCGGCATGTACTGGCTCTACTACGCCCTGCCGCTCTTCTGGGGCGACCGCTACAGCGTCTCCATGTTTAAGCAGGGCCTCGATATTCCTAACGACGCCATCACGTCTTCGATAATCTTAGCCGTCGTCGGTGTGACGGCCTTCTGGCTGGGAATGAGAACGAGAATCGGGCGGCGGCTTGTGCCGCGAACAATCCCGGACATCCCGACCAATCCGATGCGCTGGGACTGGATTCGCGTCCTGCTCATCGCAGGAACTTTCGGCTCTCTGTCGGAAAACGCGCTTTATTCCTTAGGCACAGGCTTGAGCCAGTTGATGCTCACATTGCTGACGCTCGTGCCGCTTGTTTGTTATGCCATCCTGTTTCGCAACTACCTGCGCGGGCAGGCCACGCGCGGCGACAAAATCCTGTTGACCTTCTTTCTCTTCCTGCGTTTCCTGATTGGCATGTCTTCAGGTTGGATGGGCGCGCTCGGATTCCTGATGATTACGACCGCCGCCATCTACATCTACGAGCGTAAGAAATTTCCTGTCGTCTTCTTCTCACTGATGGTCGTTTACGTCCTGTTCTTTCAGGTCGGGAAATTTGCGATGCGCGAAAAGTACTGGTACGACGCGGAAGAGGGAAGCAAGGTGGAACGCATCGCGCTGTGGGCTGAAGAATCTTTCAAGCGTTGGGGCGAAGCCCTGAGCGACCCGACGGGCGAGGTGGGCCGCAATCTGGCCTACACGAGTCTGTCGAGAGTCTCACTGCTCACGCAGACGGCAAACGTCATCGAGATGACGCCCGAAACCGTTCCTTACCAGTATGGTTATACATACTCGTACATGTTCGTCGCTTTTATCCCGCGCTTCGTCTGGCCCGATAAGCCCTCGGCCAATGATGCCAACCGATTTTATCAGGTATCCTACGGCATCACTGCGGAAGAGAATCTGGAGTTTGGTTCGTTCGCTTCTGGAAACCTGACTGAAGGTTATATCAACTTCGGCTGGATAGGCGGCTTCGGCGTGATGTTCCTGCTCGGAATCTTCTTCGATTGGTTTCAATGGACATTTCTGACGGAGGCTTCCGGCTATCTCTTAAGAGGCATCGGCGTCGCCCTGCTTCCATACTTTCTCACCATCGAAGCACAGTTGGCGGCCTACCTCGGAGCTACGCTCCAACGCGTCGTCCTGATTCTGTTGCTGATGATTCCGATTATCCGTTTCAGAAAATACCACGAGCGTTTCTTCAGATAGAAAGCAGCAAGACTCTCATCTTTATCCAATTCCCAGCACGATGAAACGCGCACTCATCACAGGCATCACAGGGCAGGACGGCTCGTATCTGGCGGAGATACTGTTGTCGAAAGGCTACGAAGTCTTCGGCCTCGTGCGCCGCTCAAGCACCATCAAGCGCGGGCGCATAGACCACCTGACGCACGCCGACGAAGGCGTCGAAGGAAGCGCACACGCCGCGCCGATTCACCTGCTCTACGGCGATATGAACGACGGCATCTCTCTTAATCGCATCGTCCGTGATGTCGAGCCGGATGAAGTCTATAACCTTGCGGGGCAGAGCCACGTCCGCGTCAGCTTCGAGATGCCGGAACACACCGCGGACATTGATGCGCTCGGCACACTGCGCCTGCTTGAAGCGCTGCGCGAGGCCCGGCCCGGTGCGCGCTACTATCAGGCGTCTTCCTCAGAGCTTTACGGCAATACGGAAATCTCGCCGCAGAATGAGACGACACCCTTTCATCCACGCTCGCCCTACGCAATCTCCAAGCTCTTCGCCTACTGGATGACCAACAACTACCGCGAAGCTTACAAGATGTACGCCGTCAACGGCATACTCTTCAACCACGAAAGCCCGCGCCGCAGCGAGAATTTCGTCACACGCAAAATCACGCTTGGCGCTGTCCGCATCAAGTTCGGATTGCAGGAACGCCTCGTGCTGGGCAATTTGGACGCGCGCCGCGATTGGGGCTACGCGCGCGACTACATGGAGGCCGCGCACCTGATGTTGCAACAGCCCGAACCTGACGACTACGTTATCGCCACCGGCGAATCACACACCGTCCGCGAGTTTCTTGACGAAGCCTTCGGCTATCTTGACCTCGACTGGCACAGGTTCGTCGAAACCGACGCGCGTTATCTACGTCCTGCGGAAGTCAATTCAGTTGTCGGTGATGCACGAAAAGCGCGGCGCGTGCTTGGCTGGCAGCCGCGCACATCTTTCCGCGAGTTAGTCAGAATGATGGTGGATGCGGACCTTGCTTTAATTAAATCAGGAGTCGAAACGGCCTGAAACGTCGCCACGCGTTCTTAATTTCCAGACTTCATTATTCAAACCAGAACTTTCGAGGAGTTTTGCCAACATGCAGCAGCGGCCTGATATAGCTATCGTCATCCCGGCATGGAACGAGCGGGAAAATTTAGACCTCCTGCTTCCGGCGTTAAAAGAGGTGCTGGATGAACTGGGGCTTGTCTCGGAGATTGTGATTGCCGACGCAGGCTCCGAGGATGGAACGAAGGAGGCTGCGGAGCGTCGTGGCGCACGCGTCGTCGTGCAGCAGGAACGCGGCTACGGCGGCGCGCTGCTCGCCGGATTCAAGGCGACCACCGCGCCCTACATCGTCACGATGGACGCAGACCTTTCGCATCGTCCCGTCTTCCTTTTCGATTTCTGGAAATATCGCGACCGCGCCGAAGTCCTCATCGCCTCGCGTTATGTAGAGGGCGGGCGGGCCGACATGGGAAAGTTTCGCCGCGTGCTCAGTCATATTCTCAATCGCACTTACGGGATCGCGCTCTCGATGCCGCTCCGCGATTTGTCGAGCGGCTTCCGCATGTACCGCCGCGAGGTGTTGGAAGGAATGAACCTGCTCTCGCGCGACTTCGACGTGCTCGAAGAGATACTGATCCGCGTCCACGCCGAAGGCTGGCGCATACGCGAAATTCCGTTCAGCTACATGGCGCGCGGCTCCGGCAGTTCACACGCGCGTCTCTTCAAGTTTGCGATTGCATACCTCAGAACCCTGGGCCGCATGTGGAGCTTGCGCAACTCCGTTGAGTCTGCCGACTACGACTACCGCGCGTTTGACAGCCCCATCTGGCTGCAACGCTACTGGCAGCGCACTCGACACAAAATCATCCTCAAGTTTGCGGCCCAGATGGAGCGCACTCTAGACATCGGCTGCGGCACGAGCCGCATTATTCTGGACATGCCGAACGCCGTCGGGATGGACATTCTTCAGAACAAGCTGCGTTGGCTCAAGCCGCAGCACGACCGCCTTGTGCGCGGCAGTTGCGACCAGTTGCCGTTTGACGATGCGAGCTTCGATTGCGTGATTAACTCCGAAGTGATTGAGCACGTGCCTGACGTGCCGGAAATCATGTCGGAGATGTGGCGCGTGCTCAGGCCGGGCGGCACGCTCATCCTTGGAACGCCCGATTACAGTCGCCGCCTCTGGCTGATGCTCGAATGGGTTTACGGCAAAGTCCTGCCGGGAGCTTACGCGCACGAGCACATCACACACTACACGGCCGCAGGGCTGGCCGCGCGCCTGAAAGAGATGGGCTTTGATGTGCTCGACTGCCAGTATGTCGGATTCTGCGAGATGATTTTCAAGGCGCGCAAGCCTGCAACGGCTGAAGCCGCCGAGCCTTAAAACCGGGCCGGAGATGAAGCCCTCGCAGGTCGTCGCCGACTCGATGCAGCTTAACCCGGAAACGACGAGCTAGGACGTTTGAAAACGAACGACTTGAAAAACGGTTGGCCCAGTCGTGCGCTAGTCTACCTGTGGCTGACGGTTGCTGCCGTCAGTCTCGGCTGGGGCTTCATCACGGCCGTCCGGGCGGGCCACAGCCAGGACTTGAACATTATAGACACGTGGCTGCGCGCGTGGCTCTGGCAGGGCAGCAGCCCCTACTATTTGCCGGAGTATGTCGTCGGCAATTATCCGCCGCACGCGATTGTCGCTCTCTCTCCGCTCGCGTTGATACCGAAAAGCCTTGTGGCTATTGTCTGGGCGCTCTTGAATCTGATGGTAGCGCCTGCGGTTGCGTATCTTGCTTTTCGTGCGATGAAGCCGGAGGCAGCGAGGCGCGCGGCTCTTGTGCCGTGTGCGATGTTTCTGGCGTGGGCGGGTTTGCGCACAGGCATCGCCAACGGGCAGTTTACGCTGTTGATACTCGGCACGGGGCTGCTCGCCTTTCTCTTTGAAGAGAAACGCCCGCTGCTCGGAGGCTTCTTTCTCGCGCTGGCTTTGATGAAGCCACACATCGGCGGAGCATTTCTGCTGTGGGCGATGTTTACGAAACGCTGGCGGATGACGCTTGCGGCCTGTGTCTTCATGGGCCTGGGCGTCGGACTCTTTTCGCTGCGATTGATGGAGAGTCCGTTTGCGTCTGTCGGCGCTTACCTGGGCGTGCTTCAGCATCAATTCGGTCGCGGGACAAACGTGCAGGGCAACATGGCCTTGCGCGTTGTGGAGTTGCGCCCGCTCATTAACGTCTTCATACAGCACGACGCCTGGGCCAATCGCGTGCATCAGTTGTTGCTTGTAGTTCTACTTGCCTGTGCAGCATTGGTGGGACTGATGAAAAGCAGGCTCAGCGCGGGGCAGCGCGATGCGGCCGTCTTGCAGCTTTGCTGCCTGTGGCTGCTGATGAGCGTCTTCCATAATCCGTATGACACGATTCTGCTGCTGCCCCTGCTGGTGGGATTGTGGGTCGTCTCCGTGCCCGCTCATGCAAACACGAAACGTTGGACGGACGACGCGGCATTGTGGGTCTTGCAGTTGGCGATGGTCCTTGAACTGCCCGCCGTCTGGTGGAAACTCACGAAGAGATTTGAACTCTCAGCCTTCAACTGGGCCGGAGTCGTACTGGAAAACTTCGACCGGCTGCTGGTCTTGATTCTCTTCGTTTATATCTTAAACAGAGCGAGGCTCCACTGGCTTGCTTATCGCGAGTCGGGCGCGGCTAATGAGATGCTCAGGCAGCCCTCGACACAGAATTCATAATCAACTAGTGAGAGACGAGCTAAGCAAGACGGGTGTTGCGAAAGCGCGGTTCGCTTTCGCGGTTCAACGCGCGATTAATCTCTGCCTGCGCTGGCTGCGGAATCTTGTTTTTTTACGACGCACGCCGCCGCCGGACCCGGAGTGCATCGTCGCACACTTAATCGGGCACATAGGCGACATTGTTGTCGCCATCCCTGCGCTCGTCGCTCTGCGTGAGCGTTATCCTGAGAGCCGTCTGATTCTTTTCACGTCCGCAGGCCATAGCAAGCAAGGCTTGGCGGGGGCTAGAGAACTGCTGGAGGGCGTCTCATTTCTGGACGAGCTGGAGGTTTACGGCACGGAGGAAATCAAGCATCCGAAGAGCGCATGGGCGTTGTTGAAACGCCTGCGCGCTGCCCGGCCGGACATCTTCGTCTCGTTGCCGCCGTGCAATATCTCGCCCAGCAACATCGTTCGCAATCTGCTCTTTGCACGACTGACGGGCGCACGCTTCGGCGTCGGGTTCGAACTCGTCACGCTCTTCCTTTTCTCCTACGAGCAGGCGCAGTTGACAGGGATTTACCGCAGCGAGATTGCGCGCAATCTGGGACACCTGCGCGAGTTGGGCGTTGCTTCTCCGGCGGTGCGTTTTGAGTTTAGCCCGCTCAAAGAGCGCGAGTTGGAACGCATTGTCGAGACGGCGGCGCAGGCTCATCCTTTCGTGGCGTTGTGTCCGGGCGGAAAGCAGGTGGGCCATCGTTGGCCCGCCGAGCGTTTTATTGAAGTCGCCAGACATCTGAAGCAGGAGCATGGTGTGCAGCTTGTGGCGGTCGGGTCTGCGAAAGAGAGGGAGTTGTGCGAGCAGGTCTTGCAAGCGAGCGGCGGCGGAACCAACCTCGCGGGCGAACTCTCGCTCCGCAGCACAATGGAGCTTCTCTCTCACGCCTTGTTTCTACTGACTAACGACACAGGGCCGATGCATCTTGCGGCTGTGATGGGAACGCCAGTCGCCGCCATCTTCGGCACGAAAGATCTGGCCGGGCGCTGGCATCCTCACGGCGAAGGCCACGAACTCTTCCGTGCGCGCGTGGCTTGCAGGCAATGTCTCTTTGCGGCGGAAGAGTATGACCATTGCGTTAAGGAGATAGGGGTGGAGGAGGTGCGGGCCGGTTGCGAGCGTCTGCTGAAGCGGCTAGGCTACAGGCGTGATGATTTGAAGTCGAAGCCTGCTCGCGCCGCGCGTGAGTTGCATAATCAGTTGGTCAAATGAGCCAGTCTAAAAAAACGTATCCACTTCTGTGCACGATTAACAGCGGCAGCGGCGAGGATGGAATTTCGCGCGTGACGCGGCTGCTCTGGCGCGTGTTGAGCAAAGCATCGAGCGGAAGCTGCAAGCACATCAATCTGCTGCCTGAGGGAAAAATTCAGGCGACGGCCGTTGACCAACTCAGGTTTGCGAGCCGTGTGCTGGCAGAGCATCTGAAGGGCCGGATTGATTGGATTATGTACGACCATCTGGGCCCTGCGCGCGTTCAAAGCTTAGTGCCGCGTCCTTTAGCGCGGCCCTACGCGCTCTTTCTGCATAGCATCGAAGCTTGGTCGCCGCTGAGCGCAGGGCGTCTAAAGGTTTTACGTGAAGCCACTGTGAGAATCGCCAACTCTCATTTCACTGCGCGTCGCGTGGCCGAGGCTCATCCGTCCGTTGGCCCAATCGAAGTCTGCCATCTGGCGCTTCCGCCCTCTCAAGGCACGGACGACGGCGCGAACGTGCAACTCAACGGAGACGGAGCATCACTGCCTGCAACGCAAGCTTCGCCATCGAAGAATGAGCTCGACGAGCAACTGTTGAATCGTGTGGGCCAACATTCGGTCTTGATTGTGGGCCGCATGTTCAGCAGCGAAAGACACAAGGGACATGATTCTTTGATTGAGGCTTGGCCGCAGGTGAAAGCTCAGATTTCTGATGCGCAGTTGATAATCGTCGGCAATGGTGATGATGCCCCAAGGCTTAAAGCGAAAGCCGGAGAGAGAGGATTAGCGGGCGACATCATCTTCGCGGGCCACGTCAGCGATGCCACGCTGAATCAACTCTACGAGCGCGTCGCAATCTTTTGCATGCCGAGCACCGCCGAGGGTTTCGGGCTGGTTTACCTTGAAGCAATGAAGCACCGGCTGCCGTGTATTGCGTCGCCGGCAGATGCAGCCTCCGAGATTGTGGAAGATGGAGTGACCGGCCTTCTGGTCAGACAGTCTGAACTCGATGCGTTGGCCCAAAGCATCACGGGACTCTTAAAGAACCCTGAGCGCAGGCGCTTGATGGGCGAAGCCGGATACGCGCGCTGGCAGCATGAATTCCAGTTTGAAAACTTCGAGCGCCGCTTGTTGACCATTCTTGGCAACTCATTCGCGCTCACGCCGGTTGCTTCCGCGGAGGAAGCAGGAAAAATCGGACAGGGCAGTTTTGAATATTGATTAGTAGAGATTTAAGGAGCAGAACAGACGATGCCAATTTCGCATCTTAAAGGGAATCTTCCAGAGGGCTTTAATAATCCGACGGCGCTGCCGCAGGACGCGGAGCAGGCGCGCGAATGGCAGGATGCGAACCGTTCGTGGTGGGAAAGCCATCCCATGCGCTACGACTTCGGAGACCAGATTGAGTATCCAGAATTCAGCAAGGAGTTTTACGAAGAGATTGACCAGCGGCATTTTTCGGATGCGGAGAAGTATCTGCCGTGGAAGAAGATTCCCTTCGATGCGTTGATTGATTTTGAAGCCTTGCGGAATCAGGACGTGCTGGAAATCGGCGTTGGCAACGGCAGCCACGCGCAGCTTCTCGCCAGCCACGCGCGCTCCTATAACGGAATTGACCTGACGAGTTATGCCGTCAAGAGTACGACGGAAAGAATGCGCCGTTTCGGTCTAGACAAGCCGAACGTCAAAATACAGCAGATGGATGCCGAGAAGATGGAGTTTGCCGACGGCAGTTTTGATTTCATCTGGACGTGGGGCGTCATACACCACTCTTCAAACACGCGGCAGATTTTGAGCGAGATGCGCCGCGTCTTAAAACCCGGCGGCCGCGCCGTCACGATGGTCTACTACCGCAACCTCTGGAACTACTATATCTACGCGGGCCTCTTCGGCGGACTCATCAAGGGCCATCTATGGAAGACTGGTTCGCTCCACCAGACGCGGCAGCATGAGACCGACGGCGCGATTGCGCGTTTCTACTCAATCCCGGAATGGAAGCGATTAACGTCTGAGTTTTTCACGGTCGAGGATGTTTCCGTTTGCGGCAGCAAGCCTGAGATCGTGCCCTTGCCGCGCGGGCGCGTCAAAGACAGCGTGCTGAAGGTTATCCCTGACAGCATGAGCCGTTTTATGACCAACCGCTGCCGGATGGGAACATTTCTGGTTTCGGTGTTGAAGAAAGAGAAGTAAGAACTCAAATCTAAGATGTGTGGAATAGCTGGCATCCTTTCAGCCGCGGGCGCGTCAACGCTTCAGGAGGCAGACTCCCTGCACGCGCCGCTCGAAAGGATGGTCGAACATATAAGTCATCGTGGGCCTGACGATAGTGGCCTGCACATCGTACGGCAGCAAGCGGTCGCTGTCGGCCTGGGCCATACGCGGCTCTCGATTATAGACCTCTCGCCCTCCGGCCATCAGCCCATGCACGACCCGCGCACAGGCAACTGGATTACCTTCAACGGCGAGATTTACAACTACCGTGAAGTGCGTAAGCAGTTGGACGAGGACGCGGGTTCGTGGCGTTCGGAGTCTGACACGGAAGTTATCCTTCGTGCGTATGAGCGCTGGGGCAAAGATTGCCTGCAACGCTTGCGCGGGATGTTTGCGTTCGCGCTGTGGGATAACGAACGGCAGGAGTTGTTCATAGCGCGCGACCGCCTCGGCATCAAGCCGCTCTATTATTATCAAGCGCCGGGGCTTTTTCTGTTCGGCTCGGAAGTGCGGTCTGTGCTGGCGAGCGACCTCGTTCCGCGCAAGCTTGATGCGGTTGCGCTCTGGGAGTATCTGGGCTATCAGTCCGTGCCAGCGCCGCGCACGCTCGTCGCGGGCGTAAAGGCTCTCAGGCCGGGCTGCTGGCTGAGCGTTGATAAAACGGCGCAGGTCTCAGAGGGCTGCTACTGGGACTTGCTGGCAAACGCTTCGCGTGAAGCGCAGACAGCTTCCGCAAGTGAGAGCAAGCGGCGTGTCAGAGAGCTGCTTGAGGAAGCCGTTGCGCTTCATCTGGTCAGCGATGTGCCGGTCGGGGCGTTTCTTTCCGGCGGCATTGATTCGAGCGCGATTGTCGCCCTCGTCAGAGAAGCAGGCCAGCAGCCGCGCACCTTCAGCGTCGTCTTCGACGAAACAAAGTTTGACGAGAACGTTTACGCGCGGCAGATAGCCAACCGTTTTCAAACAGATCACCGTGAAGTTCACCTGACTGAAAGCTCACTGCTCGAACAACTCCCGCAAGCTCTCAAGGAGATGGACCAGCCGACGGGCGACGGAATGAATACGTACGTCGTCGCGCGTGCTGTGCGCGCGAGCGGGATTAAGGTGGCGCTTTCGGGTTTGGGCGGAGACGAATTTTTCGCGGGCTACCCGTCGTTTAAGCGTTTGCGACGGACAATCAAGTATCTGCGACACTGGACCATCGCGCCGCAGAGCTTGCGCCGTCTGGCAGCGGGTGCGATTAAGACGCTCGGCGGCTCTTCGGTTCAGGCTGCGAAGGCCGCTTCTATCATCGGCGGCGATGGCACGCTGGCCTCCGTCTTTCCTGTCACACGGCAAGTGTTCTCGATTGAGCAGCGCCGTTCATTGATGCATGATTCGTGGCAGTCGTCAGGCTTTGAGTTGGCTGACCCTTACGTCGAGCTGTTGCAGGAGAAGTATCGTGAGACGGCGAGCGCAGAGATGCTGTCGCTGATTTCATACGCGGAAGGCCGCACGTATATGCACGACGTGCTGCTGCGCGATACGGACCAGATGAGCATGGCGCACGCTCTCGAAGTGCGTGTCCCGCTGCTGGACCATAAGCTCGTGGAGTATTTGATGGGCTTGCCGGACGAGCGCAAGGTTTCAAACGGCACGCCGAAGCGTTTGCTGGTCGAAAGCTTAAACGGGCTGCTGCCGGAAGAGATTGTGCAGCGCCCCAAACGCGGCTTTACGTTGCCGTTTGAACCGTGGATGCGTGGGGGCTTGAGCGAATTTTGTGAAGAGCGTTTGAGCATGGAGCGAACGAGCGGCCGCGGGCTTTTCCGCCCCGAACGTGTAAACGAATTGTGGCAATCGTTTCTGGCGGGGCGCTCGGATGTCTCTTGGTCGCGCCTGTGGATTCTGGTCGTGCTGGAAGACTGGCTTGAGCGCAACCGTATCGCGTATGAAAACTGAAGTCGCTTTAACGACGGACACGACCCGCGCAAGCTCTGTTTACGAGGCGAGGGAATTGCGAGCGGAGCGGAAGCGTTTGACAGTGGCCGTGCTGGTTGACAGTATTGCGGCTGAATATGGTGGGCCATCCTATTCGGTACGGCGGCTGTGGCAGTCTGCTTTGAGTCTCGGCGTTAACGTGACGGTGCATTCGACAGATAGTTTTCAAACGCGCGAATCGGCAGACGACCGACAGCTCTGGCAACCCCTTGATTGCAGGCAGTGGCCCGCCGTCGGAATCAAGGCGCTTGGATATTCGGGCCGGATGTCGGACGGCGTGGAAGATGGCTTGGTGGCGGGTTCGTCCGTGATTAGCCAGCACGGCCTCTGGCTGCACTACGGGCGCGTCGCGCGCAACGTAGGGAGAAGCCGGAGCGTGCCCGTCATCATTCATCCTCACGGAATGCTTGAGCCTCGCGCTCTGCGAAATTCCAGTTGGAAGAAACAGATAACAGGCCGGTTGTGGGAATTTGAGAATCTACGCTCGGCGGCCTGTTTGCGCGTCACGTCGAAGGATGAGTTAGAGTGGGTGAGAAGCTTCGGCTTGAAGAACCCTGTGGCGTTGATTCCGCATGGGATTGATGTTGAAAATTATGAGAGCTTGCCTTTAAGGTCGGAAGCAGAAGCCAGCTTGCCGCTCTGGAAAGGCAGGCGCATCCTGCTTTCGCTCTCGCGCGTGCACCCGAAAAAGGGTTTGCCGGTGCTGCTCGAAGCGTGGGGCAGGCTTGGCAGAGAGCGCGGCGATTGGTTGCTGGTGATTGGCGGGCCGGACCAACGCGGGCATCTGAGCGAGTTGAAACAGTTGGTCGCAGATCGTGGCTTGAGCGAGTCAGTACTTTTCGCAGGCCCACTGTTCGGAGACAGGAAGCTGGCGGCTTACGCACTGGCAGACCTCTTTGTGCTTCCGTCTTACAGCGAAAATTTTGGCGTGGCGGTTGCCGAAGCGCTCGCTGCGGGCTTGCCTGTGGTGACGACGAGCGGCACGCCCTGGAAGGATTTGCAGGAGCGCGGCTGTGGCTGGTGTGCCGACGCGGGAAGCGCGGAGCATCTGGCGGAAACGCTGAGAGCAGCGCTGCCCGTTCCGAAAAGAGAGTTGATAGAGATGGGCGCGAAGGGAAGAGAGTGGATGCGGCGCGATTTTTCGTGGAAGCGGCTGGCGGCGCAGATGGTTGATGTCTGCGAGTGGACGCTTTCGAGCGGCACGCCTCCGGGTTGCGTTGTGCTCGATTGAGAGTTTGAAAGATTTTAAAGGGAGAGAAGGGCAAGGGATTTTAGAATGTTGATTCTTGGTATCAACGCCTATCATGGCGACGCGGCGGCGGCTATTATTCGTGACGGACAACTAGTAGCTGCCGTCGAGGAAGAGCGTTTTAATCGTTGTAAACATTGTGCGGGATTTCCGACGGAGTCGGTCAAGTATTGCCTGGAAGCGGCGGGCGCTCGTCTTGAAGACGTGGAGCACATAGGCATCTCCCGCGACCCTTCGGCACACTTGCACAAAAAGATTCTTTTTGCGGCGACGCGTGCGGCGAAATCCGTCGGCGGCTTCGAACGCTCGCGCGGCGCTTCTAATGAAAAGAGCGGTCGCGGAATTTTCGGCGCGGTCGCAGAGCGGCTCGCCAACGCCGCTAAGGTGCGCGACCTCAAGGATGATTTGGCGCGTGCGCTGGACGTTCCGAAAAACCGTATGCGCGCAGAGTTTCATAACGTCGAGCATCATCGCGCACACCTCGCCAGCTCCTTCTACATCTCCCCTTTTGAACGCGCGGCGCTGCTTTCCATTGACGGCTTCGGAGATTTCATCTCGACGATGTGGGGAGCGGGTGAAGGAAACTCCATAGAGGTGCTGGGCCAGGTTGAGTATCCACATTCGTCAGGGATTCTCTATACGGCGACGACGCAGTTTTTAGGTTTCCCATACTACGGTGACGAAGGCAAGGTGATGGGCCTCGCGCCCTACGGCGAACCGCGCTACATGAAAGAGTTTCGCGAACTCATCAGAACGGAAGAGGGCGGCCGCTTCCGTCTTAATCTTGACTACTTCCGCCATCACGCGGAAGGCGTCGAGATGACCTGGGACAACGGCTCGCCTGCCATCGGTCGTATCTTCTCGGACGAATACGCGCGTCTCTTCGGCCCGGCGCGCGAGCCCGGCACTCCGTTAACAGACCGCGAGCGAGACATTGCGGCGAGCCTTCAGCGTCGTCTCGAAGAAATAGGCTTCCACGTCCTTAATCATCTGCACGAAAAGACGGGCCTGACGGACCTCGGCCTCTCCGGCGGCGTTGCCTACAACTCCGTGATGAACGGCAAGATTCTGCTCAACACTCCCTTTCGCAGAATCTTCGTCCAACCGGCGGCGGGTGATAGCGGAACGGCCGTCGGCGTCTGCTACCAGATACACAACGGCATTCTCAATCGCCCGCGCGGCTACGTGATGGAAGGAGCTTACACCGGCCCTGAATTCACGAATGAAGAGATTCGCGCCGAACTCGAAAGAAGCGGTCTTGCCTTCGAGAGTTATTCCGACCGCGAGGTGACGGAGCGTGCGGCGCAGGATATTGCCAGCGGCGCTGTCATGGGTTGGTTTCAGGGACGCATGGAGTTTGGCCCGCGCGCTCTCGGAAATCGCTCGATTGTCGTTGACCCCCGCCGCGCAGATATGAAAGACATTCTCAACGACCGCATCAAAAAGCGCGAACCGTTTCGTCCCTTCGCGCCTTCGATTCTCGAAGAGCACGTCGGCGATTATTTCGAGCAGACGCATCCAGCGCCGACGATGCTGATGGTCTATCAAATCAAGCCGGAGCAGCGCGAACGGATTCCGGCCGTCACACACGTTGACGGCTCAGGCCGGCTGCAAACGGTCTCGCGCTCGATGAACGAGCGTTACTACCAGCTCATCTCGGATTTCAACGCGTTGACGGGCGTGCCCATCGTGCTCAACACATCGTTCAACGAGAACGAGCCGATTGTCTGCACACCGCGCCACGCCATTGATTGTTTTATGAAGACGAGAATGGATGTGCTCTACGTCGGCAACTACGCCGTGCGCCGGGCCTCATCCTGATTTTACACGACGAAGAAAGTTCTTAGCAGTCGCTTCCGTAATGCAGGAACAAGTTTAGAAAACGACTGTGAATCACGCACGAGTCCGATAACGTTTGTGGTTTAGTGGGCAGCGGCAGGAAAGAAAGAGAGCGGGAGAAGAGAATGAGAATTCTGGTGACGGGCGGAGCGGGCTTCATCGGCTCGCATTTGTGTGAGCGCTTGATTGAAGAGGGGCACGACGTTATCTGCCTCGACAATTTTTTCACGGGCCGCCGCGAAAATGTTTTCCACCTGCTCGATAATCGCCGCTTCGAGTTGCTGCGCCATGATGTGATTGAGCCGGTTCTGCTCGAAGTGGACCAGATCTATAATCTGGCCTGTCCCGCTTCGCCGATTCATTACCAGTACAATCCTGTCAAGACTGTGAAGACGAGCGTGATGGGGATGATTAACATGCTCGGCCTCGCCAAGCGCGTGCGTGCGCGTATCCTGCAAGCCTCGACATCGGAAGTTTACGGCGACCCGGAAGTGCACCCGCAGCCTGAAGAGTATTGGGGCAACGTCAATCCGATAGGGATTCGCTCCTGCTACGACGAAGGCAAGCGGATTGCCGAAACCTTGATGATGGACTATCACCGCCAGAACAACGTGGATACGCGCATCGCACGCATCTTCAACACCTACGGGCCGCGAATGATGGAATCCGACGGACGCGTCGTTTCAAACTTCGTCGTTCAGGCCCTGCGCGGCGAGGAGATGACCATCTACGGCGAAGGACAACAGACACGCTCTTTCTGTTATGTTGACGACCTTGTCGAAGGCTTAATCCGGCTGATGAACTGCGACGGAGTTAACGATCCCATCAACCTCGGCAACCCCGGCGAGTTTACGATTAAGGAACTGGCAGAAGAAGTTGCGAGCATCTGCGGAGCAGGGGCGCGCATTAAGTATTGCCCGCTGCCGCAGGACGACCCCAAACAACGCAAGCCCGACATCACAAAAGCCCAGAAGCTTCTCAACTGGACGCCGACCATCCCGCTGCGCGAAGGCTTGCAGCGCACAATCGCTTACTTCGCAGAGCGCGTCAGCATCGCACAGATGCGTGAATCTTAAAACAGCAGATCGTCTGGTGAACGAAGAGAGACTTTCTTTCATCCTTTCACGTTTAACGCGCTTGAGATTCGCAAGCGACGATTCATGCGTATCCTGATTCTCCATCAATTTTTTTACCCGGACCATTCGGCCGTCAGCCAGTTGATGACCGATTTGGCGGAGAGCCTTGTCGAGCGCGGCGTCGAGGTGACGGCCATCGCGGGGCGCGGTAGATACAATGGAGGCGAAAGGCTTCCGCGCCGCGAAGAGTATAAGGGCATCAGGATTGAGCGCGCGTGGGCCACGAGTTTTGGCAAGCGTAGCATCATCGGCAGGCTCGCTGATTATCTCTCCTTTTATGTCGGTGCGACGTGGAAGCTTTTGCGCGTCGAGCGCCACGATATTCTGCTCGCTTTGACGCAGCCGCCCTTAATCGGCCTCATAGGGTTAATCATCGGTCGGCTGCGCGGCATGCGCGTCGTGGCGCTCGTACAGGACGTTTACCCTGATGTCGCCATCGCGCTCGGCACGCTGAAAGAGAAGAGCACGGGTGCGCGCTTCTTCGATTGGCTCAACCGTCGCGCGCTTCAAAGGATGGACAGGATTATCGTGCTCGGCGAATGCATGCGCGACCGCATCAAGGCTAAGGTCGGAGACGAACGCTCTGCGCGGATTGATATTATTCACAACTGGGCCGACGGGCGATTGATTAAGCCGCTGGCACGCGAAGAGCATAATCCTTTCACGGCGCAGCATGGCTTACAAGATAAGTTTGTCGTCCTCTTCTCCGGCAACTTCGGTCTCGTCAACGAATTTCAAACAGTTCTGGAAGCAGCACGAAGGCTGCGCGAGCGCGAGGACATAGTTTTTCTCTTCATCGGTGACGGCGTCAAAGGCAGCGAGATTAAAAAGTTTACTCAAGAGCATCAACTTGAAAATATCAGGATGCTGCCCTACCAGCCGCGCGAAGAGTTGTGTTTCAGCCTGACGGCGGGCGACGCGCATTTGACCACACTGGCCGATGGCCTCGCAGGACTCTCCGTGCCGAGTAAGACGTACGCCATCCTCGCAGCGGGGCGGCCCGTCCTCTTCGTCGGAGACTTGCGGAGCGCCATCGCACGCCTCGTCTCGGAGAATAACTGCGGCGCGGTCGTCGCTTCAGGCCAGAGCGAGCAGTTGGCCCAATTGATTATGGACTGGGCCGCCAGCCCTTCGAAGTTAGCGGAGATTGGCGCGCGTGCGCGCTCTCTTTTCGAGAGCCGCTTTGACCGCCAGCATGCGATTACAGCCTATCTCGCGAGCTTCGAAAAATGCTTGAACGGCGAGACCACGCAGTTGAAAGGCACGCTGCTGAGCGGAACTGAAAATTGAAAGACAAGATAACAAGTGTTGATGACGACTGGCTCTGAGATTGTCTTGAGATGAAGAGAAGCGCTCTGGTGACGGGGGCAGGCGGTGCGATTGGCTCGGCTTTAGTCAGGCGCTTGCTTGAACGCGATTACAGAGTGCGTGCTCTCGTTCGTGAATCCGGCGCAGGGCTTCTGCCGCAGGGCGTTGAAGTCTTCCGCGGCGACATCACGGATTGCCAGCTTATCCGGCAGGCAGTCGCAAGCGTGGATCTGGTCTTTCATCTGGCGGCAAAGCTGCACATCAATAATCCAGCGCCCCGTTTGAAGGAAGAGTATTTTCGCGTGAACGTCGAAGGCACGCGTTGTTTGGCGCGTGCGGCGCGGGCAGCGAAAGTCGAGCGGCTGATCTTCTTCAGCAGCATCAGCGTCTATGGCAGCAGCCGTCCCGGACAGTTGTTCGACGAAGAGACGCCGCCCGCTCCTGATTCATTGTATGCCGAGACGAAAATCGAGGGAGAAAAAATCGTCCTCAGTGAGTTGGCATCAAGCGTACTGCGTGTTGCAGCCGTCTATGGCCCAAACATGAAGGGAAACTATCCGCGTCTTGTCGAAGCCATACGTCGCAAGCGGCTGGCCTTAATCGGCGACGGCCGCAATCGTCGCACTCTCGTTCACGAAACTGATGTCTGCGATGCGGCCATCGCGGCCGGAGAGCACTCCGCAGCCATCGGTCAAATCTTCAATGTCACTGACGGCAGCGTGCATACGATGCGAGAGATTATCGAGGCCATCGCTTACGCCCTTGAGCAGCGTGCTCCGCGACTGCGACTCCCTGCGCGGCCCGTGCGTCTGGCAGCCGGACTGCTGGAAGATGGTCTGCGTGTTGCCGGTAAGAAATCTCCAATCGGGCGAGCGACGATTGATAAACTGACTGAAGACATAGCCGTCAGCGGGGATAAGATTCAAAGGCAGCTTGGCTTTCGACCGCAATTCGATTTGCATGCGGGCTGGCGTCAAACTATCGCAGGCATGGACGGCTGATTCTCCGTTTCCTTTATCGTCTCTAATATTTTCCGTTTGACATGATAGCGATGAGTCTTGAGAGTTTAGCCATTACAGCAGTGGTTTTCTCATTATCTTTGTGGCTGACGAGTCGTCTTTCATCTCCGGCGGCTCGTTTGCGCCTGCTCGACCATCCGAACGAGAGGTCTTTGCACGCGACGCCGGTTCCGCGCACCGGCGGCCTTGCCATTCTCGCAAGCCTGACGGCGGGTCTTTTGCTGGAACTCTCAAGGGCTTTTCTGGCGGGCGCGGCGGGCGCGTTTCAATCGGGGCAGAGCGGCTGGATACTGTTGATGCTATTGCTCGTCGTCGTCGTTTCCCTGTGGGACGATTGGACGGAGTTGCCGCCGGGCCTGCGTTTCATAGTGCATGGCATAGCGGCTGGTGGCGTCGTGCTCGGCGCTGGACTGACGATTGATACGGTAGACGTGCCGCGCCTGTGGACGCTCTCGCTTCAGTGGTTGGCCGTGCCGCTGACCGTGCTCTGCCTGATGTGGATGACCAACCTGTATAACTTTATGGACGGCATGGACGGCTTCGCAGGCGGCATGACCGTTCTAGGCTTCGGCTTCCTGAGCTTGCTGGCGTGGAACGGCGGCGACGCTTTTCTGGCCGTGCTCTCTTTGCTGACGGTCGGGGCGACCGCAGGCTTCCTGATTTACAATCGCCCGCCCGCAAGGATTTTCATGGGAGATGCAGGGAGCACGTTGCTCGGTTTTCTGGCCGGGACGCTCTCCGTGTTGGGCATCAAGCGCGGGCTGTTTGATTTCTGGGTCCCGGTGTTAATCTTCTCGCCGTTTATCGTTGACGCGACGACGACGCTCTTTCGCCGTCTGCTGCGCGGCGAAAAAATCTGGCAGGCGCACCGCCAGCACTACTACCAGCGCCTCGTGCTCTTAGGATGGAGTCATCGCAAGACCGTACTGGTCGAGTACTGCCTGATGCTGGCCTGCGGCTTAAGCGCCCTCTTCTACACGAGGGCGGGTGCAAGCGAACGGCTCGCGTTGCTCGTCTCTTGGTTGCTGATCTATGTGGCGCTGGCTTGCGGCGTCCGCTGGGCCGAACGCGCTCGCCCCGCGACGCCCCAGAGCTTGAGCGTGTAGCTACGATGGAAGAAATGGAACTCTAAACGTCAAACAAGGACGTGGCACGCCGCGCATCCTGTTTCGCTTTGAATTTGAACTGTGCTATAAACGACGCCCCGCGAAAAGCACGGACAAGGGCGGAAAGATAAAGCATGAAAGAACCGGCTACTCATCTCGAAGAGCGTCTCTTTCATCGCATGCCGCACACATCATCGCTCATTAGCTTTCGCAGTAGAACGTTTCAAAGATGACAGCGACAAAGGCTAAAGATAAATTGGGTTCACGCGTCTGGTGGACGCGCCTTTTGAACAGGCGCTTGCAGTTTCTGCTCGACGTGCTGGTGCTGACGGCGGCTTTTGCCGTGGCCTACCTTCTGCGCTTTGATTTTGCGATTCCGCCCGAATGGCTGAGGAACGTGCTTGTGCAGTTGCCGTTCGTCGTGTTCCTACAGTTTGCGACCTTGAATCTCGCCGGAGGCCGCTCGTTCATCTGGCGTTATACGGGCATCGCACACGTCAAAGCCTTCCTCTATGCTGCTGCGACCTCCTTCACTATCCTGCTGCTTTTGCGTCTCGGCCTGCCCGAAACTTTTCAGGAATGGCGTGTGCCGCTGTCGGTCGGCATCATGGACACGATGCTGGCGTTTGGCGGCGCTCTGGGCCTGCGCGTCTTGCGCCGCTCGCTCTTCGAGCGCTACGAGAAACGCAAGTGGCAGAGATTGACGAGCGGCAGTAATAACCTGAAGAAGCCTGTGCTGCTCATCGGAGCGGGTCAGGCAGGCGTGCTGGTTGCCAGAGAAATCGAGCGCCGCGCAGACGTTGACCTTGAGATAAAAGGCTTCGTTGACGACGACCCCGGCAAGCAGAAACGAACCGTCATCGGAGACATTAAGGTGCTCGGCATGATGCAGGCGTTGCCGCGCCTTGTGCACGAGCTTGAGATTGACCACGTTGTTATCACCATCGCGCAGGCTTCGCGTCAGGACATACGCCGCATCGTCGAGACCTGCGAGAAGATTCCCGTCAAGGTTCGTATCATTCCCGGTCTTTACGAAATCTTGCAGGGCCATGTTGAGGTCAGCCGCATTCGCGACGTGCAGATTGAAGACTTGCTTGGGCGTGAGCCTGTGCAGCTTGACGAAAAGAGTCTTTCGCATTTCCTGCGCGGTAAGTGTGTGATGGTGACGGGTGCTGGCGGCTCAATCGGCTCGGAGTTGGTGCGGCAGGTCACGCGCTTTGAGCCAACGCAGTTGCTTCTGGTCGAACGCGCCGAGTTTGGTCTCTTTAACATCGAGCGCGAACTGCGAGAGCGAGACAACGCCGTCCAGACGATTCCGCTCGTCGCTGATGTCTGCGACGAAGGGCGCATGCGCACCATCTTCAAAAAGTATCGCCCGCAGGTCATACTGCACGCCGCCGCTCACAAGCATGTTCCGCTGATGGAATATAATCCGGGCGAAGCCGTTAAGAATAACGTGCTGGCGACATGCAAGCTCGGTGAGTTGGCCGTCGAGTGGGGCGCAGAAGTCTTCGTCCTCATCTCGACGGACAAGGCCGTGCAACCGACATCCATCATGGGCGCGACGAAGCGGCTGGCCGAACTCGTCATTCAGGATTTGAACATGCGCGCCGCGACGCGCTTTGTCGCCGTGCGCTTCGGCAACGTTATCGGCTCGGCCGGCTCCGTGATTCCCATCTTTCAGGAACAGATACGCAAGGGTGGGCCCGTCACGATTACGGACAAACGCATGAAGCGCTACTTTATGACGATTCCAGAGGCTTCGCAGTTAGTGCTGCAAGCGGGCGCGTTGGGAAGCGAAGGCAAGGGCGGCGACGTGTTTATCCTTCAGATGGGCGAACCCGTGCGGATTCTCGATCTGGCCGAATCAATCATCACGCTCTCCGGCTTCAAGCCGCACGAAGACATCAAGATTGTCGAAACCGGCCGACGCCCCGGCGAAAAGCTCTACGAAGATTTGACGATTAAAGAGGAAGACGTGGCCTCGACGCAGCATCCGAAAATCTTCATCAATAAGATTTCCAGCCGTCCTGCTGAAGATGTGCGCCGCGCACTTGAGCGCCTGACGGAACTATCCAGAAACGGCCACGAGCGTGAGCTTCGCACATACTTAAACGAGTTGCTGCCCGAAGCCCAACTCGAAGTAACAATCTCCAAGGCTGCCGGAAACGGAGAGACGCCCGGAGTCTACGCGCCGTCGCAACAGCCCGACGAATCCCTCAAGTTTTTCTCTTCCGCTCAGTAATCCTAAAAACTTGCACAGCAGAGAAAGCGCTCACGTAGAGTTGGAAGACGAGAGGCAGGAACCAAAACCTGTCTGGCGTTTTATCGAAAACCTAATCTTCTACGGCTTGCTGGTCGTCATCGCCCTCACGGCCATTCCATACGGAACGGTCGAAGAATGGTGGATAGCTCTCTTTGAATCTGCGGTCTTCGCTCTGGGCGCGCTCTGGTTTTTGATGGGATTAATCAGGAGCGACTGGCGCGTGCCTGCCAGCCATCTGCTGTGGCCGCTGCTTGCGCTCGTTCTCTTCATAGCGCTGCAAACCGTTAACTTCGGAGGCGGTCGCGGAAGCACGGAACTGCCGGGCGCACTCATGGGCACAATCAGCGCTGACCCCTACGAGACAAGGCTTGTCATCCTCAAACTGCTGGCGCTGATTCTCACGTTTGTTCTGCTTCTCCGTTATACGACTTCGCACAAGCGGCTTCGTGTGCTGATTTATGTTGTCATCGGCGTCGCGGTCGCGAGCGCACTCTTCGGAATCCTGCGGCAGACGACGCATCACAGCACTCCCGGTTATTTTCTGCCATACCTGAAACCTAATTCCGGCTACGGTCAATTCATCAATCGCAACCATTTTGCGTTTCTGATGGAGATGGCCTTTGGCCTCATCCTTGGCTTGCTGGTCGCGGGAGGCATCAGTCGTGAGCGCGTGTTGCTCTACCTGAGCTTCGCGATGCCCATCTGGTTTGCGTTGATTCTCTCAAACTCGCGCGGCGGGATTTTCAGTATGCTGGGCCAACTGCTGTTTGCGGCCGTGATGTTCACGTTCGTGCGCGTGGCGCAAGCGAGGTCAAATGACGTTTGGGAGTCGAGCAGTTTTCTCAGGCGCATCAAAAACTCAGCGGTCACACGCGTGCTGCTCATCCTGTGCCTTGTCGCGGCGGTCGCCTTCAGCATCATCTGGATTGGCGGAGACCAACTCGCCAGCCGCTTCGAGACGCCACAGGCAGAAGCGGGTGCGGAAGCCGTAGACACCAGACAGGGAGAGAGTCGCGGCGAGGTCTGGCGAGCGACGTGGGCGCTCATCAGGGATAACCCGCTGGCCGGAGTCGGCTTCGGCGGCTACTGGGCGGTCATTCCCAAATATCACGATGCCTCAGGCAAGCTCACGCCGCAGCAGGCCCACAACGACTACCTCGAAATACTGGCTAGCGGCGGCATAATCGGTCTGGCGCTTTGCGCTTGGTTCGTTTTCGCCTTGCTGAAGGAGGCGCGCGTGCAATTAAATGCCGCCGATAATTTTCGTCGTGCGGCTGCATTCGGCGCGCTCGTCGGACTCTTTGGCGTCGGCGTTCATAGCCTCTTCGATTTCGGATTGCACGTCACCATCAACGCGCTCATACTGATAGTGCTCGCCGTGCTGGCGACCGCAGAGGTAGGCGACCGCGCGGAGATAAGACGCGGCAAAGAAACAAACAGGCAACGTCTTTCAACAAGCTATCAAGGCTGAAGCACTCTCTTCCGTAAACATCGAAGGTTGACGGAAGTGTTCGCTGAGATATTAACTACTGATGAAGCGCTCCGCTCGCAGCCGGAAGAGTTGGCTCCGCGCCGCTTATTTCCGTCTGACGGAGTTTTGATGCGATGAGCAAAAGCTCTTTCCTGTCGCGCCTGTTAATTCTGGCTCTGGCCTTTCAGTCGTTTGGCGCAAACGTGATTGTTTTGCTGGCGCAAGACATCAAAGGCGGCGCTTCGTTGCTCGTCTCGCAGGATTTGATTGGCGGTGCGTCAGTCTCTCTGAAGCGCCCGCCGCGCGTGCGCGACCTTCCCGGCGGAAGCTCACTGCTCATCGTTCGCATCAGTCGCCTGACCACGCCGGTTGCAACGGCTCGACAGCGCCCAACTGCACAGACCGAACAGATCGCCAGAAATACTCCCAGACGCACACAACGACCCAACCAACAACAGCCGCAGCCTGGTACTGCTCGCCCGACCACGGCCGACGCCGCCACTGCCAGCTTCGAAGCCTATAGCTCGCAGGGCGACAAGCTTTATGAGTTGGGCAAATTCGTCGAAGCCATCGCCGCCTATGAAAAGGCCAGGCAGGTGAAGCCCAGTAATGCTGTGACGACAAATAATCTGGGCGTCGCCTATTTCAACGCGGGCCGCTACACTGAGGCCGCACAGGCTTTCCGGCAGTCAATCAAACTCAACGCCGACGACGCAGACGCTTATTTCAATCTCGGCAACACGCTCAGCCAGCTTGAACAGTATGAAGAAGCGGCAGAAGCTTTCCGTCAGACGATTCGACTGAAGCCCGGCTGGGCCGAGGCACATAATGGCTTGGGCGATGCACAACTCAGCTTGTCGAAATATGAAGAGGCGACCAGAGCTTATCAGGAAGCGATACGCCTCAAGGCCGACCTCAAGGATTTATACGGCAAGCTCGGCTACGTCTACCAGCAAATCGGAAGCTCAGCGCAGGCAGCAAGCGCGCTCCGTCAGGCCGTCACATACAAGCCGGAAGATGCGCTCGCTTACAACAATCTTGGCGCGGCGCTCTACAGGTTAGAGAAGTATGCGGAGTCTGCGGAGGCTTTCAGAAAGTCTTTACAACTAAAACCCAACGATGCCGAGACGCTGAACAATCTGGGCGCGGCCTACTACGCCGCCGGTCGCTACAAGGAAGCCATCGAAGCCTTCAAGCATGCGCTTCAGTTGAAAGACACCTTCGGTGATGCACACTACAATCTAGGCAATGCCTACTACATGACGGCTGCCTACGCCGAAGCGAAAGCCTCTTATCAGGAAGCCATCCGCCTCAAGCCGGATTATGCGGACGCCTACAATAATCTAGGCACTGCGCTCAACAATCTGGGCCAGTATGAGGATGCGCTCGCAGCCTTCAGGCAGGCAAACGAACGTAAACCCGATAACGCAGTCATCCATAATAATCTCGGCTACACTTACGACAAGCTGGGCCAATCTGCCGCGGCCATCGAAGCATACCAGCGGGCCGCGCGCCTCAAGCCTGACTATGCAAAGGCTTTTAATAATCTGGGCTACGTTTATGACAAGGCAGGCCGTCATGCTGAAGCGGTTGAGGCGCTCAAGCGTGCAGTCGAGTTAAAGCCTGACTACGTAGTGGCCCATTATAATCTGGGCCGCGCTCTCATCGGTACGAACAATCTCGCGCAGGCCATCGTCGCCTTCAAACAGGCCATCACGCTTCAGCCCTCTTTCGTGCAGGCGCATCTTAATCTTGGCGCTGCGTATTACAGGGCAGGGCAGTTTGCGGAGGCAGTCGAATCTTTCAAACAGGCCGTCCAACTGAGCCCGCAGGAAGCGGAAGCGCATAACAACCTGGGCAATGCCTACTATAAGACCAACCGTTTTCAGGAAGCAGCCGCTTCTTTCAGGCAGGCGATTGCGCTCAAGCCCGGCTACTCGGAAGCGCACCTGAGCCTCGGCATAACGGAACTGACGCTCGGAAACAAAAACGGCGCTCTGGCCGAGTACAACATCCTGAAGACGCTGAATCCTGCGCTCGCCGCTAATCTCAACGACTTGATAAACAGGAAGCCACGCGGGAAGTAAACTGCGGAAGTAAACTTAGCGCACGCGTCAGCTTGCGACCCTTGAATTTCAGAGACACGCTCGTCAGGTTAACCAAAAAACCAACCCACGCCGCGACTGGAAATTTATTGACCCTCGGAAGAGTGCGGCAGTACACTTAAGTCCCCGTTCGCTCGTCCGTTCAAATTGCGAGCGAGATAACAAAGCCACCACCAGTTAAGGAGTCCGGCACATGCGTCTCAAGAATCCGAAAGCCTTAAAAGCTCTTGCGTTGTTTTTAGTTTTCGCCCTCACGCAGGTTTATGTTAACGCGACCTTCGCTGGCCCAGCCGTAGTTAAAAAGAGCGAGGCGACCGCGTCCACGCTCCCGCAGGCGACCGGCAAGCTCGTGACGCGCGGCAACCAGTCCGTGCTGGTCAACGGCACGAGCGCCTCAACAGGGGCGAGCATCCTGACAGGAGCGACCATAGAGACCGGCGACGGCGTCGGCGCGACCATCAATCTTGGCCCACTCGGCAGCATTGACCTCGCGCCCAACACGAAAGTCGAGCTTCAATACACGGACAACGGTATCAAACTCAAGCTTCTCGTCGGCTGCGCCATCCTGAAGAACAAGAAGGGAACGCGGGCCGAAGTCAGTACGGAGCAGGGGCCTGCGACCAGCGACGACGGCTCGAAGGGCGGCGCTCCGCTCGATGTCTGTTTTCCGCAGGGCGCACCGAACCCGATCGTTAATCAGGGAGCGGCTGCTAATGCTGGCGCTGGCGCGGGCGGCGGTCTTGCAGGTGCGGGCGGCGGAGCAGGCGGCGGCAGCGGCGGCATCTTTGGTCTGGGAACGGCGGGCACGGTCGCTCTGCTCTTAGGCGTCGGCGCTGCCATCATCATCCCCATCGTGATTACCAGAGGCGACAACCCGAGCCCGGCAACGCCATAAGATAATTCGAGCAGCAACGCTTCGTCAGCGTTCGCTCAGGTTCTTCAAAGCGTGCTCTCCAGAACTTGCGGGGAGCACGCTTTTTCACAGTCCGTTTAGAAGAGGAAACGACCGGGCGGTCATAGCTGGTAACGGAGTCGCCGCTGGCGCTCCTTTTTGTTTATGCTCTCGCAATCTCCTTCGGCAAGCAGAATCGCGCGCAAGGCTCTCGCCGTCGCGGGTTTGCTCGTTTGCGTGTGGGGCATCTGGTCGGCAGGACGCGCAGGACTCTCAAGGCTGCTCTCCAAATATGCAGTGGCGACGACGGGCACGCGTGCGCCCCTGCTTTCGCCCGCAGACCAGGCCGTTAGCATGACGCCAGACGACCCGGAAGCCCATTTCAGCCGCGCGCTGGTGTTGTGGAGCCTGGGCCGTCAGCCGGAAGGCTTGGCGGAGTATGAGAGGGCCACTGCCTTGCGCCCTCGCGACTATTACCTGTGGATGATTTTAGGCAGTTCGCGCGACCAGTTGGATGATGAGAAGGGTGCTCTTTCGGCTTTGAACGAAGCTGTCCGGTTGGCTCCCTTCTATGCGCAGCCGCGCTGGCAATTCGGCAACGTGTTGTTCAGGGCCGGGCAAGCGGACGAAGGTTTCCGCGAGATGCGTGCGGCAGCGCTCTCCGACCAGACGTTTCTGCCGAACATGATTGACCTCGCATGGGGCGCGTCAAACAGAGACGCGGCCGCGACCGAACGCCTCCTTCAGTCGGAGAGTAAACACTGGCGCGTGGCGCTTGCGCATTTCTTTGCGCGTAAAGGCGAGGCCGCCGCCGCTCTGAATCTCTATCGCGCCGCCGGCACGCTCACAGAGCAGGACCGTCAAACGCTCATACAGGAGCTTCTCTCAACTAAAGGCTACGCGGAAGCCTACGAGGTCTGGGCAGCAGGCGCAGGCAGTAGTAACGATAAGGCTCAAACGGGCGGGCTGTCGCAGATGACAAACGGCAGCTTTGAAGGGCAGTTGAAACTGGACGAGACAGGCTTCGGCTGGCAATTCGTGCGCGGTGTGTCTACGCTCAAATTTTCGCAAGACACGATTGAGCCGCGCGCGGGCGCTCATTCGCTGCGTCTGGACTGGAGCGGAGATCCGCCGCCCGCTGCGCCCGTCACGTCACAACTCGTCATCGTTGAGCCTAACGCGCGCTACCGTCTGACCTTCGCCGCGCGCACACAGGAGATTGTCAGCGGCGCATTGCCGCTCGTCGTCGTCGTTGATAAAAGCAGTGCGGACAATCGTTCGCTCGCACAGTCCAAACCGCTCGCGAAGGGCAGCAGCAATTGGCAGGATTATTCCTTAGACTTTACGACGGGCAATGAAACGCGCGCCATCCTCGTCGGCCTGCAAAGAGAGACTTGCGCGAGCGAATCCTGCCCAATCTTCGGCAAGCTCTGGCTCGATAATTTCTCGCTTCAGAAGCTCTAACTCAAAGAGAGTAATAAGCAGTCCTCGCTGATGGAAGAAACGAAAACAACGGCCGGTAATCGAATCACGGATTTGATGAAGGCAGCTTCAAGGGGCGACCTACACGCGGTCGAACTTCTGCTCGCGGCAGGCGCAAGCATCAACGCCACCGATTCGTTCGGCCACACGGCGCTGATGTTTGCGGCCGGCGAGGGGCATCTGGAAATAGTTGAATGGTTGATTAAGCGCGGGGCAAACGTCAATGCGAAAAACCACGTCGGGCTGACTCCGCTCGGCCGCGCGCGTGCCAGAAATCATCGGGCAATTGTGCAACTACTCGTCAGCGCGGGAGCAGTTGATGTTGAAACTACGAAGAGCGTGCCGCGCGATAAGAGAAGCAGGTCTGCCGCTCTGCTGGAAGCCGCGCGCGAAGGCCGGAGCCTTGAAATCTCGGAGCTGATTGCAGAAGGCGTTGATGTCAACGCGCAAACAGAAGAGGGATGGAGCGCTTTGATGACGGCGGTTGTCAAGGGCCACGTAGAGACTGCAAAGCTCTTGCTTGAGCATGGTGCTGCGGTGGATGTTCTTAATAATCAGGGCTGGACTGCTTTGAGATTCGCGACCGCAATGAGCGATGCCGAGTTGATGCGTCTGCTCATAGAGAAGGGCGCGGATGTCAGCAGTCAGGATAATGAAGGTTGGAGTGCGTTAATGCAGTCTGCCGCAGAAGGGAATTTGCAGACGACCCGCCTGCTGCTTTCCGCCGGAGCGGACGTTTATCAACGCAACCACGCAGGCGAGACAGCGCTGATGATTGCACGGCGAAAAGGTTTGACGGAGATTATTGCTCTCTTAAGCTCTCCGGCTACTCTGAATCAACCTGATGCTTAGTTGTCGTCAATCAATTCCGGCCAGCTTTCCTCGCTTTCGTCCTCGTATTCTCCCAACATCTCTTCGGCGCGTTGCAACTCATTTGAGAGTTCTGCGTTCGAGCGCTCAAGCTCCTTAACGCGCCGCCTCAACTGCCGGTTCTGCGCCTCGTAGAATTTCAGGTAGACGAACTCCATTCCGGCCACACAGGCCAGCGCAAGCGCAAAGATGAAAAGAATCAAGGTAAAGTGCATCACTCAAAGCTCAGGCAGCAACGCGCGTGGATTCGCATACGAGACGAGCGGGATAGCGTGAGCTTAAAACTCTTGCGCGCCGGAGTCAATACCTTATTCTACAGTCGCGTGTCTCTCCGATGTTAGGCTACCGCCAGACGGTTTTGCGTGTGCCTCACGGATGGCGCTAAATCCCTCACATCCTCTAGCGCTTTTTCCGTGCCGTGCGGCTTCCGCGCTTTGCGGATTTTGTAGCCGCTTTCTTCTTCTTCTGCCGGAATAACTTTTCGCCTTCGGAGAGCAGTTGGAGTGCTCGCTGTGGGCCGTGGCGTCCGAGCGGCTTGAAGATTTTGTTCTTCGCTTCGTTGTAGGAGACGAAGAAATGCTCTATCTCATCCACGAAGACATCATCGAGACTATTTAACGAGCGCACGTTCTGGTGCGTGCGTGAATCGGAAGCGACGGCAATCAGCCTGTCGTTGCGTGTTGTTTCCCCGTCCTCGGTCTGCTCCGCTTCAATGACGCCGATGAGACGCGCCGCGACGAGGCAGCCGACAAACGCTGGCTCATCCATCAAGAGCAGCACGTCGAGCGGGTCGCCGTCGCCGCCGAGCGTCGAAGGAACGTAGCCGAAATCGAAAGGGAAGACCGCGCCCGCCGGAAGCACGCCGCCGAGCTTGAAGAGACCGAGCTCCTCATCGAATTTGTACTTGTTGCGGCTCCACTTCGGTGTATCAATGATAACGTTTAACTCATCCGCATCACCTGAAAAGGCGCTCAGCGCGCTGTAGGCCGTCACCTTGGATTTATCTGCCATAACGCTCCTCTGGAAGTATTGCAGCTTAATTCTGGCCCTGCATACTCTCATAAAGAAGCGCCTCAAGATATGGAATTTTTGTCGCATTCGGATGCGTAAAAAAGCGATTGACGGAATGCTTTGCTCGTGCTAGCTTTCAGACACCCGCACAATCGTTTGCTCAGAACCCATTACAATGTCGTAGGACCACCCCCTTCCTGTTCGGCATAACTACCGAGACAACCGAAACTACTTCAAGAAGGGGTTTACCTCCATGAAAGCATTCTGTAAGTGTCTGGTGCTGACGACGTGTGCGCTCGTCTGGTTTGTCGGTGTCACTGTGTCCCCGGCGCGGGCTGCGGCTAAGGTGGCGGATTTTGATGGCGACGGTAGAACGGACGCCTCGCTCTGGAAGCCAGACAGCGGGCGGTGGTTTATCCTGCAAAGCTCCAACGGTGAATTGAGACAGTCCAGTCAGTTTGGCGTCTACTGTGCCGGCGACATTCTCGTGCCTGCCGATTACGACGGCGACGGGGCGACCGATATTGCCTTTTACCGGCCGGTAGACGGCAACTGGTTCTTCGTCAGAAGTAGTAGCCGAACTGTGGGAATCCAGACTTTCGCCAGACCGGGCGACCCGGTACAGGCCGACTACGATGGCGACGGAAGGACTGATTTTGCTTTCTTCGACTCCGCCACCGGCATGTGGCGGATTCGCCAGAGCTCTAACTCCACTCTACGCGAACAACAATGGGGAGCATTCAACGATGTGGCCGCGCCCGGAGATTACGACGGCGACGGGCTGGCAGACCTCACCGTTTTCCGGCGGAGCGAAGGCAACTGGTACGTGCTCAAGAGTTCGGGCGGCGTGTCGGTTCAAAATTGGGGCGGCAGCGGCGACCAGCTAGTGCCTGCGGATTATGACGGCGACGGCAAAACTGATGTCGCGGTCTTTCGTCTACAGGAAGGCAACTGGTACATCAAGCAAAGCCGGGACGGCGTTGTGGTGCGAAACTGGGGCGGCTACGCGCAGAATGGAAACATCTTCGTGCCCGACCAGCTTGTACCCGGCGATTATGATGGCGACGGGCGCGCGGACGTTGCCGTCTACCGAGAGCACGAGGGCAACTGGTACATCCAACGCAGCTCTGATGGCGGCGTCATGCTTCTCTCGCTCTATGGCGGTGTGCCGCTGCCGGCAACTTATCTGCCCGAATACTTTGCTCCAGACCCTGCCTGTAATTAAAAGGGAAGAGGCAGAGGAACCGTTGAGCAGCCTGCGAAGCAGTGCGCCTGAAAGCCCTGCTATCAAGGTGCATCCCGTCTCCCAATTCTTTTACAGTTTATTTCACAAGGAGGAATGTTAGATGCAATCTCTCATCAGATTCAGTTTAATGGGAATGGTCTCGCTACTGCTGACTATCGCTTACGCTTCACAGCAGCCCGTCATGGCGCAGGCCGAAGATGACGTTATCATCAACGAGTTTGCCGTCAATTCAAACTACGGGAAAGAGTACATAGAGCTTTTAGTGACCAACCCGAGCGGCGTCAACATGCAGGGCTGGACGCTCTCAGATGCTTCGAGCCGCGCCGTCGGCACAGGCACAACCGAGGGCGACATCACGCTTCCGGCCTCCGCCGACTATCTGGCAAACGTGCCCTTCGGAACGTACATCGTCATCGTTCTGACAACGCCCCCGGCCAGCACACAGGTCTTAACACAGGACACGACGCACGCAGACCTCAACCGCAGGCTCGTGCTCATCGTCGGCACGACTCCGGGCCTCACACTCTCCGGCACGCTCGACAATGCGACCGCCGATAATTTGCAACTCTACGCCGGAACGCGCGCCGCCGGAACACTGATAGACCAGGTGCTCGTCGGAAACAACACGAGCCTCATTGCGGGCGCGACGTGGGGCGATAACAGCACTGCCACCAACACAGACAATATCAACGGCAGCGCTTCTATGCCTTCCAACTCCGTCGCTCGTTTCGTCCCCGTCGAAGATACTCTGGCGGCATTCAAGGATAACGACACGGGCGCGCGCTTTGTCGTTGACACTAATTCCTACGGCACGCCGGGCTTCCGCAACGCGGGCGTGCCCGCCGACACGAGCGTCGGCAACAGCAGCGCTCGCTTGCCGAAGATTGCCGATTTCGACGCCGACAATCGTACGGACATTTCCACATGGGATGCGGTCGAAGGCAACTGGTACATACGCAATAGCTCCAACGGTACACTCAGAACGCAGATTGATTGGGGACGCCAGAGCTTAGGCGACATGGCCGTGCCCGGCGACTACGATGGCGATAACAAGACGGACATCGCCATCTACCGCGACACGGAGCAGAACTGGTACATCATCCAGAGCACAACCAACACCGTCCGCGTCGTCAACTGGGGATTCGGCGATCCCGTGCAGGCCGATTACAATGGCGACGGCTCGACGGACGTTGCTATCTATCGCAGCCACGAAGCCAATTGGTACATCATCCTGAGCCATACCAACGAGGTCATCGTGCGCAACTGGGGCGGCGCGAACGACGTGCCTGTGCCCGGCGATTACGATGGCGACACAATCGCTGATGTCGCCGTTTTCCGTCGTAACGAAGGCAACTGGTATGTGAAGAGAAGCAGCGGCGGCTTCACGATTCAGAATTGGGGCGCTGAGACGGACACTCTGGTTCCTGCGGATTATGATGGCGACGGAATTACAGACTATGCCGTCTGGCGCTTCGAGGAAGGCAACTGGTACATACGTCGCAGCAGCGGCGGCGTCACTGTGCGCAACTTCGGCGGCACAACGCAGGTTGGCAACGAGGTTTCGTGGGATACGCCCGCGCCCGGAGATTACGATGGCGACGGTAAGGTTGACATCGCCGTTTACAGAGGCTCGGAAGGCACATGGTATATCTTGAGAAGCAGCGACAACACAATCGTTACAGACTTTCTGCTCGGAAATACTCCAGTGCCTTTCGCTTATCTGCCGGAATATACTTTCACCGACCCAATATTGCCGCTCTCCACCGCGAGGGACGAAAAGCAGTAGCTTTGTTTCCGGGTTAGATGACAAGGTAGCTGCAAGCGGGGCGACAACTAAAGAAAAGGGCTGAGAGGCCGGATGATTTCCGGCTTCTCAGCTTTTTCGCTGAAGCAGATTGAGAGAGCCAACCGGCGCTCGTTTTGTTAGGAAAATATAATGGGCGAATCGGAAGCGAATGATTGACGCTCAACTGTGTTCGTGTTACTTTCCTCTCTCCCCTGTAATTACTGCTCCGGCGGTATTTTGAAGACAATCGCAGACTGTCTGTGACAACCAGCGCCCGACGCTCTTTAACCAACCATCTTGCCTTTTCAGGAGAACAACCAATGCGCTACCTCGCTCTGCCCAGAGTAAAAATTATGAGCATGCTGCTCATCACAGCAGCGGCTATAGGCTTTTTTGCCGTCACGTCGCCCCGGCCCGTCGAGGCCGTTTCGCCCAACATCGTCATCAGCCAGATTTACGGCGGCGGCGGCAACGCGGGCGCTCCCTTTACTAATGACTTCATAGAGTTGTTCAACCGGGGAACTACTGCTGTTGATGTCACGGGCTGGTCCGTGCAGTACAACTCGGGAACTGGCACAGGCGCTTTTCAGGTCACGCCCATCTGCCCGACAGGCCCTTGTCTCATTCAACCGGGACAGTATTTTCTGGTGCAGGAAGGCGGCGGCGTTAATGGTGTCCCATTGCCGACGCCCAATGCGAGCGGAACTATCGCGATGAGCGCCACGACCGGCAGAGTCGCCGTCGTCAACAGCACGACGCCGATTCCCACTGGCGCAACTTGCGCCACTCAGTTGGCTTCCGTTGATTTTGTCGGGTATGGGAACAGTGGGAGCCCTAATTTTACTCCGCCAATCTGCTTCGAGGGCGCAGCCCCTGCTCCTGCTCCGAGCAACACGACCTCCGACCAGCGCATGGGCGGCGGTTGTCAGGACACTGACCAGAACAGCGCAGACTTTTTCGTTGCAGCACCCACCCCGCGCAACAGCGCTTCTCCGACGAACACCTGCAACGCCGCCAATTCAGCGCCCGTCCGTAACAAGCGCGCCGACTTCGATGGCGATAACAGAACAGATGTCTCCGTCTGGCGTCCTTCGGACCACAACTGGTACATCCTTCAGAGCGGTTCGAACAATAGCCTGAGAACCGTCGTTGACTGGGGCAACGGCGACCTCGGAGACACAGCCGTGCCCGGCGACTACGACCGCGACAACAAGACGGACACGGCCGTTTATCGTCCGAGCGAGGCTAACTGGTACATCATCCGTAGCTCGACCAACACGCCGGTAGTTGTGAACTGGGGTGCTCCCGGCGACATTCCAGTGCCCGGCGATTACGACGGCGACGGCCAGACTGATGTTGCCGTGTGGCGTCCTTCAACTGGTACTTGGCACATCATCGGCAGCCTTTCCGGCGTGCAAACTCGCGCGTGGGGCATCAACGGCGATATTCCCGTCCCGCACTTCGATGCTGACGGCGATGCCAAAGCCGATCTGGTAGTCGTCCGCATCTCCAACGGAAACGCTGTCTGGTACATTCGCGCGAGCAACGGCATTCCATCAACAACGACCGTCGCCTGGGGAAACAGCGGCGACTATCTGGTTCCGGCCGACTATGACGGCGACAATAGAACGGACATCGCAGTCTTCCGTACCTCGGAAGGCAACTGGTACATACGCAACAGCACAGGCGGGGTCACAGTCACGAATTGGGGAGGCAGTAGCGATACGGTCGTCCCCGGTGATTACGACGGCGACGGCCGCTACGATGTCGCCGTCTGGCGCGCATCCGAGGGCAACTGGTACATCCGCAACAGCGGCAACGGCTCGCCCTTCGTGACCGTCTTCAATCTTGGTACAACCGGCGACGTGGCCGTACCCTACGCTTATCTGCCACCGCTCCCTGTGCCATAGATAAGCAGCACTCTCAGCGGCAAAGCTTTTCGCCGACGAGATAGTTAAAACAGAAGGACTGAAGGCCGGAAATCAATCTCGGCCTTCAGTCCTTTTTAACTTGGGCCAAGCGTCGTATCAGTACCGCAGGCCATATTGACTCTCATCGTTAACTCGCCAGCTTCGCGCGTGCGCGCCGCCTGGGCCTTGCTTCGTGTTCAAGCTTCCAGGCAAAGCCTGTCTTCGTCGGCGCTTCCATCATCTCCTTAAAATTCTCCGCTAAATACTCTCCCCAGCGCGGGCGGCTGCCGTCCACGTCCGTTAAGCCGTACTCCTCAGCCAGCTTCCATGAAGCATAGACGCCGCCCGACTTCTCCAGCACGCGCGCATCGGATGCGAGCGCGGCGACTGCGCGCCCGACTAAGCAAGGCGACTCTGATGCACTAAAACCGAAACGACGTGCATCCGCATTCGTCTCGGCCACTTCCCGCCAGTTGTCTTCAGTCGCTCCGTAGTGGTCGAGCATCCATTCGGTGCGCATGAATCCGGGCGTCAGCGCGACGGATGCGACGCCGTGTTTGTATAGCTCTTCAGCCATCGCGTAGGCCAGACGAATCGTTGAAATCTTGACCATGTCGTAGAACAAGCTCTGGCGATAATCGAGTGTGTCTCCGTCCGTGAGTCCGACGATGAGGCCGCTCTTGCGCTTGACCATCAGGACAGCGCCATAGTGGGCCGTCGTGATGTGCGCTCCGACTTCCTGCCCTAGCCAGCGCAGGCCCTTTTCGAGCGACAGTTGCCAGAAAGGTTTCCACTCGGCGGGTGTGTCGCCGCCCAGAACGTTGACCAGCACATCCAACCGCCCGTGCTCTTTGCGGACGCGTTCGAAGAGCGCCGCGACCTGCGACTCATCCGTATGGTCAACGCGCGTGTGTATGCCTGTGCCGCCGCGCGCCGTCACCATCTGCGCCGTCTCCTCTATCGTCTCAGGCCGCCCTGCATGAACGCCAGCAGCAGGCGGCTCACCCTTCACGCTGCGTCCCGTGCAATAAACAATCGCCCCCGCTTCGCCCAACATACAGGCGATGCCGCGCCCCGCGCCACGCGTCGCCCCCGCCACCACCGCCACCTTCTCTCTTAATGTTTGCATCATCTTCCTCCCTGCAAATTTGCCGGTATCATACGGGCGCAAGTATGGACGACAATGAATGACACCCTCTGTCATATATCTTTAGGGTAGATGAAAATCAGGCTCGCTGTCGGGAGGCTATGCGTTGGTTGGAGTAGAGGCGTGTGGCACAGCTGGCGTAATAAGTTGTTGAGCGGCGCTGCGAATTTAAACGCTCACAGCTTCGGAAACGGATAGATTCGCGCGAAGAATCGAAACCAGATGCTATTTAACCTCTTGATGTCATCGGAAGCATATTGAAGATGGACGCTGCGCGAGCAACCGAAATCAAAAAGTTCTTTGTCGTACGCATAAACCAGATACTTTTCTCCGACGCGAAACTTGTTGGCCCAGTGAGCGCATGACAGTAGGCCCATGTCGGACAGGAGCGTTATTTCCCGACCTCTAGCGCCTTTCCAAGCCTTCTCGACTCTGAATTTAACGCCATAGAAAACCGCGTCCTTTAGCTTCGGAGGAATCGGTGTCTTCTCGTTGACTTCGATAACCTGTCCTATGAAAACAGCTTTAGCGTCGCGGTACGCGCTACGCTGGCTCGGAGGTGAGCAGGTGCAGGCATAAGCGTTGCTGACGCCTGTTACGACAAACAAAAACAGAAAGGATGTGATGGCAAAATATTTCATCTACGCACCCTGTCAACTCAACAGCCGCCTCAAGCTGGAATTAATCCGCCGCCAGCAGGCAGCATTCTACCAAATCTGAAAAGAGAACGATGAAAGCAACGCTATCGAACGGTCGCACCTGAATGAGTTGTTAGACGCCGGTCGTTTCGTTCACCTGTCTTTCCAACTCTTTGAAGGCCACGCCCCAAGCCCTGTCCTGCCATTGCCTTGCCTCTTCCCATTCCGCCGAACTCCTCCAACCTGAGTGGAGCAGGTGTACTTCCGTGCTTTCGCTATCGCTGACGAAAAAGACTACAACGTGTGTCAGCGGGTCTGCGTTGTTAGCAAAGTGCTTATATTGTTTCGGGCTTCGCCACTCGAAGGAGATAAACTTATCCGCCTCAATGGCAGTCACGCGACAGCCGATAGTGCTGTTGTTCTCTCTGTCATCCGGCTCCCAGAACAACTCGTACTTGCCGCCCGCATCGGGCTCAACCTCTGCCACATTGACCAGCCATGATTCAAGCAGATGATTGACTGTGAACATCTCAAACGCACGATGAGCATCGCATCGCAGCCGGGCAGAGCGGTGGACGATTTTATCCATGTTATATTCCTTCCGTATCGGGAGACGATTGGCTTGACGAGCCGTGGCTGCTATCAAAGGCGTGTGATGAACGGGACATCACGCGCAGAGAGCGTACTTGAGCGTGGGCACTCTGGGCCCTCTCGGAGCAGGCAGAGGCAGCGGTGGGCCGGGGTGTAAATTTGCTCGATGGTTATTCATGGATTTCATCCTTCAAAAATTCGTTCACCATCTCCTGTATTCTAACACGCAGCTTGTAAGTGTTAGCTATATCGGAGGGCGCTACGTTAATCAGTTCTGCGTAATGAAGCCTCGACGCGGAAGTTTGCCGGGTGGTTCAGGAATGATTATCGGAGGCTGCGGGTTTCCGGCGCGCTCAGCAGGGCAGGGAGGCTTACTCTTTGAAGAAGCCCGGAAACTCTCGCTTGATGAATCCTTCCAGCGCGCCCGCCGCCGGGCCTGCGCCGCTTGGTTCCCTGATGGGCAAACTCCTGACGCCCTCGGAAACATCCGTCCCGAAGACAGCGACCCTGAAGGCCAATCTGTTTTGTGCGAAGTCTACAAACGCCTCGGCAGTTTTCAATCGCAGATAGACCGGCAACAGGTAGAGCATGTCCGCGCGGTAAGCGCCAAACGTTTTGACTGACTGATTGCCCGCGCCCTTCTGTTCCGAGAGGACAGACTTCAACAACTTCAGGTTAATCTCCCTGCCGTCCAGAGACACGTAGACTCTTTTCAGCGGAAGCTCCTCGCGTGTTTGCGAAAGGGCTGTGATAAGCATCACGGCATAACCATCGAGGGCTGCGTATTCCTGAGCGTTGTGTGGGAAGCCTATGTCGTAGAAGACGACGCGCGGTATTGGCGCGTAAGACTCATACTCGACAGCCGACTCTTCAATCCGCTGTCGCATCCTCTCAGGCGTCGCTGGTTGAGCCCGCCAAGTCGTCTCGCTCACAAAAGGCGTCGGCTGCGGACGCTGTGCGGAAGCGACTGCCATCGTCGTCAAGATGAATAGACACATCACGCAGAGTCGCCTGATTAAAGTCAGGCGCAGCCCCTTAGTTTTATTCTTCATCGGTCTTAACCTTTCGTCTGCATCCCTCACCGGCCGCAGCATCCTTTCACACAAAGACGATAATATCCTCTGCTCTTGACTAACCACAAGATAGCCTGTCTTTCTTCGTCGCCGCCATTGCCGCCGCCCGAACTTTCACGCTCGCGCCTTAACAATCGTCTCAGAATTTGTTACTCTACACGGACTCTTCGACTAAGGACAGCCGTGTTGCTGCCGAAACCTCATCTTTTTGCCCAGACGAGAGCTTGCTCCATTCGCGTGTGACGACTGAAGACTTTTCTCATACTTCGGTCAGAGCACAAATAGTTAAACAGGTAGTCGCCCTGCCGGGGGCGCGCGGCTACACGCAGGTCGAGTATGCGCGGCGCGAACGTGTGCCGCCGAACAGAAACGTTAAGGCAATCCTCCATCGGCCAGAATCGCAAGGTGTCCTCGGACGTTTTTTGCAGTTGTCTTCACCTTGAGAGCTTACCGGGCGACCTGTTTTGCCTTACCTCAACCCAACAACTAACGGAGGGATAGAAGAATGCGTAAGAGTTTGTTCATTGGACTACTGGGCGTTGTCTTGGCAGTCATCTCTATGTTCCCCTTGATTAAATCGGATGCGGCGCGCGCGCCACAGCCGAAAGGCGTTCCCACCGGCCCGACCCGGACAGAGCGTATCACCCTTCCCAACTATGACATCCGCCTCGCAGGACGTAGCGAGTTCAGGGATGTTGACCTCAGCCCGGCAGCAGCCGCTCGCAGCGCAGCACCCGGCGTGGACGGCGTGGGCCAGGAGCGCGCAGCGGAAGTCGAGAGCTTCCGTGCGAAGCTCAACCCCGAAGCCGCTGAAAAACTGCGCGCCGAAGTTAACGAAGCGGGCGCGATGAAAAATTTCTTCATCGAAGGCGCACCCCTCACCGAAGCGCAGTCGGACACTCCCGACAACACCGCGCGCAATTTCCTGAGATCGCAGGCGGCGCTCTTCGCGCTCTCCGACGCCGCGGTCAACGAGCTCAAGCTCAACAAAGAAGACAACGATGCTGGCACAACCTTCCTTGACTATTCTCAGACCGTCGGCGGAATCAAAGTCTTTGAAGGCAACGTGTCAGTCGTCGTCAATAAATTCGGAGAAGTCGTCAACGTCCGCGAGGGTTTCCTCGTCAACGGGCAGGCGGTCAAGCTCAAGCCAACTCTGAATGAGACGCGCGGCATTGCGAAGGCTTTCGAGTATGCCGGACGAACGGTTAGCCCGTCGTTCGTCGGAACGCGCCAGCGCGCAGACAAGAGCGAAAGCTCCGCGTTCGCCAATCCCTTAGGGATGCAACTTGAAGATGTGCTTTCGGAGCTCAACGTCGTGCGCGTTGGTGACAGAGCGCGCCTCGCATGGCACGTCTATGCGGAGATTGGCCCGGAAGAGTGGTACGAACTGCTTGTTGACGCGCACACGGGCGAACTGCTCCTGCGTCACAACCTTTACGTGCATCAGGCGCAGGGCACAGTCTACACCGAAGCTCCCGACAAGGGCGCACGCCAGCTCGTCTCCTTCCTTGGCGACACAACCATCAACACCAGCGCTGGCTGGATGGGCAGTTCCACCGTTACCACCGGCAACAACGTCGAAGCCTATCTAGACACCAACGCCGACAACGCGCCCGACGCCAACAACACGACCGGCCTTTCAAACGGCCACGCCTTCGCTTCTAACCAGAATTTCACGTTCCCGTTCTCGACCACCGTTGACCCGCGCACGCAGCAGGCGGCGGTCGTTACCAATCTCTTCTACTACAACAACATCATGCACGACTTCTCCTACAATCTGGGATTCACGGAGTCGGCGCGCAACTTCCAGACCGACAACTACGGTCGCGGTGGTGTCGGGGCAGACTCCGTCCGCGCCGAAGCGCAGGACGGCTCAGGCACTAACAATGCCAACTTCGCCACTCCGCCGGACGGCCAGCGCCCGCGCATGCAGCAGTATCTCTTCACCGGGCCCAACCCTGACCGCGATAGCTCGGTTGACGGCGACGTGGTCTTCCACGAGTACGGCCACGGCATCTCCAACCGTCTCATCGGCAACGGCAGCACCGCTCTCTCCGGCACACAATCCGGCGCGATGGGCGAGGGCTGGTCTGACTACTGGGCCATCACCATCAACGGCGACGGCGCTGTCGGCGAATATTGCACGGGCAACCCTGTCGGCATCCGTCGCGCAGCCTACACCGTCCCTGCTAACACGATACACGACTCCTATGCTGATGTCGGCAATCAGGGTTTTGCAGTCCACAATGACGGCGAAATCTGGGCCGCGACGCTCTGGGATTTGCGTACGCAACTCGGCGCGACCATCACGGATAGAATCGTTCTCAACGGCATGAAGTACACGCCGACCCGTCCATCGTTCTTAAACGCACGCGACGGCATCCTGCAAGCCGACCAGAACTTGAACGGCGGCGCTAACCGCTGCACCATCTGGACTGTCTTTGCGCGCCACGGCATGGGCGTCTCGGCTGTCGGCAACGACGGCACGACGCACACAGCGGCCACAGACGTTCCATCCGATTGCGGCGGCACCTGCTCCTACTCAATCAGCCCGACCAGCGCCAGCCAGCCAGCAGGCGGCGGCTCTGGCAGCGTCAGCGTCACGGCCGGCGCAGGTTGCAGTTGGACGGCCGTCAGCAATGCCACGTTCATCACCATCACCGGCGGCAGCAGTGGCTCCGGCAACGGGACTGTGACTTACTCTGTCGCAGCCAACACCGGCTCTACCTCCCGCACAGGCACGATGACCATCGCCGGTCAGACCTTCACTGTGACACAGGCCGGCACGGGCGGCGGTGGCACAAACATCATCGTCAACCCCGGCTTCGAGAGCGGCACATCTCCTTGGGTCGTCTCAGGTCAGGTCACGTATAGTACAGGCGCGTATCCGCACAGCGGCGTCGCCTACATGATTGTCAACGGTGCTGACAGCACCACCGGCACGCTCTACCAGCAGGTAACTATTCCGAGCGGCGGCGCAAGCCTCAATTTCTGGTTGAACATCACAACCGGCGAGGCGGCGGGCGCGGCCGTTTATGACAGGCTCTTTATCGAAGTGCGTAATACGGCGGGCACGCTGTTGGGAACGCTGGCGACGTTCAGCAACCAGAACAGCGGCACGGCCGGCGTTTACGTGCTGCGTGGGCCATACAACCTTAGCACCTGGGCCGGACAGACAGTCCGCATCCAGTTCCGCGGCACAAACGATGTTACGCTGCCAACCTCATTCCGTGTGGATGACGTGTCAGTCCAGTAACCTCTGCTTCGCAACGCTAAATTCAGAACCCGGTCTCCGCATCATAAAGGAGGCCGGGTTCTTTTTATCTGGTTCAGGGTTTGATAAAAGCTGACTGGCGGGCCTCGTTCGTTCTCTCAAATTCAAACGAGTTGTCAGGCACGTTCCGTTTCATCATTCATCACACATCGCTAAACTCCGGCCCATACTTGACCACTCCCTTTCGTCCACGCAAAGCGCCCTCTCTCAACTCCGCCACCATGAACACATCATCAGGGACAGCATATTCGCAACTCAGTCCCCTCTGCACGGCAGGAATGAAACCGAAGCGCGGATAATATTCTGGATGACCGAGCACGACGACGACATCCTGGCCCAGATGTAGGCATTCTTCCAGACCTTTGCGCACCAGACGAGAGCCTATTCCCTGATTCTGAAACTCCGGCAGCACAGCCATCGGCGCAAGCCCTAGAGCCTTAGACACTGATTGCTCCGTTTCAATCTCTACAGGGCTAAAAAAGATGTGGCCCACAATCCGGCCCTCAATTTCCGCTACGAGAGAAATGAAAGGGCGCGCTCTTCTGCGCAATGCTTCAACCAGATCTGCCTCGCCACTACGGCCAAAAGCCTGTTCGTTGACCAGACGAACGGCCGCGTAGTCGTCTTCTGTTTCCGCTCGGATCACTTTGACGTTCGTCCTTATTAGTGTCTCAAGCGTGCTGCTCGCTCATCAGCTTGCGCTCGCGAAAGAAGAGAAACAATGGGAGGCCCAGAGAGACGCCGACCAGCAGCGTGCAGAGCACATAAACCCACAGATGCTTCATGCCGCGTCGTCGTCCTTCCGAGAAGATGAGAAGCCAGAGCGCCAGAGCTGAGACGAAAACATCCGTGCCGAAGAAAGCTGAGATATTATTCTGGAAGAGTTGATGGAAAAAGAGCGGCATGTCGAGGCCGTGGGCGGCCAGAAAGGGAACTAAATACGAGAGAGGCAGTGCCGCGCCCAGAACGGCCGCAAACAGGAAGAGCCACTGCATCGTGCGCGTCTCTCTTTTCATTCCTTCGATAAACTTCGCTCACGGTAGACAGGCTCAAACGTGCGCGTCGTCTGCTCCGTCACGCTCGGCATGTGTTCTGGAAGCGCTCTCGCTTGCGCCGCATCGAGCTCTCTGGTCGTCTGTTGCTTCAATCGCTCCGCGTCGTCTGCCTTAGCCATGCTCCTCCGACGGCTCAATAGCAGCCAGATGAACGTGCCTTCGACAACGAACAGCAGCAGGAAACTCAGCAGCGTGATGATGAGAATCACACTGTTATCGAAGTGTAGCGCCTGCTTCATCACAGCCATCAGGCCGATGATACTTCCTATGCCGACGATGAAGACAGAGGCTATCGCCCAGACGAGCGATTCAGGAAACGAGTCGTCTTGTTTGCCGCCGCTCTCGGCGGTCGTCTTCCTCACCTTCGCTCCGCACTGATTGCAGTAGCTCAAGCCCTCGGCCACCAGTGTCCCGCATGACGAGCAATACATCTTCCGCGTACCTCCCTGAACGCCTTTACGACGCAACGCGCAGCGAAGTTCGCTGTCAGCCCTTCTGCGTCCGCCTCAAGCAGGCTCTTATTGAGCCGTTGCCTGCCGGTGGTAATCCCTGATGGCGATGATGTGCTCTGCCTCTAACGCGAATTGAATGGCGCCAAGGCGCATCTCCACCTTGCTTGCGCCTGCTATCTTCGCAAGCTCCTTTTCAGTCAGCGCAATTCCATAGGGCAGCCCGGTTATCGCGTCCTTTGTTACCTTTCCGGCAAAGGTCATCCCCCCTAATTCCATCAGCTCGCCATCTACACGTATCAACAGCACAGGGGATGTCAAAGGCTCAAGCGTCTTCGTCAGGATGTAGAGAGCGAAGATGAAACGACTTAAAGGGGCACTCTGTTTGCGGCCTGCGAAGGAAGACCTGAAACTGAAAAAGATGCAGCCATCTTTAACGCACGTCACAGGCATCATCTCCAGCGAGAGACTGGTTTCATCCTCGGCCTGGTCGTATTCTCTGGTGATCTTTCCGCGATGCTTGAGTTGTTTCTTATCCTCCGACCCTTGCTGCGCATGTGCGACTTCCGTTAGCCCGCAGACGAGCAGCAGCGCTACGGCTAAAAACATTCTTGAGTGTGTCATAGGGGTTGTTCCTTCGGTTCGGATAGATGATGAAAGATAAGCTATCCGCAGCGGTTTAACCCGGACGGAATTGCAGAGATGTTCCTGATGCCGCAACGCTCCGAGATAATACACCACAGACGCGCATTATCTCGCAGTATCCAGCCGCCTCATGCTTGATAAGCATCCTCTTCATTCAACCGTGAACGAAGAAAGGGTAAAGGGAGAAGCAAGCGGCCTTCCTTTTCACCTCTTATCCATTTCCCCCTTTACCCTTCTTCCGGGAGATGCACATTTTGCGGAAGGATGCTACAATCCGCCTTCTTTCAACGGACGATGGCTTGCGCTCCAGGCTTTCTACCGTTTGTCTGAACTGTCTGTGCTGTCCCCCGACCGTCGTTGCGTTTTCCTGCAAAGTAAGACGCTCATCCGTTAACTCTACTTAAGAAAGGTTTCCATCGTGATTGGATTATCTCGTGGCATGCGGGTCGCTCCGGGTGTGCGCCGTTATCTGTCCGCTTTTTCTGCGGTCGCCCTCATTGCAGCGCTGCTCGCCAATAGTGGCCTCCTGCTTCTCCCAGTGGCCTACGCCGACACCACCCCGCAACCTTTACCCTTTACGCAGAACTGGTCCAATACGGGTCTCATCACTGCTGACGACAACTGGAACGGTGTGCCCGGCATCATCGGCTATCGCGGCGACGACGCATCGGCCGGAACAGGCGTTGATCCGCAAACGGTCACGCAGGACCTTTCGGCGGTCGTTGATGTCATTGCCAACCAGAGCGACCCGACGCTTGTTAGCAGCGGCGGCGTCGCGGAGTTTGACGGCATTGCCAACCCGGTCGTCGCCCTGCAAGGCTCCGGCACGGGCGATTTTCCAAACATCGTTATCACACTCAACACGACGGGCCAGAGCAACATCAACGTCGCATACAACCTGCGCGACATTGATGCGGCCAGCGACAATGCCGTCCAGCCCGTCGCGCTACAGTTTCGCGTCGGCAATTCCGGCGCATACACGAACGTCCCCGCAGGCTTCGTCGCAGACGCGACTACGGGCCCAAGCCAGGCCACGCTGGTCACACCCGTCAGCGTCACACTGCCCGTCACGGCCGACAACCAGAGCGTCTTGCAGGTGCGCATCATTACTGCGAACGCCGTCGGCGTTGACGAATGGGTCGGCGTTGACGACATCAACATCACCAGTGGCGGAACAGGCACGACCAACCCTTCTGGCGTCGGCTCGGCAAATCCGAGCACGGTCGCGCCCGGCAATTCCACACTGCTGACAGTCACCGTCACGCCCGGCAGCAACCCGCCGAGCACGGGCCTCAGCGTAACAGCAAACCTGACATCCATCGGCGGCTCCGCCACGCAGCAACTATTCGACGACGGCGCGCATGAAGACGGGGCGGCTGGCGATAACGTCTTCGCGTTTCGCGCAACGGTCGCGGCCAACACAACACAGGGCGCTAAGAATCTGCCCGTCACCATCACGGACGCACAGGCGCGCACAGGCAACACCAGCATCTCTTTGACGGTTCAATCGGCCGCCGGTCTAGCCATCCACGACGTACAGGGCAACGGCACTACTTCGCCCTTCGCCAATCAGACGGTCACAGTCTCCGGCATCGTCACAGCGCAGCGTCTCAACGGCAGCGGCATTGCCAACGCCTTCTTTATCCAAGCGCCTGATGCCAACGCCGACGCAGACCCCAACACTTCCGAAGGCATCCTCGTCTTCATGGGCAGCAGTACGGCTGTGCCCGCCGCTGCGGCTGTCGGAAATCTTGTCACGGTCACAGGCACAGTCAGTGAGTTTAAGCCCGGCGGTGATGCAAACAGCCCGCCGGAGACAGAACTCGTTGCGCCGCTCACCATCAGTCTAAACTCGACGGGCAATCCGCTCCCGACAGCCGTCACGCTGACCGCTGCGGACACAAACCCGGCTGGCTCTATCGAACAACTCGAACGTTTCGAGGGCATGCGCGTTCATGTTAATTCGCTGACCGCCTCCTCGCCGACGCAGAGCACGATTGATGAAGTGAATGCTACTGCCACGACCAACGGCACTTTCTACGGCGTCATTACAGGCATCGCGCGTCCTTTCCGCGAACCCGGCATAGAGGTCCCGGACCCCGTTCCGACGCCTGCGCCGTCTGGCACGCCGCCGCCAAACGTTCCGCGTTTTGACGCTAACCCCGAACGCCTGCGCGTTGACAGCGACGCGCAGCCCGGCTCGACCGCGCTCGAAGTCTCTACGGGAACAGTCATTACAAACATCACAGGGCCGCTCGATTACGCGTTCCGCACCTACACGATTCTGCCGGACCCCGTGCCCGTGCCGGGCGTGAGCGGCGGAATCCCCGCTGCCATCCCTGTCCCGACTCCGACCGCCAGCGAGTTCACCGTCGGGTCATTCAACATGCAGCGCTTCTACGACACGGTGGACGACCCCGGCGGCGATACTGTCCTGACCGCAGCGGCCTTCAACCGCCGTCTCAACAAAGCCTCGCTCGCCATTCGCAACGTGATGCGCTCGCCTGACATCATCGGCATCGAAGAGATGGAAAATCTCTCCACGTTGCAGGCCGTGGCTACTAAGGTTAACAACGATGCAGTGGCCGCTGGCGATGCTAATCCTTCGTATCAGGCGTTTCTGGTCGAGGGCAACGATCAGGGCGGCATTGATGTCGGCTTCCTTGTCAAGACCGCGCGCGTCAACGTCGTTGATGTCACGCAGTTTGGGAAGACGACGACTTTCGTAGAGCCTAATGGAACAACTTCCATCCTCAACGACCGCCCGCCGCTCGTGCTGCGTGCGACCGTCAACAAACCCGCTGGCGGAACGGAAGCCATCACCGTCATCGTCAATCACCTGCGCTCGCTGACCGATGTTGACAGCCCGACCGATGGGGCGCGCGTTCGTGCCAAACGCAGGGCGCAGGCAGAGTTTCTGGCGAACCTGATTCAGTCTAGACAAACAGCAGACCCCACAGAGAGAATCATCGCCGTCGGCGACATGAACGCTTTCCAGTTTAACGACGGCTACGTGGATGTCATAGGCACTATCAAGGGCACGCCAGCGCCGCCCGATCAGGTTGTCCTGCCGAGCAGCGACCTTGTTAACCCGGATTTGACCAACCTGATTGAGTTTCTTCCGGCCGACCAGCGCTACACCTTCACCTTTGACGGCAACGCGCAGACGCTCGACCACGAGTTAGTCAATAGCGCGCTCTTGCCGCTCTTTAGCCGCATCGCCATCGCGCGCAACAACGGCGACTTTCAGGGCACACTGCGCAACGACGGCAATCGCCCCGAACGCGTCTCCGACCACGACATGCCCGTCTCATATTTCACCTTCACAGGCAGCGTTGGCGGAACGGCGCAGAAAGCCCGCGCCGATTTCGACGGCGATCATAAGACGGACCTCTCCGTCTGGCGTCCGAGCGACAACACATGGTACATACGCAACAGCCAGACCGGCGCGGTCACTGTCAAAAGCTGGGGCAACTTCGAGACGGACAAAGCCGTTCCCGGCGACTACGACGGCGACAATAAGACGGACATCGCCGTCACCCGTTTCAATTCAATAGAGCACCACTGGTACATCATCCAGAGCATGACCAACACAGGGCGCGTTGAAGAGAACGGCAACGTAGGTGATACACCCGTGCCCGCCGATTACGACGGCGACGGCAAGACAGACGTTGCTGTCTGGAGCGGAAGCACAGGCGGCTGGATTATACGTCTCAGTTCGCAAGGCAACGCTCACCGGCCGCAGGTCTTCTGGGGCAATCAAAGCCTGGGCGACGTGCCCGTTCCCGGCGATTACGATGGAGACGGCAAGGCGGACATCGCCGTCTGGCGTCCCAACGAAGGCAACTGGTACGTCATCAATAGCCAGACGGGCGCAGGCAGCGTGCAGGGTTGGGGACAGAGCGGCGACAGGCCCGTACAGGCTGACTACGATGGCGACGGCAAGACAGACCTCGCCGTCTTCCGCAACTCTGAAGGCAACTGGTACATACGCAACAGCCAGACCAACACCGTCACCATCCGCAACTGGGGACTCAGCACAGACAAACTCGTCCCCGGCGACTACGACGGCGACGGCCGGACAGACATCGCAGTCTTCCGCGCCTCTGAAGGCAACTGGTACATCATCAACAGCAGCAACAACTCCATCACCGTAACCAACTGGGGAGCGTTTGGCGACCTGCCGCTCCCCTCAACCTACATCCCTCAATAAGCACAGCCGGCCTTGAGGGCTAACGATAAAGAGAAAGCTGCGGATTGACTCATCATCAATCCGCAGCTTTCTCTTTCCAGAAAATTCTTCTCTCGCCTCTCAGCGAATGACCTGCACGTCGCGCTCGCTGCTGATACGCCACCCGGCAGGAGTTTTCAACCAGCGCAACTCCTGCAAGACCTCTCCGCTCCGTGCCTGCGCGCCCGTCGAACTGTAGCTCTTACGGAAGAGCATCGTCGCCGTCCGTCCGTCGTTGCCAATGGTATATTCCGGCTCGCTGACCTCTACGCTGAACGATGTCAGGCTGGCTAGAAAGCGTTCCTTCTCCTGCCTCACACTAGCGCGCGTAACATTGCGCTTCTGGTAAAACCTTTCGAGCACGGGCAAGTACAAGTTCATCTGCTGCGTCATGTCGCCGGAATTCGTCGCCGCCACCCATTCGTTGAGCGACGCACGGAGCGCCGCCTGTTCATCGCGGCTGCTGTTTGCAGGCGACGGAGCAGTCTGAGGTGCATTGTCGTTACCTCCTGCCGTCGCTTTATTCTCATTTCTCGTCTCTATGTTTTCACCAGCAGCCGGCCGCGCGGCTGACCTCTGATTATCACTGCGAGCGTCCTGTTGCGGCTGACTACTGCGCTTCATTAACCACAGAGCAACCGCGCCAAAAGAGACGCCAAACAGCAGGAGCGCCATGCCCAGATAAGGAAACAGCTTTGAGCGCTCTCTTGACGGAGAAGGATGAGCACTTCCTTCATCATTCAAAGTCCGTGAAGGCGCAGGCAGCTTGATTTGTGCGGCCTGCGGCTTTGCATCTCCACCGGCCTCTGGTTGCGGCGCGACTTTCGTAGTGACTTCGGTGACTGTCTCCAGAGGGGCTGCGAAGCCTTCGACTGAAGGTGAGTCGTCGCGTTGCGGAGCATCAGGAATCGGATGCTCGCTGGTCGGCGCGCCTGCTCGCCCCGTCTCCTTCAGATCGTGAATATTAGGATTGGTTTCAAGATTAGAGGTGGCAGCCGTGGCCCGTCGCGCGTCAGCCGGACGCCCTGCGCTCGAAACTCCAATCAGAGTCTCTTCCGTCTCAAGCGCATCGGCTATCAACTTCAACTCGCGCGCAAGCTCGGAGGCTGTCTGCGTTCGCTCATCCGGGTTCTTATCGAGTGTGCGGAGCACTAGCCGTTCCAGCGCCTCCGGCATGTCGCTGCGCAACGCTCTTAACGACGGTGGCTGTTGTTGTATGTGCTTGACGGCGATGGCCGTCGCCGTCGGAGCATCAAAAGGCGGCTGCGCCGTCAGCATCTCGAAGAGCATCACGCCGAGGCTGTAAATGTCTGAGCGCACGTCTGCCCCGTGTCCTGCGCATTGTTCGGGCGACATATAACGCGGCGTGCCTATCAGGGAGCCTGAGGCGGTCAGCCCGCCAGCGCCGGTCGTCGTCTGTTCTCTGAGCTTCGCGACTCCGAAATCCACGACCTTGATTTGCAGTTCGTCCTGATGGTCGCGCGTGAGAATAATATTCGACGGCTTCAAATCGCGATGCACTATGCCGCGTCTGTGTGCAGCTTCAATGCCATCTGCAATCTGACAGGCAATGTTAATGGCTTCGAGGAAGGGAAGCGGGCCGGCCGCATCCATGTACTCACGCAGCGTTTGGCCGACGACCAACTGCATGATGATATAAGCTCCGCCGTCGGGCAGCAGTCCATAGTCGTAAGTGTCTGCAACGTTCGAGTGGTCTATGTGAGCGGCGGCGCGTGCTTCGCGCCTGAATCTTTCGAGCGCGTCAGCATCGGCAGTGAAATCCGGCAGTAGCAGCTTGATGGCGATGGGGCGTTCAAGGTCCAGATGCGTTCCGGCATAGACTGCTCCCATCCCGCCACGACCGAGCAGCCTGTCCAGACGATATTTGTCTGCAATCAATCGCGGCCCCGGTCTGGAAGGAACTAACTGCGTCTGCTCCTCCACGCACACGGAGTCAGTGTCATCATAACAACGCTGGCAGATGGGGCAGAGCTTCATATGGCCGCGTCCGATAACGCCCGGAGTTGGGATTATCCAGACGAAAAATAAAAAGGGCTGATAAAACTTTTAGGAGTAAGCCCGGTAAAGGTTCAAGAGACTCTTTATGTTCGGAGTCTCAGCCGGTTGTCAAGAGTCTCAGCCGAAGAAGACTTCCGCGACGCGGTAAATCTCTTCGTCCAGGCGATTCAGCGACCCGACCGCTTCTTCGAGAGGCACGCTGACAATGTTGCTGCCGCGCAGTCCAGTCATTTTCCCCCATTCCCTAGCCAGCACCATCTCATACGCCTTGACGCCGAAGCGTGTCGCCAGCACTCTATCAAACGGCGTCGGCGTACCGCCGCGTTGAATGTAGCCCAGCTTCGTATCGCGCGTCTCGATACCTGTGCAGCGTTCAATCTCCTGTGCGAGAACGGTTCCGATGCCGCCGAGCCGGCCGTGCCTGTAAATATCCTGCCGGTCGCGCGGAGCAAGAAAATCTTCATCCGGGTGCGGGTGCGCGTCTTCTGCGACGACGACGATTGAAAAAGCGCGCCCTTGTGCTTCTCTGTGTCTGAGCAATTCACAGACACGCGAGAGCCTGAAAGGATGCTCTGGAACGAGCACAACGTCTGCGCCGCCAGCGATTCCGCCATACGCAGCAATCCAACCCGTGTGTCGTCCCATCACTTCGACAACCATCACACGATGGTGCGACTCTGCTGTTGAATGCAGACGGTCTATGGCGTCCGTGACGACGCCGACGGCCGTGTCAAAGCCGAAAGTGAAATCTGTCCCGCTGATGTCGTTATCAATAGTCTTCGGGATACCGACGACAGGATATTGATATTGCCGCCACATATCGAGCGCGGCAGAGAGTGTGCCGTCGCCGCCGACGACAACCAGCGCGGTCAAGCCAAACTTCTTCCAGTTTTGCTTAAGCGACTGTATGCTCGGCTCGTCTCCGACGGGATTGAAGCGCGAGGTTCCCAGAATTGTGCCGCCGCGCGGAAGAATGCCCGTCACGGAATAACGATTCAGCGGCTCGACATCGCCCTCGACCAGCCCGCGCCAGCCGTTCTTGATGCCGAGCACTTCCGTTTCATCAGGCAGCGCACGGCGCACGACGGCGCGTATCACAGCATTAAGGCCGGGGCAATCGCCGCCGCCCGTCAGAATTCCAATCCGCCCGGCCATATCTTTACTAATAAGATTAAACCCCCTGCTCCTTGAAAAGCCTTGAGACAAACTACGCGCGGGCAAACAAAAGCCTGCAAAGCTGTTCGCTGCCCTGAAAAAGAGTACGGATTGCATTTGCTCAAAAGCACGGCCTATAATCGCGCGGTCAGCAGCAGACTGTCAAATATGATGTTCGTCAGGACAGCGGACGAAGGGAGCGTCTCGGCTCTTTTCTTGTCAACGCTTTTCTTGTCAACGCTTTTCTTGTTAACTCTATTCGTGCCCGATTCGGAATCGCCATTGATACTGAGCCTTGAGACTGCAACTCGCGCGGGAAGCGTGGCGCTGGCGCGCGGCGCGCAACTCCTTGCACTGCGCGGCAGCGACGCGCAAGCATCTCGCTCCGCAAGACTACTTCAGAGCGTAGAAGAGATACTGGAAGAGGCAGGAGCCAGCTTGCCTGATGTGGAGCTATTTGCGGCGGCCAGCGGGCCCGGAAGTTTTACGGGCTTGCGTATCGGGCTGGCAACGGTCAAATCCTTCGCCGCGACCCTCTCTCGCAAGTGCGTCGGGATTAACACGCTCGCGGCCGTCGCGCATGCAGCAGGCGCTTCCCGTTGCACGCTCGCGATGATTCCCGCAGGTCGCGGCGAAGTCTTCGGGCAACTGCTTTCTGTGCAGGCAGACGGAGAAGTGACTACTCTTAACGAGGCCGTGCATCAAACGCCGGAGAAGTTGCTCGACAGCGTTGCTCACATACGTCAACTAAAGTTTGCGGGCGAAGGCTTGCAGCAGTACGAGCCTCTCATCAGAAAGCGGGCCGAGCAGTCAGGTCTAGAGCTTCTAAATGAGGACGCAACTCATCCTGAAATTTTTAATCAAGATGAGTGCTGGATTATTGCACGACCTGCGGGCGCGTTGGCTGGCAACATAGCCATCCTCGCTCATCAATACAGCCTCAGGAACGAGACGACGGGGCCCGAACAATTGAGAGCCTTTTACGTGCGGCCATCGGATGCGGAATTGAATGTACAGCAGCAATGACACCTCTCGAAATTTATCAAACAAGCGAATTTGATTTGCTACCGATGACTGAGCACGACCTGCTGGAAGTCGTCGAGATTGAAGAAGCGTGTGGCCTCAGCCGTTGGGGCTGGGATGGCTATCACACTGAGTTGTTGCAGGAAAAAGCCGCTCTGATGCTGGTTGCACGCCCTCCGGCTTCGGAACTCAAACGGACGGGCGAGCGCGTCGCCGGATTCATTGCCGCGCGCTTAACAATTGACGAAATGCACATCAACAACGTCGCCGTCCGCGAGCAATACCGTCGGCGCGGAATAGGCGGCGCTCTGCTGTCGTCCGCCCTCGAACGAGGAAAAGAGAGAGGAGCGCGCGAAGCTTTCTTAGAAGTGAGAGCAGGCAACCTGGCAGCGCAGGCTCTCTATCTGCGGCAAGGGTTTTCAGCGGTCGGCCGCCGCCCTCTTTATTATTCTCAACCAATTGAAGACGCAATCGTGATGGTCGTCTCGCTCTAGCAGCAACTTGATTTGACTACGCTTTCTGCGCTAACATTTTCTCATCGGAGACAGCCTGTGATGCGAATTCATCACCCGTCAGCAACAGCAACTACTGCATCTTCCAACAAATTTAGAAGGAGGCGATTCCCAAGATGGAAATATCCAACACGGACACCTTGAAAGAGCAATTAATGATGAGTGACCCGGAGTTTCGCGAGTTGGCTCGCGAACATGGTCGTTACGAGGAGCGGCTCAGCGAGTTGTCCGCGCTGGCATACCCGAGCGATGAAGAGCAGTTAGAAGAGATCACACTGAAGAAGAAAAAATTAGCGCTCAAGGATCAAATGTACTCTATTATGCTTCAACACCAGAAAGGGCAGGGAGCAGAGCATTAAAGCCTTGACCATCTGCACTAAAAATTATTCCCCGCTCAGGCGGTAGACTTTTTAAAGGGGGCGCGAGATGATAGCGCCCCCGTTTCTCTTAAAGACGGCCCGCATGGGCCCACGCTTGAAAGCAGCGTTAACGGGCCGTCTGGATTGGTAGCAGGATTCATACTGTGGCACGCGAAGGTTATCCATATATTATTATCCCGGCCCTGCTGGCGATTCTTTTCTTCGCCGTCGGGTATTGGCCCATCGCGCTCCCCTTCATTCTACTCGCAGCCTTCATGGCCTACTTCTTCCGCGACCCGCAGCGCCACACGCCCTCGGACGCGAATGTCATTGTCTCGCCGGCAGACGGGCGCGTGACGCGCGTTCGCCTGCTTTCGCCCGAAGATGCGAATTCTCCAACGGTCATCAGCATCTTTCTCTCGCCGCTTGATGTTCATATCAATCGAGCGCCGATAGCCGGAACGATTACGGATGTAACATACCAGCACGGCAAGTTTCTGATGGCAACGCACGCGGATTCCAGTCTGGTTAACGAGCAGAACGCTTTAACAATTCGGGGCGCGAATGTGACTGTCGTGTGTAAACAGATTGCCGGAATCCTTGCGCGCCGTATTATTTGTTGGAAACGCGCGGGAGAAGAGTTGGCTCTCGGTGAACGTTTCGGCCTTATCAAGTTCAGCTCGCGAACAGACCTCATAGTCCCGCACGGAGTTGAAATAACTGTCCGTGAGGGAATGAGAGTCCGCGGCGGCTTAACTATTATCGGGAGAATTCCTTGATGACGAGTGCGCCAGCATCATATTCTGCGGAGGAAGCGGTCGCGCCCGAAAGACGCGGCATCAAAAAGGGGCTGTACCTGATCCCCTCGCTTTTCACAGCCGCCAACATAGGGATGGGTTTCTACGCGGTGATGTCTGCTCTCAAAGGGTTTCAGGTCTTGGGAGTTGACAGCGCGGAGAAGTTTCAAATGGCCGCCGTCTATTTTGACAATGCCGCCAAAGCGATTGGCTGGGCCTTTCTCTTCGACGCGCTCGACGGACGCATCGCACGTATTACTAAGACGACAACAGAGATTGGCGTTCAGTTCGACTCCATAGCCGATGTCGTCACCTTCGGCCTTGCGCCTGCGATTCTGGTTTATGCATGGGGCTATGGCTCCGCTCTTGAGTATGGCGGCGACCTGCATAATCTGGGCCTCTTTCTTTCCTTCATGTATTTGATGTGCGGCGCTTTTCGTCTGGCTCGGTTCAACGTGCAGGCAGCGCGCCCGCGTCCCCTTGCTGAAGGGACAGTCAAACTTGATAAGAAGAATTTTATAGGTCTGCCGATTCCACCTGCGGCCACTCTTCTAGCCGCCATCATACACTTTACACCGCTGCCGCTCGCAACTTATGAGCCTAGACTGAGAACTCTCTATAGCGGGCTGCTGATGGCGCTGGTCGGATTCCTGGGAGCTTTGATGGTCAGCACTCTGCGTTATACGAGCTTCAAGGCGGCTGGAACGCGCAGGCGCAGCGCCCGTGTGATGATTCTGCTGGTGGCCGCTATCGGAATGTTGATCTGGTCTTTCTCTCGCTACGTCCTGCTCATTTTAGCGATTCTTTATGTGGCGCACGGCCTGCTGTTTCGCCTCGGTTCTATCTTCCGCCGGCGTCCCAACAGAGAAGCCGTTGCGAATCCGCTGCATGAAGAGTAGTTTCTCTCTTTTTCAATTTCGCACGACCAGTTGATTTTCTAAACAAGCCCTCGGCAACTAACGCCGGAGAGCTTCAGGTCGGTCTTGAGAAAGCCAGCAGTCCGTGGCGGGTGGTCACGAAAATAATTTTCCCTGCCATGATTGGGGAGGCAGCGATGCTGGCATCCTCGCCCAGTGGAAGAAGATTCAATTGCTTGCCATCACGCAAATCCAGCACAACTCCTGCATCACTCGATAGCGGGATGAAAAGAGCGCCGTCCGTCGCCGTCAAAGGCTGCGATGGAAGCCTTCCTCCTAACTGATGTTTCCAGATTCTTGCTCCCCTCGTCAGCGAAAGATAGTAAACGAAATTATCCAGAGACGTAGCCAGCAATCCGCCGCCGGCGATTGCGACCGTCTGCACAGCGCCGCCGGTTCGCGTGCGCCAGCGCAGGCGACCATTACTTTCATTAACAGCATAAACATACCCGTCAGCAGAACCAAAAAACACTAATCCCTCAGCCACAGCGACGCTCCCTCGAACACGGCCACGAGTCCGATAACGCCAGAGCGCTTTGCCTGTTGCTTGCTCTAAGGCAAAAAGCGTCCCATCTTCGCTGCCAAGGTAGAGGCGCGGGCCGATTGCTGCTGCCATAGAATTAAACGAAGCGGAATATTGAGCGAGCCATAAAATCTCGCCTGTTTTTTTCCATATCGCATAAACGCGCCCATCGCCGGCTGCGCCGAAAAGCGAAGTTTGGTTTTCGGCCAGCGCTCCGCGAATGGGATTTGGCAATGTTCGCATCCATCGTGTGATGCCTCCCTCGCGTCCCAGGGCTCGCAGCGCGCCGGTCGCTTGCGGTTTTTTGTGATCTTCCAGGCGAATTTCCGAAGCGACATAAACGGCTGTTTCGTCTGCAAGCGGGGAAGAGGAGAGTTCGCCGCCTATATCAACCTTCCATATTAGCTGCCCGTCGTTGACTCCCAGCGAAACTATGTATCCCTCCGATAAAGGGAGGTAAACCCTTCCTCCATCTGTCGCAGGCGTTAAATTGATTGTGTTCTCGGACACATATTGCCAGCGAAGAGTCAGCGGCTGGGAGAGTTCAATCTGATTACTGGACTCTGTCTGAAAATTCCTGGATGGCCTGCCAAAGGATGTACAGATAAGGGCTAAAGATAATATCGTCAGCTTGATTATCCATGGATACTGTTTCTGCATAACAACCGTCGTCCGTCTGCCCATAAAAACTTTGAATGAATAATACGAATACTTCAATCCAACCGTGGATAAAACAGCTTCCTCACACGCGACGTTATTCCATTATGGACGAAAACTCGTATAATCTATATCACTTACCGTAAAGTACAGTCTCTTTTTGGACGCATACGTCTCTGTGGAGGTTGACAGTTTGAGTGAAAAAGATAGACATGAAATAGTAATTATTCTGGATTTCGGCTCGCAGTATACGCAATTGATTGCCAGGCGTGTGCGCGAGGCCGGAGTTTACTGTGAAATCCTGCCTTACAATACATCCCTCGAAGAAATTCTTAAAAAAACTCCAAAGGGCCTAATCCTTTCGGGAAGTCCCGCTTCCATCTATGATGAAAATGCGCCGCGTCCTGATTCTCATCTCCTTGAGCGTCTTGATTGCCCTCTGCTAGGCATCTGTTATGGCTTGCAAATACTCGCTGCCGACTTGGGCGGGGAGGTGCGTCCGGCGCAGAGCAGGGAATATGGATATGCCAGACTCAAAATTGTAGAGACGACGAGCCCGCTTTTTGCTTCCTTGCCGGAGGAATTAGATGTCTGGATGAGCCACGGCGATCATGTGACGACACCGCCGCTCGGATTCCGCATAACTGCTAAAACGGAAGGGGCGCTTAATGCATTTGAGAACTTAAGCAAGCGCATATTCGGCCTTCAGTTCCATCCAGAAGTGGCCCATACGCCGCTGGGCGGTCAAATTCTCAGAAATTTTCTGTTTGAAATCTGTGGTTGCAGCGGTGATTGGTCGCCGAGCGCCGTTATCGCGGAACAAATTTCCAGGATACGCGAGATAGCTGGCACGGAGGGGCGCGTCATTTGCGGCCTTTCCGGCGGAGTTGATTCGACAGTGGCGGCCGTACTGGTTCAGCAGGCAATAGGTGAGCGGCAGACCTGTATTTTCGTAGATAATGGCCTCTTAAGAGAGGGTGAATTTGAAACTACCCTGGCCCTCTTTGCGCAGCAGATGAATTTGAATGTGCAGGGCATTCGAGCCGGTGAGAGATTCCTGCGCGAGCTGAGTAGCGTCTCAGACCCTGAGCAAAAACGCAAAATTATAGGCCGCCTGTTCATAGATATTTTTGAAGAAGAAGCGCGCCGGATGAGGGATGTTAAGTACTTGGTTCAAGGAACACTTTACCCTGATGTTATTGAATCAGTATCCGTGCGCGGCCCTTCTGCTGTTATCAAGAGTCATCATAATGTCGGTGGCTTACCTGAAAAGATGAATCTGAAATTAATAGAGCCTTTGCGCGAGTTGTTCAAAGATGAGGTGCGCATAATCGGGAGCAAGCTGGGAATCCCGGAAGAGATTTTACAGCGTCACCCTTTTCCGGGGCCTGGGCTTGCGGTGCGAATTCTGGGTGAAGTAACGGCGGCGCGTGTAAGGCTGCTGCAATCTGCCGATAGAATAATCGAAGAGGAACTGCGTCTGTCCAGTTTATATGGGGCTGTCTGGCAGGCATTCGCGGTGCTGCTGCCTATTTCGACAGTCGGCGTGATGGGTGATGAGCGGACATACGAGCAGGTGATAGCCGTCCGTGCCGTCACCAGTGTTGATGGGATGACGGCTGATTGGGCGCGCCTTCCGCATGATACGCTGGCGCGAATATCAACTCGCCTGGTATCAGAAGTGCGCGGTATTAATCGAGTTGTTTACGATATTAGTTCAAAACCGCCGAGCACCATAGAGTGGGAATAATGAAGTCGCACGCTCGCTGCAAAAGCCTGTTTTGTTTCACATGAAAGGTTTAAAGTATTTTGTCGCCTGACCTCCTATAAAGTTCTTAAGAAAGTTAATCTTATTAAAATCCGGGCCAGCCCTTGCCTACATATTGGCCCTTCACTTTAAGAACATACGTGATATAGTGTGCGCCGCTCTGAAGAGCATTGCTGTCGTCCGTTATTTACTACGGCGAACAGTTCCGCTCCTTTTTAAGATTCACGAAACAGGATTGTATGAAGGAAAAACAGTTCGCTCATCTTCATTTACACACGGATTACAGTTTATTGGATGGAGCTATACAGATTAAGCCTCTGGCACGGCGCACGGCCGAGTTGGGGATGAAGGCCTGCGCCATGACAGATCATGGCAACATGTTCGGCGCAATCTCTTTCTACAACGAGATGAAGTCGCAGGGTGTCAAGCCCATTATCGGTTGTGAAGTATACATTGCTCGCAAGAGTCGTAAGGATCGCGCAGGAGCGGCCGGGCCTGGCGAGAAGGCAAATTTCCACCTGATTCTACTGGCTAAAGATTTAGAGGGCTATCATAATCTGGCGCGTTTAACCTCCAAGGCTTATACGGAAGGCTTCTACTACAAGCCACGGATTGATAAAGAACTGCTGGCGGCGAATAGCAAAGGATTGGTAGCGCTCTCGGCTTGCATGTCCGGCGTGCCTTCGGCTCTGCTGGCGCGCGAATGTTTCGATGAGGCAGTTGGGGCTGCCAAAGAGTTTGAGGAGATCTTAGGGAAGGGAAATTATTTCTTAGAGATTCAAGAGCATGGTCTTGACGCGCAGAAACGCATCCGTAAGCCCTTAGTGGAGTTGTCCAAACGAACAGGCGTTCCGCTTGTTGCCACCAACGACGCGCATTATCTGATGCCGGAAGACTACAGAGCGCACGACGTGTTGCTCTGCATAGGCTCCGGGAAAACCGTGAGCGACCCGAATCGCCTGCGCTATGGCGCTCCGACCTTTTATGTGCGCTCTCCTGAGGAAATGTGGGCTATTTTTGGTCAGGAAATACCTGACGCTCTAACGCGCACGGTGGAGATCGCGGAAATGTGCAATCTCAATCTTCCGACCAATCTCAACTATTTGCCCAATTACCCTATTCCACAAACGGATGCTGACCTCTCCATTGATGATTATTTTGAAAAAGTCGTGAGGGAGGGCTATGAGAGCCGTCGGCAGCAGGTTTGGGAGCCTCAACTGGCGAGAGGTGCTCTGCGCCACTCTCTGTCCGAATATCAGGAGCGGATCTCACGCGAGGTCGCTATGATTAAACAGATGGGTTTCCCGGGATATTTCCTGATTGTCTGGGATTTTATTCGTTACGCTAAGGAGCACGAGATTCCAGTCGGCCCCGGGCGCGGCTCGGCCGCCGGTTCACTGGTAGCCTATTGCCTCAATATTACGGATATTGACCCGCTGCAATACGACCTGCTTTTTGAGAGATTTCTTAACCCAGAACGCGTCTCCATGCCGGATATTGATATTGATTTTTGTGTTCGCGGGCGGGGAGAAGTGATTAATCACGTCGCCAATTTATACGGCCGCGACTCCGTCTGCCAGATTATAACGTTCGGGACGATGGCCTCTAAGGCTGCCATTAAAGATGTCGGCAGAGCGCTGAATATGCCTTATGCAGAGGTTGACAGAATCGCGAAACTGATTCCGCCGCCTGTGCGCGGGCGTAATGTCAGCATTTCTCAGGCCCTGGAGCAAGTCCCTGAATTGCGGCGCGCTACGGAAAATGAGCCGCAAATACGCGATTTGATTGATTTGGCAAAACGTTTGGAAGGATGCGCGCGGCATGCTTCGGTGCATGCTGCGGGCGTGGTTATTGCGCCCAAACCCCTGGAGGAATTAATACCGATTGCCGTTTCGGCCAAGGATGAATTGACGACGCAGTATGCAATGGCTGACCTGGAAAAAACAGGGATGCTGAAGATGGATTTCCTCGCGCTAACGGCCTTAACCGTTATAAGCGATTGCTTAAAAACAATTAAGCAATCGCTTGGCCGTGAAATTGATTGGGCAGGATTGCCGCTTGATGACGCGAAGACAATGCAGCTTTTTGCGGAGGGTCGAACAGAAGCCGTTTTCCAGTTTGAATCCTCAGGTATGCAGGAGATTTGCCGTAAACTCAAACCCAAAGGTTTAGAGGATTTAGCCGCGCTCAACGCTCTTTATAGGCCGGGGCCTCTGGACGGCGGCATGGTGGACGATTTTATAGAGAGACATCATGGCCATAAGTCTGTTCGCTATATTGTCCCGGAAATGAAGGAAATCCTGAATAACACGTATGGCATTCTGGTTTACCAGGAACAGATTATGCAGCTGGCACAGAAACTCGCCGGATATAGTCTGGGGGAAGCAGACCTAATGCGCCGCGCGATGGGGAAGAAGAAACGCGAGGAGATGGCTCGTCACGAGGAGAAATTTATTAGCGGAGCCGTCGCACGTGGGATTAAGAAAGAGAAGGCGCAGCAGATATTCTCGCTGATGGCGCAGTTTGCCGATTATGGCTTCAACCGCAGCCATAGTGTCGCTTATGCCTACCTGGCTTTCCAGACAGCTTATCTCAAGGCGCATTTCCCGGAGCATTTCTACGCCGCTGTTCTCTCAAACGAAATACAGGATACTGCTAAGGTCTTTAAGTACTCCATAGAGTTGCGCGGGCAGGGAATAAAATTGCTGCCGCCTGATGTCAATGAGAGCGGCAGCGGGTTTACTCCTCTCGAAGGGGCGATTAGGTATGGACTAGCTGCCATCAAGGGCATTGGCCAATCGAGCGTGTCTGCGATAGTGGAAGCGCGTCGGAGCGGTTCGTTTCAATCCTTTTTCGATTTTACGCAACGCGTCGCGCCAAATGCGATTAATAAGAGGGTGCTTGAAAGCCTTGTCTTCGCAGGGGCCTTCGATTCTCTAAAGAATAATGAGAATAGCCTTCATCAATGGCGAGCGCGTCTGCATAAGTCCATTGACCAGGCTCTGGCCAGAGGCAATCGAGCGCAGCGTAATAAACTGAGTGGTCAAAATGATCTCTTCGGCAGCGCAGTCGCTGTAGGCGTTGAGCAGCCTGAAGAGGCACTTGTAGAGGCTGTACCTTGGACGCATGCAGAGTTGCTGACGGCTGAGAAGGAGGCTGTAGGGTTTTATATTACGGGCCATCCCTTGGAAAATTATGCTGAGGTTTTAGCTGAACTCAAAGCCTGTAAGACGTTGAAATTAAATGGGCGTGAGGGCGGCAGCAAAGTTAACATAGGAGGCATCGTCAGTTCTTTACAGGTGCGTACGACCAAAAAAGGCCAGCGCTTCGGTTTATTGCGTTTGGAGGATGAAGCGAGCGGAGTAAAATGCGTCGTGTGGCCGGAGATTTTTAGTAAAGTCGAAAGAATTCTGCAAAACGATGCTGCAATCTTGGTCTGCGGCAAACTGGATGTGACGGACGACGGTAGTCTGACCATCATCGCTGATGAGATTACGAGCCTGGACGATGTGCTGCAACGCAAGTCGCGCGCGGTCGTGCTCAGAATTCCTTCAAGCGCAGAGCCGGGCCTACTGCTTGAAGAGTTGTTAACTTTAATGGACGGGCATAAAGGTGATTGTGAAGTTGTTCTGGAGTTTGCCCTTGAAGACCGTGTTCTGGTGCGTGCGCGTCCGCACGGCGCGCTCCGCGTGCAGGGAAGTCGCGAACTGGAATCTGCGCTGCGCCAGCGTGGTTGTCAGGTGGAATGGTTGAATGTTACGTTAACCAATTAAGTAGCTGCTCCTACGCCACCAACTCGAAGGAATAATCTAAAATGGCCCAGCCGGACGACAATAAGATTAAAAAGGGAGAGCCGGAGTCTGCTGAAACGTCTGCCGAGCTAACTGCTTTCGAGCGCGTGCAACTGGCGAGGCATGAAGATAGGCCTTACACGCTGGATCTAGTCGAAAGGTTGTTTGAAGATTTTACAGAGCTGCATGGTGATCGTCGTTTTGCAGATGATTCAGCCATCATCTGCGGTCTGGCTAAGTTTCACGGTCTCCCTATAGTCGTCATAGGCCATCAGAAGGGGAGAGATACAAAACAGCGACGGTACAGAAACTTCGGCATGCCTAAGCCTGAAGGATACCGTAAAGCTCTACGCCTGATGAAAATGGCGGAAAAATTCAACCGGCCGATTTTCACTTTTATTGACACTCCGGGAGCTTATCCGGGCATAGATGCAGAAGAACGCGGGCAGGCTGAAGCAATTGCTTATAATTTGAGGGAGATGGCTAGATTACAAGTCCCTTTGATAATTACGATTATAGGGGAGGGTGGCTCAGGGGGTGCGTTGGCCATCGGCGTCGGCGACCAGATTTTAATGCTGGAGAATGCGACCTATTCGGTTATCACGCCCGAAGGGTGTGCTGCGATACTCTGGAAGGATGCGTCGTATGCCGCAGATGCAGCTAAGGGTCTGCGTTTGACGGCGCAAGACCTTCTACGGGAGGGCATCATTGATAAAGTAGTGCGGGAGCCGGAAGGCGGCGCTCATACGGAGCCGGATAAGACGGCCGTTCTTTTAGATGCCGCTTTGCAGGAGGCTTTGGCTAAAGTCCTGAATTATAGCCCGCAGCAAAGACGCTCTATCCGTTACGGGAAATTAAGAGACTTCGGCAAGTGGGGGATGATAAGCGTTCAGGACTCCTCGGATTTGCGTATGCGCTGATGCAAAAGGGGCGCATGAAGTCGTATGTCGGCGCGCCGACATACGACTTCATGCGCCCCTTTTGCATCAGCGCATACGCAAATCCGA
>DASVPO010000003.1:0-50471 GCA_036382855.1 Pyrinomonadaceae bacterium | reverse complement strand
GAGTTTGTGCAGGAAGTGGAAATCAAGACGGGCGCATATGGCGCTGAATACGGCAAGAGCACGGGCGGAATCTTCAACGTCATCACGAAGAGCGGTGGCAATGAGTTTCGCGGTGATGCTTTCGGTTATTTCACGACCAAGAGCCTCGTGCGCGAAACAAAGAGCTTTCCTTTTATCGGCTCTGCTCCTAACGGCTTCTCCGAACTCGATGCAGGGTTTGACATCGGTGGGCCAATCAAAAAAGATCGCCTCTGGTTCTTCGGGGCATTCAACCCGCAGCGGCGTGAGAATTTCTTCCTGACTCAGACTTTCCGGCAAAATGTCAGCAACCAACTGACGACTCCCTTCTACGCCGGAAAGCTGACCTACGCCGTCAACAATAACCACACGCTGACCCTTTCAACCTTCGGTGATTTCACGAAGCAGAAAGGTTTTCTCTTCGGCATCAACGCCGTCGGCGCTGGCTCAGGCTTCGGCGCTGACCTCAACAGCTTCCGCGGCGAGATTCAAACCGGCGGGCACAACTACACAGCGCGTTTGAACTCAACCATTACGCCAACATGGATCGGTGAATTCTCCTTCGGCCTACACTTCCAGCGGGCCAACGCCATCCCGGAAGCGAGCGTGGCGAATACGCCGCTCGCGATTGACAACTTCGCGATTCGCTTCGGCAACTCGGTCGCTGCGGTCGTTGATACAAACGTCTCTTCGACGCAGGGCTTCGTCGCCTTCGTTGACGGGCGCGGCGGCATCCTTGAACGCAACTACGTGCGTCAGGGCTTCGGCCTCGTGACGAATCAGGACCGCGACCGCCGCGAGTTTTCCGCGCGCTTCCAGAATCTCTACGGTCGTCATACCTTCAAGTACGGCTTTGAGTACAACCAGAACCGCTACACTATCCTGACGACATCGAGCGGCGGGCCGCGCGTCTTTGCAGACCCGACGGGACAGGAAACGGGCGCTGCCAATCCGGGCAACGTCATGCCCGGCGGCATTCGTATCACCAACAACTTCGGCGTCTGCACCGTATCGGGCAGCAACGTCATCTGCCCGGCAGCGGGCCTGACCACGCGCGTCAATGATTTGATTGCGTCGGGTCAAGCACCGGCCGGAATCACCTCTGCTTCGACGGACACGACCTTGACCGCTGCTCAACTGCAAGTCAATCCGTTCTTGATTCGCACGAGCACACGCGTTCGTGATTTCCTGCTCGACACGCAGGACAAAGCCACGACCACCAACGTCCAGAGCTTCTACATTCAGGACGATTACAAATTGAGCCGCGACGTGCAGTTTAACTTCGGCCTGCGCTGGGATTTCCAGCAAGCCAACGGCCTCAACTCGCGTTACGTCTCTCTGAACAACTTCAAGGACAACATGCAGCCGCGCGTCGGCCTCATCTGGGATTTCACGGGCAGAGGCAAGGGCAAAGTGTTCGTCAACTACGCACGCTTTCTCGAAACGCCGCTCCCGCTCGATGTCAACGTTCGCGCTGGCGGCGACGAGATTCAGCAGGACAAGCAGATTAACGTTGACCGCTACAACGCGCCCGCCAATGCGGTCGTCACGACGGGCACGGCGGGCGGCCTCGGCTGCCTCGGTTGCACGGCCACGCCCGTTGACCCGGACTTGAAGCCGCAGAGCGTCAACGAAGTCACAGCCGGTTTTGAATACGAGATTGTCAAAGATTTGGCGATAGGCTTCCGCGGCATCTACCGCGCGCAGGGCTCCGTCATCGAAGACGGCTCGTTTGACAACGGCACGACCTACTTCCTCTTCAATCCCGGCGAGAGCCTGACCGACAGAATCGCTGGCGAAAGAGAGGAGACAGGCTTCACGCGTTTCGGGCGCGGTCGTCGCTACTACCGTGCGCTTGAGTTTACGGCCACGAAGCGCTTTACGAACAACTACCAGTTCATCGCTTCCTACGTGTTCTCCAGCCTCATCGGTAACTACGAAGGCTTGTTCCGCAACGACAATGCGCAAAGCGACCCGAACATCACGAGTCTCTTTGACCTCGTCGGACTGCTGGCTAATTCCTACGGACGCTTGCCGAACGACCGTCCGCACCAGTTCAAGTTTGACGGCAGCTATCGCACGCCGTTCAAGCTTCTGATTGGCGCATCGTTCCGCGCACAGAGCGGTATTCCGTTTAACTCCGCGATCCCGGACCCGGCCGGAATCTACGGCAACAACGAAGGCTTCGCAGTGCCGCGCGGCACAGCGATCAACCCGGTCACTGGCAGCAACAGGTCGCCTGCGACCTACAACCTGGACCTCAACGCCTACTATCCGATTCAGTTCGGAGAGAACCGGCAGTTGCGTTTTCAGGTTGACTGGTTCAACGTCCTCAACAGCCAGCGCCCCATCGTTCAGGACATAACTTTACGCATCAACAGCGGCATCTCGGGTGCGAACAACATACAGTTCTTCAATCCGTTCTACGGCGAAGGGCTTGTGTTCCAGCCACCGTCAGCGCTGCGCCTCGGCGTCAAGTTTCAGTTCTAACCCGGCTGGCTTTCGCTCTGCGCCCACACTCTCCGCCAGCACACGGGCGCGCGAAAGCTAAAAGGGCGAGCGGCGCGAGACCAAGTCTCGCGCCGCTCGCCCTTTTGGTTTCCTCTTCCTATTCTTTGAGGAATCAACTCAACATCAAGGACGCATGAAATAAACGCTGCAAGAGGCACGCTGAACGAGGAATGACAGGCAAGCTCTTAACAGTTCATCCTTCATCGCTCCGACTTCATCATTTCCTTGCTTGAGGCTCACGACTGAAAGCCCTTTAGCGTCTTCAGCAGTTGGACGCCGGATTCCCACGTCAGCGTGTCGCCCGCAAACTCCTGCCGGCAGAGGTCTCGCAGGCATGCGGGCAAGGGCACGCTCTGTTCACAGAGCAGAAGCACGCGGCGGTTGTAATGGACCACAGCCGTCGCTATTTCCAGCATCAGGCTCTCGCCGGGAGCGCTCGTCTTATCCGTCTCCGCAGTGCAGTCCTCTTTGGTCACGACGACGATGGCCCTGTCGCAGCGCCGCATCGCGTCGAACGTTTCATCGGGCACAAGCTGCGCGTCGCGCTTCGTTCTCGTGCTCGTTTCGCTTTCGATTCCGGCCAACTCAAGCGCCATCCGTAGCTGCTTGATGATGGGCGAATCCGTCAGGTGCGAGATAAGGACGCGCGCCGTCTCCGAAGCATTAGCTGTGGCGCATCGCAGCCCTCTCTGCCGCGCGTGTAACGTTAAACTTTCGGTCGCGTCTTCTTCCGTCGTGCTTCGGAGCGAACGCTCACCGTTTGCGGCAGATGAATTGTGGGCGATGTAGGCGGCGAGTTCTTCGCGGTCAACGCGCAGGCGCGCGGGCTGCCCGCGTTTGCCTAACGTTGCCATTCCGAGTTCGGCTTCCTGACAGAGATGAAAAAAGCAGACGACGTTTCCCTCCGCGGTCTTCTGATTTCCGCTCAGAGATACTTCGGCTGGATGCTCAAGCCAGAAAGAGGCGACATCCAAGTCCGTGACAATCTCAAGCTGCTGCTTGAAAATCCATTCGAGAGCGGAGCGATAGGCGAGCGTCGCGCTCAAGACGTTGCGGAAGAGTTGTGCTTCGGGTTCGAGGCGGCGTGCAAACTCCCAGCCGAGCGCGCTCAAAGAGAGACGGTCACCTTTTCTGTTAACGAGTCCCCAGTATTCATAGGCCGCGACCTTGCGCGGGTCGAAGATACGCTTAACGGCGTCCATCCCTTCGATAATCGTGAGGCCGCCAGACTTACGCTTGAGCAGGCGAACGACTTCGCGCACGTCGCCAGCGGTCGCCAGCATCGGCAAGCCTTCGGTCTCTCGCGCTTCATCCTCAACGGTCTGGACTCTCTTGAGCGCCAGCGCACGGTCTGTTCGCTCACGCACGAAGGGCGTGACAACCGTTTCCGCCTGCCAAGACGCGCCCGTTTGATTCTGCGCAGCATGAGCGCTGCCCTTATCTTTGTTAGGAATGATAGCCATCGAATTCTTCCCTGAGTAAAACAGATTGCTTCCGGCGCGGGCCTTCTTCAAAGAGAGCGCCGGGGGGAGACCGAATTTCCTGACGCGTCTAGGGGCGAATGTTGTAGCGCTTGATTTTCGAGTTGAGCGTTGTGGCTTTGATACCGAGCAGGTGTGCGGCGCGGCGCTGGTTGCCGCTCGTGCGCGCCAGCGCGCAACGGATCAGATTGACCTCGAAGCGTTGCACCTCTTCGCTCAGACGAATGTTGCTCTTCGTGTAGGGCGCGCGGGATTCTTCCAACGATTGAACTTCCCTGAGAAGCTGGCGCGTCAGCTTCTTCAACGCTTCGAGACGATGAACGACCGCTCCGTTCTGCGCATCGTTCGTTGGCAGATTACTCTGAGGACGCATTGCTTCCTCCTCCGTCAAATAAAACTTCAAATCTCTCGTCGGCTATTCGCGTGCGACCGGCGCGCTCTCTAGTTCGAGCGAGGCGCGAATTTCCGGCCGGTTGTGGGCTTCGCTTGTTGCGCCCGACAATAACGAATCGAGACAGACGAGCAGGCAGCCTTCCGGCGTTTCCCTGTAGTGCAGCCTGCCGGCTTCGACCCACGCGTAGATGGTGCGCGTGCTCTGATGGATGAGACAGGCGGCTTCGTCCGCCGTCACCATCCTCGCCAACCGGGCGCACCCGGCGCACCAGACAGGTTTGCGAAAATCCGTTTGCCTGATAATCCAAATCTGGTGCGTTTCGACCACGACCTCGACTCTCCGCTTCTTCATCTGGGGATTTGCCTCTCGTGGTTAATGAGAACCTGCGGGCCTCGTTGGTCGTATCCCATGACAGATTCTCTGATATTTGTGTGCTCGGACGCGTGTGGCGCTCTTGCTTTTTAGACAGGAGGTGAGCAAAGCGCTTCTGCTGGCATCTCGTCTCGTCTCCCCGACGTTTAACACCAACAATGCCTTGCTCACCTCGCCGCGCATCCTAAGGCGTCAGACGAGGGAATGTCTTTAAAGCACGCTCAAATCACTTTCAAATAATTTTGAAAGTGGGTTTTGAAAGAGTTCTTCAAACAAGGGATGGAGACGGAAACCAGACATCTCTACGAGTTTGGCGAGTTTTGTCTAGACGCGACGGAGCGACGGCTGCTGCGTCGCGGCCAGCCCGTGCAACTGACGCCGAAAGCGCTGGACACGCTTCTCTATCTCGTTAATCGCAGCGGGCGCATCGTCGAAAAAGATGAACTGCTGCGCGCCGTCTGGCCCGACACCTTCGTCGAGGAAGCGACGCTGGCCCAGAATATTTTCACGCTCCGCAAGGCTTTAGGGCAGGGCCGCGACACCGAGCAGTACATCGAAACCATACCGAAGCGCGGTTACCGTTTCTCGCACAGCGTCCGAGAGTTGCGCGACGAAGGCACGACCCTTTTCGTCGAACAGCATACGCGCACGCACGTAGTCCATGAGGAAGAGGAGACGGACGACCATCAGAACGGCGAAGGCGCGCGTTCAGGTTTTCATTCTTCCGCGACCGCTCCAAGCGGCAGCGCTCAGGCGACCACACACGCCGGAGAACTCGCGGCTGCACCCGGAGACGCAACATCCAGTTCGCTCTGGCAACAGATTAAGCGCCATCAAGCAGCGACCCTGCTCGGACTACTGATGCCCGTGCTGCTGCTGGCCGCTGCCATCACTTATAAATATTATCAACGGAACAACAACGAGCCGGTTGTTGCTAATCCGCCAGCGCCCTTCCAGAAGATGCGGATTACGAAGTTGACGGCCAACGGCAAAGCATCAAGAGCTACGCTCTCGCCCGACGGCAAGTATCTGGCACACGTGATTGAAGACGGCGGGCTTCAGAGCTTGTGGGTGCGGCAGGTCGCAGCCACTAATAACGTGCAGATAGTTGCGCCCGCCGCTGTCGAGTATCGCGGCGTCACTTTTTCGCATGATGGTAACCACATTTATTACGTCGTCTACACGAAGATGACAGACCCCGCGCTGCTTTACGAAGTGCCCGCGCTCGGCGGCACGCCGCGCAAACTGCTGGAAGACGTTGACAGCCCCGTCACGCTTTCACCCGACGGCAAACGCTGCGCTTTTATTCGCGGCTATCCGGCCGCGCGTGAGTCGGCCTTGATTGTTGCGAACTTAGACGGCTCAGGCGAGCGACGGCTCGCGACGCGCAAGCGCCCCGATTATTTCTCCTTCGAAGGACCAGCGTGGTCGCCCGACGGCCGCGTCATAGCCTGCGGTTCCGGCGGCTACGACACCGCAGAGTCTTACATGAACGTCGTGGCGATTAACACGGACGATGCTTCTGTTAAAGAGTTGTCGCCTCAGCGCTGGACGTGGGTCGGGCAGGTTGCCTGGCTCGGAGACGGAAGCGGCCTGCTCGCTATCGCATGGCACTTGGACGCCTCCGTCTTCGCAGACCAGATCTGGCATCTCTCTTATCCGTCGGGCGCAGCGCGTCGCGTCACCAACGACCTCAACGGTTATCGCGACATCAGCGTCTCCGCCGATTCCAGAACGCTGATTACTATTCAGAACGTCAGGCTCTCTCGCATCTGGATTGCGCCGCGCGGCGAATCCGAGTGCGCCACGCAGATTACTTCCGGCTTCGGCGACAACTACAGCGAGATGTTCGGCATGGCATGGACGCCTGACGGGCGTATCCTCTATGCCTCACACGCGAGCGGCAACCCGGACATCTGGGTGATGAACGCAGACGGAAGCAACCAGAAGCAACTGACCGTGGATGCGCGAACAGACTTCTCGCCCGTGGCTTCCGCTGACGGGCGTTATATCGTCTTCGTTTCAAACAGAAACGCTGGCCGGCATCTCTGGCGTATGAACGCGGACGGCAGCAATCCCGTGCAGTTAACAAACGGCGCTGGCGAGGATTCTCCGAGCCTTTCGCCAGACGGGCGTTGGGTCGTCTATGCAGCCATCAGCGCCGGCCGCCCGACGCTCTGGAGAATGCCCGTTGAAGGCGGCGAACCCCAACCGCTGACAGAAGAGCCTTCGCAGCGTCCCGTTGTTTCACCCGACGGAAAATACATAGCCTGCATCTACCAGGGAAAGGTAGCGATTCTTCCCTTCGAAGGCGGTCAGCCCCTCAAGACCTTCGACACGATTCCGCTCATCTATCCGCAAAGCATTCGCTGGATGGCCGACAGCCGCGCCATCACCTACTTCGTACCACAACGCGGCGTCACAAACATCTGGAGTCAGCCGGTAGACGGCCAGCCGCCCCGGCGACTGACCAATTTCAAAGAAGACTTAATCTATCGTTTCGACTGGTCGAAGGACGGTAGCACCCTGGCCTGCGAACGCGGCACGGAGATTAACGACATTATCCTCGTCAGCGATTTCAACTAGGCTCTCGAAATCAAACACACCTCGATTCCGAAGAAAAACCTCTGCCCATCAGCATACGTCTCAAGACAGGAAGCCCGTTTGTAAGTTAAAGTAATCCAGAATCCTGCGCTGGTAGATGATTAGAGAATTGAGATGATTATTGAGGAAATCACTGTCACGCCGTTTCAGCAGCACACGCGTGTGGTCGGATGCGAGGAGACTGGTCGCGCTATCTGTTTAGACCCCGGCGACGAGGCGGAGCGGGTGGTCGCGGCGCTTGAAGAGCACGAGCTTGAGTTGCAGGCAATCGCGCTGACGCATGCACACATGGATCACATCGGCGGCGTGGCGGCGCTCAAGAAGTTGAGGCCCGCCGCAAGGGTTATTATTCACCCGGCGGATGAACCGCTTTATGAAGGCTTGCCGCAGCAACCCTCGTGGCTTGGTATTCCGCCGTCGCGGTGGGACGCGCTCGGATTCAAGTTTGAACAGCCGCCGCCCATTGATGAACACTGGACGGACGGGCAGACATACGAAGTCGGGAAACTACGCTTCAAGGTGATTCATTGTCCGGGCCATACGCCCGGCCACGTCGTCTTGTTTGAAGAGCGCGAAAGAAAAGTCTTCGTCGGTGATTGTCTGTTTGCAGGTTCTATCGGAAGGACGGATTTGCCGGGCGGCTCAAGCAAGAAACTGATGGATTCGCTGCTCAACAAACTCATGCCGCTCGGAGACGACGTGGAAGTCTATTCGGGGCATGGCCCGAAGACAACCATCGGAGAAGAGCGCTTGACCAATCCCTTTCTGACAGGCGGCTACAGGATAGGAAGAGGATTTTAAAAAGGTGATGAGTGATGAGTAATGAGTGATGAGTAAAAGCAACTGCTCTTAACTCATCACTCATTACTCATCGCTCATCACTGCGTTATTCCTTATCGCTGCCTTTCAGGCGTTCGGCTTTCAGCTTCTCCCAGCGGTCTTTGATGTCGCCGCTCAAATCGCTCGGCAGTGTTTCGACGGGAACATTGTTGTCGGCGCAGAACTTGCGCCACAGTACGAAGCGCGCATCGTATTGCCCTGTCTCGTCGGAAATCTCATTCGGCACAGTCGGTTTCTCTTCAGCCACTTTTAAAGTCCTCGCTTGTTTAGTCGTCCGCAACTTGCAGGCGGCAGCCGTCTGATAGTGTAGCAAGTTTTTAGTTGAGAAGTGACTTGACAGAGAGCGTTTGGGAATTTCAGTGACACAAAAAAAAGCTTGCGAGTGCGGGCGCGAAAAGAAGAAAGAGGCGCTTTCGAGCCAAGCGCCTCTCTCATCACTATCAGGAAATGTCAGGAAATTCGGGTTTGACCTAAGGCTGCCTGATGGTTGCTTACATGCCCGGCATCAGAACAGTGTCAACGACGTGGATGACGCCGTTTGATTGATAGACATTCGAGATGGTGACGTTCGATGTGCCGCCCTTTTCATCTCTCACGATGAGCGATTTGCTTTTCTTGTCGTTCATCATATTACCGCCCATCATTGCATCGCCCATCGTGAAGGTCAGCGTCCCGCCGCTCACGGTTTTAAGCGTTGCCGTGCCGCCGCCCCGCTTGATGAGGCTCATCAGCTTTTTGCCGTCGTACTTGCCCGCGACCACATGGTAGGTCAAAACCTTGGTCAGCGTCTCTCTGTTTTCGGGCTTGAGCAGCGTGTCAACCGTGCCTGCGGGCAGCTTATCAAAGGCCGCGTTGGTCGGAGCGAAGACCGTAAACGGCCCCTTGCCTTTCAGTGTGCCGACGAGGTCTGCGGCCTTGACGGCGGCCACAAGCGTCGTGTGGTCTGCGGAGTTGACGGCGTTGTCAACGATGTCTTTGTTGCGGTACATCGCTGCGCCGCCGACCATAGGATTATTCTGGGCCACAGCGGACGATGCGGTTAGGCCAAGCGCTGCCAGCGCGACGAGCATCATGTGGAAAATCTTCGACTTCGAAATCATCTTTCGTATCCCTCTCTTGTTAGTGTGCGAGCCAGCCATTGTGCTTGCGGCGGCCCGGATTCTGTAGTTCGAGCGTCGTGTGCTTTTTCATTCAGGCACACTTCACCCTCGGCGCATCTGCTTTAAGACACGCCTCATAATTCACGGAACCAGACATTTCGGTTGCTGGTGCGAAGACCCGGCCAGCGGTTGCCACTCTGACCCTTTTTTGTTACTTCAACTAATCTACGCGTGTTGAGTCTTTTCGGATTTAAGTGCGCGCGGGAAATTAACTGTTGGGCCAATAAAAATTTGTCACAGCAATCTGACGATTATGACGATGCTGTGCTGAGGAGATACTTCTGGCCTGTCGGGGCAGATGTTCCGCCCTGAGGTTCGAGCGTGACAGCGAAGGCGGCGGCCGTGCGCGCTGAGGCTGGAACCTGATCGCGCATCTCTGCATGGCCCGTCGCGTCAGGCTTGAAGACGCCGCCGGGCAAGGGCTTGCCGTCGGCTATAAACCAGATTTGGTAGTCCATTCCGTCGGGCGCTGGCGGCAACTGGTCCACAATCATCATCGCGCTTCCGGCGTTGTTATAGGCTAGGCGTGCGCGCGCGCGCGGAGCCATCTCCGTGCCCGTGAGCGTCGCAACGCGCGTGTCCGGCGCTGTAAACATCCCGCTGATTTCGCGTTCGCGCTTGAGTTGTTCCTTTGTGCTCTGCAAGTCTCTGTTCATGCGCGCCATCTCAGCCTGCATCGCGCGATTGCGATTCCAGAGAACGGCGAGCGTGATGAGAAAAGCGATGAACGCCAGAGAGGCGGCCAGCGCGCCGAACTTCTGAAAAGTATTCCAACTCGAACGCTTGTGCTCGCTGATGGAAACAACGTTTGCGGCCGCTTTCGTCGCAGCCGCAGGAGACGCGACTGTTGTCGTTGTCTCTGAACGCGAATCCGAACGCGAATCGCCGGAAGTCTTCGTTGTGCTGACGGAGGGTTGCGCTCCTCTGGCGCGCACGTTTTCAAGCAGGCGAGAGCGTAGGGCGGGCGGCGGCTCAGTGAGTTTGACAGAGTAAGCGAGCGCGGCCGTCGTGTCGAGCCACTGTGACAACTCCGCACGACAGTCCTCACACGCTGCCAGATGTTCGTCCAGCGCGCGTGCCTCGCCGGCATCGAGCGCGCCAAGCGCGTGCTCTGCCAGCATCTCTCTGTAGTCATCGTGGCCCATTAATAACTTTCCGTTAGCCCTCTCCTGCGCTCCGTCTTGACGCTGCTGCGTCATGTTATTTGCTTCGATGTGCGGAAGCTAAAAAAAGGTTTTCGCTTGCGGCCCCAGAAGCTCGCGGAGCTTCATCATCCCGGAGCGCATGCGCGTCTTAACCGTGCCGAGCGGTGTGTTCAACTTCGAGGCGATTTCCGTCTGCGTTAAGCCTTCGAAGTAGGCCAGCAGGAGCGTGCGTCTCTGCTCTTCGGGCAACTCTGCGAGCGCTTTGCGGACGGCCGCGCCCTGCTCAGACTTAATAGCATCATCCTCAGCATCAACCAGAATGTCAGGCGCGTCGCGGCTGGCCTCGACGGCCGTCCGCTCGCGCGAGCCTAACTGGCGCAAGCGGTCAATGGCGCGACTGCGTGCGAGCGTGACGAGCCACGTAAAGGGTCGCCCGCGCGCTTCGTCGAAATCAGCAGCCTTGTTCCAGACCTGTATGAAAACATCCTGCAAGATGTCTTCAGCCTCAGGCTGGCTATGTAATATACGGAGGATGAGACTAAAAAGGATGGATTTATAACGGTCATAGAGCGAGGCCAAAGCCTCTTCCTCTCCGTCGGCAATCCGGCGGAGTAGCTCTGCATCTGAGATTGGCGCTTGTTCGGGATTCAATGCGCGCAAACGGGAAAAGCAGGATTCAGTAGTCAAACGGAGAGAACTCTCAAACAGCCTCTATTGTGCTCTTCTATCCTTGACTAACTACTGAACCCTGCTTTTGAGTCTGAATCACTGAATTCGGGATTCCGTCTCTTCAGGCAATCGTGATTTCCTGCGAGAGATAGACATCCTGAATCGCGTTGAGCAGCGCGACACCTTCCTGCATCGGGCGCTGGAATGCCTTGCGCCCTGAGATGAGGCCCATGCCGCCGCCGCGCTTGTTGATGACGGCTGTGCGCACGGCTTCCTGCAAATCAGTCGCTCCCTTGGATTCGCCGCCTGAGTTGATCAACCCGCAGCGGCCCATGTAGCAATTGGCAACCTGATAACGCACAAGGTCAATCGGATTCTCGCTCGTCAACTTTTCGTAAATCAGCTTGCTCGTCTTGCCGTAGGAGCTTTCGATGTTGAGCGAGTTGTAGCCGCCGTTCCGTTCAGGGAGTTTCTGCTTGATGATGTCGGCCTGAATCGTGACGCCGAGGTGATTGGCCTGCGCCGTCAAATCGGCTGACGAATGCATGTCGCCCTCTTTGGTCTTAAACTTCGGGTTGCGCAGGTAGCACCAGAGAATCGTCGCCATCCCAAGCTCATGCGCGAAGGCGAACGCCTCGCTGATTTCCGTGATCTGGCGCGTTGATTCTTCAGAGCCAAAATAGATGGTCGCGCCGACCGCGACCGCGCCCATCTCGCGCGCCTCCTCAACCGTGCCGAACAAAACCTGGTCGAAGCGATTCGGATAGGTCAAAAGCTCGTTGTGGTTAATCTTGACGATGAAGGGAATCTTGTGCGCGTAGCGGCGCGCGACGAGGCCGAGCACGCCGAAGGTGGACGCGACGGCGTTGCACCCGCCCTCAATCGCAAGCCGTACGATATTTTCAGGGTCGAAATACTGCGGGTTCGGCGCAAACGATGCTCCCGCCGAATGTTCTATGCCCTGATCAACCGGCAGAATCGAAAGATAGCCTGTGCCTCTGAGCCGCCCGTTATCGAAGAGCGTTTGCAGGGAACGCAATACCTGCGGGCTGCGGTCGCTCTGCGCCCACACGCGGTCAACGAAATCAGGGCCGGGTGTTTGCAGTTGGTCTCTGGAAATCGTCTGCGACGTATGGTCCAGCAACTGGCGCGCGTCCGTGCCCAACAGTTCTTCGATTCCGCTCAAAGAAGTGTCGGCGCGTTTGAGTTCGGTAGCCATGATGTTTTCAGAATCCTCCTGAACGAATAATGATGGCGCTTGTTGGTTTTGGTCAAGTAAGGCACAAGATTATAGCACACGGGCGGCGCGTAAGCTGTAACGCGTAGTGGTTTTAAGTTCGACGCTGTTCCGCAGCCAATAACATTTTACCGCAGACGATGAGACGCAAAACTGCGGCCGTCTTCAATCTGCGTGGAGCGTTAATTGACGAAACGCTTCATGGATTCTGAGCGCGACAGAGCCGACGGCGACCGTGTAGCGATGAAAATCGAAGGTGGTGACGATGCTTGAGCCGAGGGCGGCGGAGGTGAGAAAGATTTCGTCCGCCTCGCCCATGTGTGAGAGTTCGTAGACGCCTTCGATGATTGGGATTGAAAGCTCGTGAGCGAGGGAGATGATACGTGCGCGCGTTGTGCCTGCGAGCGCGCCGGTCGAGAGCGCGGGCGTGTGAACCGTGCCGTCCTTCACCCAGAAGAGATTGGCGAGCGTGGTTGAAGCGACTTCCCCGCGCTCGTTGAGCATGACGGCTTCATCGAAATCACGCGCGCGTGCTTCCTCCCAGGCCATGATGTGCTCAAGGTAGTTGACGCTTTTGATGCCCACGAGCGGCGAGAGGGTATTGAGACGATAGGGCGAGACCGTCAACGCCAATCCTTCTGGGCTGACGACGCGCGCATCGCCCGTCATCATCAAAAGCTCCGTCTTCGTCTCGCCCTTGATTTCCCAGACGCCGCGCTCAAGGCCCGCCAGCAGCGTCAAACGCGCCCGACCATTCTCCACTCCGTTAGCTTCGATTAACTTAACTAACGACGCGCGCGCCTGCTCTTCATCAAGACCCGTGACATCAACATGAACGCGCGCGGCATGCTCCATGAGACGCCACCAGTGGGCGTGCCAGAGAAACGGCTGACGGTCGTAGATGGCGAGCGTGGTAAAGACGCCGCGACCGTAGAGCGCGGCGGGCGTGAGCAAAGCGGCGCGCGCTTTTGCCGTTTCCAGCAAGCGTTGGTTGTGAATGATTCGCGAGTGCATCGGGCAGTCTACGCTCTCAAGAGTTCAACGATGTCGCCTGCAAAAGGTTAAACGAGAATACATGAAAAAGATGAGACGCGTGCGAAAAATAGTTTGACTTGTTATCTCCCGATTTCGACGCCCAGAGCGCGCAGCAGAGCGCGCGCCTTCGTTAATGATTCTTCGTATTCAAGGATTGGCTGGCTGTCTGCGACGATGCCGCCGCCGACGTTGAAGCGGGCCACGCGATTGCGAACAACCATCGTGCGAATCGCGACGTTCAAATCAAGCGAGCCGTCGAAAGAGAAGTAACCGATGGCTCCCATCGAAAGGCCGCGCTGGCCCGGTTCTATCTCGTCAATAATCTCCATCGCGCGAATCTTCGGAGCACCCGTAATCGAGCCGCACGGAAACGCCGCGCGCATGATGCTGCCCGCAGTCGCTTCCTCGCGCAGGCTTCCGCGCACTTTCGAGACCAGATGAAAGAGCGTCGGGTGCTCCTGAACGGTGAACATCTCCGTGACGGAGACTGTGCCATAACGGCAGACGCGCCCGAGGTCGTTTCTCAACAGATCAACTATCATCACATTCTCGGCGCGGTCTTTCTCGCTCAAACGCAATTCCTCGCGCAGTCGAGCATCGTCGGCCGCGCTCATTCCGCGCGCTCGTGTGCCCTTAACCGGCCAAGCCTCAATCCAACGCTCTCCGTTCTCTTCCATAACGACCCGCAGAAAACGTTCCGGCGAAGCGCTGATAACAGTGTCGTCACGGCGACGCAGAAAGGCCGCGAAGGAAGCCGGATGGTCGCGGCGCAGGTTGAGAAAAATTTGCTCTGGGGTCAGGCGCGCATCAATCGCGACGCTGAACTGCTGCGTCAGATTTGCCTGATAGATGTCGCCCGCCGCGATGTGTTCCTTGATGCGCTCGACAGCTTGCAGGTATCCGTCGCGCGTAAAGTTTGAAGTCGCACGGCTATTAAAGAGAGAAGTCGTTGCCGTTGTAGGGGCGGGTTGTGATTCCTGTTGAGTTAATTGTGAAAGGTGTTGAGCGGAGAGGGGCGGCGCATCAGGTTTCTCGCGCGGCTGTTGCGCATTGAAGATGGAGGCCGACTCGTTGATTATTTCCCAGAGACGGTTAAGACGCTCCGTGCTTGCTATGCTGACGACTTCTGTGACCGAGCGCACATAGTCGTGTATGACGAGCGTGTCGTAAAAGTCTAGAACAGCATCAGGCTGTGCATCAGCATTCGTTGACTGAGCATGACGCCTTGAGCGCAGGCGCTCGAAGTTGTGCGCCAACTCGTAAGAGAAGCTGGCGATGCACACGCCGCAGGCAGGACGCGACGCAGCAGCAGCGCGACTCGGCACGCGGTATCTCGCAAGCCGCTCATCAAGAACGCGCAGCACATCTGCTGCCTCAAGACGCTCTTCGCTCCGGCTCTCACGATGGAAGATTCGTAAGTGTTGGCCGCGCGCCTCAATCGTCTCGAAGGGGTCGAAGCCAGCGATGAGATAACGCGCTTCGTCTTCACGCGCGCCGCCGCTATCGAGTATCTGCACGCGCCGCGACGCGTCGAGCCGGAGCAAAGCCCCGACAAGCTCAGCGGCCGAAAGCTGAAGCTCACGCGCAAACATAAGGGATGAGAAACAAACTATGAACGATGAACGCGGAACGATAAACGATGAACTGAAAGCAGATAGCTTTTACTTCATCGTTCATCGTTCATCGTTCCGCGTTTGGTTAATAGTCGTCAGTGCCGGTCAACTCTTTTTCCATACGGTCTGCGACGAGCAGTACGCTCTTGATGGCGAGGCGGAGCGTTTCGGTGTCGCTGGTGGCGCTGATCTGGACGGCGAAGAGCGCCAGATACTTCTGCCCGTTGCTGTGCGGTTCGACGCGCCACGCGCCAAACTTGACCTCGCTGTTTTCGCGCAGCAGGCGATTGGCGACCGCCGCCGAGAGCGGCCCCGTGGAGAGATAGGCCGGAGACATGACCTCGCGGATTTCCAGCGTGCTGTACTGCTGCGTGTTGGAATAGACGTAGACGAGCTGGCTGCGCCCGTCCTCCGTCTTAATCGGAATCAACTTGAAATCGCCGTCTGTGGTCAGTTCGTATTTGTAGCCTAGCTGGTCCAGTTGGGCGCGGACGCGTGCATCACCAACGCTCTTTCGTGCGCCGCCTGTTTGTGCCAGCGCCGCGCCGCAGAAGATTTGAACGCAGGCCAGCAGCAAAGCAAGCATGAAGACTGAAAGGTGAGCGATGAAGGAGCGTCGGTTCGAGTTGAGCAGTTCTTCTTTCATCCTTCATTGCCTCATGCTTCAGAGCTTGCTTTTCACCGTGAAGCTTTCATCCTTGTAGTTGTGCGTCGAGCGATGAGCGCCATGCTTCTTCGAGTTCGTTAATGCTTAATCTTACTAACTCTTCGCCGTCTGCCTTGATGCGCAGCCGCTCTGTGCCGACGCGGCCCAGCAGCGCGAGCGGACAGGCAGCGCGCGAGGCTATCTCTTCTATTTGTCCGAGCGCCGACTCGTCAAAGCTAATGATGATACGCGAAGGAGACTCACTGAAGAGACGCGTGCGTTGGGAGAACGCGCCGGGTAGTTCGACTTCCGCTCCCGTAGCGGCATGATTGAGCGACGAGAAGCAGGACTCGGCGAGCGCGATGGCGATGCCGCCGTCTGCACAATCGTGTGCGGAGCTAAGCAGGCCCGCTTCAGCCGCGCGCAGGCACGCGTCCTGCACAGCACGCTCGCGCTCAAGGTCCAAGCGGGGCACGCGCCCCTCTTGAATCATCTCTGCGGTCGTGCGTCCTCCGACGACGGCCATGTAATCAGAGAGCGAAAGGTCGTCTTCGGTTGTGCCTAGGAGCGCGATAATGTCGCCCGCTCGTTTGAAGCCGGGCTGAACAACCCGCCGCACGTCGTTTATCAAACCGACCATGCCGATGACGGGCGTTGGCAGAATGCCGCGCCCCTCCGTTTCGTTATAGAAGGAGACGTTGCCGGAGACGACAGGCGTTTCAAACGCGCGGCAGGCTTCGGCCATTCCGTCTATCACTTCCGAGAAAGACCACATCACTTGAGGGCGTTCGGGCGAAGCGAAGTTGAGACAGTTGGTAATCGCAATAGGACGCGCGCCGACGCACACGACGTTGCGCGCCGCTTCAGCGACAATCAACTTCGCGCCCTCGCGCGGGTTGGCGGCGCAATAACGGCCGTTGCCGTCGAGCGTCATCGCCAGCGCACGCCGCGTCTCCTTAATCCGCACGACGGCCGCGTCCGCGCCCGGCAGCACGACCGTGTTTGTCCTCACCATGTGGTCGTACTGACGATAGACCCACTCTTTTGAAGCGAGGTTGGGCGACGAGAGCAAACGCAGCAGCGCGTCGTTGAAAGAAACTGCCTGCTGGCTATCATGCGGACTATCTTTGAAGACGGGCGCGGTCGGCGGCGCAGGCTGCACAACGTCCATCCCGCCGCCGACGCTTGCGCCCGGTTCTTCCGTGAGCGTCGGGTCTGTGTTGGCAGCCTTCACGCTGAGCGGTTCAATCGCCGCCCTTTCATCCCCCAATCTCTCGCCTTCGTCCGCAGGCTTCATCGGCCGCTCGTAGCGCGGCGCTTCGTCAGTCAGGGCGGAGACAGGGATGTCTGCGACCGTTTCGCCTGCGTGAATGACGCGCATACGCGCGCCCTCGCGGACGCGACCGATGACGACCGCATCCAAGTCCCACTTGCGGAAGATGTCAACCACCTCGCGCTCGCGTCCGCTGTGCGCGACAATCAGCATCCGCTCCTGCGATTCCGAGAGCAGCATCTCATAGGCCGTCATTCCTTCTTCGCGTTGCGGCACGAGCGAGAGGTCAAGCTCGATGCCCGTTCCGGCGCGTGCGGCCATCTCGCAGGAGGATGATGTCAGACCGGCAGCGCCCATATCCTGTATGCCTGCGACAGCGCCGCTGCGCATCGCTTCGAGGCACGCTTCCAGCAGCAGCTTTTCCAGAAAGGGGTCGCCCACCTGCACGGTCGGGCGCTTCTCAAGCGCTTCGTCGTCAAACTCTGCGGAGGCCATCGTCGCGCCGTGAATACCGTCGCGCCCGGTTTTAGCGCCGACGTAGAGCACGGGATTGCCGATGCCTGTTGCCTTGCCGAAGAAGATCTGGTCCTGACGGACGAGTCCGAGCGCGAAGGCGTTGACGAGCGGGTTCAACGCGTAAGCATCATCGAAGGAGACTTCGCCGCCGATGGTCGGCACGCCGAAGGCGTTGCCGTAGTGTGCGATGCCTGCGACGACGCCAGCCAAGAGCGCCCGGTTGCGTCGCCCGTGCTGCTTGTGGTCGAGCGAGCCGAAGCGTAGAGAGTTCATGGCGGCGATGGGGCGTGCGCCCATCGTGAAGATGTCGCGCAGGATGCCGCCGACGCCCGTGGCCGCGCCCTGAAACGGTTCGATAAACGAAGGATGATTATGAGATTCGACCTTGAAGGCTGCGCACCAGCCGTCGCCTATGTCAACGACTCCGGCGTTCTCGCCCGGCGGCACAATCACGCGCGCGCCCGTCGTCGGCAAGCGCTTCAGGTGAACGAGCGACGACTTGTAAGAACAATGCTCCGACCACATCACAGAGAAGATGCCGAGTTCGGAAAACGTCGGCTCGCGCCCCAGTAGCTCTTTAATCCGCGCATATTCGTCGGCGGTGAGATTGTGCGCGGCGATGGTTTCAGGAGTAATCATAAGATGAACGCGGAACGCGGAACGATGAACGATGAATGACAGATAGCGGCTGCTTTACAGTTCATCGTTCATCGTTCCGCGTTCATCGTTTTATCTATCTCCCTGCGTAGTTCTTCCGGCTTGACGGGGCCGAGGTGTTTGTAGACGACCTGCCCGCTGCGGTCGAGCAGAAAGGTGGCGGGCATGCCTCCGGCCCATTCGGGGTCAACCGCATTGATGGCCGCGTTCGGCTCCGTCTCGTTTAAGAGATAGGCTGGCATGCGGGCGCGCATGCGTTGCAAGAAACGCGGCACGGTGGTTTTGATTTCCGAAGGGTCGTCGAGCGAGACGATGACGAAATCCAGATTGCGCTTGCGGTAGTCGTTATCAATCCGCACGAGGTCTGGAAATTCTTCGCGGCATGGCCCGCACCATGTGGCCCAGAAGTTGATGAGCAGCGGGCGAGGGTCGTTCGCGTCGCGCTGCAAAAGCTTCTTCAAGCCCTCTCCATTGATTTCCTGCACGACGGGCAGCGGCAGCCGCCGCTTGCGCGTTTGCTGCTCTACGGCGTGCGTCTCACCTGTGCACGCTGCTGTCGTTGCTGCGGCGCGAGCGCTTTCAGTTGCATCGAAGAGCGCATGAGCGCGCCACAATCCAGAGAGGGAACAGAGCGCGACGGTGAAGACGACGCACGCCAGAAAACGTTTGAGTTTCATCATCCTTGATTAACCGCGTTTGATAGAGCAGCCGAAGGCGCGTACGAAAGCGTTGGCGACAGGCTTGCCTGCGAGCGTTGCCTCGATGGCATCGCGCAGGTCGTTGGCGCTGATGCTCTGCCCGTTGCGCGAATTATCAATGCGCCCGCGGTAGACGAGCTTATTGTTCGCGTCGAGGAAGAAGACTTCCGGCGTATTGGTCGCGCCCAGTTGGTCGGCAACCTTGTTGCCTTTGTCCTTGAGAATCGTAAACGTCAGGTCGTTCTGTTCGGCGTGGGCTTTGATGTCTTCGGCGGATTCGGTCGAGTTGGCGTTGATGCCGACGAGGTTGATGCCGCGCGCTTTGTAGTCGTGCGCGAGTTTTTCCATGCGCCCGTTGTAGGCGTTTGAGACGGGACACTGCGTTGAGATAAAGATGAGAATCGTTCCCTTCTCACCTTTGAGGGACGCGAGCGAGTGTTTCTTGCCGGTGGCGTCGGGGAGCGTGAAGTCTGCGACCGTCGTGGCTGTTTCAACGCCGCCGTGGCCCGTGCCGCTGCCGTGCCCTGTGCCCTGACCTGTGCCCTGGCCCATGCCTGAGCCTGCCTGCGCGAGGGCCGTGCCGGTCGTAATGAGAAGGGAAAGCGCGAGCGCGAGCGCGAATGCGTAAGTCTTTTTCATAATCTATAACGAACTCCTTTCAGGGGTCATAACGGGAGAAAGTAAGAATACAGTGATGAGTGACGAGTGACAAGTGAGGAGTCGGCGCTCGTCCATCAAAACTTGACATCAACTGCTTTCGGGCATAGAGTCTTGGCTGCTCTTCGAGGGGAAGCAACTTCAGGCGTAGCGCCCAAATCACGCTACCTCACAGTTGGCTTCCAAGCTGAGCAACTCCGGCGAAGGATACTGAACCTACTCACTGCTTTCCTGATTCGCGTCTCGGTCTTTATCCTGCATCGCTCCGGCCATTGATACGACGTGTTCCTGCCGCTCGTTCGCGCCGAGATAGACGTTAGACGGGGCCGCGCTTCGAACGGCAATCATTTGAGACAGGATTCCCCCATGCGTCGAGCTTCCAGAACTCTACACCGCACACAGCACATCCGTTCTGCCCTTCGTGGCTGAACCGACTTTCGCGTAGCGGAGCGTCCGGGGTTTCCAGTCTAAAGCCTGCAATGAATTCCGAGAGAGGTTAAGCAAGGGTTTGGAAGCAAAGATGAGAGCGAAAGGAACTGGGCTTTTAAATCGAGCATGGATGCTGGCGATGCTCTCTCTCTTTCTGCCGTTCCTACTATTTCATACCGGCATGACGACAGTTAACGGTCAGGCTAATGATGACAGACGGTCGCTCGCGCGATTGGAGCAGAAGTTAATTGACATCTTCGAGCATCGCAACCAGCCTTTGCTGGACGAAGCGCTCGCCTCGGATTTCACCTACACAAACGAGGCGGCCACACTCGGCAAGAGAGAGTTTATCGCGCAGGCTGAAAATTTCGGTTTTGTTGGAAAGAGAATCGAGTTGAGCGGCAACCGCCTGCGCGTTTACGGAAACGCTGCCATTTCAACCGGCAGCGCAAGCGTGCGGTCTGACGCGGACGTTCCCGTTAAGGGCACTCCCGGAGTCGCAACGGGTTCGGCGACAGTCAACCTCGGCAAATTATCCGAAGAGGAAAAGCGGCAGCCGCCGCCAAGGGCTGAGCCGCGCGCCGTTCCCTCTCCGATGTCTGTCCCGCAAGACCGCCCCGTGCCTGTTGCCGATGCTCGTTATCGTTATACGGCCATGTACGTCAAGCTGCGCGGACGCTGGCAGATGGTAGCGCTGCATTTGTCGCGCGCCGCATCAAGAGAGTAAGGCTCAGGCAGCCGCCGCCAACAAATTCAGACAAACGTTCCCGTGCCCTGTAGCTCGCAAAACAAGCTTGGAGAAGCCCTGATGAAAAAGAGAGCCAGCGTTTTTAGTTGCCTCCTGCTCGCGTTTCTTTCCTTATCCATTGGCCTGCCACGCACGGCCTTCGCACAGGAAAGAGAGCCCGGAGCTTCTCTCAATAGTCCGCTTGCAACTTCCGAGCGCAGTCGTCGCGAAGCAACCGCACGCCCCGCGCAGGACGAGAAATCAATCAAGGGCGAACGCAAGTCTGTCGTGCGTGCGGCGACGGTAAATTTCGCAGAGCTTGCGCGCAAGGATGCGCTCGCTCCGTTCTCTTCTCAGGAATTGCGTGCCGTTCCAGAACCTGAGGAGGAAGAAGAGGCGCGCGACAGGCCCGTGCCGCCTGACGCGCAGATTTTCCGGCAAAGCACGACGCCTTCCCCTCTGGTTTCGCAAGCGCTTGGGCCTTCGCCCGTTGCCTCGCCCAGCTTTCAGGGTGTGCAGGCGACGGGGTGGATTCCGCCGGATACGCAGGGCGCGGCCGGCCTTAATCATCTGTTGGTAGCGGTCAACGGTGGCGTCTTAGTGCAGACGAAGACCGGCAGCAACGTCGCCTCTGTCCGTTCGCTCGTCAGCTTTTTCTCTCCCGTGATGAACGGTTCGGGCGATGTCTTCGACCCGCGCGTGCAATACGACCCCTACAGCAATCGCTGGATGCTCATCGCCGTTGCCGACCGCAGTTCGGCTGCTTCGGCCATTCTCGTCGCCGTCTCGCAAACCAGCGACCCGACAGGCATCTGGAATCTTTATCGCCTCGACGCAGACTTTAGTAATCAATCATGGGCCGATTACCCGGTTGTCGGATTCAACAAAAACTGGATCGTCATCTCGACCAACATGTTTCAGAATCCGGGCTTTACCACTCCGTTTTATTCCCGCTTCTACGTCCTCAACAAGGCCACCTTCTACGCCGGCCAGACAGGCTTCTACACACAACTCGACGCGCCGAGCAGTGTCAGCGGAACGATTGCGCCCACCAGCACCTACGATGCGAACCTCTCGACCATGTACCTGCTGCAAAACTGGAACGGCAACTTCAACGGCAACGGTTTCCTCCGTCTCTACACCATTACAGGAGCGGTCGGCTCCGAATCCCTGAACAATACCTCTCAGGGCATCTTCATCAGCACGCCCAACACTTGGGAGTCTTTTCCGCCCGGTGTTGATTTTGCGCCGCAGTTTGGCACGAGCAACAGAATTCAGGTTAACGATGCAGGCATGCAATCGGTCGTCTACCGCAACGGCTCGCTCTGGTGCACGCACTCCATCTTTCTTCCCGCCGGCACGACGCCGACGCGCAGCAGCGTCCAGTGGTGGCAGATCAACCCGACCAGCTTTGCCGTACAGCAGTTGGGGCGCATTGACAGTGCGAACGGCACATACTTCTACGGCTATCCCAGCATCTCCGTTAATCGCAACAACGACGTGCTCATCGGCTACTCCCGTTTTTCAGCCTCCCACTATGCCAGCGCCGGTTACGCCTATCGCGCCGGCACAGACCCCGTTAACTCCCTGCGCGACGACACGGTGCTGAAAGCCGGCCTCAGCACCTACTTCAGTCCTACCGGCGGCAGAAATCGCTGGGGCGACTACAGCGGAACAACCGTTGACCCGGCAAACGATATAGATATGTGGACGCTTCAGGAGTATGCAGCTTCGACAAACACTTGGAGCACATGGTGGGGACGCGTCGGCGCTCCTCTTCCGCCGCCAGCGAACGACAATTTCTCGAGCGCGCAGGTTATCAGCGGAACTTCCGGCAGCGTTAGTGGCAGCAATGCCGGTGCGACCAAAGAGACGGGAGAGCCTAATCACGCAGGCAATCCGGGCGGAGCTTCGGTCTGGTATCGCTGGCAAGCGCCCTCAGGTGGCAGCATAACTATCAACACCTCAGGCAGCAGCTACGACACAGTGCTTGCCGTCTACACAGGCTCAAGCGTGGGCGCGCTCACGCCCATTGCGAGCAACGACGACAATCCTGCCGGAGGCTTGCACAGCATCGTGACCTTTAACGCGGTGGCCGGAACGGTCTATCAAATCGCCGTTGATGGATTTAACGGCGAGACGGGGAGCATCACCCTCGGGTGGAACTTAACCGCGACGGTCAATCCACTGCGGATAGACAACGTGCTTCCGAAAGCGGGCCGCGCTACGGGCGGCCAGCAGGTCAAACTCTTCGGCGAGTTTGCAGGGCTCTCAAGCGTCACCATCGGCGGCACGACAGCCAGTTGGAGCTACACGAACGGCACAAGCGAAATCACACTGGTCACGCCGTCGCACGCCGTCGGTGCAGTTAACATCGTGCTCACGCCAACAACCGGCAGCACCCTGACCAGAAACAACGCCTTCGCCTACCTGCCGACCACGTTTACGGACGACACGCTCATTGCCGGCGTCACAACGGCAAAGGCCCAGCACATTATAGAGTTGCGGCAGGCCGTTGATGCGCTGAGGGCGGTCGCAGGTCTCGGCGCAGCAGCGTGGACAGACCCTACGCTCTCGCCCAACGCCACCCTGCTCAGGGCCGTTCACATTACAGAGTTGCGTTCCAATCTGGAGGCGGCCGCCGCACAATTAGGCTACGCGGCCATCTCCTATACAGACCCGACGCTGACTGCGGGCCTGCCCGTCAAGCGCGTTCACATAGAGGAATTGCGCCAGCGCATACGCACCATCGCTGGCTAACTTCAGTTAAGGAGTCTGCCCCGCCTTGAGACGGGCTTGCTCCATCAATCAACGAGGCGGCGCGTGCCCTCATGGGCGCGCTAGTGCCGCTGTTAATCAGAAGAGGGAAGAGCCATGACTATCATCCGAACTTTCATGCTGACGCTCCTGCTCCTGTCGAGCGCCGGGGTCATCTTCGCGCAGACCGAGCAGCCTGCTAAAACGGCCGCTGTGCCTGACTCGACCATCACCGTCTCCATCTCTGCGCGAGGCGTGCGCTTTGCTGCGCTCGGCCAGTTTAAGCAGATGCGGCTGGAGGTCTTCAGCGCGGGCGGTGACGCAGTCTATCGCTCGGAGTTTGCGGCGGGCAACGTGCGCGACTGGGCGCTCGAAGGCAGGCAGGGAGAACGACTGCCGGATGGCTCATATTTGTGCGTCGTGACGGTGCGCGACGTGTCGGGCAGGATGGAGATGAAGCAGGGCACTGTCTTGGTGCAGAACGGGCAAGCTTCATTGAAACTGGCGGAGGGAAGCCGTGTCGGCTCAATCGAGCCGGAGAGAAGTCTTGCGCCTGTCGCTGACGGCGCTGCTCCGGCCGTGACCGTGTTGGCCCACGACGGGCAGGACGGGCAGATCGTCAGCAATCGCGGCGCGCTCACGTTTCGCACGGGCGACTTCTTCGGCGGTTCGGATCGCGAGCAGATGCGCCTGACCGAAGACGGGCGGCTCGGAATAGGCACACAGAAGCCGCAGGCGACGTTGGACGTGGCCGGGACTGTGCGCGCGCAGGGCGGCATCGTCTTCGATGACGGAACGGCGTTGACATCGGCTGGCAAGCTTGGTCGCGTTAGCGCCTCAGGCGACGTTGAGCCGAATGTTGCCGGAACAGGGACGGCAAACTTTCTGGCGAAATGGACAGACTCCGCAGGCACGCTCGCCAACTCCGGCGTCTACGAGTCAAACGGCAGAATTGGAATCAATACTACTACGCCGCCTCACGTCTTCAGCGTGCGCCAGAACGGCGGAACGCTCGGCGTGCATAACGTGGGCGAGTTGTTCGTTGACCGCGATGACCGCACGCGTTCGGCCTCTTTAACGGTTGGCACGGCCGGCACTTTGAAGTGGATTTTCGGGATGCCTTCGGGCAACGACGGCTTTCAGGTCTACGACCTGATCGCTTCTCAAAGTCGCTTCTACGTTGATCCGACAAACGGCAATATAGGCATCGGCAATACCACCCCTGCATCGAAGCTCGACGTGGCGGGCGACCTCAAAGTTTCTGGTAATGCTGTCGTCAACGGAAACATCGCGGCCAAGTATCAGGACATAGCGGAGTGGGTTCCTTCGGAGCAAAGTTTGGCCGCGGGCACGGTCGTCAGCCTTGACGCCAAGCGCACGAATGCTGTGACGGCTTCCTCGCGTGCGTACGATACACATGTGGCGGGCGTTGTTTCAGCGCAGCCGGGCGTGATGCTTGGCGAAAGCGGCGCAGGTAAAGTGCTGGTGGCAACGACGGGCCGTGTGAAGGTACGTGTTGATGCCAGCCGCTATCCCGTCAGGATTGGAGACTTGCTGGTGACGAGCGGCAAGAGTGGTGTTGCGATGAGATCCAGGCCCATTAGAACGGGCGGCGCATTGATTCACCGGCCGGGCACGATTATCGGAAAAGCTCTTGAGCCGCTTGCGAAAGGCGAGGGCGAAATCTTAGTGCTCTTAAGCTTACAGTGAAACGATAGCGTGCTTAAAATTCAAACTAACCAAGAAGAGAGCGCTCTTAAAATTCAGACTAATCAGGAACAGGTTTTTTAACGCTTCCGTTCGACGCGTTCGAGCGTAAATTGCCAGAGCATTCTGTTCTCCTGTTCATCGAAAAGCTGGCGTGCTTCGACGACGCGCCAGAAGCCCATGTGTTGCCAGCGCCCGACGGCGAGCTTGTTGAAGAGAGGCACGCTGTGCCTGCTCTCTATGGCGGCGAGCAGCGCGCGATTGCCGGGGCTTAAATATTGGTCGCCGCGTCGGCCCTCGCCTGTGTAGTAGATTCGCCGGCCTGAATCGTGCGGGCGATCAGGGTAGCAGGGATTGATGCGCCCGAAGTCTGTCAGCAGCGAGACGAGACGCCCTTTGCGATGATAGACGCCGCTCTGGATGCGGTGTGTGCGATTGACTTCGGCCCACGAGAGGATTTGTTCGGAGTGTGGGGCTGGCAGCGACATGGATGGCTTTCCGTTGCAGCTCTGGTCAGCCGGTAATCAATTGAGAAAGCCTGTACTGTTCTTCATCCGTCAAGTAAGTAAAGCACACGCTGAAGCCTAGATTCGGAAGATGATAGGCGACCTCGCCGCGTAAGTTGAGCACATCGCCGTCGGGCAGTTTGATAGACAGGCTGATAATCTCGCCGGGCGCGGCCGTTCCAATGGTGTCCAGATAACAACCGCCGAGGCTGATGTCGCTGACGCGCGCATGGTGGCGGCCAGAGCCGCCTTCCCATGCGACCTCAAGCGAAACAGGCACACGCTCTTCTTCTCTGCGTTCTTCCCCCATGATGCTTCCTCAATCCGCGAAGCTCAGCATCTCAACCGACCGCAGCCTATTATAAACCCACGAACGCGCGAAGACACCAGAGATAGAACTACGACTGCCAGCGCCTACCCGCGCATCGCGAGGCGGCTAACCCGCACACGGCCGCCTGCAAGAGAGACTGTTAAAGCTTAACGGACTGTCACTTCGAGCGTATAGCTGGCGTTGCCGCGCGTGCCGCCGACGACTATGACGTAATCGCCTGAGCGCTGCAATTCGCCTGTCCAATCCGTCGCCTCCTGCGTGAGCATGTGCCTGCCTCTGGGAGAGTGAATGTCAAAGACAGCGTTGTTCTCAAGCGAAGTGATGTGCACAATCAAGGTCTGACCTGCGCTTGCGCGCAGCAGGTAGCGGTCTCGCGTGCCGCGCACAACAGCGTCTCGTATGACTTTCGTTGTGCGGCCACGACTGAAGCGTATGCGCATGGTGCGGTCGCTTTGCGCCGGAACGGTTATCGTCGTCAGACAGAGAAGAACTGCGAGAATGAAAGCGCGCCGGGTGATACGTCTATGCGTCATGCTACTCCTGATTCTTTTTAAGATTTTCGTGCTCTGACAAGACAAGGGCGACGACGCATGAGAAGCGAAGCGCATCGTCGCGCCCTGTCCATGTAGTGTTTCGGAAGAAAACTTGTCGCCGCTCTCTCTACTTGTCGTCGTTTGAGTTGTTGCTGTTTGAGTTGTCGGCCTTGCTGCACGCCGCAACGGCGACGAGCAGCAGACTCATTAATAAAAGCAGGAGACTTTTTGTGCGGCCCCGTGCTTGTGCCGGGTTGAAATTATTCATCACTATTTTCCTTCATATTAATTTGGTATGGCCCAACGTTTCTACTCCGAGACGGGTCGGAGAGTCAAACGGCTTAACACGAGAGGAGCGTTCGCTGCTCGTCCGTTCGTGGCAAATTTTCTGTGGCGTGTGTGATGGCTTTTAGACGGTGGCGGCGAGCGTGGCGGCCAAGGAGCGAAAGATGTCGCGCCCGTCGGTTGAGCCTAGAAGGTCTTCGCAGGCTCTTTCGGGGTGCGGCATGAGTCCGAGCACGTTGCGGTCGCGATTGCAGATGCCTGCGATTGCGTCGCGCGAGCCGTTTGGATTGGCTGCATCGCTGACAACGCCTTGCGCGTCGCAGTAGCGAAAGACGATGCGGTCTTCACGCTGAAGCTCGTCCAACGTCTCGTCGTCGCAGACGTAGTTGCCTTCGGCATGCGCGATGGGAATGCGGAGCACGCTTCCGCCGTTGAGTTGATTGGTGAAGGGCGTCTCCGTGGTTTCGACGCGCACGTTAACGTGTTCGCAGATGAAGTGTAGATTGCGGTTGCGAATGAGCGCGCCGGGCAGCAGGCCCGCCTCGCAGAGTATCTGAAAGCCGTTGCAGATGCCGAGCACCAGATTGCCCTCGTCCGCAAACTCTCTGACCGAATTCATCACGGGCGAAAAACGCGCGAGCGCCCCGGCGCGCAGATAGTCGCCGTAGGAAAAACCGCCGGGGATAATCACCGCGTCGTACTCGCTCAAGTCCGTGTCGCGATGCCAGATGAAATCAACGGGCTGGCCGACGTGTTTGGAGATCACGTGATAAGCATCGTGATCGCAGTTGGAGCCGGGAAAAACTATGACGCCGAATTTCAACTCTCTATCTCCACGCGGTAATCTTCGATAACGGGATTCGACAAGACTTCGCGCGCCATGCGCTGCGCCGCCTCGCGCGCTTCCGTTTCAGGCAGCGAGCCGTCGAGCGCAATCTCGAAATACTTGCCCTGCCTGACATCGGCGATGCCTGCAAAACCGAGCAGTTCAACCGAATGCTGAATGGCCTTGCCCTGCGGGTCAAGCACGCTCGGCTTCAGTGTGACGTAAACTTTGGCTTTCATAATAAAAACAGTGACGAGTGATAAGTGACGAGTGACAAGTTAAATCCATGTGCCAAGTGATGAGTTGAAACCAAGAGCTTCGATATTGCATATCTTATCATTTGTCACTCGTCACTGCATTAAAGACTCTATCGAAGATTGCGTCAACGTTGCGCAGGTAAGTGTCCAGGGAAAAGGCGCGGTCAATCTGTTCGCGCGAAAGGTGCGCAGCGATGTCCGTGTCGGCTGCGACCAGCGTGTGAAAATCGTGGCCTTCGTCCCAGACGCGCATCGCGTTGCGCTGCACCCATTCATAAGCCGACTCGCGCGAGACACCGGCTTGCGTTAGTTGAAGCAGCAGTTGGCCGCTGAAGATGAGGCCGCGCGTCGCGTTCAGATTTTCGAGCATCCGTTCGGGGTAAACGACGAGGCCGTCAACGAGCGATGTCGCTTTCTGCAACATGTAGTCGAGCGCGATTGACGAGTCGGGCAGCACGACGCGTTCGGCCGACGAATGGGAGATGTCGCGCTCGTGCCAGAGCGCTACGTTCTCAAGGCCGACGATGCTGTTGGCTCTGACGGTGCGCGCCATACCGCAGATGCGTTCCGACAAGATAGGATTGCGCTTGTGCGGCATCGCGGACGAGCCTTTCTGACCAGCACGAAAACGTTCCTGCGCCTCTCGCACTTCGGTACGCTGCCAGTGGCGAACCTGCAAGGCAAACTTCTCCAGCGACGATGCGATGATAGCGAGCACGCACAAATATTCGGCGTAGCGGTCGCGTTGTATGACCTGTGTGGAAACGGGCGCGGGCCGCAAGTTAAGACGCTCGCAGACCTTCTCTTCGACGAGCGGGTCCAGATGCGCAAACGCGCCGACAGCACCGCTGATTTTGCCGACAGCAACAATCTCTCGCGCACGCTTGAGCCGTTCGCGATTGCGGCGCATCTCATCATGCCAGAGCGCGAAGGCGAGGCCGAAGGATGTTGGCTCAGCGTGTATGCCGTGTGTGCGTCCGACCTGCGGCGTGCGCTTAAACTCGTAGGCGCGACGCTTCAGCACTTCCATCAGCATGTCCGTCTTCTTCAACAGTAAATCGCACGCGTCGCGCAGCAGAAGCGCATTGGCCGTGTCCACAACGTCCGAAGATGTGAGCCCGTAATGAACGAAGCGCGAGGCCGTGCCTATGTTTTCGGCAAGGTTCGTGGTGAAGGCGATCACGTCGTGGTCGGTCGTCTTCTCTATCTCGCTGATGCGCTCGACGGTGAAGGCCGCGCGCTCCTTTATCTCGCGCAGGGCCTCGCGCGGAATCACTCCCATCTCCGCGTGAACCTCGCAGACGGCCAACTCCACTTCCAGCCACTTCTGAAACTTATTCTGCTCCGACCAGAGCGCGCCCATCTCGGGCAATGTGTACCGGCTTATCATAAAAAATAGTGATGAGTGATGAGTGATGAGTGATGAGTGATAAGAAATTTGCTTTTACTCATCACTCATTACTCATTACTCATCACTGCTTTATTTCAAAGCGCTTGAGTTGACGAAATAACCGGCGAGCAGCCAGCGCTCTTCGCGTTCGACGAGCGTGAAGGTTTCCATGCCTTCGGCGCGCTCGAATGTCGTCTGGTAGATGACGACAAGGGAGCGACCGGGCAACTGGCCGCCGGAGTTTTCCTGCTCGCGTATGGTCTGCACCGTGCGAATGTTGACCGCGCCGAGCTTTTCCCTGAGCGTCTTGAAAAACTCTTTCGACTGCTCAAGCGTCGTGGTTCTTCTCCATTCATCGGCGGCGTCCGTGTAAATCTTATCGTAGCGCTCGTGTTGCACGTCTTTCGAGAAGCCGTCAATGACGGCCTGCGCCTGCGGCGGCAGGCCGCTGCTCTGCGAACGGAAGGTGTTGAAGCGACAGCCGACGAGCGTTGCTGTTAAGAGCAGAAGCGCACAGGCCATCTGCCGCCGTGCGCAGCGTTTGCCTGTGGCGGCAGCAGTCAAACGTTCTGTTGAACCAGCCCCGGAGCGCCCAGCGTTTAGTCTCATAGCTCAATCCAACGGGTCGGCTCTTTCGGGTAGGAGAGCGTGATTTCCGTCTCGGCGCGAAAGAGCGGGGCGCGTTCCTGAAGCGCCATCTCTGCGTTGAGCTTTGCGACGTATGGATTATTGGCACGCTGCGAGAGATGCGCGAGCACGACGTGGCGGGCCGTGCCGTCGAAGCCATCGCGCAGCCAGTCTGCGACATCTTCATTCGAGAGATGGCCCGTGCGCGAGAGTATGCGCTGCTTCAACTCCCAAGGGTAAACGTCGCACGCCTTGAGCATGTCGCGACTGTGATTGGATTCGATGATGATGGCGGCGCAACCGCGCAGTCGTTCGGTGATTAAGGTGGTGATGTGGCCGAAGTCCATCAGGGTTGCGACGCAGACGCCATCGTGCGTGGCCGTAAAACCGAAATTGTCGGCGGCATCGTGTGGAATTGTGAAGGGATGAAAGTCAATCGCGCCGACACGAAAGTCTCTGCTCGATTCTATCTCGACGGTGCGGTCGCGCAATGCGTCTGCGCGTTTGCGCGGCTCATCCTTCGTTGTATGTCGAAACTCGCTAATGTAAGCCTCGCGCGTCTGGCCGGAGATATAGACGGGGCAACTCAGCGTCTTCAGGAGGACGCGCAAGCCCCCTGCGTGGTCGCCGTGCTCGTGCGTGATAATCACGCCGTCGAGCTTGGCCGGGTCGCAGTCCATCAGGAGCAGACGCCTGACGGTCTCTTTCGCGCTCATTCCGGCGTCCACCAGCACGCGCGTATCGCCCGCCGCGATGAGGACTGCGTTGCCGGTCGAGCCGCTTCCGAGGACTGTGAATTTCATCTTCTGTGGCTAATTATTATTCGCGTTCAATCGGACGCCAGCTCGTGCCGTCCGTGTATTCGATGCGCGTCAGCAGGATTTTCTGCCTGCCCGTTTTCAGATGGCTCGTGTCTTCCTTGAGGCCAAGAAAAATTTCCTTGACGAGCGAGCGCGCTTCATCCGGCGGAATCTGCTGCTTCGAGAGAATCTTATAGCGTTTCAACTCTTTACGGTTTTCAGGGTCAACGAAGACGTAGTTCCACTCAACGCTCTTGATTGTCTTCGACGACAAATTTTTGACGCTTGCTCGCGCCGTATATTTGAAGACGTAAACGGTGCTCCGCTTCGATTTCATGGAGAGCGTGTCAGACTCATCATGCACAGTCTCCGCGCTCCCGTAGCCCTGATACTTCCACTCGAAGCTGACTACTTCAAACGGAAGATTAGATGCAGCATCCCTCTCAACATTCTTCTGCGCCGCTCCGCCCGTAGCAATGAGCGCGACGACCAAAAGCATGCTGACATGGATGGATGCGGAAAGTTTCATCTTCACTCGATTGCGGCTTCCGGGAATCCTGCGGTGCTGATTTCAAATTTCCAGCCGCGCGCGGTCAGCCGTAAAGCCGTTGAGATTGCCGAGCACGCCGAGCGCCAGCCCCTCTGTCGTGAAATACCTGCGCGCCACGCGCTCCAAATCTTCCAGACGGACGGCTTCCAGATGACTGATAACCTCGTCTGGCGTGATGCGCCGGCCGTGTATTATCTCCTGCCGTGCCAGCGCCCCCGCCCGCATACTCGAAGATTCCAACCCCAGCAGAATTGAAGAGACTGCCTGCTCTTTGACCAGCTTCAGTTCGTCTTCGCTGACACGCTCTCTCACCACGCGTCGAAGCTCAGCGAGCGACAGTTCCAACACTTCGTCCAGGTGTTCGGGCGAAGTCCCTGCGTAGATTGTGAAGACGCCGACATCCGTGAAGGTGCTTGCGCCAGCGCCGACAGAATAAGCGAGGCCGCGTTCCTCACGGATCGCCTGCCAGAGACGGCTGCTCGTGCCGCCGCCAATCACGGAGGCCAGCAGGCTTCCGGCGAAGCGTTCTTCATCTCGCGCGGAGGGCCAAGGGGCGGCGATAATCATGTGCACCTGCTCAAGCTCTTTCTTGCGCTCGATGAGGATGGGCGCTGCCGGCTGCGGCACGCTTAAAGCAGCCGCTCCGACGGGCTGTGCTCCGTTCATCTGACTTGCAGCGAAAGCCTGAGCAGCCATCTCGACCAGCCGCCCGTGCTCTACGTTTCCTGCGGCGGCGATGACTAGGTTCGGCGGGCTAAACTCCTGCGCGTGAAAGCCCACTGTTCGTTCACGGTCGAAGGAAGAGACTGTGACGGGCGTGCCTTCGATGGGACGGCCCAAGGGGTGTCCGGGAAAGTAGGCGGCGTTGAAGAGTTCGCCCAGATATTCTTCGGGCGTGTCTTCGACCATCTTCATCTCTTCGATGATGACCTTCTGCTCGCGTTGCAAATCTTCAATCTCAAAACGCGGGCTGGCTAGCATGTCTGCCAGCAGACTGAAAGCCTGCGGCAGCCCTGTGTCGGCCACCTTCATCGTAAAGCCTGTCATCTCGTGGGTGGTAAAGGCGTCGAGGTGTCCGCCGAGGCGGTCGCTTTCGATGGCTATATCGAGCGCCGAGCGGCGCTCAGTGCCCTTAAAAACGGTATGTTCGATGAAATGGCAGATGCCGTTTAGGTGCGGCGTTTCGTGGCGCGAGCCGCGCCGCACCCAGATGCCGACGGTCACGGAGCGCAGGCCCGGCATGTGCTCCGTTGTGACGGTCAGCCCGTTATCGAGTTTTGTGGTTTGAACTTGGTCAAGCATTCGGATTGCAAAAGAACTTAAAGCGCTGCGCCTACAGGCGTGCGCTTGCTGACTCTGATTAAGCCTTCATCCTAACATGCCGCAAAATGGTCGGCAAACCTGAGCCGTTGACCCTCGACTGCGAACGGCATCAGGGTTGCTTTTAACTAACAGGGCTTGACATCCAACGCACTGCAAACTGCATCTGAGCCTTAGAAAACGGAACAGTTTGCTTGACACTTCGCGCGAGATTGACGGAAAATGGCGTCTTCTTCGAGGCGGGATGATTTATCGGTTATCATTTACGTTCGTGATGAGCGCTCATCAACGCTCCGGCCCAGTTTAACGACAGCGAGGGTGAAAACGTCTCCGCCACCCTCTTCAGATACGCTTTAGACAAAGTAGAACCTTGAATTTTCCTTCGTGCCGTAGCGCTAAAATGAATTATCGCTTAAGGCGCATGCTCGCGCAGGGCGTGAGCAGCGCGCCCGGAGGTCTAGCCGCGATGAGAAAAGTTTTGCGCGGGAGGTTGCCGCTGCTTGTGTTGGTCGTGCTGTGCGGGGCAGCCGTCCATGTGCCGCAGGCTCTGGCCGCAAGCGCGAGTGTGGGCGGTGGCAGTCGTTCAATGGCGACCATCACCGGCTCGGTTCGCGACAACAAGGGAAACCCGCTCGCAGGCGCAGTCGTCTCTCTACTCAAAGAGGGCGCTGGCCTACTCGTCAAACAGGTACGGAGCGCAGGCGACGGCAGCTTTACGGCCCGCATTGCGCCCGGACTCTATTCTTTGCGCGCAACAGCCGACGGCTTCGGCGAAGTGCTCTTTTCTTCCGTACAGGTTCGTCGTTCCGAGGAGCTTGTCTATCGTTTCAATCTTGAGCCGGTCGGCTCCGGGCGAACAGCGCCGGAGCGCCGCCGCGACCGCAACGACCCGAAGTGGCGTCTCCTCGGCACGCGCAGCAGCCGCTCTATTTTCCAAGTAGACGAAACGGAAAACGAGCAGGTCGCGCAGTCTAACGATGAAGAGAACGCTGCTGCGACGGACGGGAATCTTGACGTAGTTGCCGGTTTCGCGCCGGATGAGGGCGCATCCTCTACTCGCGTCAAGGGTGTTGTGGAAACATATTTCGCGAGTTCGGCAGATTCGTTTGCGCCGGGAACGATGGGCGTTAACTTCGCCTTCGAGCGCCCCGCCGGCAAGAGCCTTGATTTTATCGTCGCAGGGCAGACGGGCACGGGAGCAACTGCTCCGCAACGCCTTGAAGCCACTGCGCGGATGCGTCTTAACAATCTGCACCGCGTCAGCCTGACGGTCGGCGGCGCGCGCGTCAATCAGCTTGCAACGTCGAAGACAGGCGAGCGCAAATCGCTTGGGCAGTTCTCGATGCGTGCGATTGACGAATGGGTGGTGCGCGACGGCGTGGTCATCGTCGTCGGACTCGATTACTCGCGTTTTGTCGGCGCAAGCAGTGCGCGTTCAATCAGCCCGCGCTTCGGCTTGCAGTTTGACGCAAACGCGCGTACGCGCGTCAAAGCGGCCTACGCGCCCGGCGGCGACGAGATGAACGTACAGAGTTGGGCCGATTTTGAAGGCGGCGAGATGATAGCCTTCAGGCAGCCTGTCTCGATGCCTGTGGCGCTCGTTGACGGTCGCGCCGTGATGGAGCGCAGCCGCCGCCTTGAGTTTGGTGTCGAAAGAATTCTGGACGAGGAATCGAGCGTCGAAGCGACCGCGTTTTTCGATATGACTTCAGACCGCGGCGTCGGCCTCCTGAGCGCGCCGCTCTCAGGCTTTTCGGGAGAGGCCGGGGAGACGCTGCTCTCGGTCGCCAATCAACAGGGCGCAGCGCGCGGCATGCGCGTCGTCTATACGCGACGTGTGAGCCGCGTCTTCAGCGCGTCGGCAGGTTATTCCTTCGGGCGCGGGCAGCAACTCTCGCCGCAGGGTGTGACCAATCCGGCGGAACTTTTCGACAACGGGTTTTTCCAGACGGCCGCCATGCAGATGAACGCCGACTTCGACACGGGCACGCGCGTCCGCACCGTTTTCCGTTTTTCGCCGGGCGCGACCGTCTTCGCCATTGACCCCTTCGCAGGGCGCTTGGCCGTCTACGACCCGTCGCTCAGCATACAGGTGACGCAGGACTTGCCGACCTTCGGCCTGCCCGTCCGCGCAGAGGCTCTGATTGACGCGCGTAACCTGCTGGATTCGCAGACGAGCACGGACGATGGCGAGACGCTGACGACCATCAACACCACGCGCCGCTCTGTGCGTGGAGGAATCGCCGTCAGGTTTTAGCAGGAAGATAAAGGGCCTAAACTTTAAAAAGGTAAAAGCTTGGAGGGAGAGAGTGCCTTTTGTCTTCCTTTGGCTTTTACCTTTTTTATTGTCCAAATTCTCGGACACGTCCGAAATCTTGGATGCGTTTTGCTGCAAAAGCCCACCGGCCGTCTCGCTAAGTCCAGCTTAACGAGAGGGAAAGGCTCCTTTCGGATAAGGCTTCAGGGTAGCGGACGCTGAAGCGCACCCTTGCCGCTTCCGGCAGGCGCGGCTGGAACATTGATTGCCTTGACAAACACTTGTGTTGGAGTGTGCCTGTGTCCGCGAAGCCAACGAAGCGGGCGCTCGCTGGAAAAGCTTGAAAGTTAAACTTATAGCTTCGTTAACGGTTTGACGAACGCTCGTCAAATTAAAGTGAGAGGATTTGCGTTGTGCTGACGACACGAACATGGATACTGCTGATTGCGGCGGCCCTGCTCGTGACTGCCGGCGTGCTCAATTTCGAGCAGCGCTGGACGCACAAATCTCCGCCCACCGACGGAATCACGTGGGTTCAACAGGACGGGCAGGTCATCGCGCAAGCGATCGAACCCGGCTCGGCTGGCGCACGCGCAGGCATTCTTCCCGGCGACCATCTGTTCGGCGTCAGCCCCGATGGCGGGCGTGCTGAAGAGATAGACCTCGCCTACAAGGTGCAGATATACCTGTCGGAGGCTGGCGTCGGCGGGCATCTGACTTACAGTATTGAGAGGCCGTCTTACCCCGAAGACACGCGCTACTACGAAGCTGACCTCTACGACCTGGGCGCTATCCCCAACTGGACTTCACACGAGCTTTACGTCAATCTCATCGGACTCGTCTGGCTCTTCGTCGGCCTCTTCGTTCTCTTTAAGCAGGGAGGACGCGCGCCCTTCGTCCTGCATTTCGCAACGCTCTGTCTGGTCGCCTTCGTCTTTCATTTCTACAAGTCAACAGGCCGTCTTAAAGACTTAGACATCGCCATTGCGTTTCTGAAGCCAGCGGCGCTCATCCTCTTTGCGCCGCTCTTCCTGCACTTCTGCGCCATCTATCCCGTTCGACACAGGCTCTCGAAACGGCGCTGGCTGGCCGCGTTGCTCTACGTCCCGGCCAGCATCCTGCTCGTCATCGAAGCGCTCAACCATTTCGTTCCGCTCGACCGTCTGAGCTTCACCGAAAACTTTATCGCCGCCTTCAATAAGACCGTCTTCATACATTTCTGGCTGGGCCTGGCGGCGAGCGCTGTTCTGCTGGTGCTGAGGTTTATCAAGAGCGAAGCGGCGGTCGTCAGACAGCAACTCAAGTGGGTGGTCTGGGGTTCGGCCCTCGCCATCACGCCCTTCACGCTCTTTTACGCCATCAACTACGTCTTCGGCCTTCCGTCGGAAAGCTGGATGACGGACGTTGCGGTGCTGCCGCTCGTTCTGATTCCGCTGACGTTCGGCAACTCCGTAGTGCGTTACCGCTTGATGGACGTTGACATCGTCGTGCGCCGCGCTGCCGTCTATGCTCTGACGACGCTGGCGATTGCGATAATGATTGGCACGGTTGTCATCGTCGTCGGACGCTTCGCCATCGGCGTCGAAGCTCTCCCGAGCGAGATAACGTGGCCCGTCATCCTGACGATCTCCGCGATGACAATCATCGTCATGCTCGCCGCGCCGATTAAGAATTTCTTGCAGGAACGCACGGACCGTCTCTTCTACGGCGAGCGCTACGACATGCGCAACGGTCTGCTGGATTTCGGCCGCACGCTCTCTTCCACGACCGCGCTCGATTCGCTGCTTGATGCACTCGTCAGTCGCCTCCAACAGGTCTTGGGCGTCGAACGCATCGCCATCTTTATCGAAGACGAACGCTTCGCTGCTGGCTACCGCGTCGCACGCGCCGCCGGACTCTCTTCGGCGATGATTGTCCCGCCGGATTTCCGCGAGATGATACGCACGCGCTCGGCCGAAACGGGTGTCGTGCGCGCAGACGACCTTGACCTTGTGCCCCAGACCGCAGGCTTCGTGCGCCGCGCGCTTCACTACTACGTGCCCTGCGTTGTGCGCGGGCGCATGGTCGCCGTCATCGGCCTCGGCCGTTCGGCTCAGGGCGCTCTGCTCTCTTCCGAAGACGTGGAAATCCTGCGCACCGTCTCCGGCTACGTCGCCGTCGCCATCGAAAACAGCCTGCTCTATCAGGAACAGCAGGAGCGCGCCGCAGAGCTTGAGTTGCTGAAAGAGTTTAACGAATCCATCGTCGAATCAATCAACATCGGACTACTCGCGGTTGATCTGGACGGGCGCGTCACGCGCTGCAACTCCGCGCTCGAACAAATGCTCGGCATCACGCGCGACGAAAGCATCGGCCTTCTCGTCGAAGACCTCTTCGCGGAGGATTTCAGCGAGACGCTGCGGCAGGTTTTGGGCAAAGCAGGATGGAAGCTGACGGAGCTTCGCCACATCTACAAGCTGCACACGGCGACGCGCACAGGCCGCTCGCTTGTTCTCAACATCGCGCTCGCGCCCCTACAGGCTGATTCGCAGGGACGCACAGGCGCGCTCGTCGTCCTCGAAGATGTCACCGCGCGCATGCGTCTCGAAGAGCAGTTGCAGCAGCGCGAGAAGCTCTCTTCAATCGGTCTGCTGGCTGCTGGCGTGGCCCACGAAGTGAACACGCCTCTGACCGGCGTTTCCTCCTACACGCAGATGCTCCTTGGCATGTTGCCCGAAACAGACCCCAAGCACGCGCTTCTTCAGAAGGTGCGCCGTCAGGCCGACCGCGCCTCAAACATCGTCAACAATCTTTTGAACTTCTCGCGCACGGGCAGCGCCACGGAGTTTAACTCCCTGGACGTTCATCGCGTGCTTGATGACACGCTGCAACTGCTTGAGCCTCAACTGCGCAGCAGCCAGATAGAACTTCTCCGTGAGTACGACGAAGAGCTGCCGCAAGCCTTCGGCAACGCAGGCAAGCTGCAACAGGTCTTCACCAACCTGCTCTTAAACGCGCGCGACGCGCTCCCCGCCGGCGGGCGCATCACCCTGCGCACCCTCGTCAAAGATGACGACACGCTTGCCATCGAAATCAGCGATACAGGCATCGGCATCGCGCCCGAAAACGTCGCCAAGATTTACGACCCGTTCTTCACGACTAAAGGCGTCGGTCGCGGCACGGGCCTCGGTCTTGCCGTCACCTACGGCATCGTGCAGGAACACTCAGGCCACATCACCGTCGAGAGCATGCCCGGCCACGGCACGACCTTCCGCATCACGCTGCCCACAGCCGATGCGCGCGCACGCCTGCAAGCCGCCAGCGACTAAAAAAGGAAAAAGGTAAAAGGCAAAAGGTAGGCCGAAAACCACTTTTTATTAAAAGCTGGCTTCCCCTCACTTTTACCTTTTACCTTTTTCCTTTTACCTTGTTTATAATAAACGCATGGCGAAGAAGGGTTCAGTGCTCGTCGTTGACGACGAGGAGATTATGCGCGATGTGTTGGAGACGCTGCTGTCTGCCGAAGGCTATCGCGTTGACCTGGCGAAGACGGGCGAAGACGGTCTTGAAGCATACGGGCGTCGGGCCTACGACGTAGTGCTGCTTGATGTTTCGATGCCGGGCATGGGCGGCCTGCGTGCGCTCGAAGAATTGTTGAAGCTGGACTCCGAAGCCGTCGTCCTGATGATTACGGCCTACGCGACCTTCGATACGGCGATTGCCGCCTGGGAGAAGGGCGCTATCGGCTGTATCCGAAAGCCTTTCCAGAACGAGCAGATTACGGCGCAGGTAGCAGCCGGAGTTAAGCGCAGGCGGAAAGAGGAGGAACGGCAAGTTCTCAGGCGCGCGATGAGTCGCGCGGTTGACAGGGGAGCTATCGTCGGTCGTTCCGATGCGATGCAGGAAGTCTTTCGCTTGGTGGACCAGGTTGCGCCCGCTCGCTCGACCGTGTTGATAACGGGCGAGAGCGGCACGGGCAAGGAACTCATCGCCAAGGCCATCCACGAAGCCAGCCCGCGCGCCACCAAGCCCTTCGTCACCGTCAACTCCTCAAACATCCCTTCGGAGCTTCTTGAATCAGAACTCTTCGGCCACACGCGCGGCGCTTTCACCGGCGCGGTCGCGGCCAAAAAAGGGCTCTTCGAGGTGGCCGACGGCGGCTCGATTTTCTTAGACGAAATTGGCGACATCCCGCCTGAAACACAGGCGCGACTGTTGCGCGTGCTTCAGGAGAGAGAGTTTACGCCGCTCGGAGACACAAGCCCGCGCCGCGTTGACGTGCGCGTCATTGCCGCCACCAACGTTGACTTGAAGGAGGCCGTCCGGCAGGGAACGTTTCGCGAGGATTTATACTACAGGCTGTCGGTCGTGCCGATTGAGTTGCCGCCGCTTCGCGACCGCCGCGAAGACGTGTTGCCGTTGGCCCAGCATTTTATAGACAAGTATAACGAAGAGAACGGTCGTCAGGTCTCCGACCAGCTAGCGCCCGACGTGCTGGCTCTTCTGGAAGCCTACTCCTGGCCCGGCAACGTGCGCGAGCTTGAGAATGCCATCGAGCGTGCGGTCGTCATCGCGCCCGGTCAGGAGATAACGCGCGAGTGCCTGCGCTCGGAAATAAGCGACCCGCGCTCGGCCATCAACACCCTGCGCGAAGGCCCATCGGGAGCGGCCGCGCTCGACATCGGACGCGGCATCAACTTCTACGACGAAGTGCGCCGCTTCGAGATTGACCTCATTCGCCGCGCGCTTGAGCAGACCGGCGGCCATCAATCACGCGCCGCCCGCCTGCTCGGCATGAACGCGACGACGCTCAACTCCAAGATTAAGACCTACAACATCAACCTGCGTCCCTGAGCTTTGTCCGCAGCAACAGGAGGCTAGTAACGCATCAATTGTTAGAACTTATTCGTCGCGCAGATGAGAGCCTGATAAAGCCCCTTCAGCGTACCTCTCATCATCGTGCACGCTTTCGTCGGAGATTCTTTCCTCCTTTGCGTCTTGGCGGTCTGCGTGTAAAGATGCGGAGAGAATGGCAATGCTGTAGCTGGCCCGTAGAGAGAGTCTAGAGGCCGAGCGTGTAGATTGATGGGGAGGGAAATCCGTTAATGAGTGTAAAAGATAAGTTCACGGCGGAAGAATGGAAGAGCCTGCTGAAAGCTCCGATGCTGGCGAGCTACGCTGTCGCAGGTGCGGCTCCGAGCAAGCAGGAAGACTTTGTGAAGGAGATGGCCTCTGTGGCCGAAGGCGTGTTTGAAGGCGAACAGCAGGCGACTAAAGATTCGTTGCTCGGCGCGGTCATCGCGGACATACTCGCTAACGCAGAAGACGACCAGCGCGGGCAGACGGAAAAGCTATCGCTTGAGGAAACAAAGGGAAGGGCGCTCGAAAACTGCCGGGAGGTGGCCCGTTTGCTGCAAGGTAAGGTTAGCCCGGAAGAAGCGTATGAGTACAAGCGTTGGGTGCTGGTGGTGGCCGAAAAGGTCGCCTCTGCGGCTAAAGAAGGCGGCCTCTTCGGCTTCGGCGGCGAGCAAATCAGCGGCAGTGAGATAGCGACCATCAACGAGATTGGCGAGGCCATTGCCATTTAGGCGCAATCTGTTACATAAGCGCAGGGCCATCTCTTAAAGGCTGTGCTGCGCCTCAATCGTCAACCGTAGCAAGACTTCTTTTGCGTTTGTTCCTTAAGCAGTTTCCTGCTTGACTCTTGGGCTACCTCCTTTTATCCTCTCGCAGTCTAACGTTCAAGACTCTGGCGGCTCTTGTCGAGCCGCGCAGATTCCGCGCCTTAAGCATACTGCCCGAAAATTCAAACTACCCAAATCGAATTTCTGGTTCGCCTAGGAGAATTTAACTTAATGCATTCGCTCGCCTTCCCTCGTCGCGCAGCAATTATCGCTGCGTTGTTTCTGCTTTGTCTGCCGCTCATTTCGGCTCAGGCTGCGCCGGGAGACATTGACCCGACGTTTGGCGTAGGCGGGAAAGTGACGACGCCTATTTACAGCAGTTTTGACTACGTGCGGGCCATCGCCGTTCAACCCGATGGGAAAATAGTCGTCGCAGGGTCAGCGCACAACGGCTCGAATTACGACTTCGCTTTGGCGCGCTATACGGCTAGTGGATTGCTCGATACGACCTTTGACGGGGACGGTAAAGTGACGACGCAGTTCTCCGGCGCTAGCCAGGAAGCAGTGGAGGCCGTCGTCATTCAGTCCGATGGGAAGATTATCGTCGCAGGATATATGTCCAACGGCGCGGACGCAGATTTCGCGCTCGTTCGCTATAACTCAAACGGCTCTCGCGACACATCTTTTGACGGCGACGGATTGCTGACGACGCAATTCTTTGGCGGCGACGATCAGGCGCGAGCCATAGCCTTGCAACCCGACGGCAAGATTGTCGTTGCGGGGTTTGTCGGCAGTGGGTTCAATTTTATATCGGGGCTGGTGCGCTACAACGCGGACGGCTCTCTCGATACGACATTTGACACGGATGGCAAGGTAACGACGCAATTCTCCGGCAATAGTGACCTGATGCGAGCTATCGCTATTCAGCCCGACGGGAAGATAGTCGTCGCGGGTTCTACCATCATTGGCTACAATTATAATTTCGCGCTCGCACGCTACAACCCGGATGGCTCGCTCGATTCATCATTCGATGGCGACGGTAGAGTGACGACCTCATTCATCGGCAACACAGATGAAGCTTATACGTTGGCCCTTCAGCCTGACGGTAAAATCGTCGCCGCCGGTTATACCTACAACTCACTCGACGAAATTTATCTGTTCGCGCTCGCGCGCTATAACACGGACGGCTCGCTTGATTCCGCGTTTGACGCGGACGGCAAAGTGACGACCGCATTCCCCGGCACAGATGCGCGAGCGCATGGCATCGTCATCCAGCCAAACGGAAGGATTGTGGCGGCAGGTTATAGCAGGAACACGACGGAAGACTTCGCGCTCGCTCGTTACAACATGGACGGCTCGCTTGATTCATCGCTTGATGGCGACGGCCAATTAACGACGCCCTTCTCCGGCAGCACCGATATTGCCAATGCCGTCGCACTACAGCCCAACGGCAAGATAATCGCCGGGGGGTCTGCCAGAAACGGCACTAACGATGATTTTGCGCTCGCTCGCTACCTTGGCGATACGACCGCCATACCCGGCAATCTAGATATAACTTTTGACGGCGACGGCAAAACGACCACTCCATTTTCCTCCAACAATCTGGGCAACGACGACACCAGCAACGGCGTCATCCTTCAGCCTGATGGAAAGAGCGTCGCCGTCGGCCATGCCTTCACCGGCTCGGTTGATTTTGCGCTCGCACGCTACAACACGAACGGAAGCCTCGATACTACCTTTGACGGCGACGGCCTGCTCACGACAGATTTCGGAGCTAACGACTATGGGCAGGCAGTGGCGCTTCAGCCTGACGGTAAGATTGTCGTCGTCGGCTATACGGCCACAGGCGTTCCCAACGGTATGAATCAGGACTTCGCCATTGCGCGTTATCAAGCGGACGGTAGTCTTGACAATTCTTTCGACGGCGACGGGCGATTAGTCACGAATTTCGTTAGCGGCAACGACTACGCTTATGCCGTTGTCATTCAAACGGACGGTAAAATCCTCGTTGCCGGAGCAGGCACTAATGCATCCGGCGGGAGTGATTTCGCACTTGCGCGCTATCACACTGACGGCTCGTTCGACAACACTTTAGACGGCGACGGTAAAGTGCTCACGGATTTCGGCGGCAGCGAGAGCGCACGCGCCATCGTTCTTCAGACAGACGGCAAAATCGTTGCCGCCGGTAGTTGCTTCGTCACCGGCAGTATTGACTTCGCAGTTGTGCGCTACAACGCGGACGGCTCGCTTGATTCCGCGTTTGACACGGATGGCAGAGTGAGCACAAATTTACTGACTCACGATGAAGCCTACGCCGTCCTGATTCAGCCTGACGGCAAGATTCTGGTTGCCGGAAATGCAAATACTTTCCAGAATAACTTTGCTTTGGCGCGCTACAACGCGGACGGCTCTCTCGATAATAGCTTTGATGGCGATGGTCGAGTGACAACCGACTTCGGCAAGGGGTCGGGCGTCCGCAGTATTATTCTTCAGCCGGACGGGCACATCCTCGCGGGCGGGTTCTTAAATTTCAGCACTCCAGGGAATGTTTTCGCGCTGGCTCGCTATGACCGAAATGGAAATCTGGACCAGCGCTTCGGTGAGGGGGGGCGTGGCACAACGAGTTTTGGTAACAATGGCGGACTAATTTACGGGATGGCAATGCGAGACGGGCGAATCACGGTCGCCGGCTCTTCCCATAACGGCGTGAACCTGGACTTTGCGCTCGCCAGATACTACGTCACCACGGAAGTCCGCTCGGATTTTGACGGCGACCATCTCACAGACATCTCCGTTTGGCAGTCAGACTCCGGCAAGTGGCACATCATTGAGAGCGCAACCAATCTTGCTCATCTACAGTTCTGGGGACAAAGCGCTCTCGGAGATATAGCCGTGCCCGGCGATTACGACGGCGACGGGCGGACAGACATCAGTATCTACCGCCCTTCGGAGGGTAACTGGTACATACTCCAATCAAGCGGCGCTGGTGTCGTACAGAACTGGGGGCAAGCGGGCGACCGTCCCGTTGCGGCAGACTACGATGGGGATGGCCTCACAGACCTTGCAGTTTACCGTCCGTCGGAAGGCAACTGGTACGTACGCAAAAGCGCGGGCGGCAGTCTAGTGCAAGGGTGGGGCGATGCGACCGATAAGTTAGTGCCCGCGGATTACGACGGCGATGGGCGGGCAGACATCGCTGTGTTCCGTCCAACGGAAGGCAACTGGTATATCCTCAAAAGCAGCGGTGGGCTGCGGCAGCAGCAATGGGGCATTGGCGAAGACAAGCCTGTACCCGGCGATTACGATGGCGACGGCCAGACTGACATCGCCGTTTGGCGACCCTCGCAGGGAAACTGGTACATCATACTGAGCACGGGCGGCGGTATAGTTCGCAACTGGGGCGACAGCGCCGACCAACCTGTGCCAGCAGACTATGATGTGGATGGAAAAACGGATATTGCCGTGTGGCGACCCGCGCAGGGCACCTGGTATATCATCCGTAGCTCTACCAACAGCGGCATACAGCGCTATCTGGGACTGAGCGCCGATACGCCTCTTCCTGCTGCTTACCTACCGCAGTAGGATTGCTGGTAAGGAGCACGGCATCTCTTTCGGTCTGCTTTAATCCTTGGGAATAGGCCCTGTAATCCATGAGATGAGGATGTATTTCTGGCCGCTTATGACAGGCTCGCCGCCGTGCAGGTAGCGCGACGGAAAGAGAATCGCTTTTCCGCATTGAGGCTTGACGGCGTAATCGAGCGCGGGGAAACGCGTGCTGCCGCCCTCGAAGTCGTCGTTGAGATAACAGACGAGCGAATAATAACGGTTCATCGTCCGCTGCCCGACATCGGAATGCACTATGTAGTGTCCGCCGGGAGAGTAGCGAACAAGCTGTGTGCCGTCGTGGTCAGTCAGTTTGTGTCCCCACAGATGCTCGACGAGCGGCTTGAGAATACCGTTCATCTTTCCGTTAAACCTACGTGCGACGGCCTTGAGGTGTTGCCAGTAGAGCACGTCGGCTACGCGGTGAGAGGGGTCAACGACCGAGCGCAATTCGCCGTCCGTCCCGCGCCTGCTGACCATCGCGCTCCGCCAGTTTTCACTTTTTCTGACAGCCTCTATGATGGAGCGGCAGGAGCGCGGTTGAAACAAAGGCAGGGCAATGATGCCCTTCGCCTCCTCCGTGTAGCGAATAAGGCGTTGGCCGAGTTGAAATTCCTGCTGGAAATCTTTTTTCATCACAGATTTAGGCGACGGAAAAACCGTGGTCTGAACGCTGAGAATAGCATCCATCATAACATGCAAAACTATAGCGGCGTGCGATTGCAGGTAGCGACTGCTCAAGTTTACGCTTCAGGCGTGGCTCGCCCCTTAAGGGGAGCGTCTCGTCGCTTAAAGGAAGTGTTTCGCCTGATAAAGGAAGTAGCTCGCCGGATATAGGAAGCCGCCACTCCGATAAAGGAAGTGCTTCACCTGAGATAGGAGTTGGCTCGCCGTATAAAGGAACTGTCTCGCCGTATAAAGGAAGTGTTTCGCCTGATATGCGGGGAGATTCGCCCCACGCGGGGGAATCATTCGCCTGTAAGGGAAAATCATTCCCCCACACTAGAGAACGATGCCACGGAGTTGTTAACTCGCTCCCCGGAGCACGGAAAACGAGCAAAAACGCCCGGAATTCGCCGCCACGTCAACTATCGCCGGTTGATAAAGGTGTGCGATTGCAGAAGGATACGCCCCGCCGCAGTTGGCCGCCGCTTGCAACGATGCACTCCTTTAGTGCATCATAACCGTGGTCATTCCTTCTCTCGCGCATCAACGGTGATGCGCCCCCGCGCCTTGAAGCTGGCGGCGGCGTTCTGGATAGTACGAGAGCAGGCTGTTATCAACTTGAAGAAGCCGCTCTTTTGAGCACCCGAACGCGAACCTTCGCTGCTACCGTTACATCGAAGCCACCTTGATTCGAAGCTTCTCTTAGCAACTCCTGACAGCAGGAGAGAAATGAACTATAGATATGTCTATGAAACTTTACGTCGGCAATCTCGCCTTCCAGACTTCGAGCGAAGATTTGCAGCAGTTGTTCTCGCAGGCGGGCACGGTCGAATCCGCTTCGGTCGTCGAAGACCGCGAGACGGGTCGTTCGCGTGGCTTCGGCTTCGTCGAGATGGCAACCAAGGAAGAGGGCGAAGCTGCCATCGCGCAGTTTAACGGCAAGGAAGTTAACGGTCGCAACTTGAACGTCAACGAAGCGCGTCCGCGCGAAGATCGCGGCGGGCGTGGCGGCGGTGGCGGCGGTCGTGGTGGCTACGGCGGCGGCGGCGGTGGACGCGGCGGCTACGGCGGCGGACGTGGCGGCGGCGGTGGCAATCGCGACTTCGGCGGCGGCGACCGTTCACCGCGCTGGTAGGTTGCGAAGCCAACCTTAAACCGGCTGCCCTTTCATCCAGAAGCGCCCCCGGCGAAGCAAACATTGCCATCCGGGGGCGCATCCTCTTGGCCCACAGCTTATTTCAGTCGTGGGCGTTCACAACCTTAGACGAAGGAGAAACTGTTTGTCGAAAGAAGATTTGATTCCGGCCGAGGGCGTGGTAGTTGACAAGCTGCCGAACGCCTTCTTTAAAGTCCGACTTGACGGCACAGAGCATATCGTGTTGGCCCAGATTTGCGGCAAGATGCGCAAGAACTTTATACGCATCCTCGCAGGCGACCGCGTCAGCGTCGAGATGTCGCCCTACGATCTTTCGAAGGGACGTATTACCTACAGATACAAATAAACTGACGAGCGTAGAACGAGAAGCCGCCGAGGGAGCTGCAAAACTGTTTTCATCTACGGCTTCCAAGCTACAGGCTCAAGGCCCCGCTGACTATTAAAGAAAGAAGGTTTTTATGGAAAAACAGACCTATGCGATTGGCGACCGTGTCGAAAAATTATGCGCCTCCTGTGGCGAAGAGCGCGGTCATGTCGTCGCCTCGATTACGAAGAAGGGGGCCATCTCGCGCGTCGAATGTCCGAAGTGTGGAACGCGCAGCAGTTTTAAGTCTAACGTGCCGACAGCGAGCAAGCGCTCAGGCTCGCAGGCAAGCGCGCCCTACGACCCTACGCGCACCTACCGCACGGGGCAGGTGATGATGCATCAGACGTTTGGCTTGGGCGAAGTGACGGCCATTATTGAGCCGAAGAAAATTGATGTGCTCTTTGCAGACCGCCTGCGCCGTCTCATACACATGCACATGCAATAAGTTTGCAGTCGCAGACTTAAATTGTGCGCTCCTTCCGCAGAAAGGATTTTGAGGGTGGCTGCTCACACTTGAGCAGTAGTTTCATCCTTCTTCCTTCATCCCGCCTCGCTGCTCTTGCTGCCTTGCCTATGGGCGCGCAAGCAGATAGTCTTACAATCTAGCTCTCAAGCGAAGCAGTCGTCCGTCGCGCTCAGGCAGTAGACCAAACGTGTTTCCTGCCGGCGGCTGACTACTGTGACACCCGTTTTAGAAGGAGATTGTTTGTGGCCGTCATTCACCCTTTTCGCGCTCTGCGTCCGCCCGCCGAGAGAGTCGCAGAGGTCGCCAGCCCTCCCTACGATGTCGTCAACACACAGGAGGCGCAAGCGCTCGCTGAAGGCAAGCCCTTCAGTTTTCTACACGTCTCGCGCCCCGAAATAGACCTGCCCGGAGGCACAGACCTCTACAGCGATGCCGTCTACGGCAAAGCCGCCGACAACTTCGAGCGCTTAACGAAAGAGTGTCCGCTCGTGTTGGAAGAGACGCCGAGCCTCTACCTCTATCGCTTAATCATGGGCGAGCATGAGCAGATCGGTCTGGCCGCCTGTTGTTCAGTTGACGAATACGATCAGGACTTGATTCGCAAACACGAGCGCACGCGCCGCGACAAAGAGGACGACCGCACGCGCCACATGCTGACGCTGCAAGCGCAAACCGGCCCTGTCTTTCTCACCTACCGCGCCAACCGCACGATAGACACGATGGTCATGGAAACGACCGTCAGCGATGCGCTCTACGATTTCACAGCGCCCGACGGCGTGCAGCATACGGTCTGGCGCGTGCCGGATGCCGTGCGCTTCGTCGAAGCCTTTCGTGAAGTGCCGCTGCTCTACATAGCGGACGGGCATCATCGCGCCGCCTCAGCCTCCCGCGCACGCGCCAACCTTCGCGAGCGCAGCTTCGGCCACACGGGCGATGAAGAGTACAACTTTTTTCTGGCCGTCATCTTCCCCGACGAGCAACTGCAAATTCTGCCCTACAATCGCATCGTGCGCGATTTGAACAATCATTCGCCGGAACAATTTTTCGCTGCGGTCGGAGAGAAGTTCGACTTCCATAGAGACGCGAAACCTTCGCCTGAAGCGCCCGGACAGTGGAGCATGTACCTGGGCGGCCGCTGGCACGGCCTGACCTTGAAGGAGAGCGTGCCCGCTGCAAGCGATGCCGTCTCTGCTCTCGATGTCAGCCGCCTGCAAGATTACCTGCTCGACCCGATTCTAGGCATCAAGGACGTGCGCACAGATAAGCGCATTGATTTCGTCGGCGGCATTCGCGGCACAGCCGAGCTTGAAAAACTTGTTGACGAAGGAAAGGCAGCCGTCGCCTTCTCGCTTTACCCGACGACCGTCGGAGACCTCATCAGGGTTTCCGATGCAGGCGGAATCATGCCGCCCAAGTCCACATGGTTTGAGCCGAAGCTGAGAGACGGCATCCTGATTCATTGCATTTAACAACCGTCCGTCATCGCTTGTCCGCTCTTTAGTTGTTTGCGGTATGCGACACCTGCGTCTCAAGATTAACAACCGACGACGGATGATTGACGATGGATAATTAACTCGGAGATGTTTTGTGATGCGTGTGCTAATCGCTGACAAATTCGAGCAGTCGGGGCGCGAAGGGCTTGAGGCCATCGGCTGCGAGGTATCGTATCAACCTGATTTGAAGGACGAGGCGCTTGTTGAAGCCGTGAGGGCGGGCGGGCCGGATGTGCTGGTCGTGCGCTCTACGAAGGTCAACGAGGCGATGCTGGAAGCTGGCGCGTTAAAATTGGTCGTGCGTGCAGGCGCGGGCTACAACACGATTGATGTCGCCGCTGCTTCAAGGCGCGGCATCTATGTCTCGAATTGTCCGGGCAAGAATTCCATCGCCGTTGCGGAGCTTGCCTTCGCGTTGATTCTGGCGCTCGACCGCCGGATTGCCGACAACGTTATTTCGCTGCGTCGCGGCGAATGGAACAAGAAAGAGTTTTCGAAGGCGCGCGGCCTCTACGGGCGCACGCTCGGACTCATCGGCGTCGGGCAGATTGGGCAGGAGATGATACCGCGCGCGCGTGCCTTCGGGATGACGGTCGTCGCATGGAGTCGCAGCCTGACAAGGGAGCGCGCTGAAGCTCTCGGTGTGGAATATAAAGAGAGCCCGCAGGAGGTAGCGCGTGCGGCAGACGTTGTGAGCGTGCATCTCGCTTTGAAGCCGGAGACGCGCGCGATTATCGGCGCTGACGTTTTCAACTCGATGAAGGAAGGCGCTTACTTTATCAACACGGCGCGCGGCGAAGTCGTTGACCAAGGGGCGCTGCTTCAGGCGATTGCAGCGCGCGGGATTCGCGCCGGTCTTGACGTTTATGCTGCGGAGCCGACATCAGCCGCGGGCGAGTTTACGGATGAGATTGCGAAGGAAACGAATCTCTACGGCACACACCACATCGGCGCTTCGACCGATCAGGCGCAGGAAGCAATCGCTGCGGAGACGGTGCGCATCGTGCGTGCGTTTAAGGATACGGGCCAGGTGCCGAACGTCGTCAATCTGGCCGAACGCACGCCCGCCACGCATTGCATCGTCGTCCGTCATCGCGACCGCCCCGGCGTGCTCGCACACGTCCTAGACGCACTCCGGGAGGCGACCATCAACGTGCAGGAGATGGAGAATATTATCTTCGAGGGAAGCGAGGCGGCCGTCGCGCGCATCAATATCGAAAGCGAGCCGCCGCGCGAAATGCTCGACCGCCTGCGCGTAGAGAATCCTGATATTATCGAACTCGACACGCTCGCATTACAGTAGTCGCAAACGGGAGTTGGATTCGTCCGAGACGGAGAAGAAGCGCCCGCCGCTTTCATTGTTTCAGGCTAGAGGGTTCTGATTCCTGACTTCTGCCTTTATGAAGACCACGCTCATCACAGGCGCATCGAGCGGCATCGGCGAGGAGTTTGCACGCCAGTTGGCCGCCGCAAAGGAGAACGTGCTGCTGGTCGCTCGTTCGGAAGACAAACTGGCGGCGCTCTGCGATGAGTTGAAACGCGCGCACAATGTTGATGCGCAGTATGTCGCGCAGGATTTGGCGGAAGAGGGAGCGGCAGAGAAACTCTTTGCTGAGACAAACGGGCGCGGGCTTACGGTCGAGACGTTGATTAATAACGCTGGCTTCGGCGCGATGGGCGACTTCGCCCGGCTTGATCTGGAGCGCTCGCTTCAGATGGTTGACTTAAACGTCAAGGCGCTCCTCGCGTTGACATACTATTACCTTGCTCCGATGCGCGAGCGAAAGAGAGGCGCGATCATCAACGTCGCTTCGACCGCTGCCTTTCAGGGCGTGCCCTACATGGCGACCTACGCGGCGACGAAAGCCTTCGTGCTCTCGCTTTCAGAAGCCTTGTGGGAAGAGAATCGTGCATACAATATTAAGGTGATGGCGCTTTGTCCGGGCGTGACGGAGACAAACTTCTTTGAAGCTGCACACACAGAGCATAAGCCGCCCGCGCGCATCGTGCAGACGCCGGAACAGGTCGTCAAAACAGCCCTGCGCGGGTTGGCGCGCGGGCGCAGTCATGTTATTTCCGGCTGGACCAACTACCTGATGACGGAAGCCGAACGGCTCGTTCCGCGCCGCTTCGTCGAACGCATAGCCGGAAAAGCCATGCGCCCTGTATTTGGGGATAAAGGCAAGTGATGAGTGATGAGTAATAAGTGATGAGTAAAAAGAAAGCAAGTTTTTAACTCATCACTCATCACTCATTACTCATCACTTATCACTTCTTTACTATTCGTCG
>DASVPO010000002.1:0-271340 GCA_036382855.1 Pyrinomonadaceae bacterium | reverse complement strand
AGACTTCCCGACGAGATTGACCAGCACTAAATCGGCGTGGACATATCCGCCGCCGACTCTTTCCAGCGCGTCCTCTTCATCCAGTGCGACTATCACGCGGTAGCCGCGATGGCGTAGATTCTCAACCAGAATTCTGCGTGTGTCGTCGTCTTCTTCTAACAGAAAAATGGTCGGCTGCTTCGCTTGCTCACTATTCATCCTTTATTCGCCCCTTTTGCGCTATTAACTATTGCACAGTAGCGAGATTTAGTCTGTACGGTATGGACAAGGCCATTTTGCTCTGTTCGATTCGAACATTCTACTGTCCATTTAGGACAAAAGATGGTATGATGCTTTCGTACATAAAACAGTTCTTTTGAAACCCATTCCCGACATTAGGTCTAGTCTAGCAATCTTCTCCTTGTGCCGCTTACTGTCTTAGACAATAGCGCAAACGCGAGCAGAAAGGCTCAGACCAATGTTATCAAATCAAGCTCCATGTCCCACAACAGCGAATCGTATTCTTAATGCGCTCACGCGCTCGGAATATGAACGCCTGACTCCGCATCTCGAAGCCGTCAAGCTGTTGAAGGGCGAAGCCCTCTACCATCCAGACCAACCAATCACGCACGTTTATTTCCCGGATAGCGGGACGGTCTCAATCGTCGCCCCTTTTGAAGACGGCGCGACTGTCGAAGTCGGCATGGTTGGTAACGAAGGCATGTTTGGCGTGAGCATCTTCTTAGGCAGTATCAGTACGCCGCTGTTAGCACAGGTGCAAATGCCGGGCGACGGGCTCAGGATGCGTGCCGACGTGCTGAGGAAGGAGTTTAAGAAGGGCGGGCAGCTACAGGACTTACTGCTGCGCTACACGCAAGCCTTCATCACGCAGATAGCGCAGACCGCCGCCTGCAACCGTGCGCATGGCATGGAAGAGCGGCTGGCGAAGTGGCTGCTGATGTGTCAGGACAGGTCACACTCTAAGGACCTGGAACTGACGCAGGAGTTCATCGCCACGATGTTAGGAGCGCGACGCGCCAGCGTGACGGAGGCCGCCGGGCAGCTTCAGAAGTCGGGCTTCATCAGTTATTGCCGGGGTCAAATCAGGATTAACGACCGGGAAGGACTGGAAGCACTTTCATGCGAATGTTACCCGACGATAAAGAAAGAATTTAACCGCCTGATAGGCGTAACGCACACGCACAGTAGAACAACCTTCCACGAACAGCCGGTAAATGCCTGAGCCGGACGAGTCTTTTCCTCTTTTACAGGAACGCAGGTTAAAGCGGGGCGTGTGCGCGTGTCTGCCGTGTAAGCGCCTGACAATCGAAGGGCACAGAAACGGGGCAAGCTCCTTTCGGAGCAAAACGTTCTACGGCTGCTCACATGCTCCCGCGAAGCTTACTCCTGCATCGAACTCACGTTAATTGAAGTTCAGGAAGCGCCTTGACGATTTTGACTGTTTCGACGCTGACGGTCGTTATTTTGCCGACGAGGCGAATGATGTAGTCGGGCGCGTCGGCGCGGTTGGGGTCGTTTGTGATGCCGCTGCGCTTGTCCGTCGAGACTTGATACTGGTCAATAATCCATTCCAGCGCGGAGCGATTGCCGAGACGGTATTCAAAGGCTCCGGGCGGGATGCCTTCAAGCGTGAGGAAATCATTGTAGACGATTGAGCGTTTGTCTCTGGAGAGGCGCATTCTTTCGACGCGCCAATCGAGCGGGGCGTCCGGGCTTTCGGTGTGCTGTAAAGCAAACTCCGGCTGCGCTTCGTAATTAACGTGTAGGTCGGCAAGCCGCTCGCCTGCGCGCACAAAGGCACGGAAGTCGGCAGCGCTTTTAACGAAGGGGATGCGCGGCAACTCGCGTTTGAGGTTGGCGGCATAGGTGGTGCGGTAGGTCGGGTGATGAAGCAGGCTGTAAACGTAATAAAAGATGTCGAGCTTGCTGATTGACTTGTCCGCGTACTGCGCTTGAAACTGCGCGAGCGCCCAATCGGTGATATTCTCGCGGCGGTTCGTGCCGTCTTCGTTGTAGATATAGAAAGGGAAACACTGTGAATCGCCTGTTAAATGTAAATCTGCAATAAGATTAGTCATCAAGCAGTGAAAAGGCTTAGAATTGCCAGCGCTATTAGCGCAGATGATAAGTTGTTCTTGTTGGGTCGCTAATGTAGGAACTATTCGAGGCATTAAAGCGACCTCTTTATTGAAAATCTTCCCAGTATGCAAATACTGCTTAGAATAAGGACGATAGAGAGCCGCTCTTATTTTTTCTGCGGAATAGTTTGCGTAACGTCCTGCTCTTAGGTCACGCTTAGCATTTCTAGTCCATTTGATACGAGTACTATCGTTAATAACGAAATCATCAATATTATCGGGCTTGCCTTCTCTATACCAACGGTCAACTTCTGCGTTATATGTCTCAGCAAATAGCTTAGCGTTTTTGTAAACTTCATAGCTATCAAAATTATAGACCCAATCATCGCGGCCAGAGTCATTCCCATTAGAATAGAGTTTGAAGATACATTCAACATTTTCATTTGATAACGCCTTTGCTTCTTTGCTCCCGGCTGGCATGAAGGTTTCAAATTCGCCCTTCATACCTTCGGTTAGCCAATTATTTTTTGCGTCCGGCTCTAGCTCCTGCCACTGGACGCCGCTGATGCTGCCCGCGTCGTCAAGGAAGCGATACTTCTCTTCCTTGCGCGCAAATTCATCCACACGGGCGTAGTAGATGCGTGCGCGTTTCGCGTTGGAGGTTGAATCGCTCATCTTTATTTAAGATTCTGTGCTGTCGCCGTTGCCGCGCGCCGTAATGTAGCGATTGACTGCTGTCACGAGGCTATTGATTCCTTCAGTCAGGTCAACAATTTGTTTGTCATGCTTCTCAAGCAAAGCGGAGATAGCTGTGTACGAACGTTCGAAGCGCGCAATGCGTTCGTCGTAGTCGTCTAACTTCTCATCCACCTCTAATTGTCTTTTAGCAAGAAGGTTAATAATAACTTCGGATTGGGCTAATTGCTCGGCGGAGATGGCTTGCTGTTCTGTCACGCGCTCCTGCCGTTCGATAATAAAATTCATCATTCGTTCAAGCTCATCATTAGTCATAATCTCTGCTTCCTCCCTTGTCGGTAGAGTTTACGCCGCTCGCTTGCCGCGATGAAGTTTGACGATCTGTGTGGCGTCTGTGATTTCCGCGCTCGCGTAGACCTCGCCCGTTTCGTCATCAACAAATTCGAGCATGTATCCGGCCGGATGATGCTCGTTAGCCTCGAAGACTCCGATTACCGTTCCGACCTCGCCTCGCCGTAATCCCTGCTCAAGCATCTCCGTCAATAGTGCAACAATATCGTTTTCTTTGATTGCGTCTATCGTCATAAGTTTAAGTTTAGGATGACTGTCGTTTCTTCACAAAGATGTTGATGCTGACGCCGACCTGAATGCCGAAGACGTTATGCGTTGTGCCGGAGAGCTTCGGATTCTTACGCACGTTGCCGCCCATGTCCAGAACGTAAATCGCGTCGAAGTCCTGCGCTAACTGCTTGCGCATTCCGTCGAAAGCAATCTGGTCAAGGAAACTATTGTTTGTAACGAACGCAACAATGCCCTCGCCTGTATCTTTAATCTTGTCGGATGCCCAACGGATAGCCTTCACGTAAGGGTCGGAGAGCGCGTTCTTGTTCGTCGCCTTTGAAGCCTTCGCGTAAGTGTCCGCAACGCGCCTGTCCATCTCCTTATACTTGCGGTTCTTGTTGTTGTCGTTCTCGTTGACCTGCCCGACGTTGTAGGGCGGGTTGCCGATGATGACGAAGAGCTTCTGTTGTTTCTGTCGTTCGATGCGGGCGGTGTTCTCTTCTGTGAAGAGGCCGCCCTGACGGCTTTCGGCCAGCTCGAAGGTGTCCACGAGGCAGATACCTTCGAAGGGCTGGCTGGTGTTCGCCAGTTCGTAGAAGGTGTGCTCGATGTTCATGGAGGCGATGTAGTAGGGCAACAGCATCACTTCGTTGCAATGCAGTTCGCCAGCATACTTCTCCTGAAGCCTCGTGCGCTTAATCTCGTGCATGACGCGGAGCATGAAGTTGCCTGTGCCGACGAAGGGATCAAGAATGTGCACGCCCGCGTCCGAAAGACTCTTGCCAAACTCCTTCCGCAAAATATCCTCCACGCTTTTGACCATGAAGTTGACGATTGATTGCGGGGTGTAGACGATGCCGTGCGTGTCCGCGACCTTGACGGAGAAGCCCTGAAAGAAACGCTCGTAGACGCGGTTGAGGAAGTGCTGCTTTTGCGCGTAGTCTTCGATGGTTCTGGCCGTCTCTGTGAGCGCGCGGTAAAAATAGTCGCTGCTCTTCAAAAATTCCGCGCGGCTGAAGGTCTGCGAAGTCAGGGCGCGAATCACCTTCTCGATTTCCAGCGCGATGATATTGCTGTGCGTAAACTCCGGCTTGTCGAAGACGTTGCTGAAGATGCGTTCGGTCAAAAGATGCTGCACCAGCATCTCTTCAATCGCCTTATCCGAAAGATTAGGGTTGATGCTGGCGCGACACAGCGCGCTGAAGTCCGCGAAGGCAGCGATAAACTTCTGGTTACGCCCTTTGCGCTCCTTATCAATGAGCTTGAAGACCGAATCGGCCAGCAGCGGCACGCGCTCCTGAAACTTCGCGGCCGCTTCTTCCCACTCCGCGATCAGCGGCGCGCGATATTCAAAGAACTGTTTGAGCGTGGCCTTCAGATTCTCAGGCTGTGTGATGTCTTCATCAAGCACCTGCCGCCCGTTCTGGTAGAGAATGGCGCGCGAAGGCGATTGAAAGATGATGTTGTCGTCCGGGTAGCCCGCGGCAAACTTGCGCCTGACCTCCTTCGCAAGGTCGTCCTGCTCGTCTTTGGCCTCCCAGTAGCCGCGCGGCAACTCGTCGAACCCGACCATCGCGCCGTCAACGCTCAGAGCATGACGGCCCTGCCGTTTAATCTTCCACTCCCCGACGAAAGTTAAGTCCGCCTGCGCGCAACACGTCTTGAGAAGCGCCTGAAAAGCATCACGCACGGCCATCTCGTGCCTGACGCCAAGACGCGCATACGCTTCAAGCTCGTTGTAGTAGGCAGCGATGGCCCTGTTGGAAGGCTTTAGATTAAGAGCATCCATAAGATTACGCGCAGCGCAGACGATTAGCGCCGGAAGCTTAATAATGCTCTGCGGCAGACAGCTTTTTCAAGGCCGTGGACTGACTCAACGACTTTGCGCCTTCAGTCTTATCTGAGCGCCTTTGCGAGAAAAAGGGTTTCACGCAAAGGCGCAGGTAAAGAAAAACTAAAGGCGCTGGAGAGTTGAGCTCAGGTTTTGCAGCAAGCTTCGGTGTTAATCGGTTGACGGGTCTTTCTTGTTTTTGCGTGTCAGGCCGCTCTTGCGTTCGCGTTTGGGTGTGTAGCCGAAGGCTTCGTAGAGCGCGCTGTCAGGGCCTTCGGTCGGGTCTGCGCGCACGCCGTTGACGACCAGTTCCATTTTCTCCTGTGTCGTTTCGTCGGCCGTGTCGCGGCTGTTGATGGCCTGTGTCATCTGCGCTTCGAGGTCTTCGATGAGGGCGCGTGCGTCAAGCGACGGCTTGACGGCGTTGCGGAATTGCGTGAGAGTCATGCCGCCGAATGATTTGTCGGGCGTCAGCGTCTCCCATGCGTTAATCATTCTCTGAAGTTTTTCCAGGATTTTTTTAGGATTAACAGGCATTGTGTCACCTTGTCTTTCTATGCGCGGAGGGCGCACCTGCTTTGAGTTAACTGCGAAGTGCTTGTGAGGCACTATAGAACGCCTGCGCTCGACACACCCGTTCAGGCAGGCGACCGGGAATGCTTTGATGTTGAGGAAAAACGCCAGTTATTTGAGAAAAGCGAGTGTCCTCGCCCGGTACGCCGAATTTTACAGCCAAAACCTTAAAATTCAAGCCCGAATCTTTCGTCTCCAAACGCAAAAACCTCGTCTTCAGGCTTAAACTCAATAAATTAGGGCACTTAGCGTCCGCACTAAGCTTTGTCACCTGCGCACTAAAGGCTTTCACGCGCACACGAAAGCCTTTAGTGTGCACACGAAAGCCTTTAACGTGCACACTAAAGGCTTTCGCGCGCGGACTAAAGGCTTTCGTGTCCGCACTAAAAGCTTTAGCGCACGCACTAAAGCCTTTCGTGTGCGGACGAAAGCCTTTAGTGTGCGGACTAAAGCTTGTCACGCGCACACTAAAGCCTGTAACGTGCAGACTAAAGCCTGTTGCGCGCACACTAAAAGCTTTAGTCTGCACACGACGACGCGAAATATTGACGCTCCGGCTCGTAGTTTACGCGTTCCGAGCCTGAATCCAGATGTTAGAACCCTTAATCCAGACGCCCGCGCGTGGAACTACGACGCGCCGCAACTTAATCGCCTGAGCAATTCACATATGGAACTCTTTCGTGCGCTTGCTGTCATCGTTGAGCCTCCGGGCGAGGGGAGCGCGCGTGTGGCCGAGGCGCTTGAGCTTGGGCCTGTGCCCGCCGCGGACGAATATACGGAGCTTTTCGTCTTCCAGCTTTATCCTTATGCCTCTGTTTATACGGGCGCTGAAGGAATGATGGGCGGGGAGGCGCGTGACCGCATCGGCGGCTTCTGGCGTGCGCTGGCGATAGAGACGCCGCCGCCGGTTGAGGCAGACCATCTGGCGTTGATGCTGGCTCTTTATGCGCGCCTTTGTGAGTTGGCGAGCGAAGATGTGGAAGGGGCGCGGCGCGAGGGTTGGGAGCGTGCGCGGAAGGCTTTTCTGTGGGAGCACCTGCTGAGTTGGCTGCCCGTTTATTTGCGGAAGCTGGACGAGTTGGCAACGCCTTTCTACCGTCGCTGGGGTGAAGTGTTGATGGAGGCGCTGCTGGCGGAGGCACGGACGTTGGGCCAGCCTGCGACGTTGCCGCTGCACCTGCGCGAGTCTACAGGGGTGATTGACCCAAGGCGGGGCGGGGAAGTCTCGGAGTTTATGCAAACGCTGCTCGCGCCCGTGCGCAGCGGCATGATTCTGACGCGGGCGGACATGTCGCGTGCCGCGCGTCATCTCGGCCTCGGCACTAGAATCGGTGAGCGTGCGTTTATCCTGCGTTCACTTTTTAGTCAATCGGCGTGCGGCGTGCTGGAATGGTTGGAGCAGGAGGCGAACCGTTGGCATCATCATCAGTCTTACGCAGACTCGCTCGGCCCTGTAGCACGCGCCTGGGAGGAGAAGAGTGCGGCCACGGCGCTCTTGCTGCGTGAGCTTAAACGTGAGGCTGAGGAAGCGTTGGGCAACGCGGGTCACGCTCCGGGTTCAAACTGAAACGTCGCCTGCCAGATTCGTTTCGCCTTATTTTTGCCTTTTATCTTCCTGAAAATACTTCCCGAAAAGAGCGAAGTTGTGTTATAGAGACGCCTTACCAAAGCAAACTAAAACGGAAGCCGGCAGAACGAAAAGGGAGAACGACACGGGAGGTCTCGATTCCTGATGAGGCTTAGTGCACCCAAAAAAGCTGTGGCCGTCATCATTATTTTACTGGCGGCCGTGCTGTTTGCGGGCGGCTGCCTGCCTAAGCCGCCGGAGACGAAGACGGGCAGCCGCACCATTACAGTCTACGGCTTCTCCGTGATGAAGGAATCGCTTGAGAAGGCAGTCTTTCCCGGCTTCGCCGCGAAGTGGAAACAGGAACACGGCGAGGACGTGCACTTCGTTTCATCGTTTGCCGGTTCGGAGACGATCACCAACCAGATTCTACAGGGCGTCCCGGCAGACGTTGCGATTCTTTCCATAGAGCGCGACGTTGACCGCTTGCAGCAGGGCGGCGCTGTCACATCCAACTGGCGCTCGCTTCCCAATCGCGGCATCGTTAATAAGACTCCCTTCATCATTCTCGTGCCGCGCGGCAACCCGCAGGGCATACGCGATTTTCCAGACCTCTCGAAGACCGGCGTCAAGCTGATTCATCCTGACCCCGTGAGCTCCGGCGGCGCGATGTGGTCCGTGCTCTCGATTTACGGTTCGGAGTTGATCAAGGCGGAGGCGCAGTCCGGCGTGCGCGACGAGGCCCGCGCCGTTAAGACTCTCAAAGAGATCTGGCGCAACGTTATCGCCACGCCCGGTTCTGCGCGCGAAGCACGCACGCTCTTCGAGACAGGCCACGGCAACGCGCTCGTTACCTATGAACTCGAAGGCTTACTGATGAAACAGGCCGGAGCAGCAGTCGAAATCGTCGTCCCCGAAGCCACAATCTTCAGCGAACACCCGGCAGTTATCGTTGACCGTAACGTCACGGGGCAGGAACGTCCCCTCATCGAAGCCTTCATCGCTTACCTCTGGAGCGAAGACGCACAACGCGCCTTCGTCCAGTACCACTTCCGCGCCGCCACGAACGACGCGCTCAACACAGCCAACAAAGAGTTTGCCACCATCAGCAAGCCCTTCACGGTTGAATACCTCGGCGGCTGGGCCAAAGCCTACCCCGACATCATCGAACGCGTCTGGCGTGAGCAGGTACAGAAAAGCAAGTGAAGAAGTGATGAGTGATGAGTAATGAGTGATGAGTAATTAGTAAGAGTAATGAGTGATGAGTAATGAGTGATGAGTAAGAGAATCGAAAGATTCGAGGATTTTGTGGCGTGGCAGAAAGCGCGTGCGTTGGCTGCTGAGATTTACAAGATTACTGATGAGGGCAGGTTTGCCAGGGATTATGGTCTTAAAGAACAGATTCGGAGAGCCGCTGTTTCCGTCATGTCGAATATCGCAGAAGGCTTCGAGCGTGGACGCTCCACTGAATTTCACCAGTTTCTCTCAGTTGCCAAAGCATCCTGCGCCGAGCTTCGTTCGCAACTCTACGTCGCTCTCGACGCAGGCTATTTAAGTCAGGATGTTTTCTCTAAGTTAATGGCGACAGCCGCCGAAGTCGGGCAAGTTGTCGGCGGACTCCGCACTTCAGTCGAACGGAGGCGAGATTCAATATGATGTTTTTACTCATCACTCATCACTCATTACTCATCACTGTTTTTAACTATGAGTAGTGCGCTACCGACAATGAGACATGTGCGCGGCTTCGATGTCGTGCGACCCCTGAGTATCGCGACGATGGTGGCGATTATGTTGCCGCTCGTGCTGCTGCCGCTGGCCTCAATCTTTATCTTCGGGACAAGCAAGGGCCTGGGAAGCTTCTGGGCCGCTCTGACCGCGCCCGAAGCCATCTTCGCCCTCGAACTCTCCATCGTCACAAGCTTCTGGGCCACTGTCTTCAACGTCATCTTCGGACTGTTTGCAGCCTACGTGCTCTCGCGTTACAACTTCCCCGGCCGCACGGCCCTCATCGTTATCATCTCCCTGCCGACAGCCATCCCGACGGCCGTCGCAGGCTTCGCGCTCCTTCTTCTCTGGGGCCCATACGGCACGCTCGGCCGCCTTATCGCGCCACACGGCGTGCAAGTGATGTTTACGGCCTACGCGATCATCTTAGCCAACATCTTCGTCACGTTTCCGCTCGCCTTCGGCGTCATCAAGCCCGTCTTCGACACGATGAGCCGCTCGCTCGAAGAAGCCTCCGCCACCATCGGCGCAACGCGCTGGCAAACCTTCTGGCACGTCACGCTGCCGAGCCTTAGAGGCGCGATTGTCACGGGCGCACTACTGACGTTTGCACGCGCCGTCGGCGAGTTTGGCTCGACCATTCTCGTCTCCGGCAATCTGGCTTTAAGGACACAGACAGCGCCGCTCTACATCTTCGCCAAGTTTAACGAAGGACAGGTCGAAGCGGCCAACGCCGTCGCCATCGTGCTCGCGCTGCTCTCTTTCGTCATCTTCAGTATTCTCTTTTTCGCGCGCGATTGGCTCGACACGGAGTAAAAGGATGAGCGATGAACGCTGAACGATGAACGCGGAATGAAGGACAACCGATTTATAGTTCATCTTTCATCGTTCCTACTTCATAGTTTGGTTATGCAGCCGGAAGAGTTCAAGACGATTTTTGGAGACGAAGAGCAGGCGAGCGAGAGCGCGCCGCGTGACGACGTGCGCCGGGAGGCGGCGGCGAGCGTGCGCGGCGTGAGCAAGAGTTTTAAGGGCGTGCGCGTGCTCGAAGATATTGATTTCGATGTCGCGCAGGGCGAATCGCTCGTGCTGCTCGGCGCTTCCGGCAGCGGGAAGACCACCATCCTGCGTATCATCGCGGGCCTTGAAGAACCTGACACGGGCCGCGTCTTTCTGCACGGCGAAGAGGTCACGGAACTCCCGTCGCGCGAGCGCGGCGTCGGCGTCATCTTTCAAGCCTACGCGCTCTTTCCGCGCATGACCGCCGAGCAGAACATAGGCTACGGCCTGCGTATCCGTCGCCGCCCGCGCAAGGAGATTAAGGAAACCGTTGACCGCCTGATTGAACTCGTCAAGCTCGAAGAACACCGCAAGAAGTATCCTTCGCAGCTTTCCGGCGGACAACAACAACGCGTCGCCATCGCGCGCACGCTCGCCTACAATCCGCGCGTCCTGCTCTTCGACGAGCCGTTCGGCGCGCTCGACGCACAAACGCGCGTGCGGCTGCGTCGCGAGATTCATGCGCTGCTCAAGCAGGTGCAAGTCCCAGCCATCTTCATCACACACGATCAGGAGGAAGCGCTCGAACTCGGAGACCGCATCGCCGTCATCAACGCAGGGCGCATCGAACAGATAGGCACTCCCGACGAAGTTTACAACAAGCCTGAGACGGAATACGTCGCGACCTTCCTCGGCGCTGCAAACCTGCTGCTCGGCGTAGCGACAGGCGGCGCGGTCGAACTGGGCACAACAGCCCTCCCCGCGCGCGAAGAGACTGCACAGTTCCGTGAAGGACAGGCCGTTAAGCTCGTCTTCCGTCCTGAAGACGTGTGCCTCAGCCGGACGGGCGTGCTGCCAGACAATTGTCGTCGCCTGACAAACGGCCTCGTCGAAGAGATTCATTTCGTCGGCTCTTATGAACGACTCACGCTGCGCCTCGATCTGGCCGCGCGACAGAGCGCAGCCGCCGGAGCGCCCGCGCTCTACAACGTCATCGTCGCCACCGTTGATAAGAAGGCAGGCATCCCCATCATCGTCACGCGCCCCAAGCCGGAAGCCGCCAGCACTCCGCTCAAAATAGGCGACCGCGTTGCCGTCGGCCTCCGCGCCTTCCGCGTGCTGCCAAACTTCACCCTCACCAGCGAGCGCGCCGGACGAACAGTTGATGTACAGAAAAAGTGATGAGTGATGAGTAATGAGTGATGAGTTAAAAACTTCTTTCTGTTACTCATCACTCATTACTCATCACTCATCACTTGCTTTACTTGTCCCCTTGTTTTGATTAGCATTCGTGGTGTTCCCTCCAAATCTTTCGCATCAAGCTTCGGCAGGGGAGGTTCTCTGTTTGGATCCGCTGGCCTTCAAGATTCTGATTAGCATTGCCATCATTGTGATTGCTACCCTCCACGGCTACGGCGCTGCGTGGCTGGCAATCTGGATGCTGTTTCACCCTTACAAGTCGGTCAAGCTGCTGGGCGTCACCATCTGGCCGCAGGGCATGATTCCGCGCCACCGCGCGCGGCTGGCTGAATCCATCGGCAACGCCGTCGGCAACGAACTCGTCTCGCAGGAGACTGTCTTTAACGCGCTCTTCGAGACAGATTTTTTCCAACGGAAGGTAGAGGGCTTCGTTAGCTCTTACACCAATGATTTGCTGAGCACGAATCATCCGTCGTTTGTCGAAGCATTGCCGTCGAGCGCGCGAGCGCCTGTGCTGGATGCCATCTCGGCGCTGCAATATCGCTTCGCGGAACACATCGCTTCAATCCTCAAGAGCGAAGAGACTTCTGCTGCCGTCAGTAGCTTTATAGACCGGCGCGTGGACGAACTGCTGGCCCGCCGTCTGGGCGAAACGGTCAACGAGGAGAGCTTCGACAAGATCATAGGCTTCATCGAAGAACGCTTTCGCGGACTGATGAAAGAGCCTACGTTTGAAGCGAAGGTGCGTGATTTCATCAGCGGCCGCCTCGACGAACTCGCACAGAGCCGCGCGACGCTGGCCGAAGTCTTCACGCCCGAAACCGTCGGCATCATCAAGGAACGGATTGACAGGCAGGTTCCGCCCATCGTCGGCCATCTGGCGGAGATAGCGACGAGCCAGCGGACGCGCGCGCAGATTGGCAGCCTCATCAAGCGCGAGGTTGACGATTATTATGCGCAACTCTCGTTTTTCAAAAAAATCTTCGTCTCCCGCGACCAGATTCACCGCGAAGTGGACGAGATGGTCAACAAGACTATGCCGCGCCGCGTCGAAGAATTTCTACAGGGCGAAGCCTTCGAGCAGCAGGCCGAAGCTTTCCTCAACGAGACGATTGACAACGTTCTCGCGCGTCCCATCAACGAGCTTATCGGGCAGATAGCGCCCGACAAGCTGGAGATGATTAAAGAGCAGGTCGTTTCGCGCGTGCTGGCGCTCTTCCGCAGCCCGGAGCTTTCCGTCTCCGTTTCCGCTTACGCAACCGATGCGCTCGCGCGCATTCGTCCGCACACACTGCGCGCTCTCCTGCAACAACTTAATCCAGATTCCGCGCAGCGCCTCAAGGGTTTTTTGACGAAAGGCTTGCTCTCAGTGCTCTCGCGCGACGAGACGGCGCGCACAATCAATTCCATCTTAAGCGCGCAGATAGAACGGTTGCTGGTTGCGCCCATCGGACGCCTGCGCGACCACATGCCGGAGCATGCGGTCGAGCGTGCTTCCACTGCGCTGACCGAACGCATCACGGCCGCCGCGCGCGAACGCCTTCCGGCGGCCATCGCGGAGTTTGACGTTGGCGGCATAGTGCGCAAGAAAGTCTCCGAATACCCGGTTGAGAAGTTGGAAGAGCTTGTGCTCTCTGTCGCCAAGCAGCATTTGAAGACCATTGAATTGTTCGGTGCGTTCATAGGCTTGTTCATAGGCATCGGCCAGGCAGTCTATTTCTGGCTGACCTACCATCCAGGCCCGTGAAAGAGTTTGAAAACGATGGTTTTTCGTGGTTGTTAATAAATTTTGGCGGGCGTCGTTTTAAGAAAGTGGACAAAGCCGTCGGGCGTGAGGCGCATGCGTCCTCGAAGGCTTTTTTTATCGCTGAACTAAGACGAACCAAAAATCAGGGCAACATTGAGCGGAAAATTATCGTAAACGTGGGCGAGTCTCAGAAACTTGCGCCGGAGGATTTAGAAGCATGAAGAATACAATCTGTTTACTCTTACTGGTTTCATTCGGAGCCGGATGCCAAATGGGCGGCGTCTTTGGCAAAGGCGTGCGCGGCTCGGGCAACCGTGTGACGGAGAAGCGCGACGTTCCGGGCTTCCTCTCCATCGAAGTCTCAGGCGCTTACGAAGTCGAGATTACGGCGCAGAAAGAGCGCAGCCTTGAGATTACAGGCGACGACAATATCCTGCCGCTCGTCACGACCGAAGTGAAGGGCAACGTCCTGCACATCAGCAGCAGCAAGAGCTACAACGTCACTCGCTCCATCACACTCAAGATTACCGTCCCGGACCTTGAAGAGATTTCATCTTCCGGCGCGAGCAAGATTACAGTCTCCAACATCAAGAATTCGGAGATGGGTATTGATTCGTCGGGCGCGTCGAAAATATCTGTCGCGGGCGAAACCAAGCGGCTGAAAATCGGCACGTCGGGCGCGAGCGACATCGAAGCGAAAGATTTGTACGCCGAGAAGGTCAGTGTACAATCGAGCGGCGCTGGCTACGTCAGCGTCTACGCAACGGAGCAGCTTGAGGCTTCAGCCAGCGGCGCGGCGCGCGTTGATTACTACGGCAACCCTGCCAACGTCAAACCCGATGTCAGCGGCGCTGGCTCTGTCAACAAGAGGAATTAACGCAGTAGTAACATTCTAGCGGCCATGAAATACTTCGCCACGCTCGTCGTCATGCTGTTCGTCGTCTGCCTATCGAGCGGAAGTGTCGCGGCGCAGGCGGGCCGCCGCAACACGGAGCGGCCCACAGCGACCTACACCGTTCCACCGCCCGACGTGCCTGCAACTCGGCAAGGCCAGATAGAGCAGGACGCGCAGGATAAGACCATCTATCAATGCGGCGGCGCAGGCACGCCGGGCGGGCAAACCGCAAACGAAGAAATCTTCTCCTCGAAGGATGTCACGACCAAAGCGCAGATACTCTCGAAACCCGAACCCCTTTACACGCTCGAAGCGCGACGCAACGGAACTCAAGGCACGGTAGTCTTAAGAATCTTGCTTTCATCAACGGCGCGCGTCGCTTCCGTCAAAGTCTTAAAGGAATTGCCAGACGGGCTGACCGAAAGCGCCGTCAAAGCCGCCTGCGCCATTAGCTTCAAGCCCGCGCTCAAAGATAATCGCCCTGTCGCCCAATACCTGTTGGTCAAATACGGCTTCGCGGTTGACCTGCGCATCGGCCCGCGCACGCGCCGTCCGCCATTTCCGCCCCGGCCATAAGCAGCCCTTTCAAGTACAAAGCTTTTATCAATAGTAGAAACGGCGAGGACTCAAACTCCTCGCCGTTTGCTCGTTAACTGCTCCCGTTTTTCGTTGACCGCTCTCGGCCGCTTCAGTGTAATCGCTGTGCTGAGAGGACACAGGGTGCTTGTCTTCATTGCAACTCTTGACCTCACAAATAAGGTGGACGTAATCTCAAGACTATGGACTACCGGGATTACATTACTATTGACCCTGACAAGCGTGGCGGTAAGCCATGTGTTCGCGGGTTGCGGATTACAGTCTACGAGGTGCTGGAGTATCTGGCATCCGAGATGACCGAGGAAGAAATCCTCAAAGATTTTCCAGACCTTACTCGCGAAGACCTGAAGGCGTGCATTGCCTTTGCCGCAGACCGTGAGCGCAAGCTAGTCACCGTGCCAGCCGCATGAAATTGCTTTTCGATGGGAATCTGTCGCACAAGTTAGTGTGGCTGCTTGCAGACCTCTTTCCAGATTCGATTCATGTCCGAGATGTCGGCTTGGAGACGGCCGACGACTCTGTAGTGTGGGACTACGCTAAAGACGACGACTTGATGATTGTCTCGAAAGATTCCGACATGCACCAGCGCAGCTTTGTGTTCGGGCATCCTCCTAAAATCATTTGGGTGCGGTTGGGTAACTGCTCGACAGCCGATATAGAAAAGCTGCTACGAAGAAACTTTGCCGCCGTCAAAACATTCTACGAAGACCTTTACGCATCGTTTTTGAGTCTTTCCTGATAGTGCGCTTCATCTGCGGTTGCGCGACGGGCCGGAGCGAATGGCTAGCTCCGTGCCTCTTCGCAGTTCGAGGTCGTCGCGGCCCTGTATATAGACGGAGCTTGCGCCTGCGCCTGCACCGATGGCAGCGCCGATGGCAGCGCCCTTGCCGCCTTTGGCAATCGCGCCGATGATTGCGCCGACGGCTGCGCCGATGGCCGTGCGTTGTGCGGTTTTGTCGCCGCGGCTGTCTTGCTCCTGAATACTGCCGTCGCCTTCCGCATCAACACGTACCTGCTCACCGTTCATCGCGCGCACGCTCTCAACCGTGCCGCTGAAGCCTGCCGTGCGTCCGTCGCGCAGGCGTATCTGCTGAAAATCGAGCACGATTTCAGAGCGGCCCGAGATGCGCCCGCCAGCCTCAACGCGCGCCACGTAGCCTTCAATCGTCGCCCCTTCAAACTGCGCGGGCGCACGCACCGTCATCGTAAATCTATCACCCTCGCGTGTGCTCTCTGTTGTCAGGTCATTATCGAGCGTGGCGATAAACTCAGTGCCGCTCGGAATGACGACCACGTAAACATCTGACGGGTCGCGCGGCTCTGTTTCGATGGGCGCGGGCCTTTGCGGCGTGCGTCTGCTGCTCAGCACGGGCGGCTGCGTTGGCGGCCTGTCGTTGCGGTTATTGTCCGGCTGCGTATTCGCGCGCGGATTATTGCGTGCGGTGGTGTTGCCGCCGCTGGCGCGTGTTGTTTCCGGCTCGCCGTAAATGGACCAGCGCGCGTTGCTCGAAACCCTGTCATAAGTTGATTGCACGACGACCGGGCGGTCTGTTTGCGCAGTCGTAATACTGCGTATGACGCGCAGGCGGCGTCCCTCGTCCAGTGAAACGAAGGTCACTCTAAACTGGTCGTCGGGGCTGCCGCTGGAACTGACGGATAACTGGTCGCCTATGAGGTCTGCGCGTGTGCGAACGGTGTCGCCGTCTGCGGCGCGCTCAACGCGCTCGCGCCCGTCTGCGTTGAAGGTGATGCGCGGAGCGCGCGTCGAAGCAATCGAGATGGTTGTTCCGCGACGCTCGATGCTGAGCTGGTCGGGCGAGGTCAAACGCGTCGTCAACTCGTCAACTTCGCTCTGCTCAAGGCCGAACGCCTGATTGACGGTCGCGCGTTCGGCCGCCGCGCGCGGGTCGTCGCTGCTCGCCGGGTTGAGACGGTAGAGGCCCGTCAGTTTTGAATCCGCCGCCGTTGTTGTTGCAGGCTTGGCTGGCGCGGGCTTGCGGTTGACCGGCGCAGGCGATGGCTTCCGGCGATTTGTCTGCGCGACTGTGCTCACACACGTGAGCGCCACGACGAGCAGCATAATGATGAGGCGTCTCGCTTTTCTCATGGCCCTTTTCCTCCGCTCCAATTCGAGTCTGCCGTTTGACATGTTCAGGGCGGACGCAAGACAGTTGCTCGTCAACGCCGCGCCGCCAGTCAAATTTTATGGGGGAATTCGCTTCGGGGAGATTGGGAGAATAAAGCTTTCGCGTGTGCCTCACAGGTTAAAACGACCGGCGCAATTATGCAAGCTAAAGCTTCGTGCCGTGGCTTGAAAAGACTTTTCAGCTTGACCGGCGATGCTCCGCACAGGCAAGATTCACACGCTATGTTTTACCTTGACGCCGCTGCGCTTCTCCCCTTGCGCGCTTCCTATCTCCAACGAAAATTTTTCATCGCGCTCTGCCTGACGCTGATGCTCGGCTTTGCGCATGAAAGCGCCCGCGCGCAGGCACTCGAACGCGAACTAAACACGCCTGAGAAGGTTGAAGTCAACGTTAAAAATCGGAACGGGCGTGTGACGGTCAGGGCCGACGATGAAGGACGGAAGAACGTGCTCGTGCGTGCCGAATCTTTAGGCGCGAGTGTGGCCGAGTCGGATGTCATCTCAAGCGCTTCGGGCGGGCGCGTTTCCATCTCGACGCGGGAGCGCGGCGAGCAGGACAGGATTGACCTCGTTGTGCGCGTTCCTGCGCGCGCGCGGGTTAAAGTTGAAAGCGAAGGCGGCGCGGTCAGCGTTATCGGCAATCTGTCTTCGGCCGAAGTCGCGACCGACACGGGCACGATACACGCCGAAGTGCCGCTTGATTCTTTGAGTTTTAACTTTCTCTGGGAGGCGAGCCGCCCGCGTTATTTCAGCGACGTAGAACTGCCTGAAATTAAGGAGAAGCGCGGCAGCCGCTTTCTCATCAGCGGCAAACTCGGCGACTGGAAAGAGAAGAAAGAGGAGCGCGTGCGTCTCGATTTCACGACGCAGCGCGGCATCGTTATCTTCAACGTTGACCCGAGCATGGTTCCGTCAGATTTGCGAGAGCGACCGCTGACGGAAGCCGCGCGGGCCATCGTCCGCAGCGGCGACAGCCGTCTGGTCGAAGCCATACGCAAGGTCAGCCCCAAGCTCTTTGGCGATTACGCGAAGACGCTGCCGCCGCCGAAAGAAGCGCCGTCGCTCGTCTCGCGCCGCCCGCCCGGACAGTTGACGACAATGATCGCGCCGCAGTTGATACGCCTCAACGCCAGCGTCACAGACCGCCACGGGCGAGCCATCAGCGGACTCAAGCCCGCAGATTTCACCATCATCGAAAACGGGCAGGAGCGACGCGTGACGGAGGTTGAGCCGGCGAACGCGCCGTTTAATCTGGTGTTGCTGCTCGACGTTTCCGGCAGCGTCGAAGAGCGGATAGATTTTATACGCAAGGCGGCACGCAATTTTCTCAATACCGCCAGCGCTCAAGACCGCATCAGCATCATCAGCTTCCGCGACGACATACAGGTCATCTCCGACTTTACGACCGACCGCCGCCTGCTCTCGCGCCGCCTCGAAGACATTGACGCGGGCGGCGCGACCGCGCTCTACGACGCGCTCGCCTACACGCTCGTCGAGCAGATTAAGCCTCTGCGCGGCGAGCGCACGGCCATCGTTATTATGTCCGACGGCGACGATAACAAATCCTTCGTGCCCTTCGGCGCAATCCTCGAAGCGACGATTGAATCCGGCGCGCTCGTCTATCCGCTCTACGTTCCCTCCACCTTGATTCCCGAATCAAGCGTGCCACTGCCGCAAACGACGATTGACCCCTTGCGCTCGCGATACCTGACGCTGACGACGCGCGCCAACGAAGAAGGGCGCAAGTTGGCCCAGGCTTCCGGCGGTGTCTATTATCCGATTACGCGCCTCGACGAGTTGCAGCGCGCCTATGACGACGTAGTTGCACAACTGCGTATGTCCTACACCATCACCTACGCCTCCGATGCAGACAACGTGAGGGAGCGCCGCATACGCGTGCGCGCCAACCGCGAGGGCGCAAGCGTGCGCCTCAGCCCCCCGGTTAACGTCGCAACACCATAGCCGCCCAAGATTAAGCACATAACAATGACGGATAAACCAAGAGCACGTTTCCAAACCTAAACCCAACCCTTTGCGCCCTTGGTTTTTCTTTAGTTGCGCCTTTGCGAGAAAAGCTGTTCACGCTGGAGGCGCAGTGAAAAGATTGAAGGCGCAAAGGGTTGAATGAAGTAGTAGCTGAATGTCGGCCCAGTTGTCGGCAGGGCCGCGACCCCGTAATGGAATGGATACTTAAGCAATGATGAACGCGGGACGATGAACGATGAAGTATTAAGAGCAAGGCTTTCATTCATCGCCGCTGCGTTCACACTTCATCGTTGCAGCGTTGCCGCGTTCATCATTCATAGTTCATACTTTCTTCCTTGCTTTCCGTCTGTGCATCCTTCATCCTTGCGGCATGACAAATCCGCTGTTGATGTCATTATTCGATGAGACGGAGCGGCGTCCGCTGTCCGTCTCGGAATTGACGATACAAGTGCGCGCGGCTTTGGAATCGCGTTTCGCTTCAGTCTGGGTCGAGGGTGAAATCTCCAACTTCAAGCAGGCCGCTTCAGGCCACTGGTATTTCACCATCAAGGATGAAGGGGCGCAGCTTCGCGCGAGTTGCTTTCGCGGCATCAATTCGCGCATTCGCTTTCGCCCTTCGGACGGACTTCAGGTGCGTGCGCGCGGGAGGCTAACCGTCTATGAGCCGCGCGGCGATTACGAGATGATCGTCGAAGCGCTTGACCCTGTTGGGGCGGGCGCGCTGCGCGTGGCGTTTGAGCAGATGCGCGACAGGCTGGCTGCCGAGGGTCTGTTCGCGGAAGAGTTGAAACGAGAGTTGCCGCTCTTTCCGCGTCGCGTCGGCATCGTCACCTCGCCCACGGGCGCAGCCATACGCGACATACTGCACGTCGTCTCACGACGCACGCGCACGGTTGACCTAGTGCTCTCGCCTGCGCGTGTGCAGGGCGAGGGCGCTGGCCTTGAGATTGCGCGTGCCATCGAATTGCTGAACGAGCTGCACGCGCGTGCTACGCGAGAGGGGCGCGATGATGAGAGGGTGGATGTTATCATCGTCGGGCGTGGCGGCGGCTCGGCTGAAGATTTGTGGGCCTTCAATGATGAGGGGCTCGCTCGTGCGATTCGCGCTTCCGTGATTCCTGTTATTTCGGCCGTGGGCCACGAGACGGATTTTACGATTGCAGATTTTGCGGCTGACCTGCGTGCGCCGACGCCTTCGGCCGCCGCCGAAATCGTCGCCGCGCGTGAGGACGAGATGGCCGACGCCGTTCACGATTTGACGCGCGACCTCGTGCAGGCCGTTCGTTTAGGAATAATGGAGCAGCGCTCGCGCGTGCAGGAGGCGGCGATGTCGCACGGCTTTGACGACGTGCGCGAGCGCTTGAGAGATTCCATCGCGGCGGTCGAAGAAGCGCGACACAGGCTCGAAACATCCATGATGCGCGCGGCGCAGAGGGCGCACCGTAGGGCTGATGCAGTAGTGCGGCGGCTGCAACCCGTGCGGCTCGGCGCGAGGATTGCAGCGGGCCGGACTCGTTTTAACGTCGCCTGCGCGGAGCGCGATGCGGCAATCTCGGCGCGGCTCGAAGATGCGCGCGGGCGTCTGAGCATCACGATGGCCTCGCTCGATGCTTTGTCGCCGCTCGCAGTTCTTCAGCGCGGCTACGCGCTGGCGCAGGATGAGCGTGGACGCCTCCTGACGGACGTGAGCGCCGTCAGGCCGGGCGACCAACTTCAAATACGTTTAGCGCGCGGACGCATCTTGGCCCGCGTCGAACAGACGGAGAAAACCTGATGTCTCTTCCCGTTGAAAATAGTCCGGCCCCGAAGCGCAGCCGCATCGTCGTCCAGTTAGACCGCGCGCGGCAGATGGCCCACGTGCCGCAGAAGGGAAGCCGTGGCGCACGCGTGCTGCTCATCGTGTTGCTTGTGCTGGCGGCATTATTGTTGGGCGCGGCCATAGGCTTCTTCTTCTGGTGGCGCAGCTACAAGACCGGCCCTGCCTACTCCTTGGCGCTGCTGGTTGACGCCGCGCAGCGCAATGACACGGCGGGCATTGACGAAATAGTGGACACGCAAAAGGTGGTCGAAAACTTTGCGCCGCAGGTGACGGAGCAGGCAGCGGGTCGTTTGGGGACGGCGCTAACGCCTGCCCTGCGTAAGCAGGTCGAAGCGCTCGTGCCAAAGTTGCTGCCGCGCGTGCAGCAGACGGTGCATGATGAGGTCATACAGAAGGTCAAGGAGATTGGCGCGCGTGCGGAAGGAAAGCCTTTCTTCCTGATTGCGCTCTCGATTCCCTACATACTGGACATCACGGAAGAGGGCGACGCGGCCAGAGCGGTCGCCACGCAGAATGAGCGCAACATAGAGTTGACGTTGCAGCGCAACGGCGAGCGCTGGAAGATTGTGGGTCTGCGCGACGAAGCGCTTGCCAAGCGTATCGTTGACAACATCGCGCGGGATTTGCCCGCGGTCGGAGCGCCACTTGAGAAGGAGATACGCAGGCAGGTCAAGAAGAATCTGCCGAACAGCGTGACGGACGTGCTCGGAATTGACGGCGATGACAAGAAGGCTAATAAGAATAGATGAACGTTTGAACGAAAGATTCGTGATGAAAAAGACTGAGACGCAGGGCAAGAATTTTGAGGCATCGCTGGCGGCGTTGGAGAAGATTGTGCGCGAGTTGGAGCGTGGGGACTTGCCTCTGGAAGAGAGCCTGAAACTCTTTGAGCAGGGCGTGAAATTATCGCGCGAGTGTCAGGAGCGGCTGAATCAGGCCGAGCGACGCGTGGAGGTCTTGCTGCGCGACGGGGAGGGCCGCCCCGTGTTGAGCGCTTTTGATGACGAGGAGAAGGTCCTGGGTCGTCTCTCGGCGGAGAGCGAGGCGGAGGAAGATGAAAGCGTCTTCTGAAGTCTCACAAGCGGAAGCAGCAAGCGCAGCGGAGAGTGCGGAACGTTTGCGCGCGTTTCTGGCGGAGGCCCGTGCGCTTGTTGGCAACCGGCTGGACGCGCTCGTGCCTGCTGAAACAGTCGAGCCTGCGAGCGTGCACGCGGCAATGCGTTGGAGTCTGTTGGGGGGCGGAAAAAGGTTGCGGCCCGCGCTCGTTCTGGCGACGGGCGAGGCTCTGGGCGCTTCGCGCTCCGAACTGCTCGACACGGCCTGCGCCCTCGAAATGGTTCACACCTATTCGCTGATTCACGACGACCTGCCCGCAATGGACGACGACGACCTGCGGCGCGGGCGTCCGACCTGCCACGTACGCTTTGGTGAAGCGACTGCGATTCTAGCTGGCGACGTGCTGCAAACGCTCGCGTTTCAGGCCATCGCGGAGGATGAAAAGCTGTCGCCTGCGGTGCGCGTGCGCGTCATAGCGGAGTTGGCGCGCGCGGCCGGCACGCCCGCAGGCATGGTTGCGGGGCAGGCTTTCGACATCGCGGCCGAATCGCGTGACGTGACTGCCGGCGAGTTGGAACAAATTCATCGTCACAAAACGGGCGCGCTGATTGTCGCCTCCGCAAGCGTGGGCGCACTCGTCGCAAACGCTGACGACGCCGCGCTCGCAGCCACGACGCGCTACGCAGCCGCGCTCGGCCTTCTCTTCCAGATAACGGACGACCTCTTGGACGTGACGGCAACGGCGGAAGACTTAGGGAAGACGCCCGGCAAGGATGCGCGCTCACGCAAGGCCACCTACCCTGCCATCTACGGCCTCGACGCAGCGCGCCAACGCGCTCAAGCCGTTTACACAGAAGCCTGCGCCGCGCTCGACGAACTTGCTGTGCCCGCGCCCGTCTTACGCGCCCTCGCAGACTTCATCCTCGAACGCCGCGCCTGAAGTCAGTCTCCTGTGGCTCGTCAGCCCTGCCGTAGTCTGCGTCATACTTGCAAAGTCGTCCGGCAGCCTTCCAGAGTCATTCGGCGGAAGACTTTTTTTGAAAATTCGGCTATGCTATCGTCTGCTCAGTCACCCCGCTAGCCGTCTCGCACGAGACGAAGCTCTCTTTATCGAACATCTTTATCTTGACAGGAGAGAATCCATGAAACCTCGCTTATTAATCGCCACTATCTTCCTGCTGCTATTCACAGCGCTCACGGTTCACGCCGGAGAGCTTGTTCCTTATCAACCGATACCCGAAGAGACGGACATACACGCCTGGACATCCGGCGGAGTAACGCGCGTCCGCGTCAAGTTTACCTTCCGCGATTGCGGCTCACGTATTAGTGACTGGGGCACAATTGAACGCAGCGGCAATAACTTCTCCGTTGACATCAAGGCCGAACGCTGGACGGGCATCGTCTGCGTCGCCGTAATGACCGCCGAGCACATCTACGAACTAGGCACACTCGCGCCCGGCTCTTACACCTTCACAGTCAAGTCCAGAGGCGCGACCATCGAGAGCCTGCAATTTGACCCCGCGCTCATCGTTGAACACTGGGAGCCATTTGTCCCGACCCCGCAGAGCGTCGTTATCGCCATTCGCACAAACGGCGGCGTCACCTTCGCCTTCCCCACCATCATCTGCTACGACACGCCCTGCCGCGTCGTCGAATGGGGGCCTGTCGTGCGCAACGGCAACGACTTCGCGATTAACGTCAAGATAGAACGCTGGACGGGCCAGCCGACCGCCTTCAACCGCGTCACGCAGACCTACTCGCTTGGGCCAACTCCTCCCGGCAGCTACTCCTTCAGCCTCTTCGCCTATGGAACGCTCGTCCGCCAGCAACCCTTCAACGTCAGCGCCGAAGCAGGCTACTACGGCAACCCGATTGACGACCCGGCCTTCTTCGTCCGCCAGCACTACAAGGATTTTCTCAGCCGCGAGCCTGACGCCGGAGGACTCACCTACTGGTCTGACGGACTCATCACGCCTTGCAACGGCCAGATGAATTGCATGAACAACATCCGTCATCGCACGTCGGCTGCCTTCTTCATCTCCGACGAGTTTCAGCGCACGGGCTACTTCATCTACCTGCTTCAGAAAGTCACGACCGGCACGCGCCCGCTCTACGCAGATTTTATGCGCGACCGCAGCCGCGTCGTTGACAGCGCAAACCTTGAGGAAAGCCGCCGCGCCTTCACATCCGAATGGGTGCAGCGCGACGCCTTCAAGCAGGTTTACCCGGACACAATGACCGCCGACGAGTTTGTCAATAAGCTCTTCGACACAGCGCAGCTCTTCCCCTACACGACGGAGCGCCTTGCGATGGCCGAGCGGCTGCGGACGAATGAATGGACGCGTGCGGACGTGCTCCGCGCCGTCATCAATATTGACGAACTCAAGCAGCGAGAGTACAACCCTGCGTTCGTCCTGATGCAATACTTCGGCTATCTACAACGTAATCCTGACGAAGGCGGTTATAGGTTCTGGCTCGATGTCGTCAGCAATCGCGATGTCAACAACTACCTGGGCATGGTGCACGCCTTCGTTAACTCGCCCGAATACAGGGCGCGCTTCGGACAACCGTAAAAAGCGTTAGTTCAAAGTCCAATCTCCAAAGCCCAAAGTCTGAGGCGTTATGACCTTGGACTCTGGGCTTTGGACTTTAGACTCTGATTTTTCATGCCGCGTAGTTCTTCTGGGATGAAGGCTGTGATGTGATGGCGCGTGGTATGGCCGTTGGCGTAAGACTGGTAGAGAACGAAGTCGGGTAGTTGCAGGCAACTGAGCGGCGAGTTGTGGTTGTAGCCTGAGTCTAAGCCGATGGCGCTGTGGAAGATGTAGATGCCGTGGCGACCCACGCGCCCGCGATAGGGAAGAAAGGCGGTCGGCGTGTGGCCGAAGAGGCAGGGCTTGCCGCGATAGTGTAGATAGAAATCTTTGCTGCGCGTCCAGAGCAGTTGCTGCGAGTCTGTCTCGCTTGGATGCTTGCCGTGGTCCAGCCCTGCGTGAACGTAGAGAGCATAGTCGTCTTCGTAATAAAACGGCGTGCGGCGTATGAAGTCGAGATGCTCTGCGGGGATAATCTCCTTCAACTGCTGTCGCGCAGCCTCGTAGTCTTCTTCCTTCGTAATCAAAAGCTGCTCACCCGTGTACTGCTCGAAGGTGCGCTCGCCGCCGATGATGGGTTTCAACCAGATGGTCGCTCCCTCGTCCAGAAAATCCAGCAGCATCTGCTCGTGATTACCACGCAGGCAGCGAACGTGTGCGGGCGCTTCGCGTTCCAGCGCTATCACGTCCGAGACGACGCCGGGTGCATCCATTCCACGGTCAATCAAATCTCCCAAGAAGACGAGCGTGTCCGTGTTCGGCTCGCGCGGCAGCATTTCAAGCAGGAGATTCAACTGCGCTCGGCGTCCGTGTATGTCGCCGATGACGAATGTTTTCATCCCTTATCCTTTTTATGCCGGGCGCGGGGGCGCAAGGCCGTCCATCAGTTGTTTGAATTCGGGGTCGTCGTGAAATGCAGCCCAGTTCGGGTCAGACTCAAACCACGTCCAGTTCTCATTGCCGAGCGCAATCGAGCGACGGAGCCACTGGAAGGCTTCCGTTCGCATTCCTTCCAGCGCGTACAGGGAAGCGAGCCAGTAGGAAATATCATGGTCGGCGGCCGCAGAGTCTTTCACGCTCTCCGTTATCTGCGCCAACGCTTCTTCGTGTCTCCCTTGCGCGCTCAGGCAGGTTCCGTAGATTGGGCGAATACCGTCTAACTGCGGCTGCGCCGCGAAGACTTCTTCCAGGAGGCGCACGGCCTCGTCAACGTCGCCGCGATAAAAGAGCACACGCGCGCGGAAAGACTTAATCAAAGGATGCTCAGGCTCGACCGCAGCACCTTGGTCCAACTCCAGCAAAGCATCTTCATAACGACGCTGGTACATGAAGATGCGTGCGCGGTTGTAGCTGACGACGACGCGCTCGGCCGGATTCAAGCGTACCATACGGTCGTAGCTGCGCAGCGCTCCCTCATAATCGCCGTCGAGCCGCCGGAGCACGCCCGTCACGAAATGCACCCCGACATCGTTCGGGATTTCGCGCCTGAGTTGAGAGACAAGCTGGCGTGCCTTCTGTTTTTCGCCGCGCGAGAGATGTATGAAGACCATGTGCATGCGCGGCTCAAGCAGGTGAGAGTCGAGCGCCAGCGCACGCTCGAATGATTCCTCCGCGTGGTGATAATCCTCCGCGTCTCCGAAGCCCTTCATCACGCGGTTGGCGTAGCAACTACCGAGCGCGCCGTGTGCCAGCGCGAAGGATGAATCGAGTTCGGTCGCGCGCTTGAAATGCTCTATGGCAGCGTCAACGTCTTCGCGCGCCAGCGTGTGATAGATGTAGCGGCCCATGCGGTCGCGCCCGCGCAGGTATTCTTCGTAGGCAGCGGCGTTGGCCGTCGCCGGTTGGGCCAACTCCTTCTTCTCGTCTTTCGTCAACTCAAGACGCAGGCCCTTGACGATGTGCTGCGTGATGGTGTCCTGCACGGTAATGATGTCGGAAGAGTCCGCATCAATGCGGTCGCTCCAGAGCAGCGTGCCGGAATTCACGTCGAGCAGTTGGGCCGTCACACGCAGGCGATTGCCCGCGCGCAGGAAGCCTGCGGAGAGCACCGCATCCACGTTTAACTCGCGCCCTGCATCACGCGGGTCGCGCTCCGTTCCCAGGTACTTGACGATGACCGAAGAGGGCCGCACCACCAACGAACGCAGCCGCGCCAACTCCGTTATCACAGCATCGGCCAAGGAAAACTCGTAAAAGGTCGCGTCCCTATCTTTGCTCAGATTCTTGAAGGGCAGAATGGCGACGCTCTTCTTCTCCTGATCGCCGATGCTGGTCAAGGGTGTCTCGTGAATCTGCGGTTGTGCGCTGCCGAGCGGAGTCGTGACCTGAGAGGTGATGGGAGCAGTGGTCGGAGGCTCAACGCTGCTGCCTGTGATGCTGCGCAGCCAGCGCAGTGCGCGCGACATGGGGCTGGGGCTGGTGAGATGGCGCGGCGCGCTCGTGCTCGCGCTCAATCCTTCTTCAAAGCGGGCTGCTGCCTCTGTGCCCGAAGTGATCTCGCGATAGACGCTGCGCAGTTCGTCGCGAAACTCTTCCATCTGTTGATAACGAGCGCCGGGTTCTTTCTGAAGCGCCTTGTCGAGGATGGCTTGCAGGCGCGGCGGAACGGGATCCGGCCGCGCTTCCGCGAGAGGCTTCGGCTGGTCGTGCAGAACGGCATGACGAACATCAATGCTCGTCTTACCCTGAAAGGGCCAGATGCCAGTCAGCATTTCGTAGAGCAGCACGCCCGTCGAGAAGATGTCCGCGCGTTTATCAACGCGGTCGCCTCTGGCCTGTTCGGGCGCTGCATAGGTCGCCGTCCCGTAAGGCACGCCAAGCTCCGTCAACTCCGTGTGATGAATGCCTTCGAGGCGGGCCGTATCTTCGTCTAACAACTTGGCGAGGCCGAAGTCCAGGACCTTCACCTGCCCCTTGTCCGTCACCATCACGTTGCCCGCTTTGATGTCGCGGTGAATAATATCGCGCGCATGGGCGGAGGCCAGAGCGTCTGCGACCTGAATGGCGATGAGCAGAGCGCTTTTTAGTTCGAGCGGACGACCGTTGACAAGCTGCCGCACATTCTTGCCTTCCACATACTGCATCGCTATGTAGTGCACGTTGCCAGCTTCGCCCATGTCGAAGATGGTGCAGATGTTCGGGTGGTCAAGGTTGGAGGCGAGGCGTGCTTCGCGTTCGAAGCGTTTGAGGTTGGCTTCCTTGACGGTCAATTCCGGCGGCAGGACTTTGATGACGACGTTGCGCCCGAGCCGCTTGTCAACGGCCTTATAGACAGCACCCTGTCCGCCTTCACCAATCTTTTCGAGGATGCGATAGTTGTCCAGTGTTGCGCCAATCATGGGAAGTTATATTTAACTCCGATGCGCGGCTGACCGCAACTGTTAAGAGGATGCCATCATGCTCTGTTAGCGTATCTCAAAGAGGGTTACAAGATTGCCTGACACTTAAAAGGAGAACGGGCGCACGGCCAGTTCAGTCGTGCACCGTTCAACCACGCGGCGGCGTGCCCCAGCCTGAGCCGACATGCTCTCCGTTTTCGACAATGCACGGCACGGTCGGGTCGCCATCCGAATACTTCAACATCTCCGCTCGTCGCTTCTGATTGTTCTGCGCGTCGTAGTCCTTAAACTTGATGCCCTGCGAAGTGTAGTAATCGCGCGCCTGCTGGCAATAGGGGCAGCCCGGTTTCGTATAGATAACCACTCCCATTCTCGATTCACCTCCCGTTTTCCTCACAGAGTAGCACACGGAGAGCGAATCCAGAATTCTTAATGCAACGGCCGCAACGACCCGTCGCAGCCTGCTTTTAACTGTTCTTCTTTTCCCGTCAACTCTGGATTTCCGGCTTCTGAATTTACGCCTTTGATAGTTATACTTCGTGCGCAAAACTTTTGAGAGGGCCGGAGCCTTTGCGTGAGCGCTTAATGCTGCAATGATGGACGACGACCTGCTAGACCCGTATGAGAGATTAATCGGCATCGAAATCCTGGGCCATCAGGTTGAGGTGCCGGAAAATAATCAGGTGTTGCGCTGCTTTCAGTATCTATCGTTGCAGACGATCTCCTACGGCGACTTCTGCTGGAACGGCGAGTGTACGAATTGCCAGATCTGGTATCACCAGCAGGGACAGAGCGAACAGGACGATAAGCCTGCGCTCTCCTGCCGCATGAGGGTGCTGGAAAACATGGTCATCACGCGCCTCAGCCGCTTTGTCGAACTCGAAGGCATTAACAAGTAAGAGAAAATTTTTTGTCTGCCCTGAGCCTCTTATGTCTAAAGATATAATTTTGGAGATGCAAATCGGCGACCGTGAGCAGGGCCCGGTTTATGCGCAGGTGCGCGACCAGATAGAAGCGCGCATCCGCGACAAACAACTCTCTCCGGGCGAGCAGCTTCCGTCGCCCGCTCGTCTGGCCCAGAAATTATCCGTTGACGCTGGCGAGATTCAGCGCGCCTATTATGAGCTTGAGCGCAGCGGCCTTCTGAAGAAGAAGACCGGCAAGGATTTCCTCGGCCACGACAAAGTTACTTACACAGTCAACTAAAACGGTCTTCAAAAATTTACCGTATGAAAAAAGGTTTGGGACGAGCGGGCCTCACTCCGCTCGTCCCTTCGAGCGTGACGCAACTTAAAGACGCCGGATTAGCCCCTCCGGGCGTTGCCTGATGTCACGCCGATTCTGTCAACGCGTTTCCTGCGTGCGCGCCGACAGTCCTCAAATGTCTTCTTAATCCCTGCGCGCATTGCGGCGGTCGCGACGGTAATCGCGTACATCGAAGCGGCGGTCGCGGCGGTCTGTTCTCAACTCGCGATGGTCGCCGCGCAATTCCCGATGGTCGCTGCGAATCTCTCGCCTGTCCGCACGCAGTTCAGTTCGAGACGCGCCGTCGCGTTTGTCTCTGCGATAGTCGCGCACGTCTGCCCGCAAATCGTGCCTGTCCTCGCGAATCTCACGTCGGTCGCCGCGCATCTCTCTGGTATCGCCCCTTATCTCACGGCGGTCTGCGCGCAACTCCTTCCGTTCCTGCGGGTCAATCCGGCCGTGCGGGTGCTGCTGCGCGTTGGCCGTCAGAGAAAAAGTTGCCATCAGTGCGGCTGAAAGGAGCGCGCCGCGAAAAAGTAGAGTCTTCATCTGTTGTCTTCCTCCATCTGTTAAGAAAAATTTTATTCGTCCGGCTGCCGGGAGCATCTTTGACGAGTTAGCCGCCCGGAAGCGTTTGTGAAGCGCCGGAGAAAACGGAGGAGAGACAACACTACTCCACGGACGCGCGCCGCGTCGTGCCGCGCGCATCTGGACTCTGTTTCAACTTGCTCCGGCAGCCCCTTGCTGAAACATTAGACGCGCGCCTCTCAATGAGAGCCGAAAAAGTTTTCGATGAAAGACGCGCAGAATAAATTTTAAGGTTAAGAGAGGATGAAGACAGGCGTGCTGCCAGAGCGCGTGAGGCGCTAACGGCTACGGGATAAAAGATTCTTCCTGTTAGTTAGTAAAGCTTCGCGGCTAATATTTAGGCACGCTTGGATCCACTTCGTTTGACCATGCTGTAATGCCGCCCTTCAGATTCGTCAAAGAGCCTGTGAAGCCTGCGCGCTTGAGCGCTTCGATGGCTTTGGCGCTGCGGCCGCCCATCTTGCAATGAACGATTGTCTCGCGCGACGGGTCAATCTCCGACATGCGGTTAACGACCTGACCGAGCGGAATGTGAATCGAATTTGGCAGACGGGCAGCCGCGTATTCGTTCGGCTCGCGCACGTCCACAATCTGTAAATCATCGCCTTTGTCCAAGCGCTGCTTGAGTTCGGTGGCGGTAATCTCCGGCATCTGTGCAGGGTTTGCAGTCTGGCTCATCCCAGTGGCCTCCGTGTGATAAAGAATTGAAGTCATCTTATCACGTAATCCTCTGGTCATTTCATCATTTGTCAAATAAATCAATTGCCGGATGATGAAATGAGACGCACGCTTCCTTCCTACTTCTTCTTCCAGTGCGTTACACTTTTCAGTCTACGTCAATTCGCTTGCGGGAATTTTTCGTCCGCGTTTGAAAGGAATCGTCGCGATGAGATTCGAGTTTTACAATGCAGGGATTGAGAGCGCGCCGAAGCTGTCGGTTGATGGAACGGTTGCGAATAGCCTGCACTTTTCACACTGGCAGGGAAACAAAACGCCCGCGTCGTTGAAGGCCGATACCTCCACGGAAATCGCTCTCAAGCTCGTCAGCGCGCACGACTACGCAGAGCTAACGCAAGGCATCGAACTCGTTACGAACAACCACTTCGATACGGACGGTGTGATGTCTGTCTGGACGCTGCTTGCGGGCGAGCGTGCGCTCTCGCTTCGCGAGCGATTGATTGCTGCCGCCGAGGCGGGAGATTTTTCCGAATATTCGAGCGACGATGGAGTGAGGGCGAGCATTGTCATTCAAGGCTCTGACATGCCCTTGCCGGGCGAGGAGGCTGGTTCGCCGCTTGCGCGTCAACTGGCCGGCGGAAGCGTAACGGACGAAGCGCGTTCTTACGAGCTGGTGCTGCCGCTGGTCGAGCGCGTGCTCCTGCACACAGGTGATTACGAGCCGCTGTGGCGCGACGCGTGGCAGCGCATCGCGGCCGCTCTTGAGAGTTTTGCGCGGGGCGCATCGAAGGTCGAAGAGCAGAATGACGTGGGCCTCTCCGTCGTCACGCTTGCGCCTGAGTTGTTTGGCCCGCAAGGGTTCGATCCGGCGCGACACGCCGTGCCGCACACTGCCGTCTCTCATCATGCGCGCGGGCGGCTGTACCTGATTGCAACGCCGACGCGCGGCGGCTGGTGCTATCGCGCAGATTATCCATACTATTCGTGGGCCGAAACAATCGTGCGCCCGCGCGTCGAGCGGCTTGACTTGGGCCAACTCTGCGAACGCCTGAGCGCGCTCGAAACGAGCAACGGAGGAAGCTGGCGGCCTGACGGTAATGAATTGTCGTCGGCCTTCAAATTCATGGACGAGGAAGGGCGTTTGTGCGCTTCAAGACTCGCGCCTGAAAGAGTGGCGGACGAAGTGCGCCTGAGCTTGAAGACGCATGAAGCGACGGCTTCTGAAGCTCACGCCGTTTAGTTAATCTTATTGGCTTGCTGCTCATCGTTCGTCGCTCGTCATTCAGCGCTTGTCAATCGTCGCTGTCTTTTAAGGAGTAGTTGTGAAGATTAAAATTGTGGGCGTTAGCGGGAGCATGCGGGAGGATTCGTATAGCGCGCGGGCTGTGGGCTTGATGATGGAGGGAGCAAGAGCGCGGGGCGCGGAGACGCAAATGCTGGATTTGCGCATCGTTGACCTTCCGATGTATCGCCCGCGCGGCGCTGCGATTGAGACGGAAGGCGTTAAGGCGGCGACCGAGGCCGTTAACTGGGCCGATGCTTTCGTGCTGGCGAGCCCGGATTATCACGGCTCCATGTCCGGCGCGATGAAGAATTTTCTTGACTACTACTGGGAAGAGTTTGCGGGAAAGGTTTTCGGCTACGTGTGCGCTTCACACGAGAAGGGGCTGACCGTGATGGACCAGATGCGCACGGCCGTCCGACAGTGTTACGGTTGGAGCCTGCCCTACGGCGTCTCTTTCCACGGCGACGAGGATTTCGACGCCGCCGGAAATATTCGCAACGAACGAATCGCACACCGCCTGCGCATGCTGACGCGCGACCTCGTCGCCTACGGCACACTCATCCGTCAACAGTTTCTCTCAGACTTAGACGACAAAGAGCCGGACACTTTCGCAGCGCGATATAGAAAAAAGTAGGCGGAAACATTTGCAGAAAAATTCAGAAGCAATACGGGTCGGGACAGATCTTAAGCGGGCGTTGATAAGCCCTGTGCGAGTTTGTTCCTGTGTCTGAAGGCTGCTTTTCGTAGTTATGCATGACGTTATTATCATCGGGGCGGGTGCGGCCGGATTGTCCGCCGCGTTGTGGTGCGACGCGCTCGGGCTGGACACGCTGTTGCTCGAAGCGGCGACGGAGACGGGCGGCCAGCTTTTGAGTATTCATCACACGATAGAAAATTATCTGGGCTGTCGTGCGGCAAACGGGCGCGAGTTGCGTGATCTGTTTGCGGCGCAGGCTGACGAGGCGGAGTTTGACCTGTGGACTGAAGTCGAGATTGAGAGCGTTGACCTGCAAGCGAAGCGTATCGGGCTCAGGAGCGGCGAAGAGTTGCAGGCAATCAGCATCATTATCGCGACGGGCGTGCGCCGCAAGGTGCTGGATATTCCGGGCGAAGCGGAGTTGCGCGGGCGGGGCATGATTGAGTCTGCGAGGCGCGACCGTGAATCGTTTGCGGGAATGGACGTGTGCGTGATTGGAGGCGGCGATGCGGCCGTCGAGAATGCGTTGCTGCTGGCCGAAGTTTGCCCGACCGTGACCTTAGTGCACCGCAGCAAAAAACTACGCGCACGCACGGAGCTTGTCGAACGTTTGCGGACGAACCATTGCGTGACAGTCTTTACGGAGGCGACGGTGCGCCGCATCATAGGCGAGGGCGCGGTCGAGGGAGTTGAGATTTTCCGTCGCGGCGCGATTAAGCCTTTCGAGATGGCTGTGCGCGGCGTGCTGGTGAGAATCGGGATGGAGCCGAACACCGAACTCTTCCGCGAACAGCTACACATGGACGAGCGCGGTTACATCATTACGACGGGCGAACAGGAGACGAGCGCCGGAAACGTTTTCGCCGTCGGCGATGTTTCCAACCCGCTCGCGCCGACCATCAGCGGCGCAACGGGCGCGGGCGCGACTGCCGCCAAAGTAATCGCATCAAGGTTGAAAGGATAGTCCAAAGTCCAATGTCCAATGTCCAAGGTCACGAGAGCGTTTACGACTTTGGAGATTGCACATTGGACTTTGGACAGTGAGTTATGGATTACGAGACGATTACACCTGCGGAGCTTGATGCGCGTTTGCGGCGTGGCGATGAGTTCATGCTGATTGACGTGCGCGAGCCTGTGGAGCATGAGATGGCGCGGATTGAGGGCGCGCGGCTGTTGCCGTTGAGCTTGTTTAATGAGTGGGCGGGGACGCTCGACCCGGCAGACGAGATTGTAGTGATGTGTCATCACGGCATACGCAGCGCACAGGTCTGCGCGTTTCTGGCGCGGCAGGGCTTTAGGAAGTTGAGTAATCTGGCAGGCGGCATTGACCGCTGGTCGCATGAGGTTGACCCGCGCGTGCCGCTCTATTGATACGGTCGAATAAAATTTAAACGACAAGCGAAAACTGGTAAACAGGCATCTTTCTCTCTTTTATTGCCTGTTAACATCTGCTGTTATCAACTCTCCCCTATGACGAAACGAAAAATCCTGCTGGGATTGCTCGCGCTGCTGGCGGTCGCTGCGTTGTACCTCCTGCTGTGGCCTGTGCCGATTGAACCTGAGGCTTGGAGTCCGCCGGAAGCGCCGGAGCTTGAGGGTGTTTATGCGACGAACACGCGGCTGAGCGGCGTCGAGCGGTTGCAAGGAGGGCTTGGGCACAAGCCGGAAGGCGTGGCGATTGATACGGCGGGCCGCGTCTACAGCGGGATGGAAGACGGGCGCATCGTGCGTTGGTGGATAGACGGGCGCGGCGGGCCGGAAGTGTTCGCGGAGACGGGAGGCCGTCCGCTTGGCATGGACTTCGACCGCGATGGAAACCTGATTGTCGCAGACGCGGACAAGGGATTGCTGTCCATCAACGCGCAGGGCAAGGTCGCGGTCTTAAGCACGGAGGCAGGCGGCGTGGCCTTCCGTTGTACGAACGATGTGGACGTGGCTGCCGACGGTACGATTTATTTCACAGACGCCTCTTCAAGATTTCCGCTCTCTGTTTACAAGCAAGACCTGTTTGAGCACAGGCCGAACGGTCGCCTGCTGGCTTACGAGCCTGCGAACAGGCGGACGCGACTCGTGATTGACGGGCTTTACTTCGCCAACGGCGTTGCCATCAGCCCGGACCAATCTTTTCTGCTGGTCTCGGAGACGGGCAAATACAGAGTGCTGAAAGTATGGCTCGATGGGGAGAAGAAAAATTCAACGGAAATCTTCATTGACAATTTGCCCGGTTTCCCTGATAACATCTCTTCGAACGGGAATGATAAGTTCTGGTTAGCGTTAGTCACACCGCGTAGTCCCCTTTTAGATAAGCTCTTGCCGCGGCCCTTTCTTCGGAAAGTAGTCTTGCGCTTGCCGGAATTTATGCAGCCAGCCCCGCGTCGCCACGGCTTCGTGCTGGGGCTTAATCGCAATGGGCAGGTGGTTGCAAATCTACAAGACCCGTCCGGCCAGAGCTTTGCGCTCGTCTCGAACGTCCTCGAACATCAAGGGAAGCTTTACCTCGGAAGCATTGGCGAGGATGCCGTGGGCCGCATCAGTATTCCGGCTGAGGGGCGTTGACGATTAGAAACTTGTGGGAGATTTTCGCATCGTCAAAGTTAGTCGCCTTCCGAAAGCCGGTTGCGTAGAACAGGAAACGGATTAGCCACACCGTCCAGAGCTGAGTCAAGCTTTACCAGCCTTGTAAAAAATTACAACCGTTTTACGAATCTTCACTGCCGTGTTGAACGCAAGGAGTGGTGTCCGGCACGGCTTCGCGAAAAAACATCTGGCTTGCCCCCGCGAGCCTTAAACATGGAGCTTGAAAATGATTAACCTTTTGTCCTCCGCCACCTCTGTGCCCCCGCACAAGTTCAGCACCAACGACCTTGTTTCAGCACTGATGTACAAGCTGTCGCCTGAACTAATCAATACCATCCACACACTCGGCGTCGAACAACGCTTCTCGACGCTGGAAAACTACCCGGCCTTTCTCGCCGGTGAGCCGATGAACGCAACTACCTCTTCAACCACTATTGGCGTCGAAGCCGCGCGCCGCTGCATAGAGCAATGGGGCGGCGACCCGCGCAAGATTGGCCTGCTCGTCGCAGCCACCAACACGCCTTCGCAACTGCTCCCGTGTCTCGCATCCGAAGTGATGGCGAATCTGCACGGCATCCTGTCGCGTTCAATCAGCACGGTCGGCATGCAGGCGCAAGGCTGTTCCGTGCTGCTTAAATCCGTGGAAGTCGCACAGTGGTACTTGTGCGCCAATCCCGGCAAGGTCGCGCTCATACTGATGTCCGAAGCACACACGCCTTATATCTCGCCGCTTCTGCGCGCAGAGTATCTGGGCTATCGCGAGATTGCGCGCCTCAGAAAGAACAGCGGCGCGACGGATGCCGAAATCGAGAACGAGCGATTGAATACGACCTGCGCTATTCAAGCTCTGCTCTTTGGCGATGGAGCAGTCGCCCTGCTCATCGGCACAGAGGATGGCATCGCGCAGTTTGGCCCAATCTCGCACCTGACGAACGACCAGCCGGACGACGCTAATCTGCTGACGATGGAGGGCGGCGGACTCAACCCCTGCTCGGAAGGTCGGCCACAATACCTGATGCGCCCGAACGTTCCTTCAAGGGGCGCGCATTACGCCGTCACGACCGTCAACCACGTGCTGCATGACCCGGCCTCGCCCGTTCACAGTCTGGAACAGGTCGGCGATTGTTTGATTCACACGGGCAGCAAGAAAATCCTCGACGGCGTCTGTACGCAATTGGCTTTATCGCCGGATTCAACTAAAGTAAGAACCTCTTACGAAATTTTGCAGAACTACGGCAACCTGTCGAGCGCGTCCACGGGCTTTATGCTGGCCGACAAAAATCAGCGTCGTGGGCCTGCGATGATCGTCGGCTTCGGCGTCGGGTTTGCAGCCAGCGCCGGGGTGCTTAACTACGGATGAGAGGATGAACGCCGCAGAGGAGACAGCCACAGACGAGCGCCCGGCCTACACGGACGAGCACGTGCTGGCTTATCCGGGCGACTACATAGCAGGCATTGACCTCTACAATGCAGGCGAGTTTCATGCTGCGCATGATGCATGGGAGGCACGCTGGGTTGATGATTGCGGCCCTCGGGAGAAGCTCTTTCTTCAGGCCATGATTCAATCGGCCGTCGTCTTTCATCATCTGGAAATCGGGCGACCGGGCGCAGCACGCCGTATGTATCAGATGGCTACGGAAAAGTTTGCGCGATTGGGCGTCAATCATTTCATGTCACTTGATTTGGTTGACTACCAATCGCAACTCGAACGCGCGCTTTCGTGGTTACTGACTGCGGCAGACCCGCGTGAAGTGGAGCGGCCGGAATTTGTGCCGCCCACTATCAGGCTGTTGCCCGGCGTGATGGAGTACGACTGAAGGATGAGCCTTGAAATCGAAGAGGCGGGCGCTCGCCCCGGAGCAGCGACGAGCGACGAGAAGCAGGCTGTTGTAGGGCAGGGCGTCGCATTAACGCGTGCGCTGGCGGACGTGCGACTGCTCTTGATTGCGCTCTGGCTGGGCGCTGCCGTCTTCTTTAGCGCGGCGGTTGCGCCGAGCGTCTTCGGAGTGCTGCGCGCGGCCAGTGTGCCGCAGGCAAATCACCTGGCAGGCTCGATTGTCACGCGAACGCTGGCGATTATTAACACGGGCGGCTTTATCATCAGTCTCGTTTTGATCGCGACTGCGTTTCTCTACAGGGAGACTGCGAGGCAGCGTGCGTTCGTGACGGAAATCATTGCGCTCGTGGTCGTCGCCATCACGACGGCGCTCGGGCAGTGGGGAATAGCGGCGCGGATGCTGGCGTTGCGTCAGGCGATGGGACGGCCGATTGACGACGTGCCTGCCGGCGATTCGCTGCGTGTTGCTTTCGGTAGCCTGCACGGGCTGTCTGTGATGGCGCTAACATTAGGCATGATTGCTGCCATAGTAGCGCTGCTCCTGATTGCACGACGCGGACGCGTGCAGTAAAGCCGATGTCTTGATTGACGGCTCTCTGGATGTATGTATAGCAGGATATCCAAACAGTCGTCGTCGAGACATCTTCACTTCATCGTTAGCGGGGAGGGTTTAGTTCGGTGGAGATTTTAGAGCGAATTGACGACTGGCGCGGTAGATATAGCTCCTGGAAGGGCGGCGCGGGTGGCGACGATTTAAGCGATTACCCGTTTGTGGAAAATAAGCGTGCGCCGTTTGTTCCGGCGCGGCGTGCGCTGCCGATGCTGAATCTGGCGCTCATCTCTTCGGCTGGCGCGTACATTGACGGAACGGACGCCTTCAAGACAAACGAGCCGGGCGGCGACATCAGTTTCCGTGAGATACCAGTCGAGGTCGAAGCGGAAGATTTCCGTTTCGCGGCGCGCGGCTACGATGCGCGCTCCGTCGAGCAGGACGCCAATTCCCAACTGCCCTTGGCGCGCCTCTTTGAATTCGAGGGCAACGGTATCATCGGCCAACTCAATCCAGTCTTCTGGAGTTTTTGCGGTTACATCCCAGACGCCGCGCGGCTGGTCGAAGAGATGATTCCGAAACTGGTCGAGCGCGTGAAGCGCTACGAAGTGCAGGCTGCGCTTCTGGTTCCGGCCTCGCGTTTGTGTCATCAATCAATCGCGCTCGTCGCAAGGGCCTTGGAGATGGAAGGCGTCCCGACGATGATGCTGGCGGTCGCGAGAGATGTTGTTGACATGGTGCGTCCGCCGCGTGCGGCTTTTTACGCAGGCGAACCGGGAAGCGTCGTCGGTCGTCCACTCTGGCCCGAACACCAGCGCCGCGTGCTTGATGAAGCGCTGCGCCTGATTGAGCCGATAGACCAACCCGGCGTCTACAAACTCTCCGTCGAACTGGAAACCGAAGTCGAAAAAGAGCGCGGCGAGAGGTGAAGCAGTAAACGATGAACGCGGAACGATGAACGATGAAGTTAAAGCAGCTTGCTTTTTATTCATCGTTCATCGCTGCCGCGTTCATCGTTTCTTTCTCCTGCCCCTAATCTCCGACTCCGAGGCCCTGCCTGCTGTTCATCACTTTTGCAATCGTCTCGGCCACCTGAGCGAAGTCGAATGGTTTGCCGATAACGCCGTTGACGAGGTCTTGTTCGCCGGGCGGCAACGCAGTTGACTTGCCGTAGCCTGTGACGAGCACGATGCCGATTTCCATGCCGAGGCGACGGCGAATCTCGCGCGCCACTTCCCACCCGTCCATGCCCGGCATCGAGAGGTCTGTGAAGACCAGATCGAAGTGGTCCGGGCCAAGCTTTTCCAGCGCTTCGGAGCCGCCGCTGGCGAGCACGACATCGTGGCTAAGCGCCGTCAGCATGTCGGCCAGAGTTTCCCTGACGAAATCTTCGTCGTCAATGACGAGCACCCGCAGCGAAGGTGTTTCATGGCGGATGAAAGGCTCGCTCTCAGGCAAGGGCGCGGGCGTGGCCGCCGGCAAATCAATCTCGAAGGTAGTGCCTTCTCCAAGCTTCGACTCGACGTTGATGTGGCCTTCGTGGCGCTCGATGATGCCGTAGGAGACGGCGAGGCCGAGGCCCGTTCCATGTACTCCCTTCGTCGTGTAGAAAGGCTCGAAGATTCGCTTGCGGACTTCTTCAGTCATGCCCGTGCCGGAATCCGCGAAGCAGAGGCGCACGCGGTCGTTATGTCTACGACTGCTGATTAAGAGTTGACCACCGAAAGGCATCGCGTCCACGGCGTTGACGATCAGGTTAACGAAGACCTCGCGCAACTCCGACGCGTTGCCCGAAATATGCAACTGCTCTTCGGTCTCAATCTCAACCGAATAGAAGAGTCCGCGCATGCTCGCCTCGTTCTGCCAGCGCGTGCGCGTTATCTCGACCGCATCGCGCAAGAGGGTGCTCGCATCAAGCAAGTCAAACTCCTTGGCCTCGGATTGCCGCGCGAAGGTCTGTATGCGGCGGACGGTGGCGGCCGCATCCTCTGCTGCTGTCTGTATGATGTCCAGATTGTGCGTGAGCCGCTTATCGCGAATGTCGCGGCGCATCAGTTGGGCGCGGCCGAGGATGGCTGCAAGCGCGTTGTTGAAATCGTGTGCGACGCCGGATGCGAGTTGGCCCAGTGCGCGCAGCTTGTCGGCCTGCGCGGCGCGTTCTCGTTCCTGCTTCTGCTCGGTTATATCGCGAGCAATGCCGAGCACGGCCGTCGTCCGCCCGTCAACGACGATGGGCGCATTGTCAACCAGCGCGTAGCGCAACTGGCCGTCGTGGCCCGAAAAGCGTGCTTCGTAGCTTTGCGGCTCGCCCAGCACGGCCTTCTCAAAAGATGTGGTCGCCAGAGCGCGGTCGGCTTCAAACGTCACGTCAAGGAAATGATGGCCGATTAAATCCTCGACTCTTCCGCCCATCGCCGCAACGGTCGCGCTATTGCACCACTGGAAATAACCTTCCGTGTCCACAGCGTAGATGGCTTCGCGCGCGCTCTCCAGAATATTCATCAAAAGCGACTGATGCTCGCGCGCACGGGCCTCCACCTTGCGAAGCTCCGAGAGGTCGCGCGCCGTGCAGACGACGCCGACCGTGCGGCTGCCGCTCTCAATCACGGGCTCGGCCGTCACCAGCAGCGGGCGATTGAAACGCTCCGGCGTGACTTCAACTGTCAGGCTGCGCCCTTCGGCCAGCGTGCTCTCGACGACGCACATCTTGTCGTCGCTGTTCGTGCGAAGAATGTCGCAGCAGTGTCGGCCGAGGAGCAGGTGCGGCCATGAGTCTTCCATTGCCGCCCCGGCGCGGTTGACGCGAATCAGTTGGCCCGCGCGGTCGAAAATGAAAATGCCGTCGGACATAGCGTTGAAGGTGGTTTCCCATTCCTTCTTGGCCCGCTTCGTCATCTCGAACAACTCTGCCTGCGCAATACCCGTCGCAAGCTGCGAAGCGACTGCTTCGACCAGCGCCAGTTCGTCTTCCGTCCAGTGGCGAACGCGATCTAGTTGATGAATGCAGAGCGAGCCGCGGAAAGTGGCGTTAACGGAGAGCGGCCAGTCAATCTGCGCACGGATGCCGACCTGCGAGGCATGCTGGCGTATATGCTCGTTAACGTCCGGCGGGCTGCCCTGATAATTGAGCGTATCATCCACCACGATTGGCTGTGCCGTGCGCAGCAGGTGCTTGCCGATCGGGTCTTCGAAGCTGACTTCAAGCGGCTTGATGCCGATTGCGTTGGGAGCAACATACTCGTGCTCTGCGGGCGAGCGCGGGTCTGCCGGATCGTAAAGCCGCAGATGGACGTGCGAGGCGTTAAGCGCGCGGCCCAGTTCGCGCGTCGCCGTGCGCAGCACTTCAGGCAAACTGAGCGAAGCGCGAATCGCAAGACTCAGGCGATTGATGAGAGCCTCGCGCGCCGATGTGGCTTCAGCCTTACGGTAAAGCTCTGCCTGCCGGATCGCGATGCCGGTTTGAATGGCGACGGCCTTAGCCAGTGCGATGTCGGTCTCGCTCCAATGACGGTTGCTGCGCGTCGTAGAAATCGCAAACGCGGCGGGCGTCTCTTCGCCAACCTTAATCGCGACATACATGATCGAGCGCACGCCCGACATGCGCAGCGAGCGTTGATAAAACTGCCCTATGCGGTCGTCGTGCGCCGCGTCGTCAAAGGCCAGCACGCCGTTCTGCTCAATGCCCGCGATTAAATCCTTGAGTTGGGAGATGGAAAAATCGCGCGGGGCAGGATGCACGCCGGGCGCGTGATATTCGGCCATGTTGCGCGCCAGACCCGATTCCTCCTGCTTGATGTAGACCGAGCAGCGGTCAACGCCAAGATGCAAGCCAAGTTCGCGGACGGCCGTGCTGAAGACTTCCGAAATGTCGAGCGAACTACGGACGGCGTTTGAGATACGGTTAATCAACGCCTCACGCTCAACCTGCTCGGCCAGAGCTTCGCCTGCATGCTTGCGCTCCGTGATGTCGCGCGCCACCCAGACCACGGAGTCTTCCAGCATCGGAGAGACAGTGCCTTCAAACCAGACTTCAGTTTCTCCCGTCAGCAAGCTGTATTCAACATCAACCGGCTGGCGCGTCTCAAGCGCGCGCTGAATATGAGCGAGGAACACATCCGCCTGAGCTTTAGGCAAGACTTCGTGGAGCGTCTTGTTAACCATCTCCTCCGGCGGCTTGTATAGAAGCTTCGGATTGGTGGGCGCGATTTTCAGGTAGCGGCCATGTCTGTCGAGCACCAGAATCACATCCGGCATCGCAGCAAAGAGAGCGCGCAGTTCAGCTTCCGATGCCTGCAATTCCGCTTTGACGCGCTTGCGCTCCGTCACGTCGCGCGCGATGCCCTGCACACCGACGGGCGTTCCGTCGTGATAGATAAGACGCGTGCTGACTTCGAGCGCAACGCGCGCGCCCTGCTTGTTGATAATCTCAAGCTCGTAAACCGTAGAGACTCTTTCGCTCTCCTTGCGTGCAATCATCTGGCGGGCAATCTCTAGCTGTTCGGGCGCTAGAATCTGCGCGAAGTTCATGCGCATGGCTTCTTCGCGCGTGTAGCCCGTGATGCGCTCGCCCGTTTTGTTGAGCGAAGTAAAATTGCCCTGAAGGTCGTGCGTGTAGATGATGTCGTTGGCGTTTTCAAACAACTCGCGATAACGCTGTTCGGTTTCGCGCCGCGCCTCTTCTGCGACTTTGCGCTCCGTGATGTCCTGCACGAAGCCGTCGTAGTAGAGCGTCTGGCCCTGCTCATCTTTGACGGCGTGAGCGTTGAGATGAATCCAGATGGGCGAGCCGTCCTTTTTCTTCCAGAGGACTTCGACATCCGAAGCAGCGCCGGTCGGCTCGTGTGTGGCGATAAGGTGCTGGCGGTCTCCCTCGTCGTAGTAAATGTCGCGAGCGATATTGCATTGCTGCAACTCTTCGGCAGAATCGTAGCCGAGGATGCGGGCCAGTGTGGCGTTGACGCCAAGCAGCGCGCCCGAAGGCAACGATTGATAGATGCCCATCGTCGCGTTGTTGAAGATGGCGCGATATTTCTCTTCGGATGAACGGAGGCGCGCTTCGGCGCGGCTGCGCTCCGTCATGTCGAGGATGACAGAGAAGAGAATTCTGCGTCCCTGATAATCAACGGGGCCTGTGTAGACTTCTACGTCGCGGAGTTCGCCGTTGGCGAGCCGGTGTTGAAACAGGAAGGAGGAGCTTTTCTTCGTGAGTGCTTCCTGAAGTTTCGACTTAATCTGTTCAGGCGGGAGCGTATTGATCTGGCCGATCTTCTTCGCTTTGAGTTCCTGCAAGCTGTAGCCGTAAAACTCGCAGGCCGCAGGGTTGGCGTCTATGATGTCGCCACTTTGCGGGTCAAGCAGCAACTTGATGGCCTGATTCTGCTCGAACATCTGACGGTAGCGGCGCTCGCTTTCGCGCAACGCTTCGTCAGCACGCTTGCGCTCCGTTATGTCCGTGATGAAGCCTTCGATGAAGAGCAGTTCGCCCGATTGATTGAAGACGCCGCGGCCATGTTCCCAGACCCAACGCTCTGCGCCTTCAGCCGTCTTGATGCGATAGCTAAGCTGGAAGGGCTTCTGCTCTGCGAGCGCGGCCTGCACAGCTTCCCAGACCATCTGCTCGTCGTTAGGGTTAATCAACTGGGCATAGGAAATCTCGCGGTTTGCGACGAGGGCTGAGGGCGTATAGCCTGTCAGTTCCGTACAGCCTTCGCTGACAAACTCCATCGTCCAGTTATGGTCGTTGCGGCAGCGGTAGGCCATGCCGGGCAGGTTGCTCATCAGTGTGGAGAGCACTCGCTGGCCTTCGCGCAGAGCTTCCTCCGCCTGCTTCAAATCCGTAATGTCGCGCACAACGCCGCGCACGCCGACGGGCTCGCCCGACGCGTCGCGCACGAGCGTCGTCATCGCTTCAAGATAATGAAGCACGCCCTCTGCATCGTGTACGGAGTGAACCGTTCGCAAAGCTTCATCTGAAGCCTGCTGTTGCCGTGTGGCTCCGAGATAGTCGTCTGTCTCTTCGCCAATGAGGACGCTCAAGGGCGTGCCGACCAGCTCGGACGTGGGCCTGCCGAAGAAGCGCGCGCCCGCTTCGTTAATGCTCGTCAGGCGGCCTTCCATGTCGCGCGTGTAGATGATGTCGGCGGCCTGTTCGACGATTTCGCGGTAGTGGCGTTCGACGCGATGGCGCTCCGTCAGGCGTGCGACCTTGACGAGAAGCTCCTGCCTGCGGAATGGAATCTCAAGATAATCGTCTGCTCCGGCGACCAGCCCGTGAAGGCTGTCGCCTTCGGTCTTGCGCAGGGCGCTGACGAGCATCACGGGCAGATAGGCCGTGCGTGCATCCTGTTTGAGACGACGGCACAGCTCAAGGCCGTCTATCTCCGGCATGACGACATCGCTGATAACGATATCGGGCTCAAGGGTCTTGACCATCTCAAGGGCGCGTGCGGCGCTCTCGGCAGAGATGACCCTGTAGCCTTCATGCTCAAGCAGCACGTTCAGGAGTTCGAGCACACGTTGGTCGTCGTTGACGGTCAGGATGATGGGCTGTGTCGGGGCGGTGTTCATTGCAGTCACAGGCTAAAGCCGCTCTCTTACGCGAAGAGACGGCAGACGACTTGCAGTCGTTGAAGGTGAGGCAGCTTTATCTTTGCTTCCGGGGAAATTTGAGAGACGCGTTAACGCTGAAAAATTCGGTCTGATTTTTACAGCGAGAGGAAACGCCGCCTCCGTACATCTTCGAGCCTCGTCGGCCGGGGCAGGCCGAAAGCTCTTAACCAGCCATCACGGAGTATAGCAAAGCAAAATTGGGCTTGTCACGGAGAAAAACAGGGCCGAACGAAACGCGGAAGTAGGAACGCGGCAACGATGAACTGTCAAGCAGCTTGCTTTTCATTCCGCGTTCCGCGTTCCTACTTCCGCGTTTCTCTTATTTGCGTCTGGCTTTGGGCTGCGGTGTGCCGGGCGTTCTGGCGAAGTAGCCCTGACGATAAGTGAGCTTGTATTTCTGTTTCTGCAATTCTGGATTGACCAGTTCGATCTGCACTTTGCGGAAAGAGCCGTCGCGGTTCTTGTTCGTCGGAGAATAGGCGACGAGGTATTGCGAGCGCAGTTCATCCTGTATCTGCCTGAAGGCGGCGCGCAGGTCTGCTTCGTCTTCGGGGAAGAAGGCGCGGCCGCCCGTGCGCTCCGAAACCTTCTTCAGAGTGCCTTTATTGACTCCACCATAGTATTCGTCGCCGATGCCGATTGAATAGATGACGGCGTCGGCCCTGACGGCCCTGTCAATCGCTTCGTCCAACTTCTTCTGGCTGCTCGAATCCTGCCCGTCTGTGAGCAGGATGATGGCGCGGCGCGTTTTGTCGGAAGTCTCCGAGAGCACTTCGTCGGACGTGACCCAGATGGCATCCCAGATGGCGGTCGTGCCTGCTATGCGCTGGCCCTGGTCGGAGATGGGCGGCGTTCCGGCCGTCTGCCCACCGCCGATGTAGCCTGAGGGCGGCACAAACTCCACGCGGTCGAGCGCGCGGCGAATACGCGCGACGCTGCCCGTTAAGCCCTGTTCGAGCGTCGTCTCGCCCGTGAAGGACAGAACCGCGACTTCATCTTTAGCGGGACGGACGACTGAATCCACGAATGCGCTCGCCGCCTCTTTTTCGATGGGCAGCGTTCTTTCCTCCGAAACGCTGGTGTCAATCACGATGGCGAGCGAAAGCGGCAAATCGGTCTGGCGCGCGAAGGTGAAAATCTCCTGCGGCTGTCCGTCTTCCGTCACGCGTATGTCTTCCTGCCTGAGCGATGTGACGAAGCGTTTCTGCTTGTCAACGGCCGTGAACAGAATGTTGGTCAGGTCTGTCTCGACGCGCAGAACCTCGTCGTCCTGCAAGGTCACGTCGTCGTTTGGCGCGGCCGGAGTTGCCGCAGGCGTTGGCTGTTGTTGTGTCCCTGACTGCTCGCCTGCACGACGCGGGCGGCTCTTGTCCTGCTGCGCAGAGTTGTTATTTTGCTGCTGAGCGCGGACGCCGCCGGTAACCGTCAGGCTGCCAAGAAGCAATGAAGCCTGAACAACGAAAGCAAGAGCGCGCTTGATTTGATTACGATAAAACATTTAACTCCGTAAAAGCGTGAGCGAGAGTTGAAGGAAAGCCGACTGGTTGTGACTTACGATTTCCCCTCGCTCACAAGACTCCCTGTTCTCATTTCCTATTGCGCCGTCACGCTGTCTTTAATGGCCGCGTAACCGCGCTTGGCCCGCACCTTGAGGCCGTCGCGATTGCCTGCGAGGCGCACTTCGATGCGCCTGAACGTGCCGTCGTAACGCTCGTTGCTGGGCTTGTAGGTGACGATGTACTGCGAGCGGAGTTCTTTGGAAATCCTCGTGAACGAACGCTCCAGCGCCAGTTTGTCGCCCGTGAAAAAAGCACGCCCTCCCGTTTCTTCGCAGAGCTTCATCAAATCTTTGTCGCCGCTATCGGCCACCTGTCCGGCTTCGACGCCGGGCACAGTTCCCGAAAAACCTGCTTTGGTCGAGATGGCGAAGATTGTTGTCTCCGTGCGCTGGGCGATGTCAATAGCATCCTTGAGATCCGCGCGGCTGTAGGTGTCGTCGCCGTCCGTAATGACGACGATGACGCGGCGGCCCGGAGCGGTGCGCATCTTCTCGTCGCAGAATTGCCAGATGGCATCGTAGAGAGAGGTCTGGTTGCCGGGCTTCTTGACGCTGTCAACGGCACGATCAAGGTCGTCTAGTTTGTCTGTGAAATCCTGCCGGAGCTTAATCTCGTGGTCGAAGGTAACGAAGGCCACGCGGTCTTTGCGCAGGCGCGTCACGGTGTAGATAAAATCCTTCGCAGACTCCTGCTCAAACTTGAGCTTGCCAGCGGTCGAAGGCGACGTGTCCATCAACACGCCGACGTAGACGGGCAGGCTGTTGCTCTCGTCAATGAAGGAGCGAATCTCCTGCTGCTGTTTATCTTCAAACACCAGAAAGTCGTTTTTCGTCAGGCCCGTTACAATCTGGCCCTTTTTATCGAGCACGGAGATGGGTAGTCGCACCTCGCGAATCGTCACCACCGCTCTATCGCCGGGGTCTTGAATAGAGGGCGTCGGCGTGGGTTGCGGCTGCTTTTGTTGCGCGCAGACGAACATCTGCGAACCAGACGCAGCGAGCATCAGGACGGTAGAACAGAGGAAGAGTTTGACAGCATTTCTCATAGACTCAAAGATTGTCAGCGCGCGGCCGTAAATATAAGGTGGACTCACAAGGTTAGCGCCGCAGCTTTTGATGCCGCGGAGACAAAAGGCCGTTGCCCTCGAACCGGCGAATAAGAGCCTCCAGTATAGCAATCACGACGGAAAAGCACACATCTGGACTGCTCTCCGTGTCGCGCGCGTGTCGAACAGGTCGTGCGCTCGCGACTACTTCAGCCCTGCTTGATGCGCCTTGAGATTTTCCAGAAACTCCGCCAAGTCGCGTGGCAGCGCCGACTTGAAACGCATCACGTCACCTGTGCGCGGGTGATGAAAGCCAAGCTGCTCGGCGTGTAGAAACTGGCGGCCGAGCGCCGTTATCCGTGCACGAAGGCGCGCGTCAGCGACCGTGTTATCGCGCCCGCCGCCGTAAACCGGGTCTGCGACGACCGGGTGCTTGAGCCATTGCAGATGCACACGGATTTGATGCGTGCGGCCCGTCTTGATTTCAACGTCCAGCAGCGTGAAACGGTCGTAGCGCTGGCGCACGCGATAGAGCGAGAGACTCGGACGCCCGTTGCGCACCGCAGCCATCCGCGTGCGATTACGCGGATCACGCGCAATCGCAGCATCAATGCGCCCGCTCTCGGCCACGACGCGTCCGTGGACCAGAGCGACGTACGACTTGAAGACTTGCCGCGCACGAAACTGCTCCGTCAGATGTTCGTGTGCCGCCTCTGTTTTAGCGACCATGATGAGGCCGGACGTATCTCTATCGAGACGATGCACGATGCCCGGACGCACCGCGCCTGCGCCCTCCGGCAGATGTTGAAAATGATATGCAAGCGCGTTGGCGAGTGTGCCCGACGGAACACCTGCCGCCGGATGAACCACAAGCCCTGCGGGTTTATTGACGACTACCAGCTCGTCGTCTTCATAAACAATGTCGAGCGGAATGTTCTCCGGCGTGAAACTCGTCGGCGCTGTCGTTGTTAACTCAACCTCAAGCTCGTCATTTGCACGCAGCTTGTAGGAAGACTTCACAGTCCGTGAGTTCACGAGCACATCGCCGTCTTCAATCAATCTTTGCAGGCGTGCGCGACTCCAATCCGCAATCCGCGCGGCGAGAAAGGCGTCGAGCCGCGTGCCCGCCTCGCTCTCGTTGATGCGGAAGACCTGCGTCGCAGATTCCTGTTCAGGTGTGATGATGATATCTCCGGGGTTATCCAATGCAGTATGGGATTCGGCGTGTGCGCTTAAAGTCGTTTCAAGCGGGTTCGGTTAATTGCTTATCTTCATAAACGAGAGAGGGCTGTCATGCACGCGCCGCATCGGGCGCTCCCGGCTGCTCAGGCTTCTCAAGACTCGCGCGCCGCCAGCGCAGGATGAGAATGACGAGGCCGCCAAGACCGACGACGAGGCTAATCATCTGTGAAGTTGAGAGGCCGGTGAGCGTCGTTAGTCCGGCGATGTCGCCGCGCGGGTCGTCGCGGAAAAACTCTATGGTGAAGCGCACAGCGCCGTACAGCACAGCGTAAAAGAGAATAACCTGGCCGCTGAAAATCTTGCGCCGGTGTAGCCAGAGAAGAAAAAGGAAGATGCCGAGCGCGGCGAAGGATTCATAAAGCTGTGTGGGATGCAGGTGCAGCGGCGCGAGCGGGCTGCCTAGTTTCTGCAACCAGAGTTGATATGCTGCCGGTTGGTCTGCCGAGAGATGGTCAACGATGGTCGGCACGCCCGTAATGTTATGTCCGGCTTCCGTGAAGTGTAAGCCCCAGGCTACGCCGGTCGGCTTGCCCCAGCAGCATCCGGCGGCAAAGCAGCCCTGTCGCCCGAACACGTTGCCGAGCGCAATGCCCGGCGCAAACGCGTCGGCCGTCTTCCACCACGGCAAGCCGTAACGCTTGATGAGAAAATAACCGACCGTGACCGCGCCGATAAAACCGCCGTAGAAGACTCCGCCGGAACGAAGAAAATCGAGAGAGAGCAACTTAAGTGGTTCCTCGCGATAACCCGGCTCCGTCCAGAGCATCAGGACTTTCGAGCCGACGAGCGCCGCCAGCAGCATCCACAAGCCCAGATCATAAACGCGCTCGCGCGGCAATCCATCGCGCGTCGCCAGCCGCGCCGCCACCAGCAGCGCAGAGAGAAAGGCCAGCGCCAGCCACACGCCGTAAGTGTTAATCGGAAAACTGCCGATGCGAAAAAGCTCTGGATACATTACTTAAGTACAGAATTCAGGAGTCAGAATAAAAGAACGAATAAATAAAAGCTGGTCGCAGCCTCTTATTCAGGAGTCTGAATTCCGGCTTCCGGCTTCTGCTCGTCCTTCTGATTCCTGACTCCTGACTCCTGACTCCTGCCGCTGAAAATCATGTCGAATGCCAGCAAGACTGCGCCGATGCAGATGCTTGCGTCTGCGACGTTGAAGTTGGGCCAACGGAAAAAGCCCAGATCAACGAGGATGAAATCTATTACGTGTCCGAGACGCAAGCGGTCTGTAAGATTGCCGACGATGCCCGCCAAAATCAGAGCGCACGCTCCAAGCACGCGGTCGTCCGAGCGCGGCACGCGAAAGAAATAGAAGAGCACCGCAACGGCCGCCGCTGCTGCCAGCACGACCAGAAACCAGCGCCCGAACGAGCCGCTCTCGCGCAGTCCGCCAAACGCGATGCCCGGATTCTCCGCGTATTCAAAGATGAGAAAGTTGCTGATGACCGTCTTGGTCTGCCCGAAGCGGAGCGCGCGCACGGCCCAAGCCTTGCTCGCCTGGTCAACCAGATAAATGCCGGAGGCCGCCAGCAGGTAGGCCGCGCGCCAGCCAATGCGCCGCTCGCTCATACGGTCGTTCCTTCCTCTATCTCCGCCAGCGCGACAACACAACGCTCGCAGGCAGTCGGATAACGAGTTGACTCGCCAACGCGCGTCGAGTAGTTCCAGCAGCGTTCACACTTCTCACCATGTGCACGCTCAACCTTAACGCTCAGGCTTTCCGTCGGCGCTTCGTCTTCAGCAGCAAGCGATACGTCAACCTCCGAGACGATGAAGATGTAGCGCAACTCGTCGCGGTAACGTTGCAGCAGTTGAAAAGTCTGCTGGTCTGTCATCAGTTGAACTCGCGCTTCGAGCGAGCTGCCGATGAGTTTACCAATGCGCGCTTCCTCAAGCGCACGCAGGACAACATCGCGCACTTCGAAAAGCTGCGTCCAGCGGGCAAGCAACTCAATATCCCGCTCGCCGCTTGCGACGGGAAACAGAGCCACATGAACTGACGACTCGTAAACTCCGCCGCCACCGGCCGCGTGCGGCAGGTTCTCCCAGATTTCATCTGCGGTGAAAACCAGTATGGGAGCGAGAAGCCGCGCTAAGGCATCTGCTATACGGTAGAGCGCTGTCTGCGCCGAACGCCGTTCGGGGCTCCGGGGCGCGGCCGTGTAGAGCCTGTCTTTGATGATGTCGAAGTAGCGTGCGGAGAGCGTGACGGTCGAGAAGTTGTAGAGCGTGTGATAGACCGTGTGAAACTCGTAAGCCTCATAAGCGGCCAGCACCTTTTCCACGACAGCGTCGAGTTCGGCCAGCGCCCAACGGTCTATCTCAAGCATCTCTTTTTCGGCAACCGAGTCGCGTTCCCACTCGAAGCCAGCCAGATTGCCGAGAGCGAAGCGCGCAGTGTTGCGCAGTTTGCGATAGCCGTCAGAGACGCGTTGCAGAATCTCCGGCGAGCAGCGCACGTCTTCCGAATAGTTAGTCGAAGCGCACCACAGCCGCAGGATTTCAGCGCCCGACTCTTTCGTGACTTCGTTCGGAGAGATAGCATTGCCCGCAGACTTGTGCATCGCTTTGCCCTGCCCGTCGAGCACCCAGCCGTGTGTCAGCACAGCCTTGTAGGGCGCGCGGTCATGCGTGGCAAGCCCGACCATCAAGGATGAATTGAACCAGCCGCGATACTGGTCGCCGCCTTCCAGATAGACATCAGCAGGCCAACGAAGATTCTCGCGCCTCTCCAACACCGCGACCGAAGACGAGCCACTATCGAACCAGACATCCAGAATGTCCGTCTCCTTCTTCCACTCCGACTTGCCACACTTCGGGCACGCGAAATTTTCCGGCAACAACTCTTCTGCCTCGCGCGCGTACCAGCCGTCGGCCGACTCGCGCTCGAAGATCTCCGCGACGTGATTGATAGTCTCCGAATTGGCGATTGCTTCGTCGCAGCCTGCGCAGTAGAACGCAGGGATGGGCACACCCCACACGCGCTGCCGCGAGACACACCAATCGGGCCTGCCCTTCAGCATATTGCGCATGCGGTCAACGCCCCACGCCGGAATCCACTGCACGCGCTCTATCTCGCGCAACGCGCCCGCACGCAAAGATTCGGGCTCGGCCGTTTCGTTCTCCGTAAAGTTGGAGACGTTTCGTCCGTCTTCATCCTTTTCGGTTTCCGTTTGCACGGCGCTCGCATCCGTCGTGTCCATAGAGATGAACCACTGCGGCGTGGCGCGGAAGATGACGGGGTTCTTGCAGCGCCAGCAATGCGGATAACGGTGCTCGTAGTCTTCACTGAAGAGCAGAATCTCACGCTCTCGCATAAACTCGACGATTAAGGGGTTGGCCTCAAAGACACTCTGGCCCGCGAAGTGTTCGACCTCTGCTGTGAAACGCCCTGCGCTGTCAACGGGACAGTAGATTTCAAGGCCGTAGGATTTGCCGATAACGAAGTCGTCGTGGCCGTGCCCCGGTGCTGTGTGAACGCAGCCCGTGCCCGCCTTGCCCGTAGCCTTCTTTTCAGCATCCTTCACGTCGAGTTCGGTTTCCGCATCGGCTTCGCCGCCGAGCGTGACGTGCTCACCGACCATCACGAGGCTCACGCGGTCGAGCCACGCATGACTACATTCGAGACGGTCGAGCTTTGAGCCGGGAAAACGCGCCAGCACGTTGACCTTCGTGCGCGCGCCGTCTGCGTTAGCCTCGCCCATCTCACACTTCGACGCCACAACATCCTTCAGTTCGTGTGCAACAATATAGACTTCACCCGTCGTCTCGTTTTCTATCGCCGCATACTCGAAATCAGGATGAACGGCGATGCCCAGATTCGAGGGCAGCGTCCAAGGGGTCGTAGTCCAGATGAGAAAGAAGACCTTGCGGCCAGCAAGATTCTCATCAATCAACGCCGGGTCTGACTTGAGAGGAAACTTGACGTAGACGGACGGGCTCGTGTGCTGGCGGTATTCGACCTCGGCTTCGGCCAGCGCCGTCTGGTCGCGTATGCACCAGTAGACAGGGCGCGCGCCCTTGTAGACGTAGCCGCGCTCTATGAAGCGACCGAAGAGGCGCGCGGTCTCCGCCTCGTAAGTGTTAGACATCGTCAGGTAGGGATTGTCCCACTCGCCAAAGACGCCTAGGCGTTGGAAGTCGCGCGTCTGACGTTTCAAGGCTTCGGCCGCGTGCTCGCGGCAGGCACGACGAATGCTGACGGGCGGCATGTTAGCCTTCTTCGCCCCAAGCTTTTTGTCCACGTACAACTCAATCGGCAGACCATGACAATCGTAGCCGGGAACGTAGGGCGCGTCGAAGCCCATCATCGTTCGCGATTTGACGATGAAGTCTTTGACTATCTTGTTGAGCGCCGTGCCCAGATGAATGTCGTCGTTGGCGTAGGGCGGCCCGTCATGGAGGATAAACTTCTCGGCGTCGCGCCGCGCCTCGCGGATTTGGCCGTAGAGATTCATCTCCGTCCATTTTTTGAGGCGCGCGGGTTCGGCCTGTCCGAGGTTGGCTTTCTGTGCGAAACCCGTCTTCGGCAGGTTGACGGTCTTTTTCAATTCGAGCGGTGCTTCTGTAGACATAACTTTCGCTTCCGTTGGTTTTCGGAAAATCAAGATATTAGCAGTAAAGGGAATGAAGGAGAAACGATGAAGTCGGAACGCTGAACGATGAAGTATTAAGAGCGACGCTCTCATTCATCATTTATCGTTGCTCTGCGTTCATCGTTTCTTCATCAAAAAGTTGGCCCGAGCCATGCTTCCTGTGGTGGAGGCGATGGCTCGGGCCTTATTCCCTTGCGACCGATGTTGATGGTCGCTTAACCGATGAACAGTTCCTCGTCTCCGTAAGTTTGGTCAACGGGCTTCGGCGTGGGCGCGAGCAGGACTTCGAGGCCACGGCGGAAGCCCGCCATAATCGCCGCGAGTTCGCGTGCCGGTTCAATCACCTTGTCGCGGACGAAGGTGGTGGTGGTCGTCACCTGTTGCTGCGTGCGGTCTATCGTCTGACTGACGAGCGCCACCTTGTCGCGCGCCGTCACGGCCGTCTCGCCGACGAGTTGCTTGAGTTCGCGCATCTCTTCCTTGATGAGCGCAGCAGACTCGGAGAAGTGCATCGTGGCGGTCGAGAGATAACCAGACATCACGTTAAACTGCTCGGCTATCTCTTTGCCCTGAACCGCTATCTCCTTGCCCTGCTCGCTTAAGGCCGCGACCTTCTGCATCAGCGGCTCAACACGCGCTTCGAGCCGGTTGACCGTCTGCACGACACTTGAAACCAGCCGCGCAATGACAATCATCGCCACCGCGACAATCAGGAAAGACAGCGCGACGACGACCATAATCCAGAACAAAGGATCGTTCGGACTCATCTGAAAAGCTGGTGAAAACATTTTTTGGAGTTTAGATTTCGGATTAGGTTAAGAGCAGATCGGACGCCGCAAACGTTGAAGTCTAACGAGCGCGCACGTCCGCTCGTCCTAATCAAAATCGCAAATTGTTCTAGACCTGCCGGCTGCCGCCTTCGTAGTTTGGGCCACCCGGTTCAAGGCCCGTTAGTTCCGTCTTGCGTTTCTCTTCCGTGTAGGCTTGCTTGCCAGCTTCGATGGCGGCGGAGAGTTGCCCGCCTTTGCGCGCCACGACCTCGCGCGCCGCGCCCGCATACTCGCCAGCCTTATCCGCCGCGCTGGAATAAAGGCCGCTGGCGCGCTCCTTCGTCGCTTCGTAATACTCGCCAGCGCGCGTGCCAATCTGCCCGCCAAACTCTCGCCCGCGGTCAAGACTCTTGCGCGTCGCGTCCGCAATATCGCCGCGCAGTTCCTGCCCAGACTTTGGCGCAAAGAGCAGCGCGAGAAGCGCGCCGATGCCGCCGCCGATGAGCAGGTATGTCAATCGCGTTGAAACCTCGGAGCCGCCTTCGCTCTCAGGTTCGTCAGTTATTCTCTGCATAAGAGGAAAACCTTTCTCACGAGCGCCAGCCTTCCACAGCCACGCCCGATGTTTTTCTCAGAAAAAACCTACGCCTGAATATATCAAAGAGGCGAGAACTCACGCAATAAGAAGAGTGATGAGTAATGAGTAATGAGTGATGAGTTAAAACCTTTCTTGCTTTCACTCATTACTCATCACTCATCACTCATTACTAATTACTTGTTTTTGAATCGTTATACTGTTGGAGTTTGCGGTAGAGCGTCTTGCGACCGATGCCGAGGACGCGTGCGGCGCGTGTCTTGTCGCCGGAGGTGTAATCGAGTGTGGCTTCGATGGCCTGCCGTTCAATCTCGTCAATGGAGGAGGGGACTGTGATTTCCAGTTGGAGGGCGCGGCCTTCCTCTGCGGCTTCGGCGCGCTCTTCGCGTAGGTGTTCGCGCTCTTCAAGCGCGTGCAGTCCGACGGCTTCCGGCAAATCGTCCAACTCAATCTGTCGGCCCGAAGCGATGATGATGGCGCGCTCTATTGCGTTTTCAAGCTCACGCACATTGCCGGGCCAATCGTAGCTCGTCAAGGCTTGCAGTGCCGCCTTCGAGATGCCGGAGATGAAACGCCCTGTCTTCTGCTTGTAGTGCTCTAGAAAATGTATGACGAGCGGGTGAATATCTTCCGGGCGCTCGCGCAAAGGCGGCAGGCGAATCGGAAAGACGGAGAGACGGTAGAAGAGGTCGCGACGAAAACTACCCTGTTCGACGGCGCGTTCGAGATCAATATTGGAGGCAGCGATGATGCGCACGTCCGTCTGGATGATTTCACTGCCGCCGACGCGCGTAAACTCTCCGCCTTCCAGAACTCGCAGCAGCCGCACCTGCGCAGACAAACTCATCTCTCCGATTTCATCCAGAAAGAGCGTGCCGTGGTTGGCCTCTTCAAAGCGACCGCGACGTCGCGCGTGCGCGTCAGTGAAAGCGCCCTTCTCATGGCCGAAGAGTTCGGATTCGAGCAGGTTTTCAGGAATCGCGCCGCAGTTGAGCTTGATGTAGGGTTGGTCTTCGCGGCCGGAATTGTAGTGAATCAGATTGGCGAGCAGTTCCTTGCCTGTGCCGCTTTCGCCCTGAATGAGGACGGAGGTCTGCGTGTCTGCGACGTTGAGAGCAAGCTCTATGGCGCGACGGATGGCCGGCGCTTGACCGATGATGCGCTCTTCGCCGTATCGCTCATGCAGCGCGCTTCTCAGCCGCATCACTTCCGCAGAGAGTTGGTCGCGTTCGAGCGCAGTGCCTATCTGGTCGGCGATGCCTTCGACGAGCGCGACCTCGTGGTCTGCAAAACCCTCGCGCGCAACGCTCCAGACTAAGCCGAGCAAACCGAATGTCTGTCCGCCAATGCGCACGGGTGCGACGAGCGCCGCGCGCCCGCCTAAGATACTGTTGAAGAGAAGACGCAAGGTGAAAGGAAGCTCCGTATCAAGCAGTCGCAGCGTCTTGCCTTCGGCCAGCACTTCCATCATCGCAGGATATTCCGTGATGTCTAATGATTGCCCGTGGGTTTCAATGAGGCCGCGAACGGAATCTGTGGCCGCGTGCGGCGCGGCGTTGAAGGCGGCGAGGCTGATTCTTCCTCCCTCGGGGTCGAGCACGCCGAGCGCGCCGTAGTCGGCTTCGACGAGCGCGATGGCGCGTTCGAGCACAAGCGATGTCACCTCGCCGAAGTTTGAACGAGCGTTGAGCGCGTTGGCGATTTCAAGGAGAGCGCGCGTGGTTTCCGCTTCGCGTTGTTTGCCCGTGTAGAGGCGCGTGTACTGGTAGCCGATGGCAAGGTGTCGCGCGATGGATTGGAGGAATGAAACTTCGCCGTCGAGCCATGTGCGAGGCTCGCGCGTGTCGTGCAGGCCGACGAGTCCGAGCACGTCGCCGCCGAGCACGACGGGGACGACCAGAAGCGAGCGCGTTCCCAAACTGGCAGCGAGAAAGCGCACTTTCTGGTCGAGGCCGGGCGCTGCCGTATCGTTGAAGCGAATCGGCTGCCGTATGTCAACGCGCTCGGCAAGCTGCCTTAAGTCAATCGGGATGACAGTGCCTTCGCTGGAGGGGATGTCTTCGGACGCGCGCCACTCGTGGCTGATGCGAAGCTCTGACTCGGATGTGAGTTGAATCACGTCGCAGCGGTCTGCGTTCATCATCCGGCCCAACTCCTGCACGACGGCGCGCAGGAATCTATCGAGGTCAATGCTGGCGGGAAGCTCCTGCGCGAGGCGGTCTATAATCGCTTCGCGCGCTTCGTGCATCTTGATCTTGCGCTCTAAAGAGAGCGACTCTGCGGTCGTAGACATAAGAAGACAGATGTTTGGATGCCGTATGTGAGCTTCCGATTGGCATCCGTCATCCGGCATCTACTATCTATTTTTAAGGGTGTGGATGATAACGAACCGCGCGCCAAGTTGCAAAGCAAACTTAAGGCGCGCGGCTCTTGATGGGCGGGTCAGCGCTTGAGCGCTTGAATCTTAAAGACTACTGCTGGTGTAGCTGTGCAATCTCCTGCGTCAGGCCAAACTCGACGCGCGCCTGTTCGGGCGAGAGCATCGGATGACGGAGCTTGCCGTAGCGGCCCGTGATGATGCGCACGTAGTTCTGCGTCTCCTGGTAGGGCGGCACGCCGTTGTACTTCTGCACAGCACCTTCGCCTGCGTTGTAGCCAGCGAGTGCGAGCGAGATGTTGCCGTCGAATCTTTCAAGCAGCCAGCGGAGGTAGCGCGTTCCGGCGTTGATGTTCTCTTCCGAGTCGTAAACGTCCTTGCAGCCGAAGCGGCGAGCCGTCGCCGGAATCATCTGCATCAAGCCTTGCGCGCCAGCGCCGGAGCGAGCGCGAACTTTGTATTTCGATTCCTGCCAGATGACGTGATGAATAAAGCGCGGGTCAACACCATAACGCTCGCCCGCGCGCAGGATGATAAGGTCAAGATTGCGGTCGCCCGACGAAGGAAGGTCAGCCGGAATATACTCTTCGACTGCTTCCGTCGCTTCCTGATTAATGCTGACTTGCGGCTGTGCCTGCACGGCTGGCGCGAACGCCTGATTGAAGAAGAAGCCGGTTAAATTTGTGAATAAGAAAAGTGCGAAAACGGCAACGGGCGCAAACTTCGCTGAGTGGAAGTGGGGAACAAATCGGGTCAGGTGCATTAATCCGTTTCTCCATGTGAGCTACGGCCTTACTGAAGGCCATCAGAGCTGCATGTGCAGTGCAGTGTTTGGGGGCTACGCATGGCGGATTCGACTTACAAAGAACAGTTCATCGAAACCGTATACTCAGATGGACAAACTTACAATTCAGTTGCTTTTAGCGGACGAAATAAGTGCAATTAAGTCCTTTTTCTGTATGTATTTAATTCGACCGAGCGTAAGCCTATAGATGATGACATTTACGCTCACGATCATTCATCTTGAAGGCCAGTTTTATGCTCGCAGAACGCAACGCATGTACTATATAAGGTCGAATATTTCGGAAAAAACGGAAAATTTTTTTAGTGTTTTGAGAGCCGACACCAACCGTTTGAGAATTAACGCATCATATGTACGTCACAGTTGCAGTCAATCTGCTAGGTTCATATAATTGTTGTTATTCGAACAGTTAAAATCAGTTGCGGGAGATTAAAGCTTAATGCCCATTTATGAGTATGAATGCAGGAAGTGCAAGGCGCACATTGAAATCTTGCAGAAGATAACGGATAAGCCTCTGTCGAAGTGTCGCAAGTGCGGCGGGCGTCTGGAAAAGCAGTGGTCGCAGTCGGGCTTTCAGTTTAAAGGCTCCGGCTGGTACGTGACGGATTACGCAGGCAAGAAAAGCGGCGGCAAGGAAGAGAAGGCAAACGCCGATTCCGAATCAAAGACCACCGGCACGGCCGCGACCAGAGAAACGACCGCGCCTAAAGAGACAACTGCAACAGAGACGACTGCAACCAAAAAAACAACCGACAAAAAGAGCGCTTCGACGAAGACGACGAGCGGCAGTTGAATTAGCAAGCGCATTTCAAGAGAAACATCTTCCAGAGCTAGAAGTTTATGCCGAGCCTACATAAGAGTTTCATCACCGTTCTGTTGTTGCTGGTTGCGTTGAGCCTTGCGGCCGGGCAGGCAGGGCGGCGCTCTCGTCCTGCAAACGAAGACGCCGTATCGCTCAACGTAGTGGCCGTCAAAGAGAGCGATGCGGCCGCGCCGGTCACAGCCAAGCAGATAGCGCTCTACGACAACGGCATCGAGCAGAGCATTAAAAGCTTCTCGCCAGACCCCTCGCCCGCGCGCATCGTTCTGCTGGTTGACAACTCGCTGACGATTCGTGCCGACGTGGAAAAACTGGAAGCGGCGGCGCGCGAGTTTGCGTACGAAATTTTTGAAGGCGATAAGCTGTTGATTGTCGGCTACGACGAGCAGGCAGAGATTGTCGCAGACTGGACTGACGACTCCAAACAGATTGAGACTTCACTAAAAAGCTTCCGCAAGAAAGGCGACCCGCATCTCTTCGATGCGCTGAAGGCCGTGCTTGACGAAGCGCTGCTGCCTCTTAAAGCCTCAAGCCAGAAGCGCGTGATTGTCATCATCAGCGACGGCCTTGACCGTGGCAGCAAGACGCGCTTCGAGAATATTCTAGCGGAGTTGCAGGCACAGGACATCAGCGTCTATGCCGTTCAAGCGCCGGATAGAACGGGCGGTGCTCTTCGTCGCGACCAGCCGAAGCCCGTGCAGGTAGTGCAAAAGCTGGCGGAAGGAACGGGCGGCCGCATCTTTCCCATCAACGAACCGGCGGAAGCCGCCAAGGCCATCTGCGACGAGCTTCGCAAGAACCGCTACATACTCTCTTACTCGCCCACCAACGTTCCCTACGGCGACGCCCGACGCCTCCTGCTCGTCGCAGACACAGGCGTCAACGCCCGCTCGAAGACCATGCAACCGGCAAGACAGTAGCGAAATAGTGATGAGTAATGAGTGATGAGTGATGAGTGATGAGTAGAAGGCAGTAACTTTTAACTCATTACTCATCACTCATCACTTCCTTACTTATTGTTCCGGGAATAGATGTAGAACATGATGATGATGACGATGAGGAAGATGGTTTCGAGCAGGGCGAAGTAGCCGAGGTCCAGGCGGCCCGTCTGGTCGTCGAGCGCGTTCTGGTAGACGACGAAGGTGGCGATGGCGATGGCGGTCGTGAGCCAGATTGCTTGTCGTTTGGCGTCCCACATTGGTTGGTCGTTGTTCGGAAAACTTCGTTTCCGTCGTTCAGATGTTTGAGCGCAGTTTCGTGAGACGTTCGGCGGCGGCGTTTAAGGTTTCGTCGCGTTTGCAGAAGCAGAAGCGCACTTGCTGCGCGCCGAGTTCGGGCTGACTGTAGAAGCTTGAGCCGGGAACGCAGGCGACGCCTATGTCGCGAATCAGGTGACGCGTGAATTCGACATCGGATTTGAAGCCGAACTGGCTGATGTCGGTCATAATGTAGTAAGCACCGTCGGGGCGAAAGGTGCGGAAGCCCGCTGCTTCGAGCGCGGGCAGCAGCAGGTCGCGGCGCGCGCGGTAGTCGGCTTGCAGCTTTCCGTAATACTGAGGTGGAAGCTGTAGGGCGAAGGCTCCGGCGGCTTGCAGGGGAGCGGCCGCGCCGACCGTCAGAAAGTCGTGGACTTTGCGAATCGCGCCGGTGATTTCGGGCGGCGCTATGCAGTAGCCGACGCGCCAGCCCGTCACCGAGTAGGTTTTCGACATCGAGTTGACGATGACTGTGCGCTCGCGCATCCCTTCGAGTTGGGCCATGGAGATGTGTGCGACTTCTTTGTCCTCGCGCGGGTAGAGGATGTGTTCATAAATCTCGTCCGTGAAGCAGAGCGCGTCGAACTCTTTGCAGAGCGTGGCGATAAACTCCAACTCATCGCGCGTGAAGACTTTGCCGGTCGGGTTGTTCGGGTTACAGATAATGATGGCTTTGGTCTTTTCGTTGAAGGCGGCGCGAAGCTCTTCGCGGTCGAAGCTCCAGTCGGGTGCGCGAAGGGGCACGTAGCGCGGGCGCGCGTCCGATAGAATCGCATCGGGCGCGTAGTTCTCATAAAAAGGCTCGAAGAGGACGACTTCCTCGCCGGGGTCAACCGTCGCCATCATCGCTGCAATCATGCCTTCGGTCGAGCCGCACGTCACGGTCAATTCCGTTTCCGGGTCAACGTCTAAGCCCAGATACCACTTTGTTTTCCGTGCAATCGCTTCGCGGAAATCGCGTGCGCCCCATGTTATCGCATACTGGTTAACGTCGTCGCTGATGGCCTGCATGGCGACGCGCTTGATTTCTCCGGGCGCGGCGAAGTCTGGAAAGCCCTGCGAAAGATTGACAGCATTGTGTTTTAAGGCTTCGCGCGTCATCTCTCGGATGACGGATTCGGTGAAAAGACGCGCTTTTTGCGAGACGTGGCGGTTGAGCGTGGGCGAAGCTGAGGGCATAATTTATGGGTTGACGGCAAATTTTATGGACAAAATCAGTCTGAAACGAGTTATGATGCTCTCATAGGGGATGCCGCCCTGGCAACCGCCGTTGCCGCAGGCGCATCTCTCCTGAACCTCGCCGCGCCGGATGGGGAAATTTGCAGGCGCGTCCGATACAGACTCTTCTTGATTGTTTCCCGTCGGGGAATATCAGTTTGACGCGGCACAAGTTTGGAATTCTCGCAAACCCCTACAGGGTTATTAGTGCGAGCGGCTTATTGAAAGGTTTTTGGAGATGATTGGTGGTGTGATGAGAAAGTTCTGGGCCATTTCGCTCAGCCTGGGCCTGGCGGCGAGCGTGATGATGGCTTTTGCTTCGACATCAAAGCAGCAGGAGACTACCGACACGCCCAAAATCATCAGAGGTATTGAGAACGCCGCCGCGCTCGACAAATTCTTCCGCGCTCTGGCCGCGACTAAAGCCGGACGCCGCATAGACCCCGTGCGCATCATGCACTACGGCGACTCGCATACCGCCGCAGACATCCTGACCGCTGAAATCCGCCGCGACTTTCAACGCGACTTCGGCGACGGCGGCGCGGGCTACATGATTCCGCGCAACCCGCAGAGCACACCCCGGCGCGGCGTCCTTAATGGCGCAACCTCCGGCTGGTGGATTGACGGCGTCGGGCAAAAGGGGATGTCCGAACCTTTTCTAGGTCTCGCGGGCCTGAGCCTGACGACCGACCGCGCTGGCGAGAGCGCTTGGCTGCAAACCAACTGCAAGCGCTTTGAGATCTACTTTCTCAAACAGCCGGGCGGCGGCGCGATTGATATTCTCGTTGACGGCCGCACTGTTCTGGACCAGCCAATTTCTTTAGCAGCCGACGCGCCGATGCCAGATTTTTATGCTTCGGAAGCACCGGCCGACGGCGAGCATCGCATTGAAGTTCGCACCGTGCGTCCCGGCAAGGCTAGAATCTCCGGCATCGTGACGGAACATCTTTCGCCGGGCGTCACCTACGACGTGCTCGGCATCAACGGCGCTCGCGCCACGCGACTGCGCGGTTGGGTCAACGAAACCTCCTTCCTCTATAACGTCGAACTGCGCCAGCCCGATCTGATTATTCTCGCCTACGGCACAAACGAAGTGACGGACGACGATTGGAGCATCGAGTCGTATTCGCGCATGTTCGCGGAGATTTTGAAGCGGCTGCGCAAGGTCGCGCCGCAGGCTTCGATTCTCGTCTACGGCCCGCCCGACCGAGGCGATAATGGGACGGCTCTGGCGAAGATGCCCGCGATGATTCAGGCGCAGCGCAACGCCGCCATTGAAGCGGGCGCTGCCTTCTGGAGTTCGTACGGCGCGATGGGCGGCGCAGGCTCAATCAATACCTGGGCCTCGCAAGGGTTAGCGCAGGGCGACCGCGTTCACTTGAGCAGCGCCGGATACACGCGCATGGGTTCTATGTTCTATGAAGACATCATTGATGCCTTCAAGAAGTATCAGGCGCGACCGCAGCGCAATAACAACAACAGACAGAACAGAGGGCGCGGCCAGTAGGGCCGTGTGTTCTCCGCGTTCTAAGATGAGAACGAAGCTGGCTTGAGTGATTAAGGCGGCTGCTTGAAGAGGCAGGGACACGCACGAGCGCCCTGCCTTTCGTTTCGTTATCTCTATCTCTGGACCAAAAGCAAATCAGTGCGCGCGTTTGCGTCCTCAAGGGTGTGGATTCGTCCGTGTTGCCGCAGGCGGTTCAACTCTTTGCCGCCTATGAGATTGACGACCACGGGGAGGCTTCTGTATATTCCTCGACAACCGCCTCTGCGCGTGTGCGCGTTGACTAAGGGTTAACCTCCTCCGACTTGAAGGCGCACGCGAGCAGGAGCAGCAGCAGTAGTAGAGGAAGGTCTTTCGACGTTTCAGTTCAAGGGGATTTCTTTTTACCCGCAAAATTCACTAACGGCGCTGTCCTGGCGCGGTCATGCGTTTTGCGTCCGCATTTTCAACTTTTCATCTGGCCTGCGGTTAACGTGGAACACCACAGTCATGCGTAATGGTCAGCCCTGACAGATGCCTGCGGCTTTCCCGTGCGAGCACTGTTGCCCGACGCCTCGTATGGATTGCAACTTGAGGGCGATAATCTCAGTTGGGCGAGTGTGAATAGAAGAGCGCTTAAGCCCGTTTGTCGGAGATGGAGTAAGTAGAGCATGTTTTTTACGAGCGGCAAGTACATGGTCTTTCTGGCCGTCGTCTTCTTCGCCTACTGGCTGCTGGCTACCCTGCGCAGCCGTCGCGTGCCGGTGCTGTTCATTCTCGCCGCCAGCTACTATTTTTACGCGCTCTGGAATCCTAAATTTCTAGCGCTCATCTTCCTTATCTCGACCGTTGACTTTCTGACGGCGCTCGGCATAGGCAAGACTGAAAACCACGTGCGGCGCAAGCTGCTGCTCTGGATTAGCATCCTGACGGACATCGGCGCGCTCTTTACCTTCAAGTATTTCAACTTCTTCAGCCTCTCCTTCACCGAGTTGCTTAACAAACTCGGACTTGAAACGTCGCCCTTCATCCTGCAAAACCTGATTCTGCCGCTCGGTCTTTCGTTCATCACCTTCCGCTCTCTGAGCTACGTGATAGACGTTTACCGCAAGGCGATGCCGCCGACCAGGCGTTATGTTGACTACCTGACGTTTGTCGCCTTCTTCCCGACTGTGATTGCCGGGCCGGTCGTGCGCGCTAAAGAACTCTTGCCGCAGTTTCAAGAGCGCCCGCAACTGACGAGCGAGGAAGGCACGCACGCCATCTTTCTTATCATGCTTGGCCTCATCAAGAAGGTCGCCATCGCGGATTTTCTGGCAAACAATCTGGTCGGGCGCGTCTTTGACCAGCCGCAGCTTTATTCTTCTGTCGAGACGCTTTTTGCAGTCTACGGCTACGCGCTCCAGATCTACTGCGACTTCTCAGGCTACAGCGACATCGCCATCGGCTCGGCGCTGCTCCTGGGCTTTAAGCTTCCCATCAACTTCAATTCGCCCTACCGCGCGACGAGCCTCGTTGATTTCTGGAAGCGCTGGCACATCACGCTCTCAAACTGGCTGACAGACTACGTCTACTTCTCAATCGGCGGCCTGCGCAAGCGCCCCTTCAATCTCTACCGCAACGTCATGCTGACGATGCTCATCGGCGGCCTCTGGCACGGCGCGGCGTGGACGTTCGTTATCTGGGGCGGCCTGCACGGGCTTGGCCTTGCCGTCAATCGCTGGTGGGAGAACCGCCGGCGCAAGTTGAAGCGGAAGCCGCGGCAGGAGTGGTGGGTCAAGGCGCTCTGCGTCTTCGCCACGTTCCACTTCGTCTGTCTGACGTGGATTTTCTTCAAGGCCGCGAGCCTGTCGCAGGCATTTGAAGTCTTGAAGCGGCTGGGCCAGTTGCAGCCGGGTGCGGGTAATCTGGCGACGCCTATCATAACAGCGCTCGTCGTCGGTTATCTCTCACACTGGCTGCCGAAGAACGAGTTTGAACGTGTGCGCAATAGTTGGAACTGGCTGCCGTCGCCAGCGCAGGCGGCCCTGATTGTCAGCATCGCCATCGGCCTCTATTATCTGGCGGGCACAGAGGCGCAGTTTATTTACGGTAATTTCTAAAGCGGGCGGCTGCGGTTGGCCCAAAGTCTGTTTTTCAGGGAACGAAAAAGCATATGGTTTGCAAAGTCTGCGGGACAAGCTTGAGGGGCAGCGCGAAATTCTGTAACGGCTGTGGCGTGCCGCTTTCTCTCTTAACACAGTTGGTCGCGAAAGTGAGCGGCAGCGGACGCGCCGTGCCCGCCGGAACTCTGGATGACGAGATAGAGACAGTCGAGTCGCCCGCGACGGAAGCAAAGCGCACGCGCTCCATCCTCTTCAGTAAGCCCGCGCAAACTATCCTGTGCGTGCTCATCTTCGCCACCCTGCCGCTCATCTTTCCCGGTCTTGCGAACATCGTTCCCGGCCTCAAGAATTACCGTGAGATGCTGCCCGATTTGAAAGAGCTCGTCTCCTTTAACGGCAGCAAGACGAATCAGGGCGGCGCAGATATTCCGGGCGGTGCGCCGACCACGGCCAGCACAGATTTCGCTTCGACGGGCTCTGACACGCCTGTCATCGTCGGCTCGGAGCATCCGATTGAAGACCCGGCGCGGGCGCTCGATGCCTTCTTCGCGTCGCTCATGCAGACCGAAGCAAAGCAGCCCGGCGCGATTACGCGCATCACGCATTATGGCGATTCACCGATTACCAACGACGGCATTACCAGCACCGTCCGTCGCATCATGCAGGAACAGTACGGCGACGCAGGTCACGGCTTCATCCTGATAGACAGGCCGTGGGCCTGGTACGGCCATCAGGCGATTACGTTCACCTCCGGCGGCGATTGGGACAACAACCCTATGATTGGCGGTAAGTTGGGCGACGGCGGGTTTGGCCTTGGCGGCGTGGCATCGCGCGCGAGCGGCCCCGGCAAATACGCGCGCTTCGCTCCGGCCAGCGACGGCCAAACGGGGAAGAATTTTTCCCGCATGGAAGTCTATTATTTGCAGCAGCCGGGCGGCGGCCAGTTTAGCGTTGATGTCAACGGTGCTGGCACGCAGACGGTCTCGACCGCCAGCGACATGACGACTTCAGGCTTCTACGAGATTAAAGCGCCGGGCGCAGGGCCGAACGCTTTCAGTGTGAAGACGACGGGCGGCAGCGTGCGTCTCTTCGGCGCTGTCATTGAAAACGACGGCCCCGGCGTCGTCTATGATAGCCTCGGCGTCAACGGCGCTTATGCGGGCTTGCTTGCAACCGCGATGAACCCTGACCACTGGGCCGAACAACTTCAACATCGCAACCCGAATCTCGTCATCATTAACTACGGCACAAACGAAAGCCAGTATGCTTCCGACGACCAGATGGAGCGCTACGATAAAGACCTGCGCGAAGTCATCCGTCGCGTGCGCGCGGCGCTGCCCGGTGTTTCTATCCTGCTCGTTTCTCCGATGGACAGAGGCAAGCGCGCGGGCGGAGGCAAGATTATTACGATGCCTTCGATTCCGAAGATAGTAGAGATGCAGCGACGCGTCGCGCTTGAGACGGGCTGCGCCTTCTTCAACACCTTCGAGGCGATGGGCGGCGCAGGAACGATGGCGAAATGGGCTGCGGGCACGGGCAAGAATCACCTTGTCGGCGGCGACCTGACACACCCGACCGCAGAGGGCGCTGAAATCGTCGGGCGTCTAATCTTTGAAGCCATCAAGGACAGCTATCTCAAATACAAAGCACGCGCGGGCACTCAGCAGATGGTCGCGCAGAAGTAGTAAAAGCGAGTGATGAGTGACGAGTGATGAGTGACAAGCGCAAAAGCCTGTCTTAAACTCGTCATTCGTCACTCGTCACTTTTTACCGAAGGAGCAACGTAGAACATTATGGCTTTGCCGCAGGGTGTGATGGATTTTCTTAACGAGAACGCGCAGACCAACGGTGCGGAGCAACCGCAATCGGGCGATGACCTTTTCAAGACGGGTGTCCTGGATAGCTTCGCGCTCGTTGATTTCGTCACGGTGCTTGAGGGCGAGACCGGGATTACAGTTCCCGACTCGGACGTTAATCCGGCAAACTTCCAGACCATCGAAGCGATTGAACGCTACGTCGCTTCACGCCAGAGTTAATAAAGAGCGTGACAGCCTACATTACAGGTTCGGGCATGCATGTGCCGGAGGGGACGGTCACTAACGAAGAGTTGGCCGAACGGCTCGGCCTCGAAGCCGAGCAGATTTACAAATCGTCCGGCATCCGTCGTCGTCGCTGGGCCACACGGGGAACGACGACCAGTTCTTTAGCCGCTGCTGCGCTCAAACTCGCGCTCGAAGACGCGCGCCTGCAAGCCGTAGACGTTGACTACCTGCTCTTCGGCACGATGACGCCCGACCGCTTCATTCCCGGCAGCTCACCTTCAGTCCAAAAGCTTCTTTCCCTGCGCGAGATTCCGTGTCTAGACATTCGCGCCACCTGCTGCAACGCGCTCTACGCTCTGCAACTGGCCCGCTCGCTCGTCGTGTCGGGCGCAGCGCGCTGCGTCGCCATCTGTCTCGCGGAAATTCAGTCTGCCTATCTGGACATCTCTGCATCTTCGGGCACGACCTCCATGCTCTTCGGAGACGGGGCGAGCGCGCTCGTCGTCTCCGGCGAGCAGCAAGCTGGCGCGCTTGAGATTCTGGACATTCATCTGGCGACCGACGGCACATACGTTGACGACCTCGGCCTGCGCTCTCCCGGTACGGAATTCGGCGCGGCGCACACGCACGCACAAGCAGAAAACGCGGCAGACTATTTTCCGCGCATGGTGGGCCAATCCGTTATCCTGCAAGCCTCGCGCAAGATCGTCGCCGCCTCGCAAACAGTTCTTCAACGCAACAACCTCGCGGCCGCAGACGTACGTTGGATGGTTCCGCATCAAGCCAACGCAAACTTGCTGGCGCAGGTCGCGCGCGGTCTTAAGTTTCCAACCGACAACGGAGGCGTCGTCTCCGTCCTCGAAGATTACGGCAATACGTCGTCGGCCTCTATGGGCATCGCTCTCGACACGCTGCGGCGCTCAAACCGCATTCAGGCGGGCGATTATCTGCTGCTCCCTGCCTTCGGCTCAGGCTTTACGTGGGGCGCTGGCCTCTGCCGGGCGTAAAGCGAAAAAAGCTTCCTCAAAATTCGTCGTCGCGCGGCTCTCCTTCGTGGTAAGATACGGCGCTATCCCCAGACAGTGAGGCCCTTGCGCGTGGCCGGCACAAAGCACGAAGCCCTTCCTTTATTCAGGTGACGATGATGAAAACTCTGCTCAGCCTATCCCTGACTTTTCTTTTTGCATTCAATTCGATTGCACTCGGGCAAACACCCCAACAGACACAGAAGCCGCAGGAGACGGACGACGTTATTCGCATCAACACCGAACTGGTCCAGACGGATGTGATGGTCTTCGACAAGGGCGGCCGCTTCGTTGACGGCTTAAAGCCGGAGCAGTTTGAAGTTCGCGTTGACGGAAAACCAGTGACCGTCTCCTTCGTCGAACGCGTCACGGCCGGCAGCACAAGAGAAGCGATGCTCGAAGCGTCAACGTCGCGACCCGCAAAGCTGGTGGACGCCAATCCCGGCGTCGTTGATCGCGGCCGCACGATTATTTTCTTTCTCGACGATTATCATTTGAGCGCCGCGAGTGTGGAGAACACGCGCAAGTCTATCCTGCGCTTCATCGAAAACGAGATGGCCTTAAACGATCAGGTCGCCGTTAGTTCCTCGTCCGGCCAGATTGGTTATCTACAGCAGTTCACAGACAACAAGGCCGTGCTGCGCGCCGCCGTTGCGCGCATCAATCATCGCCCTTACATCGTGCGCGACGCAGAGAATATAGCGATGACCGAATACACTGCGCTCAAGATAGATCAGGGCGACCGCGATGCGCTCTCCTACTTCACAGATGAGTTGCTGAAAGCTACTAACTTTAAGTCCGCTGGCGGTGGCCTCGGCCCGCCGCCGAGCAGTCCCTTCGGCGGTAAGACCGACCGTGGTCAGACGCAGGGGATGTCGCGTGAGGCTGCCGAAAAGGTTGTCAGGGAACGCGCGCAAGTTCTGCTCAAGCAGTCGGCTGCCGTCACGATTGATACGCTCTCTTCCTTGGAAAGCCTGATGCGTTCCTCGGCGCAGTTGCCCGGACGCAAGCTGGTCTTTTTTATCTCCGACGGCTTTTATCTGAACGACCGCAATACGGGCTACGGCGATAAGTTGAAGCGCATCACGGACGCTGCCGTGCGTGCGGGCGTCGTCGTCTATTCTCTTGACGCGCGCGGGCTGGTCAGCGAAACCGATGCGAGCAGCAACCGCGCCGACCCGATGGGCAAACTCGCTCGCTCGAATACGGGCGAACTCTCTGCCTCGCAAGACCCGCTGACCGCGCTTGCCGGAGACACGGGCGGCCGCGCTCTGCTCAATTCCGGCGCGCTCAACAAACTCGTCAACGACGCACTCAAAGAGACATCAAACTACTACCTGCTCGCATGGAAACCCGTGGACGACCAACGCGGCGGCAAGTTCAAGCGCGTCGAAGTCTCCATCGCAGGGCGTCCAGACCTTACTGTCCGTCTCCCGCGCGGCTACCTTGACATGGATGCTAAAGCTCTCGCCGCGCGCGATGATTCGAAATCCGGCAAGACAACGGAGACGGCGGCCAATTCTGCCAATCAAGGCGGTGCGTCTAAAACGACCGACGCGGAATTGCGCACGGCTTTGAACTCATTCGCACCGCTGCGCAACGTCCCGACCTACCTGAATGTTAGCTATCTGGACACGCCCAACAACGCAGCGCTGCTGACGGCCTCCGTGCAGATTTCAACGGCACGGCTCTCTTATGGCGCGGACGGCAAGCAACCGGCGGCCGTTGATCTGGCCGGTGTGATTCTCAACGAGCAGGGCAAGAGCGTCAACGGCTTCAAGACGCGTCTCAACGTGAACCCGCTCTCTTCCACGCCCGACGCGCCCGAGCAGGGTTCGGTTATCTACAACTACAAAGTGGCGATTCCGCCCGGACTCTATCAGGTCAGAACAGCCGCCAGAGACGAAAAGAGCGGTTGGGTCGGCAGCGCGCACCAGTGGATAGAGATACCCGACTTGACCTCGAAGCGCTTGACTCTGAGCAGCCTGCTCGTCGGCGGTCAGGTCATAGAGAAGGCGGGGCAGAAGCAAGGCACGGACGCGGCCGCAGGCAATGCAGGAGGAGGAGGCCCGCAGGTGCAGTTTAGCGTAGACAAGCGCTTCAAGCGTTCTTCTAAGTTGAGCTTCTGGGTCTTCATCTACAACGCAGCGCGCGGAGCAGGCGGCAGCGCTCAACCCGACGTGACGGCACAGGTGCAAGTCTTCCGTGGTACTCAGGCGATAGTCACGGCTCCCGCTAGAAAACTACAGACCGAAGGGATGAGCGATTTGGCGCGCATACCCTACGGTGGAGAGTTTCCTCTAGGCTCTTTAGCGCCGGGCAGGTACATGTTGCAGGTGACGGTGACGGATAAGCTGGGCAACGCAACGGCAGTGCGCCACGCCTTCTTCGATGTCGAATAAGACGAGGGGTTTAATCAGTTCACAAACAACCTGTCCAGCGTTCGAAGTCTGCACAGTACTGACGCAAAAATCGCGGCCACGTTCATCGTTATCTTTGATGAACGTGGCCGCAATTGCTAAGGACTCCCTACAAAGCTACTGGAGTTTCAGCCGGAAGACTTTATACGGCGGCGTTCGCTTGTCTACGCCCTCATTGAAGGCCGGCATCAAATGAAACTGCGAGGCCGTGAAGAGAAGGTCTCCGTCGTGGCTCATCGTGATGGTATCGGGCCACAGGAAATCGGTCGCTCTGGCGAAGACCTCTATTCGACCGTCCGGGCGCAGCATCTTTATCGCATTCCATTCGAGCGATGTCATGTAGAGATTCCCCTGCGCATCAAACTCAAGGCCGTCCGTCGGCTCCGTCTCCGCCACGCGCTCGACGGAGTTTCCGAGAGCATCCGTTGACAGCGATTCGTCGAGCAACGCCTTGATGGGCACGCGGTAGAGCGTACGGCCTGTGAGCGCTTTGTAATAAACGTGCTCGCGCTGCGGGTTGATGGCAATACCGTCGGAGTGAACCTGAGGCGTCGTGTTACCGGCGCTAAACTTCCAGGGGCGTCCGCCTATCACAGGCTCTACGTTCGGCTCGGCCTTAGTCGAAGCGTGATCTTCGAGCAGGCGGCGCACCTTTCCCGTCTCAAGATTCAGGACGACGATAGCGCCGACGCCCGAATCGCTGATGAACGCGCACCCTTGAGCGAACCGCACATCGTTCAGGTAAGACTTCGGCGGAGCGCCCTCGTCATCGAAGTGATAGACGCGCTCGACCTCGTTTGTCGTAAGATTCACTTTAAGCAGCTTTGCGCCACCCTCTATGACACCCTCGAAGTTAGGTGATGCCGGGTCCAGAATCCAGAGAGCATCCTCATCGTCAACGACGACGCTTTGCACACACACGAAATGTTCGCGGGCCGACGCTCCCGGCGTTTTGTCCCATGTGTTGATGGCCGCGTTCGGATAAGGCACGAGCGAGCCATCTGCGGCAACCTCCGCGACCGATGGCGTGGGCTCGTCAATCCATCTGGGGAAGTTAACAAAGATGCGGCCGGTCTTTGATATTGTGACGCCTGCAATCTGCTTCGGCACGCGCGCGGCGATGTCGTAGTAGCCTTCGCCTCTCAGCCATTGAAGCAAGCCTTGAGGATTGTCCATGACCGCCTTGGGGTCAAACATGGGCCAGATATAAGCAAGCCCTTCGCCGTCGAGACGGAAGAAGTTGTGAAGCGTATATACAACGCCCTTCGTCGTCGTCATCTGCCAGACGCCGCTCGCGGTCGGGAAGTCAACGGCGATTGAAATGACGTTCACCGCTGTCACACGCGTCGAAACACCGACCAGGAATCTTGTAACCTCTTCACGTCCCTTCATGGTCGTGCCGCTGATTGGACTGAGAAATTGAATCTGTGAAGAAAATCCCACCTGGGAAAAATCGCCTGTCCCGAAAGCCTGAAAATAGCCGTTGATGATGCTGCGATACGTTTCTTTGTCCAACTCTTGAGTGCTCATGGCAAACGTCCTTCCCGTTAGCTTAGGCCAGATTGTGAGGGCGCGATAATATCCCCTTCACACGGCGAGCCGCAAGCAGTTTTTAGTGCAGTCGTCTCCGAACCTGACTAAACAGAGAAGCGGCATTTCGTGACATCAACTTCGTATTCGTGCCATTAACTTTGTAAAGGCTCAGGGTGATTCCTGTTCGGCGGCCTGACGGCGTAGCTGGTCAATGATTGAGCGGACGGCGGGCGCAAGGTTGCCTTCGGGCGCAAGCTGTAGATATTTCTCGTAGGCCGCGACGGCCTCCCTGTAGTTCTCCATCTTCTCGTAGAGCGCGCCGAGGAGTTGATAGACGACAGGCTCCGTGTCGTCAAGCTGCGCGAGCGCTTTGCGAAACTCCGCGACTGCCTCATCGTTGCGTCCCTTTTCTTCAAGCAGCAGGGCGAGGCCCGTGTGGGCTTCGGGCTGGAAGCCGCGCGCTTCCCTGATGGCACGGCGAAAGGCAGCTATCGCGCCCTCGTTATCTGCGTCGGCGCGAAGAATCCGTCCCTCGACCGCAGATGCTTCAGGATAAACGGGGCGCAGCTTTCGCGCACGGTCAATCTCGTCCAGCGCCGCGTCATAATCGTTTAACTCGGAGAGCAGGCGTGCAAGGCCGACGTGGGCTGCGGCGATGCGCGGGCGCTTGGCGAGAGCCTGACGGTAAAGCTCAACGGCAGCGCGACGCGCTTCATCGTCGCGCGCTTTCTCGCGCGCCGTCTCGGCCTGCTGAAAAAGTAGCTCGGCTTCGTCTGTTGTCGGTGCGAGTTTGATGTTGATGCTACCACGCGCGGCCGGGAGCAAGGTCTGAACTTTTTCCCTGAAGCCGCTGGCGCGCACGCGCAAGGTATGGCGTCCCGGCGTGACCTTCTCTATCTTGAACAGCCCGCTTGTGTCCGTTGTGCCGCGCCGCACTTCGTCGAGCCAGACGGTTGAGTTTGCTTCCGTGCGAATCGTGAGCGACCTGTTAGCTTGAGAGGCGGACGTTCTTCTTTGCCGCTGCTGCGCAAACGCGGACGAAACGCCAAGCGAGATGAGCGTCATCGTTACCAGCACAAGGAGAAACGTCAGCGAGGCTCTCGTCAAGCTGCGCACGCTCATTGCAGACAGCCGCGCTTTCATCTTTGCTGCCCTCCCGTCTCGCATTTGTCTTCACTCGCCTCTTTCGTTGCCGGTCACACGACGCGGGCGCACGTTCGGGTTGGCGGGCTTGACGGCGGGCGCGCCCGTTTGCGTTTCGTTCAAGGAGGGATTGACGGGGCGTGTGCCGACTTCGGCGCGAAACTGGCCGTTGTCGTCGTAGAGCCTTTCATACTGAAGCGTGTTGCGCACTACGCCCTGCACATAACCGCGTGTCTCCTTGAAGGGAATCGCTTCCGCGAATTCGTCCATTTCGAGCGGCAATGTAGCGCGCCACTGCGGCACGCGGCCCGGCCCTGCGTTGTAAGCGATAGCGACATATTCTATCCGGCCAAACTTGTCGAACTGGTCGCGCATGTAGCCTGTGCCGAGTTGGATGTTCAGACGCGGCTCGAAGAGTGCGTCAACAGTCACCTGACGGTCAATGCCATATTTGCGTGCGACTGATTGGCCGGTCGGCACGAGCAGTTGCATCAAACCGTAGGCTTTCGCCGAAGAGCGTGCGCGTGGGTCGAAGACAGATTCCTGCCGGATAAGTCCTGCCACCTGATGCGGGTCGAGCCTGCGAGCACGCGCCTGCTCAACGATGATGTCCCAGTAAGAGAGCGGATAGAAGACATCCCACTCCTCGCGCGTCAACTCTTCGGGTTTCATCTGCGAATAATCAGGATAGCTCTTCCTGAGAACGTTGAAGGCGCGCAGATTCTCCTCGCGGGAACGCAGAATACGTGCGGTTGCCAGCGCAACGCGCGGACTCGACTGCGCGGCCTGCGCTGCAAGGGCCAACTCTTCAAGCGCCCAATCATCCGTGCCGATGATGTTCAGTTGCTCGGCGCGTGTGATGCGCTCATTCTCCGCTGGCCCGGCAGTCTCTTCTGCGACGGTGACGGTTTGCAGATTGGCGATGGCGCGGCCCACCATCGAGTCGGGCGCAAAATTCGCGTTAGGCTGCTGACCATTGCGCTCCATGGTTTCCAGTCGTTGCCTTGAGAGATAGCCGTACCAGTTAGCATCGTAGCGATGCTGCATAGCCTGATAGAGCGCGCGCGCTTCGGCCAGTTTTCCGGCGCGCTCTGAATCGCGCGCGGCCCAGTAGCCTGCGCGTCCTCGATTGTCCGTGTTCTTATCGGCGTAGAGCGCAAGATGCTCCGTCAGCAGTCGCGATGATTCCTGATAATTCTTCTCGTTGTGCGCGGCCCATGCTATCTCAAACTGTGCCTGCGCAACTTCGGCCGCGCCCGGATAAGCCGCGACGGCCGCGCGGAAAAGATTGTTAGCTTCGCTCTCATTCTTCGCGTCTCTAGCGAGTTGGCCCACGCTTGCGAAGGCGCGCGGCGACCAGGCGCTATTTGGAAAGGCGCGCCGCAATTCGTCGAGCACGCCGCGCGCCTGCTCCCACTGGCGTGCGCCGGCGTAAGCCTGCGCCAGATAATAGAGGGCTTCGGCGCGCGTCTCACCAGCCGACGCTGGCACGCTGGTCAAGGCAGAGACAGCATCGGTGGTGCGCTTGGCGTTCGTTGCGGCCACGCCGCGCCGTAGTTGCGTTTGCGGATTGGCGGTCGCGGGAAAACGCGTGAAGGCGTCCGTATATGCGTTGGCCGCGTCGTTGTAGCGCTTGGCCTCGAAGAGCTTGTCTGCACGCGCTAAGGCTTCTCCGGCACTCGCGGGCGAGGGCGTTGAGTTGAGCCGTGTAATGGCTGCGATTGCTTCCTGACTCTCCGTTGATGTCGGCGCGTAGAAATAGATTGTGCGGTAGGCGGCCAGCGCACGCACGGCATCATTGGATTGCTCGTAAGCTTTAGCCGTCAGCAGGAGCGATGCGGCGTCGCGTTTTTCGTTCAGGTCTTTCAAGAGCAGGGGCGCGGCCGCTGCCTGTCCGTCTTCCATGACCATCTCGCCGACGCGCAAGGTGGCTTCGCGTGCGCGCATGGAGGAAGGGTAATCACGCGCTAGTTGTTCATAAGCGGCGCGTGCTTCAACGCGGCGGCCCGATTGTTCAAGGGCGCGTGCGCGAAGCAGCAGCGCGTAATCACCGAGCGCCGTACGGTCGCGCACAAGGCTCGACTCAAGCAGAGCGGCCGCGCCGGCCGCGTCGTTTGCCTTCAGCTTGATGCGCGCGCGCACCATACGCGCCAGTCCCGCCGCTTTCGTGTTCGGATAGCTGGTCTCGATGCGCGCGACCACATCTTCGGAAGGCAGCACGCCGCCACGGGTCGCCGCGCGCAACTGCTCAAGCACCTTGGCTTCGTTCTGTGCCGAAGATGGACGCGTGCCGCAACTGGCACTCATAAACGGCGCAACGCCCACGCCAATGACAATCAGCAGGCCGATGATAATGAAAACAACGCGATGCTGGCGAAAGTTAAAACTCAAGGCTCACTCCTTAAAAAAGTGATGAGTGATGAGTAATGAGTGATGAGTTGTAAGCAAACTGCGCTTTAACTCATTACACATTACTCATCACTCATCACTTCTGTACTTCGTTCTACGCTGAAGGGCTTGCGCCCGGATAATCGTTGCCGAGTTTTCCGGCGTCGCCTTCGGCGAGGGTGTTGACGAGTTCCTGATGAAAGTAGTCGTAACGGGCGGCGACGGGCGGGGCGACGCGCTTGTCGTACATCTGTCGCGAGCGGTCTATGTCCTCGCGCAGGCGCTCGTAGATGTCGCCCTGCGAGCGGCCTTCCTGCACCTTCTGCTCGTTGTAGAGCTTGATTTCGGAGACGAGCAGGCGGGCGAAGCGGCGCGCGTCGTTGTGCAGCCGTTTTTCGTCTTCGGGCACTTCGATGGGCAGCGCTTCGTCGCGTCCCCAGCGGCGGGCCGTTCCGCCGAGCGGTGCGACGAAATCGGCTGCGGGCGCTGAAGGCTGTTGCTGTTCGGAAGCAAACGGCGACGCAGTCGTTGTCTCAACGGCAGGCGTCGTCGTTGTGCTGCTCGTTTGATAGTCCGGCTGGACGGGCACTGCTTCGCGAACGAGAGTCGCATCAGGGTCGTAGGCAGGCTCAGCTTGCTGCGCGTCCGCTTGCTCCACGGCGGGCGGAGCAGCATTCCACTGGTCGTACATCGAAGACGACCGTTGGGCCGTTTCCGTTTCCGCAGGCTGCATGGCTTCGGCAACTACGGGAGCGGGCGTCTCTGTTGTCGTCTCCGTTGTATCGGTTTCGTCGTTGGAAGGCGCAGCGGTGGCTGGCGACGGCGGCGCAGCAGCAGTAGCAGCGGCGGGCTGTTCGATGCGCGCTGGGCGCGTGTCGGGCGCTGGGCGCGTGACGCTGAGAAGCTCGACCGCCATTTTGGCAACGCGGACGAGCGCTTCGAGCGCTTCGAGTTTAATCGCATCGGAGGGCAGCGCGGCGGAATCCGCGTAGAGCACTGCGACCGCGCGGCCGCGCACGGCGAGCGGCACGGCGACCATTCGCTGCGGCGGCTCGCCGCCAAGCTTACTAGTCAACAAATGGTCGTCGGCATTGTGGCCGGGCGAGCCGCTCCAGGTAGCGCGCGAGCGGACGACATCGCTCAGAAGCGTGTCGGCCGAGAGCGGCAGAGAGATGTCGCGAATGGCTTCGTCGCCGACAGTGCCTTCGAGTCCGCGCGCACGCCAGCCCGTCGCACGTTCATTCTTGATGACGAAGAAAGCGATGCGCGGCGCGAAAGACGCGGCGCTGTTGACGAGCGTGCTCAGGATGTCGCTCTGCGAGCGTTGGTCGTCAATGTCGTCAATGGCAGCTTTCAGGAGCGCCATCTCGCTCGAAGCTTTGGTGCGGGCGGATTCGGCGGCCGCTTCCTCTATGCCTCGTTCGTGTGCGGCGCGGATGTGTTCGGAGATGGTGATGGCGACGGAGGTGTCCGTCTGTGTCGCATCGCTTGAGCGTTCGAGCAGGCGCGTGAACGCTTCGTTGACCTGGCTTTGCAGGCGCGTGATCTCTTCCTGCAATGCGCTCAAACGCAAATTGAGATAGCTGTTGATTTCATCTCGCAAGCCTTTTTCCAGTTCTTCGCTGGGCACCTTTGGTAATCCTCCATTGGGGAACGCGCTCTTGGCCGCGTGCAAACATTTGCAGGGCAGCGCTCGTCTTAGACATTTTAGGGCAATTGCTACAGACGCTGATGAAACGCACAGGTCTCGCTCAAATTATGGACGCACCCGGAGAAGGGTGTCAAGAAACTCTTCACGGCGGGCGCTCTTCTCCCGTTTGACACATCTCGGACGGCTAAGCTATAACGACGCCTATTCGCTCTGGATTTTAGATTTTGAACCGGCGGATTGTTAAAGCGTTAGCTTCATCGGCGGTCAAGCTTAAAACCCCCCTAAGCGTTAATCTAAATTCCAGCACCTACTGCAAGATTAAATATGCCTGCCAGCATTCTCATCGCGGACGATTATGCAGACAACAGGGAACTGTTGCGTGTGATGCTGGAGATGGTGGGCCATCGTGTGCGCGAGGCGCGCGACGGGCGCGAGTGTGTCGAACTGGCGCAGGTTGAGCCGCCGGACCTTTTCCTGATTGATCTCTCGATGCCTGTGCTCGATGGCTGGGGCGCGCTCAGGGAGTTGCGTGCCGACGAGAGGACGCGCAGCATCCCCTGCGTCGCCGTCACAGCCTTTGCCGAATCTGACCGCGACCGCGCGCTGCAAGGCGGCTTCGATGCCTACCTGACCAAACCCTTTCGCGGCAAAGAACTGATCGCAACGGTCGAACGCTTGCTGGCAGAGCGCCAGAGCAAAGAGATTGTCTGATGCCGACAAGCAAGAAACGCGACGCGACAGAAGTTGAAGAGTTGAGCGCGGGTGTGATTCTAGTCGCCTTCGAAAAACTGTTTGGCGGCGGGCGCGGTGTGCGTCGCTTCCAGCGTTCGGGCCTCCGCTACGTCACGCTTCCAGATGACGCAATCCTCATTGAGCAGAATCCGCTGAAGAGCAGCAAATGGGCCAAACTCGCACGCGACGGCCGCCGTATCGCGTGGGTCATGCGCGAAGGCGAATACCTGGCGCGCGTCGTTGACGGCGAAGTGACGAAACTCTAAAGAAGGTAAAAGGAAGGCTAAAACCGCTTTTTATTAAAAGCGGATTCGCCTCACTTTTGCCTTTTACCTTTTTACTTTTACCTTACTTCGGCCAGCGGAAATTGTGGTTCGATGTCAACGGGAACATCCGTGAGCCGCTTGAGCGCTTGCTGCATGGGCGGACGAATGACGCCGTAACGGTCGAGCATGGCTTTGGCCTTCTCGTAGGAGCCTTCCGCCTGAAGCGTCATAATCTCGCCCGTCAGTTTGCGCACGGCCTCTTTAACGCGCGACATGTCAACGCTGAAAGTGCCTTTGCTTTCGTCAAACTTAATCGCGCCTTCGTCCGTCAGGTAGTTAAACTGCACGGCGATTCCTCGACCGTGTGCCTCCGTGATGCCGAAGCGCACGGAACGGAAGGCACTGGCGAGGAAGGTCGTATAGACGGAGCGCTCCATGCTTTTATCGAGCACGCCCTTATCCATCAAATACTGAAGCGCGAAGAGGCCGGAGATGTCAGCCTTGGCTTCTTCGATGGCCGAGTAGGTCTCTTTGAGTTGGCGGCGGACGGTCGTCTCAACTCCGCCGACCTTGATGTTCTGTGGCCCAAGTCCGTGCATCAACTCGTGCATCAGGATATGCGTGAAGAAAGCTTCAAAAGAGATTTCGTTAAGCTGCGAGCGCTCAAGCACGACCTTCGAGATGGGAACGAGCGTCTTATTAAACTTGGCCTCCTGCACGTTTTTGAGCATGACGCGCTTCGAGCCTTTCTCCTTGATGACCTTCTCGTCGTTTGGCAGGTTGAAGGCTGCTGTCTGCACGCCGCTGTTGCCTTCGCCTGCGGCGTAAACTTCGTTGACGACGCGAATCGGCGAGGCTGCGCCAAGTTTAGGATTACGGTAACGCTCATCAAGCGGCAGGTTGTTTTCAATCTCCTGCAAGTAGCGACTAAACTTTGCGAGTTTCGCCGTCTCCGCATCGTCTCGCAAGGTGACGTATGCCTCAAACGCGGCCTTGTAGCCGAACAACTCATCTTCGTAGGTTTCATACGGGCCGATGGTCACGTCAATCGGTGAATCCAGATCCATCCACGCGACATCGCTTTCGTAGTAATCGTTTGAGAGAAAAGCACCGGCGCGTTTGTTGAGAAAGTTTTTGAGCGTGCGGTTGGTTGTTAAGCGAGCGGCCTCTTGCAAAAGTTTGGCCGCCGGCACTAGATACTCGCGATACTCTTCGCTGTAGGCGACGGCCTTGAGCTTGCCGCCTGTATCTCGACGGATGACGTAGAAGAAGCCTGTGGCGCGCTCGCGCTCAGCTTCCGGCAGACTCTTCTCCCAGTTGTTGAATTCCTCCTTCGTCATGTCGTCAGGGTAGTAGCTGGCCTGCGGAGGCTTCTCCTTTGGCACGCCTTCGATGAAAGGCTCTTTGTTATCAAGGCGCGACCATGGGCCGTTGTTGATTCTGAAATAGTGCAGCCGCTCGCGCCCCGCAACGCTCTGGTCCTGCATCAACTTCTGTTCGAGCGCAAGGTTCCCGTTCCAGACCTGCCGCAGAAAGAGCGGGTTGAGCAGGCGCGCAGCCTCTATGATTTTAGAGAGGGCTTTGCGGTCGGCGGGCGAGAGTTTTGATGTATCGGCTGTGATGACGGTCGGCGCGAAGCGACGGATTTTCGCGGCCAGAGCAGAATCGGGAGCCTTGCGTGGAGTGGGCTTGCGCTTGAGTCCGTTTTTGGGAGACATGCGTTCGGTTGGTTTACCCATCGGTGGCTTAATCCCTCCTCCAGCCTGCGCCCGTAAGACTTCATTGCCGGCAAGCGATGCCATGACGATTGCCAGAACGGCGCTCATCAACCGCGACGAAAAATCAATCTTCACTTTAAGACTCCTGAAGAAAACGCCTCAATCATGGAAAGCTATCTGGATTGGAAGATTTCTATCTCAACGATGAGGATTAAGTCAACAAACAACCAGCGCTCGCAAATGCCACTCGTGCGCGAAGTCGTTACTGCGCGATATAACCCGCGCGCGTGATGACGTTGCGCTTGCCTTTGCCCTGCGCCAGCGTGACCTGCAACTTGCGGAAAGAGCCGTCGCGCTTCTCATTGGTCGGGCGATAGCTAATGACATACTGCGTGTGCAAATCACGCGTTAGCTCCTTCAAGACATCCGGCATCTCTGCGAAAGACTTTGGAAAGAAGGCCCGCCCGCCAGTCTCCTGTGCGATGCGCGTCAGAAGCGCTGCCGCCTTGTCGCGGTTGCGCAGTTCCTTGACGATTCTGGTCAGACCGATGACGAAGATTTGCACGTCAGATTCGCGCAGGCGTGAGAGCAGGGTTTCAGGGTTAGACTGACGACTACCACGGTCTTCGCCGTCCGTGATAAGCACGAGAGCGCGCCTGCGCAACTCTTTGCCGCCTGTGCTGCTACTGCTGCTACTACTGCGCGGACGCGTCGCATAGTTGAGAGCGCTGTGCAGCGCATCGAGTGTCGCCGTTAGTCCGCCCTGAATGAAAATGTCGTCGAGCGCTTCTTCGAGCGCTGCGCGGTTTGTGGTCCAGCCCTGGTCAACCTCAATCGTGTCGCTGTCCGTATAGTGCATCACGAAGGTTTCATCGCCGGGGCGGTTCGTGCCGACGACCGCGCGGCCCGCTTCGATGACATCGTTAATCAGCGTGCGCAGCGAGCCCGTCGTGTCAATCACAAGGCCGTAGCTAATGGGCCTGTCTTCCAGCGCTAAGGCTTCGATGGTTTGCGTCGTGCCGTCTTCCGTGAGGCGCACGTCTTCGCGGCGCACGTCGCTGACAGCACGATTCGCTTCGTCAGTAATAATCAGGTTGAGACTGACGGCGGCGCGCTCTTTCTCAACATTTTGCGGCGGCGTTGTTTGCGCGCTCGCAATCGTAGCGCTCAGCACAAGAAGGCTACAGACGACGGCCAGAGTTTGAGAGAGACTATTTCGGACGACAGCCATAACACGTTTCCTCTGCTTCGGTATTGATGCCTGCGACGACACAAGGGGAGAGAAGCGCGAACGCTTTGCAACTTCAGCGCAATGGGCGCTCGTAGACTACTTTGCCTCCGAGGATAGTCATAACAGTCTCAGTTTGTAAAATCTCCGCCGCTGGGATTTTCAAGAGGTCGCGGGAGTGGACGCTGATGTCCGCGAGCATTCCGGGCGCAATCTGTCCCTTCTCTTTCTCTTCGTAGGATGCATAGGCCGCTTCCATTGTGTAGCAGCGAATGGCGTCTTCGATGGTGAGCCGCTGCTGCGGCCACCAGCCGCCCGCAGGCTCGCCTTCGGTGCTCTGTCTGGTGACGGCAGCATAGAGGCCCAGATAAGGATTAATCGGCTCGACGGGCCAGTCCGTGCCGAAGGCAACATGAACGTCAAACGACTGCATCATGTGCCACGCATAAGCGCCCTGCACGCGATACTCGCCGAGCCTGCTTTCGGCCCAGCGCTTATCCGAGATGGCGTGCGACGGCTGCATCGAAGCGATGACGCCTAGCGTGTGAAAGCGTGAGAAATCCGAAGGCGCAACGACCTGCGCATGTTCGATGCGATGGCGCGGAAGGACGCGTACTCTGGTGACATCTTCAGAGCTATTCCGACGCCTCGCTTCTGCGAATCCATCAAGCGCCATCCGATTTGCTCTGTCGCCAATCGCGTGCAGCGCAATCTGAAAATCCTCCCTGTCGCGCTCGACAATCATGCGTGTTAACTCTTCTGGCGTGCGGCGCGGAATACCGCTATTCTGCGGGTCGTCAGCGAAGGGCGCGAGCATCGCGGCTGTGCGCGAGCCGAGCGTGCCGTCAACGTAGCCCTTGAGCGCCGTCAGGCGTAAGCGCAGCGCGTTGTCATTAAACGATGCAAACTCCGCGCGCTGTCGTTTCAGTTCCGCAATCGTGTCCTCGAAGTTTTGCCACTCCGCGACTCTTACCGTCAGCTTGCCCTGCTTCATCAACTCGCGATAGAGCTTCGTCGTCTCATAGCCTGAGTTGTCCTGAATCGAAGTGATGCCGTAGCGCCGCGCTTCAGCGAGCGCACGCTCAAGTGCCTGCATCAGCTCGGCGGGCGTCGGCTCAGGCACAACGCGCGCCACCAGCGCGGCCGCCGTCTCCTTCAAAATTCCCGTCGGCTCCCCGCTCGCATCCTTCAGTATTTCACCGCCCGGAGGCACTTCCGTTTCGCGCGTCACCCCGGCTTTACTGAGCGCCAGCGTGTTGGCCCAACTGACGTGCCCGTCAATGCGCTGCACGAAGACTGGATTATTGGGCGCGACCGCATCCAAATCCTGCCGCGTGGGCCAACGCCCGCCCCACAGCGTGTGATCCCAGCCGCGCCCCACAATCCACGAACCTGCGGGCAATTCCCGCACCTTCGCTGCGATGCGCTGCTTAGCTTCTTCGAGCGAGCGAGAGCCGTTTAAATCCACGCGCAGCAGCGAGAGGCCGCCGCCCAGAAAATGCAGGTGCGCATCATTGAAGCCCGGCGTCGCAAGCTTTCCGGCGAGATTAATTATCCGCTGCCCTTGATAGCGCGCAGCTATCTCAAGGTTTGTGCCGACGGCGACGATGCGCTCGTTATCAATCGCAACCGCCTGCACGATTGTCCCCTCCGCGTCAGCCGTGAAAATTCTCCCGTTGGTGAGAACAAGACTAACGCGGCGGCGCTTTTGCACGGTCTGCGCGACCGCTGCGCTGACGAGCGAACTGATGAGAAGCAAAGCGAGAGCTAAACGAAATCTCATGTTTTTGTTTGATGGATTAAGAAATGTCATCGAGCGGCGATTGTTATATCACCAATCATGCCCAATGATACAGGCAAGAGTTACCGCGACGCTCGCGCTAAAGTAGTCACCCTCTCAAAACGGTCGTTGGGAAGCGACCCGCAAATGGCCTATAATTCGTCCGCTCAATTTCGTTATCATCTTCAGATGATTCGCTGCAAACAAAACTTTTCAAGGGAGTCGCCAGCAAATGAACACGGAAACCATCAGCTTCGAGACGCCTAACGGCGAGACTACGGCAGTCGTCGCGTTGCCCGACAAGACAGGCGCAGGCAGCACCGCCGTCATCCTCATACACGAATGGTGGGGCATCAACGAGCACATACGCGACATCGCCAGCCGCTACGCGCGCGAGGGCTACATTTGCATCGCGCCAGACCTCTTTCGCGGCAAGACGGCCAGCAATCCGCAGGAAGCCGCGAAGCTGATGAACGAACTGCCGCTCGATGACGGCGTTAATACCATCAAACGCGCCATCGAAGAGAGCCGCGACAAATACGGCATCACGAAATTCGGCATCACAGGCTTCTGCATGGGCGGCACGTTTGCCCTGCGCGCGGCCTGCATGAATGACACGCTCGCTGCCTCCGCGCCCTTCTACGGCGACATCCCCGGAGCGGAAATTCTGTCCAAACTGAAAGCGCCTACGCTCTTCATCGCAGGAGAGCGCGACAACTGGATAACGCCGGAGAAGGTCGAGGGACTGAAGGAAGCCGCACGCGAGCATGGCCTGCCAATCGAAGTTGTCAGCTACGATGCGGACCACGCCTTCTTCAACGACACGCGCCCCGAAGTCTTCAACGCCGGAGCAGCCTCGGACGCCTGGCAACGCGTGCTCAACCTCTTTAACGAAACCTTACGCAGCAACACGGCCAGCTGACAGAACCGCGGAGGCAGGACTTGTCCGCGACCCGCTCAATTTATCTGCAACGGGCCACGGACTTGCCATGCTTCTACAAATTACTCCCGCCGTTTTGAATGACCATGTGCTTTGCTTGCGCTCTATCATGCGTCGAGCGGTTGCGCCTGTTTCATAAAATCCTGTAGCTCATCCTTCGCCGGTAAAGTCGTACGCGCGCCGAGCGCCCTGCATTTGAGTGCTGCGGTCGCGTTGGCTAAACGCAGGCTCGTTTCCATGTCTTCGCCGCTGAGTAGCCCGTAGAGGAATCCGGCGTGGAAGGCATCGCCCGCGCCCGTCGTGTCGCGGCATCCGTTTGGGACGGCATAGGCGGGTGATTCCAGAAAGCCGCTGCCCGTATAGAGAAGAGCGCCGCGCGCGCCGAGCGTCATGCCGACAACCGCACAGCCGTAGCGCGCTTTCAACTCGATGAGCGAAGCGTGCTCGTTATGAAGTCCTGTCAGGCGCTGCGGAAATTCTTTGGAGGAGATGAGAATATCAACGAGCGGCAGAAACTCCGGCAGGCCATCGTAGATATTGTCAATGTCTGCGGAGACGATTACCCCTGCCTCGCGTGCGGCCTGCGCCATACGCACGCAGGCGGGCGGGTCGTGCGCGTCCACGTGCAGCACGCGCCCGCGCGCTGCCAGCTCAAAGGGCGCATCGTCCGCGCTGTAGGCCAAACGCTCGTCGCGATCCCAGATGACTGTGCGCTCGCCGGAGCGCTCGTCTATGACGATGAAAGCTATCTGGTTGCGTGCGCCCTCAATCGTCTCCGCATACTCCAGATTGACGCCCTCCGTCTTCAGAGAAGCTAAGCCGAATCGTCCTTCGGCGTCCGAGCCGAAGCGACCGCTGTAGGCCGTGCGCAGGCCCAGACGTTGAAGGCCCACCATCGCGGAAGCCGTCTGCCCTCCCGCCGCCTGGACGTGCTCTCTCAAACGCGTCTTCGTATCGAAGGCAGGGTAGGCTGGAACGACGACGAGATGGTCAACGGCGTTGAGGCCGAAGCCGACTGCGTCAAACTCTTTCTCTGATGGCAGGCTCAGCGGGAATCGCAATACAGTCTCTTTCAATACTAAGTTGAAGAACGCTTCTACTATGGCAAAGCGCGTGGAGAAGTCAACACAAATCGGTTATATTAACTGCATCAAACTTCCTGAAAGCAGACGTAAACAAAAGCAGTGACGCTTGAGGAAAAACTACGCAATCTACCCCTTTCGCCGGGCGTCTACCTGCATAAGGATGAGGCTGGCAAGATTATCTATGTCGGCAAGGCGAAGAATCTACGCAATCGTGTGCGCTCCTATTTTCAGTCGGGGCGCGGGCACGACCGCAAGACGCGCGAGCTTGTCCGACGCATACGCGACCTGGAATTCATCGTCGTTGATAACGAAGTCGAAGCCTTAGTGCTTGAGTCCAATCTCATCAAGCAGCACAAGCCGCGTTACAACGTGCTGCTGAAGGACGACAAGCAGTATCCGCATCTGAAGCTGACCATCAACGAGCCGTTCCCGCGTGTGATGATAACGCGCAAAATTCAGCGCGACGGTGCGCTCTACTTCGGCCCGTTTCTGCCCGCAAGCCTCGCGCGCCGCACCATTGACCTCATCAATCGCACCTTCCAACTGCGCACCTGCGATATAGAGATTGACGGGCGGCTGCCGCGTCCCTGTCTCGAATATCACATCAAGCGCTGTCTTGGCCCATGCGTTAAGGGATTGTGCACGCCGGAAGAATATGGCGAGGCTGTGAGAGATGTGCGCCTCCTGCTCGAAGGTAAGAATAAGGAGTTGGCCGACACGCTCGAAGCGCGCATGATGCAGGCTTCGGAAGAGATGCGCTTTGAGATAGCTGCGAAGTATAGAGATTTACGCAAGACCGTGCTCGCGATTGCAGAGCAGCAGAAGATGGCGACAAGCCCCGAACGCGACGTTGACATCTTCGGCTATTATCAGGAGGGCCAGCGCCTCGCTCTGCAACTCTTCACAATGCGCGAGGGAAAGATTGTCGGCCGCCGCGAGTTTTTCTGGGAGGATCTGGCGGAGGACAACTTCAATCCGTCCGTCTTCCTGAGCGAAGTGCTGGCGCAGTATTACTCGACAGACTACGTGCCGCGCGAGATTCACGTCCCCGTTGATTTTGAAGACCGCGGGCTGCTGGAAAAAGCCCTGACCGGGAGACGCGGCCGGCGAGTTCACATACACGACCCGCAGCGCGGCGAAAAGCGCGACCTGATTGACCTCGTTGAAAAAAACGCGAAGCTTGCGTTTGAGCAGCGCTTCCGCGTTTTGAAGCCCGACATGGAACGCGTGCTCGAAGAGTTGCAGGAGGTGCTGGAATTGCCGCGCTTCCCCGCGCGCATCGAATCCTTCGACATCTCACACATACAGGGCGCGGAAAACGTCGGCGGCATGGTCGTCTGCGAAAACGGGAAGATGAACCGCGCAGAGTACCGCAAGTTCAAGATTCGCAATGTGGAGGGCGCAAACGATTTCGCTTCGATGAATGAGGTCGTCTTCCGTCGTTATCGCAGGCTGCTCGATGAGGGCAAGCCCTTGCCGGACCTTGTGATGATTGACGGCGGCAAGGGACAGTTGAGCGCGGCTGCGGCGGCCATGCGTGAGCTTGACCTCGAAGCCCTGCCGATGATTGGTGTGGTCAAGCCGCCGCGCCGCCACAACGAAGTCTCGCACCTGCTCGTCAAAGGGCGCGAGCATGAGCCTGTCTTTCTTGATTCTCACTCGCCCGTGCTGCGCCTGATTCAAATGATTCGCGACGAGACGCACAGGACGGCTGTGCAGTATCACCGTAAGCGCAGGGAACTGCGCGATTTCACTTCGGAGTTGACGGCGATTCCGGGCGTCGGTGAAAAGCGCAAGACGCGGCTCCTGCGCAACCTCGGCTCGATTCAACGCGTCGCAAGCGCGAGCGTCGCAGAGCTTGCGCCCTTTGTCGGACGCAAAACCGCCGGAGAGATTGTTGACCACTTCCAACGCCAGCGTGCCCTCGCTGAAGGCGGCACGCCCGAAACGACGTTGACTAAGGAAGGCGAGGCAGCGGCGGCAGCAAACGATGATGAAGCGAGTGCTGCTGCGGGCGGCGAAGCGTTCGACGTGGAGAACATTGAAACGCGGCTCGACGACCCGGAAGGCGAGGCCGAAGACCTTCAGCCGATTCGCTCCGTTGATCATCTGGGCGAGTTGCGCAAGCCCTCAAGACGAACGCGCAAGCGCGGCGAACGTTCCACCAATCCGCACGCCGTCAAGCGCGAGAAGATCAAGGACGACGCATAAGAGCGCGGCTGCTCAACTCTGAAACAGCCGCGCTCTAAATCACTCTCGCCGCCCGCAAGACCTCTTTTGTTATCCTGTGACAATCAACAAAGTGTCACACAGCCGCGCGCCGTTTATCTCCCCTTACTCCTAACCTTAAACCAGCGTCTTGCGAAGCGTTGGCCCACGTGATGAGCGGGCTGAATCAAGGCCATGAATATTATCAATGACTCCATGTGTCCGATTTTTCGTGCACCAACGTTGGCCCTGTAAACCGTGCATATGCTGTAAAAACTCTAGCTTTCCGTTGATTTCCTGAGCTTCAACTGCTGGCATCTGTCTTGCAGTAAACTATTCGGGAACTTAAACGCGTGGGAGGGCGTTTAGAAAACTCGGCGTGAGGCAACCAAAGGTCAAGCGCGCGCTTCTTAATCGCCTCATGCTCTGGGCCTCCTGACCGGCCACTTCATAGAACAGCTCGGTTCATGGGCCATCATGCTAGACCATACTGAGAATGTCTTTACATGAGGAAGCATTCTCTTAATGCAAGATTCTGGAAGGAAATAAAAACTAATGCGTAAACTAATTCTTTTGACAGCGATGATTCTGGCCTGCGCTTCAGTTTCGTTCGCGCAGGACGACTACAACAAGGTCGAGTTTGCCGTCGGCTACTCTCACGCGAGAGTTGACACGGGCGTTGACGACCCCGACTTTGAAGACGACTTCGGCGATTTCTTAACCGACCGTCGCGGCTTCAACGGTTTCGATACTTCGATTACAGGCAATGTCAGCCGCTACGTCGGTCTCAAAGGCAACTTCACCGGCCACTTCAAGTCTGACAGCTTCACAGATGGCCTTGACACCATCAACACCAAAGAGCGAATCTACAACTTCCTCGGCGGCGTTCAGATCAAGGACAACTCGAAGACGACCCGCTTCAAGCCGTTCGCACATTTTCTGGCAGGCGGCGCTCACCAGAGCATCGAATTCAGCAGCCCCGGTTTCTCCGAGACCTTTAAGCTCGACGACACGAGCTTTGCTCTCAAGGCTGGCGCTGGTCTTGACATTCGCGTTCACGACCGCGTTGACCTGCGCGTCATCGAGTTCAACTACAACCCGATTTTCATCGGCGACCGCGACTTTGAAGGAATTACCATTCAGGGTCAGACACAGCACAACTTCACCATCGGATTCGGTATCACCATCCACTAAAAACCTCTTCTCCTTTTGAAGAGAAAGAAAGGCCGCACGCGCTCTGCTCTGAAGCGGCGCGTGCGGCCCTTTCCGTTTCCAACATTCTCAATTCCAATCTCCGCCCCACTCCGCCCCACCGCAAATTAAAGCTTGACGATTCTCTCAACCGGGAAGAGAATTATGGGCAAATTCACCCTGCAATCGTTTGAACTTAAAAGAGCAGATCGCCAAACTGCTCATCGCTTAACTCGCAGCGACTAAAGTGTCCGACATAACTTAAGGGAGAAATAAGATGGCAAGTAAGGCAAGCATCTTCGGGCATCCGATACACCCGATGATTATTCCGTTTCCGTTCGCCCTCTGGATGTTTTCGCTGGCGGCTGATGTCATGTATCTCTGGCGCGGCAACGACCACTGGGGACTCGCAGCCTTCTACACGCTCGCCGCAGGACTGCTCGGCGGCGTGGTGGCCGCCATCCCCGGAATAATAGACTGGCTGGCGATTAAAGACAGGGAAGTTGTTCGGATTGCAAACTGGCACGCGCGCCTGAACGTCATCGCCATCATCGTCTTCGCCATAGACTTTTACCTGCGCTGGCGTTCGCTCGGCCGCATCCCGAAGGAAGGCGTGAGCTTGCCGCTCATGCTCTCCGTTCTCGGCGTCATACTGATTTCAATCTCTGGCTGGCTCGGCGGCGACCTCTCTTACAAGCACGGCGTCGGTGTCGCACCGCAGCACGACACGCCGGAAGAAGAGGTCGCGAAGGGAAGATTCTCCTGAGAAACGATGAGCGAGGCGGTTGTGAACTGGCGCGGCCGGTTATTATTGACTTTCCACCGAATCCATATTATATGAGTGGTCCAACTCAACAATAACCCTCGCCAGTTTTCCAAACCTAGAAGGAGATGATACGAATGAGAAGAATTTTCACTTTCCTGACGGCAGCCATTATCATCTGCATGCTGGCGCTTACGCTCTCGACGCCGACTGCTCTACGCACGGTCAAAGCTTCCGACCTGCAAGAGAAGTGTGATGATTGCACCATCAGAAACAATCGCCAGTTTGAGCATTGCCTGGCCGTCAGTAATGACCAGCGCTGCTTCGACCAGTACAACGAAGGCGTCGTTCACTGCTACAGAAATTTCTGCGAACAATAAAACACAAGGGCGGGGAATTAACACAAGTAGTCACCAGTTCATCTTTCAATGAACTGGTGACTACTTGTGTCAATGATTAAATTAGAGAACAGCCTTGCTTTCATCCCTGCGGTGGCTGGTTGCCACGGACGCCGCTGAAGTCGTAGGTGACGTGCATCCGCAGCGAGCCGTCCAGCACTTCGGCGCGAACGTCTTTGACCTGTGCCTTGAGCGTGCCGCCTGTGGCTTCGACTGGCACGTTGAGCGCCAGTTGCGGGGCGCGCAGGACTTCGAGCGGGTTGACGCGCTCGTTAATGGCGCGCTGCACGAAGAGCGTGACGATGCCGCCTGCTCCCGGCGGCACGCCTTCCAGATTGACTGTCTCGACGTTGACCTTCCCGTAGACCGTCTGCTTCGATTGGTCAAAGTAGAGTTGGACGCTGGCCTGAGCAGAGCCTTTGAAGTTGAGGCAGATGCCGAGCGCGCTGTAGCTGCCGCTGAAGGCGAGCGGCGCGATGACCTTGCCGCCCGTAAAGCGCACGCCCGTCCGTGTCCCGCTTCCTTCGGGTGCAAGCACAACCACGTCCGCGCAGCCTCCGCCCTGTAATGCCGCCGGAAGCACTCGCGGCGACGCAGCGCCCTGCGCATCCATCGAAGAGAGCCGGAAAGAAGGCCCGCCCATATCGCGGAAGATAGAGCCGAGCAGCGCCTCGAAAAACTTTTCGTCGAGTGTGACGAGCGCCGTGCCGCCCGGCGGTGCGTTCGGGTCAGGTGGGCCAACGGGCGCGCCGGGCATGGGCTTTCCGCGCGGCGCACCAAGAAAGAAGAGGACTACCAGTGCGCCGAGCACGATTCCGCCCAACAGCGTCAGAACGTATTTCATTCTCTTCAGTCTCCTTGTTGAGAAAGGCTCTCTAAGCGTTTGCGGGCCTCAGTCGCCGGCGCATGAAACTGGAACGAGACCGGGACGGCTGAGGCCCGCAAGCCTTTTTTTTGACTTAATGCGTGGGCGGGGCAGCAGAGTTTGAAGAGTTTGCTGCGGGCGGCGCGCTCGTGCTCTGCGGCGTACTCGAACTCTGCATGATGCTCTGCAAGATTGCGCTCGCGGCCTTCAAGACAAGGTCAACCTGCTGCTTCACCTGTTCGGGCGAAACCTTGCTCATGCCCTGCGGCTCTGCAAACTGGGAAGCATCAACGTTCGTGCTGATGTTGCTCATCTCCGTGACTACCTTCAGCCCTTTAACGCCTTGCACGTTGCCGGAGGCAGAGACGATTGATTCGGAGTGAAGCGGCAGCCCTGTATCTTTGTCAATGTAGACGAAAGTTTCCGACGTGACATCGCCTGCCTGCGTGCCTGTGCTGGTTTTGCTTCCGCAGCGATACTTGGTCGCCATGCGCCCGCTCCACTGCTCTTCGCCCTGCCGCTCGCAGCCCGTCATGCCTTTAATCGAACTGATAATCTGCCCCGGCGTCATCGGCTTCGGCACGTCGAAGCCCGTTGATTCCGGCGTCAACTCCGCATACTGTTTGCGGTTCTGCGCGATGACGTAGCGCTTGCCTCCCGCGTCAAGAAACACGACCTGCTCTCCGCCCGGAACCTTGAAGGAGACGCGACTGTCCGCGCCGTTTTTAATAAAGTCTGCGGCCAGCGGCGGCAAACTGGTCGTCTGCCCCTCGCCTTCCGAGGCCAGCTTGAGTGTGATGGTCGCGCTGTACTTGTCAGGCTCGCGCGTGTCAATGGTTGTGCCCGTGATGGGCGGCGTGTTGGCGTTAGTGTTTGTGTTTGCGGTGTTGGCGTTTGAGTTGGTGTTGGAAGTGTTCGTCGTCGTGTTGGTCGCTGGCCCTTGCTGGCAGGCGCTCGTCAGGAAGGCGAACACTAACAGCGGGACTACGAACAGGCGGCCCGCTCGATTGAAGGCACGATTCAGCATCGGATAACTCTCCTCGGTCGTCGCGGCGAAAAGGGGAAGCCGCCGGATGTTAGAACTGTTGAAGGGTACAGGCTGCAAGCATAACATAGGAAACGATGAAGTAGGAACGATGAACGATGAGCGATGAACGATGAAGTAGGAACGCTGAACGCGGAATGAAAAGACAAGCTCTTAATAGTTCATCGTTGCTGCGTTCCTCCTTCATCGTTTCCTTGACTCGCCGGAAAATTTATCGTAGAAGCGCTCCTGTTATACGATTCCCCCCTTTTGTGAGTGAGTGAATACGATTATGAAAAAGATTTCCCTGATGCTCGCGCTCTGTTTGACGCTGGCGGCGTGTGGCCTGACAGACAAGCGGCCGGAGCAGGCTGACGCGTCCGCATCTTCCAACTCTCCCGGTGCGACTCCTTCAGGCTCTGCCCCGACCACGGCCGCAGACATGGGCCGCGAACCTGTCGAGCGCCCCGAGCCAACCGCCGCGCAGACGGCCGCTCTCGCAGGCGGCCAGACCGTTACATGGGATCAGCAGGGCATCACCTTCACCTTGCCCCCCCACTGGAAAAAGCAGACCGTTGATACTAAGTCGTTTACCTACGGCGGCGGCGACGGCGCGTTTCTCATCGTCAGCATTTCGACGATGGACGAGAGCTTCCCCACAGACATCAGCACCAAAGCGTATTACGACGGAACGAAGACGCGAAAGAAGAACGGCGAAGTTGACGAGCTCCGTTATCTTGAGATTGACGGCATCAAGGGCGTGCAATTCCGCGAGTCGCCGGAAAAGCCCGACGACTTCAAGCGCCTCCAATGGCTCGCCTACCGCAAGTACGCGGGCCAGACCCAATTCGTCAACCTGATGCTCTCCACCTCCAACAAAAACTTCGCCAAACATCAGGACGAGTTCTACGCCATCCTCTACTCGGCCAAACTCGTTCACTAACTCCCTAAACCACGAACGCGGCAGCGATGGATGAAAGGCAAGCTTGCCTTTCATCCATCGCTGCCGCGTTCACAGCGTCCCGGTTGATTATTTGCTACTCAGAGGCCGTTTCAAAATCTAAGCTCAACTCCTTGCGCCTTTAGTCTTATCTTAGCGCCTTTGCGTGAACAGCTTTTCTCGCAAAGGCGCAACTGAAGAAAAACCAGAGGCGCAAAGAGTTGAGCTTAGGTTTCGGAACGCGCTTTTAGTCTGCCGCTTCCGTGATGTAGGAGGTGGGCGCGTCTGCGTGCGGGACGAAGCAGCGGCGGCAGCGTGCTTCGTACATGTTGCCAGCGCCGACGGCCACGCGTTCTTCCGATTGGAAGGTGCGTTGCGAGTAGTTTGCGGGCTGGCCGCAGCGGACGCAGATGGCGTGCGTCTTCGTGATGTACTCCGCGACGGCTAAAAGCTGCGGCATCGGCTCAAACGGCCTTCCTGTGTAGTCCTGATCCAGACCCGCGATGATGACGCGCACGCCCCGCGACGCCAACTCGTTTGCCACAGCCACCAGTTCGTTATCGAAAAACTGTCCCTCGTCAATGCCTACGACCTCCGTGCCCTTCTCGACCTTCGAGAACAGTTCGCGCGCCGTCTCGACCGTGGATGATTCGTGGCGCATCTCGGAATGTGAGACGATGTGGTCGTGTGAATAGCGTATGTCAATCTTCGGCTTGAAGACCTGCACCTTCTGGCGCGCAATCTTCGCGCGGCGCAGGCGGCGTATTAATTCCTCAGACTTGCCGGAAAACATCGAACCCGCAATCACTTCAATCCAGCCGGCCACGGTGCGCAGGTGATTCAAGTGCTCGTCGTTGCCCTGTGCGGTCAGTTCTTCCATCTGGTAGTTTCCTTTAATAAATAGTCTCCGCGTGCGCGCGCATGATGCGAGTCTGCCTTTTCTTAAACGAGAAGACAGCCCGCACCGTTGGCCCACCTGTCACTCGTTGACGCCTGTATGTTTGACACGGAAGGGCACTACGCTTGCGGCGCTTGAGAGGCTATAACAGAGCGGCCTCGGGCGTCAAAGCGCGCAGGTTAGCCGCCTTGACATTAACGTCAGCGCTTGCTGTAATCAAACTACAGTTAAAACTGTAAGCCCCTGATTTATCGAAGAGGTGTTGAAGTGCCGATTGAGGATTTAGTTTACGACTGGAACGTGGTCGAGCCGTCGCTGCCTGCGCCTGGCCGCCCTATTAGTTTTGATGATGAAACCCTGCGCGATGGGCTGCAATCTCCGAGCGTCTGCGAGCCGCCCGTCGAGAAGAAGATAGAGCTCCTGCACCTGATGGATGCGCTCGGCATTGACACTGCCGACATAGGTCTTCCCGGCGCTGGCGGCACACACGCCGCCGGAGTCGAACGCCTTGCGCGCGAAATCGCTGACAAGCGTTTGAAGATTCGACCGAATTGCGCCGCGCGTACGCACGAGGCAGACATCAAGCCCATCGCAGACATTTCGCAACGCACAGGCATCGCCATCGAAGCCTGCACCTTCATAGGCTCTTCGCCCGTTCGCTTCTACGCCGAAGACTGGACGCTCGACAAGCTTCTGAAATTGACGGAAGACGCCGTCACCTTCGCCGTCAAAGAAGGCTTGCCGGTCATGTATGTCACGGAAGACACGACGCGCGCAGACCCCGCGACCATTCGTGCTCTGTACACGACTGCCATCCGTGCGGGCGCTCGCGCCGTCTGCGTCTGCGATACTGTGGGCCATTCGACGCCCGACGGAGCGCGAGCAGTCGTCCGCTACGTCAAAAGTATTATCGAAGAGCAGGGTGAACCCGTCAGGCTCGACTGGCACGGCCATCAAGACCGCGGCCTCGGCGTCATCAATTCCATTGCCGCTATTGAAGGCGGCGCAGATCAGGTGCACGGCTCTGCCTTAGGCGTCGGCGAGCGCGTCGGCAATACGCCTATGGATCAACTGCTCGTCAACCTGAAATTGATGGGCTGGATTGACAACGACCTCTCGCGACTGCGCGAATACTGCGACACGGCCGCCAGCGCATGCGGCTGGACGATTCCATACAACTACCCGGTCTTCGGGCGCGACGCCTTCCGCACGGCGACGGGCGTGCATGCGGCAGCCGTCATCAAGAGCTACAAAAAAGGCGACCCCGGCCTTGCCGACCTGGTCTATTCGGGCGTCCCCGCCGGACTCTTCGGCCTCAAACAGAAGATAGAGATTGGCCCAATGAGCGGCAAGTCAAACGTCATCTACTGGCTTGAATCGCGCGGCCTCGAAGCCAGCCCCGAACGCGTCGCACGCATCTATGAACACGCCAAACAGGCCGCAGCCGTGCTCGAAGAAGAAGAAGTCAAGCAACTGGTTTAAGAACAGTGATGAGTAATGAGTGATGAGTGATGAGTTAAAGCAAATTTCTTATCATTCATTACTCATTACTCATCACTCATCACTTTCTTTATGTCTTCATCCCTGACGCTCTCCGCCGAGCAAATCATCAAGGGGCTGGTTCAGTCTGCGCGCGTGCGCGAGGCGTTGCAGTTTTTTGAAGCGCGCGCGGCCGAGATTACGGATGAGCAGGCGGCCATTTGCTCTATCCCCGCGCCGCCTTTCGGTGAGGCTGAAAGGGCTGCTTACTTAACTGAAAAATTTCGCGCGCTCGGATTGAACGAGGCGCATGTTGACGGTGAAGGCAACTGCGTTGCGTTGCGTCGCGGCAGGAATCTTTCGCCGCTCGTCGTCGCGAGCGCCCATCTGGACACGGTTTTTCCGGCGGGCACGGATTTTACAGTCCGTCGCGAGCAGAACCGGCTGCTTGCGCCCGGCATCGCCGACGACGGCTGCGGACTCGCTGCGCTCGTCGCGCTCCTGCGCGCGCTGGAAACCTGTCGCATTGAGACGGAAGGCTCGCTCCTTTTCGTCGGCACAGTCGGCGAGGAAGGCGAGGGAAATTTGCGTGGGGCGCGTTATCTTTTAACGCAGGGAGAGTGGGCTAATCGCGTTGACGCCTTTATCAGTTTTGACGGGCCGGGCGTGGAGCGCATTACGCATGCGGCGCTCGGCTCGCATCGTTATCGCGTCAGGCTGAGAGGCGCTGGCGGCCACTCGTGGGGCGATTTCGGGGTGGTCAATCCCGTGCACGCTCTGGGCCGTGCGATCGCACGCCTCAGCTCGTACCCTGCTCCCGCCAACCCGCGCACGACCTTCAACGTCGGGCGCATAGAAGGCGGCGAGGGCATCAACGTCATTCCGCGCGAGGCCACGATGGATGTTGATTTGCGCTCCGCCTCCGCGCCTGAGCTTCAGCGTCTTGATGCTTTCTTCAGGCGCGCGGTGCGCGAGGCCGCAGACGATGAGAACGCAACGCGGCGTCCCGGTGATTCGCCGCTTGAGCTTGACTTGAAGCTAATCGGAGAGCGTCCGAGCGGCGAAACGCCGGCGGATGCTCCAATCGTCCGCATCGCCGAAGAGGCGACACGATACTTCGGCTATCGCCCGCGCCTTGACCGTTCTTCCACCGATTCCAACATCGCCATCTCGCTGAAAATTCCCGCCATCACGCTCGGCACGGGCGGCGCGTCCGGCAATTCACACACCCTTCAGGAATGGTTTGACCCGCGCGGTCGCGACATCGGCCTCAAACGCGCTCTGCTCGTCTTGCTCGGCCTTGCAGGCATCTCCGAAGAATCAAAAAGCGGCGGCCCTTTCTAAAGAGACCGCCGCACGGGGGAGAGTAAGCTGTTTGCTTCCGTTGCGCGTACGCTGAAAGCAGCACAGAGTTTTTGTGTTGTCAGGAAGCGCGCGAAGATTTTTTGAAGAGCTTGTAGGCAGATGCTCCTCCGATTAACAGCCAGAGGATAATGATGGCAGGATTCATTTTCGCAGCCGTCATGTTCAGCCACAAAGTGAAGATAGAAAACGCTAACGCGAAACCGAGAAAAGGCTTGCTCATCTGTTTTGAACCCTAACGCTTTAAGAGGCCCGCGCCGTTAATGACGACGGCCGGGAATCCTTAGTTAATCGGAATCGTGACGGTCGTCGAGCCGGCTTTGCCTGCGGGAAAACGCTTCTGGCGAGCGATGCGCAGCGCGTTGCTGTCGCCACCCGAAGCCGCCGTCACACGGCCCGCTTCGTCGTAAGTGACCTGCACGGAAACCATCCTTGGGCCAGGCTTCTGCGCTTCAGGTTTTTTGGCAGCATCCGTGCCCGTGTTAGCAGCCGGTGCAGCGCCGTCCTGCGCCCTCGCCATCGCGTTTGCCTTCTCGGCGGCCAACCTCATACGCTCTCTCGCTTCGCGCTCACGGCGCGCGGCCAAGGCCGCCGCCTCGCTCGCACCACTGTTCGGCATCGCTGCTTCGGCCGCAGGTTGTTCGGCCTGTCCTGAAGTTAAATCACCTGAAGTGTTAGCGTCGGCCACGGGTGCTGTCTCTTCCGCCTTCGGCGCTGGCGGAGCTGCTTGCGTCGTTGCAACGGGAGCGGCTTTACGGCTGTACCAGCCCGCAGGGACTCCTATCGCCGCAACGATGAGCACGACTGCTGCCGCCACCGCAGCATAAACAAGCGACTTGCTCCTGCCCTTTTCGGCTGCGCCCTCAACCGTCATCGAGAGCGGGCTGGCGGGCATACTCTTTTTGGCAGACTTAATGGCGGGCGTGAGTTCTTCGCCGAGGTCGTCTGCATGGTCGTCTGCAAATTCCGGCTCGCTGAGATACGAGAGGTCTCCGTCAACGAAAGCCTCTTCCGGCTTAATGCCTTCGTCCAGACGGCGCAAGCCTTCGAGCGCGACCTGCGCCCACGGTTGATGAATGGTGCGTCGCGTCGCCGTAAAGGAAGGACTGAATTTGAAGGAAGCGTTGTGCAGCGTCAGCGCGTAATAGACGGCGTCAACGCCGTTCAGCACTCCGATTTTAGCGTCAACCAGATCGCCGCTCTGAAAGTAGAAGAAGCCGGGCGCGGGCGTGTACGCAACCTTGAGCCTGCCGGTCTTGCGCTGGTTGCAGAAAAACTCTATTAGTTCGGTCAGGGAAAGGTCGCTGAGCTGTCCAGTCAATGCCATATGCTAAACCTCTAAAGTTGGAGCGAAGATTTGTGTTTAAGGTAGCGGTTCGCGCTTCTCGCGTTATTGCTGAAGCGAGAAGTTGTAGTTGATGATGCCGGAGATTTTCACGGGCTGGCCTGAGAGCAGCGTCGGCGTAAAACGCGCCTGCTGCGCCGCCTGCACGGCCGCCTGCTGCAAGAGCGCGTGGCCGCTCATGGCCTTAGCGGAGATCACTTTCCCAGAGCCGTCAATCACAACTTCTACTGCCACCTGACCCGAAGCGCGTGCGTTTCTGGCCGCAGTCGGATAGATGGGGACGGGCAGGCTCGTCGCTTTTCCGTTGAGCACGCCGCCCGAGATGGGCTTCACAGGCGGTTTGACGACAGCCTGTCTAGGCGCTGCTTCGGCCTCCGTCTTAGGCTTAGTTTCCGGCGCTGCCGCGCTGGTCTTGACCATTGTTGCGCTGCCGGTTGCCGTAGGAGGCGGGGCTGAAGACATCAAAGCGGAATCAACTGTGCCCGTCGCGGGCCTGCTTGTGGCCGTGTTGTTGACGGCGGCAACGCTCGGCGCGGTTAAAGAACTGAAAGCTGCGCCGCTCGGCACAGGAACATTGACGGCCGCGGGCGATGGCTTCGGCGTTGCGGCCGCCGGCTGGCTGAGCTTCGCGAGGGTCGCTTCGTCCAAGTAGTAGGTGATGGTGCGGTATGTGATTTCGGTCGGCTCGAAATTAATCTTGCCGCCTTCGATGACGGCGACGCTGGTCGTCATCTTCGTCCAGTTGCCGAAGTTGTCAAACTCGTAGGTGTAGACTTCTTTGCTGAGCAACGTGCCGCTCGCATCCTGCAAAGTCATCTCGATGATGTTGCCCTTGTCGTCGTACTTGTAGACTTCCTTGCCCGTCAACGTTGCCCCGGAAACGGGGAAGTAAGCGTTCTCCGTCTTGCTGCCCTTGATGTCGTAAGAGGCTGTTTCGAGAGCCGTGCGCGGGCCTTCGACGAGCTTGCCGCCCTTGTTCGAGAGTTTCGCCGTTTCCGTGCGCACACGACGCACGGGGCCAGCCAGTCCGTCTCTGTCTCTGTCCGTCTCCGTCGTCAGGTTAAAAAGGGAGACGCTCAAGGCGTTTGACGGGAAAGACAAGCGCTCGGACGCAAAGACGGACGAACTGCCGGAAACGACGACCAGCATCATTGTCAGGGTTAGGTTTATTCGCTTCAACATAGGCTTTAGCTCCTGAATTTCGATTTTGTGAGCAGCCCTTGAATTGTGGGCAAGTGCGGGCGAGGCAAGGTGCTTTGGCTTACACCTCAAAAGGGTTCGCAAAGGCTCGACTGTCTGCTCAGAGTTCGGATGATTCTGCCGCAAAACGGCCAAAAGGTAAGCAAACAGCGCGTGCGCGGGTCCCTTCCAGCGCGCGTCCAGACCAGAATGAGGCGAGAGCCACTACCGGCTGACCCGGCAGTGGCTTTATATTACACGGGCCAACATAGTTTGTCTATAGCAAACAAAGAAAAACTACAAAGGCGGAGTTGAGGAATATGAGCTATCACTTGCTGTAGCCTGCGAGCAGGGTCGCAATAGCGTCAATCGGGCGCGTGGCTCTGCCTTCCGCCGTTTCGTTGTTGCAAATGATTGAAAAAGCGAGGGTTTCATCATCGGCGGTGACGGCGTAGCCGGATAAAGAGTTGATGTAGGAGAGCGTGCCGGTTTTGGCGAAGACGCGGCTGGCGGCAGCCGAGCGGAGGCGAAACTTCAGCGTGCCGTCGCGTCCGGCGATGGGCAGCGATTCACGGAAAACGCCTGCCGCAGGCCGCCGCGTGATGGCAGCGAGCAAGCGGGTGGTCGCTTCCGGCGTCACAAGGTCAAGGCGCGAGAGGCCGGAGCCGTCGTGAAGCGCAAGATTTGTGGTCGCGATGCCAGCTTCTTCCAGCCAGCGGCGGACGACGGCGAGGCCCGCTTGGTCGTCTCCACGCTCACGCATACGTTTCGAGTCGGGGTCTGGCGCAGTCGCGCCGCGTTCTTTGCCGAGCGTGCGCAGGATTAATTCCGCACTCAAATTGATGCTCTCCTTATTTGTCGAGCGCGCAATCTCTCCCAGGGATTTGCTGTTGACGGAGGCCAACTCTACGGCACGCTCCGGCGCAAAGCCGTCCTTCTCCGTTTGAGAGCGCGCGTCTCGAACGTCTGTCTCGCCTTCGATTGTGATGCCGCGCTCCGCGAGCAGACGGCGAAAAAGGGTAGCGGCCCAGAGCGCGGGACGGTGTATGGAGAGGCGCACGCTCAAGCCGCGGCTGCCCGCCGGAAAATCTCCCCACACGCGTACGTCATTGTCGGAGAGGCCGCGCGTAATGCCGAGCGTGGCAGGCTGTCCGCTCTCCACGACGTTTGTCTCATCCTTGATGCGAACGTAATCGGTCTCAGGTTCGAGCTTGATGCTGTTGGCCGCGCCGGCCTTACTCGTGGGCCTGATGACGACGGTCACTTCGTTACTGTTAACTGTCAGCGCGCTTACTTCAGCGCCGAAGTACCACTGAACGTCGTTCCAGAGCCAGCCATCGCCAAGCGGCTCGCCGCGAAAGTAGCTCTCGTCGCCGATGATGCGCCCGCGCACGCGCCTGACGCCGCGACGATAGAGAGCGTCTGCCAGTTGGGCCATTGAGGCTGGAGCGTCCTTCGTCTTTTCGGAAGAGAAGTCTGGCGCACCGCGCCCGTAGAGCACCAGGTCGCCGGAAATTAGGCCGCTCGCATCGGGCGGCGCGGCCGAATAGACTGAAGTTCGCCAGCGATAATCCGCGCCGAGCAGGTCAAGGGCGACTGCCGTCGTGTAGACTTTCATGTTCGAGGCGGGAGTAACGGGCTGGTCTGCGTTGCGCGCGTAGAGCACGCGCCCGTCGCGCAGGCTGATGACGAAGACGCCCCAGCGCGCACCCGCAAACTCGCCCGCATCAAGCTCTCTGTCTATTTGCCGCGCTAACTCAAGGGCGGCAGGCGATGTGTCAACAACTGACGCGGCAGTTGCCGGCGCAGCCGCAGCAGGCTTCGCGCTCGTATTAGTTTGCTTGCTCTCAGTAGTCTCTCTTTTCTCTTTATCAGCGGCTTTACGCTCTCTGGCTGGAGAGGCTGTTTGCGCGCTCGAATAAAGCACTGGGCGGGCGACGGCGAAGGCGAGCGTGAAAAGGAGTGTGGCGCAGAGGGCGACCGGCAAAAGAGGACGCCTGTGTTCTGTGTTGTTCATTGTGTGGTGTGTCTTGCTTGCTAATCAACTGGCAAAGAGCGACTCCGTGCGGTTTGAGGCGAGCAGCGCACGCGTTGCCGCATAGACTTCATCGGTCGTCAACTCTTTAATCGTCTGGCTGTAGATAACGCGATGGCGCTCTTCGATGGGGACAAAGCTGTTGGGGGTCGGGCGGTCAAGAAGCGCGACGACCGAAGTGCCGACGGCGGTCGCGATGTGCATGGGGCCTGTGTCGTTGGTGACGAAGACGGAGAGGCGCACGAGCGCAGCGGCCAGTTGCGGAATCGTCAGACGGTCGAAGAAGACGGTCGAACGCGGAAGCACTGCGCGCATCTCTTTAACGAGCGAGCGTTCCTCCGGCCCTGCGAAGGCGATAACCCGCACTCCGTCATTGCGCACAAGCATCTCCGCCAACTCACCGAAGCGCTCTAAGGGCCAACGCCTTCCGGGGTGGCCCGCGCCGGGGAAAAGTCCGACGAGCATGGTCTGTTGATGTGCACCCTCTTTTCTCAAGAGTTGCTCAACGTGTGCATCGTCGGCGGCGCGTGTGCGCAGTCGCGGAAAGCGCGGCGCATCCTTGATGCCGAGCGGTATCAGCACGTCCAGATAACGGTCAATCGCGTGCTTCGCAGGGCTATTGTCCTCAACGGGCGGCTGCGGGCGAAAATTGGAAAGATAATCGAGCGAGCGGCCCGGCCTTCGCGCGTAAAGCCTGTGCGGCGCGCCGGAAAGAAAACCGAGCAGATTCGTCTCCGAAAGGCTATGCAGGTCAATGATGAAGTCAAACTTCTCACGCCGCACCTCTTTGACGAAGCGCGCGATTCTCACAATCGCCAGCGGCTTTGGCCCATCGCGCAGGCTCACGCGGTCAACAGCCATCGTCGCGTCAGCATAACCAGAAAGCTCTACGATGGGTGCTCCAGGCTTGCCGACTGCGACCGTGATTCGCGCGTGCGGAAATTTACGGCGAATCGCGCTCAGCGCGGGGAGGCTCAGCACCACGTCGCCGAGTTGGCCGAAGTCTATGACGAGGATATTGCGCGGGTCGAAACTCATATCAAACGATGAACGCAGCAACGATGAACGCTGAACGACAAACAAAGTGCTTCTACTTCATCGTTCATCGTTGCTGCGTTCCTACTTCCAAAGGCCAATCTCTTTGAGGAAGTTCTCAAGGTTGGCTTTCTTGATGATTTCTCCGACGGCGGGGCGGTCGAGCCGCGGCGCAATCGGGCGCAGGTTGTCTGCGATGGCGTAGGCCGTGATGGCGACGATGGCCGAGCCTGCCGCAAGATTGTGCGCGTCAACCTTGTCAACCGTGTCGCTCGATTTGTGGTGAACCTCATTGTATTTAGACATATCAACCCAGAGGTCCAGGGCGGGAACGCCTTCGAGCATAAAAGGGCCGTGGTCCGTATCGAACGATGTTTCCTGCGAGATGCCGTTGCCGCTCAGGTTGAGGAGCAGTGAATCGCTGATGGGCTTCAGGGCCTGGGCCAGGTCTGTGCGGCCTTCGACTTTCCATCCGCGCGGGTGGCCTGCGCCGTTGTCCGTGTTGAGTGCGGCGACGCATTTCGCTAACTCGGCCGCGTGGGCGCGCACGTAGGCAGTCGAGCCCAGAAGGCCCTGCTCTTCGCCGCCCCAGAGCGCAAACCTGATTGACCGGCGCGGTGCGCGCCCGCTCTCGGAGATAGCGCGTGCTGCTTCCAGAACCATCGCGCAGCCTGTGCCGTTGTCCTGAGCGCCTGTGCCGTAGTCCCACGAATCAAGGTGCGCGCCGACGATAACCCATTCGTCCGGCTTCTCTCGCCCGGGAATCTCCGCGATGACGTTGCTGACCTCCATTGGCCCAGTCACCTTATTCTCATACTGAAACTCAACGGTCACAGGATTCTCCGCGTTGCGCCCCGTGTTTCTTTCAAGGTAACGCTGGATAAACTGCGCGTCTTCGCGCCCGACCTGCGCGACGGGCAGAGCCGGAACTTCCGTTCCCCAGAGCGGACTGAAGGCGTTGAGCACGTTGTTCGGAGTGCTATCGGGAAGAAGCACGGCGGTCGCTCCGGCGTCCTTCAATCTCTGGAAGGAGGCCATGAACGGGCCGAAGGCTTCACCAAAGCCTTTCGCGAAGAGCTTGCTCAAATCGAGCATCACAATCTGGCCTTTAATCTCTCTGGACTTTTCCTTGATTTTGTCAGGGCTAACGTCGTCAAGCAGTGTGATTCTGCCCTTGACGCCGCCTGCGGGAGTCGAGGGCGTCCAGCCTAAGGATTCGAGTGCGAGCGGGCGCTTGAGCGGCGTGAGCATCGCGGCGGTCGCACGCCCGCGCTCCCAGCCGTGTGTGATCGTGAAGGTTTCGAGCTTAACGTTTTTGATGCCCATCGCGCGAAACTGCGCGGCGGCCCACTGTGCAGAGTCGTTGTAGGCAGCAGAACCCGTCAGACGACCGCCAAACTGGTCTGAAAGAACCTTGAGATAGTCCATCGAACTTCCGCCGACGAAGACAGAACCGGCGATGCGCCCGGTCGTCTGTTTAATATCGCCAGCCTGCTGTGCGAGCGCGGCGCGGCCGGGCGCGAGGCTCAAAACCAGCGCGGCTATCAGAAGCATGCGTCTCATCTCTTATCTTTACTCCTTCAAAGGGGCAATGCTGCTAAAGATTTTTCGTGCGGCGAACTATGCGCCCACGACTGGCGAAAAAGTGGCGATCCCTGCGCTCACTTGCCTTGCTTGAAGACCTGCCCGTCCTTCATCACAAACGAGACACGCTTGAGCGTCTGTATGTTATCGAAAGGATTTTCGGGCGTGGCGATGATGTCTGCGGCCTGCCCGGGACGAATTGCCCCGCGCGTTTTATCAACACCGAGGAGGCGCGCGGCGTTAGTCGTCATTATCTTGACGATCGCTTTGGCCGGAACACCTGCTTCGACAAAACTGTCTATGAAGGTGATGGAAAGCGTGCCGCGCGTCTGTCCCTCCTGCGCATAGATAACGTCTGTGCCGTAGGCCATTGTGACACCGATTTTGTAGGCGCGGCGCAGGCGGTCAACCCAGACGTTGTGAAAACCTTTCGGGTCGGGGACGCCCATCTGGATTGCAGCTTCCTCCGTAAAGTCTGTGCCGACGAGCACGACGTTGTTCTTCTTCGCCAGTTCAAGAGCTTCATCCGACATGCGGAAGCCGTGTTCGATGGAGGCGACGCCTGCTGCTGCGGCGTTACGCGCGCCCTGTTCCGTCCAGCAATGGGTGGCAACTTTGAGTCCGGCGCGGCCCGCCTCTTCGACGGCAAACCTGATGTCGTCAGTCGAATAGATGTAGCGCTGGTCGTCAACGACGAGCTTGATGACGGTCGCGCCGTAGTGAATATTTTCGCGGATGCCTTTTTTGATTTCGTCGCGCGTGTCTGCGAAGAAGTATTCGGGATTGGCGAGGTCGCGCTTTTCAGGTTGCAGGTAGAACTGCCCGCCGTAGGGCGCGATGATGCGACCGGCGTTGATGACCGTCGGCCCGGGCACGAGTCCTTCCTCGATGGCGCGGCGCAGGTCTGTGTCTGCGTAGTTGCCTGCGTTGCCGATGTCGCGGACGGTCGTGAAGCCGGATTCGAGCATCGCGCGCGCGTTGGCGACACCCTGAATGGCGCGATAGCCTGTCGGGTCAAGCAGCGTCGTGAAATAATAGTTGCCGTTGTCGCGCTGCTTTCGCGTCGTCATGCAGAGATGCGTGTGGGCATCGAAGAGGCCGGGCAGCACGGTCGAGTTCGAGAGGTCAATGACCTGCGCGCCCGCTGGAATCTGTAGGCCCGCGCCGACTGCCTTAATCTTCCGGCCTTCGACGAGGATCACTTGATTGACGGCGGTTGCGCCCGTTTCCGGGTCAATGAGTTTGCCAGCCTTAATGGCCGTGACCTGCTGCGCACGCGCGGGCGCGACAGCAAGAACAAGCAGAAGCAGAGCGAGCAATGGTAGTAGTCTCTTTTTCATGGGTGGCCTCAAGGTTCGTGTGTCAGGTTCTTTATGACGAAAAGACAGCACAGGGTTTGTGGCGTGTGCCGTAACTATTTTACGGAATCCGGGCTTTCAAGTTTCATCCCGTGCTCGTTTAAGTATGCGTGCAACTCTGTGAAAACGCGTGCGCCCGTCTTTCCTTCGCCGTAAATCGGATGCCATGTGAAGGATGTGCCGCGCGGAAACTGCGCGAGCTTATCTTTCAGGGCGGCGAGCGTCGGCAGTTGATACTGAGCGATTGACGCGGACTCAACGCCATCATCTTCGCGGCTAAAGGTGATGACGATATTCGTGCCCCACTGGTCGAGCATTTGAGCAGCCTGCTGTTGCCCCTGTTCTGTAACGCAAAGCTCGCGCAGCTTTTTCAAGCCTTGTGCATCGGTCAGCCATGCGCGGGCAGCGCCCAGAGCGCGGAGCAGATAAAGCTCAACCATAGAAGGATCAACGAGAGCATCGTTCTTCTTCATGTCGGAGCGCAGTTGAGACTCGCGCCCGTTGTAGCGTTCGTGCCAGCGCTCCAACGTGTCCCAGAGAGATTGTTCGACGGCGGCCGAGCCGTGTTCGCCGAGCACGGTTGCGGCCTGTGCTATGACTTCCGCGTTCGGGTCGTCAAGATGAGCAAGCGCCACCTGCTCCATCTCTGGATGCCAGTAGAGCTGGGCCACGTTGGCGAGTTCGGAACGGTAACAGCCTGTATCCTTGCGCGCGGCGAGAGCCTGCTTGAGCGCTTCGAGGCCGAAGGCCATGTCAACGCGCAGGAAGTAGGCAAGGAGCGGAGTTTGAACCACACAGGCGAGTTTGCCGATTCTGTTTTCGAAGGCTGCTTTGACGCGCGGAAAGATGGCATCTGTCGCGTAGCGCTCGACGAGCGTGGCGTAGCTGCCGAGCGTGTCATACTCGTCGTCCGCATCAAGATGCTCAAGCTGCGCGGCGAGAGTTTCATCCAGTTCGGGAAGCGTTTTTTCGGGAAGAATTTCGAGCGCTGCGGCGCTCACACGCGGACGCCCGCTGCGAATCTCTTTAATGATCATCGAGCGCGCTTCATCAGGCGCGAGTTCATAAATTCGCCGGAGCGCGATGTCTCGCATCTCTCGCGTATCAGAATCACGCGGCGGCGGCTTCTCATAAATTCGTCGCAGCAAGGGGAGCCACGACTGATTGCCAATTTGCTTCCAGCGATAATAGAGAAGGACGTACTGTTTGTCGCCGGGCAAATCCGCGAAGACGTTCAGCAGCGCTGAAGATAGTTGCTCGTCCGAGCGAGATGCGTCGCGGCGATACTCGAAGAGCGTGTTGAGGCTGATAGCCAGCGCTTCCTTCTGCTTGCGCGAGACGACCGCACCCAGTTGCTCCATGTAGTTCGTCAGCAGTTGCTCGTAGGCTGCGCGCCGTTTCTGCATTTCGTCCTGCCAGAGCTTGCTTTTTTCCGCATCGCCTTGCGGGTAAGGCGGCGGCGGCTCTGGATGCTCAAGCAGGTATCTCAGCAGCGAGAGCGTGTGAAGAAAACTTCCCGACACTGGATGCTCCGGCGCTACCATCAAAGACTCCATCTCTTTGACTATGAGCGCGCGATGGGGCGAACCGATGAGCCCGAAGCTGTACTCCGAATCGCAACTGGCATCCGTGCCACGGAAGCGGCGCATCATCTCTCCGGCCGACGCTGTGGAATTCATAAAACGCAACGTGCGGCAGGCAACCCTCTGTTCTTCGCTCTTGCCAGTTGCGTTTAATAATGCGGTTGCTTCCGTGAGTTTCTGCCTGGACCAGGCTTTGTCGGGAGCTATGATTTCAAATTCAATCGTGTTGGAGACGACCGCGAGCGAGGGACTATTGAATGCGCTGCTGCCATCGGCTTTAAGCTTGCTGACTCTATCTGTCGTCACAGAGAGTCTGTATTTACCGGGCCTGTCAAACCTGACCCACTCGTTAAGCTCCGCCGTGATGCGGTAGGGCTTGCTTTCCAGTTCCGGCGTCGTGTAGAGTCCGCCGCCCATAAAGCCGAAGAGTCCAATTTCGCGATAGTCGTTGAGCGGGTCAACTGTGCCGTCTTCCGGCGCGACGTGATAGTCGTCAATTTCGAGACGGCCGCTGCGGTCATAACTCGCGGCGTTGAGGATGTAGGTGCGAGGCAGGCTGCTCGCAAACGCCATCTCGATGCGAATAATTTCTCCCTGCCTGAACTGCGTTTTGTTGTCCTTGAAACGGATCGTGAAAGAGAGTCCTTCAGGGTTCCGGCTGAGGGCGCTGGCGGCCGGCGCTAGTGAAGCGTTCGAACGTTTGAGAGATTCCTGCCCGCGACAGACGAGCGCTCCCGTCAGCGCGCAGAAGATGAGCATTGCCGCCGTCGCGCAAAGCTTTAACGAATGAGGGCCGTCACGTTTCATCGCAGCCTTGATTGTAGCAGTTTATCCTTCTGCGCGCGTCCTCACTTCTGGCGTAAATCGCGCCCGGTCATCTCTGCGGGCTGTTCGACGCCGAGCAGTCCGAGAATCGTCGGCGCGACATCTTCGAGCGCCGCGCCTTCGCGCAAGGTTAAGCCGCGCGATGCTTCGTCAACGAGATGAAAGGGAACCGGGTTGGTCGTGTGCGCGGTGTGCGGCTGGCCCGTCGTCGGGTCAATCATCTGCTCGCAGTTGCCGTGGTCGGCCGTTATCAGGGTCATGCCGCGCGCCTGCCGGACGCCCTTCGTAATCCAGCCGAGGCACGTGTCAACATATTGCACGGCCTCGATTGTCTGCTTCAACATGCCTGTGTGGCCCACCATGTCTGGGTTGGCGAAGTTGATGATGAAGACATCTGTTTCACCCTCGTCAATCGCCCGCAAAACTTTGTCCGTGACCTTGAAGGCTGACATCTCAGGTTCGAGGTCATAGGTCGCAACCTTCGGCGAGGGAACAAGCAATCGGCGCTCGCAAGGGTATTCCTTCTCGATGCCGCCGTTGAAAAAGTATGTCACGTGAGCATACTTCTCCGTCTCGGCCAGACGGTAATTGCGCACGCCGACGCGCCCGAATACTTCCGCCAGCACGTTGCTGCGCGCCTGCGAATGGAACGCAACCGCGAGCGGAAACGTCTTGTCATACTGCGTGAAGCAGACGAAATCAATCTTCGGCCGCTGCGGTGTGGAGAAACCGCCGAAGCCGGGCACGGCCAGCGCGTTTGTAATCTGCCGCGCGCGGTCGGGGCGAAAGTTGAAGAAGATAACGGCGTCGTCCGCTTCAATGGTTGCGACGGGGACGCCCGCCTCGCGCTCTACGACAATGGGTTCGATAAACTCGTCCGTCACGCCGCGTTCGTAAGAAGCGCGGACGCCCGCAACAGGGTCAATCACGCGCTCGCCTTCCGCGCCGGTTAGTAGTTTATATGCACGCTCCGTGCGCTCCCAACGTTTGTCGCGATCCATAGCGTAGTAGCGCCCGACGATGGAAGCGATGCGCCCGCAGCCAATCTGGCTACACTGTACCTGCAAGGCTTCTATGTAGCCGTAGGCGGACATCGGCGGCGTGTCGCGTCCATCTAGAAAGCAGTGAACGTAGACGCGCTGAAGCCCGCGCTCCTTCGCCATTCGCAGCAACGCATAGAGATGTTCCTGCGACGAATGAACCTGCCCGTCGGAGACGAGGCCCATCAGGTGCAGCGCACGCCCGCGCGCCCTTGCGCCGTCCATCGCAGCCGCGAGCACTTCGTTTTTGAAGAACTCGCCTGTCTCAATCTCGTAATCAATGCGCGTCACGTCCATACGCACGACGCGCCCCGACCCCATGTTCAGATGGCCGACTTCGGAGTTGCCCATGATGCCTGCGGGCAGGCCGACGCGCTTGCCTGAGGCTTCGAGCAGCGTGTGCGGGTAGCGCTCAAGGATCTCATCGTAGAAGGGTGTGTCGGCCAGAGCGATAGCGTTGCCCTCGCGCTCAGGCGAGTAGCCCCAGCCATCTATGATGACGAGTGCCAGCGGCCCCTGTTTTTTCGTCAACTCGATTCTCCTCTACCGTTGATAACGCGTCCCACACGTAGGGCATTGCATGAGTTCTTTAACGCCGCTGATGGGAATGATGGGGATGATGAAAAAGAGCGTGATGAAATTTATGCCCTTCTTAAGGGTGAACGGCGCGACCGTTCCACACTGCTCGCAACGCATCGCTCCGGGCGCAGGCTCAGAACCCCACGTAATAAAGCGCGTGCCGATAATAAAAAAGAACATCATCCTGCGTTTACCCCCTCGTTTGAATAAGTTCGGTTGGCCCTTGAAAGATTCTACCGGCTCGCGTCCTCAGCCCAGTAGTCAGGCCGTTCCTGCATCTGCGGGTCGGGCCGTTCCATCCAGCGTTCGGGGCGTTTCAAATCGTCGAAGCCGAACGGACGATAAAGCTCGTGAGCATCTTTTGTCGCCAGCACCCAGCGACGGAATCCCTGCAAGCGTGGATGATTAATGATCACTTCCACCAGCCACTTGCCCAAGCCCTGTCCGCGAAATTCGTCAATCACAAACACGTCGGCCAGCCACGCGAACGTCGCGTAGTCAGTCACAACGCGCGCAAAACCAATCTGCCTGTCACCCAGAAAGAGGCCAAACGAAAACGAGTTTTCGACTGAGCGCTGCACGATTTCTATGGGGCGGCCGGTGGCCCAGTAAGTCGAGGTCGAGAGGAAACGATGTATGAAGTCCATGTCCAATCGCGCCTGCTCGCTGGTAATCAGAAATTCGCCGCGCCTGTATTCGTCAGCCATAGTTTGCCTCTTTATCTTCTGGCCGCGCGTGCCTTCTTCGCCTGCTTGCCGGATGCGGTCGGCGTTGGCTGTTCGATTTGATAGAAGGCTGCGCGGCCGGGATAGCGCGCGGCAGCATGCAGGTCTTCTTCGATGCGCAGCAGTTGGTTGTATTTCACGATGCGGTCTGTGCGCGAGAGCGAGCCGGTCTTAATCTGTCCGGCGTTGGTCGCAACGGCGAGGTCTGCGATGAAGGAGTCTTCAGTCTCGCCGGAGCGGTGAGAGATGATGGCTGTGCGGCTATGCGTCTTGGCGAGTTCGATGCATTCGAGCGTTTCGGAGAGCGTGCCAATCTGGTTGACTTTGATGAGAATCGAATTGGCAATGTTGCGCTCGATGCCTTTACGCAGGAAAGCAGTGTTGGTGACGAAGAGGTCGTCGCCTACGAGTTGGACGCGAGCGCCCATCTCATCCGTCATGGTCTTCCAGCCGTCCCAGTCGTTTTCGGCCATGCCGTCTTCGATGGAGATGATGGGATAACTCTCAACCCAGTGTTTCCAGTAGGCGACCATCTCATCGCTCGAAAGACGCCGCTTGTCAGACTTTTTGAAGACGTAGGCTTTGCCGTCGTAAAACTCGCTGGCCGCAGGATCGAGCGCCAGCACGACATCGCGCCCGGCCGTGTAGCCCGCAGCATTAATCGCTTCGAGGATGGTCTCAATAGCTTCCTCGTTGGATTTCAAGTTGGGCGCGAATCCGCCCTCGTCGCCGACGCTCGTTGCGTAGTTCTTCTTCTTAAGCACGCCTTTGAGCGCGTGAAAAATCTCAGCGCCCGTGCGCAACGCATCGCTGAAGGTTTGAGCGCCGACGGGCGCAACCATGAATTCCTGAAAGTCAACGTTATTATCCGCATGAGCGCCGCCGTTCAGGATGTTCATCAGGGGAACTGGAAGCGTGCGCGCCGCTGCGCCGCCCAAGTACCTGTAGAGCGGAAGCTCAAGGTAGGTGGCGGCAGCACGCGCCGTCGCCAGAGAGACTGCGAGCAGCGCATTCGCTCCGAGCTTTGATTTGTTCGGCGTGCCGTCGAGCTCTATCAACGCCTGGTCCACTTCCAACTGGTCGAGCGCATCAAGCCCTTCAATCACCTGCGCAACCGGCCCGTTTATATTCTGCACGGCCTTCAGCACACCCTTGCCGCCATAACGTTTCTTATCACCATCACGCAATTCCACTGCCTCGTGCTCGCCGGTCGAAGCGCCGGAAGGGACGGCGGCACGCGCGGTTGTCCCGTCAAGCAAAGTGACTTCGGCTTCGACCGTCGGGTTGCCGCGCGAATCCAGAATCTCCCGCGCGCTGACTATCTCAATCATGCTCATAAACAGAATTTAGCTCCAGAATCCAGAGATGAACTGCTAAAGGCTTGCGGTAAATTTACCATCCGGCGAGAGAAAGGCAAAAGGTAAAAGGTAAAAGGCAAAAGGAAGGCCGAAGACCACTTTAACAGATAGCGGCTTCACGCTTCACTTTTACCTTTTACCTTTTTACTTTTACCTTATTGTCCCGAACTGTCGCCGTTGTTGGATGTAGCATCGCTGGCTGACGCGGGTTCTGCTTCCTTCTTTTCGAGGCGCACGCTGATGACGCGTCGCTTTTTGACTTGCTCGACGCGAAAGTTGAGGCCGTCGTGCTGGACGACTTCGCCGGGTTCGAGGACGTGTCCGGCGGCGGCCATCAAAAAACCGGCGATGGTTGTATAGGCTTCGGATTCGGGAACGGAAAGCTTCAGGCGGCGGTTGAGGTCGCGGACGGCGAGACCGCCGTCGAGCAAGTATGTGCCGTCGCGTTCTTCGTTAATCTGCTCGTTGACTTCCTCGTCGTGCTCATCGGAGATGTCTCCGACAATCTCTTCGAGCAGGTCTTCGAGCGTGATGATGCCTTCGACGCCGCCGTGCTCGTCAACGACGAAACCGAAATGGACTTTGGCCTTCTGCATCTGCTTGAGCACGTCTGCGAGGCGCGCGGTGTCCACCACGTAGAGCGGCGATTGCAGGACGTGTTCGAGACGGAACGTTTCGGGCCGCAGAAGATAGGGCATCACGTCTTTGCTGTGAATAAAGCCGACGACATCATCCAATGATTCGCGATAGACAGGCAGGCGCGAATAGCCATGCTGGCGAAAGGAGCGTGCAATTTGTTCAAGCGCGCAATCGTTGGAGATGGCTGCCATCTCCGTGCGCGGAACCATCGCCTCGCGCACAAGCGTGTCTGAAAACTCGAAGACGCGATGAATGAGTCGCTGCTCACCCTGACGCACGTGGCCGCTCTTGTGCGCGAGGTCAATGAGTTGTCGCAACTCGGTCTCCGTATAAATCGAAGCGTGCTCTGATGTGGCGTGCACACCGAAGGGACGGACGACGCGTGCGCTCGCCCAATCGAGCGCGTGAATCGGCAGGCGGAAAATCTTGTAGAACGTCTCCATCGGCCAGGCGGTCGCCAGCGCAACCTTGTCAGCACGGTCAAGGCCGAACAGCTTCGGGGCCTGCTCGCCGATGACGATGTGCAGGCAGGTGATAATCATGTAGGCGATTGTGAGCGCGATACCATGACGCCAGGCATCGGAAAGTCCGCTGAGCGGCACTTCGAGCAGGCGCGCGATGGTCGGTTCGCCGAGCATGCCGAGAGCGAGCGAAGCGAGAGTGATGCCGAGTTGAGAGGCCGAAAGATAAGCGTTCAGGTTATCAAGGATGCCGAGCAGGCGTTTCGCACGACGGCTGCCGCCTGCGGCCAGCGTCTCTATGCGCGTACGGCGCACGCCGACCAGCGCAAATTCGGCGGCCACGAAGAATCCGTTGACCAGAACCAGAATTATAACTGCCAGAAGCTTGAGAGTGATTCCGAGCGCAGACCCTGGAGGGGCATCAACCAGTAAAAGAATCGAGAAGTAACTCGCAGGTTCGTCCATCGTCGCTTAAGCGAAAGAATCAACTCAGAATTTACAACGGGGGTGGCTCGATAGCGAGGCAGAGTATAGCACGTGAGGCACGACGGAGGCACGCGCCGGTTTGCTGTTGAACGTCTAGGCGGGGAGCTTGAGTTGGTCGCGAAACTTTCTGAAGTCAGACCGAAGCTCACGAACGTCAGCGCGATTTTCGAGCGCCATACTTTCGACACGATCCAGCCGCGTCTCGATGCGCTCAAGCCTCTCTTCAACGGCGTCGAATCGAGCTTCGACGGCTGCAAATCCAGCCTCCATCCGTTCGCCGAGCGCGTTGATTCGCTCAAGGATGGTTTCAAGCGTTGGTTTGGTAATGGCTTCGTCGCTCATCGGAGAACATTTTACGCCTCTCAAAGGAGTAGCGCAACGAGCAGGCCGGCGTGCAGCAGTTGATTAAAAGCAGGCGAACACACGAAGAGCTTGAAGCGAGAGCTTGCCGGAAAAGCTTCTGCGGGCCTTGGCTATTTACTGATGGATGAGTGCGTCTTTCGCGCCGGTCAGTGGCCGGCGACGGCACCGGCGGCGCGTGTGCGCGCGGGGCGGCGTTCGTGCTTGGCGCAGGCGCGCGTGAGCGCCTGCTCGACGCGCGGCTCGACGTTGCATTCGGGCTGGCGGCAGACGGCGGCCAGTTCGGAGACAACCAGATAGCGGGCGCGCTCAAGCATGCGCTGTTCGCGGAAGCTCAAGGGCTTGATGTGGCTCAAAAACGTTAAATTTTTGAGCACGTCGGCGACCTCGAAAATGTCGCCGGTCCGCATCTTCTCTGAGAAATCCTTGAAGCGGTCTTTCCAATCATGGGCGGGGGACGAGAAATCATCTGCTAAATTCTTGAGGAGCATCTCGCATTCGCCGGAAGAGATTGGCGTTCGAAGGCCAACTTCTGAAGCGTTGGCGACGGGGACTAGAACGACTGAGTTGGTGGCAGCAAGGCGAAGCGTGTAGAAGGGGAGCGCGGTTGCGCCGATTTGCTTCTGCTCAATCTGCTCGATGGTTCCGATCCCGTGGTTGGGGTAAACGACTTTCTGGCCGACTTTAAAGCCCACCATGCACCTCCATCGAATTACAAAAATCAGACTGCGCCGCACAGCAGGTCTGTTGACCCTTCCGCGCAACGCGAGCCAAGCGTCGGGTCTCGCTTAATTCTCACGAAAGTGTAACAAGCCGTCTCTGCCAGCGTCAAGGCTTTCAAAACGGGGACAAAGAAGTGATGAGTGATGAGTGATGAGTGATGAGTTAAAAACTCCTTCTTTTACTCATTACTCATCACTCATCACTCATCACTTTTTTCGGTAGTTCGATGGTAAAGGTTGAGCCGTGGCCTGCGTTGGAGTGAACGGTTGCTTCGCCGCCGTGTGCGCGTGAGAGGTGTTTGACGATGGCGAGGCCGAGGCCCGTGCCGCTCAGTTCGCGTGAGCGTGCGCGGTCAACGCGGTAGAAGCGTTCGAAGATGCGTGGCAGATGTTCGTCCGAAATTCCGTCGCCCGTGTCTATGACGCTGATGCGGTCGCGTTCACCTGTTTCGAGTTTGATACTGACGAGGCCGCCCTCGCGGTTAAACTTGATGGCGTTGTCAATCAGGTTGGCGAGCATCTGTTCGAGCCGTCGAGGGTCAGCATAAACAACTGACTCTGCCTCGACTCCATTGTGCAGGGTGACGTTGCGCAGCGCTGCGCGTCCGGCGAGCGCGGTCGTGACATCTTCAACTAAGGGGCGCAGGCGAATGCTTTGCGGCTCAACCGAAACTGTTCCGGCCTCGATGGCGGACAATTCCAGAATGTCGTCAATCAGGTTGTGCATGCGCGTGGCGTTCCTGCGAATCACGGCGAGGAAGCGGCGGTTATTCTCCTGGTCTTCAATCGCGCCCTCTTCCAGTGTTTCGACGAAGGCGATGATGGCCGTCAGGGGTGTGCGCAGTTCGTGCGAGACGTTGGAGAGAAATTCCTGACGGACGCGTTCGAGGCGTTCGAGACGCGTGATGTCGAAGAAGATGCCGATTGCGCCGCGCGTCTCGCCCCGCTGGCCGGAACGCAAGGGAGCGACGCGCAAATCGAACGAGCGCTTTTCGCGGTCGTGCATCTCAACCTTCGTTTCCGCACTCTCTCGTTCCTCAAGCGCAGAGCGGAATGCCTGATGAATCGCGGGCTGTCGCGTCACTTCGCTCAGGCGTTTTGCTTCGAGCGTGTCTGAACCTATAGCAGCGAAGATGTCACGCGCCGCGCGGTTGGAAGCAACGATGCGCATCTCCTCGTCAACGACCAACATTCCCTCGCGCATGCTGTTCATCGTTGCATCCAGCAGCGCGCTCGTTGAAATCACGTCGGCGGCAATCGCAGCGGTTGCGCCGCGCCTTGCTCGCAGCGCAGAGACTTGTTCAGCAATCGCTCCGGCTTGTGTTGCCTGCTTCTGCATCTGCGCTGCGGCCGGTTTAATCGCCAGCCGGACAAGGCCCGCGCCGGCAAGCAATCCGCAGAATGCGCTGACGGCTATGAGCGGATACCAGATGGAGATTGCAAAGAGAGACGCCAGCGTCAGACCAAGGAGCGCCAGTGTAAGCTGTGAGCGATTGAGCACGACGTTGGGACGGGAGAAAGAAGAAGCGATGAACGATGAAGTCGGAACGATGAACTGAAAACAGTTTGTCTGCCATTCACCGTTAATCGTTCATCGTTCCGGCTTCATCATTTTTATTGTCTGTGCAGCCTGTGAAGCGGTAGCCGACGCCGACGACCGTTTCGATAGCGTCGCCGCACGCTCCGAGCTTCTGCCGCAGGCGGCGAATGTGAACGTCGAGGGTGCGCGTGTCGCCAAAATACTGGTAGCCCCAGACATTATCAAGAAGCTGCTGGCGCGTGCTGACGCGGCCCGCTCCCTTAGAGAGCATCGTCAAAAGCGCAAACTCCTTGCGCGTCAGCCTGACCTGTTTGCCGTCGCAGTTGACGCGCATCTCCGCGAAATCTATTTGCAGGCGGCTGTCTTCATAACGCGCCACCGTATTCTCGTCAACACGCCTGAGCACAGCGCGCACACGCGCCATCAACTCGCGCACCGAAAAAGGCTTTGTGATGTAGTCGTCCGCGCCTAAATCAAGGCCCGCAACGCGGTCTGCTTCGGAGGTGCGCGCCGTCAGCATGATAATCGGCGTGCGCCGCGTCGCAGGTTCGCGCCGCAGGCGACGGCACAATTCCGTGCCGCTCATTCCCGGCAGCATCAAGTCCAGAATAATCAGCGCGGGCTGCCCGTTCGGCTCAAGCGCCGCCGCCAACCCCTGCTCGCCCGTCTCCGCCACACGCGCCTTCAACCCGTCGCGCTCCAGATTGTAACGCAGATTCTCCGCGATGTCGGGGTCGTCTTCGATGATGAGAACAGGTTTAGACATAAAAGAAGTGATGAGTGATGAGTAATGAGTAATGAGTGAAAGCAAGTGGCGAGCGTTTTTCTGTTACTCATCACTCATCACTCATTACTCATCACTTCCTAGTTGCTGTGTTTAATCATTGCGGCCTCGGTCATGTAGACGGTTAGCTCGCAGATGTCTGTGACGTAGTCGCCGATGCGCTCTATGTGTTTGGCGACGAAGAGCAGGCGCGCGGCGCGCGTGGTCGTGCCGGGGTCGCTGACCATCATCTCTATCAGGCCGTGAAAAATCTGGTTGTAGCTTTCGTCAATCTCGTCGTCGCGTTCAATGATGGCGCGGGCCGTGGCCGCGTCGCTTGAGGTGAAGGCGTCGAGCGCAGAGCGCAGCATCATGGAAGCATGCTCGGCCATGCGCGGCAGGTCGGCCACCTGCTTAAGCTCCGGCTCGTCGTTGAGGTCGAGGGCTGCGCGTGCGATGTTGCAGGCGTGGTCTGCGATGCGTTCGAGCACGGGCGCAATCTTGGCCGCGGAAATAACAAAGCGCAGGTCGCGCGCAGCCGGTTGCCTGAGCGCGATGGTGTCTATGCAGAGGCGGTCAATCTCAAGCTCAAGGCGGTCTATCTGGTCGTCGCCCTCCAAGACTTCCTGCGCGGTCGTGCTGTCGCGTTCGACGAGCGCATACATGGCGCGTTGAAGTGCCGTCTCCGTCTCGCCGCCCAGGAGCAGCAAGCGGTCGCGCAGCGTGTCCAGTTCGCGGTCTAATAATCTGTGCTGTTCCATACTTCTTAATTTTGGATTTTAGAATTTTGCTTTGCGATTGGATAAAAACTTTTCTAAATCTAAAATCGCAAATCGCAAATCTAAAATCACCCAAATCTCCCGGTGATATAATCTTCGGTCAGTTTCTCAACAGGATTGGTGAACATCTTTTCGGTCGAGTTCACTTCGATGAGCTTGCCGAGCCAGAAAAACGCTGTCTGGTCTGAGACGCGCGCGGCCTGCTGCATGTTGTGCGTGACGATGATAATCGTGTACTGGCGTTTTAACTCGACGATTAATTCTTCAATCTTCTGTGTCGCCATCGGGTCGAGCGCGGAGGCCGGTTCGTCCATCAGGATGACTTCGGCACGCACGGCCAGAGCGCGCGCGATGCAGAGGCGTTGCTGCTGCCCGCCAGACAGGCCGAGCGCCGACGCCTTCAAACGGTCTTTAACTTCGGGCCAGAGCGCCGCGTCAGTCAAAGCTTTTTCGACGCGCTCGTGCATGTCCGCCTTGTTAGTTGCCAGACGGTTGATGCGCAGGCCGTAGGCGACGTTATCGAAGATGGATTTCGGGAAGGGGTTCGACTTCTGGAAGACCATCCCGACCTTGCGGCGCAGCTCGACGACATCCGTATCCGGCGCGTAAACGTCTTGCCCGTCAATCTCTACGCGGCCTTCGACGCGTGTGCCCGGAATCGTGTCGTTCATGCGATTCAACGTGCGCAGGAAGGTTGACTTGCCGCAGCCCGATGGGCCTATGAAGGCCATCACGACGCGCTCCGGGATTTCGATGGAAATATTATGAAGCGCCTGCGCGCGGCCGTAGAAAAAGTTGAGCCCGCGCACGCTCACTTTCGTCTGTGCCGGTACATCCTGCACAGCCTGCCCCGGCAGGTGCGTCTCCACTAAGGGCGTTTGAGCCATCTGCGGCGGCTCCCGTCTCATCGCTGGAATTGGCATGGACATAGTTAACTACAGAAATCAGCTTAAAACTTCTTCCGTGTAAAAAAACGGACGATCATATTGATGGTTAAAATCAGGGCCATCAAAACGAGCGTCGCTGCCCATGCCTGCGCGTGCCATTCATCGTACGGCGAGATGGCATAGTTGTAAATCTGCACGGTCAGGCTGGACATCGGTTGGTCAAGATAGATGTTGAAAAAGCGGCTGCCGAAGGCCGTGAAGAGAAGCGGCGCTGTCTCGCCGGAGACGCGCGCGATAGCCAGCATCGCGCCCGTCGCAATGCCGGAAGCAGCAGCGGGCAGCACCACTCCCATCGTCACTCTCCACTGCGGCGCACCCAGAGCAAGCGCGCCCTCGCGCAAAGAGGTGGGCACAAGCCGCAGCATCTCTTCGGTCGTGCGCGCGACAATCGGAATCATAATCAACGCGAGCGCGATGCCTCCCGCTAAGGCACTGAAATGTTTCTGCGGCAGCACTATCAGCGTATAGACGAAGACGCCGACAACAATCGAGGGCACACCCGTCAGCGTGTCCGTCACAAAGCGGACGATTGTGCCGGAGAGGTTATCGCCAAACTCCGCGAGGTAGATTCCGGCTGCGATGCCGAACGGCAACCCTATGAGCGAGGCGAGGCAGAGCAGAAAGAGTGTGCCGACAATGGCGTTGGCGATGCCGCCGCCTTCTCCGACAGGCTTCGGCGTGTCGAGCAGAAATTGCAGGCTAATCGAACTCAAGCCCTGCCACGCGATGTAACCTAAAATCAGCGCAAGCACGATGATGACGGCAAAAGCGCAGGCCGCAGCAAGGCTCGTCATCAGGGTATTGACGAAGCGGCGTGAGTTTTTACGGCGGACGACCTGTGCGCTCATCTTTTAAGTGGCCCTCGCTGTTCCGCTCGTGCCGCGCGTCACGCTCCACACAAGGAGCTTCGCGATACCGTTGATGATGAAGGTGACGAGAAAGAGAATCAAACCAATCTCTACGAGCGCGCTCAGGTAGAGGTCTTCAGTGGCTTCCGTAAACTCGTTGGCGATGACGGAGGCGATGGTGTACGACGGCTCGAAGAGAGAGGCGCTAATCTGCGGGCGGTTGCCGATGACCATCGTGACGGCCATCGTTTCGCCGATGGCGCGTCCCAATCCGAGGATAATCGCACCCGCGATGCCCGAAGCCGCGTTAGCGAGCACGACACGCGTCGTCTCCCACTTCGTCGCGCCCAGAGCGAGCGCCGCCTCGCGCTGAGAGACGGGCACGGCGGCCAGCACATCGCGCACGACCGCTGAGATAATCGGCGTTATCATAATGGCGAGGATGACGCCGCCCGTGAAGAGACCGATGCCCGTGATAGTGCCCTGAAAGAGGGGCAGCCAGCCGAGCCAGCGAGCGAGAAACGGCTCGACGTGGACGCGCAAGAAAGGCGCGAGCACGAAGATTCCCCACAGCCCATAGACGACGGACGGAATCGCCGCCAGTAGTTCCACTAGGAAAGCTATCGGGCGTGCGGCGCGGCGCGGAGCCTGCTCGACGAGAAAGATGGCGATGCCGAGCGAAAGCGGAACTGCGATGATGAGCGCGATGATGGAAGAGACGACCGTGCCGTAGATGAAGGGCAGCGCGCCAAACTCGCCCCTAATCGGATTCCACGTCCGGCCCTTGAGAAAACCGAAGCCAAACTGTTTGAGGGAGAGGGCGGAGTTGGCCGCCATCTGGTAAATCATCATGGCGATGATGGCGAGAATCAGCAGCACGCTTCCGAGCAGGATTAAACGGAAGACGGCATCGCCCGTGCTGCCCGTCGCAGACAACATGCGCCGCCAGTTAAACGAGCGCGCACGCGCGCCATACTCGTCAGCGGGAGACGGACGTTTAGGTTCGATGTTCGTCGCCATTCTTTAAATCCGAAGTCCAAAGTCCAAGGTCTAAAGTCCGAGAACCGCGTTTTGACTGTGGACCTTGGACTTTGGACTTTTATTGTCGCAAAGGCTTGCCGCCGGAGGTAATCGAGTTGATTTTGGCTTCGGCGCGTTTGACGATTCCGGCGGGCAGCGGCGCATACTGCAAGTCTCTCGCAAACTTTTCGCCGTCGTGAATGGCCCACCAGAGAAAGTCCGCAAGCGCTTTGCCTTTGGCGGCGTCCCTTTGCTCTTTATAGACGAGAATGTAAGTGTAGCTTGAAATCGGATACGCCTGTGCGCCCGCAGCGTTGGTGATAGAGACGCGCAAATCTTCCGGCGTCGTCTGGACGGATTCGGCCGCCGCTGCCGTCACAGCATCAAGCGAAGGCTCTATGAAACTGCCCGAACTGTTTTTAATAAAACTGACGGGCAGCTTGTTCTGGACGGCGTAGGCGAGTTCGACGTAGCCGATGGTGTTGGGCGTCTGTTTGATCTGGCCCGTCACACCTTCGTTGCCTTTGCCGCCGATACCGACAGGCCATTGCGGCGAAGTGCCCGTGCCTACTTTCTCCTTCCATTCGGGGCTGACCTTCTGTAGGTAATCAGTGAAGACGGCTGAAGTGCCGCTGCCGTCGGAGCGGTGAACGACCGTCACATCTGCATTGGGAAGAGCGACGCCCGGATTGTCGGCCTTGATCTTATCGTCGTCCCAGCGTTTGATTTTGCCGAGGAAGATGTCTGCGATGGTTTCAGGCGAGAAGCGCAAAGGCTGCTGGACGCCGGAGAGGTTGTATGTCAGCACGACCGCGCCGAGCACCGTCGGGATGTGCAGGATGTCGGCGGATGCTTTCTTCAAATCGTCGTCTTTCATAGGCGCATCGGACGCGCCGAAGTCAACGGTCTGTTCCTGAATCTGCTTGATGCCGCCGCCTGAGCCGATGGATTGATAGTCTATGCGCACGCTCTGGTTGAGCTTGCCGTATTCGCTCAACCACTTTTGATAGAGCGGATTCGGAAACGTCGCGCCAGCGCCTTGCAGCCTGACGACGCCAGCCGTGCCGCCGCCCTGATTGCCGCTGCAAGCAGCCGCCAGCAGTAGCAGCGAAGTTAACAGAAGCGCGACGACGCCACGCTTGATATTCGACGAGACAGGCATTGGTTCACTTCTCCGTTCGAAACCGGCAGAAAGAGAATTGGAGAACGCCTCAGGCTATAACGCGCATGTTAAATCCGTCTGACATTCATCTGAACTTCGCCTGAACATTCGTCAGTCATCCTTCGGTCAGCAGCTACGCATGAGTTGAAACATGATTCGGCGCTTCAGCGTAATTCTGCATGAATGAAGAGACAACCGGGTTCTGCGTTTGATAAATTGATGCTCTACATCTGAGCAGTCCCAGTAAAGGGGTGAGTAAAGATGTCGGAATATTTATTAACGATGGGCGACAGTGGCTTCGGTGTTACGGAGTATCAGTCGAGACGCGTGTTGATTGGCGAGGTGGAGACTGTGCGCCAGCGACTTATCGAAGCGCTCGAAAAATTGGGCTATACGGTTGTCAGCGACCAACCGCTCGTCGCCAAAAACAGCGTCAAGCAATCCGGCCTGTCGAGCGTCAACTGCTTTCCGAGCGCGATGAATTCTCCCATCAGGCTCTCAATCGGCTTCCGGCTTGCCAATAACAACTCGACGCTCGCCACCTTCGACTACTCGATTATGAATTCTGTGGTGACGAAGGGCGACAGACAAACCCTTGAGCGAGAGATTGATGCGCTGCTGGCGCTGGCGACGGCGCGTCCTCCGGCCATTGTTTGCGCAGCCTGCGGCACGAACCTGACGAGCGACTCGCGCTTCTGTCGCGCGTGCGGCGCACCGAGCAGTATGGACGCACCGGCGGAAGTTGAAGTGTTGCGCCTGACGGCCGAAGCGCGTGCCGCGCATCAAAACATCGTCGGCAGCGTCCTGACCATCCTTGCCGTAATCGCGCTTGCCCTGCCGCTCATGTTCTTCGCGCGTAAAGGCCCGAAGGCGGGCACAATTCTTTTAATCATCGGAGAGATAATATCATTCTGCTGGTTGTTCTACGGGATGTGGCGGCTGCATCGCACGCTCAATCCGCGACCGAGCGAGAAGAAGCCGCTCGTGACAAACGCAGTTCACGTGCTGGCAACGCCCGACACGGCGGCGTTGCCGCAGTTGCCCGCTCACAATTCTGTGACTGAAGGAACGACCGAGTTGCTGCCGCTGCCTGAGCGTGAGGCTGTGCACGTCAATCGCCAGAGCCGCAACACGGGGCCGCTCAACTAAGCTTGACGCGCCAGCCAAGATTGATTTAATTGAATCCAGACAACAGAGAACGGAGGACGCTCGCCAGTGGGAGAACAGACGCTTTCTTATCAAAAATATCTTGACGGGTTGCCGCCTGAGCGCAGAAGTGAGATTGAAAGAGTGTGGGCGGTAGTGCGCGAGAGTATGCCTGAAGGCTACACGGAGGAGATTGGCCCGAAGTTTATCTCTTTCAAAGCTGGCGAGGAATGGTATGTCGCGCTGGCGAATCAGAAGAACTACATCAGCCTGCATTTGATTCCGATTTACGTCTTCCCTGAGTTGAAGGAGAAGCTGGACAGCGCTGGGAAGAAACTCAACTGCGGAAAGGGCTGCGTCAATTTTAAGAAGGCCGAACAATTGCCGCTCGAAGTTATCGGAGAGATTATAGGGGCGCACGACGCGGAAGGATTCCAAGCGCACATGCGCGGTTTCAGGAGCGCTCGCAGCACAAAGAAGAAAAAGAGCAAACGGTAACGGCTCATCTCACGGCCACCAATTCTAACAAACGCTTGCAGCCCGCCCGCGCCTTATTCAGACCTCGCGGGAAAAGATTGCTTTTTGCGTGTTCAATGATAAAATCCGCGCGCTTTCGTCGGTAGAGCCTCATCATCGTTGTGCTTTAAGATGCCTCGATTAAGGAGCTGGACTGCTCAGCGGCTCGAAGGGGTACGCATCGTCAGGCGCTTGCGCATACGCTGTTGCCAGCGGCTGCTCGGCACTTCGTCTTGCTCAAACTTGTCTATGTCGTGCTTCAGGGATTCGCCGCCGAGCTGTCGCGCCTTCAGGTAGAGCAGCGCCGTCGTAATCGAAATGAGCGGCAGCAGAAAGAGGCTGATGAGCGGCGTTACTTTTTCGATGATGCGCGGCGAGATGTGCGCCTGACCTTTCGCCGCGCCGGACATGCTCCAACCTACAATCCAGCCGAGCATCATCGGAATCATTAACTGCACCAGCAACACCAGCACGACCGTTCGCCTCGAACGACGGAACAACTCCTTAGTGCGCTCGATGGCCGCCTTCTTCTCCAGTCCCTCGAAAACTACTACCGGCGGGTAGAGCATATAACGCGCCATCATCCAGATGACTGGAAAGAAGAGCATCGCTATGCCAAGCACAATCATCAGCGTCACCCTGATACTGGTGCGCAGGAAGGGCTTCCATCTTTTTTTGAGCACGCCGAAGGCCGCGCGAATGTTGACGGGTTTGAGCGGCGCAACCGAAAGATGTATGACAATCAACACGGTCACGGCTGTAATGGCCGACGTTGCGAGAAAGTTGGCGATGTAGGCCAACAGCATCAGCAAACCCTTCAGGGCGAGTTCCGACGGGCGCGACAGCATCTTCTGCCACACCAGTATGTCCAGCACGATTCCCAGAGCCATTGCTACCAGAACCGGCGCGTAGCAGAGCAAGGCCAGCCGTATGAACTTCGGAAAGTGCTCTGTGTAGAGCGTCAGCGCGTGACGCACCAGCGTGCCCACGCCCTCCGCATTGGCCCGCAGCGCACTACTGAAGGCAGCCGCGCTCGGCGGTCTCTGCGCGGGCTCTTTATGCAGGGCCGACATCACTTGCTGCGCAACGCGCTTCGAGACCTTCTTATTCTTTTCCCTGAGCGGCGGAGGCGGCGCTTCCGTGTGCAGTTTCATCACGGAGAGCGTGTCGCCGCCAAAGGGCGTCTCGCCGGCGAGCATTTGATAGGCCACCACGCCGAGACTGTAAATGTCCGAGCGCGCATCCAACTGTTGTCCGCGACACTGCTCCGGCGACATGTAGAGCGGCGTGCCGAGGATTGCGCCGACGCGCGTCACGTCGCTGGTCAAGGCCGTGCTGTGAAGCGGTCTTTTCGTTGCCTGCCGGTCGAGCATCTGCGTCGGCTGAATCTCTTCCGGGTCTGTCGGCTGAACGAGCGTGTCTGCTTCGGCGGGCGCGACGTTTGGTGGGCTTGAGACCGTCTCCGGCATCATTATGCGCGTCGGCGCTTCTTCCGTTGAGGCTACGGTGTAAACCTGCGTTGCGGCTTCGGCGCGTTCTTCCTGCCCCTGCGTCGTCGCTGGCGCGCTCTCGCTCTTTAGTCGCGATGCGGAATCAGAAGAAACTGAAGAAACTGTGGCTGCCAGTTCGTTAACGTTTGCGCTTGCGCTGACGGCGGGCGCGGTTGGTTCGCCAAGCTTGGCGATGCCGAAATCGAGCACCTTGACGCGATAGCCGCCGAGCCTGTTTGGTTCGAGCCAGATATTGTCGGGCTTCAGATCCCGATGCACTATGCCCTGCTGGTGTGCTTCGTCAACGGCTGAGCAGACCTGTTCGAGAATATCCACGACCCAGTCGAGCGGAAGACGCTGCTCTTCGGCCAGCACGTCGGCCAGCGTGCAGCCGTCCAGATATTCCATCACCAGATAAGCGACGCGCTCTGTGCCGACGCTGGCAAAGCCGAAGTCCGTTACGTCAACGACATTAGGATGACGCAAGCGCCCCGCGGCCCTCGCCTCTCGCTTGAAGCGCTCGACGAACTCGTCGTTTTTCATCAACTGCGGCGTGATGATTTTCAACGCTACTGGACGCTCCGTCCCGAGGTGCGTCGCCAGATAGACCGCTCCCATGCCGCCGCGCCCCAGCAGCCTGTCGAGCCTGTACTTCTCGTCAAGCACTTCGCCTATGAAGCGTTCAAGTTCCCGCATATGCTCAATCGCCTGTTGTTATACGCAGCGCGTCAAATGTAGTTGCAGAGAAAGGAGACAAGAGAGACGGGCCGCTCCGTGGAATTGCTTAATCGCGCGCGAGTTCTTTCGGCCTGATGAGTCGCACCAACTCGCCGCTCTGCTCTTTCACGTCGGCCCAGCGTTCAATATTAAGCGTGATATGTGCGAGGGCGGCCGTCGGCATGCGGCGTATTTCGTTCGTCAGAAATTGCAGCAATTCTTCCATGCCGGGATTGTGGCCCACTAGAAGCGCGCTCGCCGCCTTCTCATCAATCTGCGAGACTACAGTGCGCAGGCGCGCAACCGTCGCCTCATAAATTCTCTCGTCGTAACGCAACTCAGCCTTCAGCGCGGCCGTCTCCCGTACGAGCGCAACCGTTTGTCTGGCTCTCTCCGCAGGGGAGCAGAGAATCAGTTCGGGTTGGAGTTTCTGACGGCGCATGAATTTCCCTATGAGCGGCGCGGCACGCCGACCGCGTTCGTTCAAAGGTCTTTCAAAGTCCGGCAGGCTCGCGTCCTGCCAGCTCGATTTTGCATGGCGCAGAAGAAAAAGTGTCTTCATCAATCGTTCAAGACTTCGCTTGATAACAAAAACGGGGGCGCGGCCCTTTCCGGCCGGAAATCAGATTAGAGGGTTGATGTCCGGCGTGCGGTGCTGGCTGAGAGCCTTGAGCGTGTTCATCACATCTCCATGAGAGACGTGCGCGCCCTTCTTGCTCTTGCCTCGCTTGGAATGAAGAATGACATCATTAAGCGAGAGGATGCCGACCAGACGGCCTTCGCCGTCAACAACGGGAAGACGCCGCAACTGCTCTTCCTGCATCTTCTTCAACGCAACACTGACATCCTCTCCGGCCGCGCACGACGTGACCGTGCCGTTAACAACATCTCCGACCGTCACCTCCGAAGCCAGATTATTGCGCGTTGTCAGCGCCATGCAGATGTCGCGGTCTGTGATGATTCCGATGACGCGACCTTCGCTGTCAATCACGGGAACAGAGCCGCAGTCCTTATCCCACATGATTCTGGCCGCTGCCGCAAGGTTTGTTTCCAACCCGCAGCTTCCGACATCAATGGTCATAATCTCACGTACCTTCATCTCGATTCTCCTTCGACAAATATTCGCCGCCGCTGCTTCACCCTCAGCGACGCCTGCGAATTCAGATAATGAGCGCGCAGACTTTTTAGCACAAAATCATACGTCTACGCACGACGAGCGAAACAGCCGCCGGATACTCGGTTGTTGCCCGTCTCTGCATTTCATGTTGTAATCAAATCGAATTTATTACAAACAAGGAAGGGCCGGCAGCAAGCTTTGGCGCGCATGCCGTCTGGAAGTTATCAAGTGTCACGTCTTAAAAGAATCAACGCCCATGTGCTGGCCTGCGTGCATAAGACATGTCGCAGGCAGGGCGGCAAGGCTGCTCTGAAAGAGTTGAAGCGGGCCATCAGGGAGCAGGACTTGCGCGTGTCTGTGCTGGTGACGAAGGTCAAGTGTCTGGACCAGTGCGGGCGCGGGCCTGTGATGGTCGTCTACCCGGAAGGCGTCTGGTATGGCGGCGTGGATAAGGCCGGTGCGCGCAGCATTGTCTGCGCACACGCGTCTGCAAGCCGTGCTCCGGCGGACGTGAAGATTCTGCGCGATATGCGCGAGGGATGAGTAGCATGTGGTGTGCGCGCCGCAGGCATGGCGTAGTTAAGAGCGATGTAACACCAGGCGTTTAGAGTCTCTTGCTAGAGTTTGCACATGGTTTCATATGGACAACATCGCTTCCCCGGCAAGCTCTTCGTCGTTGAAGGCACGGACGGAAGCGGCAAATCAACCCAACTGGCGCTGCTTTATCAATGGCTCAAAGCCGAAGGCTATCCCGTCTTCTTCTCCGAATGGAACTCTTCGCCGCTGGTGCGTGAAACGACCAAACGTGCCAAGAAGCGGCGTCTGTTTACGCCCACCACCTTCTCCCTCATACACGCGACAGACTTCGCAGACCGCACCGAGCGCGACATTATTCCGCCGCTCAAGGCGGGCGCGATTGTCCTGGCCGACCGTTATATCTATACGGCGTTTGCGCGCGACGTGGCGCGCGGGTGCGACCGCGCGTGGGTGCGGGAGATTTATAGTTTCGCCGTCAGGCCGACGGTCGCCTTCTTCTTCCGCGCGCCGCTCGACGTGGCGATTGACAGGATTATTTCGGGCCGCCCGGAGTTGAAGTACTACGAAGCAGGCATGGACATGGACTGGGCGGACGACGCCGAAGAGAGTTTCAAGATTTTTCAGGGCAGGATTCTGGACGAGTACGACCAGATGGTGGAGGAGTTTGGGCTGACGCCCATTGACGCGCAGCGCTCGATTGAAAAGCAGCAACGAGAGATGCGCGAGATAGTCGGCCGTCATCTGAAGAAAGAGAAGGTGAGCAAGCGAAAGGTAGGACTCGCCGGATGAGGGAGATGACCTTTTACGGGACGGCTCTGCCGGGCGTCGAGCGCGAGCCTTACAGCGGCAAGCTCATCGTCATAGAGGGCACTGACGGTGTTGGCCGTTCGACGCACATCGCGCAGCTTCGCGCGTGGCTCGAATCGCGCGGCCACGCCGTGCTCGATACGGGCATGACGCGCTCCGTGCTGGCAGGGCGCGGCATTAAGGAGGCCAAAGCGGGCCACACCTTAGGACGCCGCGCGCTCCATCTTTTTTACGCCACGGATTTCGCAGACCGCTTGGAAAACCAGATGCTACCGGCCCTGCGCGCGGGCTTCATCGTGCTGACGGATAGATACATTTATTCGGCCATCGCACGCGCCGTCGTGCGCGGCGCAGACCCCGCATGGATGCGCGCCATCTACGGAATCGCTCTCGTCCCCGATGTGGTCTTTTACCTGCGCATTGACTCCGTCGAAGAACTTGTCGCGCGCGTGCTCACCTCCGGCAGGGAATTCGACTACTGGGAATCGGGCATGGACATGTATCTCGGCGAAGATTTCTACGACAGCTTTATAGAGTACCAGAAACGAATGCTGCGCGAATTCGACCGCATGAAGGGTGAATACGGCTTTCGCGTGCTCAACGCTTCGCAGCCCGTGCGCCGTGTCGCCGCCGATTTGCGTCGCGCTATCACACGCATCATTGATGAGGAAGCGAGTTAGGTTTCGAGTCTCAGGTACTTTTCTTCAACTTGAAACCTTAAACCTCAAGACTTGAAACGCGGGAGAGGGCAAAGTTGAAACTGGCGGCGATAGACATCGGCTCAAACTCCATTAAGTTGGTCGTGGTTGACGCGGCGGCGAGTGATTCGTTTGCCGTGCTGGCGCGTGAGAAGGAGGTCGTGCGCCTCGGCCACGAGACGCTGCGCGAGGGCCATCTTTCGCCTGCTGCAATCGAGCGCGCCGCCGTTTGCATCAAGCGCCTGCGCTCGATTGCCGAAGCGCGCGGCGCAGAGCGCGTCATCGCGATTGCGACCGCTTCCGTGCGCGAGGCGTACAACTCGGCAGAGTTTGTTGATGAGGTCGAACGTCAGACGGGAATGTGCGTCGAAATTCTCTCCGGCGTCGAGGAAGCGCGACTGATTGGACTGGCTGCGGCGCAGGGTTGCGCTGGCCGCCGCGCCTCGCTCCTCAACATAGACATCGGCGGCGGCTCAACGGAAATCTCTTTCATGCGCGAACGCCTGCCCGTTGAGCTCTACTCGGTCAAGCTCGGAGCGGTCGGCCTCACAGAGCAGTTGATTGCAAACGACCCGCCGGAGCAGAAAGAGATAAGCGCTCTGCGTGAAGAGATACGCGCGGCGCTCGAACGACCCGCGCGCGAGTTGCAGGGCATGCGCTGGCAGCAGGCCACGGGCACTTCCGGCACTATCATCGCCATCGGCGAAGCCTTGCGCCTGCGCACACTGCGACAGCCCGGCATGGAGGAAACTGGCGCGCAACCCGCAGGAGCCGAGATTGCTCTCGACCGCCTCGCGCGCTTCAACGAGCGAACCGCCAAGATGAACATGGCCGAGCGCTGCACTATTCCCGGCATCAGTGCGCAGCGTGCGGAGATTATCATCGCGGGCGGGCAGATTCTGGAAGGTGCTATGCGCGCCTTCGGTATCAAAAGCCTGCGCTCCTGCGACTACGCTCTGCGCGAGGGCGTGATTATTGACCGCCTGCGCGAGTGGGAGGCGGAGTCCCGCCCGCCCGTGCCGGACGTGGCGGACAAGAAACTACGCAGCGTCAAATTCTACCGTTGAGCTATGGCTAAGGCTAAAAAAATCGAAGGATTGAATTGCGAGGGAAGCGCGGCCGCTGAGATTAAGCGTGTGCTGCAAGCGCGGCTTGAGGAGATGTGCGGGTTTCGCGCGCAGGCGCTCGATTGGTCCGACCCTGAGGGCGTGCACGACATGCGCGTGGCCTCTAGACGGCTGCGCAGCACGTTGCGCGATTTCAAGCCCTACCTGCGCGCACGCAAGCTCGCCGCCGTCGCAGACGAGTTAAAGCAGGTGGCAGACGCGCTCGGCGCTGTGCGCGACGAGGACGTGGCGATTATGGCGCTCGAAGAATTGCAACGTGAAGCACCTGAGGCGCTTGCGGCGGGCGTCGCGGAGCTTGTTAATGAGCGGCGGGCGGAGCTAGCAAAGGCGCGTGCTGCGCTCAGGCGCGCGATCACGGAAGAGAGGCTGGCGGAGCTACAGGCAGAGTTTCGTGATGATGTCGAACGCGCGATTGAGCCGCGCACACGGCGGCGTAAGAAAATGGGTTCGGCCCCGGAGTTGGTCTTCCGGGAAGCGGGGCGCGAGATTATCGTTGCGCGGCTGGCGGAGTTGCGTGAGTTGAGCAAAAGTCTCTACAGGCCCTTCAGCGTCGAGGCTCTGCACGAGATGCGCATCGCTGCAAAGAGGCTGCGCTACGCGATGGAGTTGTTCGCTGTCTGCCGGGGCGAGGCGCTTAACGGATACGCAGCGGAGGTGGCCGAACTGCAAACGTCGCTCGGCGAGTTGCATGACAGCGATGTCTGGCTCGAAGGCTTCGGACGTATGCTGCTTGAGTTTCAAAAGCAGGAAGAGCGCGCCGCCTCAAATGCTGCCGCTATTGCTGCGGGCGTGCAGGCGCGGCGGGCCGCTGCCGTCTGGCTCATGCGCCACTTTGCCAAGGCGCGTATGAAGCACTACTCTAACGCGCTCGTGCGCTGGCATGAGTGGGAGACGAACGACTTTTTTGCGCGGCTCGTCGAGAGCCTTGACCATCAGGATGAGCAGCCGCCGCCAGCCATCGAATTATCGCCTGTTACGCTCACAGCCAGCGAAGCAGTCGCCTCTGATATTGAAGCGCAGAAGCCCTCTTAAAATTTAGTTGTTGGCGCAAATTTAGTCGTTGCCGCAGAGGCGGGCGTGCTCATGTGTTTGGCTGCTTCTGGTCTTCGTTTTCCAGAACCTCTTTTGCTTTGAGTAGGTTCTGCCTGTGCTCATCGCTGATGGTCGGATAGCTGAGCTTTAAAGACTTGAGCTTGCTGATAATCACATCGGCGACGGCCGCGCGCGTGAACCACTTGTGGTCGGCGGGGATGATGTGCCAAGGGGCGTGCTCTGTGCTGGTGTGATTGAACATGTCTTCGTAGGCTTCCATGTATTGCTCCCAGAAGCCGCGCTCCTTGGCGTCGCCCAGGGAAAACTTCCAGTTTTTTTCGGGCGTCATAATGCGTTTCAGGAAGCGGCGCTTCTGTTCTTCTTTGGAGACGTTGAGGAAGAATTTGATGACGACGATGCCGTTGTTGACTAGATAGTGCTCGAAGTCGTTGATGTCTGCGAAGCGTCGTTTCCAGATATTTTTGTCTCTGGCTTCGGGCGGCAGTTGTTGCAGATCAAGGATTTCCTGATGAAGGCGAACGACTAAGACTTCCTCGTAGTAAGAACGGTTGAAGATGCCGATACGCCCGCGCTCCGGCATGGCCTTGTGCGTGCGCCACAGGTAATCGTGGTCCAGTTCTTCCGAAGAGGGCGACTTGAAGGAGAAGACCTGCGTGCCCTGCGGATTGACGCCCGACATGACATGCTTAATCACACCGTCTTTACCGGCCGCGTCCATCGCCTGAAAAATAATCAGGAGCGCGTAGGTATTCTGCGCATAGAGCACGTCCTGATATTTCGCCAGCCGCCTTACGTCTTCCTGCAACTTCAGGAGCGCTTCGTCCTTGCTCGTAAAGTTGGCCGTATAGTTTGGGTCGTAATCCTTGAGACGGATTTTCTTGCCCGGCGGCACGATGAAAGGCTCGTGGTTCATGCGTTCGCTCTCCCTGTTCGTTGAAATTACAGGAACAGAACTAAGCTCTGCTTTGCCGTGCTGTCAAGTTTTAATCTGAACTTCGGAGGAATCGCTCGCCCCTGTTTGATGGTTTGCTCCCTGGCGGTCTTGACTTAAGGGAGAGGGTCGCGCATATCCTTTGGGGATGAATCTCAGAACGGTGAAGGCCACAAGATACGTCACCCCGCTTCGCGAAGGCGGGTCGCTCCCGGCCATCGTGGAGGCAGACGACGACGGGCTTTACGTGTTGAAGTTTCGCGGGGCGGGGCAGGGCGTAAAGGCGCTGATTGCCGAGGTGATCACGGGTGAACTCGGACGTGCGCTCGGCTTGCCCGTGCCGGAAATCGTCTTCGTCAATCTGGACACGGCGCTGGCGCGCACCGAACCCGACCCCGAAATACAGGATTTAATACGGGCCAGCGCCGGTCTCAACCTCGCGCTCGATTATCTTCCCGGCTCGATTACCTTCGACCCGCTCGTTGATAAAGCCGACAACGAACTCGCATCGGCCGTCGTCTGGCTCGACGCCTACACGACGAACATTGACCGCACACCGCGCAACACAAACCTTCTCGTCTGGCACCGCAAGCTCTGGCTGATAGACCACGGCGCATCGCTCTACTTTCATCACGACTGGGCCAACTATCTTGAGCGCAGCCGCAACCCTTTCCGCCAGATTAAAGAGCACGTCCTGCTGCCTTTCGCAGGCGCGCTGCCGGAGACGGATGCGAGCTTGAGTGCGCGCGTGACGGAGGCGCTTGTGCGCGATGTTCTAAGCCTAATTCCAGACGAATGGCTGGCGGGCGAGCCACGGTTTGCGACAGCCGACGAACATCGTGCCGCTTATACGGAGTATCTGCTCACACGTCTGGCGCTCCCGCGAGACTTCGCACAGGAGGCGGCCAATGCCCGAACTTTGTCCGTTTGATTACGCCGTCATCCGTGTTGTCCCGCGTGTGGAGCGCGAAGAGTTTATCAACGCGGGCATAATTTTATCCTGCACGGCGCAGAATTTCCTGAAGGCCGGAATCGCTCTTGACGAACAACGTCTCGCAGCGCTTGATTCCTCCCTGGACCCTGCAATCGTCCGCAAGCACCTTGACGCCATCTACATGATTTGCGAGGGAGGCGCAAAGGCCGGCCCCATCGGACTGCTTCCGCCGCGCTCGCGCTTCCACTGGCTCGTCGCCCCGCGCAGCACCATCATTCAAACCTCACCCGTCCACACAGGACTCTGCGACGACGGCGATGCAATGCTCGCACACCTGCTTAAGACAATGGTTCTCGGACAGTGAATAAAGCCGCTTCAGTATCAAAGACGCCTCAGTTAATCTCTTCCATCCTGTAACATCAGAAGCGAAAAGTAGTGTCGAATTGCAGGCGCGTGGTCGGCGTATTGAGCGAGCCTTGCGGAGTTGCGCCGAAGACGCCGAGCAGTCCGTTTGGGCGTTGCGTGATGATGCCGGTCAGCGTCAGCAAAACGCGCGCGTCGGCTGCGTAGGTGAAGCCGAGACGATGAGCGCGCATGTCTGATTGCTGCGCCACGTCGGAAAAGTTAAAGGGCGTCAGCACAGCATCTTTTTCAATGCGCAGGAACGTGTAGCCGAAGGCAAGGTCGCCGCGCTCGCGCGACTTTCCAACCTGTATCTCGGCCCAGTAGCCGTTGTTTTCGTTGTTGGCGACTAACAGGTTCGAGCCGTTCGGCCCGGCTACGACGACATCGCGCGTTTGCGTGTTGGTAACGAAATCGAAGAGCAGCGTGACGGGAAAGCGCTTGCTGTGCGTCAGGTCTAGGCGACCGATGACGTCTATCAGGTTGTAGCCGGAGGAGAGACGGCCGTCGCGGTTGACGGCGTTGTTGGATGCGGTCGTAGAGCCCAGATTGCCGTGGCCTGAGACGAGCAGTTCGCGCGGAATAGAGACTTGCGTGGTAATGGTCTGGGCGGGCGTCGTTGCGGTTGCCGGGATAACGATTGTGACGGGCAGTTGCAGTTGATTGCCGAAGACCTGCACGGGCGAGATAAACTGCGTGCCGTTGAAGTAGAGGTCTGCGACCGAAAGCGTAAGGCCGACTGTGGATGAAGGCTCGAAGCGCGCGGTGATTTGCGCGCCGTAGAGCGCCAGGTCTCGCCCACCGCGCCTCGATTCGTCTATGTTGACAGTGCCGTTGCTGTTGCGTATGAAGGCGGAGTTGCGTTCAAGAAAAGGGAGTTGCCATGCGGTGAAGGTTAAAGATTTTAGTTTCGATTTTTCGAAATTTCGCGAGTAGGCTTCGCTCAAGCCTTCGGGTGCGAGGTCGTTGTCAATCGTCATCTCTGTGCGCAGCCAAGGAACGTCAAACTTACCGCCCTGTATGCGCAGGCCCGGCACTTTTTGCGGCGTCCAGGCGATGTAAACGTTGTCGAGGCCGAAGGGCTTGCGGTTGTAGAAGTCTGTTAGCGTCTGGTTGTTTGAGATGGTGTCTGCGAAGCTGCTTGTGCCGAGACGCAGGCCCCAGTCAAACTCTTTGCCGATGCGCCCGCGAATGTTGAGGCGAGCGCGAATGCGGAAGCGATTGCGCGAAGAGAGTTCATTGCCGAGAACGAGAGGGTTGTCGGCGTTGGCCGTGGCGTTCAACTGATTCAGTAGAGACTCGTAGCGCAGGCGCAGGTCGCCGCTAAAGGTGATGGAGCCGAGTTGACGTGCGATGGCTTCGGTGTTCTTTTTCGTCTGCTCTTCGACACTCTTGAGCCGGTCATCCGTTTGCGGCTTCCGGGCTGCGACGCCGGAATTTGATGAAGCGTCTGCTGGCAGAGCATCGCTTGCCGCGATGTCGCCACGGCCCGTGCCGTTCGCAAGCGAGTTTTGCTGCTGCGCCGTCTGCTCAACGCGCTGGCGCAACTCGTCTATCAAGCGCGACTGCTCCGTGATGGTCGAGCGCATGCGTTCAAGCTCTTCTCGCTGCTCGCGCAACTGGCGGCGCACTTCGTCAAGCTCTGAAGCTTTTGGCGGCGAGGGATTGCTCGCATCTGCGGCCGGGTTGACCGACGGGCGCACTGCGGCGGGCGATTGTGCCACGGCGAGGGCAGCCGCGCCGGAACAGAGTAGAAGCAAGGACAACACTCGCAATGTTGATAATCGAAGCATACTGGAAGTTCCTCCGGCGAAGATTTGTCTGGCGATTGTTGGGGCGCGTCGCTGCTCAAGCCCGGCGCATGTCGAGTCTACCAATGGTGCTCAAAGGCCCGCCAGCCTGCAACACATTTAGTCCTGACCGCGGACTGACGATAATATGAGTGCGATATTACGTTTTAGTTAACAGTTACGGTTTATTTCAAAATCAAACGCATGCCGTCAGCCATAACGGGAGCAGAGACGAACGTGAAGCAAGCGGCGCGGCAGTTTGTCGTTCTTCCTCCGGCGTCTGCTCCGCGTGTGGGCAAACGGTTGTCAGCTTTATCTAAAGACTGATAGGATTCAAAGAGCTTGACAATTGCAGGAGCACTTCCCGGACACCTTTGATTTTTCTCCTGAGCTTCAGACGAGGCGCGAGTAGCCGAGAGAAGCGCGCCTTGCGGATTTCGCGAAAAATGTTATGGCTTTACTGAAGATTATTGATGCGAGCGGTCGCGAATGGCAGTACATGCTGACCCCGCAAACCCCTTGTACTATCGGCCGCGCGCCGGACAACTGCGTCGTCCTAGACGACCCGCGCGCCTCGCGCCATCACGCGCACGTCAAGGCCGACAACGATAGCGCCTACACGATTATTGACGGCGTTAACATCGGCGGCCAACTACGCCGCAGCGCCAACAAGGTCTTCATCAACGGCGAGGCGCGCGATGAGCATCAACTCGCGCACGGCGACCGCATCACCATCGGCGCAAGCACCCTGCGCTTCGAGCAGCCCGTCGAAGAGCGTGCTTCCAACGTGCGTTACGATGACCGCCCGCTCGGACACACGCAGATGCTTATCTCTGCCAACGACGTGATGTCGCAGGTCCTGCGCGCTCAACCCTCCATGGCGACGCGCGACAAAGAGATGGAAGCCCTGCAACGCAAGGCGACGATTCTCGCGGAGATGTACGAGATGAGCAAGACGCTCGGCTCTGTCTTCGACCTTAACGCCATCTTCGCCAAAGCGACGGACATTATCTTTCGCGCCACGCCCGCCGACCGCGTCGTCGCGCTCCTTGCAGAAGGCAACGTCAGAGATGGCTATGACGAGGTTGAGCTGCGGCCCATCGCAACGCGCGCGCGCGACGCCAAGCTTGAAGCTCACGCCAAAAAGCTGACCATCGGACGCACCATCACGCGCAAGGTGATGAAAGACAAGGTGGCTATGCTCTCGCAGGATGCTGCTGCCGAAGCTCAGTTTGCGGGCGTTGATTCCATCGTCTCGCAGGGTGTGCGCTCGACCATTTGTGCGCCGCTCGTCGCTGAAAGCGGTGTTCACGGCGCGCTCTACGCAGACCGCCTTGACCCGTTTGCAGCCTTCAAGCCCGACGACCTTGAGTTGATTACGGCCGTCGCCGCGCAGACCGCAGTCGCTGTGGAGAACACGCGCGCCCACGAGCGTCTTGCGCGTGAAGAAGTTGCGCGCGCCAACTATGGGCGCTTCCTGCCGGAGTATGTCGTCAAGCAGATGCTCGAAAATCCGGGCAGCTTCAAGCTCGGCGGCGTCAACCAGAAGATTACCGTGCTCTTCGCAGACATACGCGGCTTCACGCGTCTTTCCGAACACGCGCAGCCGGAAAAGGTGGTCCAACTTTTGAACCGTTATTTCTCCGCGATGACCGACATCATCTTCGCACACGGCGGAACGCTCGACAAATATATCGGCGACGGATTGATGGCGCTTTTCGGCGCACCGACCGCCACGCCGCAGGATGCTTCAAACGCGCTCAGCGCGGCGGTCGCCATGCAGCGTCGCATCATCGGCATCAACGAAGAACTTCGTGCCGAAGGTTTTCCCGCAATCGGCGTCGGCATCGGTTTGCATACGGGCGAGGCGACCGTCGGCTACATAGGCTCTGAACGCCGCTCCGAGTACACGGCCATCGGCGATACGGTCAACCTCGCGTCGCGCCTCGAATCAAACGCGCTCGGCGGGCAGATTCTACTGAGCGCCGAAGCGTCGCGCGCCGCAGGCTCGCGCTACACGCTGACGCCGCGCGAACCCATCATGGTCAAGAATCGCACGCAGCCCGTGCCGCTCTTCGAAGTCGAATGGCAACAGGCAAGCTCGGCGGAATAAAGGAAACGATGAACTAGGAACGATGAACGATGAACTGTTCAGAGCTTGTTTTTCATTCCGCCTTCACGCTTCCGCGTTCATCGTTCATACATCATCGTTTCCGTTCTGTGGTTGCTACGGCGCGGCTTTGTGGGTGGCACGGTGTTGTGAGATGGAGCGGTTCGGTCAGTCTTAGAGGATGAAGCGGCAAAGCTTCTTCCTTTAAGTTTGCAGAAGGTTGTATCGTCGGGCGGGAAGTAGAGGCCGGGCGAGATGTTGGAAGCAAGGCTAACAGGGGCAGAAGGGAAGAGGGCAGGGCCGGAGAGCGTTTTTTTGTTTTCGTGCTTTGCTTGGTTTCCTTAATCTGTCCCTGTCTCATTTTGAGGAGTGGCCCTGCTATTATTTAAAGACAAGATGGAATCACGTTCGTTCATGCGCAAGACCCGGACGCTGATGCGCTTTAACGCGCTGCGCAATCTGGTCTCCGATTCGATGGCGATTGACATGGGTTCGGCGTCCACGATTATCTCCGTGCGGCAGCGCGGCGTGGTGGTTGACGAGCCTTCTGTGGTGGCGGTCAATAAACTGACAGGAGAGGTGGTCGCGGTCGGGCGAGAGGCCCAGCAGATGCAGGGCCGCGAGGCGCGCGACGTGGCCGTTATCGCTCCGCTCGTTGACGGTGTCGTCGCCGATTTTGAACGGACGCAGGCGATGCTCGCTCATTTCGTACGCAAGGCACGCAGCGGTCTTTCGCATTTCAGCCGCCGCGCCGTGATGAGCGTGCTTTCTGGCGTCACGCAGGTCGAGCAGCGCGCACTCCTGAGCGCCGCCGAACACGCGCACATCGGCCGCGTTTACATGGTTGAAGAAGGATTGGCAGCGGCCATCGGAGCGGGCGTGCAGGTCACGGACGAACACGCCGTCGCGGTCGTTGACATCGGCGGCAGTACGACCAACGTGGCGGTCGTCGCCAGCGGCTCGATTCTTTATGCACACGCCGAACGCGTCGGCAGTTCAGATATTGACGCGGCGATTATGGATCGCCTGCGCCGCTATCGTGGACTAACGATTGGTGTGCCGACCGCAGAGCGTTTGAAAATCGAGCTTGGTTCGGCAACAGAACCTTTTGATCCTGCGCGCAGCATGACGGTCAAAGGACGCGGCGTGCAGACGGGCAGCCCCGGCGCGATTGAAGTGACGGCGCAGGAGATTCACGCCGTCGCGCAGCCCATCATTCACAAGATCAGCGAAGAGGTCAAAGAGTCTCTGGCCCAACTGCAACCCGAAGTGGCCGCAGATATTTTTGACCGCGGGATTATCCTGACGGGCGGCGGCGCGCTCCTCGAAGGCTTGGAACAGTATTTACAAGAGGCGACGAATCTGAGCGTGCGCGTCGCTGAAGAGCCGCGACTGGCAACCGTGCGCGGCCTCGCGCAACTCTTTGACGAGCCGCCGCTCCTGCGCCGCGTTGCCCGCAACGAGCCGTTTCCATTGCTTGATGCGGACAGCAGCGTTTTTGAGAGTTAAGGATGTATCAATCACTAAACGTTTAAATGAAAGTCAGCGAGTTTTTCCATCGTCAAATACTGGTCGCGCGTGTCTACGGGATTCCCGTGCGCATTGATTATCGCTGGTTCTTCGTCTTCGGTTTAAGTGTCTGGCTGATTGCGGATAACTTGCAGCGCGGAACGATGCGGCTGCCGCCGGCGAGTTTGCCGGTGGCTATTGTCCTGAGTTTGATAACGACGCTGGCGCTCTTTCTCTCCGTCTTCGGCCACGAGCTATCGCACGCACTGACAGCACGCTACGAAGGCATAGAGATTGAGGAGATTGTGCTTCATCCGTTTGGCGGGCTGGCGCGTCTGCGTTCCGAGCCCGACAGCCCGCGCGCTGAGTTTCGCATCGCGGTCGCTGGTCCAGCGGCGAGCCTGCTCTTTTCGCTCTTCTCCTTCGGTGCGATGGCGATTGCGCGCATCGGCGGCTATCGCACGACCGCCGCCATCTTCATGTTCGTCGGCTTCAGCAATCTGCTCTTGGCCGTCTTTAATCTCTTTCCGGGTTACCCGCTCGACGGCGGGCGCGTCCTGCGCGCGGCCCTCTGGCGCAGAGGCGGCGACATCGCAGAGGCGACGCGCATCGCTGGCGTTTGCGGGCAGGTCATAGCATGGACGCTGATTGTCTTCGGCGTCTTCGGCGTCTTCGGTCTGTTTGTGCCGCGCGATCCGTTTATGGGCCTCTGGTCTGTGCTGGTTGGGATGTTTCTGTTAGACGCGGCGGTCGGCGTCGTCAAGGAATCGCAGGGCTTAAAGCGTGCGACCGTCGGAGAAACGATGTCAGCGCCCATCTCGATTGAGCCGGACGTGCTGATGAGCCATTTCGTTGACACGATTTTGCCGCTCTACCGTCAGACCAGCTTCCCCGTCGCGAAGGCTAAACGCTTGCACGGAATTTTGTCGCTCGAAGATTTGAAACAACTCCCGCGCGAACGCTGGAGGCAGGTGCGCGCGCGCGACGTGATGCGCCCCGTCGCCCCACAACTCTTTGTTGACCCCTCAACGACCGTCGCACGCGCCAACGAAATCATGCAGCGCAACGGCGTCGGCTCGGTCGCCGTCGTCAGCAGCACAGGCGAACTCGTCGGTTTCCTTCAACGCGGACAACTGAAGAAGGTAAAAGTAAAAAGGTAAAAGGCAAAAGTACTGAACTGGCCGCTGCCAGAGTTTTTAGAACGGATTTTTAGTCTTCCCTTTTGCGTTTTTACTTTTACCTTTTGCCTTCTTCCATTTTTTCCCCCATAATCCATGCGGAGCAATCAGTTCAACATCGTCGGGGGAAGACTGTAAATGTGGGCTGTGCTGGGCGCACTCATCGCCAATGGTCTAATTACAATCCTGAAATTCTGGGCGGCAGGCCGCACAGGCTCTACGGGTCTGCAAGCCGAAGCTTTTCACTCTCTGGCCGATACGACCAATCAAGTTTTCCTGCTGTTGGGCCTGCGTTTTTACATGCGCCCGGCCTCGGAAAAACATCCGTTCGGCTACGGCAAAGAGCGTTTCTTCTGGTCGTTTATCGCGGCGATATTCATCTTCGGCGTCGGCGCGACCTACGCGCTCTACGAAGGCTACGAGAAACTGACGCACCCGCACGCGCCCGAACATTTGAACTGGGCCTACATCGTGCTCGCCATCTCCTTCGTGCTCGAATCCATCTCAATCGCCGTTGCCATCTGGCAGGAGGTCAGGGAAGCGCATCACGAAGGGATGACCTTCAAGGAGTATTTGCGCGAGTCGAAAGACCCGACGGCGAAGACCGTCATCTTTGAAGATTCGGCGGCGCTGCTCGGCATCGTTATCGCCGCGGTCGGCATTTACCTGACAGACCATCAGGTCGCGCCCGGCAACGGCGCTTACTGGGACGGCCTTGCTTCGATGGTCATCGGCGTCGTGCTGGCAATAGTCGCCTTCGGGCTGGCGCGCTCTTCGCGCGGGCTGCTGCTCGGTGAAGCAGCCACACCGAAGTCAGTCGAACGTATTCGCCGCGCCATCCTCGAACACAAAAACGTCGTCGAGGTCGTCGAACTACTGACGATGCACATGGCTCCGAAACAGATTCTCATCAACGCGCACATCAACCTACGCAACCGCCTGACGACCGATGACATTGAACGCACCATTGGTGAAGTGGAAGACTTGATCAAGCGCGCCGAGCCGAAAGTCTCCAACATCTTTTTAGAGGCCGCGCCCGAAAGCGAGCGACGACAAAAAGAGCCGGTTCCCGGACACATCGGCTAAAGGGATTTTCAGTTTTAGATTTTTGCTTCCAGATTAGACGATGCTTTTACTGCTGCCATACAAAGAGACTCTGGGAAGGCTGAGCGAGTTGCGCAATATAGCGGACATCGCGCTCGTCTTTCTCATCGTCTATGCAGTCTTGAAACTCGTCAGGGGAACGCGCGCCGCGCCGATGGCCGCAGGCATCGCCGCCTTCGCATTGCTCTACTGGTTTGCCGTCAATCAGGATTTGGCGACGCTGGAATTTATCCTGCGCGGCGTGCCGCTCTACATAGGCATCGCCGTCATCGTGCTCTTCCAATCGGAAATCAGGCAGGTGCTCATCTCCTTCGGCAATCGCTTCAGGATGCCTTTCACGCGCCGCCATCGCGGGCAATTCGGAGAAGGCGTATACGACGAAATCGTGCTGGCGGCGACGACGCTCGCTTCGACCAAAACGGGTGCTCTCATCGTCATCGAACGTGGCATCAGCTTGAGGAACGTCGTTGACGGCGGCGTTAAGATGGACGCCGAACTCAGCTACGATTTGCTCGTCACGATTTTTAACCCGACGACGCCGCTGCACGACGGCGCGGTCGTTATCCGTCGTCATCGAGTGGCGGCCGCAGCCTGCTTTCTGCCGTTGACATTAAACCCGCGCCTCTCGAAAGACCTCGGCACGCGCCACCGCGCAGCCATCGGCATCACGGAGGATTCGGACGCCGTGGCGGTCGTCGTCTCGGAAGAGACGGGCTTAATCTCCTTCGTGCAGGCAGGGCAAATCCGGCGCGGACTCGATGCCACCAAGCTTCGTGCCTCCATTTTCCGTGCGCTCGAAGTCAACACCGAGACGGCCGAGCGCGAAGATGAAAAACTACTGGAAACGTCAGACACCGAAACCGAACGAGCTATTTCAACCTGAGCATAGAATTCAGGAGACAACGAGCAGGAAGCGATGAAGCGCAAGGCTACTTCTTTTTGATTCTCTGTTCTTCCTGATTCTTAAAACTGACTCCTGAATTTCGTTCATTGCTTATGCCTTTCACAGAGCCGGAAGACATCAACGTCCGTTCTCCTCAGCCGCGTCGCGGCCCTGTGCAGCGCTGGCTGCGCGAAATCTTCGTCGAGGATTTGACTCTCAAGCTGCTGGCGCTCGGCATTACGGTCGTGCTCTGGTATGCCGTGACAGGGCAGCGCACGCCCGCCACCATTCACCTGCGCGGCGTCCATCTCAACTTTCATTTGCCAAACGACGTGGAGATTAGCAACGACCCGCGCACAGAAGTTGAAGTAGCGTTGACGGGCAATAAGAAAGTGCTCGAACGCATAGACTCGCGCGACCTAGTCGCCTACGTAGATATCAGCGACTTCAAACCCGGCGAACGCCTTGTGCAGTTGACGCCCGAAAATGTGACGCTCGGATTGCCCGACGGCGTCCGCGTTGAAGGCATAGAGCCGAACGCGATGCCTCTCAGGCTCGAACAGCGCGTCGAGCGCGAGGTTGAAGTCGAGGCGCTTCGCGAAGGCAGCGTGCCCGAAGGTTATGAATTGCGTGAAGTCAGGATAACTCCGGCCAGAGTGAGAGTGCGCGGGCCTGCGAGCCGCGTCAATGCGCTCCAGAAATTATCAACCGAGGCCGTCTCGCTCAGTGAACGCAAGGAGAGTTTCACCGTCCAGCAGCTTGCCATTAATACCGCCGCGCTTGACAAGAAGATTGACCTGATTGATACGGTCGTCAGCGCGGCTTTTGAAATCGGCGAGCGGCGCATCGAGAAGAGCTTTGCTGTTGTCGCCGTGCGCGAACCGACGGGCGCGCAGGCGCGGCCCGAAACGGCCAGCGTCACACTCTACGGCACGCGTTCTGCGCTTGAGCAACTGCGTGCCTCGGATATACACATCACACTCGATGTCGGTCAGGACGGCGCGATTACGCCGCGCCTCGTCTTGCCACCCGGCCTTGAAAATCGCGTCGAGCTGCGTTCCATTAATCCGACAGGCTTTACGATTATTAAGTAAGTTTCAGGTTGCAGGCTTCAAGTTAATAACGGATAACCTGAAACCGCGAAATACGAAACCCATGAAAAGACTTTTCGGTACGGACGGAATGCGCGGGCTTGCCGGTCGTTTTCCGCTGGACGCGCCGACGATTCGTGTCGTCGGTGCAGCGCTTGCCCGCCACCTCGCCGCGCGCTCCGCCCTAGGACAGGCTACGCATCTCGTCGTCGGCCGCGACACGCGCGAATCAGGCCCATGGATTGAAGCCGCGCTCACGGAGGGCGCGACCCGTGCGGGCGCGCGAGTTGAATCGGCGGGCGTCATCACAACGCCGGGCGTGGCCTATCTGGCGCGCACTCTTCAGGCCGACGCTGGCATCGTCATCAGCGCCTCGCATAATCCGTATCAGGACAACGGCATCAAGATTTTTGCTCCCTCAGGACGCAAGCTGGACGATGCCACCGAACGGTTAATCGAAGCCGACATCGCAGCACAAGCCGGACAACAAGCAGCAGAGGAAACGCAGACAGCAACCTCTGACAACAGCGCTCACGCTGCCTTCGTTGACTCGCCCGAAGCCGCGCGCCTCAGAGAGCGCTATCTTGATTATCTAGCCGGAGAGGTGGCCGGAGGGCTCTCGCTTGAGGGCTTGCGTCTCGTCGTTGATTGTGCCAACGGAGCTAGTTCGCATCTCGCGCCCGCTCTTTTTCGCAAGCTCGGAGCGCAGGTCGTCGCTATCAACGACGAGCCGGATGGACGTAACATCAACCATAACTGCGGCTCCCTGCACATCGAAGGCTTACGCCAAAAAACTCAAGCCGGAGGAGCAGACTTGGGCGTGGCGTTTGACGGCGATGCTGACCGCGCGCTCTTCGTTGACGCACGCGGGGAGTTTGTTGACGGCGATGCGACGCTGTGGGTGCTGGCGCAATATTTGTCTGCGCGCGAGCAGTTGAACGGTGGCCTCGTCGTCGCCACAGTGATGAGCAACATCGGTTTGGAGATTGCATTGCGTTCAAAAGGTTGGCAGCTTGCGCGCACGGATGTCGGAGACAAGTATGTGCTCGAAGAATTGTTGCGAACCCGCGCGAGCATCGGCGGCGAGCAATCCGGGCATCTTATCTTTCCGAGCCTGAGCCTCGCGGGCGACGGCATGATAACAACTCTCTGCCTCCTGCGCGCGATGCGCGAGCACGAGCGGCCGCTACACGAATTGACGGCAGGCTTCCGGCGTTACCCGCAGGTGCTTGTTAATGTGCGAGTCCGCGAGAAGCTGCCTTTCGCAGAAGTCGAAGCGATAGAGCGCGCAGCGCGTGAGACGGAAGAACAACTGGGCGCGAAAGGGCGGCTGCTCCTGCGTTATTCCGGCACGGAGCCGCTGGCACGCGTGATGATTGAGGGAGAGCGGCAGGACGTTATCGAACAGCAGGCTCACGCTCTCGCCGCCGTGATTAAAGAGGCCCTCGGCGCGGCCTGACCTCTGAAGGCGAACAGTGAAAATTCTGCCCGGGTCAGGTGTAAGACTTACACTGTCAGGAGCGGTCGCGAGTCGTCCGGGAAGCCACGAACGCGGTTGAAGTTGAAAAAATCGGTGGAAAATAAGCGGTCGGCCGGGCTCAATACTTAACGCTTGCATGGCATGGGCATTGCGATGTATATTGTGGGGCAAGAGAGACGGTTGGTGGATCCTCCGTCTCAAGTGGTTGCTGGGGTGAGGACAGTAACCACGACTATGAATGGGCGCGGCACACTCCCACGTTGCCGCGCCTGTTCGCTTTTTACGTCACCTTTGTTCTCCCCTGACAGCTTTATTTTGTTAATCCCCGTGGTACAATCCGCTGTCCCCGCAGGTCGTCCGGCTATTAGTCTCTTTAATTTTGTCAGCAACCAAGGTCCTCACCCGAGATGAAGATTGAAGATTATCGCCGTGATTTCGCGGACTATAATTCCGCTCTCGAACTCGCGCACTACCAGCATCGCGCAGGCTTCGAGCGTGAGCTGCAAATCGAGCCGATCTACGACCGCTACGGCGACCTCTTCAAGCGCGACGCGATAGACGACCTACAGCACACACTGGCCGGAATACCAGACCACAGAGAAACTGAAAGCGCCGGATTGCGCGCGCTCATAGGAGCCGCGCGCTACGGCTACTTGCAGGCGCAGGCCAAGGATTTAACCTTCGAGCGTGCGCTCTGTGAATCTTCCACAAGGGTTGAATGGAAGGGGGAGAGTCTTCCTGTTTACAACGTTCCGGCGAAGATTTCTAACGAGCCGTCGCCGCGTATGCGCCGCGAGTTGACGGCGCGCTGGCTCGACGGACTAAGCGCCTGCGACGACCTGCGTGCGGCGCGCATCGAGTCGTTCCATGAATCCGCACGCGCCCTCGGTTTCGACTCCTACCGCCAACTATGCACGGAGGCGACTCAGACAGACTACGAAAAGCTCGCCGCCGAAACCGACAGATTTCTTGAGCGCACCGAACAGGCTTACATGTCTGCGCTCGCTCACGCAACGGCGCTCGATTTACACGGCGCTGCCTTCGACGACCTTCAGCACGCAGACTACTTCTCCTTCGAGCGCATGGCGCGCCTTGACCCGCTCTTTCCCGCCGGTGAGCTTTTACAGACTTACGCTGCGGCGATGCGCGGGCTTGGCATTCGCGTCGAACAGCAGGACAACATCAGGATTGATGATGAGTCGCGGCCTTTCAAGAATCCGCGTGCCGCCTGTTTGCGCGTCAATCCGCCTGACGACGTACGATTGCTGCTCTCTCCCATCGGCGGCGCATACGACTATCGCACGCTCTTCCACGAAGCCGGACATGCACAACACCTCGGCTGGTCTTCGCGCGAACTGGCCCGGAGTCATCCCGAATTCATCTACGCGCCTGATTACGCGACGACCGAAGCCTACGCTTTCTTATTCCAGCATCTCTTCCTTGATAGCTTCTGGCTCAGAGAGCGTTGGCCCAACCTGAGCGCCGAACAGACGAGCGATGTCGTGCGCACGCTCTCCCTGCGAACGGCCTGCACCGTGCGCCGCTTCTGCGCCAAGTTGAAATACGAAATCGCGCTCCACGACAGCCAGCAAGTCCGCTCCGAACATCTGGCCGCGACCTACACCACTTTGCAGGCCGAAGCAACAGGCTTTCGTCGCAGTCCATCGCTCTACCTGACGGATGTTGACGACGAGTTTTACGTTGCGGCTTACCTGCGCGCGTGGGCCTTCGAGGCCGGATTGCGCGAACACCTGCGGACGCGCTACGGGCGACGCTGGTGGGCCTCGCGCCGCGCCGGCGACGAGTTGATTGACCTCTGGAACACTTCCTCGCGTTACACGGTCGAAGAACTGGCGCGCCTCATAGGCTTCGGCGAAATCAGCTTCGAGCTTCTGGCCGACACACTGATTGCGGCGATGATGGAAGAGTGAGCGAGATGGCAATCGAGCGTGTGCGTGTGCGTTTTCGCGCGCGTCCCGTGGATGAATATCAGGTTATCGTCGGCGCAGGCACGCTTTCCGTTTGCGGCACGGAAGCGCGCCGCTGTCTTAACAGAGAAGCACGCCGCCTCGCGCTTATCTCCAACAGGAAAGTCTTTGAGCTTTACGGTGCAAGGGTCTTGAAAAGCCTGCGCGCCGCTGATTTCCGCGTCGAGCCGTTTCTGATGGGCGACGGCGAGCGTTATAAAAATCTCAGCACGCTTGAGAAGGCGCTCGCCTTTCTCGCCGCCGCAGGGCTTGAGAGAACCGACGGTGTTGTGGCTCTCGGAGGCGGCGTGGTCGGCGACCTCACGGGGCTGGCAGCAGCGCTGCACCTGCGCGGCCTTCCTTTTCTGCAAATCCCTACTACACTACTCGCGCAGATAGACGCCTCCGTGGGCGGCAAAACTGCCGTCAATACGCCAACAGGGAAGAACACGGTCGGCGTTTTTCAACAGCCGCGCGGCGTTCTGATTGACGTTGAAACCCTGCGCACACTGTCGGCGCGTGAGTTGACCGCCGGCTGGTGCGAAGCCGTCAAACACGGCGCGGCAGGCGACCGCAGGCTGTTCGATAAAACAGTCGCTTTCCTCACATCGAAATCCTCAGGCGCGGATGCCCGGAGCGATAACAGGTTGGCCCAACTCATTAGCGCGCACGTTGCCTTCAAGGCTGCCATCGTCACAGGGGACGAGCGCGAGGATGTCTCGCGCACGGATTATCGTTCGCGCCGCATACTGAACTTCGGGCATACGACGGCTCACGCGCTCGAAGCCATCACAGAGTATCGTCGCTTTCGTCATGGTGAAGCGGTCGGCTACGGGATGCTGGTGGCCGGCGAGATTTCAAAAAAGCTAGGCATGTTGGATAGTTCGGAGTTAGAATTACTGCGTGAGGCAATCGGCCTGTGCGGGCAATTGCCCCGCGCCGATGATCTGGATCCCACGCGGATTATCAGCGCTCTCGCTTCCGACAAGAAGAGCGTCGGAGGCTCAATCAAATGGGTTCTGCTTGAGCGGCTGGGACGCGCGCGCATCGTTGACGGACGAGAGATAGGCGTGCGCTCTCTCCTCCGCGCCTCACTCCGCGCCGCTCTCCAGAGAACATCTTAAAAGAGCACCTGCTAGAAGCTTGCGAGCGGAGAAGCAACCAAGATGGACAATTCGTGCGGTCAGGAACAACAGTTCAAAAATGGAGAGTGCGGCGCGAGCCGCCTGAAATTCATCCTCATCCTTGCGATTCTCGCGTTAGTTGCTTATGTGGGCTACCAGTATGTGCCTGTGGCGTATCAGGCTTCGCGCTTCAAGGTAGCGATGCAGGATAACGTTGACAAAGCGGCCACGGTTGGTCAATCAGCCGAGCAGCTACGGAATCAACTGCGTGTTACGGGCAACGAGCACGGCGTGCCGCCGAACGCGGAGATTACGGTTGAGCGCAGCAGCGACGGACGCGTTCAGGCACGAGTGCAATACACGCGGCCCGTCGCCCTTCCCGGTTATACTTACTCATACAATTTCGATTACACAGCTAAGAGCACAGAACTGCTCGGCAACAGATAATAAAGCCATCTTCCGAAACCCTTCGCGGTTAAAGGAAGAGGGCTTTTTCAGTTTGCTTATCATCCACGCGCGGTGATGAAGGGTTAAGCAGTAGCAGCGGCAGTCGCCATGGCTCTTGACGCTGCGCCCGTCAATCCCTGCAACTGCACGAGTCCTTCGGTCGCTGAGCCGAGCCACGTCGTCGGGCACACTCCGCAGCGCGTACACTCTTTAACGGATGGACAGGGCGCGGTCGAGCGCGCAACCTGAGCGCGCTCGTGCTCCTGCTGCATAAACGAGCGGGAGAGTCCGGCATCAACAATCTCCCAGGGCAGTTGTTCATCGTAAGAGCGACTGCGGCTGGTGTAGAAGGCGGGGTCAATGCCGGTCAAGCGCAGCGCAGCCTGTAGGTCGCCGTCCAGATGAGCGGCCCTTTCGATGATGCGTGCTGTGCGGCGGTCGCCGTTTGAGAAGAGCGCCTGCTCGTGTGCGATGCGCGCGGACATGGCTCGCACTTCCACGTTCGGAATCCGCGCCAGATTCTTCGAAACCCACTTCAGCCGCTGCTTCAACTCCTTTTCGTCGCAGATGGCTTCCCACTGAAACGGCGTGTTCGGCTTCGGCACAAAACCGTTGAGCGATGGAATAATCTTGCCCGCGCGCCCGAAGCGTTTGCCCGCTTCCAGCATCCTGTCCTTGACGCGCTCGACGAGGCTCACCATCTCCTCCAGGTCCTCGTCCGTCTCGGTCGGCAGGCCCACCATCATGTAGAGCTTGATGGTCAGCATCCCACGGTCAAAGACAGCGCCGCAAATGTCAACTATCTCATCATTCGTCAGATTCTTGTTGATGACCTTGCGCAGGCGGTCTGAGCCTGTCTCTGGTGCGACGGCTATCTGCTGGTCGCGCGATTCGACGAGCGCGTCCAACAGTTCGTCTGAAATCTGGTCCAGACGCAGAGACGACACGGAGATGCGGTAATCCATCCCACGCAAGCCCTGCAAGATTTCGCTAATCTCAGGATGGTCGCAGACGGCCGTGGAGACGAGGCCAATCTTATCCGTGCGCGAGCGCCACTCGGCTGCTTTCGCCAACACATCGCGCGCAGGCACAACGCGCGGCGGCCAGTAGTTGAAACCGGCCCAGCAGAAACGGCAGCCCTGCGAGCAGCCACGCGAAATCTCTATCAGGAAGCGTTCGCCCATCTCCGCCTCCGGGGCCCAGATAACACTCGACGGCGCGAAGACATCCATGCTCCGCAACTGCTCCGCGACAACCACGTCGCCGCGACGCATCGCTCGCCTTAGGCTTCCTTCCTTCGGATTCTCAGCCGAGAGCGCACGTCCCACACGCGCGGGCACACCCTCTGCGAGCGGCGTGTAAGCCTCAATCGTGCCGTCTTCCCTGTACGTCACATCGTAGAGCGACGGAACATAAAAGCCGCGCCCCTTTCGCGCGAGTGCCAGCAGAATCTCGTCCTTCGTCTCATGCTCAAAGATAGTGTCAACGAGCTGCGGCCCTAAAACTTCGCCCTCGCCGACGCCTATCACATCCGTGAAGTCAGCAACCGGCTCAGGATTCAAAAACGACGCTGCGCCGCCCATCACAACAAGCGGGTCGTGGCGTGTGCGGTCTTTGGCCCAGACGGGCACGCCGCTCAAGCCGAGGATGCGCGCCATGTTGAGATAGTCAGTCTCAAAGGAGATCGAGAAGGCCAGAACGTCGAAGTCGCGCACGGGCGTCTGCGATTCCAGCGACACGAGCGGAGAGTTGCTCTTCTCATACTCGCGAAGTTCGCGCTCATCCGGCAAAAAGACGCGTTCGCAGGAGACTTCAGGAATGCGGTTCAGCAACTCATACATCGCCTGAAAGCCAAGGTTCGCCATGCCAATCGAGTAAACGTTTGGATAGCAGAGCGCGATGCGAAGCTGAGCGCCGCGCTTCAAAATCCAGCCTTCTTCCGCGGCCAGCTTTTGCCTGTAGCTTTCGCTGATTCTTTTATTCATGCACTAAATCGAAGTTAGATGCCGGCGAGACATTTCCCGCGCGGCATCTAACGGTAACACTCTCGCGGCTAAAAGACGACTAGAGCTTAACGAAATAGATTGTGCGCCCGTCCTTCGGCAGCATCATTCGCCCGTCGTCGCCAATTCTCATTCCCTCTCGTCCAAACTTTTCCAACTCTCCGCCGAGAAACAGTTTTTCGTCACGAGAGACTGTGAACGGCCCTGTAATGTTGGGCGAAGACGGGTCGGCTGTCTTTTGCGCCGAGTAGGTATAATCCGCCTTGATGGTGATCGGCCCGCCCTTAAAGTCAGTCTCGCTTTCGGGCGCAACTTTCCATGTGCCGATGAATTTTGATGCAGAAGCCTGCTGGTTGTTTGCTTTGCCGGAACAAGCCTGCAAAGCTGTGAGAGCAAGTAAGATAAGAGACAAACTGACGAGCTTGAACGAGCTTTTCATGCGATTTTACTGGGGAAAACTTCAGCGCTGCGTGCTATCCAGAAACGCCTTGAGCTTACGCGAGCGCGACGGATGACGCAGTTTTCTCAAGGCTTTGGCTTCAATTTGTCGTATGCGCTCGCGCGTGACCGCAAAATGCTGCCCGACCTCTTCGAGCGTGTGCTCCGAGCCCGACGTGCCGAGGCCAAAACGCATCTTGATGACCTTCTCTTCGCGCGGCGTTAAGGTCGCCAGCACCTCATCAGTTATCTCCCTCAAGTTTGAAGCGACGACCGCATCGGCCGGATTCAGGATAGACTTATCTTCGATGAAATCGCCAAGATGAGAATCTTCCTCTTCGCCGATTGGAGTTTCGAGGCTGATCGGCTCCTGCGCGATTTTCAAAACCTTGCGCACCTTCGAAACGGGGATGTCCATCTTGCGCGCAATCTCCTCGCTCGTCGGCTCGCGGCCCAACTCCTGCACTAACGCACGCGAAGTTCTAATCAACTTATTAATCGTCTCAATCATGTGAACAGGAATACGGATGGTTCGCGCCTGGTCAGCAATCGCACGCGTTATCGCCTGACGAATCCACCACGTCGCATAAGTCGAAAACTTATAACCTCGTCTCCACTCGAATTTGTCCACCGCCTTCATCAAACCGATGTTGCCCTCTTGAATGAGGTCTAGAAACTGAAGGCCACGGTTGGTGTACTTCTTCGCTATCGAGACTACTAACCTGAGATTCGCTTCGACGAGTTCGCGCTTGGCCTGTCCAGTTTGTTGTTCACCGACGATGATTGCGGCGAGCGAGCGTTTGATTTCGACGGGCGGAACGTTATATTCGGCCTCTATCTGTTGCAGCTTTTTCCTCGCCGCCCCGATGCGCCGCTTAAACTCTTTCTCGTCTTCGGGCTTGACGCGTCGCTTGTTGAGCTTTTCGCCGTACGTCTCCGCCTCACGCTCGGCAAGGCGCACTTCCTTCTGTATGTTGCGAATGGAATTGATAAGACGCTGGCGTGCGCGCTCTGTCAGGTTGAGGCGACCTATCTCCTGCGCTATCTCAAGGCGCGTGCGCGCAACTTTACGTTTGAGCCGGAGCAGCTTTTTGCTCTTCTTGCCGCGCAGCAACTTCTGCTCCGCGCGCAGCCGCTCCCACTCCTTTAAACCCGTGCGATAGAGCTTGCGAATATTATCAATGCCCTCAATGGTCCACTTGAGATATTCGTCGGCCTTGTCTTCATCGCCCGTCAGTTCCGCCTGCTCGGAGAAGGTCACGATGTCGCGTATGTTGAGCTTCTCCGCTTCAAGTTCTTCGCCCATCTTGAGGAGTTCTTCGACGGCGATGGGCGAACGAGCGATAGCTTTCTGCGTTTTAATCTGCCCGCGCTCGATGCGCTTGGCGATGGCGACTTCGCCCTCGCGCGTCAGCAGCGGCACGACACCCATCTCGCGCAGGTAAAGGCGCACGGGATCGTTCGTCTTCTCCATCGCGCCGGCCGATAAATCGAGTTCGAGGTCTTCGTCAACGTCAATCTCTTCATCATCCGTGACGATTGATGCGGCGGCCTGTTCGATGAGACGTTCGTCGGAATCCGCGACTGGAATGTTGGAACCTTCGAGTTTTTGCAGCACGTCCTCGATGTCGTCCGGCGAGACGACCGTTTCCGGCAATTCACGGTTCAGGTCGTCGAACGTCAAATACTTCTTATCGCCGCCCAACTCCAGCAGCCGCTGCATCACATCATCACGGTCTTTTTCTTCGATGCTCACTTTCCACGCACCTCAGTTAGTGTGAGATAGCAGAGATTAAATGTTGGCCGCAGACATCTGGCTACTCATGCTCGTCAATTGCCTTTTCCGCCGTGCCCATTCCACCTTTTCGAGTATGAGCTGATCGCGTTGTTCGGTATCTCCCGCGCGCTCTGCCGTCGCAATCCTTGCCGACAACTCGTTGATGCGATGCTCTATCATCTCGAAGCGCAAACCGGCAAGACAGCCTTCGGCCATCTTTAAGAGATCATCGGCCGCTTCGCCTTCATCGCGCTTCGGCTCTGACATTAACAGCAGCGGCACGAGATCAGCCGCGACTTCATCACCCTCCGTTTTCGACTGGATGGCGACAGAATCAAACGGCGCGCCGCTTTCTTCGATCTCGATTAATGCGCGAAAGATGGAAGCACTCGGTAAGGACTCGTAATCAGCTTCTTCCAATCGCGGTAGAATAGTGCGGCGCACTTCCGCATCAGTGAAAAGTAGTTCAAGAAGTTGCTGCTCCGCGCCAAACTGCTGTGTGCTGGTCGCCCTCCCCAGCTTTTGCCTGATGCTGGATTGGTCTACGGCAGCGGCGGCATTAGCTTTAATCGTTTGCCAGAGTTCGTTGCGCAATGCGCGCTCTTCGACGCGCAGCGTGTCCATCGCGATGTCGAAATACTCGCGCTTCTGAATTCCATTACGGACTGCGCGAACGAAGGGCAACACCTCCTCGACCGCCGCGGCCTTATCCGCCGGACGCAGAAGGTTGCGCTCACGCATCGCCTGCTCTAAGACAAATTGAATGTGGGGGAGCGCGCGACCGCGCCGTTCCTGATACGCCTCGACGCCCTCTTTGCGAATGAACTCGTCGGGGTCAGCGCCGTCCGGCAAGACCAACACTTTTGCTTCGAAATCTTCGGCCAGAAGCGTCTCTATCGCGCGTTTCGCTGCCTGCACACCGGCCCTGTCACCATCATAATTCACCACTACTTTCCGCGCAAACCTTCCAAGCAACTTCGCCTGCTCGGCCGTCAGCGCCGTTCCCAGACTCGCCACCATATTCCGCACGCCGAATTGATAAGGGACAATCAAATCCAGATAGCCCTCTACGAGAATGGCAAACTTGCGCCGCCTGATCTCATCGCGCGTCAGGTGCAGCCCGAACAAATGTCTCCCTTTTGTGTAGGCCGCAGTCTCAGGGGAGTTCAGATATTTCGGCTCGCCGTCGGGGGAGAGCGTGCGCCCGCCGAAAGCGACGGCGCGGCCCTGCGCGTCGAGCACTGGAAAAATCAAGCGCCCGCGAAAACGGTCGTAAGAGCCGCCGCCATCTTTGATGACGACGAGGCCGCTGCGCTCTATCTGTGCAGCGCTCGCCCCGCGACTCTTCAAATGCGACGATAGTCCGTCCCAACTATCCGGCGCATACCCCAGACGGAAAGCTCTGCGCGTCTCATCCTTAATCTCTCTCTTCGTTAGATACTCGCGCGCCGCACGCGCGCCCGTGCCGTTTTCTTCCAACTGCGCTTCCCACCACTGAAGCGCCCACGAATTCAGTTCGATAATCTCGTCAGACTCTTTGCGCCGCGCCTCAAACTTCTGGTCGTTGACCATCGCGGGCAGAGGAACGTTGGCCTTCTCGGCCACAATCTTGACGGCTTCTGGAAACGTGACGCGCTCAATCTCCATCACGAACGTGTAGACGCTGCCGCCCTTCCCGCAGCCGAAGCAGTAGTAAATATCCTTCGCAGGATTAACGGAAAAACTGGGCGTCTTCTCCTGATGAAACGGGCAGCAAGCCATCCAGTTTGCGCCCTTCTTCTTCAGCGACACGTAATCCTGAATGACACGCACGATGTCTGCCTGTCGTCTGAGGTCGTCAATGAATGTTTGCGGAAAACGCATAATGGCTAAGGGGTAACGCGAGTCGAAAGTTGTAATCCGACCTTAATTTTCGCCTTGCGATTCTCTTCATCTGCTGTCTGCTCTTCACTCGCCTCTCCATTTTCTTCGCACAACTGCCAGCCAAAGCCCTCCGAGATGGCGCGCGACGAATCTTTGCTAACGCTCGTTATCGTAAACTCCATTGTCGAATCTTCCGTCGAAAATTTGAAGACAGTTCCGACCTTGACGCCGCTGGTGCTCCCGACGTTGAGCATAACGGGAATGATGGTCTGTTTCATGCATCCGTTTTCGTAGTCGTACTCAATATAACCTCTGCCGACCGCCTTGATTTTCGCGTCAATCGGTTTCTTCAGAAGATGCCTGTAGCCTTCCGGCAAAACGGGCAGGCCGGTCGCAGGCTTGTCCCAATCCCTATCCTTCAAATAAAAGTCTCCGGCGATGAGCGGCTCATTTTCGCGGCGTATGTCCAGACCTGCGATGTGCCGGCAGAAGTCGGCAATCTCGTTTTCGTTGATTAAATAGTGGCGCTCTCCCCATTTCACTTTCAGGTATTGCCGTGCAGGCTGCAAGCTTCTGCCGGAGGCCGGAGGATATTCAGGAATCAGGTGCACGGTGTCCGTAGATTCGACGGCGTTGCCGAAATTCAGCCCGCGTAGCTCAGGTATGCAGGTGTAAACGTGTATTTCGAGAAAGCCGGATTTCGGAGACCAGCGCAGCTTGTCCAGAGAGACTTCACAAAAATCACAGAGAGGCGAATATTCTCCGGCCCACTCGCCTGCATCTTCGTCCGCATCCAAGCGTTTCAATTTTTCCTGAGCCGCAATCACATCCGTCTTGGAGTAGAGCTTGTAGTTGAGATACCACGGCTCGTATTTTCCCGTGGCCCACCGTTCGTTCTCATCAATCTGCGCAGAGACAGCGAAGGCAGCACACGCCAGAAAGAAAAGCGTCGCCACAGCGAGCACTCTTCCGGGCAACAAACATTTCGAGCGGTTTCTCATAACGTCCAACTCATTGCTTTAACTCGACGACGGTTGCGCCAGCGCCGCCCTGATCGGGCGGGGCCTGACTGTAGCGCGCGACGTGTGGGTGCTTGCGCAGGAAATCTGCGATGGCGCGGCGGAGCGCGCCCGTGCCATGACCATGTATGATGCGGACGTGGCTCAGGCTGTTCAAGTAAGCCGTGTCCAGAAACTTGTCTGTTTCGTCAACGGCTTCGTCTGTCGTGCGTCCGATGAGATTGATTTCGGCGCGCGGGTCGTCCACGTCCGCGCGCAGGTGAACTTCCGTGTTGCGAGATGCGCGCTCTTTGAGCCGTGCGGCGCGTCCCATGTCGGGCGCGGGCGGCGCTTCTTCGACCAGTTCAAGATTCGAGAGTTTTTCGCGGAAGCGTAAAGACTTGACGCGAACTTCCGCCTCATCGCCGTTGATTTTGTCAACGATGCCGACGGAGCCGAAGGAGCGCAGGCGAACGCTATCGCCCTTTCTGATTTCGCGCGGCGGTGCTGACCGCATCGTTGGCTCTGCCTCTGCGACGCTCGGCGGCTCAGGCTCAATCAAGCGCCCGTCGCGCATGATGCGGACGCCGCTGCCTGCGTTGCTGCTAGTGCGCGGTCGTGTTTGTTCGGCTGCTGTCGCGGCGGTGGCGGCGCGTGCTGTGCGTTGTGCTTCGCGTTTGAGTTCGGCGGCACGTCGGGCTGCTTCTCGTTCGACGCGTGCGCGCTCCGCACGGTCTTCGATTTTTGCGACCATCTCGCGCGAGCGTTTCTCGTAATCTTCGATGGCAGACAAAAGCTCGCGCTCAAACTCGGCCTGACGCTCTCGCTCGCGCCTGCGCGCCTCCACATCAAGCGAGGCATACTTTTCCGCGACCGCCGCGCGTTCTTCTTCGAGCGCTTGGCGCAGGCTTCCGGCTTCCTCCGCCTCGCGCTTGATGCGTTGCAGGTATTCGGAGGCGTCGCGCGCCGACGTGCTGACGTGCTCGCGCGCGGCCTCAACAATCTCCTTCGGAAAACCGAAGCGACGCGCAATCTCAATGCCCGACGAAGCTCCGGCCAAGCCTACGAGCAGACGGTAAGTAGGCTGCAAAGTCTTCTCGTCAAATTCGACGCTGGCGTTGATGACAGCATCCTCGTTGGCCGCGTACATCTTCAGGCCGCTGTAGTGTGTTGTTGCCAAAACGTGTGCGCGGCAGGCGTGGCGGAAGTGGTCAACGACGGCGACGCCGAGCGCAGAGCCTTCTTCCGGGTCTGTGCCTGTCCCGACTTCGTCGAGCAGGACGAGCGCGGGCGCTTCGCAGAGCGAGAGCATCTTTGAGATGTTTGCGACGTGGGCCGTGAAGGTTGAGAGGTTCGCTGCCAGGGATTGCTGGTCGCCTATGTCCGCGAGCACCGAAGCGTAGAAGGGAAAGCGTGCGTTGCACGCGGGCACGGGCAAGCCTGAGAGCGCCATCAAAGAGAGCAGCCCTGCCGTCTTGAGCACGACGGTTTTGCCGCCCGCGTTAGCGCCCGAAATAATCATCAACGGATGCGCAGCGTCGAGCTTAAACGAGACTGGCACGACCGCGCCGCCCGTCGCACGCAAGCCTTCTTCGAGCAGAGGATGGCGCGCCTGCTCCAACTCAAGCGTGCCGCCTTCGTCAATCACAGGCACAACGCACGAGAAGGAACGCAGAAACGCGACTTTCGCCGTGATGAAATCAAGCTCCGCGACGGCGTGAGCAGCCATCTCTATGAACGGCAACTCTCGTCGTAGTTCTTCGGAGAGCGTAAAGAGGATGCGCGTTATCTCGCGCTCTTCGGTTTCGCGCAGAGATTGCAGTTCGTTGTTGGCATCAATGGTCTCAAGCGGTTCGACGAAGACGGTCGCGCCGGAGGAAGAGAAGCCGTGAGCGACACCATGTACACGCCCGCGATGGTCTGCCTTGACGGGAATCACGAAGCGGTCGTTTCTGACCGTCACGAGTTCATCCTGAATCGCGGCCTCGCTTCGTCGCATCAGGCTTTCGAGCGAGCGCGTAATCTGCGAGCGCAGGCGCGCAATCTCGTGGCGAATCCGCGCTAGTTCTGGGCTGGCGCGGTCGTCCAATTCGCCGCTCGGAAGTATCTTCAACTCCACGCGCGCCGCGAGGCTGTGAAGCTCGCGCGGCAAGCCCGCAACAATCTCCCACAACACAGGGCATGCTTCACGCTCGCTCATCACAACGGCGCGCGCAGCGAGTGCCTGCTCGCACAATCGCGCCACTTCGAGAATGACGAGCGGTTGAAGCGACGAGCCTTCTATCTTGAGTAAGCTCAGCGCATCTCCGGGCGCGCTCAATTCCGTAAAAGACCAAGCGCCGCCCTGCCTCCTGCGCAACTCAACACACTCCGAGACGGCTTCGAGCGCGCGTCGCAACTCCGCAAGATTATCGAGCGGCACGAGTTCGTCTACACGCGCGCGGCCCATCGCGGTCTGCGCTCCGCGACGAACGAGCGAGCGCAATTCCGTGTATTCCAGCGTTCTGAATGCCTGATTATGCATCGCTTCGGATAACTATCTATTGCTTCTTCCGGCCCAAGGCTTATCTTAACACCGGCAGCGTGAGGCGGAAACAGGGCTGGCCTTCACTACTGATAATGCGCTGCTCAAATACACTCAAAGCTTGCTCCGCAACTCTCCGCTCGCCTGATCTGATAGCTTAGCCTTCATCATCAACGACTCGCCTGCGCCGGCGATACTCCATACCTTCGACCGCAACGTCGAACAGTCGCGCGACATCAAGGATAACGACAGACGCCTCTTCATCTCGAAATGTGCCGTGCGCAAGTTTTGCTTCCGAGACTGTAGCGGGCGGCCTGATTTCGTCAACGACGATTTCGCGCAAACGTTCTGCGCTGTCAACCGCAAGCGCCAGTTGCTCGTCGCCGCGCAGCGCGAGGATGAAGGCGGGCGCTCTTTGTTTGTGAGCCACGGCGCGTCGCTCGTTAAGCAGCGCGAGCGGGTCAAGCAGCGTCAGGATGCGCCCGCGCACGCTGACCACGCCAAGCACAGCCGCCGGTGCATGCGGCAAAGGCGTCGGCACGGCGCGGCCTCTCTCGACGCCAGCCGCATCCTCCGCAAAGACTCCGAGCCAGCGCTCGCCCGCCCGCACGATTATTATCTCGCGTTTCGTCATTCAATTAATATTCATTCAATCGCCTATTCATTTCACTTTTTCAACGACTCGACGGTCACATGATTAAACGGAACAACTAATTGGTTCGTGCAATCAGCGCCGCCAGAGTTTCCAGCAGAGGCTTGCTGTAGCCGCGTTGTAGTTGAAGCCACCTGATGTCGCCCCAGCGGTCGTTTCTGTCCTCATGTCGAAGCTGCCTGTAGAGGGAGACGGCTTCAGCGACGCGTTCAAGACGGAAGAGAACGACGGCGCGTGCGGCCCTTGGCCCGGACGTTTTACCGCGGCTCAACTCAATGGCGCGCTCGGCCGCCTTCAACGCTTCGTCCGTCGAATTGCGCGCGAGAAGTATGTAAGCCTTCGTTTCCAGAAACTCCGGGGTCTCTTTGCTCTGGAGAGCCGTCTCAATCTCGCTTGCGGCTTCCTCCAGTTTATCCGGGTCGCGCAGGAGGACGCGCGACAGCAGGTGATGAGCCTGAGCATCGCGCGGCGTGAGCTTGAGAAGCTGACGCGCAAAGGTCTCCGCCTCCGCGTCGCGGCCCTTCATCAGGTAGAGACGGACGAGCGTTTCACGCGCTTCAGTATTCTTCGCATCGAGTTGGGCCGCCGCCTCGAATTCCGTGATGGCTTCCGCATAACGCTGCTGCGCAACGAGAATGCGACCGAGCGAAACGTGTGCTCCGGCCTCGTCGGGAGCGGTCTTCAGGAGTCCGCGATATTCGGCTTCGGCGGCGTTGAAGTCTTTCTTGTCGTGGGCTGTAAGCGCGCGCTTTTCACGTTCCTCGGCGGTCGCTTCCGCGAGTTCAACGGGGCGTTCGCGGGCGGCGTTGAGCGTCGCCTGTTCGTTGGCTTTGACACGCGCGTCTCTGGCCCACGGGCGAAAGCCTTTCGCAACGACGCGCACGTTGCGCAGCCCGACGGGGACCTGCGAAGTGAAGAGTCCGTCCGCGCCCGTTGTTCCGGCCTTCTCGTCGTCAATGAAGACTTCGCTGCCCGGTGTTGCCCTGACACGGAGCGTGCCCATGAGCGCGCTCATCGGAATCGGCGGCGGCTTAAACTGCTCCTGCGGCGGCTGCACCTGCTCGGAGGCCAAGGGCAACTTCTGCCGGCGCTCGCGATAAAGATAGACGCCGAGCACGATGGCGACGACTGTGCCTAGAAGCAACAAGGCGCTGGCAAGGATGAGAAAGAATCTTCGTCGCGAATTTGTCTGGACCAGAGATGGTAGAGAGGGCGCAGGCTGTTCCGGCGCACGATTGTCCTGTTCAATCGGAAAGCTCTGTGTGGGCGTTAGTGTAGAAACAAGATCGGATGAGAGCGGCTGCTCTTGTTGCTGCGTTGGGCCAACTTGTTCGACAACAGGAAGAGCTTGAACGTCAACGTTCGAAGGATGCTGCTGCTCATCGTGCGTCGCGGGCAGGGGAAGCGAATCGAGCGCGACCACCTTTTCCGCGAACATCTGCACGGATTCCTCCGTGTCTATCAACCTGTGCGGCGCGCGTGCTGCGCTCCCTTCATCCCTTAAAGATTCCTGTGTTGAACCAAGCTGGTCGTTTATCTTCTGATTGGTGTGCTCGAAGCTCTGGTCGTAGGCCGCGCGCAACTCTTCGATAAACTCTGCGGCGGATTGCTGGCGTTCGTCGCGGTCTTTGGCGAGCGCGCGCATGATGACGCGGCTGACAGGCAACGGAACTTGCGGAGCGAGCGCGTGCAGCGGCGTCGGCGCATCGTGCAGATGATGATGGAGCATCTCTTCGGGAGTGCGTCCGAGGAAGGGCGGGCGGGCGGCGAGCAGTTCGTAGAGCGTGCAGCCGAGCGCGTAGATGTCCGTGCGGTGGTCGAGCGCGTTGATGCCGGGGCCGTCTCCGAACCATTGTTCGGGAGACATATAAAAGGGCGTGCCGATGGGCCTGCCTCTTTTCGTCAAATGCAAAGATGGGTTGCCGTCGTCTCCGCCTCGCTGCTTGACAATGCCGAAGTCCGCAATCTTGATGCTGCGTATGATGTGGCCGTCAATGCCTGTCTCTTCAGCGCGTAGAATATTGTCCGGCTTGAGGTCGCGATGAATAATGCCGCGCTCGTGTGCAGCGCTGAGCGCGCTACAGACGGCCGTCGCGATTTCCATCGTCTCGTCTAAGGAGAAGCCCTTCCTGCGTTCGCGCAGATCTTCGCCGAGCGAGCGGCCCGCGACCATCTCCATCACCATGTACGTGATGCCTTTTGGTGAACGGTCGAGGTCGTAAATAAAAACGGCGTTCTGGTGTCGCAGTCGCCGCAGCGCACGCGCCTCGCGCAGGAATCGCTCGGAGAGCGTCTGGTTGTCGCCCTCCTGCGTGAGCATGACCTTGATGGCAACGTCGCCCAGATCGCGATGATGCGCGCGATAGACTGCGCCCATCGCGCCCTGGCCGATTAGTTTGGTTAGAGAGTATTTCTCGCCGATGGCTTCCTGAAGGCTGGTGGCGAGCGGGTCGTCAAGCAATGGCTGCCCATCTGCGTAACATGCGGTCTGATTATCGCCGCCGATGATGTTGCACGTTTGACAGCGCTTCATGGCTGATCAGGGGAGGATGCCGGGCAAAAGTTTGCGAGACGCGTGGCATCCGCCGTGAACGAACGCGCGAGGGTAGAAGCGCCCGTTTCGCAATCTTCGCCGCCGCCGAACACTCGCTCCGGCCTGCAAAGAAGTTTCGCATGTGAGAGCGTCGGTGGACATGAGCGGTTCTAACATGACCAATGATGCGTGTCAACGAGCAGCGCCTTCGCCGCGAGAGTTAAACGATTCACTCACTGCATCCTCGCCGCGAATCATGTAAACTCTCTGATTATTCCAGAGAGAGCGGCAATGAAATCCATCGAACGCCGACGCGCGTATCTAATATGAACAACCGATTGATGACGCAACAAAGATTCGCTAATGCTTAACGGAAGACGGCTGACAACTTTTCTGGCTCTCTGGCTCGCGCTCGCCTTCGTCTCGCACACGCTCGCGCATGCACAATTATCGCCACATTCTTTTTCATCGAAAGGCAATGGTTTTATGTCGGCACGCTATCAGGGACGCGTTCGCGCGCCGGAACTCACGGGCGGGCGCGGCTGGCTCAACACAGGTAAGCCGCTCTCGCTCGCAGCGCTCAAAGGTAAAGTTGTCCTTCTCGATTTCTGGACCTACGGCTGCATCAACTGCATCCACATCATCCCGGACCTCAAGCGCCTCGAAGCAAAGTATGCCAATCAACTCGTCGTCATCGGCGTTCATTCCGCCAAGTTTGACAACGAGAAGGAGACGGACAACATACGCCGCATCATCCTGCGCTACGAGATAGAGCACCCGGTCGTCAACGATGCCGATTTCAACATCTGGCAGGCTTACTCCGTGCGCGCATGGCCCACGCAAGTCCTGATTGACCCTGCTGGCTACGTCGTCGGCGTCGCAGAAGGCGAAGGCAACTACGAGACTCTAGACCGTGCGATCAAGGAACTGATTGACGAGTTTGGCCCGCAAGGGCGTTTGAACAAACAACCATTGAAACTCGCGCTCGAACGCGCGCAAGTCGGAGACATGCCGCTCGCGTTTCCCGGCAAAGTCCTGGCCGATGCGAAGACGAGCCGCCTCTTCATCGCAGACTCCAACCATAACCGCATCGTCGTCACCAAGCTGGACGGCACGCTTCTGGAAACAATCGGGACGGGAGCAAGCGGCGCAACCGATGGCACGTTCGAGCGCGCAACCCTCTTTCGCCCGCAGGGCATGGCGCTCGACAATGATTCGCTCTACATAGCAGACACCGAGAATCATCTCATCCGCCGCGCAGACTTAAAGACACGCACCCTTGAAACCGTCGCCGGCACGGGCGAACAATCACACGAGCGGCATGCGACGGGCGCGGCGCGCTCCGTTGCGCTCAACTCCCCATGGGATTTGCACATCGTCGGCCGCACACTCTACATCGCTATGGCCGGGCCGCATCAAATCTGGCAACTCGATTTGGAAAGGAGCGAGGTCTCAACCTTCGCCGGTTCGGGGCGCGAAGCGCGCACGGACGGCACGCTCTATGAATCTGCCTTCGCACAACCTTCAGGCCTCGCCTTCGACGGGTGCAATCTCTACGTCGCAGACAGTGAATCGAATATTATTCGCGCGATTGATCTGGAGAATAAAGTTGTCAGCACGCTCGTCGGCGGCGACCTCTTCGACTTTGGCGATAAGGACGGACGCGGCGACGACGTGCGCTTGCAACACCCGCTCGGCCTCGTCGTTCACGAAAACCGGGTGTTGATTGCAGACACCTACAATCACAAGATAAAGCAGCTTGACCCGCAGGCACGGACCGCCAGCACTCTTCTGGGCACGGGCAAGCCCGGACAGACGGACGGCGCGAAGGCGAGCTTTTATGAACCGGGCGGCCTGAGCATCGCCAACGGCAAGCTCTACATCGCAGATACTAACAATCACGCCGTGCGCGTCGTTGACCTGCAAACTAAACTGACGACGACGCTGCTGATTAAAGGTTTGCAGCCGCCCGCCTCGGAGACTACTGCGTCGGAGTCTGCCGCCGCGCCGAACATCGAAGAGATTAATCTGACGCCGCAACGCCTGCGCGCCGGAAGCGACGCCTCGCTTCTCGTTGACGTGCAGTTGCCTGCGGGCTATCACCTGAACGCGGCAGCGCCGCAGCGTTACAAAGTCTCTATTGAAACGGGCGCGCCCGCGAGCCTCACGCTCCTGAAAAACGCAGGCGATGCTGCCGCGACGGGAAAGCTCATACAGCTTCCCCTTCGTCTTCCGCTTCGCGCAGCACACGCGGGCGCAAGCCTCCTGCGCGTCTCGCTCATCATCTACTACTGCCGCGAAGACAACACAGGCACGTGCCGCATTAAGACTCTCGCATGGCGCGTGCCCGTTCAAATAGAGGCGGACGCCGCCGCTCCAGTCGAGATAAAAGCGAAGGGCGAAATCAAGCTCCAGTAATGCAGAGCGGGCAGCGGCAACTTGAAGGCATTCAACCTTCTGCGTCATAGTTGACCTCAGGCTCGTCCTGCATCGCCAGACACTTTCCGTCAGGCACGCCGGTTTCTGCTTTCCATAATATTCATTGTAGAATTCGCTTGAACGATTCCACTAAAATTGTGTCGGATAGCCAGCCATACCAGCCACCCACTGCCGGGCGACCGAGCGTGTGCCGCAACTGCGGCGCGCTGATTGGCGCTGGCGAGCCGACCTGTGCGGTCTGCGGTGCTCCGGGCGGCGCTGTTGCTGGCGCTGCGTCGCCAGGGCAGGATACTGAGCGTCGTCCTGTTTACGACAGGGATGCGATGCGCTTTGCGCGCGCCATCCTGACGCGCCCCGCGCCCTTCACAATCGTTCTGCTCGTCGCCAACATCTTCCTTTTTCTACTGACGGCTCTGTCGAGCGGCGGTGAAAATAGTCCATCGTTCAGCAGCGTGCTGGTCGCTTACGGAGCGAAGACAAATTCGCTGATTAACGCAGGACAGTGGTGGCGATTCGTGACGCCGGTTTTTCTGCACGGCGGCATCGTGCATCTCTTGATGAACATGTACGGGTTGTGGGTGCTTGGCCCATACGTTGAGCGTCTATATGGCTCTGCCAAGTTCGTCTTCTTCTGGGTGCTGACGGGCATCGCCGGTGTCTTGGGCAGTTACCTGACCGTGCGGCCCGGCATGCAGCTTAACGTCGCGAGCCGCTTTCTCTTCAAGAACGGCGACCCTGTTTCGGTCGGAGCATCTGGCGCACTCTTCGGTCTAATCGGCGTGCTTTTCGTCTTCGGCATCAAGTTCCGGCACGAACTGCCGGACGGCTTCAAGCGCGCCTTCGGCACAGGAATGTTGCCCACCATCCTGCTCAACGTCTTCATAGGCTTCACGATTCCTGTCATTGACAACGCGGCGCACATGGGCGGGCTCATCGCGGGCGCAGCGCTCGCGCTCGTTGTCGGCTACAAGCGTCCGGGCGAGCGTGCGAGCGTTGCAATCTTCTGGCACGTCCTGCAAGTTGCGGCGCTGGCTCTCGTCGTCCTGAGCTTTACGATGGTCGTGCTGCGTTATCGAGGGCCAAGACCCTCGCTCGACAACCTGTCGTCGCGCTCCCTGCTCAACACGGGCGAATCCGATGCACCCGCGTTTCTCAACGCGCTCAACAACGGTCAGCAAGCCCTGAGCGCCGCCATCGAGGATAAGCTCGAACAGAACGACTTTGAGCGCGCAGTCAAAGCGCTTGAGGCTGCGCCAAGGCTCGACGAAGAGGCCGGAGCGTTGCTCGACGAGCTTAAAGCTCTGCTCAAGAGAGCGCAGGAGATACCTAAAAATCCGGCGTCCGCAAAAGCTAAGTTGAGCGTGATAGAGGAAAAACGGAAAGTCATCAAAGACGCCGAAGCGTGGATAAAGAAGCGCGACCGCTGGGTTGAGACAGAAGGCGGGAAGCACGGCATCAAGCTGGTTGAGCCGCCCGCTGCGCCCGGAAAGCCGGACGAAGAACAGCCGCGCCCGCCGGAAGAGCAGCAGCGGCCAGCCCAAAAGCAGCGCAATCAAAAATAGCTTCTATTTTCAAAACGTCGCTCGATTCGAACGAGCAATCATAAAGAGGAGAGAGTAGCAATGGAGATTAAAAAAGTTGGTGTGCTCGGCTGCGGCCTGATGGGTTCGGGCATCGCGCAAACGGCCGCCACCGCAGGCTTTGAAACAATCGTCCGCGAAGTTTCAGACGAACTATGCGAGCGTGGATTCAGCGGCATCGAAAAATCGCTGGCGAGGTTTGCCGAGAAGGGAACTATCACGGGCGAGCAGCAGACGGCGACGCGCAATCGCCTGCGCGGCACGACCGCGCTCGAAGACCTACAAGATTGCGACATCATTATCGAAGCCATCATCGAGAATCTGGACACGAAGCGCGACACCTACCGGCAGCTTGACCAGCTCTGCAAGCCCGAAACCATCTTCGCCTCAAACACATCATCCATCTCGATTACGGAGATGATGACGGCCACACGGCCCGAACGCCAGGAGCGCTTTATCGGGATGCACTTCTTCAACCCTGTGCCCTTGATGAAGCTGGTCGAAGTTATTCGCACCATCCTGACGGACGAGAGCGTCTATGAACAGGCAATAGAGTTTGGCCGTCAACTCGGCAAGACGCCCGTGCGCGCCGACGACAAGACAGGCTTTATCGTCAATCGCCTGCTCGTGCCCTACATGCTCGACGCCGTGCGTGCGCTCGAAGAAGGTGTCGGCTCAATCGTTGATATTGACAACGCGATGAAGCTCGGCTGCGGTTATCCGATGGGCCCATTCACACTCGGAGATTTCGTCGGCCTCGACACGACCTACTACATAGCCGAAATCATGTTCAACGAATTCCGCGAAAAACGCTTCGCCCCGCCGCCCCTGCTCAAACGCATGGTGCTCGCCGGACTCTACGGCCGCAAGTCAGGGCGCGGCTTCTACGACTACACCAAAGACCCCAAGAATCCGACGCCGATGAACCTCGTCTAATGTGCCCGCGAGCCGCGCAAGTTAAAACGTTAGACTTTGAGCACGAACGCTTCCATCATCTTCGAAGAGCACGGCGAACTGGCACACGTGCGTCTCAATCGAGCGCAGAAGCGCAACGCTCTGTCCGGCGAGATGCTTGAGCGTCTGGCAGAGATTTTCGTTAGTCTCAGCAAACGGCGCGACCAGTTGCGCGCCGTCGTTCTCAGCGGCGTTGGCAGTGCCTTCTGCGCCGGAACGGACATCGAAGAATTGGCCGTGCTGGACACGGAAGGAGCGAGCGAGGCATCGCTTCGTGGGCAGAAGGTCTGCGGCCTGATTGAGAATTGCGGTGTGCCTGTCATCGCCGCTGTCAGTGGCGCTGCTGCCGGCGGCGGCTGCGAGCTTGCGCTCGGTTGTCACCTGCGTGTTGCAGACACGACCGCTACCTTCAGCCTGCCCGAAACAAAGCTCGGCCTCATCCCTGCTTACGGCGGAACGCAGCGCCTCGCGCGCATCACAGGCAGCGGCCGCGCTCTTGAGTTGATGACTGCCAACGCGAAGCTCACGGCACAGGAAGCCTTAGACTGTGGCCTCGTCAACCGCGTCGTTGAACCCGCGCAACTGCTGCCCGAAACGGAAGCTCTCGCACGCGAGATTGCGAGCCTCGCGCCCCTCGCCATTCGCGCCTGCCTTGAAGCCGTCACACGCGGTCAGGATTTACCACTCGAAGAAGGCTTAAAGCTCGAAGCCGAACTCTTCAGCCGTCTCTTCAGCACCGCAGACATGCGCGAAGGCACACACGCCTTCCTCGAAAAACGCCAGCCCGTTTTTCAGGGAAAGTAAGATAAGGAAAAAGTAAAAAGGTAAAAGGTAAAAGTTAGGACGAGGAAGAAACCAACTTTAATTAAAAGGGTTTCTGCCTTACCACCTTTTGCCTTTTACCTTTTACCTTTTTCCTTCTTACTCGTGCCCTTTGAGTTTCAGTTCGCCGGTTGTCAAATCGGGGCGGGCGCGCACCATCTGTTCGGGCGTCGTCCGTGCAGTCGGATGAGCTTGGCGGTCTGGCTTTGTCGTCGCGGGCGGTAGGGCAGTCGTAGTAGTAGTGTCTGTCATCTCGCCGGAGGTAGCAGTGGCGGTGGCAAGCTGTTGGTCCACGGGTTTGAGAATCTCCGCGACCAATCCTTCGCTGCCTCTGTGTTCGAGCCAGTGGCGATAGCTGACGGTGGCGATGGCGATGACCGGGATGGCTAGAAAAATGCCCGCGACCCCCGCTATCTCCGCGCCGCTCAGGATAGCCAGAATCACAGCCAGCGGATGCAGGTGCACACCCTGACCGATTATGCGCGGGTAGACTACGTAGTCGTGAACGATACGCAGGATGCCGAGGAAAAGGACGACGGCAATGGCCTGCTTGAGTGAGTAGAAACTGCTGATGCCGGCGGCCAGCACCGCGACGACCAGAGGGCCGACGAGCGGGATGAATTCCAGCACGCCCGCGATGAGTCCGAGCAGGAGCGCGTAGGGGACGCCGATAATCAGGAAGCCGAGAGTGCAGATTGTGCCAATCAGCAGGCAGGCGATTAACTGTGCGCGAATGTAGGCGGCCAGAGTGCTGTTGACATCCTGAAAGAATTCGTCGCCGCGCCAACGCCAACGCCCGCGCGGCAGCATAGACAACGCCGAACGCCGGAAGCTCTCGGCATCTTTCAATAGAAAGAAGGCGAGGATGGGAATCAGTATGAGAAAGGGAAGAATGCTGAGCGCTTCGTAAATAAACGCCCAGAGGCTCTCGCCCGTGTATCTTCCGGCCGTCTCAATCATGTTCGTGACGTTCTCGTTGACCTTCTTGCGGACGGCTTCGGGAATCTGGTAGTTCTCGTAAAAACGGTTAAGACCCTGCGAGCGAGCGCGAGCAGAGGTGACGTATTCGGGAGCTTTTTTGGCAAACTCCGTGATTTGAGTGCCGAGGCGAGGGAGCAGAAACCAGAGCCCTATGCCGAGCGAACCGAAGAGCGCCAGATAGACGATGCCGATAGCCAATGGGCGCGGCATGATGTGTTCGCGCCCGCGCATGTTGAAGGGACGATGCACAAACTCCACGAGCGGCGCTATCAGGTAAGCGAAGAAGATTGACAACACGACGAGCAGCAGCACGCCCGTCAACGCCCTCAGCATCCACAACGCGACGCCTACCGCAATCAGCGCCGCCAGAGCAATCCAGACGACGCGCACGATGGCGCGCGTCTGCGGCCATGATGCCTGCGTTGCGGCGACAGCAGCCGTTTGCGCCGCCTCTTTAACCTCTTCTTTACGCTCGCTCATTCAATTCTCACGTACTGTCCTGACCAACATCAAAACCGATTATCACTACGACCATGTTTCCCGCGCAAGCAAACACCGAGAGCGCAGGGGAAAAGGGTAAACGGGGAAGAGGGAAAGGGTAAATGGGGAAGATGGTAAAGAGAATTGAGTTAAAGCAAGAGTAACAATCGGTCTTCCTTTTACCCCTTTACCCTCTTCCCCTTTTCCCCACCGATTAGTGTTCGGTTTCGTCTTCGCCCTCTTCCGCGTCCTCTTCGCCTTCCTTGACTTTCGGCGGAGCGAGGCGCGGCGCGGCAGGCTCCCAGACCAGCCCGCGCCATTCGTCTGTCGCATCAAGCAGTTGGAGCGCGGCCAGCGGGTGAGCGGCGTTGCGCTCAAGGCGCAAAACTTCCGTCACGACTTGCAGCTTCTGTCCCTCTTCAGCCACCACCTCCAGATGAACTCGACTGCCGACATCCGGCAGCAATCGCTGCAAATGTACAAGCACACCTTCCGGGCCGACGTTCTCCGTCGTGCCTTCAGCAACGACGTGTCCGGCCTCGTCGTCATCCCACTCGGCGCGCACCGGCAGCGATGCCATGTAACGCGGCCCCGTCCGATTCTCCACCGTTATATGTCGGGCCATAAACTTCTCCCCTCAAAAATAAACTCAAGTGATGAGTGATGAGTAATGAGTAATGAGTAAAAGAATGGGCTTTCCACTCATCACTCATCACTATCTTTACTCCTCCTCCGCTCGAAGCTTTTCGAGAATGGAGAAGTCTTCGAGCGTGGTCACGTCGCCTGCGACTGCGCCGCCCGTCGCGATTTCGCGCAGAAGGCGACGCATGATTTTGCCGGAGCGCGTTTTCGGCAACTGGTCTGCAAAGCGTATCTCGTCGGGCCGCGCGAGCGCGCCAATCTCGCGCGTGACGTGGCGGCGAAGCTCTTCCTTGAGCGCGTCCGAAGACTTGTGCGTTCCTTCGAGCGTGACGAAGGCAACGATGCCTGAGCCTTTGATTTCGTCGGGCCGCGCCACAACGGCTGCTTCCGCAACCGCCTCGTGTGAGACGAGCGCGCTCTCGACTTCTGCCGTCCCCAAACGATGTCCGCTTACGTTAATCACATCGTCAACGCGCCCCATAATCCAGAAATAACCGTTCGCATCACGCCGCGCGCCGTCGCCCGCAAAATAGAGGCCGGGGATTTCCGACCAGTACTGTTTCTGATAGCGTTCGTCGTCATTCCAGATGGTGCGCAGCATCGAAGGCCACGGGCGTTTGATAACGAGGTAGCCGCCCGCGCCTTCTTCGACGGCTTCGCCAGTCTTCGTCAGAACGTCAACTTCGATGCCGGGCAGCGGCCTTGTTGCAGAGCCGGGCCTGGTCGGCGTCGCTCCCGGCAGCGGGCTAATCATAATCGCGCCCGTCTCCGTCTGCCACCATGTGTCAACAATCGGACAACGCTCGCGCCCTATGATTTTGTGATACCACATCCACGCTTCAGGATTGATAGGCTCTCCGACTGTTCCCAGCAGGCGCAAACTTGAGAGGTCGTGTTTCAAAGGCCAGTGCTCGCCCCACTTGATGAAGGCGCGAATGGCTGTCGGCGCGGTGTAGAGAATGTTGACGCGATGACGCTCGATGATTTGCCAGAAGCGGTCTGGCTCAGGATGATTCGGCGCGCCCTCATACATCAGTACGGTCGCGCCGTTTGAGAGCGGCCCGTAGACGACGTAGGAATGGCCCGTCACCCATCCGATGTCAGCCGTGCACCAGTAAGTGTCTTCGTCTCTGAGGTCGAAGATCCACTTGGTCGTCAAATGCGTCTGCAAGAGATAGCCTGCGGTCGTGTGCAGTATGCCTTTGGGTTTGCCGGTCGTCCCCGAAGTGTAGAGAATGTAGAGCGGGTGTTCGCTGTCGAGTTCGGCGGCCGCGCAATCTGCGCTGACGGTTTCCATTAACTCGTGCCACCAGTGGTCGCGCCCCGCTTCCATAGTGATGTACGTGCCTGTGCGCCTGACGACGATGCAACCCTTAACGGAAGGCGTGCTCTTCAAGGCTTCGTCCACGGCCGGCTTAAGGCGAACTTCCGTGCCGCGACGGTAGCCTCCGTCGGCCGTCACGACGAGCTTGCAGCCAGCGTCGTTAATGCGGTCAATCAGCGCGGCGGACGAAAAGCCGCCGAAGATGACGGAGTGTGTCGCGCCGATGCGCGCGCAGGCCAGCATCGCAATCGCCAGTTCAGGCACAAGCGGCATGTAGAGCGCAACGCGGTCGCCAGCGACAATGCCCATGCGCTTGAACACGTTTGCGAAGCGAGAGACTTCCGCGTGAAGTTGGCCGTAGGTCAGCGTGCGCTGCTCGCCCGGTTCACCCTCCCAGATAATCGCGGCCTTGTTGCGCCGCCACGTTTGTAAGTGACGGTCTAGGCAGTTGTAGGAGATGTTAATCTTGCCGCCGACGAACCAGCGCGCGTGCGGCAACTCCCACTCCAACACAGTGTCCCACTTTTTGAACCAGTGCAGCTCGGCTTCAGCCATTCGTGCCCAGAAGGCTTCAGGCTCGGCGCGCGCCTCCTCGCGCAAGCGTTCCAACTCCTCCATCGAATTAACGCGCGCACCCGCACGGAAATCTTCCGGCGGATGAAAGACACGCTCTTCGTGCAGCACGGATTCAATATTCGAGGTCACAGACGACATAACCTGATTTCAACTCCCGGCGAAAAGATGGCCGCCGCGCTCCCTCAGCACACGCGCGCCCCTGAATAATCTGACGATTGTGCTGTCCTGTGTATCACAGAACGGCGGCCAGCCACAACGATTGCCGGCATGGCGACGAATCTGGTTTCAGGTTTCTTTACATTAAAAACAACTCCGACCGTCGTTAAGAGTTAAGCAAGAGTATCTTTGAAGCGGGCCGTGCGGTAAACTGGGCCGGATGCAGGCGGCCACAAAACCGAGGGTCAAAATCTGTTGTATCGCAAGCACGGAGGAAGCGCGGCTGGCGATTAGCTACGGCGCATCGGCGCTCGGTCTTGTCTCCGAGATGCCGAGCGGGCCGGGCGTTATCGCGGAAGAGTTGATCGCAGAGATTGCCGCCCGCGTTCCGCCGCCAATCGCGTCTTTCCTGTTAACCTGCCGTCAGGATGCGGCGTCAATCATAGAGCAGCAGCGGCGCTGCCGTACAAATACGATCCAGATTTGCGACCGACTGGAAAGAGGGGGCCACGCCCTGCTGCGAGAGGCGCTGCCGGGAATAGCGCTCGTGCAGGTGATACATGTCTGCGGCGAAGAATCGCTTGAGGAAGCGCTGGTCGTCGCGCCCCATGTTGACGCGATTCTGCTCGACTCCGGCAATCAAACGCTCCCCGTCAAGGAACTCGGCGGCACGGGCCGCGCACACGATTGGGCGATCAGCGCGCGGATTCGCGAGCGTGTGAACGTCCCTCTCTTTCTGGCGGGAGGCTTGCGCGCGGAGAACGTGCGCGCGGCCATAGAACGCGTTGGCCCATTCGGCCTTGACGTTTGCAGCGGCGTGCGCACCGGCGGAAAACTGGACGAACGAAAGCTCAGTGATTTCTTCAGTCAACTAAATTGAAAACTTTTCTGGTTAGCAAACGCTCCGATTTCGTTAAAGACTACTAACTGTCAAGGCAGGAGATGAAGATGGCAGAGCCGGAATCAATGACGTGGGAAAGCTGGGACGAGCAAAGCTCGAAGCTCTTCATGGATTACGGTCGTTATTTCGTGCCGGAGCGTGAGCTGCAAATACGTATTATCTGCGACTTGATTCCGCCTTGCGCGGGGACGTTTCACATTCTAGAACTATGCAGCGGCGAAGGCTTGCTAGCCGGGGCGCTGCTCAAACGTTTCCCTGATTGCATCGTCCACGGCTTCGACGGCTCCATCGAGATGCTGCAACAATCGGAGCGGCAGTTGGCCCAGTACGGCGAGCGCTTTGCGCCAGAGCGATTCGATTTGCACGCACGCGATTGGCGCAACCCGCCGTGGCCCTTACAGGCGGTCGTCTCATCGCTCGCCATTCATCATCTGGATGCGGACGAAAAGCAGCAACTCTACGCAGACGTTTACCGAATGCTCAACGCGGGCGGCGCGCTCGTCATAGCCGACTTGATTCAGCCCGCCGGTGAAGCTGGCACGAGCGTCGCCGCACGAACATGGGACGAAGCCGTGCGCCAGCGTGCTCTTGAGCTGGACGGCAACACAAAAGCGTTCGACTACTTCCGCCAGTCAAAGTGGAACTACTACGAATTCCCGGACGCCTTCGATAAGCCGTCGTCTCTCTTCGAGCATCTGAAATGGCTTGAAAGCGCAGGCTTCCGCGACGTTGACGCCTACTGGCTCAAAGCGGGCCACGCGATTTACGGCGGACGCAAAACCTAAAAGCTTTGAGGGTAAAAGGGGAAACGGTGAAGAGGGGAAAAGGAAGACAGGCGCAACACTCAAGCGGATTTCCTTTTTCCCTTTACCCGTTTCCCTTTGACCCCCTTCTAAATACAGATGCGTCTCTGGCTCTCTAAAAACAGCGATGTGCCGGTGCGCGAGCAGTTGGTGTCGCAGATAATCATCGCGGTGGTCAGCGATGATTTGAAGCCGGGGCAGAAATTGCCGAGCACGCGCGAACTGGCGCGTCGCTTCGGTATTCACTCAAACACGGTCAGCGCCGCCTACCGTCATCTGGCCGGACGCGGCTGGGTTGAGTTTCGCAAGGGCAGCGGCGTCTACGTGCGCACGCAAAAAAGCGACCAGCACACGCTTGCTCCCGAACTGGAACTGGACCAGTTGATCTCCTCTTTCCTACAGGTCGCGCGCAGCAGCGGCTTCTCGCTCGGTGAAATTCAGACGCGCGTCAAACACTGGCTGGCGCTTGAGCCGCCGGACCATTTTCTGGTCATAGAGCCTGACGCGGAGTTGCGTCGTATCCTGATGGCGGAGATACGCGAAGCGACAGGCTTTCGCGTCGCGGGAGCGAGGCTGGAAGAATGCGAGTCGTCGCTTTTGTCAACTGCCGCGCCGGTCGCGCTCTACAACCACGCGGAGAGCGTGCGCGCCGCGCTGCCCGTTGATACAAACTGTTTGCTGCTGCACACGCGTTCAATCGTGGACTCACTAAAGAGCGCGGAGAAGCCTCCGCCAGACGCGCTCGTCGTCGTCGTCTCACGCTGGCGCGAATTCCTGCGCTGGTCACACACCATTCTCATCGCCGCCGGACTCGACCCTTCATCCTTAAGCCTCCGCGACGCGCGCGAGCCTGACTGGCAGAAGGGACTGCGTGCCAGCACGTTTGTCATCACAGACGCGCTCACCGCCGGACAACTGCCGCGCGGCTGCCAGCCACGCGTTTATCGCATCATCGCCGATTCGTCCATCGCGGAACTTCGCGGATACGTCGAGCGGTTTCTGACTCGTTAAGCTTCAACATAACAAGCCGCGACCATTCTCATCTCTTAGCCATGCTCGTCATTTAACTATGAACTTCGTCGGCGCGACCACGGCTCTTGCTTCCGGGTTGTAGTAGTCGTAAACCTGCGAGGCGGCGGTTTGCGCTACAAGGCCGAAGCGCGTGCGAAACTTAAACTCGAAGCTCGTGCCGCCAGCGCGCGGCCAGAGATAAACGACCAGCCGGTCGGGCAGAATGTCGTAGCGGCTGAACGTCCAGCCGGATTCCTTCATCGCTTTTTCGAGCGATGCGCGGTCAACGTCTGCGCCCGGCGGCAGCCCTATCTCCGCGAGCAGCATCCCGTAGCCCACATGGCCTATGCGCTCGGCCAGAACTTTACACGTCACCTCTTCGCCAATAGCAGTCTCTGATTTGTCGAAGCCGAGCTTGAGATTGAGCATGCTCGATGCGTTCGCCGTGGTTGCCATGTGATTCTTACTGACAACTGCCGACCAGGGGATGTAGTAGGTCGCGACGACCTGCACGGAGGCGGGCATTGCCCGTCCAGCGCCCTTACGTTGTAGCTCAACGCGATTCTCGCCCGGCGCGAGGAAGGGCGAGAGGTCAACGACCAGTTGGCCCGAAGATTGGCCCACGTTTGGCATCTTAACTTCGGTCGCACGCTGCCCGTTGATTATCACTACGACTACTCCGCCGTCGCTTGCTCCAGCAGTCGTTGTCGCAAGGTCTGTCTGCCGCTCTCTGCTGAGGAGAGTAATCAGAGCGTCAAGGACGTTGATGGTAGCCTGCGTGGAATACCAGACGCCGTAGCGGTCTTTCTGGCGCAGCAGAAACAGGAGTCCGCGGCCCACGAGCGCATCATCCCGCACGTTCTCACGCGCGAGCGCCTGCAAGACAAGCGCCGTCGTCTCGATGCGGCCTGCAAGGCCCCAGCCATAAAAGGGCGTGTTGGTTTCAAGCGACCAATAGGTTGTGTCGCCCTCTTCGCGTGCGAGCGTGCGCAATTTCGCCGTCGCACGCGTCGCAGCGCCAATGTCTCCGGCGTCGCGTGCTGCGAGCGCGTAAGAGGCGAGCAGGTAAGGCTCATCTATCTCTTCAACGCGGCGCGAGAGGTAGGCTAAGGCCCGCTGTAAGGACGAGAGCTGAGCTGGCTTAGATTGTTCCGGCACTCCCGCCTCGGCGGGCTTGCTTTGCGTTGCCGTGGTTGCTTGAGCGTCTGCGGCCTGCAAGCCGTTGGCGGCGAGCACACGCGCGATGTATGCGGTGAGTAAGGTGCTCTGTCGTTTGTCCGCGTGCGGGGAGGTGGATGTGTTCCAACTGCCGTCCGGCTGCTGTTGTTTGATAAGCCAGTCGCGCGTAGCGTTGATGACGCCTTCGTCAACCTCTATAAAAGCCTTCGCGTCGTTGAGAAATCTGAGCGCGTAGGCTGTGAGCGCGAGGTCCGCTTCGGAGCGGCCACCCCAGTAGGAGAAGCCGCCGCCGGGTGTGTGATAGTTGAGCAGGCGTTCATAGCCCGCGCGGAGGTAGCGCAGGGCTTTCGCTGAGACGGGCGATTGTTGGCCCATGCGTTTGTCATGGCGCAGCACAAGGAGGCTCGGATACGTCGAAGAGATTGTCTGCTCCCCGCAGCCGTAAGGGCGACGCAGGATGCCCTCAACACTCTCGAAGACGTGGGCCATCAGGTCTGGATAGATTTTCAACTCGGCGCGTGCGGAATTCTTAATCGTGTTCTGCGGAAAGTTGAAATTAAGCGCAGTCGCCTGAGACATAATCTGGCTCGCGGTGGTCGCCACCTCTTCGCCGTCCGGGTGGACGCTGACGGGTTTGACAATCGCGTCGCCTCCGCCAGCAGCGCGGGCCGTAATCTGCTGGCTGCCGTTCTTGATGGAAGCGCTGGCGCGAAAGTCGAAGGTCTGGCGCGAGGCATCGCCCGCGGGAACGTTGACGCGTTTGTCGGCGGGGCCGAGCAGCGTGAACCATGCGGCGGGCGCGATTTGCAGGTTAACGTCCTGCGCACGGTCTAGGTAGTTGCGCACGACGACGGGCAACTGTATCTCGTCGCCTTCGGTCAGAACGCGCGGCGGGTCGTGCTCAACGAAGAAGGGTTGAAAGGCGACTATCTCTTTTTCGACGAGTCCGATTTCGCCGTTGACGGTCGAGCCGATGGCCGCCATCTTCCATGTCGTGATGTTGTCGGCCATCTTGAAGTCGAGGCGTGCGCGTCCGTCGCGGTCGGTTTCGAGCGAGGGTTGCCAGAGAAGCGTTTCAGAAAAATTCTCGCGCAGGCGCGGCGTCTCCATCTCTTCCGAGACGCCGTCCAGTTGATATCTGTTCTCAGATGTCCTGCTCGCTTTAGCCGGAGAGAGCAGAGAGAGGGGCAGCACGCGGCGCTGTATCGGAAGGTTGCTTATCTGCGTGCTGGTCATAGTGGAGGCGTTCAACTCCACCGTGCCACCAGACGAAATGTTGACCATCTCAGTGACAGCGCCAGCCTGCATCGTCACATCCAGCTTCGTCAGGTTAGATGAACGGACTGGAACCTGGTCTATGACCTGCACGGCGAAGCCGGAGTACGTGAACTCCACGCGGTAAAGCCCGACGGGCAGATTGCGCAGGACGTAGCGGCCATTGTCATCGCTGTCCGCTTCATATTGCTGCGAGGTCGCAAGGTGCGTCGCTTTCACAAGGCTGCCCGGCACAGCCGCACCCTGCATGTCAACGATTGTGCCGCCGATGGCTCCTGTCGTGCCCGAATAGATGATGGCGGGCCGCACGACTTGCAGTTGCTTATCGCGCACGCTCTGCTCCGTAGAGATGCGCGAGAAGAGAGCGATATTGAAATCGTCGTACGTTCCCTCTTTGCCGTCTTCGCCGCGACTGTGCAGGTAGATGTAGTTGCTGCGCTGCGTGACGGGCGTTGTCTTTATCTCCTGCCGCAGTTTTCCTGTTTCGCCGTAGTTTGAGTAGGTGCGGATGATCTGCTGGTCTGTGTTGCGCGCGCTCGACGAGAAGGTCGCGTAGTAGTTTCGGCCCCATGGGTCGCGCAGGTCTTCGAGATTAATCTGCGAACGGCCGAGCGCGTTGTGCAACTCAGCGGTGTTCTGCGGAAAACGCTCTGTCTGTCGTTCAAACTCGATGAGCGCTTTATCAATCCTGCTCCGTTCGGCGCTGAAGTAGTCAATCTGTGTGGTCCAGACTGTAAAATTATCAGGGTCCCAGGCACCCTTGTGCTCAAACTCCCCGTCTGGGCCGCCGCTCTTGATATTGATCTGGTAATTGATTTGGGCGACATCAAAGTAGAAGCGATAGGGCTTGCCCCAGCGGTCGCGCAGCGTATCGAGGTCAATGCCGGCGGCGCGCATCTCTTCTTTGAGCGTCGCCATGTCGCGAATGAATTTGCCCGTGCGCGCGTGGTAGTTTATGACGGCATGGTTGATGCTCTCGCCGAGCGGGCGAAAGTAGGGCCATGAGATACTGAGCGCTGTGAAGTCGTCATCCGTCTCAAAGCGCTTATCTGCTCCCGCGCTCCTCAACTCAAGCACGTCCGACTCACGCACGAGCAGGAATCGCGGGCGGTAGGGTGTGTCCCAGGGGTCTAACAACTTATCCACGTCAACGCCTGCTGCGCCGAGCAACGCGCGCAAGCCCTCCACCTCGCGCGGGTATTCCATCTTCTCCGCGTAACGTTTCGCCAGCACGTCTTTCATCGTCGCAACTTGCCGCTCGATTAACTTTGCGAAGACCTGCTGCTGGCTCATCTGGAAGCTCTCGCCGCTGTGGACGCGCGGCACACGCGAGTAGGCGCGCAGCAAAACTTCCGCGACCGTCTCAAGGCCGTCTGGAATCGGTTTAGACATATCCAGCTTGAGGAGGTCTGGGATGCTGACGCCGGAGACCTGCCCGTTGTCGCCGCTCAGGTAGCGATAGGCTCCGTAGAAGCCGTAGCTTGAGCCAAACTCGCGGTCCGTGCGCGCACGCTCCTCGACAGCCTTATCAATGATGACGACTCCGAGCGCGCTTTCGACCGCTTGGCCTCCGGGCGTGCTGACGCGAAAGTCTGCGTGCGCTTCTTCGCCGGGCTTGTAAGTCGGCTGGCTTAGTTGCACGTCCAGTCGCAAGTCGCGCTCGCGCGGGTAGAGCACCTGGCGCGAGTCCGCGGGCCAGTTGTAGTAGTAATAAGCGTGTGCGGCGTCGGGCGCGGCGTAGGCCGTGAGCGTGATGTTCGCATCGAAGTCCGCCGAGTAAGGAATGGTTAACTGCGCGCGTCCGTCGCGGAGTTCGACGGTCTGCGAACGCACGACGACCCAGCCTTTCCAGACATCAAGGAACAGTTTCAGACGGTTTTGACTGGCAGTGATAGTGGCTTTGATGGGTTCGCCTGCGCGGTAGAGCGATTTGTTTGTTTCCAGACGAATGACTGGATTGTCTGCATACCAGAAGTTGTTGCCCTGCCGACCAAGCGCTCCCTGACGGTCGCGCGCGAGGAAATTGAGAACGAACTCGCTCTCGTCCGTCTCGCGTTGCGGAAGCCTGAGGCCCTTGACCTTGGCGACGCCGTAGCGATTCGTCTTCAGCGTGCGCAGGGTTTGGCCTCCTGAGCCATCTTTATTACTGGCGGCGTCTTTAATCTCAACTTCACACTCGGCGGGCGTGCCGTCCGCGTAGTAGGTCGCGAGATAAAACTGGATGGGAAAATTCTTTGCCTGTCGTTCGATGCCTTCGGAGACGTAGATGTGTATGGCATCCTTTGTCAGTCGGAGGTCAAAGCGCCGCTGCTCTGTGCGATTGGTGGTCGGGTCTGTGAAGTAAGCTGCGTAGGTGAGGTCCTGAAAACGTGAGTGGTCTTCGGAGGCGAGGTTTGCGTGCTCCTGCTGCAAGTTGAGGCGCACGTTGTAACGTCCTTCAGCGTCGGTTTCGCCTTCATATTTTTCGCCCTCCGTGGTCTCCCACTTCTGCTCACGATAATTCCATTCCCTTTCGGTTTCGCGCACAACGCGCACCTTCCCGCGCTTGACCGGCTGCCCGAACAGGTAATCGGCAGAGACGATTACTTCTGCATCCTGTCCGGGCAGATAAAACGGTCGGTCGGGTTTGACGCTGACTGCGAAGTTTGGCAAATCGTAGCGGCTAATCTTGACGGTCTGCGTTATCTCCTGCTCGTCGTATCTGTCGTCGTCGAGCTCAATCGTGACCTGATAATCACCGAGCCGCGTGTTTTCGGGGATGGGCCAATCGAGGCTGGCGATGCCGAAACGCGAGGTCACAAGCGGGGCGCGAAAGACGTTGGTTCCTTCCGGGTCTGCAATCGTGAGGCGGGCCGAAGCATTTGAGAGCGCACGCTTCAAACTGTCGAAGCAGAGGGCGCGCAGATGAAGCGTCTGCCCGGGCTGGTAGAGCGGCTTGTCCGTGCTCATCAAGACCAAAGCTTGATGTTCAAGCTCAATCTCTGTGTCTGTCTCTTCGGTAAGCCCGCCGCGCGTGGCCCTGATCTTCATCTCCAGCTCTGCATCATCCTTTGCCTGCTGCGGCAGGTTGAAGAGAAGCGGTGCGTAGCCCTCTGCATCCGTCACGCCGCTTGCTTTAACGGTGGTACGCTGCGAGCCGTCGTCGTAGATAATCTCGGCTTCCACTGCGACGCCCTGCACGGGACGAGAGGAAACAGGATGAACCGCGAGCGCACGCACGTGATAAAGCGAGCCTTCGCGAGCGCTCTCAGGTTTAATGATACGGAGTTCGAAGAGGTCTGGCGTAATCTCTGACAGGGAGACGATGCCTTCGATTGATTTCATGTCGCCTGCGGCTGACTGCTGCGGCGTGATGCGGTAACGCAGGCGATACCAGAGCAGTTCGTTGCGCTCGCGTTTGTCGAGGCCGCCGAGTTGGAGCGGCAGAGAGAGGACGAGCGCAGAAGCGCCGCCCTTAATCCGTTCGTCCGTTTCCGTGCTCGCGCGCAAACGATTATCGGGGTCGAGCACTTCAAGACGGACGCGCGCCGCAAGCTCTCGTCCCGAAGGGTTGACGAGCGCGAGCGAGATTTTCGTCGCCTGCTCTTCGAGCAGAATTCTGGTGGATGTTTCGTCAACACGAAAGCCTGTGTTGGCTGAAGAGAGTTGAGAGAGCAGAAGTAGGGAGACCGCAAGGCACAAAACGACCATGACCCATCTACGCAGTCGCATAAGGGACTCTCCTAAAGGAAAAGCTGCCGAACTGTTTCGACTGATGCGGACTAATCTTGGGCCTGGGGAGAAGCTCGCGGATTATCGTGTTTTCGGTTAAAGCAAATCGCGGGCCTGTCTTGCGCGGCCTTTGATTTTAGCTCTCTGATGCTGCGCGGGGCATAGATGGTTGTTGAGGAAAATAAATCTTTGTCCGAAAAATTGGATAAAAAGAATGGCTTCCTCTGAAATAGTGGATGCGCTGTATACGGCTCAGAAGTGCGTTCTGTTTTATACTCGTCAAGCGAAGCGAAGACTTCGGCTGCTTGCCCCGGCAGTTCTCATCTTGTAAGGCGTGTGAGGATTATCAACATGAAGATTCAGGTTAACCGGCTAAATCACGTGCAGCTCTGTATTCCGTTTGGGGAGGAAGCGAAGGCGCGGGATTTTTACGGGCGCGTGCTGGGCTTCGAGGAGATCGAGAAGCCGGACGCTTTGAAGCCGAACGGCGGCCTCTGGTTTCAGGTCGCGGATATTCAACTGCATATCGGAGTCGAAGCCACGACCGCGAAGTCGAAGCGCCACCCGGCCTTTGAAGTCGAAGCCTTGGACGAGATAAGAGACTACTTCCGACAGCAGGGCGTAGCAATCAGAGAGGAGATTCCCGTCCCCGGACTAAAACGCCTCTCCTTCTACGACCCCTTCGATAATCGCATCGAGTTGATGGAAAAGGTTTGAGCCCCGGAGAGGCCACTGCATGCGACTCGAAAATTACGCCGGACTTTCTCCCGCGCAGATTGCCGCCATTGAGAGCGAATTGCCGGAGCAACACACGCTCTCCGATGTCTTTCATTGGGGACGGAGGAAGGCATCGGGCGCGCGTTTGCCTGAAGTCGTCGCTGAAGTCATTGTGCAGGACGAGTTCACACATGATGCCATCGTGCCTTGGCGCGAGCCGTTGGTGCTGGTTTATGGAACAACCTGACTCGGCGCGTTGACGGCGGTCGCCGTCTGGAACCACTACCCGACTGCCGACGAATTGCTTGATGCGCGGCTGCGAACCGGTTGGAGGCCAACGCCATCGGCATTGAGAGACGGAGACGCCGTTATGGGCCACGCGTGTAAGGTGCTGGCAAAATGAAAAGAGTGCTCTTCATAACGGCGCTGCTAACGCTTAACCTCTTCGTCGCCTGCCGCCAGACGCAGACGGCTGAGCAGGCGAACGCCAACAACACGCCCGACAGTCGTGCCGGCGCGGGCAAAGCTTTCACTTCAACTGAACAAACGAATACCAACCAGTCGAATACGGGCCAGACGAATAATGCCGCAGAGGCTGAGAGTTTGTTGCTGCCGCAGCCCTCCGGCTTCGTCAATGATTTCGCGAAGGTTCTGGATGAGCAGTCGAAGGCGCGTCTGGACGAGCTTGTGCGTAAGTTGAAAGAGCGCTCCCGTATAGAGTTTGCCGTCGTGACCGTTGAGACGACAGGCAAGCAGGACATCTTCGACTACTCGCTGGCGCTCGCGCGCAACTGGGGCGTCGGCTCGAAGCCACGCGGCGACGGGTTGCTGCTTCTTGTTGCCGTCAAAGACCGCAAGTGGCGCGTGCAGGTGAGCCGCAGCCTCGAAGCCGATTTGCCGAATGATGCTGTAGGCGAACTGGGGAGTTTGATGAACGAGCCTTTCCGCCGTGGCGATTATGGTGAAGGCTTGACGAAATGTGTCGAAGCAATCATCGCGCGGCTCAGCGATAGGCGCGGGTTTAAGAACAACTAAGACGCCATTAACGTTGAAGGATAAGAGCGCGGCTACTCGGCTTCAGCAGCCGCTCTTTCATCCTTCAACACTCCTGCCTCGTCGTCGCCATCGCTCCTGACGGCGTTTGCCTTGCGGAGCGTGAAGATTGTGCCGCCGCCCTCGCGCTTCATCCATGAGACATCGGCTTCGATAAGGCTTGCGCGCGCGCGTATGTTTGCAAGCCCGCGTCCCTCCTTGCGTTTGCTCGCACGCGGCTTGAAACCATGCCCGTTATCTTCCAGCCGTAGGACGAAGCTCTTATCAACCGGCTCGCTTGAGATAATCATGCGGACGCGCGTGGCGGCAGAATGGCGGCAGATGTTGCTGATGGCCTCCTGCGCTATACGGTAAATCTGCATCTGCGTGCCGGGACGGATGCTTAAACGCTCTTCCAGATTTTCGTCGCAGACAAACTCATACTCGAAACGACATTCGGGCGCGGCATGTGCGACCGAATTATTGATGGCCCATTCGAGCGCCGCCGTCAGGCCGACGTTTTCCAGAACGGACGGACTCAAGTCTTCGCAGATGCGGCGTATCTCCTTCGAGATGGATTCTATCTCGCGACGGAAGACAGCAGGCTCTATGCCGGAAGCGCCGTCCGGCTGCTGGCCGTTGGTCGGGAGTTGGTCTGTCAGTAACAGTAGATGACGAAGGTCGGCCAGCGTTTGGTCGTGTAGGTCGCGCGCGATGCGACGGCGTTCGGCTTCCGTCTCGTTGGCGAGTTGGAGGCGCGCGTCTGCGAGTTGGCTGATGGCGCGCGTGAGCATAGAGCCTGTGCGCGCGAGGCGGCGATTCTGTAAGTAGCCCCACCAGAGCGCGACGAGCGAGAGAGCCAGCAGCACGGAGAGCGCAGTCGTCGTCCAAGGAAACGGCGCACTCGCGACCGTGAAGTCAAACTGAAGCGGCCGCGAAGCTATCAGGTCGCGCGTGAAGGCGCGTGCCACAACGTAGTAGCGGCCCGGCCGCAAGCCCTCCATCGTAAACTGCGCATCGTTTGAGAACTTCTGTTTGATGATGCGGTCGGCGCTGTCGTAAAGCTGGAAGGCATACTGAAACTGTTCGGGGAAAGTGCGACTGCTCATCGCGAGCGTGTCAAGGACAAGGCTGTTCTGCGGGTATTCAAGATTGAGAACCCCGCGCAACTCCTCAAGCGGGTGAATACGCTTGCTGATGATGCGCGTCGGCTGAAGCGTCGCCGGATTACGTCCCGGCTCATAACGCGAGATGCCGCGATTCGTGCCGATGAGCAGCGCCTCTCTCTCCTGTTCGTTGCCGATGGAAAGAACAGCGAAGGCACTCTGCGACGGCAAGCCCTGTTCGGCGTCAATGCGTGAAATGATGACGCCGAGTTGGTCATCGAGCAAGACCTTGAGCAGGCCGCCGCCCGCTGTTGCACACCAGGCTTCCCTCGAACGGTTTGGTCCGCGACCCGCAATCACGCTGCGCGCATCGAGGCCCAACACAACTGCCGTCAACTCTCCGCCGCGATAGACGTAGAGGCCGCGCGCAGACGCCAGCCAGAGCCAGCCTTCGGAGCTAACGTCCGTATCCCAGAGAGCGCTGCCGCGCAACTTGTCGAGCGCGGCATCAAAGCGCACCTGCCCTCCTTGCAGGATAAAGACTCCGGCGAGGGCCGTGCCGATGCAGAGGCGTTCGTTGCCGTCCGCGTGTAGGCTGACAACGTTGCGCTCGTTTGTAGCCGTCTCGTCAGTGGGCCAGACGAGCGTGCGGCGTGTGCCGTCTAGGCGTTCAAGGCCGCGCCCGAACGTAGCGATATAAGTCGCGTTCTGAAACTGCACGATGGCGCGCACGCTGCCCGGCGCATCCGTCTCGTTTTCTCCCGTCTCTATGTTCGTAAACCTGGCGTCGCTGTCTAAATCGCGCGACTGTTTCTGGCTGATGAAAAGGCCGCCCGCCGCCCCGACCAGCAGCTTTTGCTCTTTATCTTCGCTGATGGCATAGACTGTTCGCTGGGCCAACTCCACGAAAGGCTGCCAGCTATTAGTGGCCGCGTCATGTATGAACAGCCCGCGATTCGTGCCGCAGAGCAGGCGGCCGTCCGTCATGCGATAGAGCGTGCGGACGAAGTTGCTCTGTCGGTCGTCGGAGATTTTTTCATTGTGCGGGCCGTGCGGGTCGTAGCGGCAGACGCCCCTGTCTGTTCCGAACCAGACGACTTCCTCGCTGTCAACGAAGATTGAATAAACGTGGTCGGAGCGCAGGCCGCCCGCCGTGCCTTCGAAGGTAAAGCGCTCGATGAGTTTTGATTCCCTGTAGAGCAGAGCGCCGCGCCCGTCCGTGCCGACCCAGAAGTCCTGGTCCACTCCGGCGCGCAGCGTCGTCACAGTTCCAAAACCAGCACCCATCTTAACTGGATGCCACACGTCTTCCGCTTCATAGAGGCCGCTGTCCTCTGCGCGCGCTTTGGCTCCTAACCAGAGGCGACCGCGCGCGTCCGCAGCAAGCGCTTCAACGAAAAAGGCACGCGGCCGGCTTGTGATTTCCTTAATCTCGCCATTCTCGATTGAGAGCACGCCGCGACTGCGCGTGCCTGCGTAGAGCGTGCCGTTGATAAAGGCGAGGCTCGTCAGGTTGAGTCGTCCGGGCTTGTCAGCGGCCGCGCTTGTGAGTGGCTGTTCAGGAATAGCGCGCACGGAGAGAGCGCCGTTTGTTTCAACGCGGCAATCGAAGATTAACCCTTGCTCGCTGGCGAGCACGGCGCGTCCGCGTTCCGGCGTGATGATAGCCGCGATGGCCTGCCCGGCTGTTTCCAGCACGGGACGAAACTCACCGTTGACGAGTCTCGTCGCGCCCGCTTCAGTGCCGACCCAGAGAGCGCCGTCCGCGTCGAGATTGAGCGCCAGCACGCGGCCCGGCGGAAGTCCGTCGGCGGTGATAGCCTGCGTTCGTCGCCCGTCATACTTTGCCAGCCCGCCGTCCGTCCCGAACCACATAGCGCCATCAGCATCCTGCGCAACCGCGCGCACACGATTCGACGGCAACCCGTGAAACAATGTGACCGCGCCCCACTGGTGCAGGTTCGTCGGCTCTAACGCGGGAGCATTGTCGGGCGTGTTGTTTTGAGCAACAGCAGGGAGGGCTGAGGGCGGAGAGACTGCGACCGATTTACCGCGTTTATCCTGTGGCCGCGCCTCGGAAGCTAAACCGATCAGCATCAGCAACAAGAAGGCAACTGCTCTCAAGTTTGCCCGGCACATTATTCAACTATTCTGGACGCAGTTTCCAAACGAGATTTACATCAACAAGAAACGCTTGACTTCATGTTTCGACTCAATGCTTGCTGCTACCGCGTCCGCCCTGTTGTTCCTCTGTAACGTAGCGCTTGCGGTCGCGTTCAATCCACGCTTCGAGGTCGTGCGATGCGGTCTCAAGCTCTTCGGCGTTGAGCAGTCCGCGACGCAGGGCTTCAAAGAAGGCGCGCGTGCGGACGTTGTAGGCGAGCTTATCGTAAGCCTCATGCGGCGTGCCTTCGGGCATCGAGACGAAGAGCTTTTCGTAGAGCGTCGCGAGGCGGCTTTCGACGCCGCGCAGGCTCAGGCTGCACTTGCGCGCGATGGCCCAGTTGGAAAGACCGAGCGCCAGATAATAGAGCGCCTCGGCTTCAAACTCCGTCAGGAGCGGTCGCTTGAAAGAATCCTTGAAGGCAGGGTCAATCATGTCAGCGCCGTCTTCCAGAACGGCGGCGACGAAACGCAGGAAACGCGACTCTGGATTATTCTTGTGTATGAAACCGTAGGCGGGCGGAGGTGTGACGGACTTGACGATTTTGCGTATCTCGTTGATATAGATTTCGTGTGGAAACTGCGTCCAGAAGATAATGCGCGCCGCTGGAAACTCGCGCCAGATGGCCCGCGCCGCCTTCACACCCGAAAGCTTCGGCATCTGTATATCGAGCACGCACAACTCCGGCCTGTGCGAAAGCGCCTGAGCGATAGTATCCTCGCCGTCGCCAGCTTCGATGACGGGCGCGTGCGCTGTAAACTCGCGCTCAAGAATCTCTCGCAGGTAACGTCGCTGCGCCACGTTGTCTTCGGCAATCAGAATTGACATACGTTTATTGTAAAGCTTCGGACGTTGGATGTCAGTGTCAAAATCTAAACTAATAGCCTCGCTGGTAGCAGACAAACTTTTTGATGGCCGGCACGTAAACCAGCTTGTTCAAATCCTCTCGCCACTCCGCACGGTACGCGAAGACCGTGTTCACTTCCTGAGACAGAATATCTCTTTTGAGTTTGCTTAAACTCACGCCGTAGTATTTCGCGAACGCTGCCAGACGCTCTTCATCGTTGAGGTCCGACGCTTTGAGCTTGACGCGTCTGAACGTCGCTCCGTAGGTGAATTTTCCGGCGAAGAATTTTTCGACCCACGTTTCGAGCGAGATGTTTCCTTCAAGATTGAGCAGATCTCCGAAGAGCTTGTCCTTCATCATCAGCCATTGATGTTGCCACAGCAAGTTGCCTCTCGCAGACCTGATTGTCAGCGAGCCTTCGTATTCCGTCCTCCATGGCTTCACAGTGTAAACGAATTTGTCCGCACGGCCGTCTCCGTCCACATCCTTCAGAAAAAGCGAGCGTAAGGGTTGAACCGGGCGAGTTGTTTGAGCCGTAGCGTAGTTTGACAGAATTAAGATTAAGACTAACGGGAGAGCTTTCATAAATCTCGTTTTCCATTCAGGCAGCATCAGGCATCCATTCAGGACTCAAGCATCCATGCAGACTCAAACGCTGGTGTCCAACATCTGTCATCTGTGATTGCACGGTCAATGTGGATAGCCACAGCGACGCGGCGCGTGCTAAACGCTCAAGGCGCAGAGGCGAACACCATTCAAGACTGTTCGCTCCCGCGTCACGCACGCTATCCGCATCAGTAATAATCGCGTCAATGCCGCAGCGCAAGCAAAACGTTAATCACTGTTCGTCAAAATCCGGCCTGCGCTCCGCTGCGCTCGCTCGCGTTGTGATGGCAGCGTTCGTGTTGTGTTGGTTATTGCCGGTGTTGGTTTAAGAGGTAAGGATGATGAGAAAGCTGGTCTTGAGAAGCGTTGCATTGCTGGCCGCCTTTGTCGCTGGCGTGGCGGTGGCCCAGTTGACGGGTTTCTTCCGGGCGGCTGTTGACTGGAAGATGGCGGACGTGCGCGCTGTTGTCGTAGCGCCGGATGCGCCGAGCGTGCTGGCCGCGTGGCCGGAAGAACCCGACGTTGAATGGGAGCCGCCACAGAGTCCGCCACAGATTGCGCGAATACTGGAGACGGGTGATTTTCATAACGAGGAAGTCAGCGCACGAACGGGCGAACGCTGGCTCGGATTGTATGTGACGGACAAAGGCTCGTTCCTGGCTGAGTCGGTCTTGACGGTTGCAGCCGTCAGGGACGATGTAGTGGATGATGTTAAGTCGTCTCAGAAAACGGGCAAGCGTGTGAGCGTCAATCGGAGGGAGCAGCCCGTCGTGCTCGTTAAAGGCGCGAGCACACTGCGGCCCGGCAACGTCAGCACCGTTTTCAACGGGCGCATGTCGCTGACAAATGCGGCGAGCCTCGACCTGCGCCTGGGCGCGACGAGCTACGGCCTCAGCGTCGCGACCAGAGATACTGAATACAGCTTTGCCATTGACCGCAACGATGCGAAGTTGATTCTCAACAGAGACAGCGAAAATGAACAGGTGCTCTACGACCTCGGCGGCACGGGCCAACCCATCGAGGGATACTGGGAACTGCTCTGGGCCGGAGATATGGACGGCGATAACAAGCTCGACTTATACGTGCAGGTCGGCTGGCACTACAACTCCACGCAGCGCAAGCTCTTTCTCTCGTCCTACGCGCGGAAGGGAAAACTGGTGCGCGAAGTCGGGGAGTTGTACACAGTCGGATGCTGAGGAAGCACGGCTGTGTCGAGTTGTCTGAGGTCAAGCGTATGCAGTAAGCTGGTGGCCGCCAGCATCTTCTTCAGACACGGATTGCCACAGCCGATGATTAAATATAGATTCAAGCATCGCGTCGCCTTTGCCTTACTGCTTCTCGTTGCGCTCGTCGCACACGCGCGGCCGCAAACCACTTCGACTACTCAACTACCAAGCCAGCAAACGACTGCTCCGCGCGACGAGCGCATGTGGCGCGAAGCACAACGTATTCATCGCAAATCAATCGTCGTTGATACGCACAACGACATCACTTCGATGATGCTCGACGATGACTACGACATCGGCACATCTTCCGTCGGCAAGTATCACACGGACCTTCAACGCATGAAGCAGGGCGGGCTGACGGCCGAGTTCTTCTCCGTCTATGTTGACAGGAAGTATGCAGGGCCGGAGGGCGGCTCAGCCCGTCGCGCGATGGAGCAGATAGATGTCGTCTACCGGGCGACGGAGCGCTACCCTGAGCAGCTAGTGCTGGCGACGAGTGTTGCCGACATACGGCGCGCGAAGAAGCAGGGGAAGATTGCCACACTGATGGGCATCGAAGGCGGACATGCCATCGAAAATTCCCTCTTCGCGCTGCGCGACTTCTATCGCCTCGGCGTCCGCTACATGACGCTCACACACAACAACACAAACGACTGGGCCGACTCCGCGCGCGACGAGGCAAAGCATAACGGCCTGACGGACTTCGGCAAAGAAGTCGTGCGCGAGATGAACCGTTTGGGAATGCTCGTTGATGTCTCACACGTCTCTGATAAAACGATGGCAGACGTGCTCGATATATCGAGCGCGCCCATCATCGCTTCCCATTCATCTGCGCAGGCGATTAACAATCACCCGCGCAATATCTCGGACGACCTGCTTCGACGCATCGCAAAGAACGGCGGCGTCGTGATGGTCAATTTCTACCCGTCCTTCATAGACCAGAAGCATCTGGAAGCAGACCGCGCACGCGACCAACGCTTGAAGCCGCAACTAGACGCGCTCAATCAGCAGTTTAAGAATGACCCGAAACGGTTGGAAGAAGAGAGAAAAAAACTGTTCGACGCCAATCCGCTGCCGCCCGTTCCGCTCTCCGTGTTGATTGACCACATCGTCCATATAGCGAAAGTCGCGGGGATTGACCACGTCGGGCTGGGGTCGGATTTCGACGGCGTGCCGAGCCTGCCCGTCGGGATGGAAGACATAGCGCAGCTTCCCAACATCACCTACGAGCTATTGAAGCGCGGCTATACGGAAAAAGAGATACGCAAAGTCTTGGGCGAAAATTTCCTGCGCGTCTTCGCGGAAGCCGAACGCGTCGCGCGCAGCAAGAGCCGCAACATCAGCGCCGACGGCAGCCAGCGCCGCTTGAGTCTGCCACAGAAATAATTCGTTGTGAGAATAAGAACGCGCGGCGACGAATGCTATTCGTCGCCGCGCGTTAGTTTGTTTAAGAAGGTCGCAGTTAAGTTTTAACTGGCAGCCTCGACGCTATTGTCCGCCGCCGCTGCCGCCGGAACCACCCGAGCTGCTACCGCCGCCACCGCCGCCACTACCGCCGGAAGAGCCGCCGTAGCCGCCACCGCTGCCGGAGCCGCCACCCGAGCCCCCGCTCCCTGAGCCGCCGCCGCTGCCGGAACCACCGCCAGCGCCGCCCGAGCTAGAGCCGCCACCACCGCCCGATGAGCCTCCTTCATCTTCCATACCGCCGCCGCTGCCGCTACCACCGCCAGCACCGCCGCCCCCGGAAGAACCACCAGAACCACCACTGGAGCCGCCGCTGCCGCCGGACTGTCCGCCGCCACCGCCGCTACCAGAACCGCCGCCAGCGCCACCGCCGCCGCCGGTTGAGCCGCCACCGCCGCCCGAGCCGCCGCTGCCCGAGCCACCGCCCGAACCGCCGCTCCCTGAGCCGCCGCCGCTGCCGGAACCACCGCCGCTACCAGAACCGCTACCACCGCCTGAGCCTTGTTCGTTATCTATCATCGCAGGTCTCCTTCAATTTAGGTGTTAGGTGTGTTGCTTCTTTTCAGTGAGCACGTTAACCGTGCCAGCTAGATTGAGAAGCACAAAAGCGTGCTTCTCAACTGACTTGTTCGTGGCGTTAACAAGTATTAAGAGTTTGTGCCTCAACGTAAATCAATTCGCATGCCGTGTCTGTACCATATCGAACAATCTCGAATTTCCGTTAAATATCGGATAGAGACGACGAACGTAGACAACCGCCGTCGTATAAAACAATACACATCAGCAACATAAGCGTATGCAAATCCACTCGAAGGCGAGTGTGTCTGTTTTCGCTGCAAGGCTCTGCGGGGCTGCCTTGCGTGCTATAATCGGAGGCGTCCATTATGAAGCGTGCCGGAGTCTACATTCATATCCCTTTCTGCCGCTCGCGTTGTTCCTACTGCGATTTCGCCACAGGAACTTACGACGGCCCTCTGGCCGAGCGTTATGTCGCGGCAGTTGCACGAGAGATAACGTCTTTCGCGGCCCACGAACAGGCGAGCGAAGTTGACACCATCTACTTCGGCGGCGGCACTCCCTCGCTGCTCGCGCCTGCGCAGGTCGAGCGGTTGCTGCGCGCCGTGCGCGAACGCTTTACAGTCGCGGCGGATGCGGAAGTGACAATGGAGATGAATCCGGGCACTGTGACGCCGCGCGCGTTAATCGAACTACGCCGCCTCGGCATCAACCGCGCGAGCTTCGGCGCACAGACTTTCGACGACCGCGAGCTACGGAGGCTGGGCCGCGTGCACACGGCCGCCGATGTCAGGCAGACGGTTAAGGATTTACGCGAGGCAGGATTCCGCAACGTCAGCTTCGATCTCATCGCAGGACTTCCGGCGCAGACGCTCGCTGCATGGTCGCGCAATCTGGACGAAGCTCTACATCTGCGCCCCGAACATCTCTCGCTCTACCTGCTCGAAGTCCACGAAGGGACACCGCTCGCGGAGCAAATTAGGCGTGGTCAACAACCACAGCCTGACGACGACGCTGCTGCCGGAATGTTTCAACTAATGCTTGAACGCACCGCTGCCGCTGGCTATGAGCATTACGAGATCTCAAATTTCTGCCTGCCCGGCTACGAGTCGCGGCATAATACGAAATACTGGACGAGCGATGCTGTCTATGGTTTCGGTTGTGCTGCCCATTCCTTTAACGGCGAGCGTCGTCGCTGGGCCAACGAACGCGACGCCGCGCGCTATACGTCGCTCATAGAGGAAGGTGCAAGCCCGGTTGTCGAGAGCATCAACCTTGAAGAGCATGAGGCTCAGGCTGAAGCAGTCTTCCTGGGCCTGCGGCTGATGCGTGGCTTAAGCCTCTCGCAACATCGCGCGGCTTTTGGCAGAGACTTAAAAACGGAATACGCCGCAGACCTCTCGCGACTGATCGAGGCCGGGTTAATCTCGATTGAAGATGAGCGTTTGAAGCTCACGCCACATGGCGCTTTGCTCTCCAACGAAGTATTTGCAGCTTTTGTTTGAACTGTTTGCCGCTCCTGTGTGAAGCTGTCCGCTGAGCTTGCCTTTGATGAAGGGCTTTCTCTCAACTGCTTGGAAGTTCATAAGACTGCGCGGCAGCCGTTCGCTCTTTGACCGTGGTTATCAGGTACAGTTTGAACTGAGCGAAAGAGGACGCCCGCATGTGCTTCCGGCTGACGGCCTCATCGTTGAGCGCGACGTTTGCTATCATCCGCAGCCCGACGGGAATGCGTCAGAGCAATCGCTGGACATCTACGCGCCCGCCCGTGCGGCGCAGGACGCGAGAGGGCTGCCGGTCGTCGTCTTCATGCACGGCGGCGGCTGGCGCGCTTCAGACAAGCAGGATGCTTTTAATGTTCACGCAAACGTCTGTACGGCGCTTGCGCAGAGAGGGCTTGTCGCCGTCAACGTCAACTACCGTCTCTCGCCGCGCGTTCGTCATCCGGCGCATGTGCTCGACGCGGCGCACGCGCTCCGCTGGGTCAGTGAGAACATCGAAGGCTCCGGCGGCGCAAGCGATAACATCTTCGCCAGCGGACATTCTTCGGGCGCGCATCTGGCCGCGCTTGCCACGCTCGACGAGCGATACTTACAGCAGGCGGGCGCAGCAGACGCCTCATTCATCAAAGGAGTCGTCGGTATTTCCGGCATCTACAACATAGAGCACTTCGCCGGTCGCAATCGCATGGCCTATCGTTTGATGACGCTGCCCGCGTTCGGCGCAGACAGAGAGAGTTGGACGAAGGCATCGCCCGTTAGCCATGTTCGTCGCGGTGCGCCTCCTTTTCTGATGATTAACGCCGCAGATGATGAAAGGCTCGAAGAGGAAGCCGTAGAGTTGGCCGCACTTTTAAAGGCAGCAGGCACGAGCGCCGACACTGTTATCATTCCCGGCACAGACCATTTTACAATCCTCGGCTTCGTCGGAAACAAAGACGATTGCTTGATAGACACGATTCTTGAATTTGTTGAAAAGCAGAAACAATGATTGACCTACGCAGTGATACTGTGACGAAACCGACGCCTGCTATGCGGCGTGCGATGGCTGAAGCAGAAGTGGGCGACGACGTGTATGGTGAAGACCCGACCGTCAATCGCTTGCAGGAGCGCGCGGCGGAGATTTTTGAGAAGGAAGCTGCGCTCTTCGTGCCGACAGGCTCTATGGGCAACCAGATTGCCGTTAAGTTGCACACGCGTCCCGGCATGGAAGTCGTCATCGAAGAGCGCGGACACATCTTCAACTACGAGATGGCGGCGATGTCCGCGATTGCAGGCACACTGGCGCGGCCCGTCAAAAGCAGCGACGGCAGCGGCATCCTCAGTTGGGCCGACATAGAGGGCGCTCTGCACACGGGCGGCGCTTACTACGTTGCTCCGACCGGCCTCGTCGCGCTCGAAAATTCTCATAATCTGGCGGGCGGCACACTCATGCCGCGCGCCCGAACAGAAGAGATTTGCGAGCGCGCTCACGCCGCAGGTCTGCCGGTGCATCTTGACGGGGCGCGTATTTTCAATGCGAGCGTTGCGCTCGGTGAGACAGTCGCGGCGCTCGCGCGGCCGGTTGATTCTGTGATGTTCTGTTTGTCAAAGGGCCTGGGCGCTCCTGTCGGCTCGATGCTGCTCGGCACAGGGCCGTTTATCGAAGAGGCAAGGCGCTGGCGCAAGATGCTCGGCGGCGGAATGAGGCAGGTCGGAGTGCTGGCCGCGGCCGGACTCGTCGCACTGGAAGAGACGCCCGCGCGTTTGCACGAAGACCACGAGAACGCTCGTCTTCTTGCTGATGGCTTAGCACAGCTTCCCGGCGTCAGGCTTGACGCGGAAAAGGTGCAGACGAACATCGTCATCTTCGATGTGTCGGATACGGGAATCGGGGCAGACGAAATCTGCGCGCGGCTCGCAGCGCGCGGCGTGCTCGCTTCAGGCTTCGGCGCTTCGATTCGGATGGTGACACACTATGATGTCGCGCGCTCAGACATGGAGACGGCGCTGCGCGAACTGGAACTGATTTTGAAAGGTCACGAGTCAGGGGCCAGCAGCGGGAAGGCATAAAGTGGCTGGCCCAACTCTTTTTGATTCTAGTTTCTACTGAACTCCCCGGTATCCGAAATGATTATCGCGATTGACGGCCCATCGGGCGCTGGCAAATCAACATTAGGACGAAGGCTGGCGCGTGCGCTGAACCTGCTCTACATTGACACGGGTGCGATGTATCGTGCCGTGGCGCTGGCTGTCATCAATTCCGGCGTCAGCACGACGGACGCAGCGGCAGTGGCAACCGTTGCCAGCGGCGCGCAGGTCGCGCTCGAAGGCGACCCTGACTCTTTGCAGGTGCTCCTCGACGGGCACGATGTCTCGGCAGAGATACGCAATGAGGATGTCACGCATCTGTCGTCCGTCATCTCCACGTTTCCAGAGGTGCGCAGGATACTGGTCGAGCGGCAGCGCGAGTTGGGAGCGAGAGGGAACGGCGTCGTGCTCGAAGGCCGTGACATAGGCACGGTCGTCTTTCCCGATGCTGATGTTAAATTCTTTCTCACGGCCGGGCCTGAAGCGCGTGCCACACGCCGCTACGAAGAAGACCGCCTGCGCGAGCGCAGCGCAACGTATGAAGAGACACTAGACGACATCAACACGCGCGACCGCAGGGATTCAACGCGCGCCGATTCGCCGCTCGCCATCGCCGCTGATGCCGTCGTCATAGATTCCACGGAGCTTTCGGTTGAAGAAGTCTTCGAGCGCATGATGATGGAGATTAGAGAAAGAGGTAAGTAAATTTTTGATTTTAGATTTGCGATTTTTGATTGGATAAGGCTTAAAAAGCTTTAATAGCTTTTGCAGTCAGATTCATAGAATCTGCCCTCTTCCAATCGCAAATCTAAAATCAAAAATCAAAAATCTAAATCATGTTTACGGGAATCATCGAAGAGTTGGGAAGAGTAAGAAGCGTCGAGCAGCGGGGCGAGGGAGCGCGCGTCCGTATAGAGGCGCGGACGGTGACTGCCGGCACGCAGGAGGGAGATTCGATTGCGGTCAACGGCGTCTGCCTGACGGCGATTGACGTGCGCAGTGATTCATTCGCGGCCGACGGCTCACGCGAGACCTTGCAGCGTTCGACGCTTGCAAGGCTGCGCGCCGGGTCCGTCGTGAACCTCGAACGCGCCGTCACGCCGCAGACGCGCCTCGGCGGACACATCGTGCAGGGACACGTTGATGCGCGCGGGCGCTTTCTGAGCGCTGAAGAGCACGGCGGCTCATGGACTGTGCGCGTGGCCTATCCGCCGGAAATGGCGCGTTATCTGGTCTTCAAGGGTTCAGTCGCCGTCGAGGGCATCAGCCTGACGGTGGCTGCTTTGACGGACGAGTATTTCGAGATTGCCGTCATCCCGAAGACGTGGGCCGTGACCAACCTTTCGCACCTCCGCAGCGCGGACGAAGTTAATCTGGAAGCAGACATCATCGCCAAGTACGTCGAGCGTATTCTGTCGGTCGCGCCGGAAGTCAGGGCTGAGAGTCAATCAAAACTGACGGTAGAGAAGCTGGCCGAACTTGGTTACAAGTGAAGACTGGAAGGCGCTTGGAACTCACAGCCGCGCGGATTGACCGTAAGGTCTTGTCAGGCGGAAGAAAGGAAGGAAAGATAATGTTGAGCAGCATGTACAAAACGCTATTGGTGCTGTGCTTGATGCTCGTCTGCTTCGCCTTTGAGACAAAAGCTCAGGAGCCTGCCAGCACCAACAACGCCAACGCCATCTCGCCTGCGAAGCGCGAGTTGATTAAAGAACTGCTCTCGCTGACAGGCGACCAGAAGACTGTCGAAGCAGTCGTTAATTCAATGCTCGACCAGAATGAAAAAGATATGGAGGCGATGCTGGCGCGAACCGACAGAGATTCGCCCCTCTCGCCCGCCGAGCGGGAAGCCTTTAAGCGAGATATGCGCGCGACGACGGCTCGCCTGACCAGGAGATTCAGAGAGCTTTTTAGTCAGAGAGTAAATTTCATGCAGGTGATAGATGATATTTCTCTGCCGATTTACGACAAGTATTTCAGCGAAAGTGAATTGAGAGATTTAATCACGTTTTATAAAACGCCTACGGGAAGGAAGACCATCGAAATCTATCCGCAACTCTTCACGGAAACGATGACGAAAACAAGCGAAGTGTTGCTGCCGAAGGTGCGGAAGATTATGGACGAAATCATGGCAGAGGAGAAAGCCGAGCTGGATAAGCTTGTGCAGCCTCTCACTGCTCCGACGCCTCCGGCCAGAACGAAAAAGCGCCGCCGCCGTAGTTAAGGCGTGCCTCCCTTTTCGCTGGGCACGCTCTCTCTCGCGTTCGCAGTCGCAAAAAAAGGTGCTTTCGGGTAACATAGCGCCTGCCGACGCTCTCCTAACCATTTGTCGAGTAAGCCGATGCCATTTGCTTCCATCGAAGACGCCGCCGCAGACATTCGCGACGGCCGCATGATTATTATCGTTGACGACGAAGATCGCGAGAACGAGGGCGACCTCGTCTGCGCCGCAGAGAAGGTGACGCCGGAAATCATCAACTTCATGGCGACACACGCGCGCGGGCTCATCTGCATGCCCCTGACCGAAGAGCGCTGCGACGAGCTTCACCTGACGATGCAGGTCGCAGACAATACCTCTTTTCTAGGCACGGCTTTCACCGTCTCCATCGAAGCACGCAAGGGCGTGACGACAGGCATCTCCGCTTCCGACCGCGCGACGACTATTCTGACGGCCGTTGACCCGAAAACGCGTCCGCGCGATCTGGCACGGCCCGGACACGTCTTTCCGCTTCGCGCACGCACGGGCGGCGTCCTCGTTCGACCGGGGCAGACGGAAGCGAGCGTTGACATTGCGCGCATCGCGGGGCTTTCTCCGGCGGGCGTCATCTGCGAGATTATGAACGAGGACGGCACGATGGCGCGCATGCCTGAGCTTGAAGCATTCGCACGCAAGCACGACCTGAAGATTATCTCCGTCGCTGACCTCGTGCGCTACAGGATTCGCAAGGAAGTGTTTGTCCGCCGCGCCGTCGAGACGGAGTTGCCGACCATCTACGGGCGCTTCCGCGCCGTCGCTTTTGAGAACGTCATCAACAACGAGATGCATCTGGCGATGGTGATGGGCGATGTCACGACGGACGAGCCTGTCCTGGTGCGCGTTCACACGGAGAACGTCACCTTCGCGATGTTCGGCAGCCTCATCGGAGACACGGGTTTTCAGCTCCAGTCTGCTCTGGAAAAGATAGCTGCCGCGGGGCGCGGCGTCGTGCTCTATTTGCGGCAGAGGCAACACGGCCTCGATCTGGTGCATCAACTGCGCACCTACGGCTTGATGCAGGAACGCGAATTGAGCCTTCAGGAAGCCAGCCTCGAAACAGGCTACGGCGCAAATCGAGACTACGGCGTCGGCGCGCAAATCCTGCACGAACTGGGCCTACGCCGCATCCTGCTGCTGACGAACAATCCGCCACGCGTCGCAGCGCTTGAAGGCTTTGAACTGGAAGTTGTCGGCAACGTCCCGCTCGGCTCTCCTGCGAGCGTGAAGGAAACGGCGGACAAGTACGAGTAAAGAAGTGATGATAATGAGTGATGAGTGATGAGCAGGAATCAGCTTCTCACTCATCACTCATCACTCATCACTCATCACTTCTTGATTGTTCGTTTCTCTCCCTTCTCTAATTTGAATCTCAGGCGAGCCGGGCGCGCGAGCGCTAGGGTTCGCGCATGTCTTATGCCTGTTGATGATCGCGACGAGCGTTCCTCCGAATCGCCCTCGCCGGATAAGAAGGAAGAAATCAAGTCGGCGCTGCAAACGGAGACGGACAAGCCTTTGCCGCCCGCCGCCGAAGCCGCCGCCGAACGCGACGCGGACAAAGCGCAGCCCGCCACGCCGCAGGGCCGCCGTCGTCGTTTCCTGACGCGCCGCAACGCCGTGCTCGCCACGCTCGCCATCGGCGTCGGCCTCGTCGCCCTCGTTATCATCATCGTCATCGCCTACCGCCTCGGCTACGTTGACCGCTACGTCGCCAATCAGGTGAAGAGCACGCTCGCGCAGTACGGCATCCGCGTCGAAATCAGGGAATTCCGCACGGCGTTTACGCCCCGCACCGTCGAGATGAAGGGTGTGGAATTCTACGACGCGCAGACCGGCGAGAAGCTCGCACATATTGAACGCATGCTCGCCACCGTCCGCATCGAAGACCTCTACGCTCTCAATCTGCGCCGCAACGTTAATCTACAGGAACTCGAAATTGACGGCCTCGAAGCGTGGGTCAAATTTGACGAACAGGGCAACTCAAATTTCCGCAACATACATCTGCCGCCTGAGGACGAAAACAGACGCATCAAGTTTTCCTATCTGGCGGCACGCGTCAAGATCAACAGCGCCGTCGTCCACTACGGCGACGAGCGCCACGACCTTTCAGGCGAAGCACGCAACATCGTCGCCATCGTCGAGCCGGAAGACCCTAATGCGTCGCCCGAAAATCTGATTAACCGCGTCAGCCTCTCTTCAACCAATTCCACGCTCGTCTTCGACGGCCGTCCTGCCGTCAACAACATAGACATCACCGCGCGCGGGCGCGTGCGCCAAAACGGCGCGGAGATTCAGGAGTTGACCCTGCGTTCGCCGCTCGCGGAAGCACGCCTTTCAGGAACGCTCGACGATTGGCAGGCGCTCCGTTATCAAATGCAGGTCGCATCGAACGTTGACCTGACGCAGGCTTCCGACATCCTGCAAACGGGCGCGACCCTGCGCGGCACAGGCAACTTCACAGGCAAGGTTTCGGGCGAGGGAACGCGTTATCAGGTCGAAGGGCAGATTCATTCCGACGCGCTGGCCGCCGATAACATCAGGCTCAAAGCCCTCAACGTCAACTTGAACGGCAGCGGCGACGGCAAGACCTACGAAGCCAACGGTCGCGCCGTCGCAGAGCTTTTGACCGCAGGCGATTTCCAACTCAACACCATGCAACTGATGGGCAAGGTGATGGGCACGGGCACGGACTTTCGCTGGATTGGCGAGCTACGCGCCGCTGCCGCGCGCACGCCCGGCGGAACTATCGCCGGATTGATTCTGAGCGATGCGACGGCCGAATTGCATGACCGTGAATGGACGGCCACCGCGCAGCGGGCCACAGCCAGCGGGATTCTCGCTTCGGGCGCAAGCTTGAGCAGCCTGCAAGTCTCCGACATTCGCATCCGCTCAACGAATGGCACGACGACCGCCACGGCTGCGAGCGCGCAGGTCGGCACAGTCGTCGCTTCGGGCGCGCGTGTGAACAACGTCTCGGCCAGCGGCGTTGATGTCGTTGACCGCGACGGCACGACCAACGTTACAGTCAATCAACTACGCGTCGGCGGCATCAACGCGCGCGGAGCAAGCGTCGGCACGCTCAACGTCGCTGGCATCAGGCTCTCGATTCGCGACGGCCGCGTGCAGGGCACAAGCGGCGACATCAACGCCGGCACGATTGCCATCGCCGCTACGGGCGGCCGGAATCCATCGCCCGGCGGTCGCATTGAGGGTGTGCGCCTCGCGCGCCCCGTCTTTACGCTCGAACCTGCTGGAAGCTACCGCGTCACGGCGGACCTGAGTCTGGGCGGCGGCGTCGTGGGCAGAGTCAATCTCGGCGCTGCGCGCGCTGCGCTCGTTGCGACCAACAATCAGGTGCAGTTGAATAACTTCACCGCCAGCGTCTTCAACGGGCAGGCCAGCGGCAACGCCACCGTCAGCACAACGCCCGGCGGCCCTTCGCGCGTCAACGCCGTCTTCAGCGACCTTGACATAGACAAGCTGCTCGCCTTGCAGTCGGGCCGCGTCATCCCTTTGACGGGTGATGCGACCGGCACAGTTGACCTCAGCTTTCCCGGCACAAACGTATCGGCTGCGACCGGCAGCGTGCGCGCGGAGTTCAGGGCCGAGGCCGGAAGCGAGCAAAGCGCACGCACGCCTCTGACGGGCGACATCGCTCTACAGGCCACGCGCGGTGTCTTTCAAATCGAGCACGCCAATTTGCGCACAGCCGCAAGCTCCCTTGAAGCGACGGGCCAGTTCTCCTTCATCACTAACGATTCAAACTTGCAGGTCGCGCTCAATTCGAGCGATGCGGCTGAATTGCAGAACGTGCTGGCTGCGACCGGCCTGCTGGCCGACCTCGAAACGAAGCTCGACGAATACAACATCCGGCTCGGCCCTGTTGGCGCAAGCGAGTATGAGCAGGGCGAGGCTGCCAAGAAAATCAACATCGCGCTCAATGGCAAGCTCTCCTTCAACGGGACCGTGCGCGGCAATCTCAACGACCCTGTTGTTGACGGGCGAGCTGCTGTTGATTCGCTCGTCGTCAACGGTCAGGACTTCGGTTCGCTCTCCGCCACGCTTGCTCTCTCTCCGACCGACTTTAACGTAACTGACGGACGACTCACCGAGCGCGACGGCGGCGGTGTTCAGTTTGCTTTGAGCGCGCCGCGTGTCGGCGAAAACAACATCTCGATTGAAGCCACGCTCGACCGTGCCAACGCCAGCGCTCTCGCCATCGTTCTTCCCGCCAAAGACGGCAAGCGCATCCTCAACCCCGAAGATATACAGTCGGACGTTTCCGGGCAGGTCAACATCAAGGGACTGCCGGGCGCTATGACCGGCGTTGCCGAACTGCGCTTCGGCGCTGGCCGCATCGGCCCTGAGCCTTTCGAGAGCATCCTTGCGCGCGCCACCTTCAGCGGTTCGACCGTCACGCTGGAAAACTTGGACGCGCGCTTGCAGGCCGGACGCGTGACAGCCGATGGCACTTACGATACCGGGACGGAGCGCTTTAACCTACAGGCGCGTGCAGACGACATACAGCTTTTTCTTCTCGCCCCGCTCTTCGGCAACGCTGCGCGACTGCCACTCATGACCGGCACGGCGCAGCTTAACGCGCGTGCATCAGGCAAGCTCGGAGATTTCTCTACCTACGAGATTAACTTCGACGGCGAAGGACGCAACGTCACCATCAACAATCGTCCTGCCGGAACGCTCACGCTCGTCGGGCGCACGGAGAACAAGCAACTCAACGTCACCTTTACGACCGGGCTGCTGGGCCAACCGCAGGTCGTCGCAGCGCGCGTCAACCTCGGCGACGAACGACTGCCGACGACCATCGAAACCTCTTTCAACGCCACGGACCTTACGCCGCTCTTTGCCACGCTGATGCCGAAATCAACCGTCCGTGTGACTGGACGCGCGACCGGGACTTTACGCGCCGCCGGGAATCTGACAGACGAAGACGGCTATCCTTCGCTCGCAGGCTTGCAGGGCACAGCCAGCTTTACAGAGTTGAATATCTTCATCGAAGACGTACAGCTCTCGGCCGTCTCGCCGCTTCTTGTGCAGTTTTCGTCAAAGGAAGTCTTCTTCGAGCGCACGCAGTTTACAGGCACGGGCACAAACGTCGTCATCGGCGGCACTGCCGCGCTTGGCCCCGGCGGGCGACAGAATCTGACCGTTGACGGCAAGCTGAATCTGCGTGTGCTAAACGGCATCTCGCCGGACCTTTTCCCTTCGGGCGAGGCTGTAGTGGCGATTCGCCTCGGCGGCAGTTTCGAGCAGCCGCGCTTAAACGGAATCGCTTCCGTGACGAACGCTTCCTTCTCGCTGTTCCTGACAGACCAGAGCCAGACGGTCTCAAACGTCAAAGGGCAGATACGTTTTGACGCCAACCGCGCGCAGATTGAATCTCTGACCGGCACAATCGGCGGCGGCACAGTCGCCATCACGGGCGGCGCGCTGCTCGAAGGCTTCTATCCGTCTCGCTTCCAGTTCAACATACGCGGCGATGATGTCGTCGTGCCGTATCCGCAGGATTTTCGCACCACCGCCGACGCAGACCTTGAGATAAAGGGAACTGTGACGAGAGAGCAGACCGTGACGATCATTTCTGGAACGGTCAACGTCCGTCGCGCCGAATACACGAAGGATATAGAGCTGGCGGATTTGATTAACCGGCGCACCGAATCCCTGATTGAACAGGGCGGCGAGATGTCTCTGGCTGCGACCGCGCAGTTTAACGACCTGCGCGTCGAAGGCCGCGATGCGCTCATCGTCCGCAACAACCTTGCAGACATGGTTGGCTCTATTTCTCTGCGCGTCAACGGCCCCGTCAAAGAGCCTATTATTGCGGGACGCATCACGGCGACGCGCGGCACTTTTGAATTCCGCAACGAGACTTACGAGATAACGCGCGGCTTCATTGATTTGCCGCCGAGCCGCGACATAGACCCGCTCTTAAACATTCAGGCCGAGGGCGAGATTCGCGGCTACGACGTTATCATTTCGTTGACGGGTTCGCTCTCGCAGCCGACCGCAACGGTGCGTTCAGACCCGTCGCTGCCGCAATCCGATGTCGTCGCTTTGATTCTGACCGGCAATCTTTCGACCGGCGAGACAGCTTCCTCGCCGCTTTCGGGGCAGGGCGTCGGCACGGCCGCCAGCCTTCTCGCAGATGCTCTGATTAACGAACCGGCCAGACGCGCGACAGACAAGCTGTTCGGACTTAACCGTTTTGAGATTGACCCGTTGATTGCGGGGCGTGGCGGCGCAAGCCCGACCGCGCGCCTGACGGTCGGACGACAGATTAACAAAAACCTGTCTATCACTTATTCAACTAATGTCACGTCGGACCAGAATCAGGTGCTCGCGGTCGAGTATCGCCTCTCGAATCGCTTGTCCTTCATCGCGCAGTATGAACAGGGCAGCGTCACGGGCTTTAACTCGCGGAATGATAATTTCAGTTTCGAGATTCGCTTTCGGAAGAGATTTTGAGGAACAGTTTTCAGTTAAGCAACAACTGATGGCTGAAAACTGAAAACTGAACAAGGGTGACTTTCCGTCGTTTCTTTCACACGGCTTTATTAATCATGTTCGCTCTGGTGTGCGCGCCGGGCACGGCCGTGTGCGCCTCATTTGCGGCCGACGTTGGCGACTATGAGGGACGCTTAATCGCGGCCGTCGAGATAGAACTCGAAGGCACGCCGCCGGACCAGACCGCCGAAGCAGAATTGCTCTCGCTCCTGCGTATCAATGTCGGCACGCAATATTCGGCCGTCCGCGTTCGAGAGTCCTTGCAGTCTCTTTTTGATTCGGGCCTTGTCGCCTCTGCGCGTGTGGAGGTGCGCGAAGTCGGCGGTGGGCCAAGTGGTGCGGCGGCTGCTGGCGTCGGCGTTCGTTCGAGCGCTCCCATTCGCGTGCGCTTCATCGTGCGCAGGCAGGTAAGAGTCGGTGAAGTCCTGTTCGACATTGTGATTCCGCCTGGTGCTCCGCTCTCGGAGGATGAGTTGCGTGCTCGCCTCAACATGCTGGAGCCTGGAGCGCGCGTCTCCGAGCAGGCGCTCAGGGCAAACGCCGACCTCATTCAGGCTTACCTGCGCGACCGTGGTTTTTTCCGCGCCGAAGTGGATTTCTCGCAGCAGCCTGACCCGCGCGACCCGACGGGCACGCGCCAGACCGTTACCTACCGCATCGTGCCGGGCGAGCAGGCGCGCGTCTCTACCTTCAACATACGCATCGAGGGCTTCGACGATACGAAGGTGCGTCCCCACTTAAAACTGCAACCGAATACGCCCTTCACACGCGCCGCGCTCGGCGAAGACATTAACCGCATCCGGGACGCTATCATCAAGCTGGACCATCTCGCGCCGCACCTGGAAGACCCGAAAGTTGACCTTGATGCTTCGGGTAGAACGATTGCGATTAACTTAGTGGGCCGCATTGGCCCACGCATTGAAGTTAAAGTGGTCGGCGATGATGTCAGCGAACGGGAGGCGCGGCAGTTGTTGCCGGTTAAGCGCGAAGGCATCGTGGACCAATCGGCCATCGTCGAAGGCGAGCGCCGTCTGCGCAACAAGCAGCAGCAGGACGGCTATTTCTTCGCGGAGGTTGAAGCTTCCTGCACCGTCACGCCGCCCGCCCCCGGCCTTGAGTCAAACGGCACGCCAGCGACCTGCCAGACCCTTAACCCGGAAGACCTCACAGGCCATACCATCACCATCACCTACAACGTCGAGCGCGGCCGTCGTTTCAAGCTCACGGACATTCGCCTCGAAGGCGCAGAAGGACTGCTCAGTATTGGCGACATAGAGGACGAACTGCGCACACGCAAGGCAAACGCCCTCGGCTTCATTCCGCTGCTCGGCTACGGTCGCGGCTACACCAGCCGCGAACTGCTCGAACAAGACCGTCGCGCCATCCGTGCGCGCATACGCGACCTGGGCTACCGTCGCGCCGAAGTCCCCGAAATCAGGCAGGGCGTCTCCATCAACGGCGAGAATCTGATTATCACATTTGTCGTCAACCGTGGGCCGCTGACGCGCGTTGACGGCATTGAGATTCGCGGCAATAAGATTTACACGGACGCACGCCTGCGCAAAGAAATTGAAGAGGCAGGCGATAGGCGCTGCGCCGAATTGAGGGAAGACGAAAACCCTTCGGCCTGCTTCCGCACAATCATCGGCGCACCCTTCTCGCGCCCGCAGGCGCGCGCAGACGGCGACGCCATCATCGGCCTCTACGCGCGCAACGGCTACATTGATGCGCATCTCGATTTCTCCATCGTCGAGCTGCCTCCGACCACCCTGCCCAACGGCGTCAGAGAAGAGCACGTCCGTCTCGTCTATACCATCAGGAACGAAGGCGACAAGGTTTTCATCAACCAGATTCTCGTCAACGGCAACGTGCTGACGAAAAAGCGTGCGATTCTGGAAGCGATTCCGCTCAGGCCCGGCGACGTACTGCGCGCCGATAAGCTGACGGAAAGCGAGCGTATTCTCTATGCGACCGAAGCTTTTCGCATGGTCGTTATCCGCACGCAGAGCGCAGGCACAAACGCTTCCGGCTTCAGGAAACGCGATGTCATCATTGATGTCGAAGAGTATCGCCCGCGCGACTTGACCTACGGCGGCGGCTACTCGACCGACAACGGCCCGCTCGGCTTCATCAACCTGCGCAACATCAATCTCTTTGGCGACCTACGGCAGGGCGCTGCGCGTCTACGCGCCAGCCGCCGCCAGCAACTCCTCCGGCTCGAATATTTCGACCCGCGCTTTCGCCAGTACGGCGAACAGAAATTCGCGCCCCTCGCCATCTCCTTGCAGTACTTGCGCGACAGCACGATTACGCGCTTCTTCCGTTCCACCATTGACCGCGGCAACTTCGGCATCGTGCAGCGTCTTGACGAGGAAGGAAAGCCCATTGACGAACTCGGTAATCGAACCGGCGAGCCGACCATCAATCGCCTCACCTTCAACGTCGAAACGCAGCGCGACTTCAAACTGGAACTTGGCCCAAGAGGGCAGCAACTCAAACGCAGCACTCTCTTCCTGCGCTACTCTTACGAAGACGTGCGTCTCTTCAACATCAGCAGTCTCTTGATTGCGCCGCTCTTGCGTCCAGACCGCGCCATACGCCTCTCGCGCCTCGGCGCTGCCTTCGCACGCGACACGCGCGATAGCCAGTTTGACGCGACGCGCGGCCAATTCCTCGCCCTTGACTACAGCCTCGCGCTCCGCCAATTAGGCGGCAATCTCTCTTTCAGCAAATTCCGCGCAGACTATCGCGCTTATTACAGGCTCGAACGTTTTCGTCGCACAGTGTTGGCCGGAAACATCACGCTCGGCCTCGCCAGTCTCTTTAACCCGCGCGACCGCGACGACATACCCGGCATCAGCGAGGCAGATTTGCGGCTTCCCATCAGCGAGCGGTTCTTCGCCGGTGGCTCTACGACCCTGCGCGGCTTCGGTTTTGAAGAAGCGGGCCCACGCGAGGTGATTGCGGGCGGCCTCTTCCGCAACAATCAAGGCGAGCCTGTTGCGCTCAACGCGTTTACCGTTCCCATCGGCGGCAACGCGCTCGCGGTCGTTAATCTAGAAGCGCGCACGCCGCTCACAAAAGCTTTTCAGGTTGTTCCGTTCTACGACGGCGGCAATGTCTTCCGTCGCATCGGAGAAATCTTCGGACGTGAAGAAGAGTTGCAGCCGGGCGAAGACCCTGCGCTCAGGCAGAACCTGCGCGCACGCTGGACGCATACCGTCGGCCTCGGCCTGCGCATCAAAACGCCCATCGGCGGCGCGCTGGCCGTTGACTATGGTTTTCTGTTGAACCCGCCCGAGTTCATCATCCCGCAGGGCGTGGATGCCATGGGCAACCCGTTTCCGCCCGGCATCTATCGTCTCAAGCGCGGACAGCTTCACTTCCGCTTTACGCAAACGTTTTGAGGAAGGGGTAAAAGGGTAAAGGGGAAAAAGGGGAAAGGAAGAAACGATGATGCCTGCCACAAGAATCAATCAGCGAGCCGTACGATACAGAAGGAGCTTTCTTTTTGCGGTCTTCTTCCTTTTCGCCTCTTCCCTTTTTTCCTTTTCCCCCGCGTGCCTGGCGCAGGATGTCGTAGACCGCATGGTGGCGACCGTGAACGGCGGCGTGCGGCCGGATTTAATCACCTACTCAGATTTAATCTGGCAACTGGCGCTCGAACCCGGCACGCCGCTCGCAAATCCGGGCCAGCAGGATTTAAACCGCGCGCTGCAACTCATCATTAGCCAGCAGCTTATCTTGCAGGAAGCGGAGAAACTGCCGACGATTACGCCGACCGACAAAGAAGTGGAAACTGAACTGGCGACGCTCATCAAGGAGTTTTCCTCGCAGGCTGACTTTCAGGAGCGCGTCATGCGCGTCGGCTTGAGCGCCGAGCAGTTGCGCGAGATAGTGCGCAAACGCGTCGCGATTGAAAAGTATCTCGACTTCCGTTTCCGTTCCTTCACCGTCATCACCACGCGCGAGGTTGAAGCCTACTACACGGACATCTACGTTCCGCGCCTGCGCAGGCAGATGCCCGGCGTCATCGTCCCCTTGCTCGACGACCCGGTGCGCGAGCCAAACGGAACTACTCGCACCGTGCGGACGCGCATCGAAAACATTCTCACCGAAGACAAGATTAAATCCGACATAGATGCCTTTCTTGATGAAGCGCGTGAGCGCGCAGAGATTGTTTATCTCGTGCCAGAATTTAAGTAGATGCGAGGTGGCCGTGTATCAATCTTTGCGTTAGCATCCGTGAAGCGGTATCTGTCATCCAACGTCTTGAGTTATGCAGCAGAAGGATTCAGTTGAAGACAGAAGGCCGCGCATCGGGCTGGCGCTATCTGGCGGCGCGGCGCGCGGCATCGCGCACGTCGGCGTCCTGCGCGTGCTCTCCGAACAACAGATTAAGATTGATTACGTCGCAGGCACTTCAGCCGGTTCAATCGTCGCTGCCGCGCTCGCGGCCGGAATGTCAATCGAAGAAATCGAAGCGATGGCGCGCAGCCTGCGCTGGCGCGACATGGGCCGGATGACGCTTTCGCGCCTCGGCATTCAATCAAACGCGCGTATGGAAGAGTTTGTGCGTGCGCGTCTGCCCGTCACGCGCTTTGAGGATTTGAGCACGCCGCTGGCAATCGTCGCCACAGACCTGCACAGCGGCTCGGCCGTTGTGATGAGCGGAGAAGGAGACATCCCGTTTGCCATTCGCGCCAGTTGCGCTCTGCCTGGATGGTACGTCCCCGTCGTAGACCAGAGCGGGCGGCATCTGGTGGACGGCGGGCTGGTCGCCAACGTGCCGAGTGCGGCCGCGCGCAGCCTTGGTGCAGACATAGTTATCGCCGTTGATGTCAATACGGAGGGCGCGAAGTTTTTCAGCCCGCCGCAGTCTGTTCTGGGCGTGATGCTGCAAGCGATGCTCGTCATACAGCGCACCGCCTCCTTGCACCAGTTGCAGGATGCCGATGTTGTCATCCGCCCGAAGGTGGGCCATCTACGTTGGGATGAGATAGCGCGTGCAGACGAGTTTATCGCCGCCGGCGAGGAGGCCGCCCGCACCACGGTTGCAAGAATTCAACGCCTGATTGAGCCAACGCCAGAAGCCCCGCTCAAGTGGTATCAACTGCGACGCCGCACCACGCAGCCCACCGAAGACAAGCGACGATTGTCACCGCTCCGCTGATTCGTGTCTTTCCATTATTCTCGACTGATGCAAAGTCAGGCCGCTCGTTGAGGCGCGTTTAATAGACGTGTGATGGTTCTGGTCAGCAGTTCACAGTTATCCGACTTCTTAACGATGAGGATTGGCGTGCATCGCCTGTGCGGTAACTCTCTGGTAAAGCAGGCCAACTCTCGCGCGGTCATATCTATTAACACTTCATCGAATAAGAGCAACGAATACTTAAGCTCCCTGATGAAGGGACGTGCGATACAGCCCGCAGGTGCGCGCACCGTCCAACACTCACTAAGGCTCTTTTCCAAGTACTCCATCAACTGAAGGTCGAGGCCGACGTAGAGAATGCGATACGGACGAGCGGAGAGTTGACGATATAAGGCTCTGGCGTGATAAGAGGGTTCGTCCTCTGTTATCATGTACATGGTCTGTTTGAAAACTAGGCAACGGCACATGCGCGGCTCAATCCCAAGAGTGGAGTAAATGAGCATCGCCGTTCGAGATGAAAGGTTCATTCTCACGGCGAACAAATTGCGCAGGCATATATTAGACACAGTTGTGTCTAAAGGCAAGGTCATTGCTTCGTCAGGAGGTCATTCCTGATGGGAGCGCCGCGTCAGAAGCCGGAGCGCCTTGCCGAAAAGTTGCGGCAGATTAGGAATGCTCTTGGTCTTTCACAGGATGGGATGCTAGAGCGTTTGGGTCTGTCTGATGAGTTCTTTCGCAGCCGCATCTCGGCTTACGAACTCGGAAACCGTGAGCCGCCGTTGCCAGTGTTATTAAGGTATGCTCGCCTTGTGGGAGTTTCAACGGATGTGCTAATTGATGATGAGTTAGACTTGCCCGCCAAACTGAGAAAGTAGCTCAGGCCGACTTTTGCAAAGCCTGTTTCGTAATCTTTCCAGACACGCCTCACCTTATCAAAACTCAAAAGACTGTATCAATCAAAGACAGCACGACTCTCTTCATTTCTCCATGATGGTCTTGCAAATAGTCGTACACCTGCTCTAAGTCCTTCTTTCTGCTTGATTGTTTTCGTCGTTCGGCCGTTTCACCAACAACAAAAACTTGCTGGCATAAACATTGCTCAACCTTTGTACGGAAGCAGACAAACGACCGAGTGGAGGACAGAGGGAATGAAGGAAGTTGGCAACAGCATCGCACAGTTATTTGCAATCATAATGATTTTGATTACGCTGGCCGTTTCGACCGCAGCCGTCTCGCAATGGTTTGGCGCTGAAGCGGCAACCAATGAAACCGGCGCGACTATTCAAACACAATCACAACTGCTCGCTTCCGGCACACGTTGAGGCGGAAAAAGAATTCCGACCCGATTGGCCGTTTATAACAGGCACACTGGTTTAGTCTGTGTCGCAGGCAGGTAGAAGTCGAAGGGCAGCGACGAACTTTTACCTTTTTACTTTTACCGTCTTCAAACATGGCCATTGAAGTCACATCCGTACACGAGCCGAGGCGGGGTCCGTTTCCGCGACTCAAGCGAAAGAGTCGAGCCGCCCTGAAGCAGGCCGGGTTAGTTGAGGCTTCACGCAGACGGAAAATCATCGTTCGCTCGCTTCTCATCTTTGTCGTCGGCTTCTTTACGCTCGGCGCAGCCATCCTAACTTATTCCTATAACTCCTATTCAAGACTCGTGGACGAGCGGCTCGCCAACGGCTACCTGACGAGCCGCGCCGGAATCTACGCCGCCCCGCGACAGCTTCGCGTGGGCCAATCGCTCTCACGCGACGGCCTCGTCGCGCTCCTGCGCCGCGCCGGATACATCGAAAAGGACGCGAGCGATGTCTGGAGCGGCAGCTTTACGGCGCAGGCAAACCGCGTTGAGATTCGCCCGCGCAAAGCCAGCGGCCACATGGGCCCATCAATTGTTACAGTCAGCTTCGATGGCAATAAACGCATCTCGGAATTAAACAGCGACTCTTCGACGCTCGATTCCTACCAGCTCGAACCCGAACTCCTGACAGCAGACGGCTCCATGAAAGAGGGCAAGCGGGCGGCGCTTGCTTACGCGGATATTCCGCCCGTGCTCGCACGCGCGATTCTCTCGATTGAAGACCACCGCTTCTTCGAGCACAGGGGCGTTGATGTCTGGGGCATCGCCCGCGCGTTCATGCGCAACGCTGGCGATAACGAAGTCGGGCAGGGTGGCTCGACCATCACGCAGCAGCTCGTCAAAAACACTTATCTCACACCCGAACGCACCCTCTCACGAAAATATGCCGAAGCAATGATTAGCCTCTCGCTCGAACGGAGGCTTTCGAAGGAAGACATCTTCGCGCTCTACTGCAACGAGATTTATCTGGGCCAACGCGGCGCAGTCGGCGTGCGCGGCGTCGAACAGGCCGCGCGCATCTACTTCGGCAAAGCTTTGAAAGACCTGACGCTCGCTGAGGCCGCGACGATTGCCGGGATGATTCAAAGTCCGAGCCGCTACGCGCCCGACCGTCATCCTGAAGCAGCGCAGGCACGCCGCAAAGTAGTGCTCGATGCGATGCTGCGTGAGCAGGCCATCTCAAGCGAAGAGGCAGAGCGTGCCGCTCTTGAGCCTGTAGCAGTTGCGCCCGCTCCCGCGCGCGATGATGTGCTCGCACCCTACTTTATTGATTACGTCAACCGCATCAGCGAAGCGCAGCTTGAACGCGCCGCGCCGGATAACGAAGGCAGCCTGCGCATCTATACGACGCTTGACCCGGATTTGCAGCAACTCGCGGAAGAAGCCATCCGCCATCAACTCGAACGGCTTGACCATGTTTACAAAGGGCGCAATGTGACGCCCCAGGCAGCGCTCGTTGCGCTCGATCCGCGTACGGGCGACGTGCTGGCGATGGTCGGAGGCCGTAGCTACAGGGAGTCGCAGTTGAATCGCGCGACGGATGCGTTGCGCCAACCCGGCAGCGTTTTTAAGCCCGTCGTCTATGCGGCGGCGCTTGAGAGTGGTCTCTCGCCCGTCTCGATGTACGAGGATGCGCCGCGCGAGTTTATCTACGCAGGCCGCGCAACCTATCGTCCGGCCAACTACGGCGGCACATACGCGATGCGCGACGTGATGATGCGGACAGGACTTGTGAAGTCGCTTAACGTCGTCACCGTTGATGTAGCGATGCGTGCGGGTCTTTCGCGTGTCGCGCGCACGGCCGAAAACCTGGGCCTGCCGAAGCCTGAGCCGTATCCTGCGCTGGCGCTCGGCACAACGGAAGCAACGCCGCTCGACATCGCCGCCGCATACACTGCCTTCGTTAATAATGGAGAACGCGTTCAGCCGCGCGTCATCGCGCGTGCGGCCGACGCGACCGGCACGGAGATCATCGGCGGCGCAACGAGGCCGACGCAGCAGGCCATCAAGCCGACCACCGCATACTTGATAACAGACATGCTGGCGGACGTGATAGATCACGGGACGGCGCGTGCTGCGCGTGGCGCTGTGCGCCGGACGGCGATAGCGGGCAAGACAGGCACATCGCGCGACGGATGGTTTGTCGGCTACACGCCGAATCTGGTCTGCGCCGTCTGGATTGGCTTCGACGATAATAAGCAGTTGGGCCTGACGGGCGCGGAGGCTGCGCTGCCCGCCTGGACTGAGTTCATCAAGGGAGCGGTTGAACTCCGGCCGGAACTCGGCGGCGAGCGGTTTGAGCGCCCTGCTGGCATCACGTCAGTTGAGGTTGACCCGGAGACAGGATTTCTCGCCGGGCCTGCGTGTCCAGTGCGCGAGCGGATAGCGATGACAATCGGCCTTGCTCCCTCGATGGAATGCTACGCGCACAGCGAGTTTGGCGATTTAACTGCTACCACCAACGGCTCTGAGACGTATCCTCCGATGGAGGCCGTCGTCACGCCTGACTCGGCAAGCGTCATGGCGAGCGAAGTTTCAAACAGGCGAACGCAGCCACAGCCTTTGCCTCGTTCGGCAGCATCGGAACAGACTCTACAGCCTCCTTCATGGAGAACGACGCGCATTGAGAAAGATGCGAGCGGGCAGCGAACGCTCGTCAACGAAATCCGCGTCAGAGGGCCGGGACAGAATCGTTGAAGCGTTAAATCGTTGAAGCGTTAATTAGTGTAAGAGCAGGAAACGGGCGAGCGATTTTTGCGAAAGTCGTTCGCCTTCTCGTTTGTCGAGCATTGCTAACCGGCACGCTCAAGAATGACCTGTGCGATGGCGTGCTCGTTTGTGTGAGAGATGGAGAGGTGGGCCGAGGTGGCTCCCGATTTTTCGAATAGCTCGCGCGCTAGTCCGTGGAAGATGAGGAGGGGCGCGCCCGATGCGTGGGCCGCGACTTCTACGTCCTGCCAGCCGATGCCGCCGCTCCATCCTGTTTGCAGGGCCTTGAGCGCCGCTTCTTTTGCCGCGAAGCGTGCGGCATAATGTTGCGCGGCGATTGCTCCGCGACTATCGCAGTAGGCGCGCTCGCCCTCTGTATAAACGCGCTCGACGAAACGGGGCGTGCGTTCTATGACTTCACGCATGCGGCGGACTTCAACGATGTCTATTCCAATGGAAATAATCACGGAAGAAACTACAAACTTACAACGCGCCGGCTTCTACTGGCGCGAGGCCGGAGGCGTGCGCGCTCTCGCTTGCGCGCCGCTCGAAGAGGAAGGCTTCGTTAATGCCTTCTCGACACGGCTCGGGGGCGTCAGCCCGATGCCGCAGGATGCACTCAATCTGGCCGGGTTTGATGACGACGCCGCGGAAAATATTTACGAAAACCGTCGCCGCTTCCTCAGGCTCTTCGCAGGCGAACCAGTGCTTGCGGCCTGCTGGCAGGTACACGGCGCGGACGTGCGCGTTGTGAAAAGTCTGGAAGACGCGCGCGAGCCGGTAGACTCTCTCGGAGAATCCGCCTACTGCGATGCGCTGATGACGCGCACGGCGGGCGTGCTCCTCGGCGTCAAGACAGCCGATTGCGTCTCAATCATTATGGGCGACGCGCGGACGGGCGCTTGCGCCGCAGTTCATGCAGGTTGGCGAGGCACGCTCGCCCAAATCGCAACGCTCGCACTCCGGCGTATGAGCACAGAATACGAGACGCGGCCGGCGGACGTGCGTGTTGCAATCGGCCCGGCGGCTGGCGCGTGCTGCTACGAAGTCGGCAGCGAAGTCATTGACGCCTTCACCCAAAAATTTCCAGACGCCGCGCAGTTGCTTAAACACACGCGCGAAGGCCACGCGCTGATTGACCTGCAAAGAGCAAACAAAAATCAGTTGGAGGCCGCAGGCGTTTCTGCCTCACGCATACACATCGCGCCGCTCTGCACGATGTGCCGCACAGACCTCTTCTTCTCCTACCGCCGCGAAAAGAGAGTTCATGGCCGCACGGGCCGCTTGATGTCAGTTATCGGAACGATGAAGTAGGAACGCAGCAACGATGAACTGTTAAGAGCTTGCTTTTCATTCCGCGTTCCGCACTCATCGTTCCTCGTTCCTGCGTTCATCCTCTTCTTCTGCCGCCGCCGAAGATTTGGCGATTGATGCTTCTTGATGTTTCGTCTGCGCCGATGACGGTGAGCGGCAGGTTAATCTCGCGCGTGGCCGGCGGAAAGCAGACTTCGTCTGTGCAACTCTGGAATCTCAAGCGCACGCGCAACTGCGTGACGCCAGTTCGATAGTTGGCCGGAACGCTGACGTTGAAGCGCAGCACGGCGCGGCCCTCGAAGACGGCCACACTGTCTTCCGAAAAACTGAATTTGCGCACCTGCGCGCGCGGATAACTAACGGGGCTGATGCGTATGCCGCCCGGCCCATCAATCTTGAGAGAGGTCGCCACTGAAAACTTGTTGAGCGGGCGGTTTGAGTTGACGTGATAGCCGTGTGGAATGTCCATCACGACCGCTGCCTGTGCGGTTCGCCCGCGCTGCACTTTGTCGAGAGAGAGAAAACTATTGATGCGAATGTTCGGCTGCACCGAGTTCAAGCGCGGTGCTGCGGCCGCGGGCGTCGAATAAAAGTTTGCCGGAACGAAGAGCAACTGTAGCGCCGATAGAAGCGCAAGCGCCGCCCTCTGTGTGAAAATCTTGCGTCTCATTTCAGATATAACTTTGCCACCTTCCAGATTTAAGAGTTCCGTCGGATTGTAACCAAAAAGCCGTCAAGCGTGAATCGCAAATCGGCGACGGATGAAAGAAAGGCTTGCTCTCAGGATTAACGTTTGGATGATTCTTAAGAGAGAGCATCAGGCCGTCAATTGAATCGGATTGGTTGTGCGACGGGCGGCTAACTGTCCGCAGGCTGCATAGATGTCTCTGCCGCGCGGGCGACGCACGTAAGCCTGCACGCCTTTGGATTCAAGAATGGCTTTGAAGCTTTCGACGCGCGCGAGCGGCGACGGGCGGTAGGGCAGCGGGTCGGCCGGATTGTGTGGAATCAGATTAACTTTGACGCGCAGTTGATGGCGGTTGAGCAGGTTGGCGAGCTGTCGCGCCTGCTCGTCAGAGTCGTTAACATTGTCGAGCATGACGTACTCAAACGTGAAACGCTCGCCGGGCTTCAGGGATTTCTCAAACTCCTTGCAGGCCGCCATTAGTTCGTCAAGCGGCCACTTCTTATTAATCGGCATCAGCTTATCGCGCAACTCGTCTGTCGGTGCTGCAAGCGAGATTGCAAGGTGCGGGCGCGCAGGGATGCTCGCCAGTTCCCTGATGCGCGGCACGACGCCTGCCGTCGAAACCGTCACGCGGTTGGGCACGATGTGCAGGCCATCCGTGTCGGCCATCAGCCCCAGAGCTTTCATCAGCGGCTCAAAGGCGAGGAAAGGCTCGCCCGCTCCCATCGCCACGAGGTTTGTACCGCGCGGCGTCTGCACGCCCTCTCCATAAGCGTCGTTGAGCGCGATGATAATCTGCTCGACAATCTCGCCCGCTGTGAGCGTGCGCAGGAGACCGAGTTTCGCCGTCAGGCAAAAATCGCATTGCAGAGGGCAGCCGGATTGCGATGAAAAGCAGATGGTATCGCGTCGCTCTTCGGGAATGAAAACGGTTTCGACCGGCAGATTATCGTGTGTCTTGAGCAGGTAGCGGCGCGTGCCGTCCTCGGAGATGTAGCGCGATTCGATTGTGAGCGTGGCGGCGGTCGCAGCCTCTTTCAGCCGGGCGCGAAACTCTTTCGGCAGGTCGGTCATCGCATCGAAAGAGCGGAGGCGGCGATGATGCAGGGCGCTGAAGATTTGACGCGCGCGGTAGTCCGGCTCGCCGAGTTCGCGCACAAAATCGCCGAGCTCTGCTCTCGTTAGTCCAGTCAAATGCTGTGCCTGATTCATCGTTGCTCTATTCTAACACTCCCGCCGTTCATCCTACAGGTGGCGTTAATGAGACGAAAGGGTTTAACTTATTCAGGTGCGGGCCTGTCTGAGATAGTTGCACGGATTCAGCGGAAACTGACTTATAATAAGACCGAAGCTTCACACAGACGAAATGAGCGGCGTTTCTTTAGCGGCTGCCGGTTTATGACAAGGAGGCCGGTGCTACGGTTGTTTGAGCGCGGGCCATACTCGAAACGGAAAATGATGATACTCCCGCCCTACTCGATAGAAGAGTTCTGGAAAATAGTCGCGGCGCTAGCCAACGACCTGCGGCGATGCACGTCTGCGCTTGAGGCGGCTTCCAAAGGAGAGGACGCGAAGGCCGTGCAGTCATGGCGAAGATTGTGCGCGCATGTCATCTTCGCCTCCGTCGAATCCGCTACCTACCACATGCTCTACACGGCCTATGTCGAACGTAATTCGCGCGATGCTGTCTTCTCTGCGGACGAAGTGGAGCGGCTGGAAAGCCTTTACGACTTCGATGAAAATAACCGGCCTGAGGTCATTCTCATGCCGCAGGAGCGACTCGAAAGAATCAAGTTAGCTTTCACAGCCTTCGCGCGCGTTCACTGCTGCGATTATCTGTTGCCTGAAGACGACCCCAACTGGTTAACAGTCAAAGATATTTTCATAATCGAAAACAGACTCGTGCGTCCGCAAGCGAGCGCAGAGTTGAATATTTCTGATGACAACGTGACGAATTTGCTTGAGGCGACCGCATGGATTATGAAGCAGATGGTCAGCCTGCTGGAGAGCAGCGAAAAGAGCATGGAAGATAGAGCCGCCTTTCTCAAGGAAGAGAAGGACGAACTCATCATGTAATGCTTGCGCTCAAAGCAGTCATGTAAACGTAGCGTCTGCGTCTTAAGTAACGAAACAATGGCAGAGCCGCCTTATTCAATAGAAGAGTTTTGGGACATCGTGAGCGCGCTGGCCGCGGATATGCAGAAATGCGCGGCAGCACACGAGGCTGTCGTCAAAGCTGAGGAAGAGGAGAGTCAGGGCGAGTGGCTAGGGTTTTGGCGGCGTATGTGCGCGCTGACCGTCTTCGCGTTGATTGAGGGAGCCACGTATCACCTGACCTATATCGCCTACGTTGCACGCAACTCGCGTGAGGTAGTCTTCTCACTCAGGGAGTTGGAGACGTTGGAAAAGGCTTACGACTTCGACGACGAGCAGGAGGTCGAGCCGGGGCTGACGCAGGAACAGATGTTGGAGCGCATCAAATTTGCTTTCAATGCGTTTGCGCGCGTTCACTACTCCGATTACATACTGCCGACTCAAGATGCGGAGTGGCTGCAACTGAAAGAGACTTTCAGCATCAAGGCCGCCATCTCTTCTCCGCAGTTAGTCAGAGAACTTGAGGTCTCGGATGACGACGTGACAGACCTGCTGCAAGCCACAGCATGGTTTGTTCAATGCCTTGTCGCTCTGACGGAAAGCTGCCGCGACGCGGCCGGAGCGAAAGTGGCCTCCTGGGAAGCGGAGAAGGATGAGCATATTATGTGAAAGCGAACGCTTTCAAACTGTCTCCGGCCTACTGTTGCCCGCCGCTATTATTAATACTACTGCCGCCGCCGTTATCGTCTGAGAGTGGACGCCCTTCAGCATCTATAAGCTGAAGCGACGAGCCTATTTCTGGCAACGAGCGGAGGGCTGGCTCTATCACCTTGCGGTCGCCGACGACGACAATCGCCATCCTCGACGGGTCCAGATATTTATTGGCGACATGCGTCACGTCTTCGAGCGTGACGGCGCGCACTCGCGAGATGTAGTCGTTGAAATAGTTGTCAGGCAGATTGTAGATGACGACGGCCGCGAGGCGTCCGGCAATCTGGTCCGGCGTTTCAAAGCTGCGCGGGAAGCCACGGATGATGGCCTGCTTTGAGAATTCAAGCTCGGCGGGCTCGATGGGAAGCGCGCCGCGAATGCCGCGCAGTTCCTTCATAAACTCCACGACGGCTTCTTCCGTGACGGCCGTCTGCACGCTCGCGTTGGCGATGAATGGCCCAGCCCCTTGACGGAGATCAAACAACGTGCGCGCGCCATACGTGTAGCCCTTATCTTCGCGCAGATTCATGTTGAGGCGCGAGGTAAACTGCCCGCCGAGCAGCGTGTTCATCACAACCAGCGGAAAGTAATCGGGCGTGGAGCGCGATGTTCCTACCTGCCCGATGTTGATGACGCTCTGCGCCGCGCCGGGCTTGTCCAGGAGATAAAGTGTCGCACGCTCGCGCACGGGCGGCTCAGCAATTGTGACGACAGGCACTTCATCGCGCTTCCAACTACTGAAAGCGTGCTCAAGCGATTGTGTGAGCGCGTCTGCACGGACATCTCCGACGACTATTAACGCGGCGTTGTTCGGATGGTAGTAAGTGTCGTAGAAACGACGCACGTCCTTATCCTGAATCGCTGCCAGAGAAATCTCATCACCGATGAGCGAGCGCCCGTAGGGATGATTGCGCCCGTAGAGCAGGGAAGTGTAAGCAAGGAGAGCGATGGCTTCGGCGTTGTCGCGACGCTGCAAGAGCGCGGCCAGTCTTGAGTTGCGTTGCAGCTTCAACTCATTTTCAGGAAACGTCGGGTTAAGAATAACGTCCGTGTAGATTTCGAGCGCGCGGTCAAGATGCTTGTTGAGCGTCAGCAGGTTAAGAGTGGAATAGTCCCAGTCAACGCCTGTGCTGAGGCTTGCGCCGATGGCCGAGAGTTGGTTTGAAATGTCCAGAGCCGAGCGCGTGCGTGTTCCTTCGTCAATCAGAGCGGCTGTCAGGCTCGCCAGCCCCGAACGCTCTAGCGGGTCGGCAGCGCCGCCCGTCTTCAATACCAGACTCATATTGACGACCGGCAACTCTTTATGCTCAACGAGCAGGACTTCAAGCCCGTTAGAGAGCGTGCGGCGCTGCAACTCTGGAAGCTTGAAAACAGGGTCAGGCTTCGGCGCAGGACGGACGTAGAGGCCGCCGAGTTCAGGTTGTTCGTGGCCTTCAGGCTCGCCTTTGCGTTGAGCTGTGGTGGCAGGCGGCGTTGCTCCGGCGGGAGCGGTGGCGTCTGCTTCAGCTTTTGTTTGCGGCTCGACGCCCGCCGGCTGTGCCAGAGAAGAGGCAGGCGTTGCGACGGGCCGCGTGGTTTGCGAGGCGGCGGTGCTGGAGCCGGGCATGGTTGTGCCAGCGGTCTGTTGAGAGGGCGCGGCAATCGCTCCGCTTGGGCCAACGGGAACAGGGTCGCCCGTCGTCTGCTTTCCTTTCGGGCGCGGCAAGACCGTCAGGACGAGTCGCTTGTCCGTCAGGTATTTGTTCGCAGCGGCCGTCACGTCGGTTGCTGCGACGCGCCTGTAGCGTTCGAGGTCTTGCCTGAAATAGTCCGGCTGGCCCGTATAGACGGCATACTGGTTCAACTGGTCGCTCTTGCCGCCGAAGCCGCCGAGAGTTTGCAGGCTGTAGATAAACGAAGCCTCGCGTGCGTTATAGCCGCGCTCCATCTCTTCCGCGGTCGGCGGCTCCCGCTTGATTTTCGTCAACTCTTCAAAGATAGCCTGCTCCAACTCTTCCGCAGTCTTGCCCGGCTTGGCCGTCGCTATGATTTGAAACTGCCCTGCAAGCTCACGCGCGTTGTTGAAGGCCGTCGCGTCCTGCGCAATCTGCTTTTCATAGACGAGAGACTTGTAGAGACGCGAACCCTTTCCACCCGCCAGCACGAAGGCCAGCGTATCGAGCGCGGCCTCATCCTCGCTCCATTGCGGCGAGCTATGCCAGACCATGTAGAGACGCGGCAGCGAAACACGGTCTTCCATCGTGAGACGTATCTCTTCATGGAGGATTGGCTGCGGCGCACTTGGACGCAGGACTTCCGGCCCGGGCTTCAATGGCCCGAAATACTTTTCGACTAACAGAAGCGCTTCCTGCGGATTGAAGTCGCCGGCGACGACGAGGCTCGCGTTGTTCGGCGTGTAGTAGCGGCGGAAAAATTCGGAAATATCCTCCTTCGAGGCGGCGGTCAGGTCTTCGAGCGAGCCAATGGTCAACCAGTGATAAGGGTGTGTGGGCGGATACATCGTCTCCGCGATGCGTGCTGCGACGAGGCCATAAGGGCGATTGTCGTAGTTCTGCCGCTTCTCGTTTTTGACAACCTCGCGCTGGTTGGCGAGCTTCTTTTCCGTCAGGGCTTCGAGCAGGTAGCCCATGCGGTCGGATTCGAGCCAGAGGGCGAGTTCGAGAAAATTTGAGGGCACTACTTCCCAGTAGTTTGTACGGTCGGCATTGGTCGAACCGTTAAGGGTTCCGCCCGCTTCCTGTAGCGGGACGAAGTAATCGTCGTCGTGATGCAGCGAGCCTTGAAACATCATGTGCTCGAAGAGATGCGCAAAGCCCGTGCGGCCGGGCACTTCGTTCTTCGAGCCGACGTGATACCAGATATTAACGGCGACGATGGGCGTCGAGTGGTCTTCGTGGAAGATGACGCGCAGGCCGTTTTTTAGTTTGAACTCGGTGTAATTGATTGTCGGTAACACAGTGGGCTTAATTCTAACGCGCCGCCGAACGAGCCAGCAACACGCGCCGCGTTTGTAGTGCAAACCTGATAGGAAGAGCACCTTTTTCGGCTTGAGTGAAACCGTGATTAGTTTCATAATCAAGCTTGCGGAGAAACGGATGAGCGAAGAAATCACACAGCCACTTGCGAACGACACGCTGCGCCTCATCCTCGCGCGCCTTGATTCCATAGACGCGCGACTCGACGGGCTTGAGACGCGCTTAACTGTTGTGGAAGAAAGGCTGGCTACTCTGGAAGAGAAGGTTGACCGCCGCTTGCAGGAGACGCGCCCAATCTGGGAGCAAGTGCTGGCGAGAGTTGGAGCGCTGGAAAACGAAACGCGCGAGGGCTTCAAGAATATTCGTGATGAAATGAATGCTGGTTTGCGTCGTGTAGAGCGTCAGGTTGATATTCTCAACCGTAATATTCTCCATCTCCAAACTGATGTGGATGAGTTAGATGAGCGAGTCACCGAGCTTGAATCGGAGCCGACGCAGTAGTAGTTAAACCTCAATGGCTCTCGAAACAGATTTCATCGTTATTGGCAGCGGAATCGCGGGCTTGCGTGCCGCTATTGAGTTGGCCCAACGCGGGGCGCGCGTCACCGTTCTCACCAAAGACCGCACGGACGAATCCAACACAGAATATGCGCAGGGCGGGATTGCCGTCGCGATGGCTGAAGACGACCGCGTCGCGCTGCATGAGGAAGACACGCTTAACGCGGGAGCCGGATTGTGCGACGAGAGCGCTGTGCGCGTGATGGTCGAGGACGGCCCGGCGTTGATACAGGAATTGATTGCGTGGGGCACGGAGTTTGACCGCGAAGGCGGGCGGCTGGCCTTCACGCAGGAGGCCGCACATTCGCGCCGCCGTATTCTGCACGCGCACGGCGATTCGACGGGCGCTGAGATTGTGCGCGCGTTGATAGCCAGAGCGCGCGCCGAGCGCGGGTTGGCTTTCATGGCCCACGCGGCGACGGAAAGCCTGATAGTCAGGGATGGACGCGTCTGCGGCGTGCGTTATCTGGACCCGTTAGTGCGTGCGCCGAGGCAACTGTGGGCGCGTGCTGTTGTGATGGCTTCGGGCGGCGCGGGGCAGGTCTTCCTGCACACTACGAATCCGAACGTTGCGACCGGCGACGGGATGGCGATGGCGTATGCAGCGGGCGCTGAACTGGCCGACATGGAGTTTGTACAGTTTCATCCGACCGCTTTGAATTTGCCCGAAGCACCACGCTTTCTGCTCTCGGAAGCGATGCGCGGCGAGGGCGGCGTGCTGCGCAACAAAGACGGCAAACGTTTTATGCCGCGCTATCACGAGCGTGCGGAACTTGCTCCGCGCGATATCGTCAGCCGTTCAATCGTCGCGGAGATGCAGCGGACGGCGACGCGCACAGTTTATCTGGACATGACCGCGCTCGATGCGCGTTATCTGGTCAAACGTTTTCCAAAGATTTACGAAACCTGCCTGCGCTACGGTCTGGACATCACGAAGGAAGTTGTGCCCGTCTCGCCTGCTTCTCATTATTGCATGGGCGGCGTGCGCACGGACCTTGAAGGGCGCGCTACTCTGCCCGGCCTCTACGCGGCAGGCGAAGTCTCCTGCACAGGAGTTCACGGCGCAAACCGTCTGGCTTCAAATTCGCTGCTCGAAGGTCTGGTCTTCGGCGCACGCGCCGGCCGCGCCGCAGCCGTTGATTGCGCGCACGAGAGCGTGAGGCCCGACGATGCAGTTGAGCAGTTTGCAGGCAACGAGAAAGCGCCGGGCGCACTCTCGGGGGGAGAAATAGCGCTCGCCGTTCGCAAGCGCGTCCGGCGTTTGATGTGGGAACGCGTCGGCATCCTTCGGAGCCGCGAATCCATCGGCCGCGCTCTCGCGGAATTCGAGCAGATAGCACGAGCGCCGCTCTCGCGCGCTTCGAGGAATTTTCTGAACGTCGCTACGCTCGTTGCGCGCTCTGCTCTCTGGCGCGAGGAGTCTCGCGGCGCACACTACCGCACGGACTTTCCCGCGCGCGATGACGAGCGCTGGCGCGTGCATTCCATCATCCGCGAGGGCTTGCCCGTAGAAGGCGTGCCGGAAATTGGAAACATGAATGCGGAGAGTTTGACGATGAAGGATGAGAGCGTTGCTGCTCCGGGTTGAGCAGGCGCGGATTCGCGCTTCCGCCTTCCTAATTGGCAGATGCTTTTGTATAATCCGCCTGCTCAAAAGGCAGCCTGACTCGTGCCGCTCATGGTGCTTACCTTGCGCTCGCTCGTCCGCGTGCCGCTTCACGGAATCCGAGAAAGTTGAGTTTGTTATGAAGAAAGTCTTATCAGCCGGTGTGATGCTGCTGGCTTGCTGTGCCTGCCTGCCGACAGCGCACGCGCAGACGGACTCTACTGCGCTTACACAGCCTACCAACGTAGCGGTCAGGGAAGCGAAGCCGAAGAATCCGCGCAAGCGTGGGACAACGAAGAGAACCGCCAGAACAACTGCCGCTCAAGAGACCGGCCAGCAGATTCCCTCCGACGGGCGGACCGACCTGAACACGGCGGGCGAGCAGCAGGACGCCGCCTCCTATTACGCCATCGGCATGAGCCATTATGAATCGAAGCGTTTCAGGGATGCGGTCGAAGCCTTCAAGCAATCAATCCGTCTAGGCTCCACAGACCCTAAGACTTACTACAGCCTCGGGCAGGCTTACTACAGTCTCAACCTCTACAAGGAAGCGCGCGAATCCTACAAGCGCGCGGCGAAGGTGAAGCCGGACTGGGCCGAGGCACATTATCAGTTGGGCTGGATGTATCACATACTCGGCGACAAGGCTTCATCGCAGGCACAGTACAAAATTCTGCAAACTCTTAACCCCGAGATGGCCGAAAGCTTCCAGAAACTTCTTGGCAACGACCCGAAGCCAGCGACCGCTCCAACCACCAACAACGCAGCCAGCCTTAACGACTCAACAACTGAACCATCGAGCACGAGCACAACAACCGAAAAGGATGCTGCTCAAGCGACTGTTCCAGATGGCGCTGCTTCAGACAACAATCAAGCAACTCCGTCTTCGCCAGCAAACACTTCATCATCCGTTAACGCATCATCACAGTCTCCTGCTGTTGATGCATCATCACAGTCTCCTGCTGCGGCGACTGAAGTTGCGAATCAACAACCGGCCGCAAGCGAAGCGACACCCAACGCAACCACCAACGGCGCATCGGTCAACACAGCCGCAAACAGCTCCGGCGCGAATCCATCCGGCGCGAGCGCGCCTTCGACAAGCGCCACAACCACAGGTGAGACGACGACAACAACAACGGCTGAACCGGCAGCCGCCGTTAGCAGCAGTAGCGAGATGCCGCCGACGAGCATTTACCGCGTCGGCGTCGGAGACGTGCTGGACATTCGCCTGCTCAATACGCCGAACAGCCGCTCGACCCTGTTTACAGTAATGAGCGGAGGGCTCATCGAATATCCGCTCGTCGGCGGGTCATTCACGGTCGCCGGACTGACGACCGAAGAAATCGGCGCACGCCTCTCGGCGGAACTGAAGCGACGCGCGCTGGGCAATGATTCGCAGGTGGTGGTCGGCGTGCGCGATTATTCGAGTCATGTCGTCATCGTCAGCGGTCTGGTCAATTATCCGGGACGAAAAATTCTACAGCGCGAAGCCGTGCCGCTCTACGTGATTGCGGCCGAAGCGCAACTCAGGCCGGACGCAGGACGCGCCGTCATCATGCGCGCAAACGAGTCAATCCCCGTCAACGACCTGACAGACCCTACGGCGCTCAACGTGCTGGTCAAACCCGGCGATGTCATCACCGTCAGCGCCCGTCAGCCGCTCTACTACTTCATCGGCGGCCGCATCAACTCGCCCGGGCAGAAATCATATCAGCAGGGCATCACGCTGATTCAGGCCATCCTCGCCGCCGGCGGCCTCACGCGTGCGCAAGACACCGTGGAAATCTCGCGCGAAGAACCAGACGGGCGACTGACGACGACCAAGTATGCGCTCAAGGAAATCAAGTCGGGCAAAATCCCGGACCCGCGCCTGCAACCCGGCGACCGCGTACAGGTCGGACAATAAGGAAAGGCAAAAGGTAAAAGTAAAAAGGTAAAAGGGAAGACGACTGGACACGCTGTATATCTTCTCGTTAGTTTTCAGTCTGTTTCTTAACTTTTACCTTTTACCTTTTTACTTTTACCTTCTTCTATATGGCTCATTACGAAAAGTTGCATGATTGGCCGGAGACGCCGCGCGAGGCCGTGGAGTTGCAGAAGTCTCTGCGCGAGAGTGTGCGGCTCGTGCCGCTTGAGCGACCCATTGAGACGATTGCCGGGGCGGATATTTCGTTCAATAAATTTTCGGAGATCGTTTACGCCGGAATCGTTGTGCTGCGGCTGCCGTCGCTGGAGATCGTCGAAGAGGTCGGGGTGGTGAGCGAGACGCGGTTTCCGTATGTGCCGGGGCTGCTGTCGTTTCGCGAATCGCCGTCTGTGCTCGAAGCGTGGTCGAAGTTGAAGACGGAGCCTGACGCCGTGATGTTTGATGGGCAGGGCATAGCGCACCCGCGACGCGTCGGCATCGCAAGCCACGTCGGACTGATGATTAATCGCCCGACGCTCGGCTGCGCAAAATCCGTGCTCGTCGGAAAGTTTGAAGAGCCGCACGAGGAGCGCGGGAGTTGGTCGGAGATGTTTGATAAGGGAGAGGTGGTCGGCGCGGCCGTGCGGACGAAGACGAAGGTGCAGCCGATTTACGTTTCGCCCGGACACCTGATTGACGTGAAGGGTGCGATTGAACTGACGCTGCAATCCGATGGCGGCTATCGCCAGCCTGAGCCGACGCGACGCGCGCACCTGCTGGTCAACGCGCTGCGTCGCGGCGAAAGAAGTGCTTCATAAAAAGTTTCGGGGTTCGAGTTTAGAGAAAACTCGAACCCCGAAACTGCGGAACACGCAAAGTTAACTTTACTGTGTGACAGTAAACTTGGACGACTGCGAGAGCGTCTGGCCGGAGACGCGGTCGCGGACGCGAACGGCGACTTCGTATTCGCCGGGTGCGAGGCCGTTGGTCGCAATCAGGCGAGCCAGCGTCAGTCGTTGGCCTGAATCCGACATTCCTCTCCAATCCTCCGGCTGCTTGCCAATCTCTTTCCCGTCTTTCGACAGCACGTAATCCACATCAACAGAAGGCCGCAGCGTGGTCTGGTCAATGCCAGCGTTGTAAATCTGCATATAGACGCCGACCGGCTCGCCGCGACGGTAGTTGCCCGAAACATTCGGAATCACTTTCTTGTCGCCGATGACGAACATGCCGACGGCCGCCTGGTCTGTAATGGTTCTTAAAACTGCCGCGAGCACGAGCGTCGAAGTCGAGAGCTTGTTGGCCTCATACTTCGGAACCGTGAAGCCTTTGCTGACGATGCCGGTCGCGCCCGTGTTGATGTCGCGCACGATAACGTCAACCTTGTATGTGCCCGGTTGCAGCGCGACCGCTTTCTGGTAGGCAGACTTGCGCTCCTTCGCTTCTGTCAATTCCGAGACCGTGGCGGTCGTAATCACAGGGTCTTCAAAGAGACCCGCGCGCTTGCCGGAGACGGCTGTGATGCGGCCGAAGATATTCATCTGCGCGGTCTGAAGGCCGCCGCTATCCTTAAAGTGCAGGTCTTTATTTTCGGTCTGAATCGTGATGGCCGTCACGACGCGCTCGTCCGACTGGCGGAAGAAATCAACGCGCAAGTCGAAGTTCAAGGGGTTGTCTTCGATAGCACCGCGGTCTGTTCTTCCGAGAGCGGTTTGCAGGTCGTTAAACTTAACCTGCGGTGGACGGCTGAGGTCGGCCAGCAGATGCAGGCGCTCAAACGGGCCATCCTGCACGCGCTGGTAGCCAAACTGGTTGCCGTAGCCAAGCACGCGCTGTGATTTGTCTGCAAGCCCGAGTTGCTCTGCGAGTGTTAAGCCCGCGCCTGGAATGTTCAGGAGCGCGTCCTTTTCGTCGGGCGAGCGGGCGATGCGATATTCGCCAGTGCCGGTCGGGTCAACGAACTCAATCTCGATGCCGGAGCCGACGCCGGGCAGGTAACGGTAAAACCAGATTTCAAACGGATAGGTCGAGGTCGAGCCGCCGCCATGATAGGAGGGACGGTCGTATGAGCCGCCGGAAGGGTGCGTCTCCACTTCGTCTGCCTTGCCAAACATGATGTAGATGCGCCCACGGTCAGTTTTCCAGCCGGGGATGCCGGATGAAAAGTGCTCGTTGGCGTAAGCGATACGCTCGTAATACTCTTCCTTGTACTCGTTTTCGTCCGTGTCCGGGTCCGGGTCGCGCCTGCGCCAGAAGGCTTCGATAAACTGCTCGCGCTCTTCGTCGGTCGCAAGCTTTTTGAAAGCCTTCCGCTCTTCATCCGTGATGATGTAGGCCACGTCCTTCTCAAGCCATTCTTTGTAGGCTTTGTGCGGTTCTTTCCTGATTTTGCGTTCCTTGTCCTGCGGGTCCTGCGCGAAGGCCGTGGGGAGCGCCAGCGCCAGCAGGAAGAAGGCCACAACCAGACGGCGGGCGAGATTGCGGGTAAACATAATTATTCGGATACTCCTGTCGAATGAAAAAGGGAACTCCGGCGCTCCTGGATGCTCTTCTGCCGGCCCGTGCCTGCCTTACGCGGCCCGCGGCCTCTACTGCTTCGTGCCGGATTACTAACTTACGGTTGCCGGTCTTTCCTGAAATCCAGTGCCTTGCACCCTACTTTGACACCGAACAACGGAATTGGTTGGCATTCGCGCGCCTGTTTCCGCGTCCCGGCAAAATCAGAACAGACAAACGGCATCTTCTGTGTTCACTTTGACGAGCGAAGCCGGGCGCTCCCGGTCAATGATTCAACTGTCTGTGTCAGCATGCTACGGCCAACAGCCTGACCGATTTCGTAACAGGGGATTGTAGAGCCTCGCTCAGAACAGAGTCAAGATGCCGCGAAAACGGTCAAAAGTTGCCTGAAAAGCGGTAAAAAACAGTGACGAGCGATGAGTAATAAGTGATGAGTGATGACTAAAAGCAAATCGCCCCTAACTCATCACTCATCACTTCTTCACGTTGTTTTCCGCTGTTTGCCGAAAATCCACGCGATGAAGATGGAGACGATGTAGAGCATTATCATGGGAGCGGCGAAAAGCATCATGTTCAGCAAATCGTTGGTCGGAGAGAGCACGGCCGCCGCGATGAGGATGATGATGAGGGCCGTTTTCCACGTTCGCAGCAGGAAGCGGGCCGAGATGATGCCGATGCGCGACAAAACGTAGGAAATCGCAGGCATCTGGAAGACAAGGCCCATCGCCAGCATGATGAGAATGATGAAGTCGAAATAGTCGCTGGCCTTCAGGAGCAGTCGAAAATCCTGCCCGAGCGCGAGCAGGTAGGTGGCCGCCGGAGGAAAAATCACCTTGTAGGCGAAGGCCGCGCCAATCAAAAAAGAGAGCGTCGAGAGCAGTATAAAGGGCGTCACATAGGAACGCTCGTGCGGATAGAGGCCGGGGCTGACGAAGGCCCAGATTTGCCAGAGCAGGAAGGGAATTGACAGAACGAAGGCTGCGTAGAGCGAAACCTTGACGTAGAGCGAGAAAGGCTCCATGGCCGTCGTGACGATTAACTTATCGTCAGCGCCCGCTAGAGCCTGCGGCTTGGCGTTCGGGTCAAAGGGCAGGCGCACACCCTTCGGCACGACTATCGAGCCAGCGTAGAGCGCTTCGTCCGTAAACAGACCGAGTTGTCCCTGACTATCCTTCGAGAGCCGCGCGGAGACGCTGACGCCCGGCGGAATCACGCTCGCGCCGAGCTTCGTCGTCTCCGTAAAAATATAACGGCCCGTGTCGTTCTCCTTCAGAGAACTGAGCGGCCGGATGGCTTCGCTGCCGGTCAGCCCGCCGAGCGGCAACTCGCGCCGCTGCGCTTCGGCCAGCGCCTTTTTCACAGGCACGGCCAGAAAGTTGTAGATATGGTCGGAGACGAACCAGCACGCGAAGAGCATCACGAAGACGAAGGCGATAGAGCGCATCAGGCGGCTGCGCAACTCGTCCAGGTGGTCCAGAAAAGACATCTGGCCGCCAAGCTCTTCCTTGCGGCTTTTGTCTGTTGAACTTGATTCTAAAAGAGTGGACATCAGGGACGGAAAACAGCGGCCGGGTGTGTCAAGATTAGAGCCAGTCGCGCTTGCGTGTCGGCTCGGAAGGAGCGTCGGCTGTCGGCGTCTGGCCGGGCGCATCAAAGGTCGGAGGCGCAGCGCTCTCCGTTGCGCGCTCTTCATCCGTCGGCGTCAATCCGATGTCTTCAACCGGCGCAGACTTCTGTCGTCCGACCGTTGGGCCAAGAATGGAATTGTCTCCGGGCAGCATCGCCTGCTCAACAGCACGCTCCTTCTCGACGCTCTCAAGCGCGACCTCTCTTTCCCACGTCTGCTTAAACTCCTCCGAGGCGCGTTTGAATTCGCCGAGGCTCTTGCCTAAGCTCCGGCTCAACTGCGGCAACTTGCGTGGGCCAAACAGCACGAGCGCGACCACCAAGATAACCAGCAGTTCCGTCGTGCCCAGAAACTCGAAAATGAAGAGATAAAACATCAGCACCAAAACCTTCGCCACAACTCTTCTGCGCAGCAATCAACCCGGATTGAAACGAAAGGAATCAAGAGGAGTCCGCGAAAATACTACGCGCCGCTTCTCCGATGCGTCAAGCAGTTGCCGCTCCGCTCGCATGGCTTGATGAAAAGTCGGCCCGCCATTTTAATCGAGAGACGCAAGCCAAACCTTCGCATTATCCGTGCTCACGGCGAGCCTACCGCAACTTGCTTCGCAGTTCATCCGGCAGATAACTGCGCGAGACGAAATCCCTCTCTTTCATCAGAACGTGGCACGACTGGCAGCTTTCCAAGCGCCCGCGCGCGTCAATCTTCGTGCCCGCTCCGTTGACGGCCATAAACTCCCAATCGCCGACCGCCGGATTAAACCCGCGCTCGCGCTTGACCATCACGGTCAACAACTCCGGCGCGTCCATCTTATCCGCCGACAACTTCTCCTTGACGATCACCGAGCCAACTGGAAACTGCGGCCTCAACTCCGTCATCATCGCCTGTCGCCCAAGCTCGTTGACATAGACGGTAATCAGTTTGTTTACATGCGGGCTGCGACCGGCATCATGCATGTCATCGTTTGCCGTCGGCATACGGCAGAGTACTGCGACGGCCACGGACGAGATAGGAGTCGGCTGCGGGTTGACCTTCGTCCATCTCCTGTAATCTCGAATCTCGTCAACCTGCGGTAGCCTCGTCTCAAAGTTAAGCGTCGAAGTCGTCTCTGCTTTCAGCGCGCCGCTGGAAAATGTGAAGCCCGCCAACGCGCTCCCAATGATGAGCAGCGCAAGGCAGGCGACCATGTATTTCATCTTTCTCTTCATGGCTCTTTGTAGCCAATCAACTCTCCGGCGTTGTCTTCAGGCCCGTGTACTCCGGCGGATAGTAGATGACTTCGACGGCTCGACCGCCGACGCCCTTCGTATAAAAGGAGACCGAGCGGTCGCGATGCTCTTTGACGGGGCGGCCTTCGCGCGCGGCCGCAGCCTCCAACTCTTCGCGCGTTTCCACACGCAGCCCGAAGTGTGGCGGATGCCTGGAGCCGGGCGGGAGCAGCGCCACGCCGAAGCCGCGCGCGTCGCGCAGCATAGCCCAGTCTTCATACATCGTCTCCACGCGAAAGCCTATCCGCTCATACTCGCGCACGTCTCGCTGCAAGTCCTCTGACTCGATGGCAACGTGGTCCATCACGCCCTCAAAACGCGTCTCAACCTTCTGCTCTTGCATCTCTCAATCTCCCGGCTAAACATGACAAGCCCGCTTGCTTTTCTCTGCTTCCTCATTGTATCGCCACCCGCAACAAAAGGAAAAAGGCGTGCGCGCAATCACGCTCTCAACGGCCGCAAAAATTAGTGTCTCTTGATAACGCCAGACGGGCTCTCGTGTGAAAGATTCTTGACAGCAATGAAGTGAGCGCGCAAAGCTGTTAGAAGAGACTTCCAATCGCCAGTAAAGAAAGATAATCGTTTATGTCCGAACCAGCACCGCGCATCGTTTCGCTTCTGCCTTCCGCGACGGAGATAGTCTGCGCGCTCGGTCTAACGGAGAATCTCGTCGGCATCACTCACGAATGCGACTACCCGCCGCAGGTTGCAGGCAAGCATGCCTTGACTGCGAGCCGCATCTCTCACGCGAGTATGTCGAGCGCGGAGATTGACCACGCCGTGCGCTCGCAGTTGGACGGCCACGGCTCCATCTATGATCTTGACGAACAGAGAATGCGCGCGCTCAAGCCGGACCTTATCCTGACGCAGGAGCTATGCGATGTCTGCGCCGTCAGCTACAAAACAGTCGAGCGCTCGGCGCGCATGTTCGAGACAGACGTGCGCGTCGTCTCGCTTGAGCCGGATACCATCGGCGATATTTTCAACAACATACGCACCGTTGGAGAATTGACGGGAAGAGAAAGGGTTGCCGGAGAGGTTGTTGACCAACTCACAGCGCGGCTGGACAGCGTAGCCCGCGCGCTCAAGGGTTTGGAAAAGCGCCCGCGCACGTTGATGCTGGAATGGCTTGAGCCTGCGTTTGCGCCGGGCCACTGGGTTCCAGAGCAGGTCGCAATCGCCGGCGGCGACCATGCCTTCGGGCGCATGGGCCAACCGTCTGTCACGACCAACGCGGAAGAGATACGGAGTTATGCGCCCGAAGTCGTCGTGATGATTCCCTGCGGCTACTACAAGGAAGACATCTTGAGGCAACTGCCGCAATCGCGTTTGCCGGAAGGCTGGCACGATTTGCCTGCCGTCAGAAGCGGCGAGGTGTGGGCCGTTGATGCGACCTCGTATTTCAGCAGGCCGGGGCCGCGTGTCGTTCGCGGGGTGGAAATTCTTGCGCGCATACTGCACCCGGAAGTGTTCGGCCCGCCCGACGAAGATGAAGCGGTGCGCGTTCCCAAGCATCTGATGAGTCCGTAAATTTGCAGAGGTTTGATTAAAGACTAAACAAGGCTGAAGAGATGACACGTGCGAAGAATGCTTCCGCATCGCGGGCAAAAGTTAAAAACGAAGAGGCCAGCGGTTTGCTTGAAAATTTTGCGCAGACGGCCGAGAGCGTCGCCGCGACGACGAAGAAGCTTGAGAAGGCAGCGCTGCTCGGCGCTTACCTGCGCGGCCTTTCTGACGACGATTTGCAACGCGCCGCGCGCTACTTCGCAGGACATCAATTCGCGCTCAACGATGCGCGCACAACAAACGTCGGCACAAGCGTCCTGCGTGCGGCCCTGAGCGCGGCGAGCGGCATCAGCGTCGAAGATTTGCGGCCGCGTTATGTTCGTCTGGGCGATGCGGGCGAGGTTGCCGGAGAAGCCATCAGAGAGACGAAGGGCGAGGGCCTTTCTCCTTCCATCACGCTTGCCGAAACTGAAACGCTGATTGAACGCTTAAGCGCGATGCGCGGGACGAAGAATAAGCAGGCGCTTCTGACGGAAGTCTTTGAGCGCACGACCCCGCTTGAAGCGAAATACCTTGTCAAGCTGCTGGTCGGAGATTTGCGCATAGGCTTGAAGGAGGGATTGGTCGAAGATGCTATTGCGCGTGCCTTCGAGAAGCGGCTGGCCGGTGTCGCACAGGCGAATATGCTGCTGGGCGATATTGGAGAGGTGGCCGTGCGCGCTCGCCGCGACGCACTCAAAGAGATAGCGATGCGCCTCTTTCACCCGCTCAAGTTTATGCTCGCCACGGCTGCCGCCGATCTGGCGGATGTCGCGCGCACGATGCCCGAACAGTTTTTCGTGGAAGACAAGTTTGACGGCATACGCGCGCAGGCGCACGTGCAGAGCGTTGAGTTGACATCAACCGTCGCGAAGAAAGAGCCGGAAGGAAACGATGCAAAGGCGAACAAACGCGTCGCACTTTTTTCACGGACGATGGACGACATCACGCATCGTTTCCCAGAGCTCGTCGCACCGCTCAGAGCGCTTCCGTCCGACGTGATTCTGGACGGCGAGATTGTTCCGGCTCGTGGGGCTACGATTTTGCCCTTCGCAGAATTGCAGAAGCGGCTGGGCCGCAAGACCGTCGGCGAAGAACTGCTCGCCAGCACACCCATCGTCTTCATCGCTTACGACCTGCTCTACGCAGAAGGGCGCGTCTTGATTGACGAGCCGCTTGACGAGCGCAGGCGTCTGCTCGAAAGAATCGTGACGGATGAAGAGGCAACCGTGCGTTTGTCTGCTGCCAAACGGATGACGGAAGTGTCTGCACTCGATGATGAGTTTGAGGCGGCGCGTGCGCGCGGCAACGAGGGCTTGATGATTAAAGACCCGCGGTCTTCGTATAAGCCTGGGAGGCGCGGGCGCGAGTGGCTGAAGCTGAAGCGTGCGCTGGCAACGCTGGATGTCGTCGTCACGTCGGTTGAAGTGGGCCACGGCAAGCGTCGTCACCTGCTCTCAGACTATACGTTCGCCGTCAGGCGTTCGGAAGATGACCCGGAGTTGCTGAACGTCGGCAAAGCTTATTCTGGTTTGACTGACGCGGAGCTGGCCGATTTGACCGAATGGTTTCGCGCTCACACCATACAGGAGTTTGCACACGGAAAAGTCCGCGTCGTCGAACCGAAAATCGTGCTTGAAGTAACCTTCGACCGCGTGCAGGAATCGAAGCGCCACAAGAGCGGCTACGCGCTCCGCTTTCCGCGCATCCTACGCCTGCGCGATGATAAGAGCGCGGCTGAGATTGACACGGTTGAGACGGTGCGCAAACTCGTTGAAGGAGGCGACGACGTTTAAGAATTCTTCGTGTGAAAACGATAGAACTGATTACGCTGCTACAGTCGCCCCCGCCTGCGTTTGTAATTCAAAGGACATATCAAATATCATCGTCGCTGCCAGCTATTTTGCGAGTGTGATTCGGAAAGAGAGTTTTAATGAATTACGGAAAACGATTGATGGCCGCAGCAGGCTTTGTCTTCCTCCTCATTGGCAGCGCCGGTGCGCAAACGCCGAAATCCAGACCGAAGCCGCGAACCGCTCAGCCTGCAAAGACGACGACTAACCCTGCGGCCAAACCGACGCCGACGCCGCAGGCAGCCGCACGGCAGCAGCCGACGCCTGCGCCGCCAGCCGGAACGCTGGCAGTCGTCAACGGCCAGCCGATTATGTTGACAGACCTCGACGCGAAGGTGCGCGCGGCAGTCGAAGGATTCGATAAAGAGGTTGAGGAGATGCGGCGCACGGCGCTCGATGACCAGATAGGCACGTACCTCCTCGAAGCCGAAGCGAAGAAGCGTAAGGTAACGCTCCAACAACTTCTCGATGCGGAGGTGACTAACCGCGTCGCGCAGCCGACCGAAGCGGAGATGCGAGCCTTCTTCGACGCCAACCGTGCGCAAATCGGAACTAACGACTACAACAGCGTGCGCCCGCAACTGTCCGATTATCTGCGCGAGCAAAACGCGCAGAAGCTAATAGGTGATTTCGTCAACCGCCTGCGACTGACGACGACTGTGACGATGGGCGCTGACCCGAACGCAGCGAACGCAACAGCTTCGACCGTGCTGGCGACGGTCGGCGGTCGCGCTATCACGAAAGGCTATCTGGAAGAGCGGCTGAAGCCCTACGTCTATAAGCGGCGGCTGGAAGTTTTCGGAGACGAGTTGAACGCGCTCAACTTTAAGATTTACGAAACACTGCTCGAAGCCGAAGCCAAGCGGCGCAACACGACGCGCGAGGAAGTCTTCCGCACGGAGGTGACGGCCAAGCTGAAGGCTCCGACCGAGGCGGACGTAAACAAATTTTACGAAGAGAACAAGGCGCGTATTCAGGGCGACCTGGCATCGCTGCGCGACCAGATTTCAAACTTTCTCTTGCAGCAGGAGCAGCGCCGCTTAGTCTTTGAATTGAACAAACGCCTGCGCGCCGCAGCCAACTTGCAGGTCTTGCTGACGGAGCCTGAGCCGCCCGTGCAGGCCGTCAGCACGGACGATGATCCGTCGCGCGGCGACGCGAGCGCGCCCGTCACGGTTGTCGTCTTCACAGACTTTCAATGCTCCGCCTGCGCCGCCACGCACCCTGTCATTGACGAGACTTTGAAGTCTTACGGCAATCGCGTCCGGCTCGTCGTGCGTGATTTCCCGCTGCCGATTCACGACAAGGCGCGCAAGGCCGCCGAAGCCGCAGCCGCAGCCGCCGCGCAGGGAAAGTTTTTCGAGTACAGCGCCGTGCTCTTCAAGAATCAGACGGCGCTCGATGTTCCGTCGTTGAAAAAGTATGCGGCTGATTTAGGACTCGACACGGCGCGCTTCAATGCTGCGCTCGATAGCGGGCAGTATGCCGCGGAGGTCGAACACGACCTCGAAGACGGGCAGCAATACGGGATTACAGGGACACCCACCATCTTTATCAACGGTGTGCAGTTGCGCGATTTGACTGCCGAGGGCTTGCGCGCAGCCATCGAACGTGCGCTGGCGCGCGGGCCGCAAGCCGCCCCGCAACGCGCGACGAGATGAGCAGGAAGCTTTGCGTTTATCAGCTTTGACGAGAAGATTGATGCGACGCCTTTTACTCGGCGCTCTACAGCTTGCAGCCATCTACCCCTTTCTCGCCTGCGGCGATAACAGGGCGGACGTGCCGCGCAGGGAAGTCGTGCAAACGACTAACGCTGTGCAGACCACAAATGCTGCACGCCCAACGGCGTCGCAGCAGGACGAAAGCGTGCCGATGGATTCGAGTGTTCCAGTCTATACGTATGAAGTCGTTAACTCTTGGCCGCACGACCCGAAGGCGTTCACGCAGGGCCTCGCCTATCACGACGGCTATCTATACGAAAGCACGGGCCATCACGGCGCTTCCAGCCTGCGCAGAGTCGAACTGAAGACGGGCAAGGTCAAGAAGAAGTATAACGTCCCCGAACAGTATTTCGCTGAAGGGATGACTATCTTTCACGACAGGATTTTTCAACTGACGTGGCAATCACGCGTCTGTTTCTTCTACGACCTGAAGAGCTTCGACCTGCTCGGTGAGTTTCACCACGGCGGTGAAGGCTGGGGCATTACAAACGACGACAAGCACCTCATCGTGAGCGACGGCTCAAACCAACTTCGCTTCTTTGACCCAAGCAATTTTCTCCCCTTGCGCACCATCAGCGTCCTCAACAACAATCAACCCCTCAGGGATTTAAACGAACTCGAATACATCAAAGGCGAAATCTACGCTAACATCTGGCACTCGGAAAAAATCGTGCGCATTGACCCATCGAACGGGAGAATCCTCGGCTGGATTGACCTCGCGGGCCTGCGCCCGGCCGATGTTGAAGACAATACGGACAACGTGCTCAACGGCATCGCCTACGACGAAAAAGAGGACCGCCTCTTCGTCACAGGCAAGCGTTGGCCCAAGCTCTTCGAGATTCGACTGAAAAGAAAATAGTCCAAAGCCCAAAGTCAGGAGCTTATTTTTGACTTTGGACATTGGACTTTGGACTTATAGCGGTAGTCCGACGCGGCGCAGCAGATCCGTGAAGCGCGGGTCGGAGCGCAGGGGGTCTAGGCGCGGGTCAACCTTGAGCCATGCGAGGGCTTCGGAGCGGCTTTCGTAGTCCTTTTCAAGTTCGGCGAAGGCGCGGTCGTGGTCGCCAAGCGCGATGTAGATGATGGTGAAGAGATAGGGCGAGATGTGGCGGCGCGCTGAGAGTTCTTTCATCTCGTTGAGCGCGGCCTGTGCTTCGTCGTAGCGGCCCATGAGCGCGTAGGCGTGGCCGAGGGCGGCGATAATCAGTGGTGATTCGTCAACCTGTCGTGCCCTGCTATATTCAGCGATGGCCTTTTCGAGTTGGCCCATCTGCTCGAACGACCAGCCCAGAAAGAAGCGCGTCCAGATGGAGTCAGGCTCTTCTTCGAGCGCCTTCTGGAATTGTTCGAGCGCCTGCTCATACTTGCCCGCGAAGAAGAATGAAAGGCCCAGATCGGAATTGATCTCAAGCGAGAGCGGATCGAGGTCGTGTGCCTTCCTTATCTGCGCGATAGCTTCGGAGAGACGGCCGATGAGCGATAGATACCAGCCGTACCAGTGGTGAGCGGAGGCATAGCCGGGATTGAGCTCGATGGCGCGCTGGTATTCTGTTTCAGCACCGGCCCAGTCCCATTCGTAGAAGGCTTTGACGAGCGCGAGCGAAGCGTGTGCTTCGGCGAGGCTATCGTCCATCTCAAGCGCTCTTAAGGCGGCGGCTTTCGCCTTCGGCATGGCCTGTTTGGGCGGCAGGTAGTTGGAAGACTGGACGTAGTAGGCGTTGGCTAATCCTGCGTAAGCGAGCGCGTAGGAAGGGTCCTGATCTATGGCGTCCTGAAATTTTTCGATACCCTTTTTGATACCTTCCCTGGTTAGCTTGCCGAGGCAGTAGCGTCCTTGCAGGTAGAGCTTGTAGGCTTCTGTGTTCTCGGTGTAGCGCTTGGTGAGGAGGCGTTTCTCTTCGCCCGTAAGTTTGATTTTGAGTTTGTCGGAAATCTCTTTTGAGATTTCGTCCTGTAGCTCGAAGATGTCGGACGACTTGCGCTTGTAGCGCTCGCCCCAGAGTTGAGAGCCGTCCGTAAGGTCAACAAGCTCGATGGTGATAATCAGGTTGTCACCAAACACCTGCACGCGTCCCATCATCACCTTCTGCACGCCAAGGTCGCGACGGATTTCCTGCGGGTCAACTTCGCGGCCCTTATAACGGAAGACCGTGTGGCGGGCCATGACTTTTAGCTGCGGCAGTTGGGAAAGGTTGTTGATGATGCTTTCGGTGATGCCGTCCGAGAGATACTCCGCGCCCTCGTCCGTGCTGGCGTTGACGAGCGGAAGCACGGCGAGCGAGTCTTTGTGAACGGCGGTCTTTTCCTGCGTTGTGCGGCCGGCGATTTTTGAAGGACGCTGCGGATTGCCAAGCTCATCCGTGTAGAGATTGAAGAGGTGAACCTTAACGTCGTGCTTGACGACTGCTTCGCCAAGGTCGTCCAACTTTTCTTCGCGGTCGCCGAATTCGCGCAGGATGTCTGCGACGGTCTTCGAGACGAGGATGTGGCCCGTGTCGCCGCTGTCCATCACGCGCTGGGCCATGTTGATGCCAGCGCCGACGACATCGCGCTCGCCCGCCGTGTTGATGATGCGGAAGACCGGGCCCGTGTTGATGCCCATGCGCAGGGGGATGTCTGTGCGCTCCTTTAGCGCGCGGCTGATTTGCATGGCACAGCGCACGGGTGATTCCGGGTCGTCGAAGAAGACGAGGGCCATGCCGTCTCCTGCGGCGCGGCTGATGACTTGATTGCTGGCTTGCGCCTCGCGAAACTCGACGGTGTTGCTGACTATCTCCTGCAATTGATGAAGGAGTTGCTGCTGGCGGTTCATCGGAAGCCTTGAGAAGCCGACGACATCCATGAAGAGGACGTGAACCATGACTGGCTTCGAAGGCTGGCTGGGGTCGAGCCTGACAGTCTCCTGCAAGGCTTCGGGCGAGGGCGCAGGCGCGATGATGGTCTTCTCGTGTGGCGAGGCTGTCTGGTTAAGTGTGCCAGCGGCAACGCTCACAACGGGGACCGCGGCGGTTGTGCGCTGCATCTCTGCCTCAAACTCGACGCGCTGTTTCAGCCTGCGCAAGTCAATCTGCAAATCCTTGATGGTCTGGTAGCGCTCGTCAACGTCTTTAGCGAGCGCCTTGCTGATGATGCGCTGCATCTCCGGCAGGAGGTTTGGCAGAGAGAGTGTGAGCGGTGGCGGCTCGCGGTCCAGGATGGAGACGAGGACATCGCTGGCGGTCGCGCCGCTGAAGGGCGCGCGGCCAGCGACTATCTCGTAGAGCACTATGCCGAGGCTGAAGATGTCTGTGCGCCCGTCAACCTTGAGGCCGCGCGCCTGTTCGGGCGACATGTAGGTGACTGTGCCGAGCACTATGCCTGGGTCTGTGTTGCTGCCGACGAAGGTTTGCGCAGTCTGGCTGTGGCTGCTCGGCTTCTCCGTTAACTTGGCGAGGCCGAAGTCAAGGATTTTAACGTAGCCGTCCCTGCGCAGCATGATGTTTTCCGGCTTGATGTCGCGATGCACTATCCCTGCTTCGTGCGCGGCGGCGAGAGCGCTGGCGACTTCGATGCCGATTTCCAGAACCTCTTCGAGCTTCAACGGCGTGCTCTGCATGCGTTCGCGCAGCGTTATGCCGTCAATAAACTCCGTGGCGATGTAGTGAGCGCCGTTGGCCTCACCGATTTCGAAGATGGTCAGGATGTTCGGATGATTGAGCGCGGAGGTGGTGCGCGCTTCCTGCTTGAAGCGGCGCAGGCGGTCTTCGTCTTCCGTAAACTGCGGCGGCAGCAGCTTGATGGCGACGGGGCGGTCAAGCTGCACGTCCTGCGCGAGATAGACTTCGCCCATTCCGCCAGCGCCGATGGGGGAACGGATTTCATAACGACCAAGCTGCGTGCCAGTGGGAAGCGTCATAAACGACCGGCGGCCTGTCTGACGACTGACGAAAGAGAAGATACAGAAGCCGCGCTGCGGGCATTATACACGACTGCCAGACATTAGCCTGTGCTCGGCTTTCAACGTCCGTGCGCGGGCGCGCAGTAGTTGTGCGAGCACGCACAACAATAATTCGTCCGCGCACAGCCCTTGCACGTCCAGAGATAACTCTTGTGCGTCCAGCCCTGGCTTCTGTGCGCCCCCGCGCAAGAGTCATTACTGGACGCACGAGAGCCAGGGCTGGACGCACAGGAGCTAAGCGTGGACGCACAAGAGTTATTCCTGTCGGAACAGGAGCTAATTCTGGACGCACAACTCTTGAGCGTCCAGGAATGACTCTCAGGCGTCCACGCACAGGAGCTAGGTGTGGACGCCTGAGAGTCATTCCTGGACGCCTAGCTCTCGTGCGAGGGCGAATTATTGTTGTGCGAGGGCGAATTACTCCTGTGCGAGTCCGTTTTGAGTCCTTAAACGCTTGCCGCAGTTAGATATAGAGTCTTTTGCGAGATTTTTGCTGATTTCATACAGTTTTTCTCGTCAGAAAAGTGTCGGCGTTTGTTACAGTCGCTCTAAAGCTCGCCGGTTAGTGTAGAATCCTTGATTGACGAGGGGAATACTCTTGCCGTTTTCGTTTGCACGTCAAATTTCATCCGAAGAGGTGAGCGATGGGAATCTCGCTGAAGCCCGAATATCTGAAGCGGTACAAGGACATCGCGTGGCTGTTTATGAAGTACGGGCGCTCCGATCTGGTCAAGCAGGCCGGACTGGAAGACGCGCTCGGCGATGACAGCAGCGCCGTCGTGCAGACGCCGATGCCGGAGGCTGAAGAGTTATCGAAAGATCTGGAGAAGATGGGCCCAACCTTCGTCAAGTTGGCCCAGTTGCTCTCAACCCGCGCGGACCTTCTGCCAGTTCCTTACCTTGACGCGCTCGCACGCCTTCAGGATGACGTTGCGCCCTTCTCCTTCAGCGAGGTCGAACAGATTGTGGCGGACGAGCTAGGCGTGCGTCTCTCGAAAGCCTTCTCGGAGTTTGAAGCAACGCCATTGGCCGCCGCCTCGCTCGGACAGGTGCATCGCGCGAGTTTGCGCGACGGGCGCGCGGTCGTCGTTAAAGTGCAGCGGCCCGGTGTGCGCGAAGTGGTCGTCAAGGATCTGGAAATCCTGCTCGAACTCGCGGAGTTTCTTGACAACCACACGGAGACGGGCCGCCGCTACGAGTTTAGCGGCATCCTGACGGAACTGCGCAAGAGCCTTCTGCGTGAGCTTGACTACAAGCAGGAGGCGCGTCATCTAGTCACGTTCAGCCAGAACCTGCGCGAGTTTGAACGCCTCGTGCTGCCGCAGCCCATACAGGACTTCACAACCTCGCGCGTGCTGACGATGGATTTTATTCCCGGCAAGAAAATCACCAGCCTCAGCCCGCTCGCACGCATGGACATAGACGGCTACGCGCTGGCCGAACATTTCTTCCGCGCCTACCTCAAGCAGATGCTCGTTGACGGGCTGTTTCATGCAGACCCGCATCCCGGCAACGTCTTCCTCACAGACGACGAGCAGCGCATTGCACTCCTCGATCTCGGCATGGTCGGAAGATTAACGCCGCGCTTTCAGGAAAACCTGCTCCAACTGCTCTTAGCCATCAGCGAGGGACGCGGCGACGAAGTCGCTGAGTTGACTATCAAGATGGGCGAGCCGAAGGACAGTTTTGAAGCACAGAATTTCAACGAGCAGATTAAAGACCTCGTCGCGCAGCATCACGGCGCGAATCTTGAGAACATCAATTCGGGCCGCGTCGTGCTGGAAATCACACGCATCTCCGGCGAGAGCGGCTTTCGCCTCCCGGCCGAATTTACGATGATTGCCAAGACCCTGCTCAATCTGGATCAGGTTGTGCACACGCTCGACCCGGCCTTCGACCCCAACGCTTCCATCCGCCAGAACGCCACAGAACTCCTGCGCGAGCGGATGGTCAAAAGCATCTCGCCCGGCAATCTCTTCAACACGCTGCTCGAAACCAAAGGCTTCGTCGAAAAACTCCCGGCGCGCGTCAACAGCCTGCTCGATGCCGTCGCCAACAACGAGATGAAGATTAAGGTTGACGCCATTGACGAAGTGCATCTGATGGAGGGCTTGCAGAAGATAGCCAACCGCATCACGATGGGACTCGTGCTCGCCGCCTTGATTGTCGGCGCAGCGCTCCTGATGCGCGTCGAAACCTCTTTTACAATCTTCGGCTATCCGGGCATCGCCATCATCTTCTTCTTCATCGCCGCCGGTGCGGGCCTCTTCCTGGTCTTCAACATCCTCTTCAAAGACGAAAAATCCGATAAGAGCGATTCGCCGCGCTAGCCTCTGGGCCAGTGAACGAAAAAAAAGCTCATCAGGTTGAAAGCGTTGCTTTCAACCTGATGAGCCTGCTTGTTATGTTTTTTAAGGTTCGTTGCCGAGTTCGGGAACGGGGCGTCCCAGTTGTTTATAGATGGCGACGATGGTGTTGATGCTGTCCTGCGCCTGGCGGTTGTCGGGCTGGTAGCGCAGCGTGCGGCGATAGTCGCGGAGCGCGTACTTGTAGAGCGTCGGACGCCCGGCCTGCATGAAGATGTCTGCGCGTTCCATGTAGGCTGCGGCGGCTGCGAGCTTGTCGGCCTGCGTCGCATTCTTCGCCTTCGCTCTGGCTTCGGCCTGCGCGATTCTGGCGTCCTGAGCGGACGTGTCCATGCCGGTCGCTTCGTTTGCAGGTGAGCTTGACGCTGCGGGCGCGGAATCAGCGCCGCCGCTGCGATGAGCCGGAGCGATGGGCGAAGTTTGAGAAGCGTCTGCGGGTGGCGCGTTGGTCGTTTGAGCGGGCGGTGCTGTTGTTGTCGTGGTGGTGGCGGCGGTCGTCGTGTTTGCCGTTGATTGATTAGAGGCTCGCTGCTCGTTGCCGGAAGAGCAGGCGTTGAGCGCGGCGAGCGCGGCGAGTGTTAATGAGAGAGCAAGTAGTCGCATGGATTCTGTGTGCTGAATGTTCAGGTTAGCTATAACGCCAGACCGCGAAGCTTTCAGAGGGGCGCGCTTCGGGGCGCTTCTTCCGAAATAGACTTCGCGGCCTGATGAATTCAGGTTGACGCTTAAGTGGGCTTCTTCTGGACGTGGCAATCGGCGCACGCCTGCGGAGCTTTCGCAGGCTTGGCCCGCGCCTTGTTCTTCAATGCCTGATCGTGGCACGTATTACAGTTGAGGTGATACGCCTCCTCGTTATTGATAACGTCTTTGGTGGCCTTCTTGCCGCTCTCCTTCGGATACTCTATGCTCGGCGGCGGAAATTCTTCGGTCGCTTCGGTTGAAGCGGCGAAGTGGCAGGCGCGGCACGACTGCACGGGCTGGTTAGACTTCTTCAACTGCTCGGAGGTAAGCATCTCCGTGCGTTTGAACATCTTCAGATATTCCTGCCCGGCGGGAGCTTTGGGCTGGTCCGTGTGATGGCAATCGGCACAAACGACAGCAGCCTTGCCGTCAACGCTGTAGTTAGCATCCGTGCTGTGCTTAACGTGGTCGAAGGCAGCCTCTTTTTTCAACTCACCGTTCTTCGCGTCTTCGCTGTCTTTCGAGAGGATGATGGGCTTGGTCGGCTCGGTCGTGCTTTCGTTGGGAATCGCTTTGCCGTCTATATCAACCGCGTGCGGCGGATTCGTGCCGTCAACGACGGGCGCGCTCGAAGCCTTCGTCGGTGCGTTGCCGTTAACCAGAGCCGCCGCATGCTCTGTGTGCGAGGTGTTGCAGGCGAAGGTCAATAAGAGACAACTGAAGACTGCGGTGGTAACGATTTTGAATCTCATAAGTATCGTCCTTCAACGACCGGGATAGCGCGTCTGCTTCATTCGCTCCGGCAGTTTTCGGGGAGACGCCGGAGGCTCTCGGAGAAGCTCTGGCTCAAGCGGGCGACGAATGCAAACGGGGAGCGTGCCTGACCTCGAATGATAGTGAGGCATAAGGGGCTTGTCAAACTTTTTCCGGGTCGTGAAGAACAAGCGAAATGCATCTTTAAACTGCTGGCTCTGTCTTCAGCCACTTCGATTGAGAAAGCATCTCCGATGGTTCAAGCGCCCATGCGAAACGTCTGGCCTTTGTGGCATTTCTTGCAGTCGCCGAAGTCTGCCTCGCCGAAGGCGCGCCGGTTGTTGTGGCAGGTCACGCAGCTTTGCGCGCGGTTTCTGGGGAAATGCTGAAAGGTCGCGGGCGAAGAGACTTGTCTGGATTGCGGCAGTCCGGCTCTAACGATGTGACACTCTGTGCAACTCAGGCGTTGGCGCGGGCCGTGTGTCGCATGGCTGAAGCTGAAACTGAAGGCGCGTGCATTCGTGGAAGTGCGCGCGTAGCCGCCGACGCTGTGGCAAGTGCCGCAGGATGAAAGGTTCGATGCGGATTGACCGGGCGTGTGGCAACTGTAGCATTGCGTGTGCGCGTTGAGGCTCGCGGGGATGGAGAGCGCGACACCGCGACGCGCGGGCGCGTGGCAACGCGCGCAGTTAGCGCCGATTCTGGTGTGCTGCGCGTGGTCAAATGAGACGCGAAAACTGCGCAGGCCCGGAAAACCCTTGACCGGCGGGCTTGAACCCGCCAGATCACCCGTATGGCAGATGTTGCACATGGCTGTGTTGGCGGCCGTGAATTGTGCAAGATGGCAGTTGATGCAGGCTTTGTGGCCGGGAAGGTTGGGCTCCGGCTGAGCGCCGCTGCGCGGATGACAGGAATCACAACTCGAAGCGTTGGCGAAATCTGCGTGCGCGCCCGGACTCGTGTGCGAGAAGGTCGAGTAGGATTGCGGCGCGGCGGCGCTTGTGGGTTCAGAAGCATACGCTTCATCAGTCTCCGGCAATCGCTCAACTTTCACTGCGGACACACGCACGGCAAGCACGACGGTCATAATCAAACAGAGCACCGTTAAAATCAGGAAGACAAACGGCCCGTATGGCCGACGCTCATCCTGCTTGCGCGCTTGCGCGTCCGCCAGTTTGAATTGTGAATCAGGCTCTCGCACGCTCTTCAAAAATTACCTGCACTGTAGCTCCGCCGGCGGCACTCTCTTATCCGCATAATAGTGGCTGCAAGGCGGCGGCTGGCTCCCTATCTCATTGGTATGGCAACTAAGGCAAGCCTTCCTACCGCTAATCCAAGACTCCATCTCGGAGGTGATGGTCGTGTCCGTCCCCTTCTTCAGCGATGATTTTCGACCGCCGACGACGTGGCAGATGGCACATGACGTGATTGGCACATCAGGTTTGACAATGAATGTTTGCTGCTGCGTGATGTTGATGTGGCAGACGGTGCAGGCTATGTCGTGGCTGCCGGTCGCGCCGCCTTCCGGCTGGCCGCCGCCGTCATGCTGGAAGGTAATGACCCTACGCAACGGCAACAACGCGCTCGTGAAAGAGACTTTCATCAACGACGCGCTCGCAACACGCGTGCCTGCCGTCCTCGCTGAAGACAAAGGCTGCGACTGACTTGAAGACGACGGCGCACCGCCCGTCGTTGTCTTGCTGTGGCAACCGCCGCAGTCGTTGGCGACGGGCGAAGGCGACTTCCAACCGCTGCCAGCGCTCGCGTGGCAAACGAAACATGTTCTGTGTCCCTCTGGCCCGTTAGGAATTTTTCTGAACGTGCCGACGCCCGCCAGCATATTGTCGGGCCAACCGGCAGTGGGAAAAAAGGCCGCCTCGTCCTTCTTCGTCTTATCGTAGGAGGCGTGACACGTCGCGCAGTTTTCCTGCGCTCTTTCGTCAGCCGCCGCTGTTAGTGTGCCTCCTTTGAAGGAGGCGCGAGCGAGCTTGTGGGCTGCTTCAGCCTTTTCGCGCGAGGGGCGCACGCCCGCCAGCAAGTCCTGATGCAGAGCGTGCGGAAACCTGCCGGGAAATTCTCTGGTCACGTCCGTGTTCGGGCGCGGAAAATCGAAGCGCCGGGAATCGCGCGGCGAAGATGCTTTATGGCAGACGGTGCAGATGACGGGACGTGCGCCCGTGAAGAATTGCTGGCGATGACAACTAACGCAGGCAGGGTGGTCCGGGTAGTCCTTAATGTCAAACTGCAAAGGCGAGTCGAGCCTGTGGCACGTGCTACAGTTTGCGCGATTCGCTTTGTCATACTTGACGTGATTGTTGTCGTGCAGAAAACGCGAGTAGTCTATGCGTGGACGACGGGAGGTTTGCGCGCCTGTTCGACCGCTGCGGCGTGCTGCCGGCGTGCGCCTGCGTCTTTGCTGCTGCGGCTCGAAGCTGCTTGTCGCGACGGAAGGCGTGCGAGGATAGACGAACGGAACGATGGCGAGCAGCACGAAGACGGCGAGCGCCGCAATATGGCGTATGCGTCTTTGACGATGATGCTCGGTTGAGTTCACTAAAAGCGTTCCTCCGGCCGCTGCAAGGATTGGCCCAGCGTTCCTCGTTCTATCACTACTTCGGCTGCGCGCAGGTGAAAGTCAGCACGTTTGCGTTTGCGCCCTTGATCTCTTTCAACTTCGCGTTTGGGCCAAGCAGAACGCCGACCTCTATCCCCGGCCCGGCCCTGACTTCCTTCTTTGAATTCCACAGGTAGCAATCTTTGCCGTCTTCAATCGGTATCAGGTTCGATATGTAGTATGTCGTGCCGGGCACGATGTCTGTGATGTAGGCTTCACCGCGACGGTTTGTCATGGTGGTACGAATCAAATTTTTCTCGCCGCCGACCGTCTCCGCTTCCATCAGGGCGAGAGCACGGCGTGTCCAGTCCATCTTTATGTCGAAGTAGCCGGTTCTGATTTCCTGCGGCAGGAAGTTTGGCATCCACTTCAGGGCCAACTCCGTGCTTTGCGGCGCGGGGGCTCTCTTGAAAAGCTCGCTCGCACGCTTGTACGCATCCTGAAAGACGCGTATCCGCTGCACGTCTTCAAGCGCGATGGGCTGGCAGTAAACCGTTTCGCATTTATACTTTTCGAGCCACTCGCGTATGAATTCCGCTACCAGTTCTTCGCTCAGGCCAGCGCCGCTCGCCTTCTTCTGATAATCCTTGTGCGACGGAAGATTGCCGAGCTTCTGTTGCAACTCGTCGAGGTTGAAGGGCAGGCGCGAAACGTAGAAGTGCTTGCGCACGACGGGCGCTTTGCCGACATACTGTACGTTGAGCTTGATCGTTTTCAGAACTGGCCGCTCGGCGGGTGTGGCGGCTGGCGGCGGCGTCGCTGTTGCTACTGGCGTTGGCGTTGGCGTCGCTGCGGGCGTTGGCGAAGGAATTGGCGCTGCGGGCGTCTCCTGTGCCCGCGTTGTGCAGACGGCGAAGACGATGAGCAGCAGGCAGAGCGCCGTGGCGTTGAAGTTGATGGCTCTTGCTGTCTGTCTGTTCGTTGTGCCCATCGCTGTCAGGGCCAGCCTGCGACGCTCGCGCATTGAGTCGTCAAGCGTAGATTAGAAGACTGTTTGCAGAAGGGCGCGGCCCGTCAGGGCAGCACGCACGCGCGCGTACGCCGCGCTCAAGTTTCAATCGCCGTCAGAGCTTCTCAAACCCGTTTGATAAAAGGTGCTGACACCTTATCAAGCTTTCCGAGTCTCTTACAAGCTTTATTTTTTAAGCCGGATTATCTGAAGAATTAAGGCTGAGCGGGAAGCACGTTTCATTTGGTTGAGATTTGCGAGCGTGCTTCTTCGATGGTGGAGGCGACGGCCTGCGCGCCCTCGGAGCCTTCGGGCAGTAGCTTGAGAAGCTTCTCCCAGTGGGTGATGGCTTGCTGGAAATTCTGCGACTGGTAGGCAGCATTGCCCGCGAGCCAGAGCGCCTTCTGGTTGTTGGGGTCAAGCTGCAAGGCCCTGTTGATGAGTTCGAGTGGTTGGCCCTGCAACTGAGAGTTGTTGGCGAGAGCGAGGGACTCTGCATAATCGGCCCACACCTGTGCATCGTTGCCTGCGAGGGCTGCTGCGCGCTGGTAAGCCTCGCTGGCTTCGCGGTAGCGTTTGAAGTTGTAGTAAGAACGGGCGAGCATCATCCAGCCCTGAAGGTCGTCAGGGTTCTCCTTGAGTCGTTCGGCCAGCTTCGTGACGCGTTGCTCTATCTCCTGCTGTGTGGGCGCGCCGGGTTGTTGTCCTGAGGGAGCGTCCGGCTCGTCCATCGCTGCACGCGCGGGAGCAGGCCGCCGCATGGCTTGCTGTTGTCCCGGCGTGAGAGCTTGCGGCGTTCCGATTTGAGAGTAGAGAAGAACGGCTAGAAGCGGAATCGCGCCGCCGAGAATCACTGCGGTCGTGCGCCCGCTGCGGCCATTGCTTCCGGCAGACGCTTGTGCAGCAGTCTGCGATGGCTGGACATCTTCGAGAAGCCTGCGCTGTAGCTCAAGACGGCCCTGCTCATACTGTTCCTGGTCCAGCACACCGTCGCGCAAATCGTGCTCAAGCTCTGTGAACTGGTCGCGGTAGATGGAGACGTTGGCGCGCTCGCGCTCATCAGTCTGCTGCCCGGCGCGCTGCAAGAGCGGCGGCAGTAGATAACAGAGCGCCAAGACCACCATCAAGCCAGCGAATATCCAGAAACTCATCATCGCGTCGTCACCTTGCGTTGCGTCAGCAGTATCAACTATCACCGAGCAGCGCTTCGACGCGTTTGCGCTCGGCTTCCGATAGCGGCTTCTCTCTTGCGCGCTCCCGCCGCCTTTTCAGATAGAGAAGCTGCACCATGACGCCCGCCGCCAGCAGCAGAAACGGGCCGAACCAGAGCAGGTAGGTTGTCATCTTCACAGGCGGACGGAAGAGCACGAAGTCGCCGTAGCGCTCGGTCATAAAAGCTATAATCTCTTTATCGCTTTTGCCCGCTTTCATCTGTTCGCGAATCTGCTGCCGTAGGTCAACGGCCAGAGGCGCGTGTGAGCCGGCGAGCGATTCGTTCTGGCAGACGAGGCAGCGCAAATCTTCCGCCAGGGCCATAACGCGCTTTTCCAACTCGGGGTCCTCCGCAAGGGGTTGCGCCTCCTTGGCCCAGAGCGTGATGGGCAGCACGCACATGAGCGCCATGACTAACAACGCGCGCTTCATCGCTGCAACTCCTTCACGAGCGGGATAATCTTCTTTTGCAGAGCCTCTGCGGTGATTGGGCCAATGTGCTTGTAGCGAATGATGCCGTCGCGGTCTATCACAAAAGTTTCCGGCACGCCGTAGATGCCGTAATCAATAGCGACGCGCCCGTCTGTGTCCGAGAGGCTGAGCGTGTAGGGGTTGCCCAATTCTTCGAGCCACGCGAGAGCGTTGGGTCGTTCGTCCTTGTAATCGAGGCCGTAGATTGGAACAAGCTTCGTCTGGGCCAACTGTAGCAGCAGCGGGTGCTCGTCCTGACAGGCCGCACACCATGAGGCCCAGGCGTTGAGCAGCCAGACCTTGCCGCGCATCTCCTCGGTCTTAAACGTCCGCTGCGGTTCTGACAACACGGGCAGGGCAAACGTGGGCGCAGGCTTATTAACGAGCGGAGACGGAATCTCGCGCGGGTCGCGGCTGAGCCCGATAGCCAGAAAGACTACGAGCACTAGAAACAGGGCCAATGGCAGGAGAAACTTCGTCATAATTCTTCGATTGCGCCACGCGCCAGCGCAGGGGCAGCGGCTTTGGCTTCTTCTGCCTGCGGCTTCGCCTCTGCCGCACGCCTGCGTGCGATAGCTTCAACTCGATAGCGGCGGTCGCTGACGGCTAGCGCACCGCCCAAGGCCATCAACACAGCGCCGCCCCAAATCCAGTCCACAAACGGCTTATAAAAGATGCTCACGCTCCAAGCGCCGCCGCTGACAGGCTCGCCGAGCGAGACGTATAGGTCGCGCGAGAAGCCTGTGGCGATGTCGGCTTCGGTCATTGCCTGACGCGAAGCGGAGTAGAGCCGTTTTTCGGGAAACATCGTGCGCAAAGGTACTCCGTTGCGGCTTACTTCAACGGTCGCACGCGCGGCTGTGTAGTTAGGCCCTGCGACGTTCTCTACTCCGTCAAAGCGAAAGACGTAGCCGCCGACAGTCGCCGTATCACCGGCGTTCATACGCACGTCTTTCCTCTCCTCGTAGCCCGTCACGAGTGTCACACCGACGATGAAGACCGCCACGCCAAGGTGGGCCAACTCCATGCCGTAGTAGCTGCGCGATTGTGCGCCAAGTTTTCTGGCGATGCTTCCTTCGCCGCGGGTTCTGCTCCAGATGTTAAGGAAGACGGTCGAGACAATCCACGCCGCCAGCAACAGCCCAAGACTAACCATCACCTTCCATTGGCCCATTACGAAGGGAAGCAACACTGCCGTCGCCACGCTGACGACGAAGGCCCAGCGCAGCCGCACCGCCAGCTCCGGCAGACTCGCTCGCTTCCATCGCGCAACCGGCCCGACGCCAATCATAAAAGCGACAGGCGCAGTTATCGGTACAAACACCGCGTTGAAGTAGGGTGGGCCAACGGAGAGCTTGCCAAGCCCAAGGGCGTCAACGAAGATTGGATAAAGTGTGCCGAGCAGCACGGAGGCCGCAGCGACGACCAGCAGCACGTTGTTCGACAACAGAAACGATTCGCGCGAGATAACGTCAAACTTGCCGCCCAATCCGACGCTCTTCGCGCGCCAAGCATAAAGCGCGAGCGAGCCGCCGATGACAATGACCAGAAACGAGAGAATGAAGATGCCGCGCTTCGGGTCTGTCGCGAAGGCGTGAACTGATGTAAGCACGCCGGAGCGAACGAGAAACGTGCCGAGCAGGCTCAATGAGAAAGTAGCGATAGCCAGAAGGACCGTCCAGCTTTTGAAGCTGCCGCGCTTTTCCGTCACCGCCAGCGAATGAATCAAGGCAGTTCCGACCAGCCAAGGCATAAATGAGGCGTTCTCCACAGGGTCCCAGAACCACCAGCCGCCCCAGCCTAACTCGTAATAGGCCCACCAGCTTCCGAGCGCGATGCCGACAGTTAAGAAGCACCACGCAACGGTCGTCCACGGGCGCGACCAGCGTGCCCACGTCGCATCGAGTTTACCGCCGAGCAGCGCGGCGATGGCGAAGGCGAAGGCCACCGAAAAGCCTACGTAGCCCATGTAGAGCATCGGTGGGTGAATCACCATCGCAGGATCTTGCAGAAGCGGGTTGAGATCGCGGCCGTCCGGCGCTGCCGGAATCAGGCGCTCGAAAGGGTTTGAGGTGAGCAGCATGAAGAGCAGGAAACCAATGCTGATGAAACCCATCACGGCGAGCACACGCGCTCGCATCTCCTGCGGCAAACGACGGCTGAACAACGTCACCGCCACCGTCCACAGCCCCAGCATCAGACTCCACAGCAGGAGCGAACCCTCGTGAGAACCCCACGTCGCCGCCAGACGGTAATTCATGGGCAGAAGCGAGTTGGAATTAGTTGCCACGTTAAGGACGGAAAAATCGTTGGTGATGAAGGAATAGGCTAGGCAGCAGAAGGCGACTGCGATGAAGATGAATTGCGCCTGCGCGGCGGAAGTGGCAATCGCCATCCAGGCTTGATTCCTGCGCGCCACACCGATGAGCGGCAGCGCTGATTGCGTGACGGCCATCAGGAGCGCGAGGATAAGGGCAAACTGTCCTATCTCTGGAACCACCGTCATAAAAAAACTTCTCCTGCTAAATACTCTAACAAGCCCCGCGACCGAGGAACCGGCCTGAGCGCGAGCGGGCCTTTAAACTAAACTGAAACTCTCTCTTCTGGAAGCGATGCGTTTAATGTGTTACGGATGCCTACTGCTCTAAAGTCTTGGCCGCCTTTTCCGTGTAATTCTGGTTCGGCTTGAGCGCGTCGGCGGCTTCGGGCGGCATGTAGTTTTCGTCGTGCTTGGCGAGCACCTGCTCGGCGTGAAAGATTCCGTCCGCACTGAGACGGCCCTGCGCCACGACGCCCTTGCCTTCCTTGAAGAGGTCCGGGAGGATTCCCGTATAGACGACAGGCATGCTGTTGGCGAGGTCTGTGACGACGAAGCGGACGGTCAGCCCGTCGTCCTCGCGCTTGACGCTGCCCTGCTGCACAAGGCCACCGATGCGAAAAGTCTTTTGCGTCGGGGCTTCCTTGGCTGCAACCTGCGTCGGGCTGAAGAAGAAGACCAGATTATTCTGGAAGGCGTTGAGCACGAGCGCGGCGGCAATGCCGAGGCCCACCAAGCCGACACCGATGAAAGCGAGTCTTTTATGTCGTGGTTTCATGTTCTTTCCAGTGGTTAACTTTATCAGCTTGTTTTAGCGGTCGCAACAGGCGCTTGCGGCGTCGGCGCAGCAGTAAAACTTCAGCCGCCATCAGGGCCAGCGCGACGCCAAACGAACCCCAGACATAGAAGGCGTAGCCGCCCATGTTGAAAAAACGCGCCCAGTTCATTTCCGCTCTCCCAACACTTCCGCGACCCAGGGGGCTTGCTGCTCTCTCTCCAGAATAATGCTGCGCACGCGCATCAGCGTCACCGTAATGGAGTACATCCAGCAGGCCGCTATCATAATGAGCAACGCCGTCAGCATGATGGGCGCAATCGAGGGCGTCTTGCCCAGACGGAGCGAAGCGCCCTGATGCAGCGTGTTCCACCACTGGACGGAGAAATAGATGATGGGCACGTTGACAGCCCCGACCAGCGCCAGCAGCGCACCGGCTCTGTCTGCGCGTCGCGTGTCTTCAATGACACCCTGCAAGGAGAGAAAGCCAAGGTAGAGGAAGAAGAGAATGAGCGTGGAAGTCAGTCGCGCATCCCAGACCCACCACGTTCCCCACATCGGCCTGCCCCAGAGCGCGCCCGTCCAGAGAGCCAGAAACGCAAACATCGCTCCCGTCGGCGCAATGGCCGTCGCCATCATTGACCACAGCCGCGCGTTGAAGGCAAGGCCGAGTCCTGCGTAAACGGCCATCAGCAAATAGAGAAACATCGCCATCCATGCAGCGGGCACGTGGATGTAGATGATGCGGTAAGCCTCGCCCTGCTGAAAGTCTGTCGGGGCGACGAAAAAGCCTATGTAGAGTCCGGCCGCAAGGAGCACGGTCGAAAGAACGGCGAACCACGGAATCATCTTTCCGGCGAGCGGGTAAAAGCTCGCAGGCGACGTGTACTTGTACCAGTTGATTTTCCGTCGAGCCATAAAAAGTTTTCTCTTGCGCTCTTTCGCGATTCCTCTTACTCCATAGAGATACGGAGCGCGGCAGAGGTTGTCCAAGGCGCAAACAGTAGCGCCAGGACGAGCACAGCTCCCAGTAAAGATAGATGCGACTCTGCGCTTACGCCCGTAATACTGGCCTCGACCGCGCCCGCGCCGAAGATTAAAACAGGAATACAGAGCGGTAGTACCAGCAAGGATACCAGCACGCCTCCACCGCGTAAACCGAGCGTCAGGGCCGCGCCGATTGAGCCGATTAAGCTCAGCGCGGGCGTGCCCAACAGGAGCGAGCAGACGAGCGTCAGCAAAGCACGCGGCGGCACATCAAACTGCACTCCCAAGATGGGCGCAATCAACACCAGCGGCGCTCCCGTCACCAACCAGTGTGCGATTATTTTGCCCAGCACGACGATTGAGAGAGGCTGCGGCGTCAGCATCAACTGTTCGAGGCTTCCGTCCGCGTAGTCATGCGCAAACATGCGGTCGAGCGAGAGCATGGAGGCCAGAAGCGCTGCCACCCAGACGACGCCGGGCGCGATAATTCGCAGGATGCTCCGCTCAGGCCCGACGCCGAGCGGAAACAGGCTGACGACGATGATGAAAAAGAAGAGCGTGGAGAGGACGCCGGCGCGCCCGCGCCACGCCAGAGTCGTGTCCCGCTGAATGACCCATCGCAGAGTTGCCAGCATTCAGTGTTCGCTCTGTGGCGCAAGGTGTATGCGCGTCGTTCTGCCTGCGCGCACATCCAGAGGCTGGTGCGTCGTCAACACAGCCATTCCATTCTCTTCGAGGTGCGCTTCGAGCGCCGCTTGAACCAATCGAACGCCGCCGCTATCGAGCGCTGCAATCGGTTCATCCAGAATCCACAAAGCCTTTTCTCCAACGAGCAATCTAGCCAGCGCCAGCCGCCGCTGTTGCCCTTGAGATAACGTCTTGGCCGGGCGCGCGGCGCTCTCGCCTAGTCCCATCTGCTTGAGAGCCGCGCCGATTTTTTCTCCGTTGGACGAAACTCCGTTGATGCCGCACGCGACGCGTAAATTCTCCGCCGCGCTCAACTCGGCTTTGACGCCGTTGGCATGTCCCAGATAAGCCAGCGACTTCAGATACTCTTCCTTGAGCTTGCTGATGTTTGCTCCCTGCCAGAGGATTTCCCCGCTCGCCGGAGAGAGCAGGCCGCAGAGCATACGCAGCAAACTCGTCTTCCCGCTGCCGTTCGCGCCCGAAACTTCCAGCAACTCTCCAGGCCCCAGCGAGAAACTGAGACTTTGAAAAAGCCTGCGCCCGCCGCGCACGCACTCTAAAGCCTGTGCCTCAAGCGTCCGGCTCATGGCATGCTCCACTGCTTTTGATTGTTCATCCGAAATTGAAAAGAGAGCGAAGCCAGCAGCATTAAAACTCAAACGGCCTCTCAACGAGGAACGACGACGAAACACACTCAAGACGCGCCATCATAACCGATGAAACTCTCGCCATCAACCAACACCCACGCGAACGCTCAACACGAAACGCCGGATGCCAAATGCCCTGCGACGAATGACAGGCAAGCTGCTCGTCGTTCATCCTTCATCGCTGCTCCTACAGGGTTTCCTCCCCTGTGTTATCATTTCCAGAAATGCCTGGGCCGCGCGCCTTTCGTCAGGTTAAAGCGAATCAGCCTTCGTTCGTTTCAGACAGTATCAATAGTTAACGTGTAAATACGTCTCCGTAATAAATATGTCGAGAAATATCTCCTTCTGCGTTGTCGGTATCCTCGTCGGTTTCATGCTCGGCTTCTTTGTGGCAAACGCCGGATTGACTGAACGACAGCCCGCAGAGACTCCTCGCACCACGACTGCCGCAACAACGTCAGCGCCGCCTCTCAACCCGCAACAGCAAGTAGGGCCGCTTCCGCCCGGACATCCGAGCGTGGACGATTCTGCTAACAGAGCCAACAGCAGCAACGGCGACCGCAGCGGCGGCGCATCAACTTCGCCGCTCCTGCAAGCTGCGATGGACGAGGCCGACCGCAACCCGCGCGACTTCGCAGCGCAGATGAAGGCCGCAGACGCTTTCTATAACATGGAGGCTTACGATAAAGCGGTCGTCTACCTGAACCGCGCGCTGGCCCTCAAGCCAAACGACGCGGACGCGCTCACCCTCATGGGTAACGCCAAGTACGACCAGAACGACTTCGTTACAGCAGCCACCTTTTACGAACGCTCGCTCGCACAACGCCCAGACGCAAACGTCCGTACGGACCTCGGCAACACCTTTTTTCAACGCACCCCGCCAGACTACGACCGCGCCATCGCAGCCTACCGCAAAGCGCTCGCAATCGAACCCAGAAACGAAAAAGCGCTCCGCAATCTGGCCGCTGCCGCCCTCTTCAAAGGCGACAAGAAGACCGCCCGCGAAGCCATTGACCGCCTCACGGCCGTCAACCCCGACAACCCCGCCCTCGCGTCCCTGCGCTCAGGGCTGGAACAATAAAAGGTAAAAGTAAAAAGGTAAAAGGCAAAAGGAAGGCGTAAACTATTCTCTTAGCAGATAGACTACGCCCTTGCTTTTGCCCTCTCCTGATACTTTTACCTTTTACCTTATTTACTTTTACCTTCTTTACAGATTCGGGCTGCGCGGGAATTTGACGAAGGGCAGGCGTGCGCCGCGGATAATGAACTGGTCTGCGCGAATGCTGGGCGCAGGCGTGAAGCCCGCTGCACCGGCCGCAGCGATGATGTCGTCCTGGTCTATGCCGTCGCCGCTGACGCCGATAGCGCCTGCCAGCACGCCGTTTTTGTAGAGCGGGACGCTGCCCGCGAAGATTTGAGTGCCGTTAGCAAGGTTGTGAATACTTGAGCAGGAAACGTGAAATCCGAACGCCGCAGCCTCAAGGCCTCCCTTCACCAAATCAAGCTGCAAGCCAACGTTGAAGACGCTCCACTCTGGAAACTCCTTGCTGAATGGGCCAGCCGCAGTGCCGTTGATGCCGTCCGGGTAGAACGGGCGATGCAGGAAACCGATGGTGCGCGTCGTCATCGCCATCTGTGCGTCGAGGGTCACGCCGTCTGCGCGCGCACGCGCAACGTAAGGGCTGAAGCCCGCACTCGTCAGAATCTCTCCGGCGTCCCTACGCGAGAAGAAGGCAGCGCCGCGCGCCTTCTGCACAGACACGTCGAAGCCAAAAACGGGTGCGTCGGCCGTGCGGAAGATACCGAGCACATTTCCATTTGCGTCAACGACCGCGATGCTGACGCGGGCGCTGCTGCCCAAAGGCTGTCGAATCGCTGCGCGCGTGATGTTAGCCTGCTGTGCGGCGTGAGAGATAATCGTGTTCACGTCCGTGGCCGTCAGCGCGTTGGGCCGGGGAGGAGAAATGAAATCGGCGCGGAAGGAGAAGAAGCGCGGGTCAACTTCTCCGCTGATGCCGCCGACCGTCGCTGGCACAAACAGGCTCGGCTGCGCTCCACGGGGCGCGATGATGGAAGTGCCGGGCAGGCTATCAAACGGAATCGTCGGCGGCGTTATCGGCTGCGCGACATTGACGAACGGCAGCCGGAGGCCGTTGACCAGAATGTTGTCGGCGCGTATCAACGACGGCGTCTCATAACCGCGCACGGCCGAGACAGCAATCAATTCTTCAAACGGCACGTCGAAGTCCGAAGGGTCTTTGTCAATCGTGTAGATACCATCGCCCTCTATGCCTATGCCGCCCGCGTGCACGCCGTTCTTATAGACAGGCATCCCGCCGGGGTCGCCCGACAATCCGACCGGCAACCTGGGGTTGATGTCGGAGCAGAGAAGCGAGGAATACTGCACGCCGTAGAGCGGGCCACCGGGTTGATTATCAACGCCCGGCGGGAAATGTTCCTGAATGATGAAACTGGCTGTGCGCGACGTAAACGCGTTGCCCTGCGTGCCGAAGAGCGAGGCCGTTCCCGCTTTCGATGTCGCGAAGATATATGACCGCAGGGTCATTCCTTCAAGCCCGACGGGGACTCGTCCAAAGGGGTCAGGCGTCTGGCTTGGCCCGCCGCCACCGCGAACGACAGAGTTTGTTGTCGTTCCCGTCATCGTGAAGTTGCCTAGGACGTTGCCTTCCTTATCCGTGACGACGACTGCCACGCGCTTGTTAAGCGCAACGGCCGCCGAGACAGCCTGCGAGATGAGCGTCTTCACGTCGTCAGCCGTTAGGTTGCCGGCGGTAATCGTGTTGGCGGGAGGCTGCGGCGCGATTGTGCCGGGTGTGGGAACTGCGCCGGGGTCGTCCGGCAGTCCGCCGCCTGTGTGGCCTATGCCGAGTCGCACGCGATTGCTGCTCTGACCGTGATACGTTAGACGCACGAGCACGTCGCCTACATCGCCCATCTCGTCGTTGAGGCGAACGACGACGGCCGTCGTCCAGCTTTGTTCCGGCACAGGCCCTACGTACTCGACCGTTAAAGGATAAACATGATGCTCCGCATCTTCTGCCTCGACTGTGACGGCCGAAGATGTTTCGCCCGCCTGCAAATTGAGGTTCATCGCGAAGAGCATGACGCGCGTGCGCCGGTCTGGTGTAAAGGGCAATGGAGACGAAAGCGAGAACGGCTCGCGCGTCTGGGCCAACGCATCGAGCGCCAGAGCGCGCGTCGAATTTGCATCGCTGACGAGGATGGGCCGCGCGCCTGTTTGCCCAAAAGCCTGCCGGCTGAAATGCGTGCTGCACACCAGCAGCAAGGCACACAGGCACAAAACTTTCATCAGGTGCGCGCTCATCATTGGAAGCCGGTTATTCATACAAAAAGCACGACGGTTAATAACATTGCACGAGGCGAGGCGAAGAGCAATGTATCACTAATTGCAACCCAGTCAAGATGATTTTGACGCGTGCGCGCATAGGGGAAGATTTATGTTGATTGCCCGTCTCTCCTGTGCTACAACGCAAGTCCTCGCTCTTTAAGTTGAAACAGATAGAAGCTGTGGTTGAAAACAGGGCTTTGCTCTCAGTCGCGGCCGGAGCAGAGTTAGTCCGAGTCTATTCTTTAAACTGAACAAAGAGCAGCGGATGCCTACCTTGCGAAAGAAGCGGCTTGTCTTGTTGGCCCAAGCGGGCTTGGTGTTGGGCTGCGTTCTGCTCTCGCTGGTCTTGGCGTCGGCCCAACAGCGCGGGCGCTTGACGGGCACAACCAGGAATCAGTTGAAAAGCACGATGGCCGGCGTCGTCGTCGTCATCACCAATCAGGTCACACGCCGCACGACGCGCACGCTCACAGACTCTTCCGGCCAGTACTCCGTTCGTCTCCCTGCGGGCGCATACCGCGTCACCGTCGCCTCGCCCTTCATCGCGCGCTTTCCGCAGCAGCGCGGCGCGCCGCCCGATAGAAGCTACGTTACGCCCGACGCGCCCTACGCCGCAGAGTTTCCCTCCGAGAGCAATTACAAGGAACAGAACTACATACACTTTCAAGAGAACGTCATCATCGCAGACGATAGGGAGACGCGCCTCGACATCCCCGTTGATAAACTGGTCCAGCCTGCGGTCGTTGACATGAAAGATGATGAAGAAGAGCCGACGGGATTCGCCGGAAACAGGACTGTCAAATCCGCCCCGCAGTCGCAGGCGGAGCGACGCGAAGTGCGCGACCGCTGGCGCATAGGCTTTCCAGAATACGACCGCTACGGCGACCTCGGCGCACGCGGCCGCGACATCCCCTTCAAAAAAGGGCGCTGGTATAACCCCTACGAACAGAGCGTGCTCAAGGGCGATTATCCAATCTTCGGCAACAAGACTTTCCTGATTCTATCGGCCGTCAGCACCTCTCTCGTCGAACAGGTCAGAACGCCGAAGCCTTCGGACGTGAGCAGCGCGCGACCCGGCAGCGCGGAGTTTTTCGGCAAGCCCGAAACCTTCATCTACAACCAGCTCTTTCAGTTTACCCTCGAACTCTTTCGCGGCGATTCGACCTTTCGCCCGCGCACATGGGCCATCAAGATTTCGCCGACCTTCAGCCTGCCAAACTACGTCAACACGCACGAAAACAACGTCATTGACATAGACCCCCGTCGCGGCACGAATCGCACCGACACGCAATTCTCCCTCGAAGAAGCCTTCGCGGAAGTCAAACTCACAGACGTTAACGAAAACTACGACTTCGTCTCTTTTCGCGCAGGCATCCAACCCTTCGTCTCAGACTTTCGCGGCTTCATCTTCTCCGACAATAACCTGGGCGGGCGCATCTTCGGCGCGTTCGACAATAATCGCTATCAATTCAACGCAGCCTTCTTCTCCCAACTCGAAAAGGACACCAACAGCGGCCTCAATCGCTTCGACAAGCGCAACCAGAACATCTACGTGCTCAATCTCTTCCGACAGGATTTTAAGGCCAAAGGTTTTACCGTGCAGGCGAGCGCCCTTTTTAACGACGACCGAAGCAATCGCCAGTTTAACCGCAACGGCTTTCAGGTGCGCCCAGCGCTCATCGGCGACGTGCGCGAACACGCCGTCCGCGTCGGCTACTTCGGCCTTAACACGGATGGGCACATACGCCGTCTTAATCTAACCAGTTCATACTACTTCGCCTACGGCTACGACACGCGCAACCAGATAGCAGGCCGCGACACGCGCATCCGCTCCAACATGGCTGCCATCGAAGCCTCGATTGATAAAGACTACCTGCGCTTCAAGTCGTCATTCTTCTTCGCGCAGGGCGACAGGAATCCGACAGACCGCCTTGCTTCCGGCTTCGATGCTATCTTCGATGATCCAAACTTCGTCGGCGGCCCGTTTTCATTCTGGAATCGTCAGTCCATTCCCTTAACGCAAACGGGCGTCGGCCTCGTTCAGGCCAACAGCCTGCTCCCCTCTTTGCGCAGCAGCAAGCTTGAAGGACAGGCCAACTTCGTCAACCCCGGCATCTTCATCTACAACGTCGGCATGGATGCGGAAGTCACGCAGCGATTGAAGATGGTTTTCAATCTCAATTACCTGCGCTTTCATCGTACGGAGTCGCTCGAATACGTCCTCTTTCAACCGCACGTTCGCCACGATATAGGGTTTGACTACAGCGTCGGCGTCACCTATCGCCCGCTCTTGATTAACAACATCCAGTTGACCTTCGGCGCGTCGTACTTGCAGCCGGGACGCGGCTTCCGCGACATCTACACGGACGGCTCGCGCAACTGCCCGCCCAACGTCGGAGACTTCTGCACGCCCGATGAGACCATCATCAATCCGAGCAAGCCGCTCTACGCGCTCTTCGGGCAAGTGAAGTTTGTCTTTTAAGAACTACGAGATGAGTTTGCGGGAGCAACACGCGAAGCAAGCACGAGCATCAGCAGGACGGTTGAACGGTAAACAGCCTTATGGCCCGGCAAGGTAAAACAGACCATCTCAAGTTAATACTTTTCTTCATCGTGATGGCCGCGATGATAACGCTCGTCGTCGCCAGCGGCATCTCTTCCAGCGCACAGAACGAGAACACGAATCAAGCGAGCACCCCCAACTCAAACACGACCGCCGCCCCTGCAACAACCACTGCCTCGCCCGCGCAGGCTCAAACAAACAACAATGCACAGCAAGCTACACCTGCCCCGACGGCGACACCGCTCGTCGAAGGCTGTCTCTCGTGTCATGGACAAACAGAGCCTATGCACAAGCCGCCGCGCACGCCCGCAGATGAAACGGGCGAACTCGTTGACGGGCGCGACGGACAAAAACTGACCTGCACCTACTGCCACGGCGGCAACCCCGTCGAGACTAAAGATAAAGAGCGTGCTCATGTGCAGCCGCGTTATCCTGACGACTGGCGCAGAAACGGCAAACAGTCGAGCGCCAATCCCGAACGCACCAACACCCTGCTTACGCGAGAGAGTCGCGAGTTTGTACGTTTCATCAATCCCGGCGATTTGCGTGTCTCCGGGCAGACCTGCGGCTCTTGTCACAGCGCCGAAACCAGAAACGTTTCCAACAGCATGATGCGCCACGGCGCTATGCTCTGGGGCGCTGCGCTCTATAACAACGGCGGCTTTCCCATCAAGGATACGCGCTTCGGCGAGAGCTACAGCGATGAGACGGGCGCTCCCGAAAGGTTGATTCAAGTGCCCGCGCCCGATAGAGAAGCGATGCAGCGTCGGGGCATCCTGCCTTTCATCAACCCTCTGCCGCGTTGGGAAATCTCGCAGCCGGGCAACGTGCTGCGCGTCTTCGAGCGCGGCGGAAAGCGTCGCCTCGAAGTCGGGCTGCCGGACAGGGACGAAGACCCCGGCAAGCCCGACAAGGGCCTCAGCGCACGCGGCTTCGGCACACAGCAACGCACAGACCCCGTCTATCTGGGGCTTCAGAAGACGCGCCTCCTTGACCCGACGCTCAACTTCCTAGGCACAAACGACCATCCCGGCGATTATCGCTCATCAGGTTGCACGGCCTGCCACGTCATCTACGCCAACGATTCGAGCGTCGTTAATTCCGGCCAGCTCTACGCCGCACACGGCAACGAAGGACGCACCAGTACCAGAGACAAGAGCTTCGACCCTTACAGAAATGAGCCGGGCCATCCCATCCGTCATCAACTGACCTCGCGCATCCCGACCTCGCAATGCATGGTCTGCCACATGCATCCCGGGACAAACATGGTCGCGACCTACCTTGGCATGACGTGGTGGGACAACGAGACGGACGCTGGCCCCGGACAGATGTACCCCGGAAAACAGAACGACCCATCGCAGGACGAGGAGGACACAAAATTAGATCGCAATCCTGAAGCCGCGAGCACACGCGGAAACTGGTCAGACCTCGAATTCCTGAAGCGCACGGGCACGCGCAGCTTCAACAATCAATTGACGCGCACACAGTTTGCAGACTTCCACGGCCACGGCTGGATTTTCCGCGCCGTCTTCAAGAAGAATCGTCGCGGCGAATTTTTAGATAAGGACGGCAAACTCTTAACGGATGCAGCGGGCCAGCCCGTTACGTCAATTGACGGCGCGCGGCTGGGCCAGGCCGTCGAGTTTAAAGACCGGGACAACGTTAATCTCAAGAACGACGCACAGCCGGCAGGCGCGCCCGTCCATCTCAAGGACATACATCTCGAAAAGGGTATGCACTGCGTTGACTGCCATTTCCGGCAGGACGCACACGGCGACGGCAATCTATACAACGAGCCGCGCGCCGCCATCGAGATTGCCTGCATTGATTGCCACGGCACAGTCACGGAGCGCGCCACGCTCATCACCTCCGGCCCGGCCGCGCAGCCGACCAGAGCGCGCGACAGAACGATACCGGGCCGCGACCTGACAAGGATAACCATCAGCGGCGGCGGCAATCTCTTCCAGCGCATCACGCGCGCCACAAAGAAGAAAGACCCCTACAGCGACAAGCAGATTGACCTGCAACCCGGCGACATCATCCAGAACTCCATGGTCGAGCCGGGCCTCTGGTGGCGCGTCAAGCAGACGAAGGACACCCTAGACCCCGACAACAAGCGCGGCGACTACAACTGGAAATCGCGCTACGCCAAGACCGTCCGCCTTGACCCCAACAGCACTGGCGAAAACAAGCTCGCATGGGGCGACGTGCCGCTCGATAAAAGCGGCAAGCCTGATGAATCGAAGTTGGCCCACCGCGACAGCAACATGACCTGCTTCGCCTGCCACTCTTCATGGATGACAAGCTGCTTCGGCTGCCATCTCTCCATGACGGCCAACCGCAAGATGCCGAACCGTCACAACGAGGGCGACGATTCGCGCAACTTCACGACCTACAATTTTCAGGTCATACGCGACGACGTGTTCATGCTGGGCCGTGACGGAACGGTGACGAATCACCGCATCGCGCCCGTGCGCTCATCAAGCGCCGTGCTCGTCAGTTCGCAGAACCAGAACCGCGAGTGGATTTATCATCAACAGCAGACCGTTTCTGCTGAAGGCTACGCGGGGCAGGCTTTCAACACGCACGTCCCGCACACAGTCCGCGCGAAGGAGACGAAAGACTGCACGGACTGCCACGTCTCGCTTGAGAACGACAACAACGCGTGGCTCGCGCAAACCCTTCTGCAAGGCACAAACTTCGTCAACTTCATGGGCCGCTACGTCTACGTCGCCGCCGAACACTCGCTCGAAGTCGTGCCCGTCACAGAGCACAGTGAACCGCAGGCCGTCATCGGCAGCAGCCTTCACAAGTTTGCTTACCCGCGAAACTACGAATCGTTTGTGCGCGGCGGTCGTCGTTTGAAAAACTTCTTCGAGCACGTCGGGAATCCTGAAGTCTTGCAGGTGCAGGTGCGCGGCGAGTACGCGTATGTGGCGGCCGGCAAGGGCGGCCTGCGCGTTTACGATGTCGCGCAGATAGACCACAAAGGATTTTCCGAACGCATCACGACCGCGCCCGTCTCCCGCTTCGGACAGAAATTCTGGGTGAAGTCGAAGCACGCGACGGCTGTTGCAGCGCCCTCAACACTCGCCGTTGACCCCGCGCGCTGGCGTTACACTGTGGAAGGTAAACAGGTCAGCCCTGCCGAAGCCGCGCGGCTCTGGAACACTTGGTGGAACTCACCCGACCGCGACAAGAAGACCAGCCCTTTGATGAACGACGAGCAGCCGATTCATCCTGTTTATGCTTATCTCTACGTTGTTGACAGCGAAGAGGGCCTGATTCTCGTTAATGCTGCCACCCTGCTCGACGGCGACCCGCTCAACAACTATCTCAAGCGTGCGCTCGACCCGGAGGTTTATCCGAACGGCGCTTTCAACGAGGGCGGCGCACTCACGGGCGCAAACAACATCACCATCGCAGGCAACTTCGCTTACATCACGACCGACCGAAACGGCCTCGTCGTCGTCAGTCTGGAAGAACCTTTGCGCCCGCGCATTGTCGGGAAGATTGGCGCGCCTGATTTAGTTAACCCGCGTGCCGTCGCCATTCAATTCCGCTACGGCTTCGTCGCAGACGATGAAGGCTTGAAGGTGATAGACGTGACAGACCCCTTGCGCGTGCGCATGGCCGAGCGGCGCGCGGACGACGGAAAAGTGTTGCGAGCCTTCACGCCTTTGCCCGGCGCGCGTGATGTCTATGTCGCGCGCACATACGCTTACGTCGCGGCGGGCGAGCGCGGCATTGCGCTCGTTGACGTGACCGTGCCGGACAATCCCGGCCCGGCTCGCTACTACAATGCAGGAGGCGCGATTAACGACGCGCATCAGGTGAAGGTCGCGATGACGAACGCGAGCCTCTTCGCCTACGTCGCAGACGGGCAGAACGGACTGCGCATCCTGCAACTCTTAACACCCGAAAAGGCGCTCACCTACGCAGGCTTCAGCCCGCGCATAGAGCCTGAGCAGATTGAGTTGATTGCGACCTTCAAGACTTTAGGCCCGGCCGTCGCCGTCTCAAAGGGACTCGACCGCGACCGCGCCGTTGACGAGAGCGGAAATCAGGTAGCTGTCTTTGGCCGTCGCGGCGCGCGTCCCTTCACGCTCGAAGAGATGCAGTTGATGTATCTCTCTCCCGTCACGCGCCAGATTTTTCAGGCGCAGGATCTTCGTGGGCGCGAGGGGCTGGGCTGCCCGCCTGATGATAAGGATTGCCTCCCGCTCACAGAACCGCTCAAGCAGGCCGCCCCCAAAGCAGCCGCTCCGACGATAACCTCTAACACGCACACGGATGATGGAGCAGACGACGCGACATCAGCAAACTCGTCGGCCGTAGCCCTGAAGCAACTGACAGTCGCCACGGCCATCGGCGTCTCCGGCCTCTTCATCGCGCTTGTCGGCTGGCGCAAACGCCGCAGCCTGCGGCGTTATCCTCCAACTTAACTGAACATTATTCGATTCAGTGTTTTACTAAAACGAGCGCGGCAATGGCGGAGTGAGTACGATGATGTCGCCGAGCTTTGCCAGTCGCGCGGCGTCAAATTCGGGATAGCCGTTGTCTGGAACGATGGTGATGACGAGCGTGCGCGCAAGCTTGCGGTAGTTTGTGATTTGTTCGGGGAGGCCGAGGCGTTCCTCTGTGTGAAAGCTGCCGCCGATGTGGAAGACGAGCGCTGCCGGTTGTTGTTTCAAGCGCTCTGTAATTGCGTAGGCCATTGTCGCATCGCGCAGCGTTTGCGCGTCGAGCAGGTAAGCGTTGGCATGTGGCGACGGCTGGCTTTGCGTGCTGTCCGTCATGTGCGGCCCTGTCATCAATTTTTTGAACTTGGCGGCGTAAGCTATTGAGGCAGCTTTGTAGGGCAGGGGCGGCAGCCACGCTCTCGCGGCGGGCGGCAAATCCTTCAAAGAGCCTTGGCCCAGACGCGAGACGCGGTTGACGTAGCGCGCGGGCGCGTTGGCGGCGATGACAGCGCTCTTGTGTTCGCGTGCGAGTTCGACGAGCGGGCGATAGTCCGTCTGGTAGTTGTTCCACGGGCGGCTACTCAACAGAAAATGGCGCTCGGCTATCAGCCCGCGCAAATATTCATCGAGCACTATCTGCACGTCGCGCTCGAACATCTCCAGAGAGAGCACGACGGGCCTGCCCTTTCTATATCTGTCAGGGATGTTGTGGGCCAACGCGCTTTTGAATAACTCCGCTTCAAAGGCGTGGGCCGCCGGGTCGTTATGCGATTCGCCGATGCAGACCGTCTCTACCATGTCGAGCGCTGTCAGCACGTCGTCTATCGAGAGCGCTTCCCGCGTCCGTGCGTCGTAGATGCGGTAGTTCGCCTGCGCTTGCCTCTCCGCAGCAGGTGCGAGCGGAGCAGCGTGGATTGTTGTGGTCTGCGCGGCGAGGCTCGCCAGTAGTAAGAGAGCTGGTAGCATGTTTTGATGAAAACCCTTTGTGGTTGCGCCTCCTGCGGCGAGTTTTACCACTTCGCAGAACGGTTGGCAACGCGCGGCTGCTCGTCGCTCGCAAGAGCAAAAGCGCGAAAGCCTTCCGTCAGTCCGTAGATAAAAACCTTGATTGGAAGACTCCGCAACAGTACCATGTAGCCGGATTCAAGCAGTCTTCCTGAAGTTATTAGTAGCCTGACGGCAAAACCATCACCCGGCTGGAAGTGAAACCGGCGCAACCCATTGCTGAAGAGGAGAGATGAGAATGCGAAAAACTCTGGCCCTGTTTGTGCTGCTCGTCGCCGCCCTCGGCTGGTCGGGATGCAGTTCGTCCAGCCCGGATCGGGGCGCTGCGCCCGCCGATAAAACGACGACGACAGCGCCCGCCAGTCCGAGCACCAATACCAGCAGCAACACAAACGCCAACAGAGCTTCCGGCGGTGCGCCGACAGGCATCAAGCCGCCTATGAAAGATGAGAAGTAAGAGAAGAGATGCGCCCGCTCCGTTTCAAACCAAGAAGCGCGCCTGCCAACACCTTCGCCCGCTTCACACTTGAGAAAGGTAGATTGAAGACAATGAACAAGACACGCCGCGCCCTGCTTCCTGCGCTGTTGCTTCTCATCGCTCTCCCGCTCATCTACGTCAACGCACAGACGACCGCGACCACCACGACTACCACGACGACGGCGCATGCGTCCTCCGCCGATCTATTGTCGCTGCTTCCGGCCTCCGATGTCGTGGTAAGCATTGACCACGGCCGCATCTGGAGTGAAGCCATCCCGAAAATCTTCGGAGAGAATTTCGCGCCGCTCAAGAAACTCATGGTCGAGATGGAACAGTTTAAAGCGAAGACGGGTGTTGACGTTCGCTCCATCAGCCGCATCGTCGCCAGCGTGCGCCTGCTCAACCTGGAGCGCGTCTCGCAGAGGATGGATAAGAAGGACTTCGCCATCGTCGTCATCGCACAGGGCGATTTCGAGGCCGCGAAGTTCGTAGAGACTATGCGCCGCGAAGAGAAGGAGAAGGTGCGCGAGCAGACCTATAACGGCCAACTCATCTACACGATTGATGAGCGCCCGAAAGGCAGCACGCAGCAGCAGGCGGAAGTCGAAACGCCCGCGGTCGCAGCGCTTGACGCCAACACCATCGCCATCGGTGACCTACTGCAAATGCGCGCGACTGTGGATGCCAGAGCGGGAACGGGACGCCTCAGCCCCGAACTGCTCGCGCTCGCCACGCGCAACAGCAACGCTCTCATCAGCGTTGCCGGAAATATTCCGCCGTCGCTGCTCTCAAAAATCGCGCCCAACCAGAAGAGCGGCAACGAAGAGATGGATAGAATGTCCGACAAGTTTTTCAAGTCTGTCTCCGCCATCAAGCAGGTCTACATGTCTACAGGGATGACGCCGGACGGCGTGGAGGCTCTGCTCGGCGCACGCTTCAACACGGCCGAACATGCACAGAGCCTAGGCGATATGCTGCTCGGCTCGCGCCAGATGTACGGCGTCTTTATCGAAGACAAGACGATCCGTGAACTCGTCGAAAAGATACAGATTACGGCTCAGGGCGACGAAGTGCAGTTGCGCGCCGAAGTGCCGCAGACGGTCATCAAAGCGATGCTCGACAATGCTGCAAGGAAAGAGGACGCCGCTCGTGCTGCCGCTGCCGCCTCCAACACGCCCACCGTGATAGCTGCGACGGCCGTACCGGCGCAGAAAGCAACGCCCGCGCGAAAGAAGAAGCGCCGGACGACGCGACGCAAAAGAAATTAAAAGCGCTCCCCGCCTGCCAACATGCTTGAAGTTTGCGGAAGGAAGAAAGACGTTATGAAGTTTGATATGACACAGCCACGCCGTCGTATGTTGAGCGCGTTTCTCGGCGCGCTGTTGATGAGCCTGCTGCTGCTGCTCTCTGCGAGCATAGCGTCGGCGCAGGAAGCGCCGCGCCCGGAAGGAAGTTCGCCGATTAAGCCGCCGATGATTAAACCGCCGATGGGTAAATCACAGACGAACAAGGGCGGCAGCGTTCGTTCTTCGTCCAGACGCAAGAGGGCGCTCCGGCGCAAGCGCAACGCGAAAAAGCGGACGGTGAGGCACGAGATAGTGATGACTCCGGCCGAGGGTGAGCAGCCGAACGCAGAACCTCCGGGCGGGGGCGTTATGGTCGGCGGGAGCGAGATGGGAACAGGTGGCGGTTCGCCCGCTATTAAGCCGCCGATGTCGAATGAGAGTAATGCTGCGTTGAATGTGCCGCCCCCGCAGAGAAGGCCTGTCTCGGGCGGCATCCTCAACGGAAAGGCCATTACGCTGCCGCGCCCCGCGTATCCGCCGATTGCACGCGCCGCACGCGCTTACGGCACGGTGGTCGTGGAAATAATCATTGACGAGGAAGGCAACGTCATCTCTGCGCGTGCAGTTTCGGGCCACCCGCTGCTGCAAGCGGCAGCCGCGCAGGCAGCACGCGAGGCAAAGTTTACGCCGACCAGAATCGAAGGGCAGCCCGTTAAAGTTGCGGGCAAACTGACTTACAACTTCGTGCTGTAAGCGCATCGCCCTGACGAAGATGACGCGGATAGTCGTCTTAACACTGAAAGCGGCTGCGTCATCTTCAACGGGGCTGGAAGATTTACGGTGGGGCGCGGTCGCTCTGTGCAGTGTTCGCGGGGCACACAGTATGTATAATGCCGCGTCCGGCGTGCCTTGAGTTGCAACGAAAAGCCTGCCTGTTGTTAACTGCCTTTTATGAGGTCGTTGCAGCCGCAGGATGCGGAGTATGAGAGCCGTGTGCGCGAGAGCTTTGCGCGGCAGCAGGTCTTGCAGTTAATCGGTGCGAGCCTGCGGCGTGTCGCGCCCGGCGAGATAGATATTGCGCTCCCTTACAGGGATAATCTCACGCAGCAGAACGGTTATCTGCACGCAGGTATCCTGACCACCGTGGCCGATAGCGCGTGCGGTTATGCGGCTTATACTTTGATGCCCGCCGGCGCAGATGTTTTGAGTGTGGAGTTTAAGGTCAACCTGCTGCGGCCTGCTGCCGGAGAGATGTTCACGGCGGAGGCCAGGGTGATTAAGGCCGGGAGGACGCTGACGGTGGTGCGTTGCGACGTGTACGGGTGGGCAGCCTCGGAGGCAAAGCTGATTGCGACGATGCTGGCAACGATGATTCGCAGGTAAGACGGGCACGACTTACGTCGCGGCCGGAGCCGACAAACCTTTGTGAAGGACGTTTGAAGAGACATGGCAAAGAAGAACGGTAACAAGAAGAGCGACGGTAAGAAGGACGCCTCGGACACGAAGAAAAAGAAGAAGCCCGCGAAGAAGGACGAGGCCGCGCAGGAAGCGTCGGAATCGCAGGCTGCCATCTCGCTCGAAGAAAAATTGCGCGCGGCTGTGAAGGCCATTGACGTGGCCGAAATCCTGACCGACCCGCTGACGCGTTCCATCGAGAATCTGCTGCGGCTCGCCGCACGCTCCATCGGCACTGATGAAGCATCCGTGCTGGTCAGAGACGGCGACGAAGGCGGACTGAAATTCATGGTCGCGCTCGGCTCCGTCGCAGACAAGCTGATGGACGTGAAGATTCCGCCGGGGGAAGGCATCGCCGGCTTCGTCTTTGCCAGCGGGACGCCGATGGTCGTCGAAGATGTCGCGCAGGCCGCAGGCTTCTACGACAAGGTTGACGCGCTGACCAACTACTCCACGCAGACCATCCTTGCCACCCCTTTGCGCGTCAACGAAGAGACGGTCGGCGTGCTGGAATTCATCAACCGCATAGGCGACCCGCCCTATCGCCCGTACACGCCCGAAGAGATGGATCAGGCCGCACACTTTGCAGATGCCATCGCCACCCTTGTTGACGCACACGAGACGGCCGGGCTGATTGAAACTCTCTTCGAGCATTCGGCTGCCGACAGTCAAGGGAAGGGACAGAACGGCGGCGGAGATTTGCGGCAGTGGTTGAGCGGCGTGCGCTCCGCGCCGGAGCACAAAGATTTGTTACAACTCGCCGTCAGCCTGCGCGACATCGCTATCCGTGGAGAGGCCGAGCGCGAATTGTGCCGCGACGTGCTTGAGGCAATCGCACGCTTTACGGAAAAACAGTCGAGCATTGGAATGAGCTTTCTGGGATTCTAAACAGTAGGAGCGCTGCTCAAAGCTAGCGCAGGAAAATGGCTGTAGTTTCCTTGCGCCTGCCTTTGACAGCGCACTGAGCCTCATCTACAATCGCGCCCGCTTCTCTTCCGAGAAGCCTTCAACATAGGGGATGCCGGAACTTCTGCATTGATTGTTTCGGGTTTGAGCATCCTGTCGCGTTAGCACGGTTTGTGTCTGGATTGGTCCTGCGCTGTCTCGGATAGCAGCGGCTTTCATCTCTCAACAAAGGAACTATCAAATGCCTCGCTTGCCTTATCTTAAAAAGCGTGCTGTTCGTCTGTTTACGCTCGCGTGCCTGTGCCTCGTGCTCGGCTGCTGGCTGATGACAAGCGCTGCCGCTATTGTTGTCGTCCCCGGCGAAACAGAGTACGTCGGAAAGCTCGACGGACAACTCGTCCCTTACGGCGATGATATGGACTACGTCGCCTTCAAGCCCTTCGGCGATTTGTCGAAGATTAAATTCTCCACGCCGCTCGACGGCGATGTGAAGGTCACGGCCGGTCGTCTTTATCATCCTGTGCAGGATAAATCGTCGCTGCTGGTTCTGCTCGTCGAGCCTGAAGACGAGAGCGAGCCTTATCTCTACGCAGACCTCGACCAGGACAACTTGATGTCCAACTCGGAACGCTTCGCTCTCAAGCGCGCGGAGGCTGATAACCCTTACATCCTTGAGACGACGCTTCAGCTTCCTCTCAAGGGCTTGCTCTTTCAGAGCTACCCCGTGCTCGTGCAGTATTACAGGGAAGTCAAGATGGAGGACATGGGCGAGGATGAGCGCTTGATACTTCAATCGAAGGAAGCGTTTGCCAAGGGCGAGGTTGACATCGCGGGGCGCAAGACCTTGGTACAATACGGCTTCAATCCGCGCTCGAAGAAAATCAGCGTCAGCAACGGCTGGTTCGGTGTGGACGGCAACGGCGACGGGCAGATAGTCTTCGACCGCTTCTCGCCCGAATCGGCGCAGGCGCGCGAAGAGACTGTCATCTTCCGCGTTGGCGACGCTTACGTTTCAACGAAGCGCGTTGACATGGAGAAGAATCAAATCATCATGCGCTCTCATCCGGCGAGCGATTACAAGCGCGTCGAAGTTCTCGTCGGCAGCGAAGTGCCGGACTTCGCCTTCACGGATTTCAACGGCAAGAAACGCAAGCTCTCGGAATTTCGCGGCAAGTATGTACTGCTGGATTTCTGGGCCTTGTGGTGTCCGCCGTGCCGCCGCGAGCTGCCGTATCTGAAGGCCGCCTACTCGCGTTTTCAATCACGCGGCTTCGAGATACTGGGGATGAACAACGACGAAGATCCTTCGGCCATCAAGGAATGGTTGAAGAAGAACAGCCTGACGTGGACACAGGCGACGATGGAGAGCATCAGAGAGCTTGAGATTCGCTACCGTATCCAACTCTTCCCAACCTCAATGCTCATCGGGCCTGACGGCAAAGTCGTATTGCTTGAGCAGAGCAAAATGCGCGGGCGCGATCTATTGAAGACGCTCGACAGAATGCTGCCGCCCTAAACCCTGCGCGCACGGACAGCGCGAAACTCAGTAGAAGCTTCCGCTTCATGCATCGAAACGCAAGAGAAGCCCGCCGGATGTGGCGGGCTTCTCTCGTTTCATCGGGTCGGGCTGGTCGGAAAATAAGGGGAGGGCGCAAGCGCCTGAGCGCGAATCAGACGCTTGCGCCCTCCCGGTTGGCTTTGCCTCGCCCCAGATCGCAAAGCCAAGGGGGAAATTAAAGGAGCTTAACGGGCCTCGTGATAAACGAAACGTTCAAGCGCTATCCTGTAAACGTCTGCTGCTGCGTCGTAGCGAACGCTGTAGCGCGTCGGGTAATAACCTGTCTGCGCGTAAGCTGCCGGAAGCTTGATGTCCAAATATTCGTTGGGCCGCGATTGCAGGTATTCGAGCGTCAGCATCGGCTCAAGGAAGGTAATCTTTCCGTCGTAAGAGCCGTAGAAAAAGGTCCGCGTAAACGGCTGGTTGTTATATTCGGGCGCAGCCGGGTCAATCAGGTGGTTGCCCATCATCGGCACAACCGCTCCGACGTTCTTATGGTTCGCAGGCATATACTGCGCAGGCACATCCTTCATCGCGCGCCTGTAAGCGCCGCAATCGAGTCCGTGACATGGGCCGGGCTTAATCGCCTTCGTCTCTTCAGGCGTTTGCAGGTAGAAATGAAAGTCGAAGTGCGGCCTTGTGTAAACTTTCTCCGGCTCATGGCCCTGCGGATTCCAGTCAAACGAAAGATACTGGAAAGGCACGTTTCGCGCCTCATTCGGAAACTGTAGAATCAGCCCGGCCATAACCTGCGGGAGATTCGTAAATGCCCTCGAAGGAATCTCTATCCCAAGCGCAACCGGCACTTTGCCCCTGTCAACAGTGACATAGGTTTTGACCGCTCCGCCGCCAAACGCGACCGGCCGGCTGTAGTAAGTCCGCGTCGTCTCTTCCGTCGCCCCTGAGACACCCACAGGGCTCAACCCGAACACCATCATTAATATCAAACCCAATGCCAGCAAGCCTTTTCTCTTCATCACCTTTTCCTTCACTCCAAACGTTCGAGGGAAACCTCTTCGAGCTTTGACTAACTCCCTCTACCTTGTTAACGCGCAAACGCGCCGCGGAATCAATCACACGGCGCGTAAAAATTTTAAGCGCAGGCGAACTATGACACTAAAAAAGCTCAACGGCAGTCCCGTTTTGGGACTGCCGTTGAGCTTTCTTTAAGGAAGCGTCAGAGAACGCTTCGCGAACTACGTCGCCATCAATTCCGAGGTGACGATTGCGCCGTTCAGTTGCGGGAGAACGGAAGAGGTCTTCAAGACTTTGCGTGTCTCTCTGTCTACCCAGACAGTCGTCTTATCGCCCGCGCCTTCTACGGAAGTCACTTCGAATTTGATAGCATCGAACGCGCCCGCCGGAACAGTAATTTTCTCCGTTCCGACAACCTTCAACTGCATCAGCTTGACCTTCTGCGTTTGCACGTCGAAGTTGCGGAAGGTAGCGGTGTAGCCTTCCGTGAGCGGAAGCGCGGCCATGACCAGATGCGCTCCCGCGCCGTCGCCGAAGAGCACGCCGCCCAAGTCTGCCGAGACGGGGCGCTCTTGCCCATTAACAGTCATCGTCCCGCTGGCCTTCTGGTCTTTAAACTCAAGATTGAATTCAACAGGCCCCTGCTTTATCCAGCGCTTGGTGAGAACGAGACTGCCCTTTTCAATCACGGAGCGATCTGTGACATCGCCCGTCGGCAGCTTCGCCGATTCCGTCACAACCCACGCGCCGCCTTCTTCCTTGACTTCTCTCGTCACGGAAAGCGGAATCGTCTGACCGGCAACCTCTATGCTGGCCTTGTAGCTGGATGTTCCGGGCCGCAGTTCGCTGCTCGGCTTCGGCGCGCTGACCGCCGCAGCATCCACCTTCTTCTTCAACTCGACCGTCTTCACGTCAACGCTAATCTCTTTCAAGCGCTGCGCGACTTCCGGCGTCATGCTCTCCTGATAGCGACCGCCAAGATGTTTGGCGAGAAACTTCTCAGAAGCGGCTATCATCGCCATGTTGTTGACGGGACGCGCGAAGCCGTGGCCCTCGTCTGGCGCAACTAGGTATTCGACAGGGAAGCCGCGCTCGCGCAGGGCGACAACAATCTGGTCTGATTCAGCCTTGTTCACGCGCGGGTCGTTCGCGCCCTGTATGACCAGCAGCGGCGACTTGATTTTCGTCGCGTGGTTAAGCGGCGATTGCCTCTCCAACTGCGCGCGGCCTTCCGGCGTCTTCGGGTCGCCCATACGCTGTGTGAAGACTTTGCGGATTGATTCCCAGTAGGGCGGAATAGAGTTGAGCAGCGTAATCAGGTTTGATGGGCCAACGATGGAGACGCCTGCCGCGTAAACGTCAGGCGTGAAGGTCAGGCCCGCGAGCGTTGCGTAGCCGCCGTAGGAGCCGCCCATGATGCCGACGCGCTTCGGGTCAACGACGCCCTCGTTGACTAAATGCTTGACGCCCCACGTCAGGTCGTCCTGCATCTTCTGCCCCCACTCGTTATTGCCTGCGTTCAAAAACTTCTTGCCGTAGCCGGTCGAGGAACGGAAGTTCGGCTGCAACACGGCGTAGCCGCGATTGGCTAGAAACTGCGCAAACGTCCTGTAGCCCCACGTGTCGCGCGCCCAGGGGCCGCCGTGCGGGTTGACGATGAGCGGCAGATTCTTCGGCGCGACTCCCTTCGGCAGCGTCAGGAAAGCGGGGATGTCCATTCCGTCCGACGACTTGTAGGTGATGGCCTTCATGGGGGCCAGATGTTCGCGCGGGAGTTTGTCGAAGAGCCTGTATTGCAGGGTCAGCTTCTTCGACTGGCGGTCGAAGATATAAACCTCGCCCGGCTCCGTGTCGCTGTTGGCGGCGACGAGAAAGAGACGCTCATCACGCGTGCGGGAATTGAAATTGATGTCTTTGCCCGCCAGCTTCTTCTTCAGCAGATTATAGTCTGCTTCGAAAGACTTGTTTTTCCAGTAGACGCGCTTTCTTTCGTCTTCGTAGACGGTCGCGACGATCTCATCCGTCAGTTCCGAAAACGCAGCGTTGCCGAAGTCAACACGCTTCAGTGGGTCTGCTTCGACCATCTCTTCCTTACCCGTTTCGGGGTCGAACAGCGTGAGACTAATCAGGTCCGCCTGCTCGCCTTTGTTCGTGACCATGTAGACGCGCTTGTTGTCTTTGTGGAAACGAACGGGGCCGCAGGATTCAAAGACGGTGCAGCTATAGATTTTCTTAAAGCCGTCGGCATCCACGCGCAAGACTTCCGTGTCGCCGTTTTCGGGCGAGCGTGTTGCCAGGCGGAGTTGACCGTTGAGGTCGAAGAGCCAGCCTGTGATGCGTTCCGTGTTCTTGCGCAGGAGCGTGCTCTCGCCCGTCGAGATTTTCACCTTGTAGAGATCGTGCCAAGCCTTATCGCGGTCGTTGATGCCGACGTAGATTGTGTCCGGGTCGTTCTTCGGCACGGAGTAGATAGCGGCGCGAACATTCTTCATGTCGGTCAGGTTGCGCGCCGCCGGAACATCCTGCCCGGCAGCAGGGCTTTCCGCAGGATTGACTGCGTAGACGTTATAGTTTTCGTTGCCGCCCTGATCCTGCACGAAGAGGATAAACTTGCTGTCCCATGTCCAGAAGTAGCCGGGGATTGGGCGGCGCGTGTCGTTGGTGATGGGCTTGGCCGCGTCAAACGGTTCTTCCGTGCGTTTGACCCAGATGTTTCGCGTTCCCTTGAAAGGCTTGATGAAAGCCAGAAACTTTCCGTCGGGAGAGATTTGCGCGCCAGAGATTTCAGGGTCGCCGAAAAAAAGCTGGCGGTCAATTAAAGGTGGAAGGCCCGCACCTTGAGCCGCCGCAGGCTGTGGCAGCGCGAGCAGAAAGAGCAGGCCCACGCAAAAGATTATTGATAGCTTGAAGATTGATTCTCGAAGCAGACGCGCTCCGAGCATAGGTGTTTCGCTGGCACTTCTTTGCATTACTCTTAACCTCTTGTCTGTTTGTGGAGTCAAAAAATTTTGAACGGCAAACCGGGACGGACCGCTTGCTAATACGCCCGCCTGAGCCGAAGGTTTCAGTGGGAACTATTTTAACGTGTTCTCAGCGTTTCAGCCACAGAGCACGAAAGAGAGAAACGATGCGGGCAGCCGTCATATTAACGCGAAGCGAAAGAAAAGAGGCTGGAGAGGTTGTGCAACCCTTGAGGCCATAGCTTCGTAAAGCTGTTTGCAGGCGGCGCAAAATTGTGAGACATGTAAATATCTTTTTACATGACTTTTCCGTAAAAGGTCTAGTTGAGGGTTGAATCCGAACCATTGTGCTTAGTAATCTCCCTGAAGATATGTCAGCAAGCGAAGTGAACCGGCAAACACAAACCAAAGCAGCACGCGCAACTCTGGACAGTTGGGTGCGAGAGATAATCGAGTGGCATTTCAACCCGGAGACGGGCTGCCCCTTCTGGCTCGACTATGCGAAGAGCTTAAGCTGGGACCCGCGCCGCGAAATTCAGACTTACGACGACCTCGCGCGGTTCGGGTTTTTTCAGGACGAAGCCTTGCGCGGCGGGCCTGTGCGCAAGTGGATTCCGCGCGGGCTGAAAGACAGGCCAGTCTACGTCTTCGAGACAGGCGGGAGCACGGGCGTTCCGAAGTCGCGCATCAGCATCGAAGATTTCCGGCTCGACTACGAAGCCTTTAGCCGTACGTTGCCGGACGAATATTTTCCGCCCGGTGCGGACTGGCTGAGTCTTGGCCCAACGGGGCCGCGCCGCCTCCGTCTCGCCGTGGAACATCTGGCGCAGTATCGCGGCGGCATCTGCTTTATGGTTGACCTCGATCCGCGCTGGGTCATCAAGCTGCTCAAGATGAACCAGCCGCGTATGGCCGAAGAATACAAGCAGCACGTCGTCGAACAGGGACTCACGCTGCTTCGAGCGCACGAGAATATCCGCTGCCTTTTCACGACGCCGAAACTCTTGGAAGCTCTCTGCGAAAAAGTCTCGCTCAAAAAGATAGGCATCAAGGGCGTCTTCTGCGGCGGGACTGAGATGACCCCGCAGTTTCATCGCTTCGCCGTCGAAGAGCTGCTCGAAGGCGCGTACTTCGCCCCGACTTACGGAAACACGCTGATGGGCCTTGCCGTACACAAACCCCGCAGCCCCGGAGACAGCTACGACATTATCTATTACCCGCCGTCGCCGCGAGCCTCGATTGAAGTAGTTGACCCTGACAATCCCGAACGCATCGTCGAGTACGGCGAGACGGGTCGCGTGCGCTTGACGACGCTGACGCGCGAATTCTTTATGCCGCGTTTTCTTGAGCGCGACGAGGCGGAAAGAGAACCGCCTTGCAGCCTCTACGGCTGGGACGGAGTGCGCAACGTGCGGCCCTTCTCAAGATTGCAGAAGACAGTCATCGAAGGAGTGTATTAGGAATTTTTGATTTGGATTTGCGATTTTTGATTGAAAGACGAAACCTGCTTTTCAATCGCAAATCCAAAATCTAAAATTCCTAATACACTCCTTCGACGACCGTTTTCTGCAACCTTGAGAAGGGCCGCACGTTGCGCACACCGTCCCAAGGGTAGAGGCTGCAAGGCGGTTCTCTTTCCGCCTCGTCGCGCTCAAGAAAACGCGGCATAAAGAATTCGCGCGTCAGCGTCGTCAAGCGCACGCGACCCGTCTCGCC
>DASVPO010000001.1:0-37247 GCA_036382855.1 Pyrinomonadaceae bacterium | reverse complement strand
AGATGGTGATGCCTGGGGATAATGTGCAGATGGAGATAGAGTTGATTGCACCGATAGCGATGGAGAAGGGCTTGCGGTTCGCCATCAGAGAAGGCGGCAGGACAGTCGGTGCGGGCACGGTCTCCGATATCGTTGAATAGTAGTTCATGCTCGGCGCGCCGCCTTGCAAATGGGTGGCGCGCTGAGTGCTGGATGGTTGTTGGTTGAAGGCTAAATTATGCTGAACGAAAAAATCAGAATCAGACTCAAGGCTTACGATCACCGCGTGTTGGACCAATCCACGACGGAGATCGTCGAGACGGCCAAGCGCACGGGCGCTCGCGTCGCCGGGCCGATTCCGCTGCCCACTTTGAAGAACAAGTGGACTGTTCTCCGCTCGCCGCACGTTGACAAGAAATCGCGCGAGCAGTTTGAGATTAGAACGCACAAGCGTCTGATGGACATTCTGGACCCGACGCCGCAGACCGTTGACGCGCTGATGAAGCTGGACCTTCCGGCTGGCGTTGACGTGGAAATCAAAGCGTTCGGCAGACAATGATAAAGCAGTAGCGAGTTAAGAGCGGCAAGTGACGAGATGAAAAATCGTTCCTGCCTGTCGCTCATCGCTCGTCACTTGTCACTGAGGTTAAGAGATGGTTAACGGAATCATCGGTAAAAAAGTCGGGATGACGCAACTGTTCGCGCCGGACGGGACGGTCACGCCTGTGACGGTCATCAAGGCTGGCCCATGCGTCGTAGTGCAGAAGAAATCGGCGGCCGGCAAAGACGGCTACAACGCCGTGCAACTCGGATTGGTCGAAGACCGGCCCATCAAGTTGAAGAACGTCAACAAGCCCATGCGCGGCCACTTCGAGAAGACGGGCGGCGGCGTGCCTCCGGCTCGTATTCTAAAAGAGTTCCGGCTGGAAGATTCGGCCGATACGACGAGCGTCGGCGATAAGGTGCTGGTGGACCAGTTCGCGGACGGCGACCGTATTGAAGTCATAGGGCGTTCGAAAGGGCGCGGCTTCGCGGGCACGGTCAAGCGTCACAACTTCAACCGCGGGCCTGAATCGCACGGCTCCATGAATGTCCGGGCGCCGGGTTCAATCGGTGCGTCGGCCTACCCGTCGCGCGTCGTCAAAGGCATGCGCTCTTCAGGCCACATGGGCGACGAGCGCGTGACCGTGCGCGGGCTGACGGTGGCGCGTGTTGACATTGAGAATAATCTGCTGATGGTGCGCGGCGCTGTGCCGGGCGCAAACGGCAGCGTGGTCATTATTAAGAAAAGGAAGTAATGAGTAATGAGTAATGAGTAATGAGTAGAGACGAAAAGTTCTTAACTCATCACTCATCACTCATCACTCATCACTTCGTTTACGGAGTAAACGAAATGCCTACCGTTAAGGTGCGCAATTTGAAGAACGAAGAGGTCGGAGACTTTGAGTTGTCCGACGCGGTGTTTGGCGCGGAGTTCAACGAGACGTTGATCCATGCCGCCGTGCGTAATTACATGGCGAACGCGCGTGCGGGCACAGTCGGCACGAAGACGCGTGGCGATGTCTCCGGCTCCGGCAAGAAACTCTGGAAGCAGAAGGGCACGGGCCGGGCGCGCATCGCTTCGATTCGTTCGCCTCTCTGGAAGGGCGGCGGCAACACGCATGGCCCGCAGGCGCGCGACTGGTCCTACGGGATGCCGAAGAAGATGCGGCGCGGCGCTCTGCGTTCTGCTCTTTCGGAGCGCGTGCGTGAGGGCAATCTCATAGTGATTGACGGCCTGAGCTTCGAGCAGCCGAAGACGAAGGATTTCATCAAGGCGCTCGGCACGCTCGGCCTCGAAGGCAAGACGCTGATTGTTGATTCGCTTGAGAATGAGAACCTGCTGCTCTCTGCGCGCAACATCAAGCGCGCGAAAATCGTCAACAGCTACGGCCTCAACATCTACGACCTGCTTTATCACGAAAAGCTTGTGCTCTCGCGGGCGGCAGCCGAAGAGTTGACGCGCCTGCTCGACCCGCAGGGCAAGACTGCGGCTTCGGATGAAGAAGCGGCAGCGGACAATGCGCCTGAGCCGTCGGCTACCGGCGCGGAAGAAGAGGAGGCGGCGTAACAAGAGATGAGAACAGTCTGGGACATCATCAAGTCGCCGGTCATTACGGAAAAGGCGCTGGTTGCTAAAGAAGAATCGCAGGACGGGCGGCAACTCCTGACCTTCCGTGTTGATAATCATGCGACGAAGCCGGAGATTAAGTCTGCGGTCGAATCAATTTTTCAGGTCAAGGTTGACGCCGTACGGACGGTTAACTACGCGGGCAAGATCAAGCGTCGCGGACGCTACGAAGGTCGCAGGCCATCATGGAAGAAAGCCTACGTCACTTTGAAGCAGGGCGAGAAGCCGCTCGATTACGGCGAAGCGATTTAAGAGCAGTGGCGAGTTAAGAGCGACGAGTGACAAGCAAGCTCTTGTCTTTCGCTCGTCACTCACCACTCGTCACCCGTCACTGAGTTTAAATTATGGGCATCAAGAAACTGACACCGACATCACCTGCGCGTCGTTACCAGACCTACCTGACGCGCGATGAATTGACCGCAGGGGCGGAGCCTGAGAAGTCTCTGCTGGAAGCGAAGAAGCGCATTTCGGGGCGCAATAATGACGGGCGCATAACGGTCAGGCGTCGCGGCGGCGGCCACAAGCGCTTTTACAGGATTGTTGATTTCAAGCGCGACAAGGCTGGCGTGCCCGGTCGTGTGACGCAGATTGAGTATGACCCGAATCGCTCTGCGCACATCGCGCTCGTCACGTACCTCGACGGCGAAAAGCGCTACATCATCGCTCCCGCAGGGTTAGAAGTCGGGAAGACCGTGATGAGCGGCCCTGAGGCGGACATCCTGCCGGGCAATGCCTTGCCGATTCGCAACATCCCTCTGGGCACGCAGATTCACAACATCGAACTGCGGCCCGGCAAGGGCGGGCAGATGGCACGCTCGGCTGGCGCGTTTGCGCAACTCGTCGCCAAAGAAGGCGACTATGCACAGCTTCGTATGCCTTCGGGCGAAGTCAGGCGCGTGCCTGTTGTTTGCATGGCGACCGTCGGACAGGTCGGCAACGTCGAGCATGAAAACGTTTCTTACGGTAAGGCTGGACGCTCACGCTGGAAGGGCATTCGTCCACACGTTCGCGGCGTGGCGATGAATCCTGTTGACCACCCGCACGGCGGCGGCGAGGGCAAAACCAGCGGCGGCCGTCACCCCGTCACCCCCTGGGGACAACCGACGCGCGGCTACAAGACGCGCAGCAACAAGCGCACGCAGAAGATGATTGTGCGCGACAGAAGAGTGAAATAAGAAACGATGAAGGATGAACGCTGAACGCGGAATAAAAAGCTTTTACTTCATCGTTCAGCGTTTGGAGAGATTATGGCACGTTCAGTTAAAAAAGGCGCGTTTATTGATAAGAGCATTGCGAAGGCCGTCGAGCGGATTCGCGCGGGCGGCAACCGTCCGCCAGCGATTAAGACCTGGTCGCGGCGCTCGACCATTACGCCAGACATGGTCGGCCTGACCTTCGGCGTGCACAACGGCAAGCGTCATCTGCCGATTTACGTGACGGAAAACATGGTCGGGCACAAGTTGGGCGAGTTTGCGCCGACGCGCACGTTCAAGGGCCATTCGGGGACAAAGGCTGAGAAGTCAGCGAAGGTAGCTAAGAAATAGTGATGAGTAATGAGTAATGAGTAATGAGTAGAAGCAGTTCACTCATCACTCATCACTCATCACTCATCACTCATCACGGAGTGAGCTAATGGAAGCGAAAGCGAGTGCAAGATATCTGCATGGGTCTGCGCAGAAGGCGCGACTCGTCGTTGATATGATTCGCGGCAAGAACGTCAATCAGGCTTTGGCTATCTTGCAGTTTACGAACAAGCGTGCGGCCGGGCACATCGAAAAGTGTGTGCGCTCGGCTATTGCCAACGCAAGCGAAGCGGCTGAGAAGGCAAACATCGCGATTGACCCTGATGATTTGTGGGTGAAGGCTGCGTTTGTTGACCGCGGGCCGACGAAGAATCGTCGCCGTATGCGTCCTGCCCCGCAGGGCCGCGCCTACCGCGAAAAGAGACACTTCTGCCACGTCACGGTCCTGCTCTCCAGCGACGAAAAAGCGGAGGCCGCGAAGAAGACTCGTGGCAACGGTAAAGCCAGAGCTGAACAAGCGGCTACGCCTGCCGAGAGCAAGAATCGCAGACGCGGCGGAGCGGCCGCTGCGCCCCGCGCCAAGCGCACAGTAGCGCCGAAGGCGGAGAAGACAGCGACGGCCGAAGAAAGCAAGAATACAGAGACGACGACCACAACTAACACGACGGCGCAAACGGAAGCGCCTGAATAGTCGGTTTTTAGAAACGGAGAGTAAAGAGTGGGTCAGAAAGTTCATCCTTACGGCTTCCGCCTCGGCTACAACAAAGACTGGCACTCGCATTGGTATGCCAAGCGGCAGTTCGGCGAGTACCTGTTGGAAGATTTGAAGCTGAAGCGCGAGTTGAAGAATAAGTTTGCGGGCGCAGGTGTGTCGCACGTTGATGTTGAGCGCGCGGCCAACCGCATGAAGATCATCATCTACACGTCGCGCCCCGGCATCATCATCGGGCGCAAAGGCTCCGAGATTGACAAGCTCAAGGGCGACCTCTCTGCGAAGACCGGGCGCGAAGTGCTCGTCTCGATTCAGGAGATTCACAAGCCTGAGCTGAACGCGCAACTGCAAGCCGAAAAAATCGCGGCCCAACTCGAAAAGCGCATCGCTTTTCGTCGCGCGATGCGCAAGGCCGTCGAGGAATCTCTGCGCTTCGGCGCGCAGGGCATCAAGGTCAAGGTGGGGGGGCGCTTAAACGGCGCGGAGATCGCCCGCACAGAGTGGCATCTGCAAGGACAGTTGCCGCTGCATACGCTGCGCGCTGATATTGACTACGGCGTAGCCGAAGCGCACACGACGTTTGGCGTCATCGGCGTCAAGGTCTGGATTTACCGCGGTGAGATTCTGGACCCGAAGGCAGCGATGGCGCGCGGCACAGGCTCCGACCCGATTAACGAGCCGCGCGGTGACGGACGCGGCGAGCGTCGTCCGCGCACGCGCCGCGAGCGTGAGGGCGGCCGCGAAGGCGAACGCGGTGAGCGCGGCGACCGTCGTCCGCGAGGCGGAGATAGAGCATAGGGAATTTTCGATTTTAGGTTTTTGATTTGCGATTGGATAAGGATTAAGAATTTAATTTCTGAATCTTTAGTCCGCTTCCAATCAAAAATCTAAAATCAGAAATCGAAAATCGAGGGATTCATCATGTTGATGCCGAAAAAAGTGAAACACCGCAAGCAGATGCGCGGGCGCATGACGGGCGTGGCTAATCGCGGCGCTGCGATTAGCTTCGGTGAGTATGGATTGAAATGCCTTGAGCCTGCGTGGATAACGGACCGTCAGATTGAGGCCGCGCGTATCGCTATGACGCGCCATATTAAACGCGGCGGCAAAATCTGGATTCGCATGTTCCCGGATAAGCCCGTGACGAAGAAGCCCGCTGAAACGCGTATGGGCAAAGGCAAGGGCGCGCCGGAATACTGGGTAGCGGTCGTTAAACCGGGACGCATTCTCTACGAGATTGAAGGCGTGACGGAAGATGTGGCGCGCGAGGCGATGCGTCTGGCCGCGCAGAAATTGCCGATTAAGACCAAGTTTGTGACGCGCGCGGAGCAAGAAGGAGGCGCAATCTAGAGATGACAAAGAGGCGTGAGGAAGTTGACCGTCTGCGCGATACGTCGGACGATGATTTGCAGGGTGAAGAGGCGCGTTTGAGAGAGTCGCTCTTTCGCTTGAATTTCAAACTGGCGCTTGGCGAAGTGGATGCTATCAAGCGCATTCGCCAAGAGAAGAAGACGCTCGCCCGCATTCAAACGCTGAGGCGCGAACGCGAGAAACAGGCGACGAGGTAAGAGATGGCAGAAGAAAAAGAAGATAACGGAACGACCGCTGCGGCGGACGTGCAGCCGACATCAACCGATGCAGAGGTTGCTGATAAGACGACGACGGGCGAGATGCTGGCGCACAACGTCGCGCCAAACGTTGACTCGCAGCCGGGCAATGCTTCCGGCACGGAGGCAGGGCGGCGCGGCAATCGCGCGCAGAAGGTCGGCATCGTCGCTTCAGACAAGATGGAGAAGACGGTCGTCGTGCGCGTTGACCGCCTGATTAAGCATCCGAAGTATCGTCGTTACGTGCGTCGCACGTCGAAGTTTATGGCCCACGACGAGACGGGTGCGACCATCGGCGACAAGGTGCGCATCGTTGAAACGCGTCCGCTCTCAGCACGCAAGCGCTGGCGCGTCGTCGAGATTGTACAGAAGGCAGCGAAGTAAATTTGCGATTTTAGATTTGCGATTTTTGATTGGATGAGGACAAAAGCATTTTTATCAAAAAGTCTTTAGTCCGTTTCCAATCGCAAATCAAAAATCTAAAATCAAAAATCGGAGTGAGTGAACAATGATTCAGATGCAAACGTCTTTGGACGTAGCAGATAATTCGGGGGCGCGGCGCGTTGAGATGATTATGCCGATTGGCGGCTCGACCGGGAAGATCGCCTCTCTCGGCGACCGCATCAAGGTGACGGTCAAGGAAGCCTCGCCGGACGGCACGATTAAGAAGGGCACTGTGCAGAACGCCGTCATCGTTCGCACGCGCAAGGAAGTCAGGCGTAAGGATGGCACGTACATCCGCTTCGACCAGAACGCAGCCGTGCTCATCAAAGACGACGGCACGCCCATCGGCACGCGCGTCTTCGGTCCTGTCGCACGCGAACTGCGCGATAAGAACTACATGAAAATCGTGTCCTTAGCGCCGGAGGTAATATAGAGATGGCTCAGAAGAGACGTTGTAAGATCAAGAAGGGCGACATGGTCGAAGTGATGGTCGGGCGCGACCATAACAAGTTTGACAAGCAGGGCAAGCGCACGCCGCATCGCGGGCGCGTGCTCGAAGTGTTGCCCTCGAAGGGAAAAGTTAAGGTGGAAGGCGCTGGCATCGTGAAGAAGCACCAGCGCGCCAACCCGCAGAACAATCGCGGCGGCGGCATCATTGATAAGGAAGCTTACATTGATATTTCCAACGTCCAGTTGATTGACCCGCAGACGGGCAAGCCCACGCGCGCCCGCTACGAAATTCAGGGCGACGGCACGAAGACGCGCGTCGCCGCACGCACGGGCGCAACGCTGGAAAAATAAGTGAGTTCGATTAGGGGTTTAGAAAAGAGCTTGGAAACGCTTGTCTGAAAGTAATCTGTAATTCGAGATTTCGAATCTCAAAATGTCAGAGGCGAGACCCAAGCGAAAGTGAGACTGAAGGACAATGGCAGCGAGATTAAAAGAGCGTTATACGAAGGAGATTGCTCCGGCCATCTCCAAGGAGTTTGGCATCACAAATCCGATGGCTGTGCCGCGCCTTGAGAAGATTGTCATTAATATGGGCATGGGCGAGGCCATCGCCAACGCGAAGATTCTGGACACGTCCGCAGACGAACTGCGCGCCATCACAGGACAGAAGCCCGTCATTACGAAGGCCAAGAAATCCATCGCTTCCTTTAAGCTGCGACAGGGAATGCCGATTGGCACGATGGTCACGCTTCGTGGCGACAGGATGTACGAATTTCTGGACCGCTTAGTCTCAATCGCGCTGCCGCGCGTCCGCGACTTTCGCGGCGTCTCGCCCAAAGCCTTTGACGGGCGCGGCAACTACACGCTCGGCATCCGCGAGCAGTTAATCTTCCCCGAGATTGATTTCAACAAAGTGGACAAGACGCGCGGGATGAACATCTCAATCGTCACCACCGCGCGCAACGACGAGCAGGCCCGCGCGCTCCTGAAAGCGCTGGGGATGCCGTTTAGACAATAAAGCAGTGATGAGTGATGAGTGACGAGTGACAAGCAAGAAGAACAAGCTTCTCACTCATCACTCATCACTCATCGCTCATCACTGAGGTTTTATGGCAAAGAAATCACTGATTGCGAAAGCAAACCGCAAGCCAAAATTTTCGTCGCGCGCCTACACGCGCTGCAAGCGTTGCGGTCGCCCGCGCGGCTACCTGCGCAAGTTTAATTTGTGCCGCATCTGCTTCCGCGAACTGGCGCTGCAAGGGCAAATCCCCGGCGTCGTGAAATCAAGCTGGTAGGAAAGCAGTGATGAGTAATGAGTGATGAGTAATGAGCAGAAAGCTCTTTCTCTTACTCATCACTCATTACTCATCACTCATTACTTGTTTTGGAGTTGAGTAAATGACAGACCCAATCGCCGATATGCTGACGCGCATTCGCAACGCCATCGCTGCGAAACACTCGCGCGTGGATATTCCGGCCTCGAAATTGAAACTGGAGATTGCCCGCATCCTCAAGGAAGAGGGCTACATCAACAACTTCGTCGTCAAGGGCGAGGGAACGAAGCGCAACATACGCATCTTCCTGCGCTACGACGCGCGCGGCACAAGCTCCATTACGCATCTGGAAAGAGTGTCGCGGCCCGGTCGTCGCGTCTACATGGGCGCGACAGAGATTCCGAAAGTCCTTGGCGGCTACGGCGTCAACATCGTCTCGACATCGCGCGGACTGATGAGCGGCAAAACCGCACGCCGCGAGAACATCGGCGGCGAAGTCCTGGCACAGATTTACTAAACGATGAACGCGGAACGATGAACGCGGAAATCAAAGCTTCCGCTTCATCGTTCATCGCTCATCGTTCATCGTTGAGGTTCATATGTCTCGTATTGGAAAGAAAGCTATCACTGTCCCGAAGGGCGTCACGGTCACAATCAAAGACCGCGAACTGGAAGTGAAGGGCACGAAGGGCACTCTCAAAACTCCCGTGCCCGAAGGCATCACGTTCAAGCAGGAGGGCGACCAACTCGTTGCCGAGCGCGCGGACGAACATCTGGCGGCGATGCACGGGCTGGCGCGCGCGCTGGCTAATAACGCCATCGTCGGTGTGACCGAAGGCTTCTCGAAGCAGATGGATGTGGTCGGCGTCGGCTACAAGGCGGATGTGCAGGGCAAGAAGATCGTCTTCTCGCTCGGCTATTCGCATCCGATTGAGTTTCCGCTGCCGGAAGGCGTGGAAGCGAAGGCCGAACGCATGGCAACGAAGGCGAGCATCCAGCAGTATCAAACGACGCTCACGCTCTCCAGCATTGACAAGCAGAAACTCGGACAGGTCGCCGCCGAAATGCACAAACTCCGTAAGCCTGATGCTTACAAAGGCAAGGGCGTGCGTTATGCCGGCGTGGCATTGAAGTTGAAACCGGGCAAGACCGGGAAATAGTAATCAGCTTTCAGTTTCAGTTTTAAGTTAAGCTTCGGAACTGGAAACTGAAAACTCAAAACTGAAAACCGATAAAGTTATGGCACACAGAGATAGAGCAGCAGTTCGCAATGCGGTGCACAGGCGCATCCGCCGCAAAGTGCGCGGCACGACCGAAAGACCGCGCCTTGCCATCTACCGCAGCTTAAACCACATTTACGCGCAGGTGATTGACGACGAGCGAGGAACTACGCTCGCCTCCGCCTCGACCACCGAGAAGGATTTGCGCAGCGCGTCGGGCGGCAACGTTGAGGCGGCGCAGCGCGTCGGGCGCACCATCGCAGAGCGTGCGCTGGCGGCAGGCGTCGAAAGCGTCGTCTTTGACCGTGGCGGCTATTTGTATCACGGTCGCGTCAAGGCTCTGACCGATGCGGCGCGCGAAGCCGGATTGAACAGAGACGAGGCGGCCGCGCAGCAGGGCGAGGGTGAAGGCGACAACAGCAACAATCAGGAAGAGTAATGAGACAACCTAAACAACGCATTACGGCGCAGGGCCTCGATCTCAAAGATCAGGTCATCTCGATTAACCGCGTGACCAAGGTGGTCAAGGGCGGCAAGAATCTCAGCTTCGCGGCGCTGGTCGTCGTCGGCGACGAAGCGGGCCACGTCGGTTTCGGAACCGGCAAGGCGCGCGAAGTGCCGCTGGCTATCAAGAAGGGCATCGAATCGGCGAAGAAGAACCTGATTCGCGTGCCGCTGATTAACAACACGCTGCCGCACCAGCTCATCGGCCGCTACGGCGCAGGCCGCGTGATGATGAAGCCTGCCTCAGAAGGAACGGGCGTTATCGCGGGCGGCGCGGTGCGAGCCGTGATGCAGGCAGCAGGCGTGCACGACGTACGCACGAAAGTGCTCGGCTCAAACAACCCGCACAACGTTGTTCGTGCAACCTTCGACGGCCTGTTGAAGATGAAAGACCCTATGGAACTGGCACGACTGCGCGGCAAGCAGGTTGAAGAACTATAAAAGCAGTGATGAATGACGAATGATGAGTTAAAAGCTTTTAGCTCGTCACTCGTCACTCATCACTCGTCACTGAGGTTTAGAAATGGCTGAAGAGCAGAACAAAGAGCAGGCTGAGGGTGGCGCGAAGATTCGTATTCAGTATTACCGAAGCTCCATCTCCACTCCCGAAAAGCACAAGCAGATTGTCAGAAGCCTCGGCCTGACAAAGTTGAATCAAATCGTCGAACGCCCGGACAATGAGGCGACGCGCGGCTTCGTCAATGCCGTGCCGCATCTGATTCGGATTATTGAATAAACAGATTTACGGAGTAAATCAAAATGGCTATCGGTCTTAATAACATACGCGCTCCGAAGGGCGCGACGCATAAGAAAAAGCGTGTCGGGCGCGGCCCAGGCTCCGGCCTCGGCAAGACGGCCGGGCGCGGCAACAAGGGACAGAAGTCTCGTTCGGGTTATTCAGCGAAAATCGGTTTCGAGGGCGGGCAGATGCCTTTGCACCGCCGGCTGCCGAAGCGCGGCTTCACCAACATCTTCAAGAAAGAGTGGATTGAAGTGAGCCTCGCGGCGCTCGACAGGAGTTTTGAGGCGAATGATGAAGTGACGCCGGAGTTGCTGCACGAGCGTGGGCTTATTAAGAAGGCCAAGCGCGATGTCGTCGTGCTCGGCACGGGCGAGATTTCCAAGGCGTTGCGCATCTCTGCACATCGCTTTACGAAGAGTGCGCGCGAGAAGATAGAGCAGGCCGGAGGCGCTGCCACGTTGCTCACGCGCGCTGCTGCTGCTGAAGCGAGCGGCGAATAGCACCCGCAAGGTTAAGACGGGTCAGCTTGAGAGTTTGTCAGCAGAGAGAAACCACTGGAGCTTGACGGCCATCAGCATCGCTCTTTAAAGCTTGCTCGGGCGTGCGCTTCGGTGGTTTCGTCGCGCGTGAGCGCTTGCTCAAAGTTTGATAGAGCAGCGATAATTCAAAGCCTGACCGACAGAGAGGCCACTTCAGTTCGTTAAGAGGCAATCGTATGGAAAAGTTTTTCGCCGCGGTTCGCAACATGTTCAACGTGCCAGATTTGCGCAGGCGTATCTTTTTTACGCTGGGCCTGCTGGCGATTTATCGCATCGGCGCACATATCACCGCGCCGGGCGTCAACCGCGAAGTGCTCAAACAGGTCTGGAGCCGCGTCGGTGGAACACTGCTCGGCGTGCTGGACCTCTTTTCCGGCGGCAACTTCAGCACCATCTCTATTTTCGCGCTCGGCGTCACGCCCTACATCACCGCTTCCATCATCCTGCAACTGATGACGGTCGTCTCTCCGCAACTCAAGAAATTGCAGGAAGAGGGCGAGATGGGGCGGCAGAAGATTAACCAGTGGACGCGCTACCTGACGGTCGTGCTCGCTCTGGTGCAGACGGGCTTCGTGGCCCACTGGCTGCAATCACAGGGCGTCGGCGACCCCGGCTGGGGCTTCCTGCTGATGACCATGCTGACGCTGACGACAGGCACGATCTTCGTCATGTGGCTCGGCGAACAGATAACGGAGCGCGGCGTCGGCAACGGTATCTCGCTGCTGATTTTCGCGGGCATCGTCATAGGCTTGCCGGGCGGCGTCAAGGAAGTCTACGGGCGCGTCAGTTCGGGAGACCCTTTGCAGACGATTGGCGTGATTGCGCTGGTGGTCGCGATGATTGGGATTATCGCGTTTATCGTTTTCGTTGAAGCCGGACGACGCAAGATAGCCGTCAGTTATGCCAAGCGGCATGTCGGGCGGCAGATGGTCGGCGGACAACAGACGACGATGCCGCTCAAGGTCAACATGGGCGGCGTCATCCCAGTCATCTTCGCTTCCTCTGTGCTCTCCATGCCGCAGAGCTTGATGTCGGCATTTCCGAAAGACCCTGCGAAGGGTGATTATTTTTGGGGCAGAGTCGTTGACTTTTTCGGGCGCTTCCACGCTGGCTATCCGTACTACGAGTTGGTCTTTATCACGCTGATCATCTTCTTCACTTTCTTCTACGTCTCCATTGTCTTCAACGTGGACGAGGTGGCCGATAACCTGCGCAAGCACGGCGGATTCATGCCGGGCATTCGTCCCGGTCGTGCGACGGCCGAATACTTGAGAACGATTCTGACGCGGTTGACGACAGTGGGCGCTGTTTATCTGGCGTTGATTGCTTTCCTGCCGCAGTTTATGTTGACCGGCCTTCAGGTCAGATACCTGCCCTTCGTCGGTAACTGGCTTGATGCTTTTGTCAGTACCACTCCCGGACTCGGATGGATTCCGACAGGGATGGGCTATCAATTTTATTTTGGCGGAACAAGCCTTCTGATTCTGGTCGGCGTCGCCATGGACACGGTCTCGCAGATTGAAGCACAACTGATTATGCGTAACTACGAGGGCTTCACAGGCCCCGGTAGCCGCATTCGCGGACGCAGAGCATAAGATAAAGTATGAACGATGAACGCGGCAGCGATGAACTGTAAAGCCGTGCGGATGTTATTCATCGTTCCGCGTTCATCGTTCATCGTTTAGTTATGGCAAAGATTGTCGTCTTAATGGGCGCACCGGGCGCGGGCAAGGGGACGCAGGCGCGTCTGCTTGAAGAGCGTCTGGGATTGCCGCAGATTTCGACGGGCGATATGTTTCGCGCGCTGAAAGGAGCGCAGACGCCTCTGGCCGGAGAGGTGCGCCGCATCATGGAGGCGGGGCAGCTTGTGCCGGATGAGGTGACGGCGCGCGTCGTCCGCGAGCGCACAGGACGCGACGATTGCAAAGACGGCTACATCCTAGACGGTTTTCCGCGTAACCCTGCTCAAGCCGCGATGCTGGATAAGCTCGCCGCCGAGCAAGCGAAAAAGATTCAGGCGATTTTAGTTGATGTCCCTCTGGAATTGTTGGAGAAGCGCATGACGGGGCGACGCAACTGTCCCGTCTGCGGCGAAATCTATAACATCTATTTCAAGCCGCCGCGCACGGATAACGTTTGCGACCTGCATCCAGAAGCACAACTTATTCATCGCGCCGACGACAACCCGGAAACCGTGCAGGCCCGTCTCACAACCTTCGATACACAGACGCGCCCCCTACTCGACTATTATCAATCGTCGAATCTGCTGCGCCGCGTTGACGGCACACGCGAGCCCGAAGAGATTTACAGTGATATAGAAAAAATAGTAATGAGTGATGAGTAATGAGTGATGAGTTAAAGACAATAGCTTGTCACTCATCACTTATCACTCATTACTCATCACTTCTTTACTCGTTATGATTATCGGCAAATCCAGAAAAGAGTTGGAGAAGATGCGCGCCGCCGGACAGTTGGTGGGGCGTGTGCTTCAGGAATTGCGCCGGATGGTCGAGCCGGGAATAACGACGCTTGAAGTTGATAGGGCTGCGGAGAAGATGATTCGCGACGCGGGCGCGCTGCCGACATTCAAAGGCTATCACGGTTTTCCTTTCTCCATCTGCGCCTCCGTCAACGAGCAGGTCGTTCACGGCTTTCCTTCCGATTACAAGTTGAAGGAGGGCGACATCTTTTCCATTGATTGCGGTGCGACGCTCGAAGGCTTTGTCGGCGACACGGCGATAACCGTGCCGGTGGGTCGCGTTAGCGGAGAGCTTTTAAAGCTCATCAGCGTGACGGAAGAATGTCTTGAGCGTGCCATCAACCAGTGTTACGCGGGCAAACATCTGGGTGACATAGGCTGGGCCGTGCAGAGCTACGCTGAGACGCACGGATACGGAATCGTACGCGACTACGTAGGCCACGGCATCGGCCGGAGGATGCACGAAGACCCGCAGATTCCCAACTACGGAAGCCCTGGCAAGGGTGCGAAAATCCGAAACGGCTACGTTTTCGCCGTCGAGCCGATGATTAACATGGGGACGCACCAGACGAAAGTGCTCGCGGATGGCTGGACGGTCGTCACCCTCGACGGGCGGCCGAGCGCACACTGCGAACACACGATAGCTGTTACGGAAAATGGCCCTGAAGTGTTTACGCGAGTAGTGGAAAAAGGGGCTGAGGAAGCGGAAGCGGCGAGCGTGTAAGTTGCGGCTGCCGCACGGCTTGGCAAATCCAATGGGTCGTGTTATTATCCAAAGTTTGTCGGTGCGGACAAAATTAACACTAAAGAGTGTATGGCGAAGGAAGAAGCGATAGAGGTGATGGCGAAGGTCCTGGAGACCTTGCCGAACGCGATGTTTCGGGTCGAGCTGGAGGACAACCAGCATCAAGTGCTGGCGCACATCTCCGGCAAGATGCGCAAACATTTTATCCGCATTCTTCCCGGCGACCGCGTGCTCGTCGAACTCTCGCCTTATGATTTGAATCGCGGGCGAATCACTTACCGCTACAAGTAAAAAGTGCGGCGTAGAAATTTTCCCTGAAGTGAGGGCGAGATGAAAGTACGGGCTTCAGTTAAAAAGATGTGCGACAACTGCAAGATCATCCACCGCAAGGGCGTTGTGCGCGTGATCTGCACTAACCCGAAGCATAAACAACGGCAAGGATAAATGGAGAAGTGAGAGATGGCTCGTGTTGCTGGTGTTGATCTTCCGCCGAATAAGCGCGCGCAGATCGGACTGACATATATTTTCGGCATCGGGAGGTCGCGTGCGACCTCTATTCTAACCGAAGCGCAGGTGAGCGTTGACGCGCGCATCCGCGATTTGAGCGAAGACGAACTAGGTCGGATTCGCACCATTATTGACAATCAGGGCGAGGTTGAGGGCGACCTGCGCAAGCGCGTGCAAATGGACATCAAGCGCTTGATGGACATCGGCGCGTATCGCGGCTTGCGACACCGCCGCGGACTCCCCGTTCGCGGGCAGCGCACACACACCAATGCGCGCACACGCAAGGGCCCGCGCCGCGCCACCATCGCGAAGAAGAAAGCACCGGGCAAGAAGTAAAGGAATTTGCAATTTTAGATTTGCGATTGGAAGCAGACTAAAGATTAAGTATTTTTATTCCTTATCCAATCTAAAATCTAAAATCTAAAATCACGAATATGGCAAAAGCAACTGGCGGAAAAAAGAAGGTCTTTCGTAAGAAAGAGAAGAAGAATATCCCGAACGGAATCGCTTACATCGCGGCCTCGTTTAATAACACGATGATTTCGATTACCGACCTTGAGGGCAATCTGATAGCGCAGTCGTCTTCGGGCGCGCGCGGCTTTCGCGGTTCGCGCAAGGGCACACCCTTTGCCGCACAGCAGGCCGCCTACGAGGCCGCAAACAAGGCCAAAGATGCGGGCATGCAGCAATGCGAAGTGCGCGTTAAGGGGCCCGGCGGCGGTCGCGAGTCTGCGATTCGCGCCATCAATAATGCTGGCATCCGCGTCACCGCTATTCGCGACACGACGCCGATTCCGCATAACGGTTGCCGCCCGCCGAAGCGTCGCAGAGTTTAGTAGTGCAGTAATGAGTGACAAGTGACGAGGGACAAGTTAAAAGCTTGCCTTCGCTCGACAGCTTGTCGCTCATCACTTGTCACTGTTGTTTTAACCTAAAGGATGAAGGGCAGGCTCTCTTATGAAAGAGAGCGACGGCCTGTAAACTTTTCGGTCTAAGCTTTTAGACTGGAGGCAAAAAGAGAAGTGGCTAGGTATAGAGAAGCGGTGTGCCGTTTGTGCCGCCGCGAAGGTGCAAAACTTTTTTTGAAGGGCGACCGTTGTTATAAGCCCTCATGTCCGATTGAAAAGCGTGGGACGCAGCCGCCCGGCCAGCACGGCAATTCGATGCGCCGCGGCAAGGCTCTCGTCGGCTACGGCCAGCAGTTGCGCGAGAAACAGAAGGTCAAGCGCATCTACTTTATCCTCGAAGGACAGTTTCGCAACTACTTCGAGCGCGCCGCGCGCCAGAAAGGTATCACGGGCGAGAACCTGCTGTTTCTGCTTGAGCGCAGATTGGACAACACGGTCTATCGTGCCGGTTTCTCCACATCGCGCAGGCAAGCGCGTCAGCTCGTCAATCACGGTCACATCGAAGTCAACGGGCGCAAGGTTGACATTCCCTCATTCCAGATTAAAGCGGGCGATGTCATTAGTATTAGAGAAGGGTCGCGCAAGAACCCGCACGTCGAAGGCGCATGGCAGACGGCTGCGGGGCGTGGGCGTCCCTCGTGGATTGCCCCGGCCGATGGCGCTGAGATGAGTGCGCGCGTCGCTTCATTGCCGACGCGTGATGATATTGACCGCTCAATCAACGAGCAACTTATCGTCGAACTTTATAGCAAGTAAGCACGAAGGCTGCGCCGCGCGCGGGCTGCGTCGGGGTTTTTTCAAAACTCTCACGAGCACGCGCCCGGGCCGCCGTGCATTTTGTTGACTCCCGACTCGGAAAAATTTTATGGCTATGGATCAAAATAATCTCTGGACTGGTTTTCAAATGCCGCGCCGGCTGGCGGCTGATGCGGAGACGATGACGGAGCGCTACGGGCGCTTTTCGGCGCAGCCCTTCGAGCGCGGCTTCGGTACGACCGTTGGAAACTCGCTGCGCCGCGCGCTGCTCTCTTCCATCGAAGGGGCGGCGATAACGGCAGTGAAGATTGAGGGCGTCGAGCACGAATTTTCCTCAATCAACGGCGTGGTCGAAGATGCCACGGACGTGATTCTGAATCTGAAGCAGGTTCCGTTTAAGCTGCACGGCACGGAGGCGAAGACGCTGACCATCACGAAGGAAGGCGCAGGCGAAGTCACTTCGGGCGACATCGAGGCCGATGCCGACGTTGAAGTGCTCGACCCCTCAGTTCACATCGCGACCGTGGGCGAAGGCGGAAGCTTGAGAATTGAGATGCGCCTCAAGCGCGGGCGCGGCTATGTCTCCGCCGACCGCAATTTTGACGAAGACCTCTCTTTGGGCTACATCCCTGTGGATTCCGTGCACACGCCCGTCAAGAAGGTCAACTACACGGTTGAGGCTGCGCGCCTCGGCCAGAATACGGAATTTGACAAGCTGACGATTGAAGTCTGGACGGATGGCTCGGTCAAGCCTGACGACGCCATCGGCCTTGCTGCCAAGTTGATTAAAGACCACATGTCCATCTTCATCAACTTTGAGGAAGACACGGACGAGTTTGCCTACTCCAACATGGAGCGCCCGCCCTTGCCGCGCAACGACCAGCTAGACCGCTCCGTTGACGAGTTGGAATTGTCTGTTCGCTCCTACAATTGTTTGAAGAACGCGGACATTCGCACCATCCGCGACCTCGTGCAGCGCACAGAGCGCGAGATGCTGGCGACGAAAAACTTCGGTAAGAAATCCCTGAACGAAATCAAAGACATCCTTAATGGAATGGGCCTCGATTTCGGGATGGAGTTTGACGCGCAGGGTAATCCGATTCCCGGCTCCGGCGGCCGCGACAGCGATCTGGACGATTACGAAGACGACGAAGAGTAAGGAATTTTAGATTTTAGATTTGCGATTTTAGATTGGATAAGGAATAAAGATTTATTTTAATTTCCTATCCTTATCCAATCGCAAATCTAAAATCTAAAATCAAATTGAATCATGCGACACTTAAAAGCACATCGGAAGCTTGGACGGACGACGGCACACCGCATGTCCATGCTGCGCAACCTGGCGACTTCTCTCATCAACGCGCGCGACGAGCGGATTATCACCACCCTGCCGAAGGCCAAAGAACTGCGCCCGTTTGTCGAGCGCGTAATCACGCTCTCGCGTCACGCGCAGAATTTGACGGGCGATGAACAGGCCGTGCAGGCCGTCCACCTGCGTCGTCAGGCTGCTTCGTTCTTCCATTCGGGCAATCGCCAGCAGGCCGCTTCGACGGGACGCCGCGGCGCTGTCCGTGCTCCGCGCACGGCGGGCGTCGCTGCACTGAAGCGTTTGTTTGACGAGTTGGGCGAGCGTTACAAGGACCGTCCCGGCGGCTACACGCGCATCATCAAACTCGGTCGGCGCGACGGCGACAACGCGGAGCTTGCGATCATCGAGCTCGTTGATAATCCGCGCGAGCGCGAGGCGATTGAAAACGCAACGAAGCGCGCGAAGTCCGCTGGTGCAGGTAAAAAGCAGACTGCGAAGGCGAGCGAATCGAAGGCGGCCGAAGGCGGCCGGCGCGCGGGCCACAAGGCAGACAAAACATTCGAGAAGGAAGAGACCACGAAGGCGCGCGGTCGCGGGAAGGCCAAGGTCGAGACGGAACTCGAAGACAATAAGCCGAAGGGCGGCCGTCGTGCTGCCAAGACCGAATCAACGGCTGAAGAGAAGAAGACCGAAGAGTAAAGAAGAGAGCGATTCAAGCGAGCGTTGCGCGCAGGAAGCTTTTTTATGAGGCGTGCGCGTCCGATGCCGACTGCGAGCCTCAATGAACCGTCGGCCAAGTTCCGTACGGAGCAGTTGAGGCTCTTCGTTTTGAACGCGTTGAGAGAAAACGGGCGCTACAGAGCTTACCGGCCCGCTGGGAGTTGGAGAAGAATGAGCGATCAGGAAACGACATCATCATCACCATCACAATCTTCAAGCGACGAACGGCCACAGCAAAAGACGAATCAACCTGAGCGCGGCCAGCATCGCGACCGTGGCCGCCGTCGCCATCCGGCGCAGAATCAACCGCAGCAACAGCAGCAGCAACATCGTCGTGCGGAGCCAACGCTGAACATGGAAGAGTTGCGTGAGCTGGTTGAGTTGATCGCGCAGCATGGCTTTACGGATTTCGAGTTGGAGCGCGAAGGCATACGCGTCCGGCTGCGCCGCGAGTTGCCCTCTCAAGCTACTGCTTCAACAGGCGCTGCCAGTTCTACAGCGCCAGCGCCGCCTGTGCCGCAAGCGCCTCCCGTCCAGCCGGCGACGGAAACGCGCGGCAGCGCAAGCGCGCACGCAGCAACAACAGCGTCTCAGCCGCCCGCCGAGCCTGCGAAGACTGCTGCTGCCCCCGAAGAAGATTTGCACATCATCACCTCGCCAATCGTCGGCACTTTTTATCGCTCACCCTCGCCGCAGTCCGAGCCGTTTGTGCGCATCGGCAGCCACGTCGGCCCCGATACGGTGGTCTGCATTATCGAGGCGATGAAGTTGATGAACGAGATACAGGCGGAGACGACCGGCGAGGTCGCGAAGATTTACGTTGAGAACGGCCAGCCCGTCGAGTTTGGACAGCCGTTGTACGGAATTAAGAAATAGTTTTCAGCCTTCGTTTTTAGTTTCCGGCAACCGCGCGCAAACTAAAAACCGAAGACTGAAAATTGAAAACCTAAAATGCTTAAAACTTATAAGCTTGTCCAGAGAGAAACGGGAGCGGCTGGCTCGCATAATCAGTTTAGAAAAATACTGATTGCCAATCGCGGCGAGATAGCGTGCCGGATTATCTGGACGTGTAAGGAGATGGGCATCAAGACGGTCGCCGTTCATTCGGTTGCCGACCGCGATTCGCTGCACGTCCGCTTCGCAGATGAATCATACTGCATTGGCCCTGCTCCCTCTGCGCAGAGCTACCTGAACATTCCGGCCATCATCAGCGTCGCGGAAATCACAAACGTTGACGCGATTCACCCCGGCTACGGCTTTCTCGCCGAGTCTGCCTATTTCGCGGAAATCTGCGAAGCATGCAATATCAAGTTTATCGGCCCGCGTGCCGACGTGATTCGCATGATGGGCGATAAGGTGGAAGCTCGCCGCGCTATGCAGGCCGCAGGAGTTCCTATTCTGCCGGGCAGCCCTGATCCTCTGGAGTCGGAAGAGGAAGCCCTGAGGCTGGCACGCGAGATAGGTTTTCCCGTCATCATTAAAGCGGCGGCGGGCGGCGGCGGACGCGGAATGCGTATCGTCCGCACGGAGGACGAGCTTGGGCATGCGCTCGAAACGGCTTCAAACGAAGCTGAGGCCGCCTTTAAGAACGGCGATGTTTACATAGAGCGCTACATAGAGCGACCGCGCCACATAGAGATTCAGGTCTTGGCCGACGAGCACGGCGAATGTATTCACCTTGGCGAGCGCGAGTGCACGATTCAACGCCGCCACCAGAAGCTTCTGGAGGAAGCTCCGTCGCCTGCGCTCTCGCCTGAGTTGCGCGAGCAGATGGGAGCGGCGGCGGTCGCTGCCTGCAAGCGCATAGGCTATTCGAGCGCGGGCACTTTCGAATTCCTGCTCGACGAAGATGAGCGTTTTTATTTCATGGAGATGAACACGCGCATACAGGTCGAGCATCCCGTCACGGAGATGGTCACGCTGGCAGACATCGTGCGCAACCAGATCAGAATCGCGGAGGGCGAACCTCTCGGCTACACGCAGGAGGATGTGCTCATAGTCGGCCACGCGATTGAGTGTCGCATCAACGCGGAGCATCCTGAAACCTTTGTCCCGTCGCCGGGCCTCATCACTGCGTTTAACTTGCCGGGCGGCCCCGGCGTGCGCGTTGACACGGCGGCCTATCCGGGCTATGTCGTGCCGCCTTTCTACGATTCGATGATTGCCAAAGTGATTGTCCACGCGCGCACGCGCGAACTGGCGATTGCGCGTATGCGGCGCGCTTTGGAAGCGATGGTCGTCGAAGGAATACGGACGACGATTCCGTTGCACTTAAAGATTATGAACGACCCGAAGTTTCAGGCCGGAGAGTTTTCCACTAAATTTATGGAAGATTTCCTGTCGAACAACGGGACCAAAGGGCAGGCCAAAATATCAGCCGTCCCGCGTTGACGGGCGAGCTAAGTGCCTTTATAATAAACGACTTTTCGATGGTGAGGGACGCTCACTGAAGGGAGTAGCAAATGGCTTACGCAATTATTAAAACCGGCGGCAAGCAGTTTCGCGTCAAGGCTGGCGAGCAGGTGCGCGTGCCTTCGATTGATAAGGAGGCGGGCGAAGCGGTCGAACTCGATGTGCTGATGATTGGCGGCGACGGCGAAACGAAAGTCGGCTCGTCGCTTGACGATGGCGCGCGTGTCGCGGCGACCGTTCTTGACCACGGGCGCGGTGACAAGCTCATCGTCTTCAAAAAGAAGAGACGGAAGCAGTACAAACGCACGCAGGGCCATCGTCAGGGCTATACGACTTTGAAAATAGATTCTATCGGGTAAACGATGCAGGACGAACAAGGAACGATGAAGTAGAACCAGCAGGTTTTTCATTCATCGCTGCTGAGTTCAGACGGTTCATCGTCAGGAGTTAAAGAAATGGCACACAAGAAAGGCGTCGGCTCATCGCGCAACGGTCGTGATTCGCAGTCGCAGCGATTAGGATTGAAAAAGTTTGGCGGCGAGCGCGTGCTCGGCGGAAATATTCTGGCACGCCAGCGCGGCACGAAGTGGAAGCCCGGCAAGAATGTCGGTCGCGGCAAAGATGATACGCTGTTTGCGTTGATTGACGGCTTCGTCAAGTTTGAAGACAAGGGCCGCTCAGGGAAATTCATCAGCGTTTATCCGGCCGCCGCTACTACCGAGCAAGCACCTGCGGCAGCAAGCGCATAGGTCGCGGAGTCAAAGGCCGCAAGATTTGCGACGCCTGCGCTGGGTGCTTCACTCCCCAAAGCGCCGGGCGTCGCATTTCAATTTCTGATTTCAGATTTTTATTTGCGATTAGTTTAAGACTGAGAGATTCAAAGCTTAAGAAATATTTCGTCTTAATCGAAACTCTAAGATTGCAGATTAGAAAAATCCAATTTGTTTATTGATCGCACAAAGATTCGCGTTCAGGGCGGCAACGGCGGCAACGGCGTGACGGCCTTCCGTCGTGAAAAGTTTGTCCCGCGCGGCGGGCCTTCGGGCGGCGATGGCGGGCGCGGCGGCGATGTCTGGATAGTCGCGGACGAATCCCTCAATACGCTCCTGCACCTGCGTTATAACCCTGAGCATAAGGCCGAGCGCGGGCGTCACGGCGAAGGCTCGAATCGCTACGGGCATGCAGGCGCTGACGCGGAAGTGCGTGTTCCCGTCGGCACGCAGGTTTACGACGCTGTGACGAACGAGTTGCTCTATGACTTCACTCGTGACGGCGAGCGCTGGCAGGCCGCGCGTGGCGGGCGCGGCGGCTTCGGCAACTCTCACTTCGCGACCTCTACGAATCGCGCTCCCCGCTATCACCAGGAAGGAAGTCCCGGCGAAGAACGCGAGCTACAGCTTGAGTTGAAGTTGCTGGCCGATGTCGGGCTGGTCGGTTTCCCTAACGCCGGAAAGTCAACGCTCATCTCCGTCATCTCAGCGGCCAAGCCGAAAATCGCGGACTATCCTTTCACCACCCTTGAGCCGCACCTTGGCGTCGTTGACCTTGGAGAGTTTCGCACCTTCGTCGTCGCGGATATTCCGGGCCTGATAGAGGGCGCGCATCAGGGCGCGGGGCTTGGCGACCGCTTCCTGCGTCATGTCGAGCGCACCAAACTCCTGCTGCACCTCGTTGACGTTTCATCCATTTCGGGACGCGATGCCGTCAGCGACTACGAAACAATCAATCGCGAGCTTGCGGCTTACGATGCGAATCTCGCTTCGCGCCCGCAGATTGTCGTCGCAACCAAGACGGATGCTCTGGACGAGCCGGAGCGCCTTGAGAATTTGAAGCGGCGGGCCGAGCAGGACGAGCGACCCTTTTATGCTATCTCTTCCGCGACCAACGGAGGCGTGCGCGAGTTGGTCAATGCCGTGGCGCGGGCGCTTGACGAGATAAAGGAGAAGCAGGACGCACGAACGCCTGAAGAGCACGACGCGGAAACGCGTCTTGTTAGTTGATGAAGCGCATAGCTCTTTACGGCGGAACGTTTGACCCTGTGCATGCAGGGCACATCGCGGTGGCGCGAGAGTTGAAGCAACTGCTTGCGCTCGATGAAGTTCTTTTCATTCCGGCCCACGTCGCTCCGCACAAACGCGGGCGGGAAGTGACACCGGCTTTCGAGCGCTACGCGATGCTCGCGCTCGCTACTCAAAACGAGCCGCGGCTGATGATTTCGACCGTCGAGTTGGACGAGCCGGCGAAGCCTTACACGATTGAGACGCTCGTGCGCATGCAGTCGAAGCTCGGCCCTGAAGCTCAACTCTTCTTCGTCATGGGCGCAGATTCGTGGGTTGATATAAAGACCTGGCGCGAGTGGGAGCGGGTGCTTGAGTTGACGAATCATGTCGTCGTCACAAGGCCCGGTTATGAGTTGAGCACGGAGCATGTGACGCCCGCTGTTCGCGAAAGAGTAGTTGACCTGCGCGGACTTGAAAGGGAAGCCGTCAGCCGGGAAGTTGATGGCAGCGAAGGCACAAGGATTTATGTGACCGATGTGGTGTTGATGGATGTTTCGTCAACCGAGATTCGACAGCTTGTGCGTGATGGACTTGGGCGCGAAGCAGCGGCGTTGCTGCCGGCGGCGGTCGCGGAATTCATTGGAAAGTACAAGCTCTACAGGAAGAATTAAACGGAGAGGAAGGCTATAAGGAATAAAGAGAGATAGGGTTTTGAGTTTAATTTCGCCTTTGCGCTTGAGCGTTTCTCTATCTTTTCTCTTTAACTTTTTGAGAGCAGCATGAATCAGAATACTTCAATCAAGGAGCAGGTGTTGCATCCTGAGCAGAGCGCCAAACAGGCGGATGCTAAAACGCGCGAAGCGGCAAGCAGCGAGAATTGCACGGATGAACTGGACGCGCGTATTTGCACGGCCCTGCGCGCCGCCAGCGATAAGAAGGCGCTCGACCCGCTCGTGCTCGATTTGCGCGAGGTCGCTAATTTCACAGACTACTTCATCATCACCAGCGGCGCGAACACGCGGCAGGTGCAGGCGATTGCAGACGAGGCCGTTGAGCAGTTGAAGAAGCAGGGCACGCGCGCTTCGCGCGTCGAAGGATATAACACGGCGGAGTGGGTGCTCGTGGACTACGGCGATTTTATCCTACACGTCTTTGAAGACAAGGCCCGGAAGTTTTACGACCTCGAAAGATTGTGGCGCGATGCGAAGCGCGTTCAGCTTCCGGCGGAGTTGACGGGCGACGGCGGTACCAGCAGCAGTAGTAGTTCATTGAGAAGCGAATCGTGATCGAGATGGTGGCCCTGTCGGATGCGATGCGCGAGGCCGTGCGCCTCGCCGAAAGGGTCGCCGTGACGGATGCCAACGTGCTCCTTGTGGGCGAATCGGGCGCGGGCAAAGACGCACTCTCGTTTTTTATTCACAATCGCAGCGCTCGCTCCGCGCAGCCCTTCGTGAAGATTGATTGCGCTGCGCTGCCGAGCGAGCTGCTGGAAGCAGAGCTTTTCGGCTATGAGCGCGGCGCTTTCACGGGCGCGACGGAAGCGAAGCCCGGTCGCCTCGAAGCCGCGCACAAGGGAACGCTGCTGCTTGACGAGATCGCGCATCTCACTGTGGACGCTCAGGCGAAACTGCTGCGCGTCATTGAACGGCGCGAGTTTGAACGCCTCGGCGGGCGTCGCACAGTGAAGGTTGACGCTCGTTTGATAGCGCTGACCAATGTTGATTTGGAGGGCGCTGTCCGTCGTCGCGCTTTCCGTGAAGACCTTTTTTATCGTTTGAATGTAGTGCAGATTCATGTGCCGCCGTTGCGTGAGCGACGCGAGGACATAAAGCGTCTGGCGCAGAGCTTTTTGAAAACTTATGCCGCGAAACATGGACGGCCCGCGCGCGAGATGACGCCCGCCGCCTTCGCGCTCCTTGAGGTTTACGAGTTTCCGGGCAACGTGCGCGAGTTGGCAAACATAATCGAGCGGGCGGTTATCGTCGCCGAAGGAGCAAGGCTTGAGGCAGCGGACCTGCCGGAAGTTGTCAGGGCGGCCGCACTGGCTCGTAAGCTCGGCGCACGCCGGCAGACACTCGCAGAGCTTGAGGCAGACTACATAAAGGAGACGCTGGAAGCCACGAAGGGAAACAAATCGGAGGCCGCGCGCCTGCTCGGCATCAGCCGTAAGAACCTTTACGAAAAGCTCGCACGATATGAAGAGAAAGCTGGGGAAGAGGGTAAAGGGTTAAAGGGTTAAAGGAAACGGAAGCGAGCAAGCGCGGCGCACAATTTTTGTTGTCCGTTTACCTCTGCCCTTCTTGCTTGTTTCCCTTTTAGCTGTGGCATCGCTGGCAATGCGCGTTCGTTTCATCTGGGTCGGGAAGACGAAAAACGAGCATCTGCGTGCGCTCGTCGAAGAGTTTTTGAAGCGACTGGAACATTTCGTGCGCTGTGACGTGACCATCCTTGAGGCGAGCAGGGCGCAGGTCGCAGCGGAAGGCATCGAAGATGAGAGCAGGCGCATCTTAAGCGCGCTCCGCAAGGATGCGCTGAATATCTTGCTGGATGTAGAGGGGCGCGAGTGGAGTTCGCAAGGGCTGGCCGCCGAAGTCGAGAAATGGCAGAACGCAGGGACGAAGGAAGTCGCGTTCATCATCGGCGGTCATAACGGTGTTTCAGTCGAAGTGGTCAAGGGCGTGCACATGCGCTGGTCTTTGTCGCGCCTGACGCTGACACACGAGATGGCGCGCGTTCTGCTGGTCGAACAACTTTACAGGGCATATACGATTATTCATGGATGGCCGTATCAGAAATAAACGGAGAGCAGAATCCTGAAAGTTAGAAGCCACGGGAGAGCAGAAAGACTGAGAAACCAAGAATCAGAAACAGGCGGGTGCAGATTGTTCTGGCTTCTGGCTCCTTTTTAGAATCGGAGGGTGAAACTACAAACGATGGATAAAAGAAAAGTGAAAACATTCAGGGACAGGTTGCTGGGTCGTCGCGAGGGCCTGGTCGGGCAGGTGCAGGAAGCCGAGCTCTATAGCCGCGAGCGCGACTCGGAAGCCACGCAAGACCCTGCGGACATGGCCGCTAATGCTTATACTAAAGAGCTATTATTCTCCATGTCGGCTAACGACCGGCGGTTGCTCGAACTGATTGACGAAGCGTTGGTGAGAATTGAAGCGGGCGAGTATGGCGAGTGTGTGCATTGCGGCGAGCCTGTGCAGGAAAAGAGGCTGGAAGCAGTGCCCTGGGCGCGTCATTGCCTGCGTTGCCAGGACTTGCAGGAGCGCGGCCTGCTCAACGAAGACGACGAGTAGCAGCGACGCCTTCAAGCATGACATAATCAAGGTCTGCCGGATTCAACTGACTCGATCCGGCGGGCCTTTTTCTTTAAGCGGCTCGCTGCTACGGGAATTTGAATTTCAGTCTGAAATTAAAAGAGCACGGCTAAACGTCAGGAAGAACAGAGGGAGGACGGTTGAGCGTGGCTAAAGATGTGAAAGAGATGACGGAAGAGGAAATACGCGAGCGTATTATTCGTCTAGGCTTCGACGGAGACGAGCGGCGGCTGGAAGAGTTTTGTGCAGCATGTCGTGCAGGCTTGCCGGAGGGGACGGGCGTTGTGCTCAGAGGCAGCGTCGTGACGGCCGAACGCTGGGAAGACGGCGCGCCCTTCGACGCAGATGGGAGGGGAACGAGCGACCTGGACGTGACGCTCGTCGGAGACAGGGTGATGGAATACTGGAAGGAAGACGCCTACTACATCCCCGTGCTGCACACCAAACCGCTCGGCGACAAAGACCCGGACATTGCTCCAGAGTTGAACCCTTTGCGGCTGAAGCTACAGCAAATGGTAGGGCGGCCCGTCAATTTTCAGGCCACTTCAAACTTCATCCTCTTTGCGCGCGATGTCATCTTCGACCAGCCATACTTCACCGTCATCGAAGCTGAGGCCGGTTCGTGAACCTCAAGCTGATGAGCTACAACATTCGCTTCGGCGGGCGCAAGCGTGAAGAGCGCCTGAGCGAAGTGATTCGAGCGGTCGCTCCCGACCTCGTTGTCTTTCAGGAGGGAACCGACCCGGCCGTTATTCAAGCGTTGGCCCACGCGACAGGTTTTCCACACTGGGCTGCAAGGGCCGACCACTCCATCGCTTATATCAGCCGCCTGGAGATTGCTCGCCACGAGTGGCACTATCCTGTCGGAGCGAAGCATTCCTTTCTGGAAATCCAACTGATGGGAAGCGAGTCGCGCATCTTCGGGCTGCATTTGAGCGCGCGTTTTTCCAAGTGGAGCGAACAGAAGCGTGCGCGCGAGATTCAGGCGCTACTGAAAGGCATCGAACAACATCAGGAAGGCTTTCACGTCCTCGTCGGCGACTTCAATACCTTAGCGCCCGGAGAACTTTTAGATGTGAAGCGCATGCCCTACTGGATTCGTGCGCTCGTCTGGCTCAGCGGGCGCGACATACAGCGCGAGACAATCCGCATCATGCTCGATGCCAGCTACGCTGACGGCTACCGCACGCTCTACCCCGACGTGAAGGGCTACACCTTCCCCACATGGGACCCGCACCTGCGGCTCGACTACATCTTTTTGCCCAATCGCTTCACAGAGCGACTCAAAGATTGTCAGGTCATCAAAGAACCTGCGGGCGTGGCTCAGGCTTCAGACCATTTCCCACTATTGGCCCAACTGGACATCAATTGAAATCCGAAAGAGTTCAGGGCAGATGTGGTTAACGGAAAAGACAAACAACCTTTATGATGCAACGCTCGCATTGCTCTACCCGCAGTCGTGCGCCGTTTGCGGCGGAAGCGTGGAGACGAGGGCCGACGGTAATGTGTGCGCCGCCTGTTGGGCGCAGACGCGCATCTTTTCCGAGAATGACACGCTCTGCTGGAAGTGTGGCGCTCTGGCTCTGGGCAGCGTTGCGGAAGAGCGTAGAAAAGAGGTGCGTTGTCGTCGCTGCGATGATGAGAATTTTACTGCGGCGCGTGCCTGCGGTGCATACGAGGGAGCTTTGCGTGCTTCCGTGCTGGCCTTGAAGCACGAGCCAAATGTCTCGCGCCGTCTGGCCGGACTGTTGTTTGAGACGCAGAGCCGCGCGCCGCTGAACAACGCGACGTTGATTATTCCGCTTCCGCTTCATCCAGAGCGAGAACGAGAGCGCGGCTTTAATCAGGCCGCCGTCTTAGGCCGTGCGCTCGCGCATTTAAACAGTCTGCCGCTCGATGAATGGAGTCTCGCGCGCAGCGTTCACACGGAGCAGCATCGTGCAGGAATGGACGTTCGCGCGCGGCGTGAAACGGTCGCGGACGCTTTTAAAGTTGAAAGGCCGCGCCTCGTTAAAGGTGAGCGCATACTGCTCATTGATGATGTCTTTACGACGGGCGCAACCGTCTCGGCCTGCGCACGCGCGCTGAAGGATGCTGGAGCGACGGAGGTGTTCGTGCTCACGGTTGCACGGCCGGTTGAATAAACGCCGGACGTTAGTTGGCCGTATATTAGACAGGCGAAAGATGTTTGAAAGGCTTCTGGCATCTGGCCGCTAACCTCTGTATTATTGTCTGTATGAAAACACTTTACGACCCGATTGAACCCTTCGAAGTGGGACGCTTGCAGGTCTCGCCAATCCATAGCCTCTACTACGAACAGTGTGGTAATCCTGACGGGCAGCCCGTTGTCTTTCTGCATGGTGGGCCGGGCGGCGGCCTTGTGCCCGCCTATCGTCGTTATTTCGACCCGGAAGCATACCGCATCGTTCTGTTTGACCAGCGCGGCTCAGGCCAGAGCACGCCGCACGCTAATCTGGAAGAGAACACGACGTGGCATCTGGTCTCTGACATAGAGCATTTGCGCGAGCAACTTGGCATAGAGAGCTGGATGGTCTTCGGCGGCTCATGGGGCAGCACGCTCGCCTTGGCTTACGCACAGACGCATCCCGAACGCGTCTGCCAGCTTGTCCTGCGCGGCATCTTTCTGTGTCGCCCGAAGGAGATTCGTTGGTTTTATCAGGAGGGCGCGAGCGCCATTTTCCCTGACGTGTGGGAACAATACCTGAACGTGATTCCTGAGAACGAACGCGGCGATATGTTGAGCGCGTATCACAGGCGTTTGACGAGCGACGACGAGGCTGTGCGCGTTGAAGCGGCACGCGCCTGGAGCGTCTGGGAAGGCAGCACTTCAAAACTCTTTCCCGACCCTGACTTCATCTCCGACTTCGACGACCCCGAGTTCGCCATCGCGTTTGCGCGCATCGAGTGCCACTTCTTTATGAACAATGCCTTCTTCGATACGGACAATTACCTGATTGAAAACGTCTCGAAGATTCGACACATTCCGGCGGTGATCGTGCAGGGGCGTTATGATGTCGTCTGTCCGATGATGAGCGCCTGGGAACTGCATCGCGCGTGGCCGGAGGCGGATTTTCAGGTTATCCCGGATGCAGGCCATTCTGCCACGGAGACGGGCATCATCAGCGCTCTGGTTGATGCGACAGACCGCTTCCGCGAACAAGGTTAAACTTAACTGCCCATCGCTTAAGAGGCGTGCGGGCTGGCCCGCCTCCTGAGCGGCATCACACTATAACTACTCGCGGATAGCTTATCCGTCTATCCTTCGTTTCCTCTGCCTTTGACGGATGAGAGCCAAGCTGACTTTACGCGCTAGAGGCCGTTTGAGATTTATGAAGCGCTGTCCGACCTGCCATCTGACGTACACGGACGTATCGCTGAACTTTTGTCGGCTCGACGGCACGCCGCTCGTCGGCGATTCATCCTCTCTACGCGAATCGCAGGCCACGCTCATCAAGCTTCCCTCCCGCACAGGTGAAGATGTTCCGACAGAACTCTTCCGTTCAGGGCCTGTCTCAGGCAATGTTTCTACCTCTTCAAGCCTGACAGCCCCGCTGCAACGCAGGCGACGCGCGACAAAGTCTAAAGTGATAGACTCGCTGGCCGTCCTGCCTTTAGTTAACGAGAGCGCAGACCCGCAGGCAGAGTATCTTTCCGACGGCATCACGGAAAGCATCATCAACAGCCTCTCTCAGCTTCCGAAGCTGCGCGTCGTTCCGCGCAGCACAGTCTTTCGCTACAAGGGCAAAGAGATAGACCCGCAAGTGGTCGGACAGGAATTGGGCGTGCGCGCCGTGCTGACGGGGAGAATGCTTCAGCTCAAGGACTTGCTGATTGTCAAAACCGAACTGGTTGATGTCGCGTCGGAGTCACAGGTTTGGGGTGAGCAGTATCGTCATCAGATGAAAGACATCTTCGCCTTGCAGGAAGAGATTTCGCGCGAGATTAGCGAAAAGCTGCGGCTCAAATTGAGCGGCGAGGACAAACGACGGCTCATCAAGCGTTACACCGAAAACACCGAAGCCTATCACCTTTATCTCAAGGGACGTTACTACACGAACAAGCGCACCGAAGAATGGATTAAAAAGGGCGTCGAACATTTCCAGCAGGCGGCAGACCTCGACCCGAATTACGCCCTCGCCTACGCCGGACTGGCAGACGCTTATGCCTTTCTGGCCTCCTCGACCGGCGGCCTTCCGCCGCACGACACATATCCGAAAGCGAAGGCCGCGGCCATGCGTGCGTTGGAGATTGACGACGCGCTGGCTGAAGCACACACCTCGCTCGGCTTCTGCCACCTGATGTACGACTGGGACTTTGCCAAATCCGAACGCGAATTCAAGCGCGCCATCAAGCTCAACCCGGCTTACGCCAACGCGCACGACGGCTACGGCTTTTATCTGAAAGCCACAGGACAATACGAGGAAGCAATTCGCGAGAGCAAGCGTGCGCAGAAACTAGATCCGCTCTCGCTCTTCGCCAACGTCAGCCTTGCCTGGGCCTACTATTTCGCGCGCCAGTATGAGCGCGCCGTCGAGCAGGCGCGGAAAGCGCTTGAGATGGACCCGCGCTTCGACTTCGCACACTGGATTATCGCCATGTCATACACGCAGCAGGGCAAAACGGATGAAGCGGTCGCTCTGCTGAATCAGGCCGTCATTCTCACAGGCGGCAGCCTGACGCACCTTGCGCATCTCGGCTACGCCCACGCGCTCGCCGGCCATCACGAAGAGGCCCTACAGGTGCTTGATGATTTAAGGGAGATGGCCCGGCAAAAGTATGTCTCGGCCTACTACTTTGCCCTCATTCATCTGGGCCTCAAGGATGAAGAGCAGATGTTTGATTGGCTCGAACGCGCCGTTGAAGAGCGCTCCGGCTTCATGGCCTTCATTAACTCCGAACCCCTGTTTGACCACCTGCGTTCGGATGCGCGCTTCGTCAATCTGGCGCAGCAGTTGAAGCCCGTTTGAAGAGTCCGCTTCCGGCCGGGCCATCGTTACAGCTTGATTGTTCATCAAAAACGGGGGCTGCGCTGGTCAGTAGAATGTTTTTGACACTGACGGGCGCGCTCACGTAATATCGGATGGCAATATGAATGGACGAGTCTTAGTCCTGAACGCTTCTTTTGAGCCGATTAACGTGTGCACCGAACGGCGCGCGGTGGTGATGATTTTCAAAGGCGTGGCCCGTATGGAAGAGCACAACGGCCACATGCTTCATTCCGCGAAGCTCTCGCTTCATGCGCCCTCAGTCATACGGCTCATCGAATACATACACATCCCGTTTGAGCGCCGCTCGCTCTCGCGCAAAAATATACTGCTGCGCGACCATTCGACCTGCCAGTATTGCGGCAAACAGTTTCCGCCTGCGGAGTTGACGCTCGACCACGTTCACCCGCGCTCGCGCGGCGGCGATTCGACGTGGGATAATCTGGTAGCGTGCTGCAAGCGCTGCAATCATCGCAAGGGCAACCGTACGCCGGAAGAGGCCGGAATGCATCTCCTGCGCCGCCCGCGCGGATTTTCCCTGCACGTCAACCGCCAGATTATGCGTTACCTCGGCCGCGCCGACGAGACGTGGCGCAAGTATCTGTTTTATGAATCGGACGACGGCAACGGCGAGCAGTAACGGTCGTCCAAACGTTGCCGCGCTGGCAAAAACGCGCGGCTGAGGTCTTCTTTGATGGACAAAATTATTTTAGCAATTGGCGGGCTGGGGATGCAGGAGTTGCTCATCATCCTCGTCATCGTGGTTCTGCTCTTCGGGGCCAGCCGCCTGCCGCAGCTTGCCAAAGCGCTCGGCCAGAGCAAGCGCGCCTTCCGCGAAGGGCAGGATGAAGCAGACGAAGAAGCGCGCCTCGAAGAAGCAAAACGCCGCGAGCGCCTGCGCGCCTCCGACACCAGCCCGCTCGAAGACGACCGCCGCACGAGCGAGAAATACTCAAGCGAGAAACGCTGAAGAAGGTAAAAGTAAAAAGGTAAAAGGTAAAAGTGAAGGGGGAATCACTTTTAATAAGAAGTGGTTTTCAGCCTTCCTTTTACCTTTTTACTTTTACCTTTTGCCTTTTCTCTTACTCCGCTTCTGCCTTGCGCCCGACCATCAGTGTTGCTTTGACGGTGAGCACAAAATCCATGTCCTGACGTTCCTCGTCAATGATGCGCGCGACCTCGGCGGCGATGCGCGCCTGCGCTTCCTCTCCGGGCAGCGATTCGAGCCACGCCTTGAGCAGAAAATCCGTAATCAGCGGCGCGTTCAAAAACTCCTCGCCCGATTCATACTCAAACTCTTCGATGTTCGTCCATGAAGTAACGGAGTCAAGCCCCTCTCGCCCTGCCATCTCTTCGACAGCGGAGACGGTCGGCAGTTCCGTTATCAGAGACTCTACATCGTGCTCATGTTTCTCAAAGCCAGAGTTGAGCAGCGCCTCCCAGTAGATTGAGAAAAACTCACCGAAGCTCGAATTAGTCGCAAGGCTTAAGGCAACGGTTCCGCCGGGCACGGCCACGCGCACCATCTCCGCCAGCATCTCCGGCAGACGCTCGGCCGCGACGAGCGATGCATCGCCAACAACCAGATCGAATTGCTCATCCTCAAACGAGAGCGCTTCCAACTGCGCACGGTAAAACTCCGGCTCTGCTTTGACCGCAGCCGCTTTCGCTCTTCCCAGTTCCAGACATTCCTCGCTCTCATCAACGCAGGTCAGCGTCACATCATCGCCCGCGCGTTCCTGCATCGCCATCGCGTGGCCGCCCGTGCCAGAGGCTACGTACAGCATACGGCCTTTCTTCGGCAACTCGACATGCTCGTCAATGAGCGCGGCAAAGCGCTCGCCCCAATCGGTTGAGACAAACAGCTCCTTCAAAAATGCTAGTTCCTGGTCGGATTTCGTCGTTCCCACTTTTGATTCTCCGTGAATGTTTAATTATGAGGCGTCAATAGTTTTCAACTGAAAGCATGAAAAGAGTGCTGATAATTAGTGGCTTTACCGTAGCCGTGTTGTAGCCGTTAACAGTGGTCTTCCGCCTCATCATCGTTAGCTGCCGGTTGCTCCTCGTCATAATAAACTTTGCCGCGCAGAGACTCAGGCAGGCAAGCCATCTCTTCGCGCGCACGCGGGTCACGATGAACGTAGCGGTAGCCGCTGCCGTAGCCGACGCGCTTCATCAGGGGCGTGACGGCGTTGCGCAGGTGCAGCGGCACAGGCTCGCGCGCAGTCTCGGTCGCGTCCTCCATGGCCGCAAAATATGCACGCTTGACGGCGTTGGATTTTGGCGCTTGAGCCAGATAAATCGTTGCCTGCGAGAGCGGGTAGAGCGCTTCGGGTAGTCCTATCAACCGTGTGATGTCTGCTGCCGCCGCTGCCTGCACCATCGCCTGCGGGTCAGCGAGGCCGATGTCTTCGGAGGCAAGAATGCAGAGGCGGCGAGCGATGAAGACGGGGTCGGCCCCGCCTTCGATGAGTCGCGCCAGCCAGTAGAGCGCGGCGTTAACATCAGAGTTACGCAAAGACTTTATGAGCGCGGAGGCCAGATTGTAGTGCTCTTCGCCGCCTTTGTCATAAGCATAATGTGCACGTCCGAGTGCTTCAACGAGCGTCTCAAGCGTCACGCGTCGCACGCCGTCTTCGTCCGGCTCGGTCGCCTCGACAGATGCTTCGAGGGCGGCTAAGCCGACGCGCGCATCGCCGCCTGCGGATTGTGCAAGGCGCGCAATGAGTTCGTCTGACAGAGCGGGTTTGAGCGCGGCCAGCCCACGCTCTTCGTCTTCGAGAGCGCGACTGAGAATCATCTGCACGTCGTCCTGCGTCAGCGGGTTGAGCACGAGCACGCGGCAGCGCGAAAGCAGCGCGCCCGTCACTTCAAACGAAGGATTCTCGGTCGTCGCTCCGATGAGCGTCACTGTTCCGTCTTCGACCGCCGGCAGGAGCGCGTCCTGCTGAGCTTTGTTGAAGCGATGAATCTCGTCTATGAAGAGAATCGTGCGCTCGCCTTGCCGGCGCGTCTCGCGCGCTTCGTTGATGGCCGCGCGTGCCTCCTTGACGCCGGAGAAGACTGCCGAGAGGGCTACGAAATGCGCGCCGCTTTTTTCCGCGAGCAGGCGTGCGAGCGTCGTCTTGCCTGTGCCGGGCGCGCCCCACAGGATGAGCGAAGGCAAAGAGCCTCCGCCTTCAATCAACCTACGCAGGACGCGCCCCTCGCCGACGAGATGACTCTGGCCTGCAAACTCCGCGAGCGTGCGCGGGCGCATCCTCTCGGCCAGCGGGGCGAGCAGAGAAAAGGCTTCCGCTTCCTGCTGCTCAGGTTCGTTGAAAAGCGGCTTTGAGCTACGACGAGGCATGACCTATTAACCTGTGAACAACTTCCTGCACATCGCGCCGGAAACCTCTTGACGAGCGACTAACTCGTGGAGTAAGAGTATCGGCAAAAGTAAAAGAGATTACAGTCGTGAGCTTAGCATAATCGGGCGCGATGAGGGATTCGCCCGCAAGACTTTTGCAAGTCTGCGGAATGTTGGATGGAACGCCGGCCGCGCCTTCTTCGTATATTGTGGCAGGTCGCTTGCAAGCGCTCTGATGATGTCAGGCGAGCGCGCGACCGCGTAAGCTTGGAATTATCTAGAGGTAAAAGAAATGGCTGAAGTGAAAGACACAATGAGGGTAATCGGAGTCGTCCTGCTGGGCCTGTTCGTGCTGGTCGTGGGGATTCCTCTGGTGCTGGCGGCCGCCGGAATAACGCTACATATTTTCGGCTTCATCGTTAGCCTCGCCGTAGGGTTAATCAAGCTGGCTGTCATCGTAGCCGTCGGCTATCTGGCGCTCGTCGGCATTCGCGCCCTACTGCGTTAAATCAATTGCAACGGCCACCGTGTTAATTAGTTCACCGTGGCCGTTTTCCTCCTCGCCCGCCTCCATCTACGCTCGCCTTTCCGGCCCGCTTCGAAAGACAGCGCATCTTCATCGCTTCGCCGCAATCAAAATTCTTTCGCCTTCATGCTGAATCTGCCGTCTTGCGTCCATAGATGGCGTCGGGACTGATGCGATAAACGGCTATATTGTTCAGGCGATGCCAAGCTCCTATCTCGGTCTTGTTGATGGCCGGCGTGAGCGTTGGGTTGTTCTCTATGATGACTTGCATAGCCTGTTCAAGTTCAGCCGGATTATTTAGCCGCCGCGCTTCGCCAATGAGCATGACGCTGCGCCAGCGCGACGCATCGTCAACCTCTTCAACCTGAAAACAGACTTCATGGTTAGCCGAGATGAATTCTGTTTTCGTTCCTTCGGTCGTGAAGAAGTAGAGAGCTTCGCCGTCGTAAGCGTAGTGCATCGGCACGACGTATGGGTGATTATCGCGAGTGCAGCCGAGATGCCCGTAGCCGACTCGCCGCAGCAGAGCCTCCATCTCTTCGGCCGACATCATTTCAACTTTTAACAAAATCTTTCCTCCATTAAGCATTACAAGGGACGGGCCAACGTCCGAGTCTTAACAACTCTGGCTCGCATCTTCAGACGTTGAAGCGAAAATGAACCACGTCGCCTTCCTGCATGATGTAGTCTTTGCCTTCGAGTCTTAACAACCCCTGCTCGCGCGCGGCAGCATAGGAGCCTGCGCGGAGCAGTTGTTCATAATTGATAGTTTCGGCGCGGATAAAGCCGCGCTCTATGTCGGAGTGGATGACGCCTGCGGCCTGCGGAGCACGCGTGCCCTGCGGAATGGTCCATGCACGCACCTCCTTTTCGCCCGCCGTCAGAAAAGACATGAGCCCCAACAGGCGATAAGCGCTCTTTATCAAGCGGTCAACGCCGCTGCCCTTCACACCGAGAGCCGACAAATAATCAGCACGCTCGTCGGGCGGAAGTTCGACGAGTTCGGCCTCAAGCTGCGCGCAGATGATGATGCACTCGGCCGCCTCCGCTTCCGCGATGGCACGAACGGCGCGCACGTGCTCATTCTCTTCGGCCTCGGAAAGCGTCGCCTCGTCAACGTTGGCGGCATAGATGGTCGGCTTCATGGTGAGCAGAAAAAAGTTGCGCGCGACGGCGCGTTCGTCGTCTGTGAGCGTGGCGGCGCGTGCAGACTTGCCCTCTTCAAGCACGGGCTGAATCTTATCTAAGACTTCGAGTTCGGCGCGTGCCGTTTTATCGCCGCTCTTGGCCGTCTTCTGCGCGCGTTCGCGGCGACGCTCGACAGCCGAGAGGTCTGCCAGCGCCAGTTCAATCTGGATGGTTTCTATGTCGCGCTGCGGATTGACGGAGCCTTCGACGTGAACGATGCCTTCGTCTTCAAAGCAGCGGACGACCTGCACGACCGTATCGGTCTCGCGTATGTTGGCTAAGAATTGGTTGCCGAGTCCTTCGCCCTTGCTCGCTCCGCGCACGAGTCCGGCGATGTCCACGAATTCGACGCTGGCCGGAATGATGACGCTCGTCTTAACCAGCCGGGCCAGCGGCTCAAGCCGCTCGTCAGGGACGGGCACGACGCCTATGTTCGGCTCGATGGTGGCGAAAGGGTAGTTGGCCGCGAGCGCCGACTGCTGCGCCGTGAGCGCGTTGAAGAGCGTTGACTTTCCGACGTTCGGAAGCCCGACGATGCCTGCACGTAACATGACTTGAGTCCCCGTCGAAGGCCGAGCCGCGTGTGCGCCGCCCCGGCCGCATTTCGTAAAAAAAACCAGCTAACAGTAAAAAACCATCTAACCATCGCATACGCGAGTTGTCCAGCGAGGCCCGGCGCGCGCGGCCGCGTCGATGCAAAAGAAATTTCTTGACTCGGTTATCGAATGCGAGTAGATTGCAGCCGACTCCCTGAGACAACCCCCGTAGAGAAGCTCAGCCGAACCCCGACCTTCCCCGACAAGGTACAGGCTGACGCACAAGTCGAGCAGGCCCTTCCGCACACAGCAGACCGTA